>NZ_JBITTC010000018.1:0-1196 GCF_044541565.1 Streptomyces sp. NPDC085596 | reverse complement strand
GTGTACTGGCCCTGAGCCATCGCGTAGCTCAGCGGCAGCGTGGAATAGGAGAACAGCACACCCGGAGCCGTCGTGGTCTTGAACCACATCGACATGGTCTGCTGGTTGGAGCTGGAGACCAGGCTCGGCGGCAGCTCCGCGTAGGACGAGGTGCCGTTGAACTTCGCGGCGGTCGCGGTGGACCCGGCCAGCGGACCGGTCTGGCCGAGCGTGACCCCGCTGTACGTGGCGTTGTCCGTGCCCTCGCTGTCACCGACCGAGCTGGCGGCCGTGGTGCCGCTCGCCTCGTTGAACTGCCACAGCTCCGAGGCACCGGCGTTCTCCACCTCGGTACGGAACTGCGAACCGCCCGTGTAGCCGTACGTCGTGCACTTGGCCGTCGACAACGGCGAACAGACCTTGGTCAGCTGGTCGTTGGTGTAGCCATAGGTCCAGGTCTGGGCGCTGCCGGAGTCGCGCGAGTCGACCAGGTCGGTGACGACAGTCGCCACGTGGGCCGCAGTCGCGCCAGTGGGGGTGGACCAGGTCAGGTTCAGCGACCGTCCGGAAACAGCGGACTTGATCACCGTGACGTGTCCGGAGGCCCAGGTGAAGTCCACCTGACGGCTGTTGGCGTCCGCCACCGCCTTGATGCCGTACACACCCGTGCTCAGAAGCGTGGTGAAGGTGTAGACGGTGTCGTCCTTGTCGGTCAGCGTGTAGCCGGCCGGCGAGGTCTGCGAACGCAGCATCGCGAAGCGACCCGAGGGCGCCGAGAAGGTCCCGTCGGAGTTCTTGCCGAAACCGACCTCGGAACCATCCGGGTAGGTGACGACAACCCCGGTCAGAGTGCCGGCCGCGTTCTTCTGCTCAGTGACCTTGGCGTCGAAGATGCTCGACCAGCCGGCACCGAACGCGCCGGATATCCGGAAGTCACGGGAGTTGTAGTCACGCTCGACATCGAGGCTCGGGCCGACCGTGGAGATCGACGCGTCCGTGTCGGAGGTCGTGTAGTTGCCGATGGTCGCGTCGTAGCCGTGGTCGCTGCTGTTCTGCGACAGCTCCGACGTCAGGAACGGCTGCGGCACTTCCGTCGTCAGCGCGGACGAGGGTGAGACCGCGGAGTACTTGGTGCCGTCGTATGCCTGCGCGGTCCACGCATAAGAAGTGTTCCAGGCCAGCTTGCCGGCCGGAACGGTCCAGTTCGGCGTGGTCAC
>NZ_JBITTC010000017.1:0-1940 GCF_044541565.1 Streptomyces sp. NPDC085596 | reverse complement strand
CGGTGACCGACAACAAGTGGCACCACGTCGTGCTGTCCTCGTCGGCGACCAGCCAGTCCCTCTACCTGGACGGCAACCTGGTCGGCACCCAGACCGGCACCGCCGCGATGAGCGGCCAGCCCTACACCTATGTGGGCGCGGGCTACCTCGGCGGCAACTGGCCCGACGAGTCGCACACCAGCGGCACCGACAACACCGGCTACGCCAGCTACTTCAAGGGCTCGATCGCCGAAGCCGCGGTCTACCGCTCGCAGCTCTCCGCCGACGACGTCGACGCGCAGTACGACGCGGCACTGAACTCCACCGGCCTGCTGCCGGTGAAGACAGTGACGGTGACGACGCCGACCAACGCGACGCTCAGCTACAAGTACGACGTCACGCACGGAAACCGTCTGCTGAGCGAGACCGACGCCCTGGGCAACACGACCAGCTTCGGTTACGACACGTCCGGTTTCGAGCACACCGTGACCGACCCGAACGGTTCGATGACCGTCACCGGTCACGACGTGCGCGGCAACATCGTCTCCTCCACGTCCTGCCAGGACCAGGCGGCGAACAAGTGCAACACGGAGTACTACACGTACTACCCGGACGACACGACCGCGCAGCTCACCACCGCCGACCCCCGCAACGACCAGTTGCTGACCGAGCGGGACGGGCGTTCCGCGTCGGCGAGTGACAACACGTACCTGACGACCTACACCTACGACTCGGCCGGCAACCAGACCGCGATCACCGGTCCCGCCGTGCCGGGCTTCCCGAACGGCCGGACCACGCAGACCGTCTACAGCGACGGCACCAGCACCTACCCGTCCGCGGACGGCGGTGTGGTGCCCGCGGGTCTGCCGGTGAAGACGGTCAGCCCCGGCGGTGCGCTCAACCAGGTCTCGTACAACAAGAACGGCGACGTGGCCTCCACCACGGACGGCATCGGCCTGGTGACGTCCTACACCTACGACGGTGTCGGCCAGGTCAGCACCCAGAAGGTGGTCTCCGACACCTACCCGGCCGGTCTGACCACGACGTACAAGTACGACACGGCCGGTCAGGTGACCGAGGAGGACGACCCGCAGATCACCGACCGCGTCAACGGGGCCACGCACCGGGCCACGACCACCACGGTCTACGACGAGGACGGCAACACCACCTCGCAGACCGTGGCCGACGCGGGCGGCGGCGACCAGTCGCGCACGCAGACCTGGACGTACGACCCGTACGACCACGTGGCGACCGAGGCGGACGCCAACGTGGCCGCGGGCGCGAGCTACGGCAACACCACGACGTACAGCTACGACACCTCGGGCAACAAGACCAAGGAGGTCACCAGCGCCGGCAACGAGACCCGGTACACGTACGACGCGGAGGGCAACCTGCTCACGCAGGGCCTGATGTACACCGGTGACCCGGTCAACCCGCAGCCCGCGACGCTGCTGACCGAGTCCTCGCGGGCGTACGACCCCTCGGGCCGGCTCGCGTCGATCACCGACGCGATGGGCAACGTCACCTCGTACACGTACACCGACGACGGTCTGACCGCGACGGTGACGAAGAAGAGCGGCGACGGCCAGAGCACCTACGTGCTGGAGTCGGACGCCTACGACGCGGCCGGGAACCTGCTCCAGTCCACCTCCGACAACGGCGAGACGGTCACCAAGTACACCGTCGACGCCGCGTCCCGGACCACCGCCACGGAGCTGGACCCGACCGGTGTGGACCGGGTGAGCACCGTCTCCTACACGCCGGACGACCAGGTCGCCAGCGAGACCGACCGCGACTCCTCCGGCTACGACCGCACCACCACCAGCACCTACGACGACATGGGCAACCTGCTCAGCGAGACGCTGTACGGGGACGCCTCGGGTCATCCGGCGGGCTGGTGGAAGCTGGACCAGGGCTCGGGCACCTCGGTGACCGACTCCTCCGGCACCGGCAACACCGGT
>NZ_JBITTC010000016.1:0-2670 GCF_044541565.1 Streptomyces sp. NPDC085596 | reverse complement strand
GCCGGCTTCCTGGGCGGTACCTGGCCGGACGAGCCGCACTACTCGACCACGAGCGACCAGGGCTTCCCGACCTACTTCAACGGCACCATCGCCGATACCGCGTTCTACCCCCGTGCTCTGACGGCCAACGAGGTCACGGCGATACACACGGCGGCCACGAAGGCGTCGCCACTGCTGAGCTCGATCACCCGTCCGTCGGGCAAGATGCAGTCCACGATCGACTACGACACCAACGCCGCGCGAGCCGTCCGGGTCACCGACGACGACGGCGGAGTATGGCAGCTCGGTGCTCCGAGCGTCACCGGCTCCAGCCAGGTCTATCGCTCGGCGGTGCTTGGCGGGACCCCCAACCAGTACTACCGCTTCGGTGAGTCGGCGGGTGCCACGACGGCACTCGACGAGGTGCGCGGCGGCACGGGCACCTACTCGTCCGTGACGCTGGGCTCGGCGGGCCCGTTCAGCGACCACACCACCGGTGCGTTCAACGGCACCTCCTCGAAGGTGACGCTGCCCAGCGGCACGATTCCGGGCACCGGCCCCGAGTCGGTGGACATGTGGTTCAAGACGGCCACCGCCAACGGTGTGCTGGTCGGGGCGTCCAAGGACCCGCTGGGCACCACCACCCCGACCGCCTACACGCCGATCCTCTACGTGGGCAGCAGCGGGAAGCTGTACGGGGAGTTCTACTTCTCCGGCGGCTCGACCAAGCCGCTGGGCTCCGCGTCTGCGGTGACCGACAACAAGTGGCACCACGTCGTGCTGTCCTCGTCGGCGACCAGCCAGTCCCTCTACCTGGACGGCAACCTGGTCGGCACCCAGACCAGCACCGCCGCGATGAACGGCCAGCCCTACACCTACATCGGCGCGGGCTACATCGGCGGCAACTGGCCCGACGAGTCGCACAACAACACCACCGACATCACCGGTTACGCCAGCTACTTCAAGGGCTCGATCGCCGAAGCGGCGGTCTACCGCTCGCAGCTCTCCGCGGACGACGTCGGCGCGCAGTACGACGCGGCACTGAACTCCACCGGCCTGCTGCCGGTGAAGACAGTGAACGTGACCGATCCGGGCGGGCGCACGCTCACCTACGTGTACGACCCGACGCATGGCAACCGTGAGATCGAGTGGACCGACGGCCTCGGCCAGAAGACGTCGTTCGGTTATGACACCGGCGGGTTCGAGCGCACCGTCACCGACCCCAATGGCGCCGTGACCACCACGGGTCACGACCCGCGCGGTAACGCCGTCTCGGTGACGGCATGCCAGGACCAGGCGGCCAACAAGTGCTCGACCCGGTATTTCACGTACTACCCGGACGACACATCCGCCCAGCTGACCACCGCCGACCCGCGCAACGACCTGCCGCTCACCTTCCGGGACCCGCGTTCGGCCTCGGCCAGTGACAACACCTACCTGACGTCCTACGGTTACGACGCGCACGGCAACGCGGTCACCCAGTCCACCCCGCCGGTGCCGGGCTTCCCGAACGGCCGCACGGTCGGCACGACCTTCTCCGACGGCGGCGTGGGCTATCCGGCGGCGGACAGCGGGAACGTCCCGGCCGGCCTGCCGGTCAAGGTGGTCCTGCCGTCCGGTGCGACCACGTCCGTCTCCTACTTCCGCAACGGTGACGTCGCCTCGAGCACCGACACCGGCGGTCTGGTCACGAAGTTCACCTACGACGGCGTGGGCCGCGTGCTGACCAGGACGGAGGTGTCCGACTCCTATCCGGCGGGCCTGACCACCTCCTTCGAGTACGACGGTGACGACAACATCACCAAGGAGACCGAGCCGCCGCTGACCGACCGGATCACCGGTGCCGCGCACACGCCGGTCACCACCACCGCCTACGACGCCGACGACGACGTCCTGACACAGACCATCGCCGACGGCACCGGCGGTGACGCCCCGCGCACGAAGTCGTGGTCGTACAACGCGTACGGCCAGCTGGCGACGGCCAAGGACGCCAACGCCAACGCCGGGGCGGCCAACGGCGCCACCACGACGTACACCTACGACGGCTACGGCAACAAGGCGTCGGAGACCGCCCCTGACGGGACCACCATCGCCTACACCTACAACGCCAACGGCGACCTGCTCACGCAGACGCTGAAGCAGTACACCGGGGACCCGGTCACGCCTTCGGCACCGAGGGACCTGGTACAGGTCTCGCGCGCCTACGACCCGGCGGGTCGGCTGGCGTCCGAGACGGACTCGATGGGCAACACCACGTCGTACACGTACACGGACGACGATCTGGTGGCGACGGTCACCGACACCGACTCGGGCGGCACGAACAGCTTCGTTCAGGAGTCGGACTCCTACGACGCGGCCGGCAACCTCGTGAAGAGCATGACCGAGAACGGCACGACGGAGACCGACTACGTGGTGGACGCCGCCTCGCGGACCACCTCCACCACGGTCGACCCGGCGGGCGTCCACCGCACGACCTCGGTGTCCTACACCCCGGACGACCTGGTCGCCTCGACCCAGGAGTCGGACTCCGCGGGCGGGGACCGGGTGACCACCAACGGCTACGACACCAGGGGCAACCTCACCTCGCAGACCGTGCACGGGGACGCCTCGGGTCATCCGGCGGGCTGGTGGAAGCTGGACCAGGGCTCGGGCACCTCGGTGACCGACTCCTCCGGCACCGGCAACACCGGT
>NZ_JBITTC010000015.1:0-14639 GCF_044541565.1 Streptomyces sp. NPDC085596 | reverse complement strand
GCCCGGTTGGGGCCGCTTTATTTGTGGGTGGCCCCCCCCCGGTTTGTTTGACCGGGGTGTTTCCGTTTTGCGCCGCGGGGGGGGGGGGGGGGGGCGCCCCCGGGGGGGCCCCCCCCCCCCGGCCCCCCCTCCGGGTACGGCTACTGGTGCTGCCCCGGCGTGTAATGCCCCGGCACCATCCGTGTCGTCACCGCGAAGCGGTTCCACGCGTTGATCACCGTGATCGCGGCGATCAGCTGCGCCAGCTCCGCCTCCTCGAACTGCTTGGCGGCGCGCTCGTAGACCTCGTCCGGTACGAAGCCGTCGGTGATGACGGTGACCGCCTCGGTCAGCTCCAGGGCGGCCAGCTCCTTCTCGGTGTAGAAGTGCAGCGACTCCTGCCAGGCGCTGAGCTGCACGATCCGCTCCACACTCTCCCCGGCCGCCAGCGCGTCCTTGGTGTGCATGTCGAGGCAGAACGCGCAGTGGTTGAGCTGGGAGGCGCGGATCTTCACCAGTTCCAGCAGCGTCGGGTCGATCCCCTTCCGGGCGGCGGTGTCCAGGCGGACCATCGCCTTGTAGACCTCCGGCGCGTGCGACGTCCAGGACATGCGGGCGGGGTGCTCGGGGGCGTACTCGGTGGTGTTCTCCGTGGTCTCCATACGGGCAAGCCTAGGAGCGAAGCAGCCCAGGAGTATGGTCCATTCCCATGGCGGATTCATGGGCCAATCTGGGCATCGACCTTCACCTCGAACCGGCCGGGAGCAGCGGCCTGCGCCGGGGGCTCACCGACGCGCTGCGCGACGCCGTGCGCACCGGCCGGCTCGCCCCCGGCACCCGGCTGCCGTCCTCCCGCACCCTGGCGGCGGACCTCGGCATCGCCCGCAACACCGTCGCCGAGGCGTACGCCGACCTGGTCGCCGAGGGCTGGCTCACCGCCCGCCAGGGCTCCGGCACCCGCGTCGCCGACCGGGCCGTGAACCCCGCCGGGGCGGCGGCCGCCCCCGTCCGGCGCCGCCCGCCCGGCCGCCCCACGCACAGCCTCGTCCCCGGCACCCCCGACCTCGCCGCCTTCCCGCGCACCGAGTGGCTCAGGGCCGCCCGCCGCGCCCTGACCCAGGCCCCCAACGACGCCCTGGGCTACGGCGACCCACGCGGCCGCCCCGAACTGCGCACCGCCGTCGCCGGATACCTCGCCCGCGTCCGGGGCGTACGCACCGACCCCGGCTCGGTGCTGATCACCTCGGGCTTCTCCCACGCCCTGCGCCTCCTCGGCACCGTGCTGCGCGGGCGCGGCGCCCGCACGGTCGCCGTCGAGTCGTACGGCCTCGACGTGCACCACGACCTCCTCGCCGGGGCGGGCCTGACGACCACCGCGCTGCCGTACGGCGAACTCGGAACCGATACAAGGGCGTTGAGCGGCGAGAGTGCCGTACTCCTCACCCCTGCCCACCAGTTCCCGATGGGCACCCCGCTGCACCCCGACCGCCGGGCGGCCGTGGTGGACTGGGGGCGACGTACCGGCGGGCTGATCCTGGAGGACGACTACGACGGCGAGTTCCGCTACGACCGCCAGTCCGTCGGCGCCCTCCAGGGACTCGACCCCGACCACGTCGTCTATCTGGGCACCGCCAGCAAGTCCCTCGCCCCCGGGCTGCGCCTGGGCTGGATGGTGGTGCCCCCGGCGCTGCTGGCGGAGGTAATCGCGGCCAAGGGACACAGCGACACCTGCGGGGTGCTGGACCAGCTCACCCTGGCCGAGTTCCTCACCTCCGGCGCCTACGACCGCCACGTCCGCGCCGCCCGCCTGCGCTACCGGCGCCGCCGCGACGCCCTCGCCGCCGCCGTCGCCGACCGGGCGCCCGGGGTGACGGTCACCGGCATCGCGGCCGGTCTGCACGCGGTGCTGCGGCTGCCGCCCGGCACCGAGCGGTCGGTCGTGCAGGCCGCGGGCTGGCAGGGGCTGGCCCTGCACGGTCTCTCCTTCTACCGCCATCCCCAGGCCGTCGCCGAGCCGCTGGACGCGCTGGTGGTGGGGTACGGGACGCCGCCGGAGAGCGCGTGGAAGGACGCGCTGGAGGCGCTGTGCCGGGCGCTGCCGTAAGGAGAATCGAGGCGAACGGCGCCCGCGCTGGTCAGCGCACAGGCTCCGCCTCCGCCTCCGCCACCGACTCCGCCTCCGGCGCCTCCCCGAACCGCGCCAACGCCAGCGCCCCCGCCACCGCCACGACGAACCCCAGCACCGCGAGTGGACCGAGCCCCGCCCTCGTGCGGTCGCCCAGCCAGAGCACGCCCACCGCCGCCGGGCCCAGGGTCTCGCCGAGCACCATTCCGGCTGTCGCCGTCGTGACCGAACCGCGTTGCAGCGCCGAGGTCAGCAGCAGGAAGGCGGCGCCGCCGCCGAGGAGGAGGGCGTAGAGGGACGGGTCGGTCAACAGGGCGTACGGGTCAGGTGAGTTCACCAGGCGTACCGCGACCTCCACCACCCCGAAGCCGAACCCCGCGCCGAGGCCGAGCAGCAGCGCGCGCGGCCGTCCCGAGAGCCGGCCGCCGACCGCGCCGAGGAGCAGTACGCCCGCCGCCGTCGCGAGCAGCGCGTACGGCAGCCAGGCCGGGCCGCCGCGGTCGCCCTCCGCGCCCGAGGCCAGCCCGAGCAGCGCGAGCCCCGCGCACACCACGCCGACCGCCGCCCACTCCGGCCCGCTCAGGCGTACCCGCAGCAGCCGCGCCGCGACCACCGCCGTCACCGCGAGGCTCGCGGCCAGCGCGGCGCCCACCGCGTAGATCGGCACCGAGCGCAGCGCGAGGACCTGGAACACGAAGCCGAGCGCGTCAAGGGCGAGCCCCGCCGCGTACCGCCACTGCCGCACTGCCCGCAGCAGCAGCGCCGCCTCCCCGCCTTCCTCTCCTCCGGCCGCCCGCGCGGCCACCGCCTGAAGCACTGTGGCCGTACCGAAGCAGACCGCCGCGCCGAGCGCGCACACCATTCCAAAAAGCACAAAGTGACTTTAGGGGGAACAGGCGTACGTGGGGGTGCCCTGCCGGAAACTCACACCGGTCTCTAGGCTGACTGCCGAACGCACCACCGACGGGGGAGAACAGAACATGGCCAACGCCCGCGCACAACTGCGGTCCACCACGGTCGTCCTGGGCGGCATGGGGCTGCTCGCCGCCGCCCTCACCGCGTGCTCGTCCGACCCGGACAAGCGCTGCGTGGACCGGGACAGCTACAACGTGGCCAAGGGCTACCACACCGTCTCCGACAAGAACTGCAAGTCCGCCACGTCCACCGACGGCGCGTACTACTACGGCGGCAAGAAGAAGGGCTCCTGGGTCCGCGGCGGCTCCTTCACCCCGCCCCGCAAGTCCGGCAGCGGCTCGGGCCGTTCCTCGTACGACAACGACAACCACAGCGTGCACCGGGGCGGCTTCGGCAGCGGCCACGGCAGCTCCGGCGGCTGACCGGCCCGGGACGCACGCATGGAACGCCGTACGATCACGCCCCGCCCCGACTGGCAGCACACCGTCGAGGAGCAGGGGATCGTCTACCCGCTCACCCGCCACCCCGACGGCAGCCTGCGCCCCTACTGGGACGAGAGCGCCTACTACGCCTTCTCGCTGCCCGAGGTGGAGGTGCTGGAGGAGACCGTCGGGGAACTGCACGCCATGTGCCTGGCCGCCGCCGGGCACCTGGTGGAGCACAACCGCCTCGCCGACCTCGGCATCACCGGCCCGCGCGTGGTCGCCGCCGTCACCGAGGCATGGCACCGACGTGCCGAACTCCCGTCCGTCTACGGCAGGTTCGACCTCCACTACGACGGCACCGGCCCGGCGAAGATGCTGGAGTACAACGCGGACACCCCGACCTCCCTGGTCGAGGCCGCGTCCGCGCAGTGGTTCTGGATGGAGGACCGCTTCCCCGGCGCCGACCAGTGGAACTCGCTGCACGAGCGGCTGGTCGACACCTGGCGCAAGCAGGCGGGACTGCTCCCGCCGGGCGCCCCGCTGCACTTCGCGCACTCCTCCGCCGACGAACTAGGCGAGGACCTGATGACGGTCGCCTACCTCAAGGAGACCGCCGAGCAGGCCGGGCTCGCCACCGACTGGCTCGCCATGGAGGAGATCGGCTGGGACACCCTCTCCGGCCGCTTCGTGGACAACCGGCTGAAGTTCATCCGCGCGATCTTCAAGCTGTACCCCTGGGAATGGCTCACCACCGACGAGTTCGCCGAGCACGTCCTCGACACCCTGGACAACGGCGGCGGCACCGGCAGCACCCTGTGGATCGAGCCCGCCTGGAAGATGCTGCTCAGCAACAAGGCCCTGCTGGCCGTCCTCTGGGAGCTGTACCCCGGCCACCCCAACCTCCTCCCGGCCTACCTGGACGGCCCCCGCGAGCTGGCCGCCACCACCGGCTACGCCGCCAAGCCGCTGCTCGGCCGCGAGGGCGAGGGCGTCACCCTGCACCCGCCCGGCACCCCGCCACCCCCGGCCCAGGACGAGCCCTGCTGCTACCAGGCCCTCGCCCCGCTGCCCGCCTTCGACGGCAACCACGTCGTCCTCGGCGCCTGGGTCGTCGGCGACGAGGCGGCCGGCCTCGGCATCCGCGAGTCCTCGGGCCTGATCACCGACACCTACGCCCGCTTCCTGCCGCACGTGATCCTCTAGACACGTCCGCTCCCCTAGACACGTCCGCCCCCCTAGACACGTCCGCTCCCCGGACCGGCCGCCGTCCGTCCCGCATGGCCGGTAGGCTGGTTCGTGGGCCGTGACTGGCGCGCTGGGATGGGACCGACCATCGGGGAGCGGCCCGGGAGTCAGTGCCGTGCGCCTGGGCCGAACCGAACGCGACGACACACCGACGCCCTGTCCGGAGGCCCCCATGCCCGAGAATTCCACCCCGTCCGGCTCCGCCGAGACCACCGCCTACCGCGCCGCCCTCGATGTGATCCGCGCGGTCGAGCCCCGCGTCGCCGACGCGATCGGCCAGGAGATCCACGACCAGCGCGACATGCTCAAGCTGATCGCCTCCGAGAACTACGCCTCCCCGGCCACCCTGCTGGCGATGGGCAACTGGTTCAGCGACAAGTACGCCGAGGGCACCGTCGGCCGCCGCTTCTACGCCGGCTGCCGCAACGTCGACACCGTCGAGTCCCTCGCCGCCGAGCACGCCCGCGAGCTCTTCGGCGCCCGGCACGCCTACGTCCAGCCGCACTCCGGTATCGACGCCAACCTGGTCGCCTTCTGGGCCGTACTCGCCGACCGTGTCGAGGTCCCGTTCCTCCAGAAGACCGGCGTCCGCCAGATCAACGAGCTGTCCGAGGCCGACTGGGCCGAGCTGCGCCAGGCGTTCGGCAACCAGCGCATGCTGGGCATGTCCCTGGACGCGGGCGGCCACCTCACCCACGGCTTCCGGCCCAACATCAGCGGCAAGATGTTCGACCAGCGCTCCTACGGCACCGACCCGGCCACCGGCCTGATCGACTACGAGGCCCTGCGCGCCCAGGCCCGTGAGTTCCGCCCGCTGATCCTCGTCGCCGGGTACTCCGCCTACCCGCGCCTGGTGAACTTCCGGATCATGCGCGAGATCGCGGACGAGGTCGGCGCCACCCTCATGGTCGACATGGCGCACTTCGCCGGTCTGGTCGCGGGCAAGGTCCTCACCGGCGACTTCGACCCGGTCCCGCACGCCCAGATCGTGACCACCACCACCCACAAGTCGCTGCGCGGCCCGCGCGGCGGCATGGTCCTGTGCGACGACTCCCTCAAGGACCAGGTCGACCGCGGCTGCCCGATGGTGCTCGGCGGTCCGCTCCCGCACGTCATGGCCGCCAAGGCCGTCGCCCTGGCCGAGGCCCGGCAGCCCTCCTTCCAGGACTACGCCCAGCGTGTCGTCGACAACTCCCGCGCGCTCGCCGAGGGCCTGATGAAGCGCGGCGCCACCCTGGTCACCGGCGGCACCGACAACCACCTCAACCTGATCGACGTCGCCGCCTCCTACGGCCTCACCGGCCGCCAGGCCGAGGCCGCCCTGCTGGACTCCGGCATCGTCACCAACCGCAACGCCATCCCCGCCGACCCCAACGGCGCCTGGTACACCTCCGGCATCCGCATCGGCACCCCCGCCCTGACGACCCGCGGCCTGGGCCGGCCGGAGATGGACGAGGTGGCGGGCCTGATCGACCGCGTCCTGACGACGACGGAGCCGGGCACCACGAAGTCCGGCGCCCCGTCGAAGGCCCAGCACGTCCTGGACCAGAAGACAGCGGACGAAATCGCGAAGCGGGCGACGGACCTGGTGTCGGCGTTCCCCCTCTACCCGGAGATCGACCTCACCTGATCAACAGGGGCGAGGTGCACCTACCCCAGGGGCGCGGGGAACTGCGCGACAAGCCACGACGTCGCCGCAGCCCCCGCGCCTCCGCAAGCACCCCCCCCACCTAGGCACTGGACCCACCTCCACCTCTGGAAGAATGGGCACCATGGCCACCCCTGAAAAGAAGCCTCGCGTACTCTCCGGAATCCAGCCCACCGCAGGCTCGTTCCACCTCGGCAACTACCTCGGTGCCGTCCGTCAGTGGGTGGCCCTCCAGGAGACCCACGACGCGTTCTACATGGTCGTCGACCTGCACGCGATCACGCTCCCGCAGGACCCGAAGGATCTGCGCGCGAACACCCGCCTGGCCGCGGCCCAGCTCCTCGCGGCCGGTCTGGACCCCGACCGCTGCACCCTCTTCGTGCAGAGCCAGGTCCCCGAGCACGCCCAGCTCGCCTGGGTCATGAACTGCCTCACCGGCTTCGGCGAGGCGTCCCGCATGACCCAGTTCAAGGACAAGGCCGCCAGGCAGGGTGCCGACCGGGCCAGCGTCGGCCTCTTCACGTACCCGATCCTCCAGGTCGCGGACATCCTGCTCTACAACGCCGACGAGGTCCCGGTCGGTGAGGACCAGCGCCAGCACGTCGAGCTGACCCGTGACCTCGCCGACCGCTTCAACGGCCGCTTCGGCGAGACCTTCACCAGCCCCAAGCCGTACATCCTCAAGGAGACGGCGAAGATCTACGACCTCCAGGACCCGGCGGTCAAGATGAGCAAGTCGGCGTCCACGCCGAAGGGCCTCATCAACCTGCTGGACGACCCGAAGACGACGGCGAAGAAGGTGAAGAGCGCGGTCACCGACACCGAGACGGTGATCCGCTTCGACCGGGAGAACAAGCCCGGCGTGAGCAACCTCCTCACCATCCACTCCACCCTCACCGGCACGCCGATCGCCGACCTGGAGCGGGAGTACGAGGGCAAGATGTACGGCGCCCTCAAGACCGACCTCGCCGAGATCATGGTCGAGTTCGTCACCCCGTTCCGCGAGCGCACCCAGCAGTACCTGGCGGACACCGAGACGCTGGACTCGATCCTCGCCAAGGGCGCCGAGAAGGCCCGCGCCGTGGCCGCCGAGACCCTGGCGCTGGCGTACGACCGGGTCGGTTTCCTGCCGGCCAAGCACTGACCGGGCGTCCGGGGGCGCACAGCCGCCCCCGGACGTGCGACCGCACGCATGTCCGGTGGGGCAGAGCGCCGTACATCACTTCCGTTGCGCCTGCCCTGGGGACACCCGTGGCCGTACAGTCGATAGCCGAAGGCCGTACGCGAGGACGGCCCACAGAACAGCACGCGACGACAGGAGACGACGTGGGGACCGTAACGATCGGCGTGTCGATCGCGGTCCCGGAGCCTCACGGCAGCCTGCTCCAGGAGCGGCGCGCGGGCTTCGGCGACGCCGCCGCGCTCAGCATCCCCACGCACATCACGCTGCTGCCGCCCACCGAGGTCGAGGAGGCGGACCTGTCCGCCGTCGACGCGCACCTCGCGGGGGTCGCGGCGGCCGGCCGGCCCTTCCCGATGCGGCTGTCCGGCACCGGCACCTTCCGCCCCCTGTCGCCCGTGGTCTACGTCCGCGTCGAGCAGGGTGCCGAGGAATGCGCCGATCTCCAGGCCCACGTCCGGCACGCCTCCGGCCCGGTGCCGCGCGAGCTGCTCTTCCCGTACCATCCGCACGTCACCGTGGCGCACGGCATCGAGGAGGCGGCGATGGACCGCGCCTTCGAGGAGCTGGCCGGGTTCGAGGCCGCCTGGCCGTGCACCGGGTTCGCGCTGTACGAGCAGGGCGCCGACGGGGTGTGGCGCAAGCTGCGCGACTACCCGTTCGGCAGCCCCGTGGTGCCGCCCCAGCCCGGAGCCACCGAGCGCGACACCATCGGCAGCCGCTGAGCCCCGCTCAGACCGGCAGTCTGCGGAACAGCGCGCGCGGCGCGTGCCGCAGTACCGACATCACCGGGCGCAGCGCACCGGGCACCCACACCGTCTCCGAGCGGCGGCGCAGCCCGAGTTCGACGGCGGCGGCCACCTTCTCCGGGGTGGTGGAGAGCGGTCCGGGCGCCAGATGGGCGGTCTTGCCGGTCCGCACGAACCCGGGCCGTACGACCATGACCTGCACCCCCGTCCCGTACAGCGCGTCGCCGAGTCCTTGCGCGAAGGTGTCCAGGCCGGCCTTGCTGGAGCCGTAGATGAAGTCGGAGCGGCGGGCGCGCTCGGCGGCCACCGAGGAGAGGATCACCAGCGAGCCGTGGCCCTGGTCCTGGAGGGCGCCGGCCGCGACCAGACCCGCCGAGACCGCGCCGGTGTAGTTGGTCGCGGCGACCCGGACCGCGCGCAGCGGCTCCCGCTCGTCCCGCGCCTGGTCCCCGAGGACCCCGAAGGCGAGCAGCACCATGTCGACGGCGCCCTCGGCGAACACCTTGCCGAGGACCGTCTCGTGGGACTCCGGGTCCAGCGCGTCGAAGGCGACGGTACGGACGTCCGCGCCGAGCGCGGAGAGGCGGACGGCCGCGCGGTCCAGCGCCGGGCCGGGACGCCCCGCGAGCCAGACGGTGCGGGTGCGGCGGGCGATGAGGCGGCGCGCGGTGGCCAGCGCGATCTCCGAGGTGCCGCCGAGGACGAGCAGGGACTGAGGAGGACCGCAGACAGCAGACATGCGAGTGACCGTATCGTCCGCATATGGCCGAATGTCCGCACGGCGGCGCCGGGCTCCCCGCAATGGGTGATTAGTGGGACGCGGCACCGGGCGGCTGCCGGGTTCGCGCCCATCCTGGGTATCGGCACATGGAGTTCCCGCGACGAGGGCAGAGGCGGATCATGGACTGGCTGAAGAAGCTGCCCGGCATCGGGCCGATCGTGACCTGGCTGATGACCACGCACGCGTGGCGTTCGTACGCGCGCCTGGACCGGGTGAACTGGACCTGGCTGGCCGCGGCCATGACGTTCGTCAGCTTCGTGGCGCTGTTCCCGCTGCTGACCGTCGCGGCGGCGATCACCGCGGCCACACTGAGCCCGGCCCGGCAGAAGACCGTCGAGAAGAACATCGCGAGCCAGTTCCCGGGCCTCGCCGACCAGCTCGACCTGGGCGGCCTGGTGCAGAACGCGGGCACGGTCGGGCTGATCGCCGGTGCGGCGCTGCTGTTCACCGGTATCGGCTGGGTCGGCCAGATCCGGGACTGTCTGCGCGCGGTGTGGGAGCTGCCCGAGCGGGACGGCAACCCCGTCGTGCTGAAGCTGAAGGACGCCGGGGTGCTCATCGGGCTCGGCGGCGCCCTGCTGCTGACCCTGGCCGCCTCCACGCTCGCCTCGGCCGCCATCGGCAAGCTGGCGGGGGCGATCGGCCTGGAAGAGCACAGCTGGGGCACCGTGCTGCTGCGGGTGGCCGCGTTCGCCGTCGCCGTGCTCGCCGACTTCCTGGTTCTGCTGTACGTACTGAGCCTGCTGCCCGGTGTCGAACCGCCGCGCCGCCGCCTGGTGGTGGCGGCCCTGCTCGGCGCGGTCGGCTTCGAACTGCTCAAGCTGCTGCTGAGCGGCTACATCCAGGGCGTCGCCGCGAAGAGCGTGTACGGCGCCTTCGGTGTCCCCGTCGCCCTGCTGCTGTGGATCAACTTCACCTCGAAGCTGGTGCTGTACTGCGCCGCCTGGACGGCGACGCGCAGCGAGGAGGGGAAGGTCACGGACGCTGCCGTCGACGCATCAGATCAGGCAGCGGCCAGCGGCGGTTGACCAGGAAGGCCCCGCCGCCGAGCAGCACCAGCAGCCCGGCGGCGACGGCCAGCGCGGTCCCGGCGCCCCGGGAGCCGCCCTGGGCGGTGGCGCCCTTCACCGGCTCGGAACCGGCCCCCGCGGTGCCCTGCGGGGTGCCGGTGACGGCGGCGCTGGGCGCGCCACTGGGCCGGGCGCTCGGGGTGGCGTTCAGCGGCGGGACGAGCACCCCGACCGGCTGGACCTTGCCCGCGGCCCTGAAGCCCCAGTCGAAGAGCTGGGCGGTCTCCTTGTAGACCTCGTCGTGCTCGTGCTTCTCCGGATTCATCACGGTGACCAGCAGCACCTTGCCGCCGCGCTCGGCGACACCGGTGAAGGTGGCGCCCGCGTTGGTGGTGTTGCCGTTCTTGACGCCGGCGATGCCCGGATAGACGGCGGTGTCCGTGTCGCCGCTCAGCAGCCGGTTGGTGTTCTGGATCTCGAAGGTCTCGCGGGTGCCCTTGCCCTTGCCCTTCTGGGTGGTGGCGCCGGGGAACTTGGCGCGCACGGTGGAGCAGTACTCCCGGAAGTCCTTCTTCTGGAGTCCGGAGCGGGCGAACAGGGTGAGGTCGTACGCCGAGGAGTACTGCTGGGGGGCGTCGTAGCCGTCGGGGCTGACCACGTGGGTGTCGCGGGCCTGGAGGGCGTCGGCGTGGGCCTGCATGTCCCTGACCGTCCGCGGGACACCGCCGTTCATCGCGGAGAGCACGTGGACGGCGTCGTTGCCGGAGCGCAGGAAGACACCGAGCCACAGGTCGTGGACGGTGTAGGTCTCGTTCTCCTTTATCCCGACCATGCTCGAACCGGCGCCGATCCCTGCGAGGTCCGTGGGCAGCACCTGGTGGCGCTGGTCCCTCGGGAAGCGGGGCAGCACGGTGTCCGCGAACAGCATCTTCAGGGTGCTCGCCGGGGGGAGCCGCCAGTGCGCGTTGTGCGAGGCGAGTACGTCGCCGGTCTCGGCGTCGGTGACGATCCAGGAACGTGCGGTGAGGCCCTTGGGCAGCACCGGTACGCCTGGGGCGAGGTTCACCTGCGTACCGGGCACGCCGAGCCGGGCGCCGCCGACCTGGGACATGCGGGCCGGGGGTGCGGTGCTGGGACTCGCTGACGGCTTGGGTGCGGCGAAGGCTGACGGTGCGGTGACGGAAACGGTCAGCAGCGCGGCGGATGTGATCAATAGGGATCGCTGAGCGATCTTCTTCGGTGCGGACACGATCGAGAACGTACCTGCCCCGGGCTGTGAAGTCCCGCCTCCCGCTCCACCCCGGCCACGGAACCGGACAGCGGGCGGCGATACTGGACTCATGAAGCTCAGCCGCCCGGTCTCCTGGTTCCTGCTCGCCTTCGGGGTGTGGAGCTGGGTCATCTGGGTCACTTTCGTTAAGAACCTAATTGCTGACGGCAGCGGTCTCGCCTTCGACGACGGGCATCCCACGGCCTACTTCTGGGTGCACCTGACGCTGGCGGTCGTGTCCTTCGTACTGGGGACGGTCGTCGGGGTCATCGGGTTGCGCGGACTGCGCGCACTGCGTCGGACGTCATAGGGGACGCGTCGGGTGGTCATCGTCTTCGTGCTCGTCGCCCTGGCCGTACTGGCCGCCGTGGCGGGCCTGCACTGGTACGTCTGGCGCCGTCTGATCCGCGACACCACCAGCCCGCGTGGCCCGGCCCGCCGGGCGGGCACGACGCTCTTCGTCGCGGCCCCGGTACTGATGATCGCCGCCCTGGTCGCGGAACGCTCCGGCGCCCCCTTCTGGCTCCAACGGGCCCTGGCCTGGCCGGGGTTCCTGTGGATGGCCCTGGCCCTCTACCTGCTGCTGGCCACGGTGGCGACGGAGCCGGTACGGGTGTGGGCGGCGCGGCGCGCCCGGCGGGCGACACGGGAAGCCGTGTTCGCCGGGCTGGACCGGGTGCCGGTGCCTCCGGCGGAGCGGTCTGCGGCGGAGCGGTCGGGGGTGGAGCGGTCCGGGGTTGCTGACGACGCGCTCGCGTCCCCGGCGGAACCGTCCGCGAGGGCTGACGACGCGTCCGCGCCCCCGGCCCGGCCGGCCGGCCCGCAGGCTTCGGAGCTCGCCGCCTCCGCCCTCTCCCGCCGCCTCTTCGTCTCCCGAGTCGCCGGAGGCACGGCGGCCGCGGTGGCGCTGGGGACGACCGGCTGGGGGACGTACGGGGTGCTACGGGGTCCGAAGGTGAAGCGGGTCACCGTCCCCCTGGCCAAGCTGCCGCGGGCGGCGCAGGGCTTCCGGATCGCGGTGGTCAGCGACATCCACCTGGGCCCGGTGCTGGGGCGGAGCTTCGCGCAGACGGTCGTGGACACGATCAACTCGACCCAGCCGGACATGATCGCGGTCGTCGGCGACCTGGTGGACGGCAGCGTCAAGAACCTGGGCCCGGCGGCGGCTCCGCTGGCGGGGCTGGAGTCCCGGCTCGGCACGTTCTTCGTTACGGGAAACCACGAGTACTTCTCCGGCGCCGCA
Organism: Streptomyces sp. NPDC085596; assembly: GCF_044541565.1. Classification (NCBI taxonomy): domain Bacteria; kingdom Bacillati; phylum Actinomycetota; class Actinomycetes; order Kitasatosporales; family Streptomycetaceae; genus Streptomyces; species Streptomyces sp. NPDC085596. The sequence goes on along the minus strand of NZ_JBITTC010000015.1, from coordinate 2,069 downwards.
CAGTGGCTGGAAGAGGTCCGCACGCTCGGCATGCGCCCCCTGGAGAACGCCCGCACGGAGCTGCCGTACTTCGACCTGGCCGGGGTGAACGACCTCCAGGGCCGGAGCGAGGGCCAGGGCCCGGACTTCGCCAAGGCCCTCGGCGACCGCGACACCTCCCGCGCCTGCGTCCTCATGGCCCACCAGCCGGTCCAGATCCACGAGGCCGTCCGCTACGACGTGGACCTCCAGCTCTCCGGCCACACCCACGGCGGCCAGCTCTGGCCGGGCAACCTGATCGCGAAGGCGGCGAACCCGACGGTCGCGGGCCTGGAGCGGTACGGCGACACCCAGCTCTACGTCAGCCGGGGCGCGGGAGCCTGGGGCCCACCGACGCGAGTCGCCGCCCCCTCCGACATCACGGTGATCGAACTGGCGTCGCGGGAGGCGTAGTCACGACGCGCCCTCAGCGAAGGCCGGCGAAGAGGTCGTCCTCGGGGGTCGGGGCGCCGGTGGGGTCCTGGACACGTACGAAGGTCTCCACGCCCATCAGCTCGCCGAACCTCTCCTTGCCCATCTTGAGGAAGAAGATGTTCTCGCCCTGACTGGCGTGCGCGGCCAGGGCGTCGTACTTCTGACCGCTGAACGCGGTGGTGTCCACCCAGGTGGTGATCTCGTCGTCGGGGAGGCCGATCTCGGCCAGCGCGGCGGCCTCGGCGGGGTCCGGCTCCGGCATGTCCCCATGGAACTCGCGCATGAGCTCGCCGAAGCGCGCCATCATCGAGCGAGGCGCCGTGGTCCAGTACACCTTCGGTGTCAGCTCGGTCATCTCCAGCGCCGCCATCGTGATGCGGTGGGCCTGGATGTGGTCGGGGTGGCCATAGAAGCCGTTCTCGTCGTAGGTGACGACCACATCGGGGCGGTAGTGCCGCATCAGTTCCGCGAGCCGGGCCGCGCCTTCCTGTACGGGGGTCTGCCAGAAGGAACCCGGGGCGTCGTTGCTCGGCCAGCCCGTCATCCCGGAGTCGGCGTAGTCCAGCGTCTCCAGATCGCTGACCTTCAGGACCTCACAGCTCGCCCCGAGTTCGTGCCGGCGCATCAGGGCGACCGCCGCGGGGTCGTGCCCGGGCTCACCCGGCTTGACGCCCCCCGGTCCGTCACCGCAACGGCCGTCGGTACACGTCACGAGGACCGTCCGGATGCCTTCCGCCGCGTACCGCGCGAGGACTCCTCCGGTCCCGGTCGCCTCGTCGTCGGGGTGGGCGTGCACTGCCATCAGCGTCAAAGGCCGCTCAGTCATGGGACATTCCTCCTGCGAGATGCGTCTTGGCCCGAGCCCGTGGCGGGCCTACCGCACAACTACGCCGACGGGACCGGATGTTCCCGGCGTGACCGCTCGAGTCTTCTTGGTCGTCGGCGAACCAGGAGCGAGCCCCCGGGCCCAGTGGATCACCCACCCCGCGATGCCGGGCGTGCTCGGCATCGCGGGAATACCGAAGGGTGTCGCCGCCGAACACGGAGTCCTGCCGGGCCTCGGACGCCGGCATGGGCGGTGTCCCCATGGATGCCGCCCGGCCTCGCGAGGTCGCAGGTTCCCTTTGCGTCGGTCAGGGCTCGATTCGCAGGTCCTCGATGAGGCCGCCGCCGAGGCTGAAGCGGTAGTGCAGGTCCACCACGCCGCCCGGGAAGTCGCCCTCCAGGTGGTGGGTGGCGACGTAGTGATCCGTATCGGCCTTCTGCGCGCCGACGAGTTCGATCGTGTACGTGTACTCGCCGGCAGAGCGGGTCATCCAGGCTTCGATCGCCGGGGCTCCCTGATGGGTCCTGCCCTCGTCGGTCACGGTGGCGTCCGGACGGAGGAAGCTGAGTGCCGTGGCGGCGTCGTGGGCGCGGTGGGCCGTCAGGAAGCCGGTGATGACCTCGGGCAGGGCCTCGGGAGCGATGGTCTGGGGCTGGTCGGTGGACATGAGAACTCCTGGGGGGGGGGGGGGGGGGGGGCCGGGGGGGGGGGGGGGGCGGCCGACCAGAACTTGAACGCCGCCCCCCTGGCGGGGGGGGGGCCCGGCCCCGGGTACGCCAACTATTAAAGA
>NZ_JBITTC010000014.1:0-87717 GCF_044541565.1 Streptomyces sp. NPDC085596 | reverse complement strand
CCGATGGGGTGGATCGGCGGGAGGTAGACCACGTCGAAGCCCATCTCCGCGATGGCCTCCAGCCGCTTCGCCGCCGTGCGGAACGTGCCGTGCGGTTCGTCCAGTGTCCCTTCCGAGCGGGGGAAGAACTCGTACCAGGAGCCGTACAGCGCCCGCTCGCGCTCCACCAGCAGCGACATCGGGTCGGAGGCCGTCACCAACTCCCGCAGGGGATGGCGGGCCAGGATCTCCGAGACCTCCGGGGCGAGGGCCGAGGCCAGTCGCCAGGCGGCCGGGCGGTCCTCGTCGCGCAGGGCCGCGACCGCGTCCAGCAGCACGTCCCGGTGCTCCGCGGGAACCCCGGCGGCCGCACGCTCGTACAGCAGCGCGCCCTCCTCCAGCACGGGTTCGGTGTCGATGCCGGCCGGGATCTTGATCTCGGCGGTGTGCCGCCAGGTGGCGACCGGGTCGGACCACGCCTCGACCGTGTAGGTCCAGCGGCCGGGCCGGTCCGCGCTGACGGTGGCGCCCCAGCGGTCGGTGCCGGGGGCGAGTTCGCGCATCGGGGTGAACGGGCCGGGGCGGCCGTCCGGGTCGCGCAGCACGACATCGGCGGCGACGGCGTCGTGCCCCTCACGGAACACGGTGGCCGACACCTCGAAGACCTCGCCGGGCACCGCCTTCGCGGGCCTGCGCCCGCCCTGGACCACGGGCCGCACGTCCAGGACCGGGATGCGGCCCACCACGGGCTGTCCTCTCGGGGTCTCGGTCGCGGCGGTCCGGGCGGCGTCCGGCGGGGCCGCCTGGCGGGCCGGCCGGCCGGGTTTTCTGCCGGCCGCCTTGCCGGGCGTCGCCGGTGCTGACGAGTGGTGCGTGGCGGGCATGACCGCTCCTGTCCGCGTCGACTTGGGTGTGGGCCGGGTGTGCGGGCGACGGGTCCTGCTGCGGTGCTGTGGTGCCTGTTGCGTCTACCGGGGGAGCCTTCCCACCCGGTTCGGGTGGGCAATCCGGCACTTTGTTAACTACTCGCGCGTACGTCCACGTACAAGACCGGCCCCGTCTCCCGGATTCCCGCCCGGCGTGCCTTGACTCCCTCCGGTACGGCGGGGTTCGGCCAATTCCCGGCACTTCGGCACCGGGCGCCCCTCGCCGGTGCTCTGTTCTCCTGCGTACCGGATGTGCCGTGTTCGGGCCGCTTCACCCGGATGCGTCCCCGGTGACGCCCCGGTAACCACTACCGTCGACAATGACGACGAGACGTACAGCGCCGTGCGTCTCACCCCGCGAAAAGCGTCCGAGGTGGAATGTGAAGGCGATCCGTCGGTTCACCGTCCGTCCAGTTCTCCCCGAACCCCTCCTGCCGCTCAGCGACCTGGCGCGCAACCTCCGCTGGTCCTGGCACGCGGAGACGCGCGACCTGTTCCAGTCCGTGGACCCCGAGCACTGGGCCGCCGCCGAGGGCGACCCGGTGCGGCTGCTGGGCCGGGTGAGCCCCGCGCGGCTCGCCGAGCTCGCGCAGGACCGGCGTTTCCTGCGCCGTCTGAGCGCGGTCGCCGACGACCTGGACGACTATGTGAGCGGCGACCGCTGGTACCAGCAGCAGGGCGACGGGCTGCCCGCCGCCGTCGCCTACTTCTCGCCCGAGTTCGGCATCACCGCCGCGCTGCCCCAGTACTCCGGCGGCCTCGGCATCCTCGCCGGCGACCACCTGAAGGCGGCCAGTGACCTGGGCGCCCCGCTGATCGGCGTCGGACTGCTCTACCGGCACGGCTACTTCCGCCAGTCCCTCTCCCGCGACGGCTGGCAGCAGGAGCACTACCCCGTCCTCGACCCCAACGAGCTGCCCCTCACCCAGATCGAGGAGGACGACGGCACCCCCGCCCGCGTCTCCCTCGCCCTGCCCGGCGGCCGCGCCCTGCACGCCCGGATCTGGGTCGCGCAGGTCGGCCGGGTCCCGCTGCTGCTGCTCGACTCCGACGTCGAGGAGAACGACCCCGCCGAACGCGGAGTCACCGACCGGCTCTACGGCGGCGGCAGCGAGCACCGGCTGCTCCAGGAGATGCTGCTCGGCATAGGAGGTGTCCGCGCCGTGCGCACCTACTGCCGGCTCACCGGGCACGCCGAGCCCGAGGTGTTCCACACCAACGAGGGGCACGCCGGGTTCCTAGGCCTGGAGCGGATCGCCGAACTGGGAGAACCGGACGAGGGGGGCCTCGACTTCGACGCGGCGCTGGAGACCGTACGGTCCGGGACGGTGTTCACCACGCACACCCCCGTCCCGGCCGGCATCGACCGCTTCGACCGGGACCTGGTCGCGCGGCACTTCGGGCCCGACGCCGAACTGCCGGGCCTCGACCCGCGCCGCGTGCTGGCGCTGGGCACCGAGACCTATCCGGGCGGCGAGCCGGGCCTGTTCAACATGGCCGTGATGGGGCTGCGCCTGGCCCAGCGGGCCAACGGGGTGTCGCTGCTGCACGGGCAGGTCAGCCGGGAGATGTTCGCCGGGCTCTGGCCGGGGTTCGACGCCGAGGAGGTGCCGATCACCTCGGTCACCAACGGGGTGCACGCCCCCACCTGGGTAGCCCCCGAGGTGCTGCGGCTCGGCTCCCGCCAGCTCGGTGTGCAGCGGGCCGAGGACGCGCTGACCGTCGGCGGCTCCGAGCGCTGGGACGCCGTCGCGGAGATCCCGGACCAGGAGATCTGGGAGCTGCGCCGCACCCTGCGCGAACAGCTCGTGCTGGAGGTACGGTCCCGGCTGCGCGCCTCCTGGCGGCAGCGCGGGGCCGCCGACGCCGAGCTGGGCTGGATCGACGGCGTGCTCGACCCGGACGTGCTCACCATCGGCTTCGCCCGGCGCGTGCCCTCGTACAAGCGGCTCACCCTGATGCTGCGGGACAAGGTGCGGCTGACCGAGCTGCTGCTGCATCCGCAGCGGCCGGTGCAGATCGTCGTCGCGGGCAAGGCGCACCCGGCGGACGACGGCGGCAAGAAGCTGGTGCAGGAGCTGGTGCGGTTCGCGGACGACCCGCGGGTGCGGCACCGGATCGTGTTCCTGCCCGACTACGGCATGGGAATGGCGCAGAAGCTTTACCCCGGCTGCGACATCTGGCTGAACAACCCGCTGCGCCCGCTGGAGGCGTGCGGCACCTCCGGGATGAAGGCCGCGCTGAACGGCTGCCTCAACCTCTCGGTGCTGGACGGCTGGTGGGACGAGTGGTTCCAGCCCGACTTCGGCTGGGCCATCCCCACGGCGGACGGCGCGGCTGCCACCGACCACGACCGGCGGGACGACATCGAGGCCGCCGCGCTGTACGAACTCCTGGAGGGCCGGGTCACCCCGCGCTTCTACGAGCGCGGCCGGGCCGCCCTGCCCGACCGGTGGATCGAGATGGTCCGCCAGACCCTCACCCTGCTCGGCCCGAAGGTGCTGGCCGGCCGCATGGTCCGCGAGTACGTCGAACGGCTCTACGCCCCGGCCGCGCAGGCCCACCGCGCGCTCGCCCCGGACACCGCGCGTGAGCTGGCCGGCTGGAAGGCGCGGGTGCGGGCCGCGTGGCCCGGTGTGAGCGTCGACCACGTGGAGACCACGGCGCCCACCGCCACGGCGGAACTGGGCACGAGTGTCGGCCTGCGGGTGCGGGTGGGGCTCGGTGAGCTGACCCCCGACGACGTGGAGGTGCAGGTGGTGTCCGGCCGGGTCGACTCCGGCGACCGCATCACCGACGCGAGCACGGTCCCGCTGAAGCCGGTCGGCAACCCCGACCTGGAGGGCCGCTGGCTCTACGAGGGCCCCCTCTTCCTCGACCGCACCGGCCCCTTCGGCTACACCGTCCGCATCCTCCCGTCCCACCGCCTCCTCGCCTCCACGGCGGAAACGGGCCTGGTGACGGCGCCGCCACAGGAGGCGGTGGAAACGGCGGGAGTACTGCTGCGCTGAGCGCTCGCTGCCGGGTGAGCCGGACAGGCCCTAGTCCTCGTTCTCGTCGGCGCAGAGCTGCTTCAGGGTGGCTCCGCATCTGCGGGCGTAGGCGTGCTGGAGGGCTCGGGCGACCGGGCCGGCGGTGCGGGTGTACCACTTGGCGGGGCGGCTGTAGGCGGCGACCGTGAGCCAGACCGTGCCGTCGCCGGTGCGGTCGACGACGAAGGCTTCCTCGCCGTGCTCGGGGTGGCCGGGGAGGGTGCCGTAGGCCCAGCCCGCGCGGCGGGGCTCGTCGGTGGTCCAGACGACCCGGCAGGGGGCCTTGATCAGGTTGCCGAGGTTGACCGTGACCTCCGTGCCGGGGGCCGCGCGGTCGGCGGTGGTGTCCATGCCGACACCCATCGCGCGGTGCATCTCCCAGGTGAGGACCGCCTCCGTGGCCCGGCGGAAGACCGCCGGACCCTCGCCGATCCGGGTGCGGGAGAAAAGGTGATGGAAGCCGGGCGGGCAGACGGCGAGATCGTCGCGGGTCGCGCCGACCGGCTCATAGGTGAAGGGCGCCGAGGACATGGTCACCAGACTAGGGCGCCCCCCGGAAGATCACCTTCCCAGGGGGCGCCCAGTCTCAACTGCTGGGACTTCAGTTGACGTTGACGCCCGACCAGGCCGCCGCCACCGCGTTGTACTCGGTGCTGCCGGAGCCGTAGAGCGCGGAGGCCGCGCTCAGGGTCGCCGTGCGGGCGGCCTTGTAGTTGGTGGTGGAGGTCATGTACGTGGTCAGCGCCTTGTACCAGATCTGGAGCGCCTTGGCGCGGCCGATACCGGTGACCGTGGAGCCGTTGGAGGTCGGGGAGTTGTAGGACACCCCGTTGATCGTCTTCGCGCCGCTGCCCTCGGACAGCAGGTAGAAGAAGTGGTTGGCGACGCCGGACGAGTAGTGCACGTCCAGGTTGCCGACCGAGGAGGACCAGTAGTCCGCCGAGCCGCCGTCCTTGCTGGGCTTGTCCAGGTAGCGCAGCGGGGTGCCGTCGCCGTTGATGTTGATCTTCTCGCCGATGAGGTAGTCACCGGGGTCGGAGGCGTTGTTGGCGGAGAACTCCACACCGGTGCCGAAGATGTCGGACGTGGCCTCGTTCAGGCCGCCGGACTCGCCCGAGTAGTTCAGGCCCGCGGTGTTGGCGGTGACGCCGTGGCTCATCTCGTGGCCCGCGACGTCCAGCGAGGTCAGCGGGTGGTTGTTGCCCGAGCCGTCGCCGTAGGTCATGCAGAAGCAGGAGTCGTCCCAGAACGCGTTCACGTACTGGTTGCCGTAGTGGACGCGGGAGTACGCGCCGACGCCGTTGTTCTTGATGCCGCTGCGGCCGAACGTGTTCTTGTAGAAGTCCCAGGTGGCCTGCGCGCCGTAGGCGGCGTCGGCGGCGGCCGTCTGGTCCGTGGTCGAGCTGGAGGCGGTGCCGGTGCCCCAGACGTCGTCCGCGTCGGTGAACAGGGTGCCCTGGGTGGAGCTGGTGGTGTGGGACTTGTTGTACGTCTTGTGTCCGCCGCGCGTGCCGTCGGACAGCTGGTAGGTCGAGCCGGACAGCGTGGTGTTGAGGGTGACCGTGCCCGAGTAGAGGGTCTTGCCGGTACCGGTCTCGATGCCCTGGTACTCGTAGAGCTTCTTGCCGGTGGCGGCGTCGGTGATGACGTGCAGCTGGTTCGGGGTGCCGTCGTCCTGGAAGCCGCCGACGATCGTCTCGTAGGCGAGGACGGGCTTGCCGGAGCCGGCCCAGATCACCTTGCGGGCGCCGTCCGCCTCGGTCTTGGCGGAACCGAGCGTCTTCGCGGCGCCGACGGCCTGCTTCTCCGCCTTGGCCGGGGTGATCTGCGGCTTCAGCGAGGCCACCTTGATGGCCGACTTGGTGGCCTTGGTGACGCCCTCGGCCTTGCCGGACTTGGCGGTGTGCACCACGAGGTCGCCGCCGAGGACCGGCAGGCCGGCGTAGGTGCGCTCGTAGCGGGTGTGGACGGTGCCGTCGACGTCCTTGACGACGTCTCTGACCACCAGCTTCTCCTTGGCGCCGAGACCTATGCGCTGGGCGGTCCCGGGAGCGTCGGACTGGGCCTGCTGGATGAGCGTGGTGCGGGCCGAGGCCGACAGCAGCGTCGGGGCGCCGGCCAGGGACTTGGCCTCGGCGCTCGCGCTGGAGGAGAGGCCCGTGGAGAGGAGGGCACCGGCGGCGACGGCGGTGGCGATGACGAGGGTGGTGCGCTTGTGACGCGCGTAGAGGGGGCTCACAGTAGCTCCTTGACGTGGGGGCGTCGGCCAGCGTGGGGTCACTGGTCGGGTGGTGCGTACTGAAGTCGCTGTGCAGCTGCGGCGAGTGGGGAGAGCGTGGCACCAGGGACGCGTACATGTCATGACCCTGAAGTGATGTTGGCCGAAACCTTGCGTCCGGTTGTTGTTGCGGGCGTGTGAACGGGCCCCGTCCCCCGGGTTGTTCACCCGTCGGACGACGCCCGTTCACGAGCCGCGAGGGGCGGCCGGAGGATGGTCTACGGGAAGGTCACCTTCCAGCTGTTGAGCGTGCCCACGTCCCGCGCCGCCTGGTCTTGAACCTTCAACTTCCAAGTGCCATCGGCGGGTTCGGCGGACGCGTTCACCGTGTAGGTCTCGTCCACGTCGTCCCCGGAGTCCGAGGACTGGAAGTTCTTCAGCCGGTACGAGGTGCCCGACGGGCCGACCAGATCGATGACCAGATCACCGCGCCAGGTGTGGGTGATGTTTACGGCCACGCGCAAGTTGCTTGGCGCGTTTCCGCTCCTGCCGGAGACCGTGATGTCCGAGGTGATGGCGGGATCGTTGTCCGGGATCGCCACCGGAGTGGTGGATTCGTACGATGTGCCGGTGTCGCCGCCGGGCCGGGTGCCGACCCCGACGCCCGCCCAGGCGTCCTGCACCGCCGCGTACTCCGCGCTCGTGGTGCCGTACAGCTCCCCGGCCGCGGCCAGGGTGCCGGTGCGGGCGCCCGAGTAGTTGGTGGTGGAGGTCCACTTGGTGGTGAGCGCCCGGTACCAGATCTGGAGGGCCTTGTCCCGGCCGATGCCGGTGACCGGGAGGCCGTCGGCGGTGGGGGAGTCGTAGGAGACCCCGTCGATCACCTTGGCGCCGCTGCCCTCGCTCAGGAGGTAGAAGAAGTGGTTCGCCGGGCCGGAGGAGTAGTGCACGTCGACCCCGCCGATACCGGAGTACCAGCTGTCCTTGGACGCGCCGTCCTTGCTCGGCTTGTCCATGTAGCGCAGCGGGGTGCCGTCGCCGTTGATGTCGATCTCCTCGCCGATGAGGTAGTCACCGGGGTCGGAGCTGTTGTTGGCGAAGAACTCCACGCCGGTGCCGAAGATGTCGGACGTGGCCTCGTTCAGCCCGCCTGATTCACCCGAGTAGTTGAGCCCGGCCGTGTTGGAGGTGACACCGTGGCTCATCTCGTGCCCGGCGACGTCCACGGCGGTCAGCGGGTCGGCGTTGCCCGAGCCGTCGCCGTAGGTCATGCAGAAGCAGGAGTCGCTCCAGAACGCGTTCACATACGAATTGCCGTAGTGCACACGGGAGTAGGCGCCCACGCCGTTGTTCTTGATGCCGCTGCGGCCGAACGTGTCCTTGTAGAAGTCCCAGGTGGCCGCGGCCCCGTAGTGCGCGTCCGCGCCCGCCGTCGCCGGGTCGGAGATGGTGCCGTTGCCCCAGGTGTCGCTCCCCTGCGAGAACAGGGTGCCGGTGCCGGAGGTGCCCCGGTTGAGGTTGTACGTCTTGTGGCCGCCGCGGTCCCCGTCGGTCAGGTTGAACGTGGAGCCCGACTGGGTGGTGGTCAGCGGTACTTGCCCGCTGTACTGGGTGTTGCCGACGCCGGTGCGGACGCCCTGGTACTCGTAGAGCTTCTTGCCGGTGGCGGCGTCGGTGATGACGTGCAGCTCGTTCGGGGTGCCGTCGTCCTGGAGGCCGCCGACCACCGTCTCGTAGGCGAGGACGGGCTTGCCGGTGGCGGCCCAGATCACCTGGCGCACGCTGTCGGCGGCGGATTCGGTGCCGCCGAGCGTCTTCGCCCGCGCCACCGCCTGCCGCTCCGCCGTGGCCTTCGGTACGGCCGGGGTGAGGCCGGCGATCTTCAGTGTGGCGCCGGACGCCTTCAGCACGCGCTTGGTCACGCCCGAGGGCGCGGTGTCCACGATCAGGTCGCCGCCGAGCACGGGCAGGCCCGCGTAGGTGCGCTCGTAGCGGGTGTGCAGGGTGCCGTCGCCGTCCTTGACGACATCGCGGGCGACGAGCTTCTCCTGGGCGCCGAGCCCGATCGAGCGGGCGGTGTCCGCCCGGCCGGCGTCGGCGTCGCGGATCAGCCCGGAGCGCTGGGCGGGGGTGAGGCGCACGGAGCTGTGCGCGGGGTCGGCCTTGCCCGGCAGGGGCCCCGCCGGGGCGGCGGTCGCCGCGCCGGACTGGACGGCAGCGGCGATGAGCGCCGCCACTCCGGCCAGGGCGACGGTGGCGGTGCGGCGGCGCGGGGAGATACGTCTGCGGGAGGGACTGCTGCTCAACACTGACTCCTTCTGCGTGGCCGCCGGTCGCGCGGCCGAGGGAGACCGGACGGTGGGTTGGGGCGTCCGGGGCAGAACAGGGCGGTGCGCGGTGCGTGCTGCGTGTGCGGGCGCGGATCGCGCGGGACACGTGAGCGCTGTGCGGTCGCTGTGAGTCGGTCGTGGGAAGAGTGACAGGGGAGCGGGGTGCCTGTCAGGAGCGCATCCCAAAGTTGGCCGGAAGGGTGCGTCGATGAGACACCTTCCGTGCCAACTCCCTTTTGTTACAGCCGTGTTGACGGCTCTCAGGCCGTGCTGCCGTCCCCGTGCCAGGTGCGCCAGAGGGCCGCGTAGGCGCCGTCCGCCGCCACCAGTTCGTCGTGCGTGCCCAGCTCGGTGACGAGACCGTCCTCCATCACCGCGACCCGGTCCGCGTCGTGCGCGGTGTGCAGCCGGTGCGCGATGGCGATCACCGTGCGGCCCGCGAGCACCGCGGCCAGGCCGCGTTCCGTGTGCCGGGCGGTGGCCGGGTCCAGCAGGGCGGTCGCCTCGTCCAGGATCAGTGTGTGCGGGTCGGCCAGCACCACCCGGGCCAGCGCGAGCCGCTGCGCCTGGGAACCGTCGGTGACCTGCCCGCCCTGCCCGAGCCGGGTGTCCAGCGCCTCGGGCAGCTCGCGCACCCAGCCGTCGGCGCCCACCGCCGCCAGCGCCCGCCACAACTCCTCGTCCGTGGCGCCGGGTTCAGCGATCAGCAGGTTGTCGCGGACCGAGCCCAGGAACACATGGTGCTCCTGGGTGACCAGCACCACCTGACGGCGCAGCCGGACCGGCCCCAGCTCCGCGACCGGGACCCCGCCCACCGTGACCGAGCCGACGGCGGGCGGGTCGATCCCGGCCAGCAGCCGGCTCAACGTCGTCTTGCCCGCGCCGGACGCGCCGACCACGGCCAGCCGCTCACCGGGCCGTACCGTCAGGTCCACCCCGCGCAGCACCTCGCCGCCCCGCTCGTACGCGTACCGCACCCCGCGCACCTCGATCCGGTCGTCCACCGGAACCTTCGAGGTGTCCGCCGCCGCGCCCGGCGCCTTGGCGATGCCCTCCACGCGGGCGAACGAGGCGCCGCTGCTCTGGAGTTGATCCAGCCGCATCAGCACCATGTCCAGCGGATCGGTGAACTGCCGCATGTACAGCGCCCCGGCCACCACCGCGCCCAGCCCGATGAGCCCGCGCCCGTGCAGCCAGCCCCCGACCAGCAGCACCCCGGCCACCGGGATCGTGTACGAGATCTCGACCGCCGGGAAGAACACGGTCCGCAGCCCCAGCGTGCGGTACCGGGTGCGGCGGGACTTCTCCAGCGCCTCCCGGCTCGCCGCCGTACGCGCCGCTTCCAGCCGGAACGCCTCCACGGTCCGCGCGCCCCCCGCCGTGGCCGCCACGATCTCCGCCACCTCCGACGTCGCCGCGCCCTCGGCCAGATAGGCGTCCCGCGCCCGCCGCAGATACCAGCGCACCGCCAGCCACACCGGGGTCAGCCCGAGCAGCCCGAACAGGCCGAGCCACGGGTCGAGCGCGAACACCGCGCCGAGCACGAACAGCGCCTGCACCGCGTACACCAGCAGCTCCGGGCCGATGTCCCTGAGCGTGGTGCCGACCATCGCCACGTCCGCCGTACCGCGCGCCGTCAGGTCGCCGGTACCGGCCCGCTCCACCACCGACGCGGGCAGCCCCAGCAGCCGTTCGACGAAGGTCTCGCGCACCCGCGCCAGCGTCCGCTCCCCGAACCGGTGCGCCACGTAACGCGCCCAGCGGGCCAGTACCAGCTGGGCCAGCGCGCACAGCACGATCCACAGCGCCAGCCGGTCCACCGTGCCGACGCCGCGCCCGGCCCGTACCTCGTCCACGATCCGGCCGACCAGCCAGGGACCCACGATGCCCGCACCGGCCGCCAGCGCGTTCAGCACGAGGGCGGCCGCGAAGGCCCGCCCGTCCGCGCGCACCAGCCGGGCGGCCGCCCGCCGTACCGTGACCCGGTCCGCGACCGGCAGCGCTCCCGTGTCCGCAGTCATCGCACGGCCTCCCCGTCGCTCAAGTCCCGTGCCACCAGCGCCCGGTAGCCCTTCTCGCGGTCCAGCAGCAGCCGGTGCGGGCCGCTCGCGGCCACCTTGCCGTCCACCAGGAACAGCACGGTGTCCGCCGCGTCCAGCAGCAGCGGCGACGTCGACGTCACCACCGTCGTACGGCCCTCCCGTGCCTCGCGCAGCCGGCCCGCGACCGCCGACTCGGTGTGCGCGTCCAGCGCCGAGGTCGGCTCCACGGCGAGCAGCACCTCCGGGTCCGCCAGCAGCGCCCGTGCCAGCCGGACGCGCTGCCGCTGGCCCCCGGACAGGCTGCGGCCCTGCCCGGACACCACCGTGTCCAGGCCCTTGGGCAGCCCCCGTACGACGTCCTCGGCGACGGCCGCCCGCACCGCACGGCGCACCGCGGCCCCGTCCGCCGGGCGCCCGGCGGACACCGTCTCCAGCAGGGGCCCGGCGAACAGGTCGGCCTCGTTGTCCGCGACCAGGACGCGGCGGCGCACCTCGGCCAGCGGCACCGCGTCCAGGCGCACGTCGCCCCACAGCGCCTCGGTGGGCCCGTACCGGCCCAGGCGGTCCACCACGGCGGCGGTGTCGGCGGAGCGGGCCGAGACCAGCGCGGTCAGCCGGCCCGGCGCCACCCGTACACCGGAGGCCGGGTCGTGCAGCTCGGCGGGGCGCTCGGGGGCGGGGAGCGTGCCGTCGTCCGGTTCGGGCTCCAGCCGCAGCAGGGCCACCACGCGGCGGGCGGCGACCACGGCGCGGTTCAGGTCGTAGTTCATCTCCACGAAGAAGGCGACCGGGCCGATCAGCACCGCCGCGTACCCGTACACCGACACCAGCTCGCCCACCGTGATCGCGCCCTCGGCCGCGAGCCGGGCCGCCAGCCAGGTCACGGCTGCGAGGAACAGCGTGGGCAGGCCGAGACCCAGCGCCTGCACCCAGCTCGTCACCGCGCCCACCCGGTAGCCCTGCTCCCGCAGCCGCCCCGAGTCCCTGGCGAACGCGTCCGCGAACAGGGCTTTGCCGCCAAGGCCGCCCAGGACGCGCAACCCGCCCGCGAGGTCGCCGATGCGTGCCGTCAGGATGCCCTGGCGCTCCCGGTACTCGGTCTCGGTGCCCTGGAGGCGGCGGGTCAGCGGACCGGTGAGCAGCGCGATGACCGGCACGCCCAGCAGCACCACAGCCGCGACCGCACCGGAGATCGTGAGCAGTTGCGCGGCCACCACCGAGTAGACGACGACCGAACCGATTCCCGGCCCCATCACGGTCAGTGCCTGCGCGAGGGTCTGCACATCGCCCACCCCGACGGTGACGACCTCACCGGCCCCCACCCGGCGCGGCAGCGCCGCGCCCAGCCGGGCCGCGTGCTCCACCACCAGCTTCACCGTGCGGAAGTTGGCGTCCATCCGCACCCGCGTCATGGTGCGGTGCCGCATGATGCTCAGCCACGCGCACCCCACCCCGGCCACGAACATGGCACCGGTCCAGGCGGCCAGCACCCCGAGCCGGCCCGGCACCAGCCCCTCGTCCACCGCCCGCGAGAGCAGATACGGCTGCGCCGCCATCAGCACCAGCCACGCGGAGCCGAACACCGCGCCGGCCAGCGAACGCCCCGGCTGGCGCAGCGCCAGCCACCACAGATAGCGCCAGCCGCCGCGCGTATCGGGTATGCCGGGATCTTCGTACGCGTCGATCATCCTGCCCCCGTTTCAACCGGCCGTCACTGAGCCAGACTGTCCCGCCACGCCTTGTGCAGCTCGGAGAACCTACCGGAACCGGCGATCAGTTGGGCCGGGCGGCCGTCCTCCACGATCCGGCCGTGCTCCATCACCAGGACCCGGTCGGCGATCTCCACCGTGGACAGCCGGTGCGCGATCACCACCGCCGTGCGGCCGCGCAGTACGGTCGTCATCGCCCGCTGCACCGCCCGCTCACCGGGCACGTCCAGCGAGCTGGTCGCCTCGTCCAGGATCAGCACCGCCGGATCGGCGAGCAGCGCCCGCGCGAACGCCACAAGTTGCCGCTGACCCGCTGAGATACGGCCGCCGCGCTTGCGTACGTCGGTGTCGTAGCCGTCGGGCAGCGCGCTGATGAACTCGTGCGCGCCGATGGCCTTCGCCGCCTGCTCGATCTCCTCCCGGGTGGCCTCCGGGCGGCCGATGGCGATGTTGTCCGCGACCGTGCCGGAGAACAGGAACGCCTCCTGGGTCACCATCACCACCCCGCGCCGCAGTTCGGGCAGCGCCAGTTCGCGCAGGTCGACCCCGTCGAGCAGGACGGCGCCCTCGGTCGGGTCGTAGAAGCGGGCCAGCAGCTTGGCCAGTGTCGACTTGCCCGCGCCCGTGGAGCCGACCACCGCGACGGTCTGCCCGGCCGGCATCGTCAGGTCGAAGCGGGGCAGCACCTCGCCGCCGGTGCGGTAGGCGAACCGCACCCCGTCGAAGACCACCTCCCGGCCGGGGAAGTCGCCCTTCAGCGACGGGAGTTCGCGGGAGACGGCGGGCTCCGGCACGGACGGCGTCTGCGCCAGCAGCCCGGCGATCTTCTCCAGCGAGGCGGCCGCCGACTGGTAGGAGTTGAGGAACATCCCGAGCCGGTCGATCGGGTCGTACAGCCGCCGCAGATACAGCACCGCCGCCGCCAGCACACCGAGCGCCAGGGTGTCCGAGGCCACCCGGTAGGCACCCCAGAGCACGATCCCGGCGACGGCCGTGTTGGCGACCAGCCGGGAGCCGACCACGTACTGAGCCATCTCCAGCAGTGAGTCGCCGTTGCTGCGCTCGTGGTGCCGGTTGAGGACGGCGAACTCGGCGTCGTTGGCGGCCTCGCGGCGGAACGCGCGCACCGGGCGGATGCCGTTCATCGTCTCCACGAACTTCACGATCAGCGACGCGATCGCCGTCGAGCGCGCCGCGAACACCCGCTCCACGCGCCGCCGGTAGCGCCGTACCAGCAGATACAGCGGCACGAACGAGGCCACCGCGGCCGCGCCGAGGCCCAGGTCCAGCCAGAGCAGCAGGGCCGAGATGTAGACGAAGGACAGCACCATCGTCACCAGCTCCTGGAGCCCCTCGTCGAGGAGTTCGCGCAGCGCCTCCACGTCCGTGGTGGAGCGGGAGATCAGCCGGCCGGAGGTGTAGCGCTCGTGGAAGTCCACGCTCAGCGCCTGCGCGTGCCGGAAGATCCGGCCGCGCAGGTCCAGCAGCGCGTCCTGGTTGACCCGCGCGGACGCCCGGATGAACGCGTACTGGAGCCCGCCGGAGGCCAGCGCGCACAGCGCGTACCCGGCCGCCACCGCGAGCAGCGGCCCGTGGTCGTGCCGGCGTACGGCGGGCACGGCGGTGTCGATGGCGTACGCCACCAGCAGCGGGCCCGTCTGCGCCGCCGCCTGCTGGAGCAGCAGCAGGAGCACGGTGAGCGCGACCCGGGCCCGGCGCGGGGCGAGCAGCGAGCGCAGCAGGGCGGAGGTGGCGCCGGGCGGGGTGGGCAGGACGTCCCGGTCGAAGGGGTCGCCGGAGTCCTGCGGGAGATGGGGATCGGGTAGGTCGTCGTCCGTGGTGGGGGCGGCGGACGTCGTGGTGGTCATCGGGAATCCTCGGGTTCCTCGGGAGCCTCGCGCGGGCCGCCGGACATCAGATGGGCGTACTCGGCGTTGGTGCGCAGGAGTTCGTGATGGGTGCCGACGGCGGTGATCCGGCCGTCGGAGAGCAGGGCGACCCGGTCGGCCAGCAGCACCGTGGACGGGCGGTGGGCCACGATCAGCGCGGTGGTGTCGGCCAGGACCCGGCGCAGCGCCGCCTCCACGGCCGCCTCGGTGTGCACGTCGAGCGCGGACAGCGGGTCGTCCAGCACCAGGAACTCCGGCTGCCCGGCCACCGCGCGGGCCAGCGCGAGGCGCTGCCGCTGGCCGCCCGACAGGCTCAGTCCCTGCTCGCCGACGCGGGTGTCCGGGCCCTCGGGCAGCGCGTGCGCGAAGTCCGCGTGCGCCACGGCGAGCGCCCGGTCCAGCTCCTCCCGGCCCGCGCCCTCCCCGGCGCCCATCAGGACGTTCTCCGCCACGCTCGTGGAGAACAGGGTGGGCTCCTCGAAGGCGACGGCGACCCGTGCGCGCAGTTCCTCGCGGGGGAGCGCGGTGATGTCGACGCCGTTGAGGGTGATGCGCCCCGAGGTCGCGTCGTGCAGCCGGGGGACCAGTGAGGTCAGGGTGGTCTTGCCGCTGCCGGTCGCGCCGACCAGCGCCATCGACTCGCCGGGGCGGATGTGCAGGTCGACGCCGTCCAGGACCGGCCGGGTGCCGGGGGCCGCGTCGGCGTGGCGGAAACCCACGCCCTCGAAGCGCAGGCCCCGTTCGCCCGGCTCGGGCGCGGCCGCTCCACAGGCATCGGCATGACCCTCAGGACTCTCGTCCAGCACCTCGAAGTACCGTTCGGTGGCCGTCGCCGCCTCCTGGCACATCGCCAGCAGGAAGCCGATGGACTCCACCGGCCAGCGCAGCGCCAGCGCCGTGCTCAGGAACGCGACCAGGGTGCCCGCCGACAGCGAGCCGTCCGCCACCCGCAGCACGCCCAGGACCAGCGCGGTGCCGATCGCCACCTCGGGCAGCGTCACGATGACCGCCCAGATGACCGCCAGCAGCCGCGCCTTGCCGACCTCCGTGTCCCGCAGCATCAGCGCCGTACGCCGGAACGCCCGCGCCTGGCTGCGGTGGCGCCCGAAGCCCTTGACGACCCGGATGCCGAGCACGCTCTCCTCGACCAGCGTCGTCAGGTCGCCGACCTGGTCCTGCGCCTGCCGGCAGGCGTGCGCGTACCGCTGCTCCACGACCACGCAGACCCACAGCAGCGGCACGGCGGGACCGAGGACGACCAGGCCCAGCACCCAGTCCTGTACCAGCATGATCCCGATGCCCACGAGGATCGTCACCCCGTTGACCAGCAGGAAGGTCAGCGGGAAGGCGAGGAACATCCGCACCAGCATCAGATCGCCGGTGCCCCGCGACAGCAACTGGCCCGAGGGCCAGCGGTCGTGGAAGGCCACCGGGAGCCGCTGGAGCCGCCGGTACAGGTCGGCGCGCATCCCCGCCTCGACGCCCGCCAGCGGACGGGCCACCAGCCAGCGCCTTATGCCGAACAGCAGCGCCTCCGCCACCCCGATCAGCAGCAGGTACAGCGCGCCCAGCCACACCCCGGCCGGGTCGCGCGCGGCCACCGGGCCGTCGACCATCCACTTCAGTACGAGCGGGATCACCAGACCGAGGCAGGAGGCGACGACCGCGACGGTGGCGGCCGCGAACCAGCGTGCGCGCACCGGGCGTACGTACGGCCACAGCCGCAGCAGGGTCCGGGCGGCGGAGCGGCGCCGGGCGGGGGGAGAGTTGGTGGACACCGGTGTCAGCGTACGGACCGGCCCCCGTCCCGCCCACCGAGTTTTCCGGCCGCCCGCACGGCCCTCCGCACCCCTGCCGCACCCCCTCAGACGACCCGCAGCAGCAGCACCGTCCGCGCGGGCACCGTGATCTCGGTGCCCGCGTCGAGGACCGTGCCCGGCGCCCGGTGCTGCTCCTCGCCCGAGGTGTCCACCACCACCTCGTAGCCCGTCGCCCAGGGTGCGCCCGGAAGGGTGAAGCCGGTCGGTTCGTGACCGGCGTGCAGCACGGCGAGGAAGCTGTCGTCCACCACCGGCGCCCCCCGCTCGTCCCGCCCCGGAATGTCCCGGCCGGACAGATACATGCCAAGCGTGGCGGCGGGCGCGTACCAGTCGCCCTCGGTCATCTCCGCGCCCCTGGCGGTGAACCAGGCCAGGTCCCTGAGACCGTCCGCCGAGTGCGCGCGGCCGGAGAAGAACGCCCGGCGGTGCAGCACCGGGTGCCGGTGGCGCAGTGCGATCAGCCGGCAGGTCAGGTCGAACAGGGGCCGCCAGTCCGGGTCGTCCAGCAGCGACCAGTCCAGCCAGCTCAGCTCGCCGTCCTGGCAGTAGGCGTTGTTGTTGCCGCCCTGGGTGCGGCCCAGCTCGTCCCCGGCGACCAGCATCGGCACCCCGGTGGACAGCAGCAGCGTGGTCAGCAGGTTCCGCAACTGCCGCCTGCGCAGGGCCCGTACGTCCGCGTCGTCCGTCTCGCCCTCGGCGCCGCAGTTCCAGGAGCGGTTGTCGTCGGTGCCGTCCCGGTTGTCCTCGCCGTTCGCCTCGTTGTGCTTGCCGTGGTACGAGACCAGGTCGCGCAGGGTGAAACCGTCGTGCGCGGTGACGAAGTTGACCGAGGCGTACGGGCGGCGGCCGCCCCAGGCGTACAGGTCGCTGGAGCCGGACAGCCGGTAGCCCATCTCGCGGACGTCCGGCAGCGCGTGCCGCCAGAAGTCGCGCACCGTGTCGCGGTAGCGGTCGTTCCACTCCGTCCACAGCGGCGGGAAGGCGCCCACCTGGTAGCCGCCCGAGCCGATGTCCCACGGCTCGGCGATCAGCTTCACCCGGCGCAGCACCGGGTCCTGGGCGATGACGGCCAGAAAGGGCGACAGCATGTCGACGTCGTGCATCGAGCGGGCCAGCGCCGCCGCCAGGTCGAAGCGGAAGCCGTCCACGCCCATCTCGGTCACCCAGTAGCGCAGCGAGTCCGTGATGAGCCGCAGCACCTGGGGCTGCACCACGTGCAGGGTGTTGCCGCAGCCGGTGTAGTCGGCGTACCGGCGGGCGTCGTGCTGGAGGCGGTAGTAGCCCCGGTTGTCGATGCCCTTCAGGGACAGCGTCGGGCCGAGTTCGCCCGCCTCGGCGGTGTGGTTGTAGACCACGTCGAGGATCACCTCGATGCCGGCCGCGTGCAGGGCGCGCACCATCCGCTTGAACTCGCCGACCTGCTGGCCGGTGGTGCCGGAGGCCGCGTAGGCCGCGTGCGGGGCGAAGTAGCCGATCGAGTTGTAGCCCCAGTAGTTCTTCAGGCCCCGGCGCAGCAGATGGTCCTCGTGCGCGAACTGGTGGACGGGCAGCAGCTCGACCGCCGTCACGCCCAGCTTCACCAGGTGCTCGACGGCCGCCGGGTGCGCGAGGCCGGCGTAGGTGCCGCGCAGCTCTTCGGGGATGCCGGGGTGGAGCTTGGTGAAGCCCTTGACGTGCAGCTCGTAGATGACCGAGTCCGCCCAGGGCGTCTTCGGGCGGCGGTCGTCGGACCAGTCGTCGTCATCGTGCACCACGACGCCCTTGGGCACGAAGGGCGCGGAATCCCGCTCGTCCCGCACGGTGTCCGCGTAACCCTGCTCCGGCCAGTCCCGCACATGCCCGTACACCTCCGGCGGCAGCGCGAACTCGCCGTCCACCGCGCGGGCGTACGGGTCCAGCAGCAGCTTCGCCGGGTTCCAGCGGGCGCCGGTCCACGGGTCCCAGCGGCCCTCCACCCGGTAGCCGTAGCGCCGGCCGGGCAGCACACCCGGTACGAAGCCGTGCCAGATCTCGTGCGTCAGCTCGGTCAGCCGGACCTGGGTCTCCCGGCCCCGCTCGTCGAACAGGCACAGCCGCACCGCCTCCGCGCCGCCCGCCCACAGCGCGAAGTTGGTGCCCGCCACCCCGTCCGGGCCGGTACGGAACCGGGCCCCCAGCGGGGTCGGCGCCCCCGGCCACACCGGCGGCGCCGCGCGCCGGGCGCCGCGCACCGGGGAAGTGCCGGTCCCGCTCCGTGCGGGCGGCTCCCCGGCCCGTGCCCGCTGCTCGGCTGCGCTCGTCACCAGTCGGCTCCTCTTTCAGTGGCTCGGCCTTCCGGGGCACGGCCGGCCGCGCCGAAGGGCCGACCGCACCTACGGGCTCATAAAGGCCCGCGGCACGCTCGGCCGACCGGTACGGCTGCGCCCCGACGGCTCCGGCGCGGGCGCGGCGGCTCCCCTTCGCGTCGTCCTTCCCTCTGTTCTGCCCATCCGCGCGGTCGCACTCACGTTTCCCCGGAGCCGCCCCGTCGTTGTGTCCGGCGTGATGCACGTACAAGGACGCGCGCGGCGCGCGCTGGCCGCACTGGCCACGGCACTTTCATGGGCGGGACTGCTGGCCGGGGCCGCCGGCTGCACCGCGGACGGCTCCGGCCCCCTGGGCATCGGCGGCCCGCCGGGCAGACCCCCGGCCGCCGAGGACGTCATCCGCGTCACCCCCGACGACGGCGGCAAGGAGGTGCGCCCCGAGCAGCGGCTGCGGGTGCGGGTGCCCGAAGGGCGGCTGGAGAAGGTCACGGTGACCCGCTCCCAGGACGCGCAGGACACCGCCGTCACCGGAGCGATCGGTGAGGACGGCCGGACCTGGAAACCGGACGACGACAAGCTGGCGCTCGCCGCCCGGTACACCGTGGACGCGGTGGCGTTGGACGGCGACGGCCGCCGCTCGGCCCGGCACACCACGTTCACCACCTACGTCCCCGACCAGCGGTTCATCGGCTACGTCACCCCCGAGAACCGCTCCACGGTCGGCACCGGGATGATCGTCTCCCTCTCCTTCAACCGGGACATCACCGACCGGGCCGCCGTGCAGAAGGCCGTACGCGTCACCGCGAAACCGGCCGTGGACATCCGCGCCCACTGGTTCGGCAAGAACCGGCTGGACTTCCGCCCCGAGCGCTACTGGAAACCCGGCACCGAGGTCACCGTCGACCTCGCCCTGCGCGACGTGGAGGGGGCGCCCGGCGTCTACGGGCTCCAGCGCAAGACGATCTCCTTCACCGTCGGCCGCAGCCAGGTCTCCCTGGTCGACGCGGCCGCGCACACCATGCAGGTACGCCGGGACGGCGAACTCCTGGCCACCGTGCCGATCACCGCGGGCGCCCCCAAGACGCCCACGTACAACGGCAAGATGGTGGTGATGGACATGCTGGAGGTCACCCGCATGAACAGCCAGACCGTCGGCTTCGGCGGCGAGTACGACATCCCGGACGTGCCGCACGCCATGAAGCTCACCGACTCCGGCACCTTCCTGCACGGCAACTACTGGTCCCCCGAGTCGCCCGGCGAGGTCAACGTCAGCCACGGCTGCGTGGGCCTGAGGGACGTGAAGGGCGGCGGCGCGGACACCCCGGCGGGCTGGTTCTTCGACCGCAGCCTGGTCGGGGACGTGATCGAGGTCGTCCACAGCAAGGACAAGACGGTCTCCCCGGACAACGGCCTCAGCGGGTGGAACATGGCATGGAAGCAGTGGAAGGCGGGCAGCGTGCTCAAGTGACCGCGTGAGCTGCGGGATTCCGGGTCTCGGCGACTGGTTGAAGTTGCGACTGAACGGTGACATTCGACGGACACCGAGCCCGGAAACCGGCGGCTAGCATGCCCCAATGTGCGCGGGACGCGCCGGGGTGTGGACCTGTGACCAGGTCCGGGAGGGGAGAACGACTTGAACGTGCGGCCGATATCGGGGGCTTCGGGGGTAAGTCGGCACAGGGGTCGTAAGGGACTGGCGCTCGTGGCGGGGGCGCTCATGCTGTCGCTCGCCGCGTGCGGCGGGGGCGAGAACGCGGGGAGCGGGTCGGACAACGCCAAGAACAAGGACTCGGCCCAGGACAAGCAGTCCTCGGCCTCGGTCTCCATCGCGCCCAAGCCGGGCGCCAAGGCCGTGGACACCAGTGGCGCGCTGCAGGTCAAGGTCGCCGGGGGCCGGCTGACCAGCGTGGTCGTCAAGGACAGCAAGGGCACCGAGGTCGACGGCACGCTCGCCGAGGGCGGCGCCGCCTGGACGCCGGCCCGGCACCTGGCCGCCGCCACCAAGTACACGGTGCACGCGGTCGCCGAGGACTCCCGGGGCCGCAAGGCTGCCGAGGACTCCAGCTTCACCACGCTGACGCCCAAGAACACCTTCATGGGCACCTTCACCCCGGAGGACGGTTCCACCGTCGGCGTCGGCATGCCGTTCTCGCTGCGCTTCACGCGCGGCATCACCGACCCGGCCGCCGTCGAGAAGGCCATCCGGATCAAGACCGAGCCCGCCGTGGACGTCGAGGGCCACTGGTTCGGCAACGACCGCCTGGACTTCCGCCCGGAGACCTACTGGAAGGCCGGCACCAAGGTCACCGTCGACCTCGACCTGGACGGCGTCGAGGGCCGCGACGGGGTCTACGGCAAGCAGCGCAGGACGGTGAAGTTCACCATCGGCCGCAGCCAGATCTCCTACGTCGACGCGGACAAGCACACCATGAAGGTCACGCGGGACGGCAAGACCCTCAAGACCCTCCCGGTCACCACCGGCAAGCCCGGTTACGAGACCTGGAACGGCAAGATGGTCATGACCGAGAAGCTCACCGTGACCCGGATGAACGGCGAGACGGTCGGCTACGGCGGCGAGTACGACATCAAGGACGTGCCGCACGCCATCCGCCTCACCGACTCCGGCACCTTCATCCACGGCAACTACTGGGGCGGCGGCGCCTTCGGCAACTTCAACGCCAGCCACGGCTGCGTCGGCCTGCGCGATGTGCGCGGCGGGTACGACGGCGGCGTCCCGGCGGCCTGGTTCTTCAACAAGTCCATGGTCGGCGACGTGGTGATCGTCAAGAACTCCCACGACCGCACGGTCTCCCCGGACAACGGCCTCAACGGCTGGAACATGAGCTGGGCCGACTGGAAGAAGTAGGACCCGACGAGGCGGGCCCGGTGCTGTGAGCAACAGCACCGGGCCCGTCGGCGTTAGTCGCCGTTAACCTGGCGCGCATGACCGTGAATCTCGAAGTCGCCGAAGGCGTCGGCACGCTGCGCCTGGACCGGCCGCCGATGAACGCGCTGGACGTCGCCACGCAGGACCGTCTGAAGGAACTCGCCGAGGAGGCCACGCGCCGCGAGGACGTGCGCGCCGTGGTGCTCTACGGCGGGGAGAAGGTGTTCGCGGCGGGCGCGGACATCAAGGAGATGCAGGCCATGGACCACACCGCCATGGTCCTGCGCGCCCGCGCCCTCCAGGACGCCTTCACCGCCGTCGCCCGCATCCCCAAGCCCGTCGTCGCCGCCGTCACCGGGTACGCGCTCGGCGGGGGCTGCGAGCTGGCGCTGTGCGCGGACTACCGGATCGCCGGGGACAACGCCAAGCTGGGTCAGCCCGAGATCCTGCTCGGCCTGATCCCCGGCGCGGGCGGCACCCAGCGCCTCGCCCGGCTGATCGGCCCGTCCAAGGCGAAGGACCTCATCTTCACCGGCCGCATGGTGAAGGCCGACGAGGCCCTCGCCCTCGGCCTGGTGGACCGGGTCGTCCCGGCCGCCGAGGTGTACGAGCAGGCACACGCCTGGGCCGCCCGGCTCGCCCAGGGCCCGGCGCTCGCGCTGCGCGCCGCGAAGGAGTCGATCGACGCGGGACTGGAGACCGACCTCGAGACCGGGCTGACGATCGAGCGGAACTGGTTCGCGGGCCTGTTCGCCACCGAGGACCGCGAGCGGGGCATGCGCAGCTTCGTGGAAGAGGGGCCGGGCAAGGCCAAGTTCCTCTGAATACTCCGCTGAGCGCCGGCGCGCGAGGGCCCGGGGTGCGGAAGATATGCCCCTGTGGCCCTTGCAATTGACGCGTCGTCTGATTCGGGTCTCCCGGCGGGCCGGTTTATGGCAGCCTTAACCGCACCTTAAGCCTGCCTCGCCGAGGGAGCCGCACGATTGCCCGGAACCGAGCCGTCGCCGCAGGTCGACCGGGCTGTCACCGGACCCGACCTGCCATTGGCATATGCCGATCGACTGGAGCAGAACGGGGGCGCACGGGGGGCGTATTCCTCCGGATCGGCCCCGGAGGCCCTCGGTGACGGCCATCATGGGGGCATGGCGGGGCTGGATGGCATCGATCAGCCACGGGGACACAGCCGTGCTGCCGCGGCGCGTTGGTCGCCCGCGGTCGAGGACGAACAGGGGCTCAGAGCGCTCGAACTGTTCGGCAATCCCACGGAGGCGGAGGTTCCGCTCCCGTCCCGTCCCGAGTCCGCCGCGACCGCGCGCAGACTCGCCCAGATCGTCATCCTGCGGCACTGGGGGCTGAGCCCCAAGATGACCGAGGACGCGGTCTTACTCGTCTCCGAACTCGTGGGCAACGCCGTACGCCACACCGGTGCCCGGGTGTTCGGACTGCGGATGCGCCGCCGGCGCGGCTGGGTCCGCGTCGAGGTGCGCGACCCCTCGCGGGGACTGCCCTGTCTGATGCCGGTGCAGGAGATGGACATCAGTGGGCGGGGGCTGTTCCTCGTCGACAAGCTCGCCGACCGCTGGGGCGTCGACCTGCTGCCGCGGGGCAAGACCACCTGGTTCGAGATGCGGGTCTCGGACCGCTGAGGCTTTCTGACTCGAAGTCAGCGGACACGCCCCCGATCGGGTGATGATCCACCGCCCGTCCCGGCCGGACCGCCATCGTGCGGGGCATGATCGCAACTCGTCTGCTGCGGAACCTCACCGCTGCCGCCCTCTCCCTCGGCGCCGTCCTCGCCACCTCGGCCGCCGCGCCCGCTGCCGCTTCGGCGGGCCTGAAGACACGCGCCGCCGCGCCCGCCTGCCCCCAGTTCCAGGACAAGGTCCACGCCGCCGCCGACCGCCGGGTCGACGTCGACCGGATCACCCCGGACCCGGTGTGGCGCTCCGGCTGCGGCACCCTCTACCGCAGCGACAGCCGTGGCCCGGCCGTCGTCTTCGAAGAGGGCTTCCTGCCCAGGGACGTGGTGAACGGCCAGTACGACGTCGAGCAGTACGTACTCGTCAACCAGCCCTCGCCGTACGTCTCCACCACCTACGACCACGACCTGTACAAGACCTGGTACAAGTCGGGCTACAACTACTACATCGATGCCCCCGGCGGCGTGGACGTCAACAAGACCATCGGCGACACCCACAAGTGGGCCGACCAGGTCGAGGTCGCCTTCCCCGGCGGCATCCAGCGTCAGTACGTCATCGGCGTCTGCCCCGTGGACAAGGCCACCAAGACCGAGATCATGAGCAACTGCCAGAGCAACCCGTACTACCGCCCCTGGCACTGAGCAACAGCTCGGCCCCGACGGGCCGGTAACCCGCCGCGAGGAACGCCCGTGCGCTCCGGGCGTTCCCCGGCGCCACCTGGCCCCACACCGGCCCGCCCGCCAACTGCCGGGCGGCGGTGGCCAGTGCCCGCCCGAGGCCCCTGCCACCGCCGGTCACCTCGCCGTCCACCTCGACGGCCACCTCCAGCCGGCCGCCAACTCCGTGCCCGACGACGAGCACCCCGCCCTCCGTCGTCCACACCCGCACCGCGTCCCGCCGCTCCCGCGCGCGCACCACCCGTGGATGGCCCGCGTCCGCGATCTCCCGCAGCGGCAGTGCGGGCGGCCCTGGCAGGGGAGTGCCGACCCAGAGCGCGTCGATGGTTTCCGCCGTGCGCCCGGTGCGGTCCATGAGGGCCGTCAGGAAGCGGGGGTGCAGCGGGGCGGCGAGGGGGTCGCAGTCCAGGGCGGCCAGGGTCGCGCGTACCCAGGCCGGGTCCTCGTCGGTGAGGATGACCGTGTGTGCGGTGAACGCCAGTACTCCGGCGTCCCGATGGCAGGGCTGGGGCAGGACGGTCACGGTGCCGTCCGGGGGTGGGAAGAGGCCGTGGGCCGTCGCGGCGAGCAGTTCCGGCAATGTCTTCATGGGTGCTGCCTCTCACTCCTGGGCGACCGTCGATCGTGCGGAGCGTTAATCTGACCAGCGGCAGTACGCCGACATGGTTTGAGAAGAACGAGCACAGAGGGGCGGATCGGTGGCGGACATCGACGAAGCACGCAGGCAGTTCCAGCGGATCGACGCGGACGGCGACGGGTTCATCACCGCGGCCGAGTTCAAGTCCGCGCTCGCCCAGCAGGGCGACTTCCACGTCACCGAGACGGTCGCCGAGGCCGTCATCAAGACCCGTGACATCGACGGCGACAAGGTGCTGACGTTCGACGAGTTCTGGGCCTACCTGAGCAAGTGAGCAGCCCGGAAGGGGTGTCCGCCCCGTGCGGACACCCCTCCCGTCACCGTCCGGTCGCCCACTCCTTCAGCGCGGCCTTGCTGCCGAAGTCCGCCACGTTCTTGTCGTACGGCTCCGAGGTGTACTGGTGGAACCTCCAGTCCGCCTTGATCCGCGGCTTGCCCGCGCTCACGTAGTCGGCGATCCACAGGCCGTCGCCCGCGTACGACGTGGTGTCGATGTTCAGCCAGTAGTCCCGGTTGGTGTACAGCACCACCCGGTTGTCGGGTCGCAGACCGCGCAGCTTGCGGATGAACGTGCCCTTCTCCGCGTTGCTCGCGTGCGTGCCGTCACCGGTGACCTCCCAGTCGACGGCCAGGATGTCGCCCGGCCGGTCGGGGGCGTGGCTGAGGAAGTACTCGGCCTGCTCGGTGAGGTTGCCCGGCCACAGGAAGTGGTAGAAGCCCGTGACCAGACCCGCGTCGCGCGCCGTCTTCGTCTGGGCCGCGAGTCTGGAGTTGACGTACGAACGGCCCTCCGTCGCCTTGATGAAGGCGAACGAGAGTCCGTCGGTGTCGTACGACGAGGACTGATACGCGCTGACGTCGATGCCATGGAGCATGAAGGTCTTGTGCCCCCCGCACCCCCGCTCGGAACATTTCCCTCCGCCCGCTTTCACCACCCGCATCCCCAACCCCGGCCCGTTCCAGGTCAATTCGCGGTGACGAACCCCTTGACTTTCTGAGCTGGTACGAAGAAAACTTCTCGAAGTTGCCGCACTGTGCCCGCAGCGCCCCCGGTGGAATCCGGCGGCCCCGCGCACCGCGTGCCGTTCCCACGACGCCCTCGGGATCTCCGAGCGGCGTCGCACTTGTTTTCGCCGCTCATCGTTCTCTGGTCATCGTTCTCTGCTCGTCGTTCCTGGCTCATCCGCGTACAAACGGGGGTGCGGACGTGTTGCCCGAAGCAGAAGTGTCGCCCGACGCGGCAGCCACGGCGTCGTCGTGCGTCGTCATCAAGATCGGCAGTTCCTCCCTGGTCCAGGGCGCGGGCGTGGACGCCGCGAAGGCGGACGTCGTCGCCGCCATGGTGCGGCGGCTGAGGGACGAGGGCCTGACGGCCGTCGTCGTCGCCTCCGGCGCCATCGCGCTCGGCCGGAGCACCCTGGGCGAGGGCCCCGGCGAGGCCGGCACGCGCCGGCAGGTCATGGCCGCCCTCGGTCAGGGCCCGCACTTCCAGGCGGTCGGCGCCGCCTTCGCCCGGCAGGGCCTGACCTGCGCCCAGTTCCTGCTCACCCCGCGCGACATCTGGGACCCGGAGCACGGCGCCTCCGTCCGCGCCGCCCTGCTGCACACCCTGGCGGCCGGTGTCGTGCCCGTCGTCAACGAGAACGACGCGATCATGGTGCGCAACAACGACGTCCTCGCCGCCCTGCTCGCCGCCCGCCTCGGCGCCCGCACCCTGATGCTGCTCACCGACGTGGACGGCCTCTACGACCGCGATCCCCGGCTGCACCCCGACGCCCGCCGCATCGATGTCGTGGACGCCATCACCGCCGACCTGGAGACGGCCGCCACCGGCGCCGACTCCTCCCACGGCACCGGCGGCATGACGGCCAAGCTCGGCGCCGCCCGGATCGCCACCCGCAGCGGCGTCCCCACCGTCATCGCCCGGTTCGACGGCGCCGACGCGGCCGTAGAGGCATGCCGGGGCCGGCCGCGCGGCACCCTGGTGCGCGCCACCGGGACGGCGGGCCCGCGCGAGGACCTGCACAGCCTGTGGTGCGCCTTCGCCCAGCCCCCCGGCGGCCGCCTGGTCTGCACCCCGGACGGCGAGGCGGCACTCGCCGCGCGCGGACCGCTCGACCGGCAGGGCGTCGCCGCCGCCGACGGCGACTTCCCGGCCGGGACCGTCATCGATCTCGTCACGGCACACGGTGACCTCCTCGCCCGCGGCCGCGTCCGCGCCGGCGCCAAGGAGATCACCCGGCTCCCCGCCGGAGCGCCGGTGCTGCATCCCGATGAATACGTCAGCCTGCTGGAGGTAGAACCGTGTCCGTGATCGACATCTGCCGTGCTGCCAAGGAGGCCGCCGCCGAGCTCCGCGTGCTGCGGACGGAGGTGAAGGACACCGCCCTGAACGCCATGGCGGACGCCCTGGAGACCCACCGCGACCGGCTCATCGAGGCCAACGCCGTCGACGTGGAGAAGGCCCGCGCCGCCGGGGTCTCGGCCACCCTCGTGGACCGGCTGACGCTGACCGACTCCCGGATCGCCGGCATGGTCCGGGCCATCCGCGTCATCACCGGCCTGCCCGACCCGGTCGGCCTCGGCGTCGGCCGCCAGGAACGCCCCAACGGCCTGGTCATCGAGCAGGTACGCGAACCCCTCGGCGTGGTCGCCGTCATCTACGAGGCCCGCCCCAACGTCACCGCCGACGTCGCCGCGCTCTGCCTGAAGTCCGGCAACGCGGCCGTGCTGCGCGGCTCGTCCATCGCCTACCACAGCAACGCCGCCATCATCGAGGTCCTCCAGGAGGCCCTCGCCGGTGTCGAGGGTGTCCCGGACAACGCTGTCCAGCTCATCCACGACGTCTCCCGCGAGGCCGCCCTGGAACTGCTGCGCGCCAAGGGCTACATCGACCTGCTGGTGCCGCGCGGCGGACCCGAGCTGATCCGCACCGTCGAGGAGAACGCCACCGTCCCCACCGTCATCGACGGCGACGGCAACTGCCACACCTACGTCGACGCCACCGCCGACCCCGAGATGGCCACCGCCATCGTCGTCAACGCCAAGACCTCCCGGCCCAGCGTGTGCAACGCCATGGAGACGCTGCTCGTCCACCGTGACCTCGCCGAGCAGTGGCTGCCGGGCGCGCTGGACGAGCTGAAGGGACTCGGCGTGGAGGTGCGCGGCTGCGAACGCGTCCGCGAGGTGTGGCCCGCCGCGGTCCCGGCCGAGGAGAAGGACTGGGGCACCGAGTACCTCGACCTGATCCTCGCCGTGAAGGTCGTCGACGGCCTCGACGAGGCCATCGCCCACATCGGGAGGTGGGGCACCATGAACGCGGACGGCATCGTCGCGCGGGACATCGCCGTCGCCCAGCGCTTCACCCGCGCCGTCAGCACCGGCTCCGTCTTCGTCAACACCTCCACCCGCTACTCCGACGGCGGCGAGTTCGGCTACGGCGTGGAGATCGGCGTCTCCACGCAGAAGCTGCACAGCCGGGGCCCGATGGGCCTGGAGTCGCTGACCTCCGTCAAGAACGTGGTGTGGGGGAACGGGCAGGTCCGTGTCCTCTGACCCCGCCGGGCCCCCCGGCCGGAACCGGCCCGCACGGCTCGACGCCATCGGCCAGGCGTCCTCCATCGCCGTCAACAACCTCGTGTACGAGATGAAGGAGGCGGGCCGGGACGTCATCACCCTGTCCCTCGGCGAAGCCTTCTTCGATCTGCCGTTGCCCGCGTTCGCCGCGGGCGCCGGCGTCGACCTGCACCACTACACCCACTCCAGAGGCGTGCCGCGTCTGCGCGAACAACTCGCCGCCTACTACCGGGACCAGTGCCGGGTCCCCGTCGACCCCGAACGCGAACTCATCGTCACCGCGGGCTCCAAGCTGGCCCTGTTCATGGCGCTGCTCGCGGTCGTCGGCCCCGGTGACGAGGTCCTCGTCCGTGAGCCGCTGTGGGTCAGCTACCCCGACCAGATCCGGCTGGCCGGGGGCGTCCCGGTGGCCGTACCGCACCAGGTGCCGGTCGGTGCGCTGAAGGACCACATCACCCCGCGTACCCGTGCCATCGTCGTCAACAACCCGCAGAACCCCTCCGGGAACCTGCTCACCGCCGACGAGGTGGCCGAGCTGCACCGGCTCGCCGACCGGTACGGGCTGACGCTGATCGCGGACGAGGCGTACAACGAATTCGTGCCGCTCGGCGCGGAGTTCGTGTCCCTCGGCGTGCACGACCCGGAGAAGCGGCACACGGTGATCTGCAACTCGATGTCCAAGAACTACGGGATATCGGGCTGGCGGGTCGGCTACCTCATCGGCGGCGGCGCCTTCCTCGACGACGTGCTCAAGCTCCAGCAGCACATCGTCACCTGCGCCCCCTCGATCCTGTGCCACTTCCTCGCCGAGCACTTCAGCGACCTGCTCGCGGTGACCCGCCCGCAGATCGCGGAGGTCGTCGCCCGGCGCAACCGCGTCGAGAAGACGCTGACCGCCGCCGGGATCGAAACCCTCGCCGGGGACTCGACGTTCTACCTGTTCGCCGACCTCGGCCGCACCGGCGCCGACAGCGAGCGGTTCGCCCGCGACCTGCTGCTGGACCACGGGGTCAGCGTCGTCCCCGGCAGCGGGTACGGCGCCTCCTGCGCCGGATTCGTACGCGTCTCCGTCGGCGCCGAACCGGAGGCACGGGTGAGCGCCGGGGTCGACCGGCTGATCGCGGCCGCCGCCCCGGCCCACCGGTGAGCCGGGCACCGCCCGACCGACCCCCGGCCCGGCACGACAGCAGCGAGAGAGAAGAAGGACATGAGCGACAGCCAGGACATCAGCCAGGACACCGTGACCTACCAGGTCGTCGTCAACCACGAGGAGCAGTACTCGATCTGGCCGGTGGACGATCCGATGCCCCCCGGCTGGACGGCGAGCGGGCCCTCGGGCGGCAAGGCCGAGTGCCTCGCCCACATCGAAGAGGTGTGGACCGACATGCGTCCGCTCAGCCTGCGCCGCCACATGGAGCGGGCGGAGTCGGCGGGCGAGCGGTGAAGCAGCGCGTCTCCCTCCTCTGGAGGTATCTGCAGGGCCACCGGGTCCGGGCGTCCGTCCTCGGGGTCCTGGTCATGGGCAACGTCGCCCTGACCGTGCTCAACCCGCAGTGGCTGGGCCGCTTCATCGACGGCGCCGAGGACGGCCGCGGGGCGGACGCCCTGGTCGACATCGCGCTCGTCTTCATCGCGCTGACCGTGCTCAACCAGTGCGTCGTCGCCGCCGCCGGCTACCTCGCCGAGGACCTGAGCTGGCGCGCGACCAACACACTGCGCACCGACCTCGCCGAGCACTGCCTCGACCTGGACATGTCCTTCCACAAGGAGCACACACCGGGTGAGCTGATCGAGCGCATCGACGGCGACGTGGCCACGATGGGCAACTTCTTCTCCACCTTCGTCTTCCACGTCCTCGCCAACGCGGTCCTGGCCGTCGGCATCGTCACCGTGAGCTTCTTCGCCGACTGGCGCACCGGCCTCACCCTGCTGCTGTTCGCGCTGCTCGTGCTGCCGCTGGTCCGCGTCGCCCAGCGGCGCGCCAAGCCGTACTTCACCGCCATGCGGCAGACCAACGCCGAGATCTCCAGCTTCCTGGAGGAGAGCGTCACGGCCACCGAGGACGTCCGGGGCAACGGCGCCGAACGCTACGTCATGGCCCGCCTCGACGGCCTGCTGGACCGCTTCCGCAAGCTGATGAAGGTCGAGGCGATCGCCGTCCGCGCCTCCTCCAGCGTGCTGGAGACCAGCGTCTCACTGGCGACCGGCGCCATCTTCGCCCTCGGCGCCTACCTCATCACGCACGGCCGCATGGAGCTGGGCCAGCTCTATGTGTCGTACTTCTACACGAGCATGCTCTCCATGGCGCTGTTCCGGATCGCCTACCGGGCCGACGGCCTCCAGGTCGCCCTCGTCGGCATGGACCGCACCGCCGAGATCCTCGGCACCGAGAGCCGCATCAAGGACACCGGCACCACGGCGTTCCCCGCCGCACCGGTCACCGTCGAACTCGACCACGTCCACTTCTCGTACGCCGCCGGGCGCACCACCCTCGACGACGTCAGCCTCACCATCCCCGCCGGGCAGTCGCTGGCGCTGCTCGGCCGCACCGGCAGCGGCAAGACCACCGTGGCCCGGCTGCTGCACCGGGCCATGGACGCCGACCGGGGCACCATCCGCTTCTCCGGCGTCGACATCCGCGACATCCCGCTGGACGAACTGCACCGGCACATCGGCGTGGTCACCCAGGACGTGCACATCTTCCGGGCCGCCGTCCGCGAGAACCTCACCATGTTCGACCCGGACATCACCGACGAGCGGATCTGGAAGGCGCTCGACGGACTCGCCGTCGCCGACTGGATCAGGCAGCAGCCCGACGGCCTGGACACCGTCCTGGAGGGCGGCACCGGCGCCCTGTCCGCCGGACAGGCCCAGCTCATCGCGCTGGCACGGGTGTTCCTGCGCGACCCGGCCGTGGTGATCCTGGACGAGGCGTCGTCCCGGCTCGACCCCGCCACGGAACAGCTCACCGGCCGCGCGACGGCCGAACTCATGGAAGGCCGGACCACGCTGGTGATCGCCCACCATCTGTCCACCATCAGAGACCTGGACCACGTGGTGATCCTTCAGGACGGCCGGGTCCGCGAGGCCGGGGAGCGGGCCGCGCTCGCCGCCGACCCCGCCTCCCACCTGTCCTCCCTGCTCGCCGGGAGTGCCGCGTGAAGGCGTACCGGACCTTCGGCCGGGTGGTGCGCTCCGCGCCCGGACCGTTCACCGCCAACTTCCTGCTCCAGCTGGTGCGCAGCGGCATCCTCGTGGTGCCCGGCCTGATCGTGCGGGAGATCTTCAACCGGCTCTCCGGCGACGCGCCCGTCACCAGCGGGCTGTGGGTGCTGATCGCCCTGCTGGTCGCGGTCGCCCTGGTCCGCGTCGGCGGCCTGCTCGCCTGCGTCGCCTACGACGGGATCTGCGAGGCCCACGGGCAGGCCCTGCTCACCCGCGGTGCCGTCCGCGCCCTGCTCGCCCGGCCCGGCGCCACCGCGCTGCGGCTGCCCGCCGGTGACGCGGTGAACCGGCTGGTCGCCGACACCGCCAACGCCGCCTCCATGGTCGGCTACACCTTCATGGTGTCCGGCGCGGCCGCGCAGGCGCTGGGCGCGCTCGCCATCATGCTGGTCATCGACCCCGTCGTCACCGCCGTGGTCTGTGTGCCGCTGGTGCTCGCCGGGATCGTCATCAACACCGCCAGCAAGCGCATCCGCAAGTACCACAGCGGCAGCCGCGCGGCCGCGGGCGAGGTGAACGCCTTCCTCGGCGAGATGCTCGGCTCGGTCCAGGCCATCCGGCTCGCCGGGGCCAAGGGGCAGATCATGTCCCGGCTCGGCACCCTCAACGAGGACCGGCGCAAGAAGACCCTCCAGAGCCGGCTGTTCACCGATGTCTTCCTGGCCTCGGTGTGGACCAACACCTCCGCGCTCGGCACCGGGGTCGTCCTCGCGCTCACCGCGAAGAGCATCACCGACGGCAGCTTCACCGTCGGAGACCTCGCCCTCTTCGTCATCTACGTCGGCTGGGTCACCGACTTCACCGCGCTGTTCAGCCAGAACCTCGCCCTGTACAAGGCGTCCGGGGCCTCCCTGGAGCGGCTGGAGGAGGTCGCGCCGGGCGCGGTCACCGAGGTGCTCCAGCCCGACCCGGTGCGGCTGCCCGCGCCCCGCGAGGAGCTGCGCTCCCTGGAGGTCAGCGGGCTCACCTGCCGCTACCCCGGCTCCCCGAACGGCGTCGCCGACATCAGCTTCCGCCTGGAACAGGGGCAGCTGGTCGTCCTCACCGGCAAGACCGGCTCCGGCAAGACCACCGTGCTGCGCGGGGTGCTCGGCCTCATGGAGCGACAGGGCGGCGAGGTGCTGTGGAACGGCGAGGACAGCAGCCGGCTCGCCCCGCCGCGCGCCGCGTACACCCCGCAGGTGCCGCGCCTGTTCTCCGCGCCCGTGCGCGAGAACATCGAACTCGGCGCGGCGGAGGACGAGGACGCGCTGCGCACCGTCCTGCGCACCGCCGTCCTGGAGGAGGACGTACGGAGCCTGGACGAAGGCGTGGACACGGTCGTCGGACACAAGGGCACCAAGCTCTCCGGCGGCCAGATCCAACGCGTCGCCGCCGCCCGCATGTTCGCCCGCGACACCGAACTGCTCGTCTTCGACGACATCTCCAGCGCGCTCGACGGCCCCACCGAGCGCCGCCTCTGGCAGGGCCTGCGCGAGCGCCGCGCCGCCTCGCCGCTGACCTGCCTGGCCGTCTCCCACCGCCGGGAGACCTTCCGCGAGGCCGACCACATCGTCGTCCTCGACGAGGGCCGGGTCGTCGCCCAGGGCACGCTCGACGAACTGCTCGGCACCAGTGACCGCATGCGTGAGCTGTGGGAGGGAAGAGCTGATGAACCTCAGCCTGACAACGCGTAGGAAAGGCACGGAGGTCTTCCTCGCCGACCTGGGAGACGGGACGCACGGGCTGCCCGCCCATGAGGCGTCCATGCCCACCGAGATCCGCGCCCACCTCGCCGAGCGGCACGGCCTCGACACCGTCTACCTCGGCCCGCTCGCCCACCAGAGCGACGGGCTGCGGGTGCACGCCCTGGAGGCGCGCGGCGCCGACGACACCAGGGGCGACTGGTACGACGCGGCACGGCTGGCCAAGGTGGCCTTCGCCCCCGGACAGCCCGCCGGGCTCGTCGCCGACCGGGTCTCCGGGGGCGCGCCGCTGCCCGAGGTGCCGTGGACCGAGCCGGGCTGGCTCGCCCGCGCCGCCGCCTGGGCCGAGGCGGAACTCGCCCGGCACGGCACCCCCGCCACCGCCGAGCCCGAGCAGCTCATCGTCTCCCCCTGGGCGTGCACCCTGCGCATCCCGGCCGGGGACACCCACGCCTTCCTCAAAGCCGCCCCGCACCCCTTCCCCTACGAGCCCGACCTCACCTGGCTGCTGCGCGAGCGCTTCCCCGGACACACCGTCCCGCTGATCGCCCGCCACCCCGACGAGCACTGGATGCTCTCGCTCGACATCGGCGAGGCACGGGTGGTCGAGGAGGACCTCACCGAAGAGCACCTCCCCATCTACCGGCGTGCGCTGACCAGTTACGCGCGGATGCAGCAGCAGCTCGCCGGGGACACCGACGCCCTGCTGGCCCTCGGCGTCCCCGACCGCCGCCCGGCCACCCTGCCCGACCTGTACGACGAGATCCTCGACGACACCTACTGGCTGGCCGGGGACCTGGAGGGCGGCATCGGCGAGTCCGACCGGCGCCGACTGCGCGCCTACGCACCCGAGTTCCGCGCGACCTGCGAGGAACTGGCTGCCGCCGCACTGCCCGACACCCTGCTCAACGTCGACTGGTGGCACGGCAACCTGTCCTTCCGCGACCGGGGCGACGTGATGTTCGACTGGGCGGAGAGCGTCGTCGGACACCCCCTGTACTCGCTCACCACCATCGACCGGGTCACCGAGGTCGGCGCGATGCCGGAGTTCTTCCGGGACGCCCTCGCGGACACCTACCTCGACGCCTGGCGGGACCGGGCCTCGCCCGAGGAACTGCGCCGGCTGCGCGAACTGGCGCGGCCCGGCGCGATCCTGTGCCGGGTGCAGACCTGGCGCCAGTGCGTACGCCTGCACGCCGACGCCGACCGCTACGCGCGCGACCGGCTCAGCGTCGCCGCGAATCTCAGCCGCCTGCTGCCGCTGGTGAAGTGAGGAGTGCCGTGAAGGCGTTCGCCAGGACGAGAATCCCGCGCCGGGGGGAGGCAGACCTCGCCCCGGTCTCCGAGGCCCAGCGCTCGATGTGGTTCCTGGAGCAGGCGGGCCGCGCCGGTGCCTACAACATCGGGATGTCCGTGCGTATCGGCGGCCCGCTGGACCCGGAGGCGCTGCGCCGGGCCCTGCTGGCCGTCGCCCGCCGCCACGAGACCCTGCGCTCGGTGTTCGTCGCCGAGGGCGGCGAGGTCCGCGTCCGGGTGCTGCCGGTCGAGGAGTTCGCGGAGCTGCTGTTCCCGGCCGACTGGGACGGCAGCGCCGAGGCACCCTTCCAGCTGGACGGCGGCCCGCTCTTCCGCGCCCGGCTGACCTCCGCCTCCGCCACCGAACACCTGCTGCTGCTCTGCTTCCACCACGTCGTCTACGACGGCGGTTCCGCCGCCCTGTTCTGGGACGAGCTGTGGCAGGCGTACAGGGGTGCCGAACTCCCCGAGCCGGACATCCAGTACGCCGACTACGCGGCCTGGCAGCAGGAGCGGCTGGACGGCGGGGCGCTGGCCCGGCAGACCCGGTGGTGGACCGAGCGGCTGGACGGCGCCCCGGTCCTGAGCACCGTCCCGCCCGACCGGCCCCGGCCCGTGCAGCGCACCGGCGAGGGACGGGAACTGCGGGCGCGGGTGCCCGCCGAGGTGCACGGGGCGCTGGTGGAGCTGGCCCGCGCGGAGACGGCCACCGTGTACATGGTGGTGCTGGCCGCGCTCCAGGCGCTGATCGGGCTGTCCTCGGGCCGGACCGACGTACTGGTGGGCTCGCCGGTCTCCGGCCGGGTGCGGCCCGAACTCCGGCCGCTGATCGGCTGCTTCGTCAACACCCTC
This sequence comes from Streptomyces sp. NPDC085596, assembly GCF_044541565.1. Taxonomy (NCBI): domain Bacteria; kingdom Bacillati; phylum Actinomycetota; class Actinomycetes; order Kitasatosporales; family Streptomycetaceae; genus Streptomyces; species Streptomyces sp. NPDC085596. The sequence continues at coordinate 52,952 of NZ_JBITTC010000014.1, read as the reverse complement.
GTGATGCGGGCCGACCTGGCGGACGACCCCGCCTTCCTGGACCACCTGCGCCGCACCCGGCTGCACGTCCTGGACGCCTTCGACCACCAGGAGGTCCCCTTCGACCGGGTGGTGGAGAGCGCCAACCCGCTCCGGCTGCCCGGGACTTCACCCCTGTTCCAGGTGCTCTACGCCCACCAGGGCAGCTCCGGCGAGGTCGTGCCGCCCCCGGCCGGGCTGACCGCGGAGCCGGTGGACGAGCGCACGTCCACCGCCAAGTTCGACCTCCTGGTCACCACCTGGGAGGAGGACGGCGGCCTGGTGCTGAGCCTGGAGTACGCCACCGAGCTGTACGACGAGAAGAGCGCCGACCGGTTCCTGCGCGAACTGCTCGACCTGCTGACCAGGGCGGTCACCGCCCCCGGCACCCGGCTCGGCGCCCTCGGCACCGGCCCCTGGCGGACACCGGCGGCCGAGGTGACGCCCGCGCCCTCCGCGCCCGAGCCGGACGACACCCCGTGGACCCCGACCGAGGAGTTCCTGCGGGACGTCTGGGGCAGGCTGCTGGGCCGTACCGACATCGGCCGGCGGGCGGACTTCTTCGACCTCGGCGGGCACTCCTTCATGGGCATCCGGATGCTCAACCGGGTGCGGCTGGAGTACGGCGTCGACCTGCCCGCCGGGGTGCTGTTCGAGGCCCGCACCATCGAGGGTCTCGCGGCGGCCGTGGACCGCGGGCTGCGCGGCGCCGAACCCGCCGAACTGGTCCGGCTCGCCCCCGGCGAGGGACCGCCGCTGCTCCTCGTCCACCCCGTCGGCGGCGGCATCACCTGCTACGTCCCGCTGGCCCGGCAGCTGCCGATGCCGGTGTACGGGATCGAGGCGGTCGGGCTGGACAGCGTGGAGGCGATGGCCGACGCCTATCTGAAGGCCGCCGCCCCGCTGATCGAGGAGGGGCCGGTCGCCTTCGGCGGCTGGTCGATGGGCGGGGTCGTCGCCTTCGAGATGGCCCGCCGTGTGGAGGCCGGGTCGGGGCGGACGGTCCCGGTGGTGCTGATCGACAGCCATGTGCCCGACCCTGATGCCGGGACGCCTGGCGAGGCCGACCTCGTCCAGTGGTTCGCGCGGGACTGGGGCGCCTCGGCGGGCCGTGACCTCGGCGAGGGGATCACCGGCCGGGCGGAGCTGTGGCGGCGCGCGGCGGAGCGCGGGCTGCTGGACCCCGGCCGGGACGGCGACGCCGCCCGGCGGCTGCTGGAGCGGTTCGAGTCCAACATCGGCGCGGTCGGCCGGTTCCGGGTGCCGTCCGGACACCGGGGCCCGGTACGGCTGCTGGCCGCCGCCGGAGAGAGCTGGGCGGCCGGGGACCGGGGCTGGGGCGCCGTCACCTCGGGCGGGCTGACCGTCACCCCCGTACCCGGCGACCACTACGGGATCATGGCCGACCCCGCGCTGCCCGGCGAGGTCGGCGGCTTCCTGGAGAGCGCGGTGTGCCATGACTGACGTGCTGCTGGCCCTGGACTTCCCCGGCCGCCGGGACGAGGCCCGGATCGCGGACCTGCGGCTGGAGGAGGCGGGCTGGAAGGTCGAGTACGCGCTGACCGCGCCGTACAGCCGGGTGCCGGACGCCGGGGCGCAGGCCGCCGCGCTCGCCGCCCGGCGCACCGGCGGGGCCCCGCGCGCGGTGCTCGCCTACTGCATGGCCGCCCCGCTCGCGCACGAGCTGGCCGCACTGCTCAGCACGCCCGGGGCGCCCGTACCGCTGCTGCTGTTCGACGGGGAGCCCGGCCGGCCGGAGGCGGTGCGGGACGCGGCGCGCACGGTCGCCGGGCAGCTGACCGACGGGGCCGCGCAGGCGCTGGACGACGACCCGGACCTGCTCTCCGACGCGGCCCTGACCGGCCGGCCCGAGGAGGTGATGGCGGCCGTGGAGGACCGGATGAACCGGCTGGCCGCCGAGGTGTTCCGGGGCGACGGCTTCGACGAGACGGAAGCCCGGGCCGCCGCCACCCAGGTGTCCGGCTTCTACCTGGACTGGATCGCCCACCTCACCGCCTCCCTGCACACCGGCCGGCCCGCCTGGGGCGGCCGTGTCCAGCACATCCGCACCCCCGGCCACCACGGCCCGCAGACGTGGCCGGGCGCGGGCGCCACCGAGAACCACCTCGTCGACAGCGGGCGCAACGAGCTGCTGCGCGACCCCCGCACCAGGGAGCTGGCCCTCACCCTGCTCGGCCCGCCCACCGCGTGAACGGCCCCGGCACCCGAACTCGCCCGGCAGAACAGGAAGTCCGACGTGTCCCCTCCGCGTGACCACGACCCGGCAGACGCCCCGCGCTCCCTGCTGGACCTCTTCGCCCGCACCGTGTCCCGGTACCCGGACCGCCGTGCGGTGAGCGACCGGGACACCGTGCTCACCTACCGGGAACTGGACCTGCGCGCGGACGCGGTCGCCGCCCTGCTGACCGGGCGGGGGATCGGCCCCGAGGACCGGGTCGGGCTCTACACCAGTCGCTCCGTGGACGTGTTCACCGCCATCCTCGGCGTGCTGAAGACGGGCGCGGCCTACGTCGCCGTGGACGACCGCTACCCCGACAGCCGCCGCGATCTGATGCTGACCGTGAGCGGCGCGGCGGCCGTCCTCACCCGCCCGGACTGGGCGCCCCGGCTCGCCGGGCTAGGCGCCGCCGTCATCCCGCTGCCCGACGGGTACGGCGCCGCCCCCGCACCGGCCGCCGCGCGGCCCGGCCCGGACGCCGCCGCCAGTGTGCTGTTCACCTCCGGCTCCACCGGCACGCCCAAGGCGATCGTGCTGGAGCACCGCAACCTCGTCGCCTTCGCACGGAACAGCGCCCTGGCCCCGCTCACCGCCGAGGACCGGGTCGGCCAGATCTCCTCGCTCTCCTTCGACCTGTTCCACTACGAGATCTGGAACACCTTCGCGGCGGGCGCCGAGGTCGTCGTCCTGCCTGCGGTGCCCGAGCTGCTGGAGGCCGGGTTCCGCGCGGAACTGACCCGGCTCGGGGTCACCGCGATGCTGGTGCCCACCATGGTCGTCAACCATGTCGCCACCGAACACCCCGACGCCTTCGCCCCGTTGCGCATCCTCCAGGTGGCCGGTGACGTGCTCCTCCCGGCCGCCTGCCGGAACATCCTGGGCGGCGGCTTCACCGGCGGCCTGCACAACCTGTACGGCCCGGCCGAGAGCACCACCGCCTGCACCGCCCACCACATCACCGCCCGAGACGCCGAGGGCGACGCCATCCCGATCGGCCGTCCCCTCGACGGGATCACCGCGCACGTCTTCACCGACGGCCGCCCGGCCGCCCCCGGCGAGACCGGTGAACTCCTCATCGGCGGCGCCCAGTTGGCGCGCGGCTACCTGAACGCCCCCGAGCTGACGGCGGAGCGCTTCGTGGACGACCCGTACGGCACCGGCATCGGGCGGGCCTACCGCACCGGCGACCTGGTCCGGCTCCGCGAGGACGGCGTGCTCGACTACGTCGGCCGGGCGGACAACCAGTGCAAGATACGGGGCTTCCGCGTCGAACTCGGCGAGGTGGAGCGGCTGATGCGCACCCTGCCCGGGGTGCGGGACGCGGTCGTGGTGCCCGAGGGCGAGGGCACGGACCGGATGCTGGTGGCGTTCGTCGCGGGCGACGGCCCGCTGGAGGAGACCGGGGTGCGCGAGGCGGCGGAGAAGGAGCTGCCGTTCTTCATGGTCCCCGGCTCCCTGGTGATCCTCCCGGAGATACCGGCCAACCACCACGGCAAACGCGACGTACCCGCCCTGCTGGGCCTGCTCGCCGAGCGCCGCCGTGCCCGCGCCGACGAGGCACCGGCCGCCGCGCTGTCACCCACCGAGCGGTATCTCACGGGGCTGTGGGCGGAACTGCTCGCCGAGCCGGAGATCGGCCGCACCGACCACTTCTTCGAACGCGGCGGCAACTCGCTGCTCGCCTTCCGTATGAAGATGCGCATCGCCCGCGACCTCGGCGCCGGCATCAGCCACCGCACCGTGCTCGACCACCCGGTGCTGGCCGAACTGGCCCAGGCGGTCGACACCGCCCACGCACCCGCCCGCAGCGGTGAAGGACGGACCTGAACCGGCGGTGCCAGCAACCTTGGGGGAGCGAATGACGGGGGAAGAGCACATGACGGAGCCGCCGGTCCCGGTGCGCGAACGCATCCTGCGGCAGGCCCGCCGCGCGCCCGGGCGCATTGCCGTACGCGACGGCGCGCGGGAGGTGTCCTACGGCGAGCTGGACCGTCTCTCGGGCCGCCTCGCCCGGCGCCTGACCGCCCTCGGGGTGCGTCCGGAGGACCCGGTCGCGCTGTGCCTGCCCGGCGGGGCCGACGCGGTGGTCACCGTGCTCGGCGTGCTCCGCGCGGGCGGCGCCTACGTCCCCCTCGACCCGGCCTACCCGGCGGACCGCCTCCGCTTCGTCCTCGCCGACACCGGCGCCCGCTGCCTGGTCACCACCCGGAACCTGCTCGCCGCCGTCGACGTCGCCCCCGAGCACATCGTGTTCCTGGAGGACGTCCTCGCCGCCGAGGACCCGGCCGAGGAGGTCCCGGACGCCGTCGTCCTGCCCGACAACGCGGCCTACGTCATCCACACCTCCGGCTCCACCGGCCGCCCCAAGGGCGTCCTGGTCCCGCACCGCGCCCTCGCCCACCACCTCCGGGCCACCGCGGACACCTTCCGGCTCACCCCCGAGGACCGGGTCATGCAGTGCCGGTCGCTGAGCTTCGACGCCTCCGTGGAGGAGATCTTCCCGGCGCTGGCCCACGGCGCCACCCTCGTCGTCCGCGCGGACGGACTGCGCCGCACCCCGCGTGAACTCGTCGACTGGATCGAGGCCGAGGGCATCACCGTCGCCTCCCTGCCCACCGCCTACTGGCACGCCCTGACCGAGGACGCCACCCTCCTCGCCCGGCTCGCCGCCGCGCCCCTGCGGTTCGTGCTGGCCGCCGGGGAACAGGCCGCCCGCGAGCGGCTCGCCGCGTGGAAGCGGACCGTCGGCGAACGCGTCGAGTTCTGCAACGTCTACGGCCCGACCGAGGCCACCGTCACCACCACCGTCTACCGCACCGGCCCCGGCTGGGAGCGGGACTGCGCCACCACCGTCCCCATCGGCCACGCCCTCCCCGGCGTCCGGACCCGGGTCGTGGACGGCGAGCTGTACGTGGGCGGCGGGGGCGTGGCCCGCGGATACGTGGGCCGGCCGGGGCTGACCGCCGAGCGGTTCGTGCCCGATCCGTCCGGGGAGCCGGGGGCGCGGATGTACCGCACCGGCGACCTGGTGCGCGAGCGGGGCGACGGGCTGCTGGAGTTCGCGGGGCGGCGGGACTTCCAGGTCAAGCTGCGCGGCTTCCGGGTGGAACTGGGCGAGGTGGAGGCCGCGCTCGGGGCTGTACCCGGAGTCGGGCAGGCCGTCGCGGTGGTCCGGGAGGACGAGCCGGGGGACCGCCGGCTGGTGGGGTACGTGGTGGCCGCCGGGGTCGAAGCGGCCGTGGTGCGGCAGGCGTTGGCCGACCGGCTGCCCTCCTTCATGGTGCCGTCCGCCGTCGTGGCGCTGGACGCGCTGCCGCTGACGGTGAACGGCAAGGTGGACCGGGCCGCGCTGCCCCGGCCGCGCGTGGTGGGCGCGGGCGTGGACCGGGCGCTGTCCGAGGACGAGTCGGTGCTGTGCCGGCTGTTCGCGGAGGTACTGGGCGCGGACGAGGTCGGTCCGGACGACGACTTCTTCGCGCTCGGCGGGCACTCCCTGCTGGCGACCCGGCTGGTCAACCGGCTCCGGGTGACGCTGGGCCGGGAGGTCCCGATCGCCGCCGTCTTCGAGGCGCCCACCCCCACCGGTCTCGCCGTACGGCTGGCCGACGCGCCCCCGGCCGGGCCCGAGCCGGGCCCGCGCGAGCGGCCCGCCGAGCCCCCGCTGTCGTACGCCCAGCGGCGGCTGTGGTTCCTCAACAGCCTCGAAGGGCCCAAGCCCGTCTACAACGTGCCCTACGCGCTCGGCCTCACCGGCCCGCTGGACGCGCCCGCGCTGCACCGGGCCCTGCTGGACGTACTGGCCCGCCACGAGAGCCTGCGCACCGTCCTCCCCGGCGACCTGGGCGAGCCCTATCAGCAGGTGCTCGCCCCCGAGGAGGTGCTGCCGGAGCTGGCCGTCGAGGACGTCGACGCCGGACAGGTGGCCGCGGAGCGGGACGCGTTCGCCGCACGAGCCTTCGACGTGTCGGTCGAACCCCCGCTGCGGGCGCGGCTGTTGCGGGTCGGCCCCGAGGAGCACCACCTGCTCCTCGTCCTGCACCACATCGCCGTCGACGGGCTCTCCGTACGCCCTCTCGCCGCCGACCTCGCGGAGGCGTACCGCGCCCGCGCCAAGGGCGAGGCCCCGGCCTGGACCCCGCTGCCGGTCCAGTACGCCGACTACGCCCTCTGGCAGCGCGACGCGCTCGGCGACCCGGCCGACCCCGGCAGCGTCGCCGGCCGTTCCGTCGCCCACTGGCGGGAGCGACTGGCCGGACTGCCGGACCACTTGGAGCTGCCCACCGACCGGCCCCGCCCCGCCCGCGCCAGCCACACCGGCGGGGTCGTGCCGTTCGCGCTGGACGCCGACACCCACCGGCTGATCGCGGACCTCGCCCGGCAACTTCGCGCCACCCCGTTCATGGTCGTCCACGCCGCGCTCGCCGCACTGCTCACCCGGATCGGCGCGGGCACCGACACCGTGCTCGGCACCCCGGTCGCCGGCCGCGCCGAGCACCGGCTCGACGACGCCGTGGGCTTCTTCGTCAACACCCTGGTGCTGCGCACCGGCACCGGGGGCGACCCGTCCTTCACGGAGCTGGTGCGCCGGGCCCGCGACACCGACCTGGCCGCCTACGCCCACCAGGCGCTCCCGTTCGAGCTGCTGGTGGAGGCGCTGCGGCCGCCCAGGTCCCTCGGCCGCCACCCGCTCTTCCAGACCATGCTCGTCTTCGAGGACAGCCGCCGGTCCGACTTCGAACTGGACCGGCTCACCGTCGCCACGAGCGAACTACGGCTGCCCGTCTCCCGGTTCGACCTCGTCTTCGGCTTCACCGAGGAGTTCGCGCCGGACGGCGGACCGGCCGGGCTGCGCGGCACGCTGGAGTACAGCGCCGACCTGTTCGACCCGGTCACCGCCGACCGGCTCACGGGGCGGCTGTGCGCCCTGCTGCGGGGCGCCGTCACCGACCCCGGCCGCCCGCTCAGCCGCCTCCCGCTGCTGCCCGACGCCGAGCGCGACCTGCTGCGGACCCTGTCCACCGGTGCCACCGACGCCCGCGCCACCCCGGTCCTGGACGCGTTCGCCGCGCAGGTGCGCCGCCGCCCGGACGCCGTCGCCGTACGCCACGAGGGCACCACGCTCACGTACGCCGAGCTCGACGCCCGGAGCAACCGGCTGGCCCGGCTGCTCCGGGAGCGCGGTGCCGGGCAGGACGCGGTGGTGGCGCTGGCCATGCCGCGCTCGCTGGAGTTCGTGGTCACCCTGCTCGCCGTGGTCAAGGCGGGCGCCGCGTATCTGCCGGTCGACCCCGGGCATCCGGCCGACCGCATCCGCTTCATGGTCGAGGACGCCGCCCCGGTGTGCGTGGTCGCCTCGGCCGAGGTGGCGGAACTGCTGCCGCCGGGCACGGACACGGTCCCCATGGACCCGGACCTCGCCGGGTACAGCGACGCCCCCGTCACCCACCCGGGCGGCCTCGCCCCCGGCCGGCTGCTGTACGTCATCTACACCTCCGGCTCCACCGGCCGCCCCAAGGCGGTCGCCTTCCCGGTGGACGCGTTCGAGAACCTGCTCGCCTGGCACGCCCGCGTCATCGGTGACCGACCCGGCCGGGTGACGGCCCAGTTCGCCTCGCTCGGCTTCGACCCGGCCCCACAGGAGATCCTGTCGGCGCTCGGCTCCGGCAAGACCCTCGCCGTACCCCGCGAAGAGGTGCGGCGCAGCCCGGCCGACCTGGTCCGCTGGATGGCGCGGGAGAGCGTCTCGGAACTCTTCGCGCCCACCGCCGTCATCCACGGCCTCTGCGAGGAAGCCCTGGAGCAGGGGCTGGACCTGCCCGCCCTCACCGATGTCGCCCAGGGCGGCGAACCGCTCACCGTCAGCCCCGCCATGCGCCGCTTCTTCGGCACCGGCCGCCGGCTGCACAACCTGTACGGCCCCACCGAGACCCACGCCGCCACCGCCCACCTCCTCGAAGGGGACGCCGCGAACTGGCCCGCCACCTCGCCCATCGGGGTCCCGCTCGACCACCTCACCTGCCATGTCCTCGACGCCCGCCTCAGCCCCGTACCGCTCGGCAGCGAGGGCGAGTTGTTCGTGGGCGGCGCCGGGGTGGCCCGGGGGTACGTGGGCCGGCCGGGGCTGACGGCGGAGCGGTTCGTGCCCGATCCGTTCGGGGAGCCCGGGGCGCGGATGTACCGCACCGGGGACGTGGTGCGGTACCGCCCGGACGGGCTGCTGGAGTTCGTCGGGAGACGGGACTTCCAGGTGAAGCTGCGCGGCTTCCGGGTGGAACTGGGCGAGGTGGAGGCCGCGCTGAGCGCCGCGCCGGCAGTGGGCCAGGCGGTCGCGGTGGTCCGGGAGGACGAGCCGGGGGACCGCCGGCTGGTGGGATACGTGGTTCCCGCCGGCGTCGACGTCAAGGCGGTCCGGGACGCGGTCGCCGCCCGGCTGCCGTCCTTCATGGTGCCGTCCGCCGTGATCGCGCTGGACGCGCTGCCGCTGACGGTGAACGGCAAGGTCGACCGGGCCGCGCTGCCCCGGCCGCGGGTCGTGGGCGCGGGCGTGGACCGGGTGCTGTCGGAGGAGGAGTCGGTGCTCTGCCGCCTCTTCGCCGAGGTACTGGGTGCCGACCGGGTCGGTCCGGACGACGACTTCTTCGCGCTCGGCGGGCACTCCCTGCTGGCGACCCGGCTGGTCAACCGGGTCCGGGCCGGGCTCGGCCGGGAGGTCCCGATCGCCGCCGTCTTCGAGGCACCCACGCCCGCCGCCCTCGCCGCGCGCCTGAGCTGACCCCACCCGCAGCCGCACCGGGCTCACCCACGCCCGCTCCCGTCTGAAATGCCGTGATTCGGAGGAACTGTGTCAACCATTTCCCGCCGTCGCGCCCGCGGTGGCTCCGTCGAGGTGGACGACGCCTGGCAGGGCCGCGCCCTTCCCGCCCTGGTGCGGGGCGACTCCACCACCGACCTCACCGCCTGGCTGGCCGGCAACCGGGCAGTCGTCGACGGCCTCGCCCACCGGGCCGGAGCCGTCCTCTTCCGGGGCTTCGGCATCGACACCCCGGAGAAGTTCCGGGCGTTCATGGAGGCCCTCTCCGACGACGTGCTCGGCTACGGCGAACGCTCCTCACCCCGGCACCAGGTCACCGAGGGCGTCTACACCTCCACCGACCACCCCGCCGACCAGCACATCGCCCTGCACAACGAGCAGTCGTACACCCTGGACTGGCCGCTCAGGATCGTCTTCTCCTGCCAGCGCGAGGCCACCCGGGGCGGGCGCACCCCGCTCGCCGACAGCAGGCGGATACTCGCCCGCCTCTCGGACGCCACCGTCGAGCGGTTCCGTGAGCGCGGGGTGCGCTATGTGCGCAACTACGTGCCCGGCATCAGCCTCACCTGGCAGGAGGCGTTCCAGACCGAGGAGCGTGCGGAGGCCGAGGCGTACTGCGAGCGCAACGGCATCTCCTGGACCTGGGTCGACGGCGACCAGCTGCGCACCTGGCAGAGCCGCCCCGCGATCCACCGCCACCCGCTCACCGGCGACGAGACCTGGTTCAACCACGCCCTCTTCTTCCACAACTCCACCCTCCCCAAGGAGGTCGGCGACGGCCTGCTGTCGGCGCTGGGCGAGGAGAACCTGCCGTACCACACCTACTACGGCGACGGGCAGCGCATCGAGGACGAGGTGGTCGAGGAGATCCGCGCCGCCCACACCGAGGAGACCGTCGGCTTCGACTGGCGGCAGGGAGACGTACTGGTGGTGGAGAACATGCTCTCCGCGCACGCCCGCGAGCCGTTCGAGGGACCGCGCCGGATTCTCGCGGCCATGGCCGACCGCCGCTCCGCCGCGGGCGGTGAGCGATGAGCGTGGGACCCGTGCGGCGCGCCCGCCGCACCACCGTCGAACCCGTCACGACCTCCTTCCTGGACGGTGACTTCGGGATGGTCGTCGAGTCCCGGTTCCCCGAACTGGACCTCGTCAGCCACCTCGCCGCCAGCCGCGAGCGGGTCACCGAGCACCTCGACCGGCACGGCGCGGTCCTCTTCCGGGGCTTCTCCGTGCCGGACCCGGACCACTTCGGCCGGGCCGCGCGCGTCGTCGGCCCCGAGCTGCTCGGCTACCTGGAGCGGGCCGCGCCGCGCAACGAGGTCGCCGACAAGGTGTTCACCTCCACGGAGTTCGCCTCCGACCAGACCATCCCGCTGCACCACGAGATGTCGTACTCCCACAACTGGCCCAGCAGGCTGTACTTCTACTGCGACCTGCCCGCCGAGACCGGCGGCGCCACCCCGCTCGCGAGCGAGCGCGAGGTCACCCCGCGGATTCCCGCCGAGGTCCGCGAGCGGTTCCAGCGGCACGGTGTGCTCTACGTCCGCAACTACGGCGACTCCCTCGACCTGCCCTGGCACGAGGTGTTCCAGAGCACCGACCGGGCCGACGTGGAGGCGTACTGCCGTCAGTCGGCCACCGGCTTCGAGTGGACCGGCGACGGGGGCTTGCGCACCCGCGCGGTCCGCCAGGTCACCGCCCGCCACCCGCGCACCGGCGAGGAGGTGTGGTTCAACCACATGCACCTCTTCCACTCCTCCAACCTGCCGCCCGAGGTCCGCGAGGCACTGCTGCGCGAATACGGCCCCGAGGGCCTGCCACGCAATGTGTACTACGGCGACGGCACCCCCATCGAGGACGAGGTCGCGGCCCTGATCCGCGGGCTGTACGAGGACGCGGCCGTCTCCTTCCCCTGGCGGCGCGGCGACGTGCTCATGGTGGACAACTTCCTCGCCACCCACGGCCGGGCCCCCTTCACCGGCGAACGCCGCACCCTCGTCGCCATGTCCGACCTCTATGTGAATCGAGACGTCCTGTGACCACGGTCGACAGTTACCGGCTCTCCGCCCAGCAGCGGCGGCTGTGGGCCGACGCCCCGAAGGAGCGGGTCACCGCGCGGGTCCGGCTCGCCCGGCCCCTGGACGCCGGGCGGCTGCGCGCCGCCGTCGCCGCGCTCGTCGCCCGGCACGAGACGCTGCGCCTCGACATCGGCGACCTCACCGGCACCGGGCTGCCCGTACAGGTCGTCCGCGACGACGCCACCGCCGACGTCCACCCGGCCGACGGCGCCCCCGCCGGCGACGCCCCGCTGCGGGTCACGCATGGTCCGGCCGAACTGGTCCTGGACGCCTCGGTGCTGATCGCCGACCCCGAGAGCCTGCGCGTCCTCCTCACCGAACTCGCCGCCTGCTACGGCGGTGCCGCCCCGGTGGAGGACGAGGACCGCACCCAGTTCCTCGACGTCGTGGAGTGGCAGAGCGAGCAGAACCGCGCCGACCTGCCCGCCGACCCCGCCGCCCTGACCGCCCTCACCCTGCCCGCCCAGGCCCCCGGCGCCGCCGGGCCCGAACCGGTGGGGGAGTACCGCGCCGAATGCCCCGCCCCCGACGGGGACGACGTGGCCCGCGCGCTCGCCGCCTGGGCCACCGCGCTCGGCCGGTACGCCGACCCCGTCAGCGGAACCGTCGCCCTCGCCGTGCACGACGACGGCCGGTCCGTCGACGGCACCCAGGGCGTCGTCGGCCCGCTCGCCGCCCCCGTCCGCTGCGAGGTCCCGCTCGCCCTCACCGCCGAGGCCGCCGCAGAACTGCTCGCCGGGGTCCGCGCCCGCTCCCTGCGGGTCACCCCGCTCGACCACGCCGTGGCGGCGGGCTTCGCCCACGTCACGGCCGTCGACCCCGGTCCGCTCGCCGCGCTCGGCGCCACCGGGGCCGCGCTCGACGCGCCCCGCCCCGAGGCCCCGCTGCATCTGACCTGCACACGGGACGGCACCACCCTGCACCTCGCCCTGCACGCCGACCCCGCCGTGGCCGACCCGGCCGCCGCCCGGCTGCTGCTCGGCGCCGTCACCGCCCAGCTCACCGGCGGCCGCCCCGAGGACGCCGAGGCCGCGCTGCTGGCCGAGTGGGAGGGCACCGCCGTTCCCCTCGGCGAGCGCACCCTGCTCGGTCTGCTGGACACGGCCGTCACCGGCGCCGACCCCGCGCGGACCGCCGTCGCCGCCCCCGACGCCACCCTCACCTTCGGCGAACTCGACGCCGCCGCGGCCTCGGTGACCGCACGGCTGCGGGAACACGGCGTCCGTCCCGGTGACCGCGTCGTCGTCCTCGGCGAGCGCTCCGCCGTCACCGTCGCCGCCTTCCTCGGCGTGCTGCGCGCCGGAGCCGTGTACGTCCCGCTCGACCCGGCCCACCCGGCGCCCTGGCTGCGCCGCCTCGCCACCACCGTGGACGCGGCCCTCGCCGTCGCCCCCAAGGGCTCCGCCGCCCTGCGCGGACTCGGCGGCACCCTGCCCACCCTCGAACTCGACGCGCTCCCCGCGACCGGCGCCCCGGCCGAGCCGCACCCCGTCGCCCCCGGCGACCCGGCGTACGTCATCTTCACCTCCGGCTCCACCGGAACCCCCCGCCCGGTCGTCGTCGAACACGGCAGCGCCGCCCACCTCTTCGACGCCCTCGAAGCCACCGTCCACGCCGACGCCCCCGAGGCCCTGACCGTCGCCGTCAACGCCTCCTTCGGCTTCGACGCCTCCATCAAGCAGCTGATCCAGCTGGCCGCCGGACGCTCCCTGTGCCTGGTCTCCGAGGAGACCCGCCGCGACGTACCCGCACTGCTGCGCGAACTCGCCGACCGGGGCGCCGACGTACTCGACTGCACCCCCGCCCATCTGCGGCTCGTCCTGGACCACCGGGAGAGCGGCCAGCGGCTGCCCGGCCTGCTGCTGATCGGCGGCGAGCCGCTCGACGCCGAGCTGTGGCGGCGGGTGGCCGCGCTGGAGGGCGTACGCGCCTTCAACGTCTACGGGCCCACCGAGTGCACCGTCGACGTCACCGCCGCCCCCGTCACCCCGGACAGCGAGCCCTCCATCGGCCGCCCCCTGCCCGGCTTCCGGGTCCGGGTGCTGGACGCCGGGGGGCGGCCCGTGCCGCCCGGCCGTCCCGGCGAACTCTTCGTCACCGGCCCGCAGGTGGCGCGCGGCTACTGGGCCGACCCGGAGGCCACCGCCGCCCGCTTCACCGTCGTCGACGGCGTACGCGGCTACCGCACCGGCGACCGGGTGCGCTTCCTGCCCGACGGGCGCCTCGCCCACCTCGGCCGCGCCGACGAACAGCTCAAGATCAACGGCTATCGCGCGGAGCCCGCCGAGATCGCCGCCGTGCTCGCCCAGCACCCCGCCGTCGCCCACGCCGTGGCCGACTGGCGGGTGGACGGGGCGACCGGCACGGGCACCCTCGTCGGGTACGCCGTGCCCCGCCGCGCCACCGGCCGCCCGCTGAACGTCGAGGACATCGCCGGGATCACCCCGCACGAGACGCGCTACCTGTTCGACGAGATCTTCGTCCAGCAGACTTATTTGCGCGGCGGGATCACCCTGCGCGAGGACGCGGTCGTCGTCGACGTCGGCGCCAACATCGGCATGTTCTCGCTCTTCGTGGACCGGGCCTGCCCCGGCGCCCGCATCCTCGCCTTCGAGCCGCTGCCCGAGGCCCACGCCCGCCTCACCGAGAACCTCCGTCACCGCACCGGACCCACCGAGGTCTTCGGCTTCGGCCTCTCCGACCGCGAGCAGACGGCCACGTTCACCGTCTACCCCGGCTACTCCATGATGTCCGGGCAGGCCGAGTACGCCGACCCCGAGGCCGAGATCGCGCTCGTCCAGACCTTCCTGGAGAACCGGCGCGACGACGAACTCCTCGGCGAGGTCTCCGAGATCCTCGCCGACCGCTTCACCCCGCACGAGGAGCGGGCCCGGCTGCGCCGGCTGTCCGACGTGCTCACCGAGACCGGCACCGACCGGATCGACCTGCTGAAGATCGACGTCCAGCGCGCCGAGTGGGACGTGCTGCGCGGCCTGGACGACGCGCACCTCGCCGGCGTCCAGCAGATCGCCATGGAGGTCCACGACGACACCGGCGCCGCCCCGCACGGACGGCTCGCCGAGATCGCCGGACACCTGCGCGGACACGGCTTCGACGTGTTCTGGGAACAGGACGAACTCCTGACGAGCACCGACCGGTTCACGCTGTGCGCGGTCCGCCCCGAGTACCGGGACGACCCCCGCCCGGCCGCCGAACCGCCCGTCGCCGTGCCGGACGCCGCCCTGCTGCGGCAGTGGCTCGCCCAGCGGCTGCCCGAACCCCTCGTCCCGGCCACCGTGGTCCTCCTGGACGCCCTCCCGCTCACCGTCAACGGCAAGATCGACCGGGCCGCGCTCCCCGCGCCCGAGCGGCCCCGCACCACCGCCCAGCCCGCCACCGCCACCGAACGCGCCCTCATCGCCATCTGGGAGGAGGTGCTCGGCCGGGAGAACATCGGCGTCGACGACAACTTCTTCGCCATCGGCGGCGACTCCATCCGCGCCATCCGGATGCGCGCCGCCGCCGTCAAGGCCGGGCTGTCCTTCCCGCTGCGGGACGTGTTCCGCAACCAGACCGTCCGTGCCCTCGCCGCGGGCATCGAGGGCACCCAGGCCGCGGAACCGGCCGCCGGAGCGCCCTTCGCCCTGCTCGACGCGGCCGACCGGGCGCTGGTTCCCGCAGGGGTGAGGGACGCCTACCCGCTCACCGCCCTCCAGCTCGGCATGGTCTACCTCGGTGAACTCTCCGAGGGCGACGGCCACGCCTACCACGTCGTCACCGTCGACACCGTCGAAGGCCCGTGGGCACCCGAGGCGCTCGCGCGGGCCGCCGAGGACCTGACCGCCGCGCACGACATCCTGCGCACCTCCTTCGACCTGGCCGGGTTCAGCCGCCCGACGCAGCTCGTGCACGAGCGGGCCACCGTGCCCGTACGCACCGAGGACCTCACCGGGCTCCCCGAGGAGGAGCGGGAGCGCCGGGTGCGCGAGGTCGTGGAGGCCGAGAAGGCCACCCCGTTCGACTGGCGCGCCCCCATGCTGCGCCTGCACGCCCTGCGCACCGGCGAGGACACCTACGACCTGGTGCAGACCCATTTCCACGGCGTGCTCGACGGCCTCAGCCTGCACCTGATGACCAGCGAACTGCTGGCCCGCCTCGACCACCACCACACCGGCACCCCCGCCCCCGGGGCCGGGCCCGTGCTGCCCTACCGGCACCACGTCGAGGCCGAACTCGCCGCCCGAGAGGACACCGGCACCCGCGCCTTCTGGCGCGACACCCTGGACGGCGTACACCCCCTGCGGCTCGCCGGGGAACACATCCCCGCCATCGGCACCTCCCGCGTACTGGAACCCGCCGGAGCCACCGCCGACGCGCTGGACCAGGCCGCCCGCCGGGCCGGGGTGCCGGTGAAGTCGCTGCTGCTCGCCGCGCACGTCCGCGCCCTGGCCGCCGCCTTCGGCACCGACGACTCCGGCGAGGTCGTCACCGGCCTGGTGGTCAGCGCCCGCCCCGCCGAGGAGGGCGGCGACCGCACCCTCGGCCTCTTCCTCAACACCCTCCCGGTCCGCACCGACCCCGGCGCGCCCGAACTGGCCGCCCGGCTCTGGGAGTACGAGCAGTCCCTGATGGGCCACCATCTGCTGCCGCTCGCCGATATCCAACAACTCGCGGCAGCGGGACCCCTGTTCGACTCCTTCTTCAACTTCACCCGCTTCACCGGCATCGCCCCCGCCACGAACGGCTCGCGCGTGGTCTCCGAGCACGACGACACCGTCGACGTCGGATTCGCCCTCGCCTCCAACGCCGACCTCGGCCCCGAGGCCGCCCGCCTCGTCGTGCAGTACGACGCGGCCGCCCTGCCCGCCGGGCGGATCGACGCCTACGCCGAGCGGCTGTGCGCCGAGGTCGAGGCACTGGCGGCACACCGGGACGACAGCACGGAGGACGCCCGATGACCATCGTTCCGCGCCACACCCGCCGCCGTACCCCCGCCACCGCGCCCGGCGCGGCCGAGGGCGCCCACGGTCCGGACCGGCCGTTGTCCCTGCCACAGCAGCAGCTCTGGTTCATGGACCGGGTGCAGCCCGGCGGCTCGCTCTACAACCTGCCCGTCGTGCTGCGGCTGCGCGGCGCCCTCGACCTCGGGGTGCTCCAGCGCTGCCTGCGCGACATCGTCACCCGGCACGAGGTGCTCCGCACCCGCTTCCCCGACCGCGACGGCGTACCCGTGCAGGTCACCGTGGCCGGCGCCCATGTGCCGCTGCCCGTGCACGACCTGTCCGCCGCCCCCGCCGACGAGCGCGAGGACCTGCTCCGCAAGCTCGTCAGCGAGGAGACCCACGCCCCCTTCGACCTCGCCGGGGGTCCCGTCCTGCGGGCCGCCCTGGTGCGCGCCGGAGCCACCGACCACGTACTGGTGCTCACCTTCCACCACATCGTCTTCGACGGCTCCTCCTGCGGGGTCCTCCTCGCCGAGCTGGGCGAGCTGTACACCGCGCACACCGAGGGCCGCGAACCCCGACTGCCCACGCTGGCACTCCAGTACGCCGACTACGCCGAGCGCAGCCGCACCGCCGACGTCAGCGGGCAACTGCGGTACTGGCAGGAGCGGTTCGTCACCGCGCCGCCCACCCTCCAGCTCCCCGCCGACCGGCCCCGGCCCGCCGTGCAGAGCTACCAGGGCGCCGCCGCACCCTTCGAGGTGAGCCCTGAACTCACCTCCGCTGTCGAGCGGTTGGCGGAGGAGGAGGGCGTCACCCCGTTCGCCGTCATGCTCTCCGCCTTCTTCGTGCTGCTCGCCCGCTACACCGGCCAGCACGACCTGGCGGTCGGCGTGCCTGTGGTCCGCCGCCCCGAACCCGACCTCGACCCGCTGATCGGCTGCTTCGTCAACACCCTGGCGATCCGCGCCGACGTCGACCCCGCCGCCGGGTTCCGCCCGCTGCTCGCGCAGGTCGCCGAGTCGGTGTACGCGGCCTTCGAGAACATGGACGTCCAGTTCGACGACGTGGTCCGGGTGGTCGAGCCCGAGCGCGACCCCAGCTACTCGCCGCTGGTGCAGGCCAGCTTCGGCATGCTCGCCGCCGGGCAGACCGGCGAACTGACCCTGCCGGGGCTCACCGCGGAGCTGCTGGAGGACGAGCGGCTCACCTCCAAGTTCGACCTGAGCCTCGACCTCATCCAGCGGGGCGACGGCTTCCAGGGCGAACTGGAGTACGCGACCGACCTGTTCGACGCCGCCACCATGCGCCGCGCCGCCGGACACTGGCTGCGTCTCCTGACCGAGCTGGTCGCCGCGCCCGACGCCCCCGTGGCCACCGTGCCCCTGCTCACCCCCGAGGAGGAGCACCGCCAGCTGCGCGCCTGGAACGACACCGCGTTCCCGGTCGGCGAAGAGCCCACCATGCACGCCCTGTTCGAGGCCCAGGTGGCCCGCACCCCGGACGCGCCCGCCGTGGTCAAGGGCGAGGACCGGCTGACCTACGCCGAACTCGACCGCCGCGCCAACCGGCTCGCCCATCTCCTCCGGCAGCGCGGGGTGCGCGCCGAGACCCCGGTCGGCGTCTGCATGGAACGCGGCGTGGACACCGTCGTCGCCTTCCTCGGCGTGCTCAAGTCGGGCGGGGTGTACGTACCGCTCGACCCCGAGTACCCGCGCGAGCGGCTGGAGTACATGCTGGCGCACGCGGCCGTACCCCTGGTCGTGACCACCACCGAGACCCTGCGTGACCTGCCCCCGGTCCAGGGCGCGCTGCTGCTCGACGAGGAGGCGGCCCTGCTCGCCGGCCTGCCGGACACCGCGCCGGACGCCGAGGTGGACCCGGACAACCTGTCCTGCATGTTCTACACCTCGGGCTCCACCGGGACCCCGAAGTGCGCCATGGTCACGCACGCCAACTACGTGAACTACTACCGCTTCTGGGAGTCCGCCTACCTGGGCGGCCACCCGATGCGCTCGCACCTGCAGATGACGAGCTTCGCGTTCGACATCTTCATCGCCGACGCCACCCGCGCCCTGTTCAGCGGCGCCAAGCTGGTCGTCGTCCCGCACGAGACCGTGATGTCCCCGCCGGACCTGTACCGGCTGATGGTGGCGGAGGACGTCAACAGCGCCGAGTTCATCACCCCCATCCTGGCCGCGCTCGTCGACCACCTGGAGGAGACCGGCGCCGACCTCGCCTTCCTGGACCTCCTCGTCGCCGGCAGCGACATCTGGTACGCGCGGGACTACATGCGGGTACGCGCGCTGTGCCGCCCCGACACCCAGATCGTCGCCGCCTACGGGCTCAGCGAGACCGCCATCGACAACACCACCCTGGCCCGCGCGGAGGTCCCCGAGGTCATCGAGGGCATCGTCCCCATCGGCCGCCCCACCGGCAACAACCAGGTGTACGTCCTCAACGACCGCCTCCAGCCCCAGCCCGTCGGCGTCCCCGGTGAGCTGTACGTCGGCGGAGTCGGTGTCGGCCGCGGCTACCACCGCGACCCGGCCCGCACCGCCCAGCGTTATCTGCCCGACCCGTTCTCCGCCGAGCCCGGCGCCCGGCTCTACCGCTCCGGCGACCTCGCCCGGTACCGGCCCGACGGGGTGCTGGAGATCCTCGGCCGGATCGACAACCAGGTGAAGGTCAACGGCTTCCGCATCGAGCTGGGCGAGATCGAGTCCGTACTGCGCGCCCACCCGGACGTGGACAACGCCGTCGTGGTCGTGCACACCGCGAGCGGCACCGGGGAGACCCGCCTCGTCGGCTACGTCACCTTCGTCTCCGCCGCCCGGCCCGACCTCACCCCGTACCTGGTCGACCGGCTGCCCGCCTACATGCTGCCCTCGGTGCTCGTCACCCTGGACGAGATGCCGCTCAACGCCAACGGCAAGATCAACCGGCGTGCCCTGCCCGAACCCGCCTCCGCCGCCGGACGCGGCCCCGCCCGGGGCGGTGCGCCCCGCACACCCGTCGAGGAGATCCTCGCCGGGATCTGGGCCGAGGTACTGGGGCTCACCGAGGCCGGCCGCGGAGACAACTTCTTCGCGCTGGGCGGCAGTTCGCTGCTGATGACCCAGGTCGTCTCCCGGATGCGCCGGGTCCTCGGCCGCGACGTACCGCTGCGCACCCTCTACCAGCACCCGACCGTGGCCGCCCTCGCCGCCGAGCTGGCCCGCGCGGGCGGCGGCCGCGAGGAACACCCCGTCACCCCCGTACCGCGCGACCCGGGCGGGCACCCGCTGTCCTACGCCCAGGAACAGCTGTGGTTCCTCGACCGGCTCGGCGAGGGCGACGTCAGCTACAACGTCCCCGAGACACTCCGGCTGTCCGGCCCGCTCGACCCGGACGCCCTCGCCGCCGCCCTCCAGGCCCTGGCCGACCGGCACGAGGCACTGCGGACCGTGTACGTACGCGGCACCGGCGGGCGCCCGGTGCAGATCGTGCGGGACACGGTGAGCGTGCCGCTGAACCGCGCCGACCTGTCCGGCCTGGACGACACCACCCGCGACACCGCCGTACGCGGGCTGATCCGCGCCGGCGAACTGCGCCCCTTCGACCTGGAGCACGGGCCGCTGATCCGGGCCACCCTGGTCACCACCGGCGCGGACGAGCACCTGCTGCTGCTCGACCAGCACCACATCGCCACCGACGGCTGGTCCTCCGGACTGCTGCTGCGCGAACTGTCCGAGCTGTACACCGCGCACACCGAGGACCGCCCGGCCGGACTCGCCCCGCCGACCCTTCAGTACGCCGACTTCGCGGCCTGGCAGCGCAGTTGGCTGGACAGCGAGGAGGGCCGCGCGGGCCTCGCGCACTGGCGGGACCGGCTGGCCGGCGCCCCCGGGACCACCACCCTGCCGCTGGACCGGCCCCGCACCCCCGCCGTCACCCGCGCGGGCGCCTCCGTCGCCTTCACCGTCCCCGACGAGGTGTACGCCGCGCTGCGCGCCTACGGCCGGGAACGCGGCGCCACCCTGTTCATGACCCTGCTCGCCGCCTTCGACGTGCTCCTCGCCCGCTCGGGCGGCGACCCGGAACTCGTCGTCGGCACCCCCGCCTCCGGCCGCACCCGTGTCGAACTCGAGCCGGTGCTCGGCTTCTTCACCAACGTGCTCGCGCTGCGTGTCCGCGTCGACGACGACCCCGTCTTCGCCGACCTGCTCACCCGCGTCCGGGACACCGCCCTCGACGGCTACGCCCACCAGGACGTGCCCTTCGAGCGGGTGGTGGAGGAACTGCGCCCGCGCCGCGACCTCGGCCACAACCCGCTGTTCCAGGTGGTGTTCTCACTGGACGACGCGGGCGCCGACGCCCTCGACCTGCCCGGCGTCACCGCCGAGGAGGTCCGGCCCGCCTACAGCACCGCCAAGTTCGACCTGGAACTGATGCTGGAGCAGCGCGACGGCACACTGGGCGGCACCTTCACCTACCGCACCGACCTGTTCGACCAGGCCACCGTCGAGACCCTGTGCGTGGCCTGGCTGCGGCTGCTCGGGCAGCTCGCGGCGGACACCGGGCGCCGGATCTCGGCGTACGAACTGCCCGAGCTGGACGCGCTCGGCACGGCAGCCGAGGCCCCGGTGGCGCAGGCGCCCGCACCGGTCCCGGGCCTGCCGGGGGCGGACGGGGGACTGCTGGGCCGGGTGCTGGGCGCGCTGTGGGCCGAGGTGCTGCTCACCGACGCCCCGCCGGCCCCGGAGGACGACTTCTTCGTCCTCGGCGGCCACTCGCTGCTCGTCACCCAGGTCACCTACGGCATCGAGGACCTGCTCGGCCTCGCCGTACCGGTGCGGGCGCTCTTCGAGAACCCGACGCTGGCCGCGTTCACCGCCGAGGTGGGCCGCCGCGCCGCCGAGGAGGACGGGACCGAGGGGGCCGGGGAGTTCGCGGCGCGGCTGCGCGCCCTGGCCGAGCAGATCTGACGGCCGCACCGCGCGGCGTACCACGGGGGAGGAGCACACGGTGATCGCGGAACGATTTCGGGACCGGGCGGCCAGGACACCCGGCGCCCTGGCCGTGAGCGACGGCACGACGACGCTGACGTACGCCGAACTGGCCACATCGGCGGCGGAGTTCGCGCGCGGCCTGGCTCAACTGGGGGTGCGCCGGGGAGACCTGGTCGGTCTGCTCGGCGGACGCTCGGTGGCCGGGGTGACCGCACTGGTCGGCACGGTGCTCGCCGGGGCCGCCTACCTGCCCCTCAACCCCGGCTGGCCCGCCGCCCGGCTGCGGCAGATCACGGACCACGCCCGCCCGCGCCTCGTCGTCGGCCTGCCGGACGCCGGGGCGGGGGCGGTGCCGGCGGCCGAGGTGAGGGCGGCGGGCCGCACCGCCGCCGCGCCCCAGAAAGCCGAGGAGACCGGGGACACCGGGGAAACACCCCCGGCCTACGTCATGTTCACCTCCGGCAGTACCGGCGCCCCCAAGGGCGTCGTCGTCGGACAGCGGGGCGTACTGCGGCTGGTGTGCGCGCCGGAGCACCCCTGGCTGCCCGCCGGGACGCGCGCCGCGCACGGCGCCGCCCCGGAGTTCGACGCCGCCACGCTGGAGGTGTGGGGCACGCTGCTGAACGGGGGCTCGCTGCACATCGCGGACGCGGAGACGATGGCCCGCCCGGCCGCGTACGCGGAGTTCCTGCGCCGCGAGCGGATCGGCTTCGCCTGGCTGACGGCGCCCCTGTTCCACCGCATGGCGGACCACGACCCGGCCATGTTCACGGGCCTGCGCACCCTGATGACCGGCGGCGACGTCGTCTTTGCCGGGCACGCGGCACGGGTGCTCGCGCACTGCCCCGGACTGGCCCTGTACAACGGCTACGGGCCCACCGAGAACACCGTCTTCACCACCGTGCACCGGATCACCGCACCCGTCCCGGACCCGGTGCCCGTCGGCCGGGCCGTCGCGGGCACCGAGCTGTACGTGTGCGACCAGGCCGGGCAGCCGGTGCCGGACGGCACCGAGGGCGAACTGTGGGTGGGCGGGGCCGGGGTCGCGCGCGGCTACCTCGGCGACCCGGAGCTGACGGCCGCCCGCTTCCCCGGCGGCCGCTACCGCACCGGCGACCTCGTCACCCGCGACCCGGACGGCCTGGTCCGCTTCCACGGGCGCGCCGACCAGCAGGTCAAGATCCTGGGCAACCTGGTGGAGCCCGCCGAGGTGACCACCGCCCTGCTCGCCCTGCCCGCCGTACGCCAGGCCCACACCGTCGCCGTACGCGACGAGGCCGGAGAGGCCCGGCTGTGCGCGTACGCCGTCACCGACGGCACCGGCTCCGGCGCCCTGCGGGCCGCGCTCGCCGGGACGCTGCCCCGCTATCTGCTCCCGGCCCACCTCACCGTCCTGGACCGCCTGCCGCTGAAGGCCAGCGGCAAGGTCGACACCGCCCGGCTGCCCGCACCCCGGACGCACGACGGGACGCCCGCGCCGGACGAGCTGACTGCGCTGTGGTCCCAGGTGCTCGGCCAGGACCCGGCCGCCATCGGACCCGACAGCGACTTCTTCGCCCTCGGCGGCGACTCCGTACGCCTCGGCGTCCTGCTCGACCGGATCGAGGCCCGCCTCGGCCGCAGGCTCGGCTTCCGCCAGGTCCACGAGGCCCCCACCCCGGCCGGGATGCGCGCCCTGCTGGAGCACGCCGGGGAGGCCACCGCGCCCGTACCGCGCGGCACCGGCCGCACCGGCCCGGCGCACCCCGCCCAGCGCGGGCTGTACGCGCTCTGGCAGGCCGGCCCGGACTCGGTCGCGTACAACATCCCCGTACGGCTGGACCTCGGCGCGCCCGTCGACCCCGCGCGGCTCCAGGCGGCACTGGACACCCTGGTCGACCGGCACGAGGCGCTGCGCACCCGGCTGACCGCCGATGGGGACGGCATCCGGCAGGAGGTCGTCGACGGCGTCGGCTTCCGCCTCGAACTGGACTCCTCTGAAGGGGAGTTCGTGCGCCCCTTCGATCTCGCCGCGCCCCCGCTGCTCCGCGCCCGCCTCACCGGTGACCGGCGGCTCCTGCTCGATCTGCACCACATCGTGGCGGACGGCGTCTCGGTCCGCGTCCTCGTCCGGGAACTGCTCGGCCTGCTCGCCGGGCGGACGCCCGCGCCCGTGCCGCTGCGCTGGCTGGACGCCGCCCGCTGGTGCGCCGGACGGGACGACGACCTCGGCCACTGGCTGACCGCGCTCGCCGGGGCGCCCGGCGGCGGCACCCTGCCCACGGACCGGCCGCGCCCGCCGCGGCCCACCGACGCGGGCGGCCGGGTGCGGCGCGACCCGGTCGCCGCCGACGCGGTGGAGAAGACCGCCCGCGTGCACGGCACCACCCCGTTCGTGGTGCTGCTCGCCGCCTACGCCACCGCTCTGGCCCGCATCGGCGGCCTCACCGACCTGGTGATCGGCACCCCCGTACACGGCCGCGCCCACCACGAACTGGCCGACGTGGTCGGCATGTTCGTCCAGACCGTGCCCATGCGCGTCCGGCTGGACGAGGACACCACGCTCGGCGCGCTGGTGGCCGGCCTGCGCGAGAGCCACCAGGACGCCCTGGACCGGGGCGCCGTCCCCTACGACCGGCTGGTGCGCGAGCTGGGCGCCGGGCGGCCCGGACTGCGCGACCCGCTGATCGACGCCTTCCTCGGCCTCCAGAACCTCGACTCCTACGAGTTCGCCGAGGCCGGGCTCACCGCCTCGCTGGACTTCCTCCACCCCGGCACCACCCGGTTCGACCTGAACCTCCAGGTCCATGTCCGCC
Organism: Streptomyces sp. NPDC085596; assembly: GCF_044541565.1. Classification (NCBI taxonomy): domain Bacteria; kingdom Bacillati; phylum Actinomycetota; class Actinomycetes; order Kitasatosporales; family Streptomycetaceae; genus Streptomyces; species Streptomyces sp. NPDC085596. The sequence continues at coordinate 29,077 of NZ_JBITTC010000014.1, read as the reverse complement.
CCGACCGCCTGGTGTGCGACCTGGAGCACTCCACCGAGCTGTACGAACGGGCCTCCGCCGACCACCTGCTGGACTCCGTCCTGCTGGCACTGGACGAGATCGCCACCGCCCCCGAGGCGCCGGTGCTGCGACGCCGCGCGGCGCGCACCTGGGCCAGTGACGCCGACTTCGACTTTGGAGCAGCACGATGACCACCTTGCGCGGCAGCCAGGCCCTCAACGAGTACCCGGAGCAGACCCGGTACTGGCAGCGCTGGGCCGCCGCGCTCGACGCGGCCACCCTGCTCCACCACGACCTGCTCGCGGGCGGCGCCGGGCACGAGCCGGCCACCGGGGTGTGGGAGCAGGACCTCGACACCGGGGCCGTGGCCCGCGCGAGCGCGCTGACCGGCGACGAACCCACACTGGTCCAGGTGTTCGTCACCGCCGTGGCGGTGGCTGTCGCCGCCACCGAGACCGACAGCGCGCGGGTCTGCGTCCGCACCCGCGCCGGGGACCGGGGCTTCCCCGTGCTCATCGACGTCGGCACCGATGCCCGCGCCCTGCTCACCGAGGTCCGCCGCGCCTACCGCGAGGGCGCCGCCCACCTCGACGTACCGCCCGCCCAGGTACTGGCCGCCGAGGGCGTCGTCCCCACCGACCTCGCCGTACTGCCGTACCAGGACGGCGAGGCACCCGCGCTGCCCGAAGGGATCACGGTGGGGTTCGCGGTGCGCGGCGGCAGGCTGCGGCTCACCTACCGCGCCGACCTGCTGCTGCCCGGCACCGCGCGGCGCCTGGCCGGGCGGTTCGCGCGGGCCCACGCCCGGATCGCCGCCCTCGGCCCGGTGCGCGCGGCACCGGACGCGGCGGAGACGGAGCTGACCGAGCGGACCAACCGCACCGAGCGGGCCTACGAACCCGGCACTCTCCTGCACGAGTTCGTCCAGCACACCGCCGCCCGGCACCCGGACCGGCCAGCCGTGCTCGACGGAGACGGCCTGAGCTACGCCGAGTTCAACACCCGCGCCAACCAACTGGCCCGTCGGCTGCGGGAACTGGGTGCCGTACCCGGCGAGATCGTCGCCGTCGCCCTGCCCCGGAGCCCCGAGGGGCTGATCGCCTTCCACGCCGTGCTCAAGGCGGGCGCCGCCTATCTGCCCGTCGACCCGGCCCTCCCCGAGGCGCGCCGCCGCCACATGGTCACCCACAGCGGCGCCCGGATCGCCGTCGGCACCGACTGCCCCGGCGCCACCCACCTCGTGGACCCCGCCGACCCGGCGCTCACCGCGCTCGACGGCACCGATCTGCCACCGCTCGCCACCGAACGCGACCTCGCCTACGTCATCTACACCTCCGGCTCCACCGGCCGCCCCAAGGGCGTGATGGTGGAACACCGGGCGATCGTGAACCGGCTGCGCTGGATGCAGCGGCAGTACCCGCTCACCCCGGGCGACGTCATCCTGCACAAGACGCCCACCGCGTTCGACGTCTCCCTGTGGGAGATCTTCTGGTGGGCGCTCGCCGGCTGCGCGGTCAGCACCCTGCCCTCCGGCGACGAACGCGACCCGGCCGCCATCGTCGCCCGCATGACCGAACACGGCGTGACCACCACGCACTTCGTGCCGTCCATGCTCCAGGCGTTCCTCGCCCACCAGGCCGAGACCGCAGCGCCCACCCGGCTGCGCCGGATCTTCGCCAGCGGCGAGGCGCTGCCCGCCGACGCGATACCCGCCCTGGCCCGCGCCTTCCCCGGCCCGGACGCCCCGGCGCTGATCAACCTGTACGGGCCGACCGAGGCCGCCGTCGACGTCACCCACTACGACTGCACCGGCCACGACCCGCGCCGCCCGGTTCCGCTCGGCACCCCCATCGACAACATCCGGCTGCGCGTCCTCACCCGCGACGGCCGCCCCGCCCCGGTCGGTGTGCCGGGCGAGCTGTACCTGAGCGGCATCGGGCTCGCGCGCGGCTACCTGGGCGCCCCCGGCCTCACCGCCGAACGCTTCCTGCCCGACCCGACCGCGCCCGGCGAACGCTCCTACCGCACCGGGGACGCGGCCCGCCTGCGGGAGGACGGCACGGTCGAGTACCTGGGCCGGCTCGACGACCAGGTGAAGGTACGCGGCCACCGCATCGAGCCCGGCGAGATCGAGCACGTCCTCGGCGCGCTGCCCGACGTCACGGAGTGCGCGGTGGCCCTGCACGAGGGCGCCCTGTGCGCATACGTCGTATCGGCGCGGCCCGACCCGGAGGCACTGCGCGCCGGGCTGGCCCGGCAGCTGCCCGCCTACATGGTCCCGGCGCGGTTCGTGCCCGTCGCGGCGATCCCGCGCACCCCCAACGGCAAACGGGACCTGAAGGCCCTCGCCGCGCTCCCGGCCGACCCCGGCACCGGCCGGGTGGCACCCCGTACCGCGCTGGAGGAGGAGCTGGCGGGGATCTTCGCCGCCGCGCTCGGGCGGGACGGCCTCGGGGTCACGGACAACTTCTTCGAACTCGGCGGCGACTCCATCAAGTTCATCGGCGTACTGGCCGCCGCCCGCCGCGCCGGACTCGACTTCACCTTCCAGGAACTGTTCGCCCACCCCACCGTCGCCCTGCTCGCCCCCCTGGTGCGCCGAGCCGCACCCGACGCGCCGGAGGCACCGGCTCCCTTCGCCGCCCTGACGCCCGCCGACCGGGCCGCGCTGCCCGCCGACGCCGAGGCCGCCCACCCCCTCTCCAGCCTCCAGGCCGGGCTGCTCTACGAGATCGCCACCCGCGACGCCGCCGTCTACCACGACGTCTCCGGCTACCACTACGACGCCCCGCTGGACCCCGCCCTCTTCCAGCGGGCGGCCACCGAGGCGGCCCGCCGCCACCCGATGCTGCGCACCTCCTTCCACACCACCGGCTTCTCCCGGCCCACCCAGGTCGTCCACCGCGACACCCCCGACTGGTGCGTCACCGTCGACCTCACCGGCCAGGACCCCGACGCCCAGCGCGCCTACCTGGAGCGGGCCACCGCCGAGGAACTGGCCACCGGCTTCCCCGAAGGCACCGTCGGCCCGGTGCGGATGCGGCTCTGCCTGCTCGGCGGCGACCGCCACCACCTGCTGCTCAGCTACCACGCGGCCGCCCTGGACGGCTGGAGCGTCAACCGGCTGCTCTACGACCTGTTCGACCTCTGCTTCGACACCACCGCGGCCGCCCCTGATCAACCCGGCACCGGATACGCGGAGTTCGTCGCCCTGGAGCAGGAGGCCGTCGCCTCCGGGGAGGCCCGGGACTTCTGGCTCACCCGGCTCGACGGCGCCGACGCCACCGCGCTGCCCCGCACCCCCGGCGCCGCCCTCGACCCCGCCGAGACGGTCCGCACCCTCGACGTACCCCTCGATGCCGGCCTCGGCCCCGCGCTGCTGGCCACCGCCGCCCGGCTCGGCGTCCCCGTCAAGTCCGTCCTGCTCGCCGCGCACACCGCCGTGCTCTCCTTCGCCGCCGGACGCGACGACATCACCACCGGCTACGAGCACAGCGGACGCCCCGAACGGCAGGACGCCGAACGCACCCTCGGCCTCTTCCTCAACACTCTCCCCTTCCGCGTCCGCACCGACGTCCCCAGCTGGACCGCCCTGGTCCGGCGCGTCTACGACGAGGAGAGCGCGCTGTTGCCGCACCGCCGCTACCCCATGGGCGAGATGACCCGGCACCTGCGCCGCCCGCTGTTCGAGGCCGTCTTCAACTTCACCCACTTCCACGTCCTCGGCGCCCTCGCCCGCCGCCACGGCGCCCGGCTGCACCGGGTCTCCGTGCACAGCCAGACCGAGTTCCCGCTGCGCGCCGAGTTCTCCCGCGACGCCCTCGACGACACCGTGGCCCTCCAGCTCCACTACGACGGCTCCGTCCTCGACCGGGCCGGGGTGGCACGGTTCGGCGGCTACTACCTGCGCGCATTGCGCGCCCTGGCCGCCGACCCCGACGCGCCGCCCTTCGCCCGCACCTTCATGAGCGAGGAGGAACGCGCCTGGCTCAGCCGCCACCGGACCGGCCCGGTCCGGGAGGTACCCGGCACCACCCTCCTCGACCGGTTCACCGGCACCACCGCCCGCCACCCGGACCGCACCGCCATCGGCCACGGCCCCGACACCCTCACCTACGCCGAACTCGACCGCGCCTCCGACCGGTTGGCCCGCGCCCTCATCGCGCGCGGCGCCGGAGCCGGTGACGTGGTCGCCGTGCGTATGCCGCGCGGACTGCCCTGGGCGGTGAGCCTGCTCGGCGTCATGAAGGCGGGCGCCGTCTATCTGCCGCAGGAACCCGGCGACCCCGCGGAACGGCTCCGGCACGCCGTGACCCGCAGCGGCTGCCGCCACATCCTCGACCAGGCCGAGTACACCGCCCTGCTCGCGTCGCCCGAGGCCGACGACACCCCGCTCGGCCACCGGCCCGGCCCCGACGACCCCGCCTACGTCATCTTCACCTCCGGCTCCACCGGCGAACCCAAGGGCGCCGTCGTCGAGCACCGGGGGATGCTCAACCACCTCCAGGCCAAGGTGGACGACCTCGCGCTGACCGGCGACGACGTGGTGTCCCAGGTCGCCTCCCAGTGCTTCGACATCTCCGTGTGGCAGCTCGTCGCGCCCTGGCTCACCGGCGGCCGCAGCGTCATCCACGACCGGGTCACCGACCCCGCCGACTTCCTGGACACCGTCACCGGCGAGGGCGTGAGCGTGCTGGAGGTCGTCCCCTCCCTGCTCGACGCGCTCCTCGACACCCTCCGCACGGACCCGCGCGAACTACCCCGGCTGCGCCGGCTGATGGTCACCGGCGAGGCGTTCGCCCCCGCCCTCGCCCGCCGCTGGTTCGCCGCGTACCCGGCGATCCCGGTCGTCAACGCCTACGGGCCCACCGAGGCGTCCGACGACATCACCCACCACATCCTGCGCGGCCCGGTGCACACCGAACGCGTCCCCGTCGGTACCCCCGTCATCAACACCACGCTCCACGTCCTCGCCGAGAACGGCACCCCCGTCCCGCCCGGCACCCTCGGCGAGATCCATGTGACGGGCCCTTGCGTCGGCGCCGGATACGTCAACGACCCCGAACGCACCGCCGCCGCCTTCCCCGCCAACACCCTCGACACCACCTCCGCCCGCGCCTACCGCACCGGCGACCTCGGCCGCTGGCTGCCCGACGGCACCCTGGACTGTGTCGGACGCCGCGACCAGCAGGTCAAGCTGCGCGGCCACCGCGTCGAACTCCCCGAGATCGAGCAGACGCTGACCCGGATCGCGGGCATCGACCAGGCGTTCGCGGAGGTGCGCCGGCACGGCGGCCGTACGGTGCTCGCCGTCTGGTACACCGGCGCCGCCGAGCCCGGCCTCGCGCGGCTGCGGGAGGAGGCCGCCCGGCTGCTGCCCGCCTACATGCTGCCCGACGTGGTCGCCCGGCTGGACGAGGTGCCGCTCAACCGCAACGGCAAGGCCGACCGCAACGCCCTGGCCGCCCGCCCGCTGCCCGCCCTCACCGCCCGCACCCCCGAACCGCCCGCCGACGACACCGAGCGCGCGATCGTCCGGCTGTTCGCACAGGCGCTGGGCGTTCCCGAGGAGAGCATCGGCGCCGACGACGACTTCTTCGACCTCGGCGGCCACTCGCTGGCCGCGATGGCCGTGGCCGCCGGCTCCGGCGGACTGGTCACCGTGCGCGGGCTGCTCCAGGGCCGAACCGCCCGTGCCCTGGCCCGCGGGGCGGCCGGCACCGGCGGGCTGCTGGTGGAGCTGGCCGCCGCCGAGGACCCGGAGCTGACCATCGTCTGCTTCCCGTACGCGGGCGGCTCCCCGGTGAGCTATCTGCCGCTCGCCAAGGCGCTGGAGGACACCGGCCCGGTCCGGTTCCGCACCCTGGACCTGCGCGAGGACGGCGTACCCGGCACCGGCGCCCTGCTGCGCGACCTCGCCGCCGAACTCGCGGACGTCACCGGGCCGCTGGTCCTGCTCGGCCACTGCGCCGGCGCCGGACCCGCGCTCGCCCTCGCCCGCGCGCTGCCCGCCCGGCCCGCCGTCGTCCTCGTCGGCAAGACGCTGAAGTCCGCCGACCCCGAGGACCACCCGGTGGCCGAGGTGACCGCCGCGTCCGAGGAGACCGTCGCCGGGTGGGTCGTACCGGGCGGGCGCGGCGCACCCGCGCCCGACACCGGGCCCGCCACGCTGCGGGCGCTGCGCCGGGACACCGCGCTCGGCAACGCCTTCCTGCGCGAGCTGCTCACCGACCCCGCGCCCGCCGGCCACCCGCTCACCGTGGTCCTCGCCGCCGACGACCCGGTGACCCGCGGCCACGAGGACACCGTCGCCCGCTGGGGCCTGCTGGCCCGCGCCCCGCACGTCGTCCGGACCGAGGACGGCGGCCACTACCTCAACCAGTCCCGACCCCATCTGCTGGCCTCCGTCCTGCGACGGGCCGCCGCCGGCGGAGCACCGGAGGGCCCGCATGCTGTACGACAGCGCCCATGACGCCGGGGACCCGCACTGCTTCGTGCGGCTCGCCGGGTTCCTGCCGCACGCCGAGACGTGGCTGAAGCTGGAGGCGCAGAACCCGGCCGGCTCCATCAAGATCAAGGCCGCCCGCGCGATGGTCGCCGCCGCCGAGGAGGCCGGCCGGATCGGTCCCGGCACCCGGCTGATCGAATCCACCTCCGGCAACCTCGGCATCGCGCTCGCCTCGATCTGCGCCGCCCGCGGCTACCCCCTCACCCTGGTCACCGACCCGAACGCCAACTACCGCAGCGTGCAGCAGATGCGGGCGCTCGGCGCCGACGTGGTCATCGTCGACCAGCGCGACGCCAACGACGGCTTCCTCGGCTCGCGGATCGCCCACATCAGCCTCAAGCTCGCCGCCGACCCGGCCCTGGTCTGGCTCAACCAGTACGCCAACCCGGCCAATGTCGCCGCCCACCGCGAGGGCACCGCCGTCGAGATCACCGAGGGGTTCGGGGTGCCCGACCGGCTGTTCGTCGGCGTCGGCACCTCCGGCACCCTGATGGGCTGCCTGGAGCACTTCGCCCGTATCGACGCGCCCACGGTGATCACCGGCGTCGACGCGGTCGGCTCGGTCACCTTCGGCGGCCCGGCCGCCCGGCGTCTCATCCCCGGCCTCGGCTCCAGCCGGGTCCCGGAGATCTTCCGGCGCGGCGGACACGGCCGCTACCGGCGGATGCTGGTGCCCGAACCGGACGCCATAGTCGCCTGCCGCCGCACCGCCGCCGACCACGGACTGCTCGTCGGCGGCTCCACCGGCACCGTGCTCGCCGCCGTACGCGCGAGCGCGCACCGGATACCGCCCGGCAGCCGGGTACTGGCCGTCTCACCGGACCACGGCCACGCCTACCTGGACACCATCTACGACGACACCTGGGTGGCCGCGCACTACGGCCAGGACTTCCTGACGGACATCGGGGGGCGGCCGCTGCCGCCCGCCCGGACGCCGGTGACGGCAGAGAGCGAGAGCAGCAAGTGACAGCGACGAAACGCCCCTTCACGGTGGTCGGCGGCCACGCCGTGCGCGAGGCGCTGGCCGGCCACGAGAGCGAGGTCGTCGACCGGGTGCGGGACGCGTACCTGCTGCACGACGCCGGGGACACCATCAACCCCGACAGCTACTTCCTGCGCTTCCCCGCCAAGCCCGACAGCCGCATCATCGCCCTGCCCGCCTACCTCGGCGGTGACCAGGACGTGGCCGGGATCAAGTGGATCTCCAGCTTCCCGAAGAACACCGGACGCGGCCTGCCCCGCGCCTCGGCCGTCCTGGTCCTCAACGACTACGAGACCGGCTACCCCGTCGCGCTGCTGGAGTCCGCCGCGATCAGCGCCGCCCGCACCGCCGCCTCCGCCGCGCTCGCCGCCCGCACCCTGGTGCCGGGGAAGCCCGTGAGCTGGGGCGTGGTCGGCACCGGGGTGATCGCCCGGGAGATCTGCCGCTACCTCACCGCGAGCGGTCTGGGCGCCGAGCGTGTGCACTGCCACGACCTCGACCCGGAAGCGGCCGCCGCCTTCGCCGCCCGGTTCCCCGGCGGCACCGCCACCGGCCTGGACGCGGCCCTCGACGCCGACCTCGTCGTCTTCGCCACCACCGCGCTCGCCCCCTACGTCCCGGCCGGCCACCGCTTCAAGCCCGGCCAGGTCGTGCTGCACGTCTCGCTGCGCGACCTGGCGCCCGAGACCCTGCTGGAGGCCGCCAACCTCTGCGACGACATCGACCACTGTCTGAAGGCCGACACCTCCCCCCATCTGGCCGAACAGCTCACCGGCGGACGGGACTTCATGACCGGCACCCTCGCCGACGTGCTGCGCGGCCGGGCCACCCCGGACCCCGGCCGGCCCGTGGTCTTCTCCCCCTTCGGCATGGGCGTGCTCGACCTGGCCGTGGGCTCCTACGTACTGGACCGGGCCGTCGAGGCGGGCACGGCCACCGAGATCCCGGGGTTCTTCCCGGCGGAAGGCGAATGAACGACATGAACGACGTGAACGACATGAACGACGTGAACGACACCCTCAAGCCCGGCTGGCTGACCGAGCCCGCCGACCTCAACACCCTCTCCCCGTACCTGTGGCCGGCCACCGCCGCCCGCGACAGCTCCGGCGTCCTCACCGTCGGCGGGCTGCGCGTCACCGACCTGGCCGCCGAGTTCGGCACCCCCATGTACCTGTTCGACGAGGACGACTTCCGGGCCCGCTGCGCCGAGTTCCGCACCGCCTTCCACGACTTCGACGTGTACTACGCGGGCAAGGCGTTCCTGTGCAAGGCCGTCGCCCGGATCTGCGCCGAGGCCGGACTCGGCCTGGACGTGTGCACCCTGGGCGAGCTGAAGACGGCCATCGCCGCCGGATTCCCCGGCGAACGCATGGTGCTGCACGGCAACAACAAGTCCGCCGAGGAACTGACCACCGCGCTGCGCCACGGCGTCGCCCGCATCGTGGTCGACTCCTTCGACGAACTCGCCCTGCTCAAGGAACTCGCCGCCGACACCGGGGTACGCCCCACCGTGCTGGTCCGCGTCAACGTCGGCGTCCGCGCCGACACCCACGCCAACATCGCCACCGCCCACGACGACCAGAAGTTCGGTTTCTCGCTGCGCACCGGCGACGCCGCCGCCGCGGTGGCCTACGCGCACGACGCCGACGGCATCGAACTCGCCGGGCTGCACATGCACCTGGGCTCGCAGATCTTCGGCATGGACTCCTTCGAGGTCGGCGTCGAACGCATGATGAAGGTCCGCGCCGACTTCATCCGCACCTGCGGCGCCGAACTTCCCGAGGTCAGCGTCGGCGGCGGCTTCGCCATCGCCTACCGCGACCACCACCAGCCCCTCGCCCCGGCCGGGATCGCCGACGCCCTGCGCCGCTTCAGCGAGCAGAGCTGCCGCGGACTCGGCGTGAGCGCACCTCGGCTGGCCATCGAGCCGGGCCGCGCGGTCGTCGGCCGCTCCGCCTGCACCGTCTACCGGGTCGGCACCGTCAAGAACGTCGAGGGCCTGCGCGCCTTCGTCTCCGTCGACGGCGGCATGAGCGACAACATCCGCCCGGCCCTGTACGACGGCATCTACTCGGCCGTGCTCGCCGACCGCCTCACCACCGCCGAGCCCCGGCTCTCCCGCGTGGTCGGCGTGCACTGCGACGCCGGCGACGTGGTGGTGCGCGACGACTACCTCGCCTCGGACATCCACTCCGGCGATCTGCTCGCCGTGCCCTGCACCGGCGCCTACTGCCGTAGCCTGTCCAACAATTTCAATCACACGCCGCGCCCGCCGGTCGTCGCCGTCGGCGGCGGAACCGCCTCGGTGTGGGTCCGCCGGGAGACGTACGACGACCTGCTCGGCCTCGACCTCGGATAGGACCCGATGCACGGCAACACCCTGGTCTCCTTCCCCTCCGGCGCGCTCACCGGCGAAGCAGACGTCCGTCACGTACTGCCCCTGGACGGCTCGTTCGGCGTCGTCTGCGACAGCACTCCCTTCCATCCGGTCGACCACACCTGGCCCGACCAGCCGGCCGACCGGGGCGTGCTCACCGCCGGGGGAGAGGCGTACACCGTCGAGGACTGTCTGATCGGCGCGGCGCCCCGCGACGGCTCCGTGCCCCTCGCCACCGGCCCCGGCATCCCGGTCCGCCGGGGCGAGGACGGCTGGGACTGGTACGTCGTCCACATCCTCCGGGCGGACCCCGGCCCGCTCACCGGACAGCGGGTCCGTCTGGAGGTCGACGCCGAGCGGCGGCACGGGCTGTCCGCCGGGCACACCCTGTGCGAGCTGGCCGGACTGGCGCTCAACCGGATGCTGGCCCCGCGCTGGTCCAAGGAGGCCAAGCCGGACGCGCTCGGCGCCCCCGACTTCGACAAGCTGGCCATCACCGGCTCCCGGATCTCCCCCTACGGCAGCGTCGACCACTACCGGCTCGGCAAGTCGCTGCGCCGCAAGGGGTTCTCTGCCGGGGGCCTCGCCGCCGCGCTGCCCGAGATCGAGGCCGGGGTCAACGCCCTGATGGCCGCCTGGGTCGCCGAGGACGCCCCGGTCGGTGTGGCCACCGAGGGGCCCGGCATCGACGCGCCACGCCACTTCCGGTGCGGGCTCGCCGAGGGCGGGGTGTCCACCCCGTGCGGCGGCACCCATGTCACTCGTACCGGCGAACTCGGCCAGGTGAAGGTCACGCTGGAACTCTCCGGCGACGGAACGGAACTGCGGATGGAGGCGGAGTGCTCGTGAACGGCACCGGCGCGGGAGGACCGGCCGCGCTGACGGCCGCCCAGCGGCGGCTGTGGGTCACCGAACAGTTCAATCCGGGCAGCGACGCCTATCTCATCGACGCCGTCGTCCGGATCGAACCCGGAGCCGACCCCGGCCTGCTGGAGGCCGCGCTCACCGACGTGGCCGCCGCCCACGACGCCTTCCGCACCGAGTTCGGCTGGGACGACGACGGCGACCCGGCCCAGTTCGTCCGCGACCGCGTCGAACTCCCCGTACAGCGCGTGCCCGGTCCCGGCACCCCGGCCGGACCCTTCGACCTGGAACGCGCCCCGCTCGTCCGCTTCCGCATGGTGTGCCGGGACGGCACCGCCACCGCGCTGGAGCTGACCGCTCATCACATCGTGTTCGACGGCTGGTCCCTGGGGATCTTCGTACGGGATCTCGGGCTCGCCTACGACGCCCGCGCGGCCGGGGAGCTCGCCGATCTGTCCGGGCGGCCGGGCATGGCCGGGTTCGCCGAGGCGGAGGCCGACTGGCTCGCCGGGCCCGAGGGCAAGGAACGGGTCGACGCCCTCGCCGGACTGCTCCGCGGCGCCCCCGAACTGCTCGCCGTACCCACCGACCGGCCGCGCGGCGCCCTGGAGCCGGACGGCGGACACGCGGGCGCCGGGCTGCACTTCACCCTGCCCTGGGAACTCGCCGAGGACATCACCGAGTTCGCCCGCGAGCGGCGCACCACACTGAACATGGTCGGGCTCGCCGCGTTCTCCGCCGTGCTCGCGCACTGGTCCGGCACGGACGACATCGTCGTGGGCAGCGCCTTCGCCGGACGCACCAGCCTCGCCGCCGAGGCGTGCGTGGGCTGCTTCATCAACGTCGTCCCGCTCCGGCTCGCCGTCGACACCGGGGCCCCCTTCGACACCCACCTCGACCGGGTGCGGGAGCGGGTGCTGCGCGGTGCCGAGTACCAGGACGTGCCGTTCGACCGGCTGGTGGAGGCACTCAGTCCGCCCCGCTCACTCACCCACAACCCGCTGGTCCAGGTCGCGTTCGGCGTGCAGAACACCGAGCCGGCCACCTACGACGGCGGGATACGGCTCACCGGTGAGCCCGCCCCGGACGACGACGCCGAGGCCCGGCTCGACCTCACCCTGTGGCTGGAGGAACGCCCCGAGGGGCTGAAGGCGGTCTGGACGTACCGCAAGGACCTGTTCGAGCGGACCACCGTGGCCCGGCTCAACCAGTGGTTCTTCCGCACCCTGCGTCAGGGCTGCCTGGACCCCTCCGCGCCCCCGGCCGCCCCCGCCCGCAGCTGAGCCACCTCCTCCAGCACCGCGACCCGGCCCGCGTACACGCCCTCGGCGCGCGGATGGTGCACGATCACGTCCGTGAAGCCCAGCCCGGCCGCCCGCTCCCGCATCTCCGCGAACCGGGCCGCGCTGCTCAGCGAGTAACCGGGGCACGCGTCCAGCGACAGATGGCGCTGGAAGCCGGGCTCGGGCTCCAGCTCGTCCAGGTACCCGGCGAGCCGCTCCACCCCGGCCCACCACCGCTCCTCGTCCGCCGCGCCCTCCGGGCCGATGGTCACCCAGCCGTCGCCCAGCCGGCGGGCCAGCCGCAGGGTGCGCGGACCGCTGCCCGCGAGGATCAACGGCACCCGGGGGCGCCGTGCGCGGCCGGAGACCGTACGCGCGTCCACGGCCGTGAAGTACTCGCCCGCGAAGTCGACATGGTCCTCGGAGAGCAGCCGGTCCAGCAGCTCGGTGAACTCCGTCATCCGGTCCACCCGTGCCTTCGGCGACAACGGGGGGTGCCCCAGCATCACCGCGTCCACATCCGTGGCGCCCGCGCCCACCCCGCACCAAAAACGCCCGCCCGAGATCTCGTCCAGCGCCATCACCTCCCGCGCCCAGGGCACCGGATGACGGAAGTTGGGCGAGGTGACGAAGGTGCCGAGCCCGATCCGGGAGGTGACCGCGGCGGCCGCCGCCAGCGTGGCCACGGTGCCCAGCCAGGGTGCGCCCGCCAGGCTCCGCCACGCCAGATGGTCGTAGGTCCAGGCATGGTCGAAGCCCAGCTCCTCCACCGCCCGCCAGCGGGCCCGCGCCTCCGGCCAGTCGTACTCGGGCAGCAGTACTACGCCGACTCGCACCGCTCGCCCCTCTCGCCTCTCTCCGCGGACCGCTCGCTCAGCGTGGTGCTCACATCGATCGGGTGGTACAGGGTGCGGCCGGACTCCCGGTAGCGCCGCCAGCCGTGCTGGCTGGCCAGCCGGTACACGGTCCCGGCGGGAATCCGCCAGATCTCGACGACGTCGGTGACGCTCAGTCCCAGTGGACTTGCCATGTCGGTGGTTCTTCCCTGCTCGGAGGTTCTTCCCTGCTCGGACGGTCAGACGGGGCAGGCGGCGCGCGGGATGAAGGCGTGCCACTCGTGCGGGGCCCAGCGGTGGGCGGGATCGCTGTCGCACCGGATCTCGGACGCGGGCCCGGCCCCCGCGGAGCGCATATGGGCGATGAGGTTCCCGGCGCACTCCGGCTCCCGGCACGCACCGACCTGCACCTGCCGGGACTGCCCCGGCTGGACGCAGCGCCGGGCCAGCGCCACCGACTCGGCCAGCTCACCGAGGAGTTCGGCGAGCGCGGGATGCCGGGCCAGCCACTCCAGATGGCGGCGCAGGAACGCCACCATCTCCCGCACCTCCCGGTCCGGCGCGGCGACCCGGCGCTCGTCCGCGACCAGCGCCGACCAGGACGACAGCACCGCCATGAGGGCGGCCCGCGCCTCCACGGCCTGGCTGCGCACGGGCAGCGCCGCCGCGCGGGAGTTCCCCGACACGCGGACGAAGGACCGGGCGCTGTCCGGGGCGAGGGCCTGCTCCGCCTCCGCGTACAGCCGCGGCAGCCGGGACAGGGTGGTGCCGAGCGCGTCGAAACAGGGGGCGCACAGCGTGCCGTGCGGGCGGTTTCCGGCCGCCACGTCCGACCGGATCAAACGGTGGCAGTCCACACAGGTGTGGATCGGAGGCATGACACATCAGTCCCTGATGTTCTCGGGTGACCGTCCGCGCGCGGACACGCGAACGGGAAGGGGAGAAAAGGGCGGAGCCCCGAAGAGAGGGGTTCCGTGCTAGGTACGGGGCAGTGCGGGAGATTCGGCGCGATGTGCGTCGATCAGCCGGACGACATCCGCCAGCCGGGGATTCGCCAGCAACTCCTTCTGCGGGACCCGGACACCGAGATCGCGCGATATCCGCAGCTGCATCCGGAACGCCATGAGGGAATGCCCGCCGAGCTGGAAGAAATCCGCATCTCGCGTGATTTCCCCCGTGCCGAGGAGTTCCTCCCACAACCGGAGCAGATAAGTCTCGGTACCGCTCGCGGAGTCCACGGCCGTGACCGTCGTCCGCCGGGGCGCGGGGTCGATCAGCGCCACCGCCGCCCGGTCGACCTTGCCGTTGACCGTGCGCGGCAGCTCCGCCAGACGCAGATAGCGCGCGGGCCGCATGTACGACGGCAGATCGCGCCCGGCGTGCTCATGCAGCGGTCCCTGCTCCACCGGTTCGCCGCCGGTGGTGGTGAACGCGCACACCAGCCGCTCGTCACCGGGCCGGAAGGTGTGCACCCACACCACCGCGTCGCTGACCAGGGGGTGGTCGCGCACTACCGCCTCGATCTCGCTCAGCTCGATGCGGTGTCCGCGCAGTTTCACCTGGAGGTCGGCCCGGCCGTGGTAGCGCAGGCTGCCGTCCGGGCGGATGCTCACCAGGTCGCCGGAGCGGTAGTAGCGGGCGGTCCGCTCCCCGTCAAAGGCGGTGACGAACCGCTCGGCGTTCAGCCCCGGCCGGTTGAGGTAGCCGCCGGTGACCTGCGGCCCGGCGAGCCACAACTCGCCCCGCCCGGCGTCCCGGCCGTCCTCGTCCACGACCCGCGCGGTGAAGCCGGGCAGCGGCCGCCCCACACAGGAGTCGTCCCCGGCCAGGTCCTCGGACGTGACCTCGTGGTACGTCGCGTGGACGGTGACCTCGGTGATCCCGTACATGTTGACCGGTTTGGGCCGGTCCAGGCCGTACCGGGCCGCCCACGGCCGCAGCAGCGCGGGCGTCAGCTTCTCGCCGCCGAACACCACATAGCGCAGGGCGGGCAGCTCGGCGTCAGAGGCGAGCGCCGTCGCGGAGAGCGCGGCGAACGCGGTCGGCGTCTGGTTGAGCACCGTCACCCCCCGGTCGGCGACCACGGCCAGGGTGCTCTCCGCGGAGCGGGCCGCGTCCTGCGGGAGGACGACCAGGCGGGCGCCGGTGGTCAGCGCGCCCCACATCTCCCAGACGGCGAAGTCGAAGGCGAGGGAGTGGAAGAGCAGCCAGCGGTCCTCGGGTGTGAACGTGAACAGGCCCGAGGCGGCGGTCAGCAGGGCGGTCACCGCCGCGTGCGTCACGGGCACGCCCTTGGGGCGTCCGGTGGTGCCGGAGGTGTAGATGACGTAGGCGTCGTCCCCGGGCGCCGGGAGCGCCTCGCCCGGCGGGGCCGTCTCGCCGGGGGCGGTCCGCAGCAGGTCCAGGTCCCGCTCGGTGAGGACCGGCAGGCCGCTCGCACCGGTGCCGTCGGCGGCGCCGATCAGCGCGGACGCGGCACAGTCCGCGAGGATGAACGCGTTGCGCGAGGGCGGGTTGCGCACGTCCAGCGGGACGTAGGCCGCGCCCGCGCGGACGATGCCGGCGATCGCCGCGATCGCGCCGAGCCCGGGCGCCAGATGTACGGCCACCCGGTCGCCGGGCCGGACGCCCCGCGTACGCAGTTCGGCGCGGACGGCGTCGGACCACAGGTCCAGCCCGGCATAGGTCAGTTCGTCGTCCCCGCACTCCACCGCGACGCTGTCGGCTCCGGTGCGGAATGAATCCAGTAACGCGTCGACAAGGGTCCCGCCTCCTCGGTGTTCTTCCTCGGGAAGCGGCGCGCTGCCGTCCAATATTGCCCCCGTTTTAATCTCTGTGAAGAGGATGGCCGAAGGTCGGGACGAAAGGCCCGCCCCGTACTGACTATCTGCCGGAAAAGCGGTGGTCAGGAGATGTGTCCCACATCGTGCGGCAGCCTCCTTGCCGGTGACGTGAATTCCCGGGGTCCGAGGATGGGAGTCCGGGGATTTTCTACACCCTAGGGCGGGTGAATATTCCAGTGCAAGAGCCCTTGCGCGGTCTGTTGGGGCGGACACATTTGCAGGGATTAGGCAACGGTATTCGCGGTTTTCGCGTCGGCGGAGGGCCGGTCGGCCGGCCCGGGCGGAGCCCTCGCGCGGCGGTGGACTCGGGCCGGGGTGGGGGTGCCGGGCGGGAGGTGTGGGTGGGGGGTGGGCTGGCCCCGCGTCGAGGTCCGTCTCGCGTCCACAGTAGCCCACGCGTGCCAACTCGGGCTGTGACACGTTCGGTTGAACCGGTTACGCGGAGGCGTCCGCCCCGCCCCGCTGGAGCGCGGACGCGAGCAGAAAGCCCAGGTGGGTGCGGTTGTGCGCCCCGAGCTGAGTCATGAGCTTGGCGATGTGCTGGCGGCAGGAGCGCTCGCTGATGCCCAGGTGCCGGGCGATGGCCGCGTCCTTGGGCTCCTCCAGCAGCAGCCGGGCGATGGCCCGCTGCATGTCGGAGATGACGAACCCCTCCCGGCGGCTCGCGTAGGCGGAGGCGAACGGTGCCGCCGCCCGCCAGGCCGTCTCGAACGCACTGACCAGGAACGACACCACGCCCTGGTGGCTGATGCGCAGCACGCCCGGACCGTCGTGCGCGGGTGCGAACGCCGTGCGCCGGTCGAACACGATGAGCCGGGGGAACAGGGTGTGCAGCGTGCGCACCTCCGCGCCCGCCTCCGCCAGCCGCTCCACGTACGCCTCCGTGGCCGGGTTGAAGCGGGCGCTGTGCTGGTAGATCGTCCGCATCCGCACCCCCCGCTCCAGCATCGCCATGTCCCGGTGCTGCGCCTGGCCCAGCACGCCGACCGGGCGCGGGCCGCCCGGCTGGGCCGTCAGCACCTCCGTACGGCACTCGAGCGCCTGCTCCTCCAATACCGCGTCGATGTCCCGGGCGTCCACGGTGAGCAGTTCTCCGGAGCGGTCGCCGGACCGGCGCTCCGCGTCCCGCACCTCGCGCAGCGCCGCGAACTCCCCGCGTACGGAGTCGATCTGGGTCTGCGCGTCCCGTACCGCACGCCGCAGCGGGGGTACCGCGCGGGCCTCGGCCGCCTCCAGCAGGCGGCGGGTGTACACCCCGGGGCGGCCGGGTTCGGCCACCAACAGGCCCAGTTCCCGCAGCCGTTCGATCGCGCGCTCGGCGAGCGGCTCGGGCAGGCCGAGGTCGCGGAGCAACTCCTCGCGGGTGCAGGCACCTTGCCGGA
The DNA here is from genome assembly GCF_044541565.1 of Streptomyces sp. NPDC085596. NCBI lineage: Bacteria > Bacillati > Actinomycetota > Actinomycetes > Kitasatosporales > Streptomycetaceae > Streptomyces > Streptomyces sp. NPDC085596. Next base: position 12,002 of record NZ_JBITTC010000014.1, on the reverse strand, counting down.
GTGCCACGGCGTACAGCAACCGCATCGCGTGGATGACGGCGTCGAGTCCGCTTTCGTCGTTTACCTCATGTTTGGTTGTCATTCATTCAGCCTTCCGCATCCGGCAGTGCCTATCCATGATCCGTCGCGGACGTGGCGACGACACCCCCTCGATGGCAAGGATCGAATCCGGATTTCGGACAACGAGATTCCGACAACGGGGAGAGAACGGGCACATGAGTACGCCCACGGGGTGGCTGATCACCCCTGTCACGCAACCGACCGAGCCCGCACCGGCATTGGTGCGAGCGGCGCGGCCATCCGGAACAGCACACGGTGGACGCCGATCCGGCGCCGGCCAGGCCGTCACGGCCGCCGACACCGGCTGGGGGTGAGCTGCGGCACCGACCGCCGCAGCAGCCCGACCCTCCACCAAGGAAAGACATGGCACTGGACACACGCGCCCTTCTGCTGCTCGTCCGCGTCGGATGCCTGCGCGAGCAGGCCCTGCGTTCCTGGACCGCCCGTCCGGACCTCGATCTGGCGCTCGCCGAGAGCGCCACCGCCGCCTATCTGCGCCTGGCCGACCGCCAGGTCCCGCTCTCACCGGAGCGGCCCGCCGACGAGATCTACGAAGCCTGCCGCGCCCAGCTGGCCGCCGCACCCGGCCGCAAGGGCGTCATCGGCTTCCTCGACTCCACCCTGCCCGTGGTGGCCCGCCTCGCCGAGGAGTTCGGCCTGCCCGGCTGCCGGCCCGAGACGCTGCGCAACCTGACGGACAAGACGTGGGCCCGCGCCCGCCTCGCCGAATGCTCCGTCCCAGGACCCGAGTTCCGCGTCCTGGACGCCTCCCTCACCGGGGCGCGGGAGCGCACGCGGGCCCTGGCCGGGCTGCGCCACCCCCTCATCCTCAAGCCCGCCGACTCCTCAGCGGGCCGGGGCGTGATCCGCGTCGCCGGCCCGGAGGAGACCGACGACGCCTGGGCGCACGCGGCCGCCTTCACCAAGAGCGGCACCCTGCTCGCCGAGGAGGAACTGTTCGGCGACGAGATCAGCGTGGAGACGCTGACCGTCGACGGCCGCACCGTCGTCCTCGCCCGCACCGAGAAACTCGCCACCCGCGACGACTCGTTCGTGGAACTCGGCCAGGCCGTGCCCGCGCGCCTGCCCGCCGGGCTCGCGGAGCGGATCGACGAGGTGGCCACCGCCGCGCTCAAGGCCGTCGGCTTCGACCACGGCATCGCGCACACCGAGATGATCCTCACCGCCGACGGCCCCCGCATCGTCGAGGTCAACCCCCGCCCCGCGGGCGACTGCATCCTCGACCTCGTCCACCTCACCACCGGCACCGACGTGTACGGCCTCGCCGCCGACCTCGCCCTCGGCGAGCCCATCGACCTCGACGCGCCGACCACCGCCCGCACCACGGGCGGCGCCGCGATCCGCTTCCTCACCGCCCCGGCCGGGGTCGTCCGCCGCGTCGACGGCGTGCCCGAGGCCGCCGCGCTGCTGGACCCGGCCCAGGAGCGGCTGGTGCTGCTCACCCGCCCCGGCGACGTGGTCGAACCCGTCACCACCAATCTGCACCGCCTGGGCTACGTCCTCGCGGTGGGCCCGGACACCGAGACCGCCGTGGCCCGCGCCGAGCGCGCCGCAGCCCTGGTCGGCATCGTCACGTCCCCGCCCGCCCCCGGCGAGCCGCCCGCGCGGCGGCTGCCCAGCTCCGAGTGCTGGACCTGAGCCGGTGGCCACACCCTCGTACCCAAGGAACTCCATGCGATCCCCCGACTCCTGCTGGCTGGCGAGCGGACCGCGCTGGACGGGCGGCAGCACACCCCTGCCGGGCCGCGCCGGTGTCCTCGTGCTCGGCGCCGGTGTCATGGGCTCGACGCTCGCCTACTGGCTCGCCCGCGCGGGTCTTGCCCCGCTCGTGATCGACCGCAACGACAGCCCCGCCGAGGGCTCCTCCGGCCGCAACGCCGGACGCGTCATCCAGGGCGGCAACGCCCAACACGCGCCCGCCATCGACCGGTTCGGCCACGAGCAGGCCCTCGCCGTCTACCGTGCCACCCTCGTCAACCGCGACCTGGTGCGCGAGGTCACCGCCCGCGAGGGCATCGACGCCCACCGCGCCACCACCGCCAAGCTCGACCTCACCGACAGCGAGGACGAGGCGCTCGAACTCAAGCGGACCGCCGACGCCCTGCGCGCCGACGGCATCGCCGCCGAGTGGCTCGATCTGCCCGAGGCGCGCCGGGTGTTCGGCACCGACCTGCCCGACACCGTCCTCGGCGGACTGCACCGCCCCGACCAGGACGCCGTCCACTCGGTCGGCTATGTGCGCGGCATCGCCGACGCCGCCCGCCGCCACGGCGCCCTGTTCAGCCTCGGCGTCACCGCGACCTCCGTCGAGCGGACGCCCGACGGCGCCTGGCACGTCACCACCGACGCCGGTGAGGTCGTCGCCGAGCAGGTCGTGGTCGCCCTCAACGCCTGGACCGGCCGGCTCCTGCCCGAACTCGACGCCCTGATCACCCCGGTGCGCGGCCAGCTCGTACAGACCGCGCCCGTACCCTTCCGCATCCCGCAGTGGGGCCTGGACCGGGGGCTGGTCTACGGCGGCCAGAACCAGGACGGCTCCCTGCTCCTCGGCGGCCTGCGCACCACCGTGCCCAACCGCGACGAGAACATCGAGCTGCCCGCCGACGACAACACCCCGGCCTTCTCCCCGGAGCTGGCCGACCGGCTCGCCACCGCGCTGCCCGCCCTGCTGCCCGAGACCGCGGGCGTGCCGGTGGTGCGCGCCTGGAGCGGCGTCATGGCCTTCACCCCCGACCGCTGCCCCCTCGTCGGCGCGCTGCCCGGCCGCCCCGGACTGTGGGTCATGGCCGCCTTCAGCGGACATGGCATGCCCTACTCCCAGGTCGTCGCCCACCAGCTCGCCGAGCGCATCGGGGGCGGCGCCGGAGCGGGCATACCCGCCGCCTTCGACCCGGCCCGGTTCCGGTGAGGGCGCCCATGAGGGACCTCGTACCGCAACCGCTCACCCGGCCCGCCGGCCCGGCCCGCGCGCACGGCGGGTCCGGACCGGACGCGCCCCTGCTGGTGATCGGCGCCGGCCCCAAGGCCATCGCCCTCGCCGTCAAGGCCAAGGTGCTCCGGGAGGCCGGGCTCGACGCGCCCGAGGTGGTCGCCGTCGAACGCGACCGCACCGCCGCCCACTGGCGGGAGGGCCACGGCTGGACCAACGGCCGCCAGAGCCTGGGCACCCTGCCCGAGAAGGACCTCGGCTTCCCCTACGACGCCACCGCCTGGGGCGACCCGCACGACCCGCTCGTCGCCGAGATCATCCGCCTCACCACCGGCTACGGCTGGGCCGGACACCTGATGAGCCGGGGCGGCTACGCCCGCTGGGTGGACCGGGGCCGCCCGCAGCCCAGCCACCGCGAATGGGCCGACTACCTCGACTGGGCCGCCCGCGAGGCCGGACTGCGCGTCGTCACCGGCGAGGTGCGCGGCGCCGAGACCGACGACGACGGCTGGACCCTCGGCTACGCCGCGCCCGGCGGCCACGGCACCGTACGCGGCCGGGGCCTGCTGGTGTCCGGGCCCGGACCGTCCGGCACCGCGCTCACCGCCGACGACGACCGGGTGCTGGACACCGCCGGTTTCTGGCGGCTGGCCGTCGCCGGACTGCCCCGCCGGATACGGCACGTGGTGGTCGTCGGCTCCGGCGAGACCGCCGGGACCGTGGTCCGTGAACTCGCCGTCGCCCAGGAACGCGAGGTCACCGTCGTCACCCCGCGCGCCGCCCTCTACAGCCGCGGCGAGAGCCCCTTCGAGAACCGCTACTACAGCGACCCCACCGGCTGGACCGCGCTCACCGAGAGCGACCGCAGGGAGTTCATCCGGCGTACCGACCGCGCCGTCTTCTCCCTCGACGTCCAGCACGACCTGGCCCGCACCGCACGGGTGAACTGGCGCCCCGGCCGCGCCACCGGCACCCGCGCCGGCACCCCGGTCGCGCTCACCTACGAGTACGGCGGACGGCCCGGCGAGATCGAGGCCGACCTCGTGGTGGACGCCACCGGCGGCGACCCCATGTGGTTCACCGGCCTGCTCGGCCCGCGCGCCCGCGCCGCCCTCACCGCGGCCGTCGGCGGCACCCTCACCCGGGCCGCCGTGGAACACACCATCGACCGTTCCCTCGCGGTGCCCGGCCTGCCCGCCCCGCTCCACCTGCCCAACCTGGCGGCCCTCGCCCAGGGCCCCGGCTTCCCCAACCTCAGCTCCCTCGGCCTGCTCGCCGACCGGGTCCTGCGCGCCCACGTCCCGCCGAGGTCCCCGGCGGACCTCGCGGTGAGCTGCGCCGGCACCGGCCGGACGAGCATGCCGGCCCCGTACTACCGAGGAGAAGCGTGATGGCCACCGCCGTCCCGGCCGGGCACGAGCCCGCCGACACCGACTTCGTCCAGCTGCTCTTCACCGACATCGCCGGACGGCTGAAGTCGCTGGAGATCCCCGCCGCCCGCTGGGACGCGGTACGCGCCGACGGCTGGACCGTGGACGGCTCCGTCCTGCTCGGCTTCGGCGACCCCGACCACAGCGACCTGCGCCTCGTCCCCGACCCGGACACCTTCGTCGTCCGGCCCTGGCCCACCCCCGCCGGCCGCACCGTCGGCATGGTCCTGTGCGACGTACGGGACGCCCAGGGCCGCCCCTTCGCCGCCGACCCCAGGGCCGTGCTGCGCCGCGCCGTCGAGGAGTCCGAACGCCGGGGACTACGGCCGGTGTTCGGCGTCGAGGCCGAGTTCTACCTGCTGCGCGAGTCGACCCCCGGCCGCCTCGACCCCTCCGACCGGGGCGGCTACTGGGACCTCGGCGAGACCGAGGAGGCCGACGAGGTCTGCCGGGACATCAGCGAGGCGCTGGACCGGATGGGCCTGACCGTCACCGGCCACCACCACGAGGTGTGCCCCGGCCAGCGCGAGATCGTCTTCCTGCACGGCGACGCCCTCACCACCGCCGACCGGCTGCTCCTGCTCAAGCACACCGCACGCGCCATGGCCCGCCGCCGGGGGCTGAAGGCCGTCTTCATGCCCAAGCCGCTCGCCCACCTCTACGGCAACGCCCTGCACGTCCATGTCTCGCTGCGCGGCACCGCCGACGACCGGCCCCTCTTCCACGACGCCGACGACCCGCAGGGCATGTCCGCGCTCTTCCGTGCCTGCCTCGCCGGAGTCCTGGACCACGCCCCCGCGCTCACCGCGCTCGGCAACCCCACCGTCAACTCCTACAAGCGGATGGTCCCCGCCTCCGGCACCCCGGTCCACGTCAGCTGGGCCCGGCACAACCGCTCCACCGCCTTCAAGGCCGTGGGCGACCCCGCCGTACCCGACTCCACCCGGCTGGAGCTGCGCAGCCCCGACCCGGCCGCCAACCCGCACCTGCTGTTCGCCGCCGTCCTCGCCGCGTTCGCGGACGGCGCCGAGCGCGGGCTGAAGCTGCCCGACGCCTGCGAGGAGCCCGCCGACACCCTCGCCGCCGCCGAACTCGCCGCCCGCGGCATCGCCCCGCTCCCCACCGACCTGCCCACCGCGCTGCGCGCCCTCACCGAGGACACCGTCGTCCAAGCCGCCCTCGGCGACCTCGCCGCCACCGCCCACGACCGGCACTGCCGGGCCGACTTCAACGCCTGGCACCGCGTCGTCACCCCGTGGGAGGTGGAACGGTACGCGGATTCCGTGTGAGCATCCCCCGTCGCACCCGCGCACCCCACCACGGAGAAACCCCATGCAGCGCACCGTCACCACGCCCGAAGGCCCCCTCGCCGTGCCGTCGCCCGACCACGAGTGGACCGTCCTGTTCTTCATCACCGAGCCCGGCATCGGGGAGCGCGTGCCCGAACTGGGCGGCTGCACCACCGGCCTGTGCTCCGCCCGCGACGCGGCCGCCCGCTTCGCCCGCGCCGACGCGCGCGTACTCGGCGTCAGCGCCCACGCGCCGGGCGAACTCGCCGGGTTCGCCGCCGAACGCGCCCTCGGCTACCCCCTGATCGGCGACCAGGACCTGTCCCTCGGCCGCGCGCTGGGCGTACCCGAGGTACGCGCCGAGGGCCGCGCCCTGTTCGAGCGCGCCGGCGTCGTCCTGGACCGCACCGGCGCCGTCCGCTCCCTGATCCACCCCGTGCCCGACCCCGAGCGCCACGCGGACCTGGTCCTCGAAGAGCTGGCACGGCTCACCGGTGAGGGCGGGCATGACTGACGTACCGCCGGCTCGCGGGCTCGGCCGGATACGGGCCCTGCTGCCGGAGCGGGGAGCGCCGCGCGCGCTCACCCTGTCCACCCTCGTGGGCCAGACCGGCAGCGGGCTCCTCCTCCCGGTCAGCGCGCTGTTCTTCACCCGCTCGGTCGGACTGTCCGTCGCCCAGGTCGGCGTCGGCCTCGCCGTGGCCGGGCTGACCGGCCTGGCGGCGGCCGTCCCGGCGGGCCGGATCGCCGACCGCTTCGGCGCCCGCGGCACCTACGCCGCCGCCCTCGCCGGACAGGCCCTCGCCACCGCCTCGTTCGCGCTGGTGCACTCCCTGTGGGGGTTCATCGCCGTCACCTGCGTCGCCGCCGTCGCCGAACGCGGCGGCGCGGCCGCGCGCGGTGCCGTCATCAGCAGCGTCGGCGTCGGAGAGGCCCGGGTACGGCTGCGGGCGCTGCTGAAGTCCGTCACCAACGCGGGCCTCAGCATCGGCACCGCGCTCGCCGCGTTCGCGCTCGCGGCCGACACCCGCGCCGCCTATCTGACCGTCGTCCTGCTCAACGCCGGCGCCTACGTCCTGGCCGCGCTGCCCCTGCGCAAGGTGCCCCCGATCCGCCCCGCGCCCGCGGGTCCTTCGGCGCCCGCCCGCCGCACCGTCCTGCGCGACCGCCCCTACGCCCTGGTCACCCTGGTCTGCGGGCTCACCAGCATCCACTACGACGTGCTGGCCCTCGCCCTGCCGCTGTGGATCGCCGACCACACCAGCGCCCCCGAGTGGACCATCTCCGCCGTGGTGCTGGCCAACACGGTGCTGGTCGTCCTGCTCCAGGTGCCGTTCTCCCGGGGCACCGGGGACGTGGACACCGCCGCGCGCGTGGTCCGCCGCTCCGGCTGGGTGCTCCTCGCGGGCTGGGCCGCCATCGCCTGCGCCGTCTTCGTCACCGCGCCGCTCGCCGCGCTGGGCCTGCTGCTCCTCGGCATGATCCTGCACACGGCCGGCGAGCTGTGGCAGTCCGCCGGCGGCTACGGCCTCAGCTACGAACTCGCCCCCGACGGCTCGCACGGCGAGTACCAGGGCTTCTTCTCCCTCGGCCGGGGTGTCACCGGAGTCGTCGCCCCGCTGGCGCTGACCACGCTCCTCCTCGCCCCCGGCCCCGACTGGCGCCCGGTGGGCGGCTGGCTGCTGCTGGGCGCCGTCGTCGCCCTGGTCGCCTCGGCCGCCCCGTACACCGCGCGCCGGGCCCGGCCCGTGCCCGCCGCCCCCGTCGTCCCACGGGTCATCAAGGACCCGGCGCTCACCCAGGACTCCGTATGACCGACACCGCCACCCGCTCCGTCCTCGTGCTGGGCGGCGGCACCCGGCTGCCCAGGGCCCTGCGCGCCCACGGCTGTCATGTCGTCTACGGCGGCACGCTCGCCGAGTTCGGCCCCGGCCACCGGGACGCCTGCGACGAGGCGCTGCTGCTGTCCGGCGACGACGGCGACGCCTGGCTCGACCGCGCTCTGGCCCTGCACAAGTCGGTGCCCTTCGACCGGGTCGTCACCGTCCGCGAACGCTTCCTGACCACCGCCGCCCGTATCCGCGACGCCCTCGGTCTTCAGGGCGACCCGCTGCGGACGGTGCTGCTGCTGAAGGACAAGGCGCTGATGCGCGAAGCCCTCGCGGACGCGCCGGGCACGCCCGCCGTCCGGGCCGCGCTGATGCACGCGCCGGGTGACCTGGCCGCCTTCGCCGACCGTGCCGGGCTGCCCGTCGTGCTCAAGCCGCGCGACGGCTCCGGCAGCCAGGGCATCCACATCCTGCGAGGTGCCGAGGACGTGGAGCGGGCCGCCCGGCTGGTCGCGGCGATGCCGGACGCGCTCCTCGCCGAGGAGTTCCTCGACGGGCCCGAGTACAGCGTGGAGTCCTTCTCCCGTGCCGGGGAGCACCAAGTGCTGGCCGTCACCGAGAAGTTCACCGGTGACAACGCGGTGGAGATCGGCCATGTCGTACCCGCCCGTATCGACACCGCCCGCCACGAGGCGCTGGTGTCCGCCACCCGCGCCTTCCTGGACGCGGTCGCCCTCACCGAGGGCCCGGCGCACACGGAGATCATCGTCACCTCCCGCGGCCCCCGCGTCGTCGAGTCCCACAACCGCCCCGGCGGCGACGGCATCATCGACCTCGTCCGCGAGGTCACGGGAGCCGATGTACGGGACCTGCTGGCCGCGCACGTCGCGGGAGTACGGCTGCCCGCGCGGAGCGGCACCGCCGCCGCGGCCGCCACCTGGTTCCTGACGGCACCGCCCGGCCTGGTCACGGAGGTGACCGGCTGGGAGGCGGCCGCGGCGAGCCCCGGCGTGGTGCACACCGACCCGGACGCCGCCCCCGGCGACACGGTGCCCGAACTGGGAGGTTCCGAGGACCGCTGCGGCTCGGTCATCGCGGTAGGGGAGACCCCGGACGAGGCGCTCGCCCGTGCCCGCGCCGCCATCACCGAGGTCCGCGTCACGACCAGGCCCGTACCGGGCGAGGAGGCGACGGCCCGATGACCACCGCCCCGCCCACCACGCTCACCGCCCGCCATCTGGCAGGCCCCGGACGCCGTCCCCTCGCGCTCCGCGACCCGGACCCGGCCCGGCTGGACCTCGTTCGCCGGGCCCTGGAGGACCGCTTCCTCACCCGTCCGGCCTTCCTCACGGCGGACGAGGCCGGACGGCTCGAAGCCGACCTCAACGGCGTGACCGACCTGCTGTTCACCCTGCCCGAGCGGCTCTTCGACGGCGACCCGCACGCCTTCGCCGCAGCGGTCGGGCTGCGCCCCGAACAGGCCCGGCTCGCCCTGCGGCCCCCCGTGCCGGCCCCCGCCCGCATCGGCCGCGCCGACCTCTACCGGGACCGGACCGGCTTCCGCATGCTGGAGTTCAACATCAGCAGCGCGCTGGGCGGCCTGCAGATCCCGGAACTGAACCGGCTCGCCCTGGCCGACCCGGAGCTGGCCGCGTTCGTCGCGGCGGAAGACCTGGGCTTCCCCGACACGGTCGCCGTGCTCGCGGAGCAGCTGCGAGAGGCGGCGGGCCGGACGGGGGAGACCTGCCGGGTCGCCCTCATGGACTGCCCCTCCGGTTACCGCGCCACCGAGCCCGAGATCACCGCGCTCGCCGGGCTGCTCGCCCCGCACGGCATCGAGGCGTTCGGCTGCCACACCGGCCAGGCCCGCGAGTCGGCCGGCCGCCTCCTCGTCGACGGACGTCCGGCCGACCTGGTGTACCGCTACTTCACCCTGGGCGAGCTGACCGCCGACCTGGCCACGCTGACGGAAGCCGAGGCCCTGCTCGACCTGTTCAGCCGCTGCGCAGTCCCCGTACTCTCCCCGCTGCGCACGTCGATGCACGGAAACAAGCGCGCGCTGGCCCTCCTCTGGGAGGACCGCTGCCAGGACACCCTGGACCCGGGGGAACGGGACCTCGTACGCCGTCTGCTCCCGTGGACGCACGAACTGCGCCCCGGCACGGCGCGCGTCGACGGCGAGCCGGCCGACCTGCTCGCGTACTGCCGCCGCCACCGCGAACGCCTGGTGCTCAAGCCCGCGCACGGCCTTGGCGGCTCCGGCACCGTACTGGGCCGCGGTGTGGACGACGCGCGGTGGGCCGTGAGCCTGGAACGAGCCCTGGCCACCCCGCACATCGTGCAGGAACTGGTCACCCCGCTCCCCGAACCCTTCCCCGAGGACGGCGCCGACGAGCCCGCCCCCTGGGTGCTCAACTGGGGAGCCTTCCTCATCGGCCGCGGCTACGCGGGCGCATTCCTGCGCGGCCTGCCCGCCGACCGCGCCGACGTCATCTCGTACGCGGCCGGCGCCCACGCGGGCTGCGCCTTCCAGCAGCGGAGAGGTGCCCCTAGCTGAGCAGGTACACCGCGACGGCCGCCGCCAGGACGACGGCGGCCAGCACGAACACCCCGCGCCCCGCCCGCCCCCGGCGCTCGGGAGCCGCGGTGTCCTCCTGGAGGGGCGCGCGCGAGATGACCGGGGCGGCGTCCGGGGCGGAGGTGTCGCCGTGGACGACGTCCGCGACCACGACGGAGACGTTGTCGTTGCCGCCCGCGCCGAGCGCCAGCTCGACCAGGCGGTCGGCGGCCTCGTCCCGGCCGGGCATGCCGAGCGCCACGGCCAGCTCGGACTCGGCCACCAGATCGCTCAGTCCGTCCGAGCACAACAGGAAACGGTCGCCGGGCAGCGTCTCCAGGCGGAACAGCGCGGGGCTCAGCGACTCCCCGCCCACCAGCGCCTTCGTCACCATGGACCGCTGCGGATGCGCGAGCGCCTCGGCGGCGGTGATCCGGCCGTCGTCCAGCAGGGTCTGCACCAGGGAGTCGTCGCGGGTCAGCAGCACCAGCTCGCCCGCGCGCATCAGATACGTCCGCGAGTCCCCGACGTTGGCCACGATGAACTGATCGCTGTCCGCCTCCATCAGGACCGCCGTGATGGTGGTCCCCATCCCGTCCAGCTCCGGCGAGGCCCGCACCGCCTGCGCGATGGCCAGATTCCCGGCCAGTATCGCCTCGCGCAACACCTCCATGGGCTCCGTGCGCGTCCGCTCCGGCCCCAGCTCGGCCATGTGCGAGATGACGACGGAACTGGCCACCTCGCCCCCGGCATGCCCGCCCATCCCGTCCGCCACCACCAGCAGATGCGGCGCCGCGTACACGGAGTCCTCATTGACTTCCCGGACAAGACCCTTGTCGCTGCGGACGGTGAACTGGAGGGTCAGAGACATGTGTTCTCCTGGCTGGCGGAGCCGATCCGGCGACGGCGTATTCCACCGCGGCGGGACGGAAAGGAGGGGGAGAAGGGACGAGCGAGAGAGCGTCCGGGCACACCACACCAGACTCACCCGAGTCTCTTCGCCCCAGGTGAGGAAGTCAAGTTCCGCTCTGCGTAAGCAAGTTGTAGCGCCCAGAGGCGGACAGCCATCCGTGGACGCCCCCATCGACCGACCTCACGGCCCCCTGGTCAAGATCCTCCTTTGCACAATGATGGCCGAACCGACCTGGCGTGGACATGAAGGAGACTGTCAAGATCGTTTCGTTTCTTTGTCGATTTTGTGGGGTTCGTAGTCATGCAGTGGAGAGCCGTCAGACCTGCGCCGAAGTGGCGGGCCTTGATAAGGCGCGTGCGGCGTGCCACCGCTGTCGTGGTGCTGGCCGCGCTCGCACTGACCCTGACCACGCAGGACGCGATGGCGCAAGGCGCCACCCTCGGGCGCCCGTCGCTGTCCGGGCTCCGTGGCTTCGTGACGTCGTTGATGGCAGGCGATCCGCGCTGGGGTGGTGTGCCGAGCCAACGGGCGGGCACGGCGGCCGGCCGCCGTCATCAGGTGCCCGCCGCGGCCACGCGGGCGGGGCGCGGTGTGGGGCATCCTCAGGGCCGGGGCAAGGGTGAACTGCCGGCGTACACCCCGTACAAGAGCAGGCGTGCAGCGGGCCGTAGTACTTCGCTGCACGGGTTCAACGCCCGTACGAGCAAGCGGGTCGATGGCAAGTCGACGGCGCACTCGACGTATTACCGCAACGCGGACGGCTCGTTCAGCCGCAAGGTGTCCCAGTCACCCTTGAACTTCAAGGATGCGAAGGGGGAATGGCGGCAGATCGACACGTCGGTAGCGCAACGTACGGATCACCGGTGGGTCGAGAAGTCGAACGCGGTGGATGTCGGTTTCGCGCCGAGGGCTGCGGATGAGGATCTCGCGTCGTTCGGCAAGGACGGGAAGAGCGTCGGGTTCGCTCTTGAGGG
>NZ_JBITTC010000013.1:0-101692 GCF_044541565.1 Streptomyces sp. NPDC085596 | reverse complement strand
AACGTGCAGGTCTACCAGCGGGCCCTGTCCGCCACCGAGGTGTCCTCGCTCTACGGAAAGGGCCGCACCGGCGGCACCGTCGGCTCCTCCACCGCGCAGACCACGAAGTACGCCTACGACAAGCGCGGTCTGCCGTCGTCGATGACGGACGCGGAGAACCACACCACCGACTACACCTACGACGAGGCCGGCAACCTCGCGGTCACCACCGCCCCGGCGGTCCAGTCGGAGGCCGACGGCACCAACCCCGACACCGTCCGTCCGGTCACCACCTCCGGGTTCAACACCTTCGGCGAAGCCGTCGAGGAGAAGGACCCCAACGGCCTGGTCACCGGCACGGCGTACGACGCGGAGGGCAACAAGGTCTCCGAGACCCTGCCGTCCTACACCCCGTCGGGCGCCGCGCAGCCCAACGCGGGCACGACCGTGTGGACCTACGACAGCGAAGGGAACCAGACCTCCGTCACCTCACCGGGCGGCAAGACCTCGTCGAACCTGTTCGACCAGCTCGGCGACGTGGTCCAGAGCACCGCGCCGGACGGCACCAAGACCCATGCCGTCTACGACACGGCCGGTGACCAGCTCTCGGCGACGGACCCGACCGGTGCCCAGACGCAGGCGACGTACGACTTCATGGGCCGTCCGCTGACGCAGACGACGCTGGAGCGCTACCCGTCGACCCGGACGCTGACCTCCACCAGCTCCTACGCGGTCACCACCGGAAACCCCTACGGCGCGCACGTCGCCTCGACCACCAGCCCCGGCGGTGTGTCGTCGACGTACGCCTACAACCGCGCGGGTGACATCACCTCGGTCACCGACGCGGCCGGCAACGCCACCAAGTACGCCTACGACTTCGAGGGCAACCCGTCGAAGACGACCCTGGCGGACGGCACCTACACGACGACCGACTACAACGCGTCCGGCGACCCGACGGCCACGCACTCCTACGACGCCGGCGGCACCCAGCTCTGGACCACGTCGCAGCAGTACGACGGCGTCGGCAACATGACCGCCGCGACGGACGCCAACGGTCACACCAGCCAGTTCACCTATGACGCGGCCGGGACGATCACCCAGGAGACGCAGCCGGTCGACGCGACGACGTCGATCACCACGACCTTCGGCTACGACCAGGCGGGCAACCGCACCCGGTTCACCGACGGCCGCGGCAACTCCTGGCGCTACGCGTACACGCCGTGGGGTCAGCAGGAGAAGGTGATCGAGCCGACCACGTCGAAGTTCAGCTCGGCGGCCGACTCGACCACGACCTTCGCCTACGACGCGGACGGCCAGGCGACGAAGGCCACCCTGCCGGGCGGCACCACGACGTCGATGACGTACGACGGCAACGGCCAGCTGAAGACGATGTCCGGCTCCGGCGCGGACGCGGTGACGGCCACCCGCAGCTTCTCCTACGACACCGACGGCCGCGTGCTGTCGGCGGACACGGCGGAGGCGGGCACGGTCGGAGCGGTCGACCACCAGAGCGCGACGCACGACGCGTTCACCTACGACGACCGCGGTGACACCCTGACGACGTCGGGCTCGGCCGGTTCGTCCAGCTTCGCCTACAACAACGACGGCGCGATGACCTCGCGCACGGACGCCGCGGGCACCACGTCCTACGGCTACGACACCGCGGGCCGCCTGTCCTCGCTCAACGACGCGGCGACCGGCACCCAGCTCACCTACTCCTACGACCAGCTCAACCAGGTCAAGTCCGTCAAGTACGGTGCGACCGGCCAGACCCGCACCTTCGGGTACAACACCGCGCACGAGCTCACCACCGACACCCTGGTCCAGGGCGCGTCTACCCTGGCGAGCTTCGCCTACGGCTACGACAAGAACGGCAACCTGACGTCGAAGACGACGACAGGCGTGTCGGGCGCGTCCAGCAACACCTACGGCTACGACTGGGCGAACCGCCTCACGTCGTGGAACAACGGCTCCACCAACACGACGTACGGGTACGACGCCTCGGGCAACCGCATCCGCAAGGGCTCGGACGTCTACACGTACGACCAGCGCGACCAGCTGACGTCGGACGGTGTCCACACCTACGACTACTCGGCACGCGGCGCGATGACCCAGGAGTCGTCGGCGTCCGGCACGCTGTCGTACAAGACGGACGCGTTCGGCGACCAGATCGTCGCGGGTGACCAGGCGTACAACCTGGACGCGGTGGGCCGCAACATCACCGACCGGGACACCTCGGCCGGCGGACTCACGCGGACCTTCGCCTACTCGGGCGGGGGCAACACCATCGCCTCGGACGGCGACTTCACCTACACCCACGACACGGGCGGCGGTGTGGTCGGTGTGAAGCCGGTCGGCGGCGGCGCCGGAGCGCTGGCCCTGACCGACCAGCACAACGACGTGGTCGGCACCTTCACCTCCGGCGCGACCGCGCTGGCCGGCTCGGCCTCCTACGACCCGCTGGGCAAGGTGGTCTCGCCGACCGACACGGTCACCGGCCACCTGGGCTTCCAGTCCGGCTGGACCGAGCCCGGCTCGGGTGACGTGGGCACGGCCTCGCGCTGGTACAACCCGGACACCGGGCAGTTCCTCAACAAGGACAGCATGTCCTTGGACGCGGTGCCGAACTCGGTGGCGGCGAACCCGTTCGCCTATGTCGACGACAACCCGCTGGCAGGTACCGACGAGTCGGGCAACTGCTCCTGGTACGACGTGGTCTGCGGGGCGAAGAAGGCCGCGCACCATGTGGCCCACACGGTCAAGCATGTGGCGCACAAGGTCTACCACGCGGCCAAGCATGTGGCCCGCAAGGTGGTCCACGCGGTCAAGCACGTGGCACACAAGGTCGCGCACCATGTGCGGGACGTCTACCACGCCACGGTCCGGGCTGTGCGTCGCGTCTACCACTACGCGGCACGGCACGTCAGACGCGCGTATCACCAGGTAGTCCATGCGGTGCACTCGGCTTACCACGCGGTGAAGAAGGCCGCGCACCGGGTGGTCCACGCGGTGAAGAAGGCGGCGAAGAAGGTCGCCCACGCGGTGAAGAAGGCCGCGCACGCGGTGGCCCATGCCGCCCGTACGGCCTACCACGCCACGGTCAAGGCGGCGAAGACGGCGACGAAGTTCGTCAAGAACCACGCCGCCGCGATCACGTCGCTCGTGGTCTCCACCGCGGTCTTCGCGGGCTGTGAAGCCTTCACGGCCGGCATCGGCTCCATCGGCTGCGCGGCCGTCGCCGGCGCGGCGGGCGCCCTGGTCGAACAGGGCTTCAAGTGCGCCGACAACGGCGGCGACGACTGCAGCGTGGGCGCCTTCGCGGGCTCGGCGGTCGAGGGCGCGGTAACCGGCGCGGCCGGCGGAGCCCTCGGCGAACTCGGCGGCAAGATCCTCGCCAAGGCGGCCCCCAAGGCCCTCGAGGTCGCGGGCGGCCTCTTCGGTAAGGGAGCGACAGAAGCCGGCGAATCAGCCACAGCCGACGCGACGGACGAAGCCGCGGCAGCGGCAAAGTCCGAGGCATCGGGAACCAAGTCCCAGTCCCACTCGGACGAGGCACCGGCGGAAGAAGGCGCTAGCTGCCCGATCAGGCCGCACAGCTTCACCGGCTCGACGCAGGTCCTGATGGCCGACGGTACGACCAAGGCCATCGATCACATTAAGGTCGGCGACACGATAGCCAACTCGGTGCCTGGCGCTAAGGGCACGGAGGCGCACAAGGTCACGGCGGTGATCGTGACGCACACGGACCACGACTTCGTGGACCTGGCGATCAGGAAGACCGGTGACAAGCGCTCGGTGAAGGCCGGCGCCAAGTCCCTGGCCAAGAAGGCGGCCCGCAAGGCGGCCTTCGGTCTGGCAGCGTCGGCCGCGGTCCTGGGCGCACTGTCGGCCGCCCACGGCCACGGTGACACCCATCCGGCGACGGCACCGGTGGCAGCGGTCACCAAGGCGTCTTCGACACAGGTGACCGAGCCGAAGCCCGCGCACCTGACGACGACCTTCCACCACCCCTTCTACGACGAGACCCAGTCAGCCTTCGTCGAAGCCAAGGACCTCAACCCCGGCGACGTCCTCCAGACGCCCACCGGCACGACCGAGGTCACCGGTGTCCGCCTGTTCCACGCGGACACCACGACGTATGACCTCACCATCGGAGCCCTCCACACGTACTACGTGGAGGCTGGCAACACTCCAATCCTCGTTCACAACATCAAGCCGGGCGATAAGTTCGAATGCGGGGTCGGCGGTGAAATCACAGATCCGCAGTTCACGGGTGTCAGTCTGAACAAGCAGATCGGAGATGCATACGCCAACGATATGGCTGCAGGTATCCCGGGTGCTAAGCGCGAGGTGAGCCATTCCATGGCGAATGGAACCACTCGGCGGACGGACATCGAAGCTCCCCTTCCTTCGGGTGGCACCAAGGGAATCGAAGTGAAGGTGGGGCGCGTCTCCAACGTTTCGTCGATCCGACAGGAGATGGCGAACGATGCGACGTTGCTCAGCGATGGAACTCACGCGGAGCAAGAATGGGAATTCTTTAGGAGCCCTTTGACCGGAAAGATGGGTCCGACCGGTAGCGTTGCCTGGCGACTCCTTAATCAAGGGGCCAAGATCAAGCTTCACTACTAGCACTCCATTCGTCGGATGCCCGCGTGGAAGACTTCCTCTTGATGGAGGGATTCACGCGGGCATCCGCGCACTTCTGCGCTAGAGTGCTGTGCTGTTGATTCAGGGGGGTCTTGTGGATGTTG
Organism: Streptomyces sp. NPDC085596; assembly: GCF_044541565.1. Taxonomy (NCBI): domain Bacteria; kingdom Bacillati; phylum Actinomycetota; class Actinomycetes; order Kitasatosporales; family Streptomycetaceae; genus Streptomyces; species Streptomyces sp. NPDC085596. The sequence continues at coordinate 96,959 of NZ_JBITTC010000013.1, read as the reverse complement.
GGAGTGGTGGTGCTTAGTGACCGCACAGGAAGTGTTTTCCGCGGCAGTTCGACAGGGTGTTGCTCCGGAGTTGCGGAAGCAGGGCTTCGTCGGATCTGGTCAGGTGTTCGAGCTCCCGGATCCGAACGTTTGGCTGCTGCTCGGTATTCAGAAGTCATCCGGTGCGTCTGTGGATCGACTGAAATTCACTGTAAATCTTGCGGCGGTACCCAAGGGGAAGTGGCAAGAAATTCTTGACTCGGGGGCCAAGTATCCGTCGCGACCGAGTCCCAATAAGGTTTACGGCAAGTGGGCCTGGTGGGCGAGGATTGGTGAACTGATGCCGGGCGGGCAAGACTTGTGGTGGGTCGTTACAGGCGATGCCGGGAAGGGTGACTTGGTGCGCAAGGTCGTGTCAGCGTGTGTAGAGTATGGAATTCCTGCTTTGCGAGAGCAGGGTAATTTGTATGGATGAGTTTAGGGTGTGTGGTCTGGGGGTGTGGAGCCCCATCGCGGTTCGGTAATAAATTACACGAGGCCGGCGTGTTTCTCGGAAGCTTCGAATAATGCTCCTCCTCCGCGCCTAGCTAAGCCCGTCGTCTGCTTTTCGCTCATTCTTCAAGGAAACTCCCCGTGAACCCCTTCATAGCCATAGCCGGGGTAAGTGCCCTCGGTTACGCCGCCGTCACCATCCCCCGCAATGCCCGCAAGGCACGGGCGCAGCGGGCCGAGCAGGCGGCCAGGACGAAGCGGGTAGTGATTGATCCCGTCGAGTTCGGGCTCGTGCCGGGGGATCAGCTGGACGCGCAGTATGCCGGGCCGGACCCGGAGGCGGATGCCGTTGCCGCGGCGGCTGTCGCCGGGGACTGGCGGGTCGCGGCCAACTACCTGGCGGGGGCCGGGCGGGACTGGGATCTGCGGTGGTACCGGCTCGGCATCCTCGTGCACGCGGCCGTGGAGGACGACGGTTGGCTGCTGGAGTGGCGCAGGGAGTACCCGCACGACCCCGCCGCCGCCCTCGTCCACGCCGACGCGCTGGTCGCGTTCGCCGGCGAGGCCCGCGGCGCGAAGGGCGCGAAGCACACCACCGCCGAACAGTTCGAGAACTTCCACCAGTTGCTCGCCCAGGCGCTGCCCGCGTGCGAAGAGGCGGCCCGGATGGCGCCCGACGACCCGACCCCCTGGGTCGCCCAGATCACCATCGCCCTGGGCCTGGGCTGGTCGCACGACCACTTCCGGGCGCTGTGGGCCGAGATCACGGCCCGCGACCCGCACCACTTCGGCGCCCACGTGGCGGCCCTTCAGTACTGGTGCGCGAAGTGGCGCGGCTCCGACGAGCTGATGTTCACCTTCGCCGAAGAGGCCGTCGCCTCCGCGCCCCGAGGCAGCCTGCTCCCCGTACTGCGCCTGTATGCAGCGTTCGAGCACCAGTTCCGGGTGAACGACCTGTCCGTCTACCAGAAGCCGTTCATGACCACGGCCATCGACGCCACCCTGGACGCGGTCGACCAGGTACCGGCCGACCACCACCGTCTCCCTACCGTCCGCCATCTGCTGGCCAACGCGCTGTTCCGCACCGAGCGGTTCGCGGAGGGCGTCGAGCAGTTCCGGGCCGTCGGTGCCTATATCGGCGGCGTCCCGTGGAGCTACTCCGGCAACTCGGTCAAGTCGTTCGTCCACGCCCGTACCAACACCTTCATCGGGTGGGACAAGGAGGGCCGTCCGGCGCCCCCGGCCCGTGCCGCCCGCTGACGAGAACCCGCTTGTCACACCCCTCGCCTAAGATCCGGGCATGTCGCTCGCCTCCCCGCTCCCGCCCCCGGACTTCGAGATCACGTCCGCCTATCCCGAAGTCGCCTGGCTGCGGCAGGCGGTGGCCGCGTGGGACTGGGCGGGGGTGCGCCAGTACCTCGCCGGACTGCCGCAGGGGAGCGACACCTCCCAGGTCTTCGGCGTGGTGGCCGGGACGGAGGGCGTCGAGCGGGCCCTGCGCGACCTGGTGGCGGCCGCCCCCGACGACGTGTTCGCGCTGACCCTCCTCGGCGCCCGTGAGGTCGAGATCGGCTGGGAGGTCCGTACGGGCGCCCGCGCCGAGAGCGTGACCCGAGAGCAGTTCGCCACCTTCCACGCGCACCTGCGCACCGCCGAACAACTGCTCATACGCGCCACCGCCCTCGACCCGTCCTACGCCCCCGCCTGGGCCGAGCGGCTCAACACCGCCCGAGGGCTCCAGCTCGGCCAGAACGAGGCGCGCCGCCGCTACGACCGGCTTGAGAAGTCCCACCCGCACCACTTCACGGCCCAGACCCGGCTGCTCCAGCAGCTGTGTCCCAAGTGGGGCGGTAGCTGGGAGGCCGCCCACTCCTTCGCCCGTGACCGCATGCTCGGCGCCCCCGACGGCGCCCTGAGCGCGGGGCTGGTGGCGGAAGCGCACCTCGAGCACTGGCTGGACCTGGACGCGGGCGAGGAACGGCACGCGTACCTGCGGCAGTTCCACGTCCACGCGGAGCTGGTCGAGGCCGCCGGACGGTCCGTGCTCCACCCGGAGTTCCGGCGCGATCCCGGCTGGGTCACCGTCGCGGGCTGTTTCGCGGCCCTGTTCTCCCTGATCGGCGACACCGCCCGCGCCGCCGCCCACTTCCGCGCGCTGGGCAACCTGGCGTCGAAGGTGCCCTGGAGCTATCTCGGCGAGCCGGCCGAGGTCTACGTACGGCACCGGGACGCGGCCCTCGCCTCCGCGTCCGCCCCCTTTCCGAATGCCGCGCACCGCGCCGAACCGAGGCCGTAGATGAACCCGCAGTCCGCCGTCCACCACACCGAGGTCGACGGCATACCCACCCTCTTCACGTACGCCGCCGGGCCGATGCGCGCCGGGCTCGTCTTCCGGGTCGGGGTCGCCGACGAGACCCTCGGCCGGGCCGGGCTCACCCATCTGACCGAGCACCTCGCGCTGTACCGGCAGGGCGTAGCGGACTACCACTACAACGGCGCGACCAAGGCCGCGTTCACCCACTTCCACGTGGAGGGCGCCGAGCACGAGGTCGCCGCCTACCTCACCGGTGTCTGCGCCTCCCTCACCGACCTGCCCATGGACCGGCTGGAGACGGAGAAGGAGATCCTGCGCACCGAGGAGTCCCGCCGCGAGACGAGTTCGCTCCCGCTGTGGCGGTACGGCGCCCAGGGATACGGCCTGGTCAGCTACCCGGAGTGGGGTGTGCGCAACGCGAGCGCGCACGACGTGTGGCAGTGGGCGCAGAGCTGGTTCACGCTGGACAACGCGGTGCTCTGGATCGCCGGTGAGCGCATCCCGGCCGGCCTCTCCCTCAAGCTGCCCGCGGGCGACCGGCGACCGATGCCCGCGGTGACCTCGGCCCTGCCCGTCACCCCGGCGTACTTCTCGGACGGCAGCGGCGGGGTCCTGCTGGACTCCGTGGTCGCCGACACGGCCGCGGCCCGGCTGTACTCGGCCGTCCTGGAGCGCGAACTGACCCGCGCCCTGCGCCAGGAGGGCGGCTACTCGTACACGACCGCGAGCGACCTCACGTCCCGGCGAGACGGTTTCGCCGTCGTGACCGCGTTCGCGGACGCGCTGCCCGCCAAGCAGGACGCGGTGCTCGGCGGCTTCGTCGACGTGCTCGCCGGGTTCCGGGCGGGCCGGATCGACCAGGCCGACCTGGACGCGGTGCGCGGCCGCGCCGACGCCGCCCTGACCGCGCCCGAGGCGGCGGCGCGACGGCTGCCCGGCATGGCGGAGGACCTGCTCGCGGGGCGCCCGTCGCACGATGTCGCTGAACTGCGTGCCGAGCTGTGGACGGTGACACCGGGGCACCTGCACGAGGTGGCCCTGTCGGCTGCCGGGACGGCCCTCATGCAGGTGCCCTCCGGACACTCGGCGGACTGGGCCGGGTACACGGCCGCGCCGACCGCCTCGGACCACGCGGTCACCGGCCGGCGCTTCATCACGGGACGGGCGGGCGACGCCGAGCTGACCGTGGGCGACGACGGCGTCAGCCTGACGGAACGGTCGGCCCCCGGACCCGACGGGACGCGGGTGGCGACCGTCCTCCACCGCTCCTGCGCCGCCATGCTGAGCTGGCCCGACGGCGGCCGCCGGCTCATCGGCACCGACGGCCTGACCGTCGATGTGGAGCCGGCGGTGTACGGCGTCGAGGCGAGCACCATGGCGGCCATCGACGCCGCGGTACCGCCCGACGCGGTGGTGCTGCTGCCGCCACGGCAGAATCCACCGCGCCTGGACAGGGCACCGGCGTCCGGCACCACCACAGCCGCACGCTCCAGGGCGACCCCTGCCACCGCCGGCACCGCCCCGGCCGACCGGCCCCGGCGCACCGGAGGCCAGACGGTGGCGATGGTCCTCCTCGGGGTCCTGGGCGGCTGCTTCGCCCTGCTTGCCCTCATGCTCACCGTCTTCGGCGCGGACGATCCGGAGACCAGCACCGGCGAGTGGCTCGCCATCTCGGGGTTCCTATGGGGGGTCACCGCCCTGCTGGCGTGGCCCGCCGTACGGATTCTGCGGCGCACCAGCCGGAGGTGAAGGCGCCGGCCCACCCAGGTTTTGCTGTTGCTTAAGTGAGTCTTGTGATTTTCATGGCGGGATCTTTTCTGGGAGTCGGACGGGCGTGGGCTACGGTGCCAACCGGTTTCGGCATCGTGGATACGTGTCAGCAGCCGTAGAACCCGTGCCGGTCCGGAGCAGGAGAGCAGGTAGTTCGTGACCAAGCAGGTCCGACAGGTGACGCAGTCGCGTCCGGCGGCGACGCGGCGGCCGGAGGCGGGGGTCGCCCGCTTCGGCCGGGCTCTCGTCTCCTGGCTGCGCTCCCTCAGCAGGCGCACGATCATGCTTGCCACAGGCACCCTGGCTGTCGTCGCCGCGGTCGTCGTGGTGTGCGCGTTCCTCTTCGGGGGCGACGACCGGCCGCCCATCCCCGACACCCGTGCGCGGCACTACACCGAGATCGACGCCTGCCTGCTCACCGGCAAGGACGGCATCGCGGCCGGCACCCCCGCCGCGGCCGTCTGGCAGGGCATGCAGGACGCCTCCCTCAAGACGCACGCGCGGGTCAACTACCAGCAGGTTATGGGGGAGCAGAGCGTCGGCAACGCGCGGCCGTTCCTCAACAGCATGCTCCAGGGTTCCTGCGAGGTCGTCGTGGCGGTCGGCGGACCCGAGGTCTCCGTCGCGGCAGAAGCGGCGCCGAAGTACGGCAAGACCAGCTTCGTGCTGGTCGGCGGCGGGCGCTCCGGGGACAACGTGTCGGTCGTCCGCACCGGCGAGGGCCTGCGGGCCGACGTGGCGGGCGCCGTCGAGCGGGCGGTCGACGCGAAGAGCTAGCGGGCCCGCGTGACACGGGAAACACCGGCGGCGGTGCCCGAACTCGTGGTGAATCGTTGGTCCAATGGGTTGGCCGGAGCAGTACGGCTGCCTAACATCGATCACCGCAAGACTTTGTGCACCGTCGCACAATCTCCTCAGGAGGTTCCCCTTGCTCCGCCGCCGTCGCACCGCGCTAGCCCTCACCGCCGCGATCGCCGCCGCGGCCCCGCTCCTGACCGCCTGCGGCAACGACGCGCATCCCGGCGCGGCGGCTGTCGTCGGCGGCTCGCGCATCACCGTGTCGCAGCTGGAAGGCCGGGTGAACGAGGTGCGGGCGGCGCAGCGGGCGGAGGTGTCCGACCAGGCCCAGTACCAGCAGGTCCTGGCCTCCACCGGCAGCCTCACCCGCGACACCCTGCACAACATGGTCCTCGACCAGGTGCTGCACCGCGCCGCGCGGGACCAGGGCGTCACGGTCACCCGCAAGGAGGTCCAGCGGATGCGCACCGACCTGGAGAAGCAGGCCGGCGGCACCAAGCAGCTCCAGTCCGCCTGGCTCCAGAAGTACGGCATCGCACCCGAGCGTCTCGACGACAACCTCGGGCTCCAGATCGAGGCGCAGAAGCTCGCCACCAAGCTGGGCACCGACACCAGCCAGCCCCCGTTCTGGGACGCCCTGTCCAAGGCGTCGAAGGAACTCCACATCGATGTGAACCCGCGCTACGGCGCCTGGGACGTGGCCAAGAGCAGCCGGGTCGACGCCCGTACGCCCTGGCTGCGGGACGCCTCGGCGGCCCAGAGCGCCTGACGGACGCGGTACGCCCGGCGCGGGCCGTGTGACCTGCTGGTTCCCGGCCCCGCGCGACGTGTCGGTCATACGATCACAGGACTCTCCCGTCCCTGTGGATAACTCGACCCGTCATTTCGCGTCCTGGGTTACGTTCGGATCGTGAACGCAATCAGCCCCGAAACCGCCCCTGGCCGCATCGTCCTGCTCACCACCAGCCACCGCGTCGCCCCCGGCCTGCTGTCCTGGCCCGCCTGGCAGGCGCTGCGCACCGCCGACGCCGTGCTGTGCGCGGACGGCGCCCATCCGCAGGTGCCGTATCTGCGCGAGGCCGGCATAGCGGTGTCGGAGGCGTCCCCCACCGCCGAGGAGCTGGTCGACGCCTGCGCGGGCGACCGGACCGTGGTCGTCGTCGCCACCGGCGAAGGGGAGCCCGCTCTCACCGACGGCCTCGCCCGGCTCGCCGGATCGGGCCGGGTGCAGATGCCGGAGCTGGAGCTGCTCCCCGCCTCCTACGACCTGCCCGGCGCCCGCCTCCTCGACCTCGTCCAGGTCATGGACCGCATCCGCGCCGAATGCCCCTGGTCCTCCCGGCAGACCCACGAGGGCCTCGCCAAGTACGGCATCGAGGAGGCGTACGAACTGGTCGAGGCGATCGAGGCCGGCGACCGGGAGGAGCTGCGGGAGGAGCTGGGCGATGTGCTGCTCCAGGTCGTCTTCCACTCCCGCATCGCCGAGGAGGACCCGGACGCGCCCTTCTCCATCGACGACGTGGCCGGGGGCATCGTCACCAAGCTGATCCACCGTCACCCGCATGTCTTCGGCGAGGAGGAGGCCGAGACACCCGAGGACGTCAAGGCGCACTGGCTGCGCACCAAGGCCGAGGAGAAGCAGCGCACCTCGGTGACGGAAGGCGTCCCCCTCGGCCAGCCCGGCCTCGCCCTCGCCGCCAAGCTGGCCTCCCGCGTCCGCACCGCCGGCCTGGACGTCCCCCTGCCCCAGGGCGACGGCATCGGGTACGAGCTGCTGGACCTGGCCGCCCGCGCCGAGGAAGCGGGCGTCGACCCGGAAGCGGCCCTGAGAGCGGCCGCCCGCACCTACCGGGACGCGATACGCACAGCCGAGGGCGTGCCCGCCCCGGACGACGACACCGAGTAGCCCAGGCCGGCAGGGCCCGGGACCCCAATAGACCGGCAGGGGCCCGGGACCCCAATAGAGAGGAGCCGACCCGCACCCCGCCCCCGCCCTCCGGATACCGTCGAGAGGTGACCCAGCCGCACCAGCCCACCCCTGACGACCCCACCCCCGAAGACCCGGCCGGAGCCCCCGCCGGAGCCTCCGCCGAGGACACCGCCCCGGAGCTCTTCACCTGGGAGTTCGCCGCCGACCCCTACCCCGCCTACGCCTGGCTCCGGGAGCACGCTCCCGTGCGCTGGACCAAGCTGCCCAGCGGGGTGGACGCGTGGCTGGTCACCCGGTACGCGGATGCCAAGCAGGCCCTGGCCGACCAGCGGCTCAGCAAGAACCCGGCACATCACGCCGAGACCGCGCACGCCAAGGGCAAGACCGGCATCCCCGGTGAGCGCAAGGCCGACCTGATGACCCACCTGCTGAACATCGACCCGCCGGACCACACCCGGCTGCGCCGCCTGGTCAGCAAGGCGTTCACCCCGCGCCGGGTCGCCGAGTTCGCGGACAGGGTGCAGGAGCTGACGGACGACCTCATCGACCGGTTCGCCGAGAAGGGCTCGGCCGACCTCATCCACGAGTTCGCCTTCCCGCTCCCCATCTACGCCATCTGCGACCTGCTCGGCGTCCCGCGCGAGGACCAGGACGACTTCCGGGACTGGGCGGGCATGATGATCCGGCACGGCGGCGGGCCCAGGGGCGGGGTGGCGCGTTCGGTGAAGAAGATGCGCGGCTATCTCGCGGACCTCATCCACCGCAAGCGCCAGGCACTCCCCGCCGAACCCGAGCCCGGCGAGGACCTGATCTCGGCGCTCATCCGGGCCTCCGACCACGGCGAGCACCTCACCGAGAACGAGGCCGCCGCCATGGCCTTCATCCTGCTCTTCGCCGGCTTCGAGACCACCGTCAACCTCATCGGCAACGGCACCTACGCCCTGCTCACCCACCCCGGGGAGCGCAGGCGGCTCCAGCTCTCGCTGGCCGCCGGGGAGACCGGACTGCTCCAGACCGGGGTGGAGGAACTGCTGCGCTACGACGGCCCGGTGGAGCTGGCGACCTGGCGTTACGCAACCGGGCCGCTCACCATCGGCGGCCAGGACATCGCGGCCGGGGACCCGGTGCTGGTGGTCCTCGCGGCGGCGGACCGCGACCCGGAGCGGTTCGCCGACCCGGACCTGCTGGACCTCGGCCGCCGCGACAACCAGCACCTGGGGTACGGGCACGGCATCCACTACTGCCTGGGCGCCCCGCTCGCCCGGCTGGAGGGCCAGACCGCGCTGGCCACCCTGCTCACCCGGCTCCCGGACCTGCGCCTGGCGGCCGATCCGGCCGAACTGCGCTGGCGCGGCGGGCTCATCATGCGTGGACTGCGCACACTGCCGGTGGAGTTCACACCGGTCGGTCCCAGTCGTGAAAGCGCACATGACGGACGTTCAACTATGTGATCTTCACGTGATCTGTGCGGCATGAACTTGTGACAAGCGATCGTCTGCCGATACGTTCACCCATCAGTGTGGCGCCGAGCACCACTTGCCACGCCGTACTGCTGTCGCACGAAAGGCAACCGCATGCTCTCCGGGAACGGTAGGCACCGTCGACCCCGCCAGGCTCCGGCGCTCCTCGTCGCGGCCGGCGTGACCACGTCCGCCATCGCCATCCCGCTCCTCGGGGCGGCGAGCGCGAACGCGGCCGACGGCACCACCTGGGACAAGGTCGCCGAGTGCGAGAGCGGTGGCTCCTGGAGCGCCGACACCGGCAACGGTTACTACGGCGGCCTCCAGATATCCCAGGACGACTGGGACAAGTACGGCGGCACGCAGTACGCGGCCAGCGCCGACCAGGCCAGCCGTTCGCAGCAGATCTCGGTGGCCGAGAAGATCCTCGACGAGCAGGGCACCACCCACTGGGCCACCTGCGCCCTGCTCGCCGGACTGACCTCCAACTCCGGCTCGGTGGACGTCGACACGGGCGTGAGCGAGTCCCCGTCCGCGGACCAGGACGGCTCCGGCGGCGGTACCGACAAGGCGGACGAGACCCCCGACGCGGGCGCTTCGTCCGATGATTCCGACTCGTCCGGACTGGGGAATTCGTCCCCCTCGTCCGACTCCTCCGCCAAGGAGACCGGCAAGCCGTCCGCGAGCGCCGAGGAGAAGGCCGGTTCCGGCCACTCCGGCAAGGACACCGACACCTCCCGCTCCGGCGCCTCGGCGCCCGCGGCCTCCGGCGGTGGGTACAAGGGTGGCGGTTCGGCCTCCAGTGCCCCCGCGGCCAAGGAGTCGGACGACTCGTGGGAGGCCGGCGGCTCCTGGAGCCTGGTCGACACCGGTGACCTCGGTGGCGGTGGCCGTCACCGCGGGGGCAGCGCCGAGGAGAGCGTGACGGGCGGTCAGCACGCGGCCGGAACGGGCCGCCATGCCACCGCCTCCCCGACCACCTACACCGTCCGTGACGGTGACACGCTCGGCTCCATCGCCGACTCCCTTGACGTGGACGGCGGGTGGGAGGCGCTCTACTCCGCGAACAAGCAGGCCATCGGCTCCGACCCGAACCATGTCGACCCCGGTCAGACCCTGAAAGTGCCGGGCGAAACGGACGCCGAATAGCGGAATCTGACACCCACTATCCTCTTATATGTCCCATTTGGCGAAAGTGTGGGATGACTCTCAGAAGCCCTGATCGTCTTTGAATTTCGCCGCGACGCGTGTCTACGGTCGGGACCGCTCGTCACCACGAGCACCCGTGGCCGCAACGCCGAATCCTGCCAGCGGCCCTCGGGGACAACCGTCGCGTCAAGCGCCGTAGGCAGGAGCGGGGGACCCAAGGTAAGTGCCCGAACCGGTGATTGACGCCGGTTGGGGCTTGGGGTGAAGCCACGCCTTCCGGGAGTACGAGGGAGGGGTGGCCGGGCAACTCAACCGGCCCGAACCCGACAGCTCACCTCGCAGGCGTCGGTGAGGGGATCGATCCATGCTGTTCTCCAGCAAGGGCAAGCACCGTCGCCCGTCCAAGACCGTCCGTGTCCTCGCGCTCGCCGGTGTCGCCGGCGCGGCCGTCGCGGGCCCGGTGATGGCGTCGGGCAGTGCCTCCGCCGCCACCGGCTCCGAGTGGGACGCCGTCGCCCAGTGCGAGTCGGGCGGCAACTGGTCCATCAACACCGGCAACGGGTACTACGGCGGTCTGCAGTTCTCCGCCTCCACCTGGGCCGCGTACGGCGGCACGCAGTACGCCGCCACCGCCGACAAGGCGGGCAAGGAGCAGCAGATCACCGTCGCCGAGAAGGTGCTCTCCGCCCAGGGCAAGGGCGCCTGGCCGGTCTGCGGCACGGGCCTGTCCAGCACGCCGTACAGCGGCTCCGCCGCCCCGGCGAGCCCGGCTCCCGCCACGGAGAGCAAGACGGAGGACAAGGCCGCGGCCGTCACCTCCGACCGCGCCGCCGACGAGCAGACCGCTTCCCGCTCCACCGAGCGCCCGGCCGCGAGCAAGACCGTCACCACCCCGACCGGTGAGAAGGTCGAGAAGGGCGACGGCGAGTACAAGGTCGTCAAGGGCGACACGCTCAGCTCCATCGCCACGAAGCACGGTGTCAAGGGCGGCTGGAAGAAGCTGTTCGACCTGAACAAGGACATCGTGAAGAAGGCCGACCTCATCTACCCCGGCCAGATGCTGCACCTGAAGTAACCGCGACCCGCTCACGGGACCGGCCCCCGACCCGTCCGGCCCCGTGAGCTCCCGGTCCCCTGACGGACCCCCGCCCCGGTACGCGTTCCCCCCGCGCGCCGGGGCGGTGCGCGTTCCCCCGGCGGGTCCCATCGCCCAGAACCCTTTGCCCGGACCCTTTGCCCGGACCGTTTGCCCGGACCCTTTGTTCCGGGCGTGAACAATGGGTACGGTCTCCCTGCACCACCCCGTTCACAGGGCGGTCGGTCGATGGCCGGCACCCCTGGGACGGTTAGGCTCTAGGCGCAAGGCATGCCATCCGGCATCCGCCGCGCACTCATTGCGTCACATCCACGAAGGAGATGCTCGTGCCGTCCATCGACGTCGTCGTAGCTCGGGAAATCCTGGACTCCCGAGGCAACCCCACGGTCGAGGTCGAGGTCGGCCTCGACGACGGCAGCACGGGCCGTGCCGCCGTCCCGTCCGGCGCCTCCACCGGTGCCTTCGAGGCCATCGAGCTGCGTGACGGTGACCCGAACCGCTACCAGGGCAAGGGTGTCGAGAAGGCCGTCCTCGCCGTCATCGAGCAGATCGGCCCGGAGCTGGTCGGCTACGACGCCACCGAGCAGCGCCTGATCGACCAGGCCATGTTCGACCTGGACGCCACCGACAACAAGGGCTCGCTCGGCGCCAACGCCATCCTCGGCGTCTCCCTCGCCGTCGCCCACGCCGCCTCCGAGGCCAGCGACCTGCCGCTCTTCCGCTACCTGGGCGGCCCCAACGCGCACCTGCTGCCGGTGCCGATGATGAACATCCTGAACGGCGGCTCGCACGCCGACTCCAACGTGGACATCCAGGAGTTCATGATCGCTCCGATCGGCGCGGAGTCCTTCTCCGAGGCCGTCCGCTGGGGCGCCGAGGTCTACCACACCCTCAAGAAGGTCCTGAAGAACAAGGGCCTCGCCACCGGCCTCGGCGACGAGGGCGGCTTCGCCCCGAACCTCGGCTCCAACCGTGAGGCCCTCGACCTCATCCTCGAGGCCATCAAGGAAGCCGGCTACACCCCCGGCGAGCAGATCGCCCTCGCGCTCGACGTCGCCGCCTCCGAGTTCTACAAGGACGGCAAGTACCTCTTCGAGGGCAAGGAGCGCTCCGCCGCCGAGATGACGGAGTACTACGAGGAGCTGGTGGCGGCCTACCCGCTGGTCTCCATCGAGGACCCGCTGTTCGAGGACGACTGGGCCGGCTGGAAGGTCCTGACCGACCGCATCGGCGACAAGGTCCAGATCGTCGGCGACGACCTGTTCGTCACCAACCCCGAGCGCCTCGCCCGCGGCATCGAGGAGGGCATCGCCAACTCCCTGCTGGTCAAGGTCAACCAGATCGGCTCGCTGACCGAGACCCTGGACGCCGTCGAGATGGCCCAGCGCAACGGCTACAAGTGCATGATGTCCCACCGCTCCGGCGAGACCGAGGACGTCACCATCGCCGACCTGGCCGTCGCCACCAACTGCGGCCAGATCAAGACCGGTGCCCCGGCCCGCTCCGAGCGCGTCGCCAAGTACAACCAGCTGCTGCGCATCGAGGAGATCCTCGACGACGCCGCGGTCTACGCCGGCCGCAGCGCCTTCCCGCGGTTTCGCTCTGCGAACCAGTAAGCACAGCAAGGGCTGACCTAGGCGCGGGCCAGCCCCGCCCGTCGTACCTACGTCCCCGGACCCGGTCCCGTACCGTGTCCGGGGACGTACGCACGTGTGAGCCCAGCAGCGCACGGCACGAGAAGCACAGCACAAGACGCACAGGCACAGTGGAGGCGGAGAGCCAGATGGCCGCGAGGGACCGGGACCGTTTCTCCACCACGACCAGGCTGCGGCTGCTCGGTGAGCAGACGGCGGCCCGCGTCTACCGTTCCCAGACCAAGCGGCAGGCCCGCCGCTCCCGCCTCACCGGCCGCGCCGCCCTGCTGGCCCTGGTGCTGTGCTCGATGATCGTGGCGCTCGCCTATCCGATGCGCCAGTACGTCTCCCAGCGCGCCGAGATCGCGGACCTGAAGCACCGCCAGGAGCAGGCCCGCGGCCGCGTCGAGCAGCTCAGGGACGTCAAGGCCCGCTGGCAGGACGACGCCTACGCCGAGCAGCAGATCCGGCGCAGGCTGCACTATGTGATGCCTGGCGAGACCGGGTTCGTCGTGATCGACCCGGGCGCCGCCAAGCAGTCCCGCACCGACCGAGGGGCCGCCCACCGGCCCTGGTACGCGAACGTCTGGGACGGCGTCGACAAGTCCGACGCCTCCGACCAGTGACCGGCACCCGCCGGTGACCGACAGAAAGCCACCCTGGAAGCAGTCATGGAAACGCCCCCGCCCCACACTCCGCGTACCGAGCCCACCGAGGCGGACATCGCCGCCTTCGAGCTCCAGCTCGGCCGCCCGCCGCGCGGCCTGCGGGCCATCGCCCACCGCTGCCCCTGCGGCCGGCCGGACGTCGTGGAGACGGCGCCCCGGCTGCCCGACGGCACGCCCTTCCCGACGACGTACTACCTGACGTGCCCGCGCGCCAACTCGGCCATCGGCACGCTCGAGGCCAACGGCGTCATGAAGGAGATGACCGAGCGGCTCCAGAACGACCCGGAGCTGGCCGCCGCCTACCGGGACGCGCACGAGGACTACATCCGGCGCCGCGACGAGATCGAGGTCCTGGCGGGCTTCCCCAGCGCGGGCGGCATGCCCGACCGGGTGAAGTGCCTGCACGTCCTGGTCGCCCACTCGCTGGCCGCCGGTCCGGGCGTGAACCCGCTGGGCGACGAGGCCATCGCCATGCTGCCCGAGTGGTGGGCGAAGGGCCCGTGCGTGACGCCCGGCGACGCCTGTGCGGCTCAGCCGGCCGAGTCCGGTGCGGAGGAGGGCCGGTGACCCGGGTGGCCGCCGTGGACTGCGGCACCAACTCCATCCGCCTGCTGGTCGCCGACGCGAACCCCGAGACGGGTGAACTGACCGACCTGGACCGCCGGATGACGATCGTCCGGCTCGGCCAGGGCGTGGACCGCACCGGCCGCCTCGCCCCCGAGGCGCTGGAGCGCACCTTCGCCGCGTGCCGCGAGTACGCCCAGGTCATCCGCGAACTCGGCGCGACGAAGGTGCGGTTCGTCGCCACCTCCGCCTCGCGCGACGCGGAGAACCGGGACGAGTTCGTGCGCGGGGTCGTGGACATCCTCGGCGTGGAGCCGGAGGTCATCACCGGCGAGCAGGAGGCCGAGTTCTCCTTCACCGGCGCGACCCGGGAGCTGTCCGGCAGCGACCACCTGGACAAGCCGTACCTGGTGGTGGACATCGGCGGCGGTTCCACCGAGTTCGTCGTCGGCGACGACCACGTGGGCGCCGCGCGGTCGGTGGACATCGGCTGCGTGCGGCTCACCGAACGGCACCTGGTGCACGACGGCAAGGTCACCGACCCGCCCGCGCACGAGCAGGTCGCCGCCATAAGGGCCGACATCGCGGCCGCGCTGGACCTGGCCGCCGAGACCGTGCCGCTGGACGAGGCGCGCACGCTGGTCGGGCTCGCGGGCTCGGTCACCACGGTGGCCGCCATCGCGCTGGAGCTGCCGGAGTACGACTCCGCGCGCATCCACCACTCCCGGATCTCGCGGGGCCGCGTCCGCCAGATCACCGAGTGGCTGCTCAGCTCCTCGCACGCCGAGCGCGCGGAGATCCCCTCCATGCATCCGGGCCGGGTCGACGTGATCGGCGCGGGCGCCCTCGTCCTGCTGGCGATCATGGAGCGGACCGGCGCGGAGGAGGTCGTCGTCAGCGAGCACGACATCCTCGACGGCATCGCGTGGTCCGTGGCGTAGCCGGGCCCGACGGCCTTGGAAGAACGGCTCGTTACCGTCCAGTAGCATGCGGCTGAGCAGCCTGGACGACGTTTGAGCGCCCCCGTGGAGCGGCCGACACGCCGCTTCGCGGGGCTCCGTCAGGAACCTTCGTGAAGTTCTTCACAAGGAAATCGGCCCCGGTGGGGGACGCAAGGGTCCGCATTGACCCGTTCGGGGGCCGGAAGGCCCCTGGAGCATGATCACGACCGTATTGCGCGGGTGTTTCGACGGGGTGTCCGAAGCGTCTGTGAAGGGTGCCCCGCGGGGGGCTCGGGAGGCCGGACGGCCAGCTCAAGCGGCATTGACAACGGGTCAGGGACGCCCGCGGTTCCCCCTTGTGAACATGACCTGCGTCACGCGAGTGGCGGAGGATAACACACCCCCTCTCCAACCTTGTGAAGGGGCGCACGAGCTACCCCCCAGGACCGGGTGGATACTCGATGGCATGAGCACCACGGAGCGTCCCAGGATCCTCGTAGTAGGCGGTGGGTACGTAGGCCTGTACGCAGCTCGGCGCATCCTCAAGAAGATGCGCTTCGGAGAGGCGACCGTCACGGTCGTCGACCCCCGGTCGTACATGACCTACCAGCCCTTCCTCCCCGAAACCGCCGCCGGCAACATCTCCCCTCGCCATGTCGTCGTACCGCTGCGACGCGTGCTGCCGAAGGCGGAGGTCCTCACCGGCCGGGTCACCACCATCGACCAGGACCGCAAGGTCGCCACGATCGCCCCCCTCGTGGGCGAGGCGTACGAGCTGCCGTTCGACTACCTGGTCATCGCCATGGGCGCGGTCTCCCGCACCTTCCCGATCCCCGGCCTCGCCGAGCAGGGCATCGGTATGAAGGGCATCGAGGAGGCCATCGGCCTGCGCAACCACGTCCTGGAGCAGCTGGACAAGGCCGACTCCACGACCGACGAGGAGATCCGCCGCAAGGCGCTCACCTTCGTCTTCATCGGCGGTGGCTTCGCGGGCGCGGAGACCATCGGCGAGGTCGAGGACATGGCCCGCGACGCCGCCAAGTACTACAAGAACGTGTCCCGCGAGGACATGCGCTTCGTCCTGGTCGACGCCGCCGACAAGATCCTCCCCGAGGTCGGCCCCAAGCTCGGCCAGTACGGCAAGGAGCACCTGGAGAGCCGCGGTGTGGAGATCTACCTCTCCACCTCCATGGACTCCTGCGTCGACGGCCACGTCGTGCTGAAGAACGGCCTCGAGGTCGACTCCGACACGATCGTCTGGACCGCGGGCGTCAAGCCCAACCCGGCCCTGTCCCGCTTCGGTCTGCCCCTCGGCCCGCGCGGTCACGTCGACTGCCAGCCGACCCTCCAGGTCACGGGCACCGACTACATCTGGGCCGCCGGTGACAACGCCCAGGTCCCCGACCTCGTCGGCCGCAAGGCGGGCAACGAGAACGCCTGGTGCCCGCCGAACGCCCAGCACGCGCTGCGCCAGGCCAAGGTCCTCGGCGACAACGTGGTCTCCGGAATGCGGGGCTTCCCGCAGAAGGACTACGAGCACGCCAACAAGGGCGCCGTCGCGGGTCTCGGCCTGCACAAGGGCGTGGCGATGATCGTCATGGGCAAGATGAAGATCAAGCTCAAGGGCCGTCTCGCCTGGTACATGCACCGCGGTTACCACGGTCTGGCCATGCCGACCTTCAACCGCAAGATCCGCGTCTTCGCGGACTGGACCCTCGGCATGTTCCTCAAGCGCGAGGTCGTCGCCCTCGGCGCCATGGAACACCCGCGCGAGGAGTTCTACGAGGCCGCCAAGCCCGCCCCGGTCGCCGCCGCGCCGAAGACCGAGGAGAAGGCGAAGGCTTCCTGACCTCCGGTCAGCCTCCGTACACCGTTTCACCCGAAGGACCTTCCGCCATCCGTGGTGCGGGAGGTCCTTCGGCGTTCCCGGCCCCGAGGCGCTGTTTTGCCCTGTCGTAACCCCAATGCGGGACTGTGCCGGGTACGTCGAGGTGTTTACGTGGTAACGGACATCCGGGATCGTCGTCTTGGAGGTGTGCGTCATGGCCGACGCCGCGTCGCGCTTGGTGAGAGTTGCCGAACAACTGCTGGGAGCCCCCCTCCCGCTGCGGGTCCGGGCCTGGGACGGTTCCCAGGCCGGCCCGCCGGGTGCCCCTGTGATCGTCGTACGTAACCGGCGCGCCCTGCGCCGCATGCTGTTCAAGCCGGGTGAACTGGGCATGGCCCGCGCCTGGGTGGCCGGTGACCTGGACATCGAGGGTGATCTGTACACCGCCCTCGGCGCCGTCGCCGGTGCGCTCTGGGAACACAACGACGAGGACAGCGGGCGCTCCCTCGTCGAAACGGTGCGCGACCCCGCCGCGCGGGCCGCCGTACGCGAGCTGATCCGGCTCGTCGGACCGCCGCTGCCGCCCGCACCGCCACGCGAGGAGGTCCGCAGACGGCGCCATCTGCACACCCGCCGCACCGACAAGCGGGCCATCAGCCACCACTACGACGTCGGCAACGACTTCTACGCGCTGGTCCTCGGCCCGTCCATGGTGTACTCCTGCGCCTACTGGGAGGCCCCTGACACAGGTGCCTCCCTGGAGAGCGCCCAGCGCGACAAGCTCGAACTGGTCTGCCGCAAGCTCGGCCTGAAGCCCGGTCAGCGGCTGCTGGACGTCGGCTGCGGCTGGGGCTCGATGGCCGTCCACGCCGCCCGCGAGCACGGTGTGAACGTCGTCGGCATCACCCTCTCCCAGGAACAGGCTGCCTTCGCCCGCAAGCGCGTCGCCGACGAGGGCCTCACCGACCGGGTCGAGATCCGCGTCCAGGACTACCGCGACGTCCGCGACGGCCCGTACGACGCGATCTCCTCCATCGGCATGGCCGAGCACGTCGGCGCCGAAGGCTACCTGGACTACGCGCGCGACCTGTACGGCCTGCTGAAGCCCGGCGGACGGCTCCTCAACCACCAGATCGCCCGCCGCCCGCAGCGGGACGAGACGGAGTACGAGGTCGACGCGTTCATCGACTCCTACGTCTTCCCCGACGGCGAACTCGCCCCCGTCGGCACCACCGTCACCATGCTGGAGCGCGCCGGGTTCGAGGTGCGGGACGTGGAGTCGCTGCGCGAGCACTACGCCCGCACCCTGCGCGCCTGGGTGACCAACCTGGAGGGCGACTGGGAGCGAGCGACGCGGCTCGCCGGGTTCGGCCGCGCCCGCGTCTGGCGGCTGTACATGGCCGCCTCCGCGCTCGCCTTCGAGCGCAGCCAGATCGGCGTCAACCAGGTCCTGGCCCTGCGCACCCCGGAGTCCGGCGCCTCGGGACTCCCGGCCCGCACCCGCCTCTGGAACGCCTGACGACACGCGTGGGGCCCCGCTCCGAACCCGGAACGGGGCCCCACGACTGCTTGGGTGCGCTACTCGGTCTTGATCGCGCCGAGCACGTTCAGCCGGGCGGCCCGCCGGGCCGGCCACAGCGCCGCCAGCACGCCCACCAGGGCCGCCAGCAGCAGGAACAGCGCCAGCCGGGACCAGGGCAGCACCAGCTCGTACGTCGCCAGCTTCGTGCCCAGCAGCTCACCGGCCGCCCAGCCGAAGAACACGCCGAGCCCGATGCCCAGCACCCCGCCGAACAGCGAGATCACCAGGGACTCCAGGCGGACCATCCGCTTGACCGACCCGCGCTCCAGGCCGATCGCGCGCAGCATCCCGATCTCCTGGGAGCGCTCGAACACCGACATGGCCAGCGTGTTGATGACACCGAGCACCGCGACCACCACGGCCATGCCGAGCAGGCCGTAGACCAGGTTCAGCATCAGCGTGAAGATCTTGGCGATGCCGTCGGTGATGTCCTGCTTGTCCTGCACCTGGATGGCCGGGTTGGAGCCGAGGGCCTTGGCCAGCCGGTCCTTGGTCGCGTCCGAGGCACCGTCCGTCGTGCGGACCAGGACCTGCATGTCGGCCGGGGCGCGCAGGTGCGGGGTGAGCACCTTGTCGTCGATCATGATGCCCCGGATCATCTCGTTGCCCTCGTACACCCCGGCGACGGTCAGCGTGCCCTTCGTGCCGTCCTCGAAGTGCGCGGTGAGCTTCGAACCGGCCTTCCAGCCGTGCTCCTTGGCCCGGTCGGAGTCCACCACGATCCGCGAACCGGACACGTCGAACGTGCCCTGCTTCACCTTGAGGTCGGTCAGCTCGCCGATCGCCGAGCCGGTGACACCGGTCAGGAACTCGGTACCGCCGTCGATGCGGGAGGCACCGTTGCGCAGCGGGCTGGAGGAGGCGACCCCGTCGGTGGCGGCCAGCTTGGTGGCGACGTCGGGGGAGAGCGGGGTGTGGTTGGCCATCGAGACGACGTAGTCCGCGCGGATCGAGGCGGCGGCCATCTTGTCGATCGACTTCTGCAGACTGCCCGCCATCACCGTCATACCGGTGATCAGGGTCAGGCCGATCATCAGCGCGGACGCGGTGGCCGCCGTACGGCGCGGGTTGCGCACCGCGTTCTGCCGGGCCAGGCGGCCCGAGACGCCGAACAGACGCAGCAGCGGAGCGGCCGCCGCGATCAGCGGGCGGGACAGCAGCGGGGTCAGCACGAACACGCCGATGATCAGCAGCACCGCGCCGAGGCCCATCGCACCCTGGCCCTTGTCGGTGTCCATGGTGGTGGCCGCGAGGACCACGGCGGCGCCGGCCGCCGCGAACAGCGTGCCGATGGTGTTGCGCACCACCAGCGAGCGGGTGGTGGCGGTCGCGTGCACACTGCTCATCGCCGCGACCGGCGGGATCTTCGCAGCCCGGCGGCCGGGCAGCCAGGCGGCGAGCACGGTGATGACGATGCCGACGGCGAGCGCGGCGGCCACCGTGCCCGGCGTGACCACGAGCGGCCCGTCCGGCATGCTCGCGCCGAAGGAGTTCAGCATGGCGCGCAGTCCGGCGCCGATACCGACACCGGCGGCGAGTCCGGCCACGCCCGCGACCGTGCCGACCGCGAACGCCTCGGCCAGCACCGAGCGGGTGACCTGCCCGCGCGAGGCGCCGACCGCCCGCAGCAGGGCGAGTTCCTTGGTGCGCTGGGCGACCAGCATGGTGAAGGTGTTGGCGATGATGAACGTGCCGACGAACAGGGCGATGCCCGCGAACACCAGCAGTACCTGGCGCAGACCGCTCATCGACGAGGAGATCTGCTCCGCCTGGTCGGCGGCGAGCTTCTCACCGGTGGTGGTGCTGACCTGGCCGGCCGGGAGCGCCTTGTCCAGCGCGGCCTTGAGCGCGCTCTGGCTGGTGCCGGGGGCGGCGGTCACGTCGATCTCGTCGTAGGCGCCCTTCTTGCCGAGCAGGGTCTGCGCGGTCGGCGTGTCGAAGAGGGTGAGGCTGCCGCCCGCTGCCACGTTGCCGTCGTCGGTGGTGAAGACACCGGCGACGCGCGGGGTGAGGACCGGGCCGTCGACCGAGAGACGGACGGTGTCGCCGACGCGGTAGCCGGTGCGGCGGGCGGTCTCGGAGTCGATCAGCAGCTCGCCCGCGCCGTGCGGGGCGTGGCCGGAGACGAGCTTGTAGCGGGCGTCCTCGGTGCCCCAGTAGTTGCCGCCCATGGACTGCCAGCCGTCGCCGACCAGCTTGCCGTGCTTGTCGGCGAGCGCGGTGAAGCCGCTGACGACACCGGTGGCGGAGGCGGCGCCGGGCACCTTCTGGGCCTGGGCCAGCAGCGCCGGGGTCAGGTCCGGGGTGGAGCCGACCCGGTCGCCGCTCGCCTTCTGGTGCTTGGCCCGTACGGCCACGTCGACACCGTCGAAGCCCTGGGCGGAACTGTTCTCGAAGGCGCGGGAGAGGGTGTTGGTGAAGACCAGCGTCCCGGACACGAAGGCGACGCCGAGCATGACGGCGAGCACCGTCATCATCAGCCGGGCCTTGTGCGCGAGGACGTTGCGCAGCGCGGTGCGGAACATCAGCTCGTACGGCCCTTCGCGTCGAAGCGCTTCATCAGGTCGAGGACCGAGTCGGCGGTCGGGTCCTGGATCTCGTCCACGATCCGGCCGTCCGCGAGGAAGACCACCCGGTCCGCGTAGGCCGCGGCGACCGGGTCGTGGGTCACCATGACCACCGTCTGGCCCAGCTCGCGCACGGAGTTGCGCAGGAAGCCCAGCACCTCGGCGCCGGAGCGGGAGTCGAGGTTTCCGGTCGGCTCGTCACCGAAGATGATGTCCGGCTTGGAGGCCAGCGCGCGGGCCACGGCGACGCGCTGCTGCTGGCCGCCGGAGAGCTGGGAGGGCCGGTGCGTAAGCCGCCCGGACAGGCCGACCATCTCGATCACCCGGTCCAGCCACTCCTTGTCGGGCTTGCGGCCCGCGATGTCCATCGGCAGCGTGATGTTCTCCAGCGCGGTCAGCGTCGGCAGCAGGTTGAACGCCTGGAAGATGAAGCCGATCTTGTCCCGCCGCAGCCGCGTCAGCTGCTTGTCCTTCAGCGAGCCCAGCTCGGTCTCGCCGATGCGCACCGAACCGGAGGAGAAGGAGTCCAGCCCGGCCACGCAGTGCATCAGCGTGGACTTGCCGGAGCCGGAGGGGCCCATGATCGCGGTGAACTCGGCCTGCCGGAACTCGACGGAGACCCGGTCCAGGGCGACCACTCGGGTCTCACCCTGCCCGTAGATCTTCGACAGCTCCGCGGCGCGCGCGGCCACGGCGGTGGTCCTGCCGGCGGTGGGTGTGGTGGTCACGGGGTGGGGCTCCTGTCGGACGGCGGTCTCGGGGTCTCCCCCCATCGTCCCCGTTCCCGGAAGCCGTCCGGTCAGCCGCTGTTCCCGTTCCCGACCGCGACTCCGGTCGGACGAAGCGGAGCGGTGTCATACCTGGGGAGGACGGCCGACCCTGAGGGGACGTACCGCCAGGAACAGGGGGACCGCCCTTGTTCGGTAGGTGAAATTCCGTCATTCCGCGTACAGGCGTGCGGGTGTCACGGCAGGCTGCTGGCAAGTGCGGATGGCTCGTACCGTGGTCTGATGCACCCTCAGACATCAATAAAATAAGACAACATCGGTCCGTCCTCTCCGCTGTCCGAGTGAAGCCTCCCGATAGGCTCATGCTCTCGAAGCGGAGCCCACGGCCTGCCCGGATGGTGGAATGCAGACACGGCGAGCTTAAACCTCGCTGCCCCTTCGCGGGCGTGCCGGTTCGAGTCCGGCTCCGGGCACATTCCTTGTCGTGGCGGACCGGCCGACGCCGTCGTCTCAGCCCTCGTACATCGTTCAGCCCTCGTACACCGTCAGTACCGCACCGTCGACCTCGATGCTGCGGCCCGCTCGCATGCCGTTGCGGCGCAGGGTGTCGAGGCAGGTGTGGAAGAGGGTCAGCTCCTCCGTGCCCAGGATGGCCGCGGCGAGGTCGAGGAGTTCGTGGACCGCCCGGTCGGTGAGGACCTCGGGGAGTTCGCCGGACAGGAGTACGACGGACTCGCCGTCCGGGCCCCGGACCACCGCGGTGGCAGGCCCGCCATGCACGAACAACACGTTCCCCCCAAGGGCCCGTGGTCGTGCGGCTCTCGCTCCTCGGGCAGGACGAGAGACTAGCGGGGGATCTCGGCCCGTTCGGGTGGACTTGCTTTCTTTTTCCCAGTTGGCGGAAGCGCGCCCGGGCCGGGGCGCCGTTCGGACACCCCGCAACGCGCCCCGGTCCGGGTCAGGCGTCCGGGTCCGGCTTCGCCGGGCGGCCGAGCAGGGACTCCACCAGGGCGGCGACATGTCTGCGGTCGTCGGACGACAGCCGCTGCACGCTGGCGATGAGCAGATCCACCTCGGGGTCGCCGGAGCGGGGCGCGGTCGGAGCGTCGTCCTCGCCGGCCGGGCTGCCGTACACATGGATGCCGCATGCCTCGGCGGCCGCCCGGCGGACCGTGTCCAGCGGGAGTTCGAGTCCCTTGGCCAGGCCCTCCAGGGTGCCGGCCTGGGGCATGCGCACCACGCGCTCGGTGGTGGCCAGGTGGTGGACGGTGGAGCGGGGGACGCCGCCGCGTCGCGCCACTTCGCCGTAGGACCAGCCCTCGCGGTCCAGGCGTTCGCGGATCAACTGCTGCAGTGCGTTGGCCACCGTTGGTCACTTCCTGCTCGTCCTGCTCGCCGCTCGGCCGCACGTCCCTGTCGGGAGGGAGTCTACGGGCGAGTAGCTGAACCGCCGAAAGGGTGATTACCCGAAAGGGTTGCGCGTCGCCCCCGCGAGGACCTAGTGTCCAATCTCGTTGGACAGCTCGTCCGACCAAGTTGGACAGAGTCCGGGGGGAACCTGACTCGGTCCGACCGGAAGTGCCCATTTCCCGAGGGGGAATCATCATGATGGACGCCCACGAGCTCGAGGCCGAGTCCGCCGAACTGCTGCCCGGCCGCGAGGCCCTCGGCAAGCTGAAGTTCAGCTTCGGCAAGACGGTGAACGTCACCAAGCACGTCGCCAACATCGAGGCCGCCAACCAGTCGGCCGCCCTCAACGACCACTCGGCGTGGTCCGTCGCCAACTCCGGCGCCTCGCAGGCGATCAGCGTCAGCCAGTAGTCCGCGCGCACCACCGCCCACGCGTCATCACCAGCAGGACCAGGAAAGCCAGAAGAGAGGGACACCCATCATGAGCATGGACATGCGCGACCTGGACGCCGAGTCCGCGGAGCTGCTGCCGGGCCGCGAGGCCCTGGGCAAGCTGAAGTTCAGCTTCAACAAGACGGTCAACGTCACCAAGCACGTGGCCAACATCGAGGCCGCCAACCAGTCCGCCGCGCTCAACGACCACTCCCTGTGGTCGGACGCCCAGTCGCACGCCGGACAGACGATCACCGTCAAGCAGTAGCCCCACCGCCGCGACGGCGGTCACGGGGGCGGACCGCGCCCGAGCACGGGCCGGTCCGCCCCCGCGGCCATGCCGGGGGGAAAGCGGCGGTGAGGCGGCATCGACGTGGGGGGAGACCATAGATGACGGTGCTGGGGAACGGCACGACCGCGCTGTACGACACCGGACCGCTGCCCGGACCAGGTGGCTGGCCGGTGACGTACGAGCAGGTGGCGACCGGAAGCCTGCCGGCAGCCGGGGTGCCCGCCCGGCCCGTCCCGAGGCTGAGCGCCGGGATGCGGCTGCACGGCGAGTACCAGGGTTCGGGGTTCACCGAGTCCAAGTACATCGCCCGTCGGGGGGACGGGCAGGTCGTGCAGCTCTCACGCCTGCTGTACCTGGTGGCGTCGTCCGTCGACGGGGTCCGCGACGACGACACGATCGCCCACCGGGTCAGCGCGCGCTTCGGCCGCGAGGTCAGCGCGGAGAACATCCGCTACCTCGTGGAGAACAAGCTCGACCCGCTGGGCGTGACCGTGCCCGAGGGGCAGGAGAGCGACGAGGTCGACGCCCCGCGTTCCGATCTGCTGCTCGCCCTCAAGGGCCACCGGGTGATCTTCAACGAGCGCCGCACCGCCCGGATCGCGCGGTCGCTCACCTGGCTGCACAGGCCGGCGGTGGTCGCCGCGGTGCTGCTGGCGGCCGTCGCCATGGACGTCTGGCTGTTCGGCTTCTTCGGCGCGATCGAACCGGTGCTGGAGGTGCTGGACCAGCCGGTGCTCATCCTGCTGGTCTTCGCCCTCACCGTGGCCTCGCTCGTCTTCCACGAGTTCGGCCACGCCTCCGCGTGCCGGTACGGAGGGGCCAGACCGGGCTGCATCGGCTGCGGGCTCTTCCTCATCTGGCCGTCGATGTACACCGACGTCACCGACGTCTACCGGATCAACAAGGCCGGTCGCATCCGCACCGACTTCGGCGGGGTCTACTTCAACGTCGTCTTCATGCTGGCCATGGCCGGCGCCTACTTCGCCACCGGGGAGCAGTTCTTCCTGGCCGCGGTCTACCTCGGCCACTTCGAGATCCTGGAACAGCTCATGCCCGCCGTCCGCCTGGACGGCTACTACATCCTGGGCGACCTCGCGGGCGTCCCGGACCTGTACGGCAAGATCAAGCCGATCCTGCTCTCCCTGGTGCCGGGCGAGCGGGGGCAGTCGGCCCGCCAGGAGGTCGCGGGGCTGAAGAAGTCCGCGCGCACCATCGTCGCCACCTGGGTGCTGACCATGGTGCCGCTGATCATCGGCGAGCTGGGCTACGGGCTGTGGAACCTGCCCCGGATCATCAGCACGATGATCCGCTCGCTCACCGAGCAGGTCACCGGCACCGGGTCGGCGTTCGCCGACGGGGACGTGCTGCCCGGCATCGTCGGGGTCCTGGGCACGCTGATGCTGCTGTTCCCGATGGCCGGTGTCCTCTATCTCTCCGTGAAGATCGGCGGCAGGCTCTTCCGGCTCGCCAAACGCTCCACGGCCGGACGGCCCACCCTGCGGATCGCGCTGTGCGGGCTGCTGCTCGCCGGACTCGGCGGACTGAGCTACGCCTGGATGTCCGGGGTGACCCCGCAGCCGCTGCCGAAGAAGCCGCCCATCGCGCCGATCCTCCAGCCGGGGGTGCCCACCACGGCGCCGCCGTCCCCGGACGCCTCGACGCCGGGCGCCGGTCCGGGACACATCTCCGGCGGGCCGGGCGCCGCATCCGGTGAGCCCTCGGCGGCACCGGGCGCGCCGGCCGGGGGCGAGCCGGGGGACCCGAGCGCCGGGGCTCCGGACGGTGCCTCCGCCTCCGCGCCGCAGTCGTCCTCCGCCTCGTCGGCGGCACCGGACAAGCCGACGCGCGGCGAGGACGGGCCCCAGCAGAGCGAGAGCAGCAGCGGTGGCGGGGCGCCGGCCGGCCAGCCGTCCACGCAGCAGTCGCCGCCCCCGGTCACCGAGACCTCTCCGGTCCCCTCGGAGAGCGCCACGCCGACACCCTCGGCCGCACCTACGACGGCGCCGGCCACCAGCGATCCACCGGCTCCGGTGTCGTCGTCCTGACCCCGTCGCGGCTCGGGGCCCGGCCCGCGTCCGCGCGTGTGCCGGGCCGCCTCATCAGCACGTCATCCATTCATCGGGAGAACCATGAGCAGTCACCGGAAACCACGCAGCAGCCCGTTCAACGGGCGTGCCGTCCGTACCGTCCTCCTCGCCGCCGGTGCCGCGGGAGTGGCCACCGCCGTCCCGGCGCACGCCGCGACCGGGCCCGCCCGGTCCGCCGCGGTGGTCTCGGACAGCGTGTTCACCAACGCGGGCCGGCTCCACCACACCCAGGCCCGCGACTCCTTCACCATCCGCCAGTTCGGCAAGGTCGACGCGACCTCCGTCCGCAACCAGGCCAGAGCGGTCTCCATGGGCTGCTCGGTCGACGACCACTGCCGGTCGGTCGCGCTGTCCTTCCAGATCGTCACGGTCGCCGGGGACGCGCACCACCTGAAGGCGGTGAACGTCAGCGACGCGGCCAACAAGTACTGCGACGGCTGCCAGACCCTGGCCGGCGCCTACCAGTTCGTCGTCTCCACGCCCCACCCGCTCACCCTGGACGCGGGGGCCCGCCGCCGGCTGGCCGACGTCCACCGCAGGCTGGACGCGCTGACCCGGTCCACGCTGCCCGCCGCCGAGCTCCGGACCAAGGTGGACGCCCTCGCGGGCGAGGTGAACGGCGTCCTCCAGGCGGCCGTGGCCAAGGCGCCCAAGGGCACTGACAAGCCCGACGTCACCCTGCACCGCCGACTGGACGGCTGGCCGGGCCACTGACCCCGGTCTGACCGTCCCTCCCGGCCGGCCGCCGGTTCCCGCGAGCGCCTCCCGCGGGAACCGGCGGCCGGCCTCTTCCGCTCTGGGCAGGCACATAAGAGCTGGCATATAAGACGACCGAGCTGGGAACATGGCTTCCGCGTGGTGCGTTGGTCAAGCACGGCGAAGGAAAGATCCTCCTCTCGGAGCAGGGCCGGTCCTTTGCCAGTCCATTACTCTTGAGCCAAGGCTGCGCACGGCAGCCATGGAGGAGTGAAATGAGGAGCAGTAACCCGGTCTTCTCGCGCCGAGGATTCGGCCGCGACAACGGCTACGCAGGCTTCGACACCGCACAGCAGGCCGGGTACGCGCAGGGCAACCCGTACGGCCAGAACCCGTACGCGCAGAACCCGTACGCGCAGACCACCGTCGGCCAGGGCGCCCCGCCGCAGGCCCCGCCCACGACCGGCCGGATGACGATGGACGACGTGGTCGTCCGCTCGGCGATCACGCTGGGCACCGTCGTCGTCGGCGCGGTGCTCGCCTGGGCCCTGCTGCCGGTCACCCCGACCAGCTACGCGCTGGGCTTCGGGTCCGCGATCGTCGCCATGGTCCTGGGCCTGGTGCAGAGCTTCAAGCGCAGGCCGTCGCCCGCGCTGATCCTGGCGTACGCGGCCTTCGAGGGCGTCTTCCTCGGGGTCATCAGCGAGATGTACAACAGCCGCTGGAGCGGTGCCCCCTTCCAGGCGGTGCTCGGCACCATGGCGGTCTCCGCCGCCACCCTGCTGGTGTACAAGGCCGGCTGGATTCGTGTCACCGCCCGGTACGCCCGTATCGGCATGGCCATCGCCATCGCGTTCGTGCTGGCCATGGCGGTGAACATGCTGCTGGTCGTGTTCGGTGTCGCCCCGGACGGCGGTCTGCGCGGCATGGGCCCGCTGGGCGCGATCGTCGGCGTCATCGCCATCCTGCTCGGCGCGTTCTTCCTGACCCTGGACTTCAAGCAGATCGAGGACGGCATCGCCTACGGCGCCCCGCGCGAGGAGTCCTGGCTCGCCGCGTTCGGTCTCACCGTTGCCCTGGTGTGGATCTACCTGGAGATGCTGCGCCTGGTCGCCATCTTCAGCAACAACGACTAGCGCGTCAGCGCGTCCACACGGCAAAGGGCCCCCGGTGCACAGCACCGGGGGCCCTTTGCCGTGTGCGGGCCGGGGCCGGTCAGCGCAGCTTGCGCGCGGCCCTCCTCAGGTCGTACTCGTGGACGATGGCCTTGGCGTGGCCGTACGCGAGGTCGTGCTCGTGCCGGAGCCAGCTGACCTTGTCCTCGAAGCGGAGGGACGGGCCCTCCTCGACGGTGCGCAGCCAGTCGGCGACTTCACGGCCGGTGCAGTGCGGGATACGGGCGAGCAGGTTGCGGTGGGTCTCCTCGGAGAAGACTTGGGACATCGGCGCCTCCGGACACAAGGGAAATTAAGGCCGGTCCTTCAGGTCACCGTGCCCGAGCGCGGGCCGCTTGGCAACAGTGCCCGCGTTACGCTCGGC
Organism: Streptomyces sp. NPDC085596; assembly: GCF_044541565.1. Classification (NCBI taxonomy): domain Bacteria; kingdom Bacillati; phylum Actinomycetota; class Actinomycetes; order Kitasatosporales; family Streptomycetaceae; genus Streptomyces; species Streptomyces sp. NPDC085596. The sequence continues at coordinate 69,003 of NZ_JBITTC010000013.1, read as the reverse complement.
GCGTGCTGGATACGACGCCCCTGACCAAAGCAGTGGAACACTTCGCCGACCGGCTGCGGGCCGCCCCGCAGAGCCGGCTGCAGCGCGGCGCGGCCGCCGAGGCGCTGGCGGTCGCGCGGGAGCTGGCCCGGCGGGCGCAGGAGCTGGAGGAGCCGGGCAGCGAGCCGCGCGAGATGCCGGACGCGGGGATGTTCGCGGCGGCCGACCAGATCACGGTGGCCGGGCACGACCTGGCGGTCGCGCTGCGCGGCGAGGACCAGCTCAAGGAGGCGGTGGAGCTGGTCGAGGAGGCCCGCAAGCGGGCCGGCGTCTGAGGCGCCCGGCCCGGCTCGCCCGGTACCGCTACAGCGAGGCGATGACCCGGTCGGCGAGGACGTACACCGTCTCCTCGCCGCAGGCGAAGGTCAGGGTGAAGGCGCCGGAGATGCCCGAGCCGCCCAGCAGGCAGGGGGCCTCGCCCTGCTGGAGCGCGGAGGCCAGCCGTTCGGCGGTCTCGCGGTGGCCCGGTGTCATGCACAGGGTGGTGCCGTCGGCGAAGACATAGACATCGAGGGTGCCCAGCGGGCCGGGGCGGACATCGGCGAGCGCGGTGCCCTCGACGGACAGCCGCTCCAGGATGGTGACGGCGCGCTCCTCCTCGTCGCCCACGGGGGACTGCACCGGGACGAAGTCGGGGTGCGAGGGGTGGCGGCGGCGGGCCGCGGCCAGCTCGGGGGAGTCACCGGAGAACTCGTCCGGCTCGACGGCCGGTTCCGAGACCGGCTCCAGGCCCGCGAAGTCGGACTGGCGGGGCAGGAACGTATCGGCGTCCAGTCCGTAGAGCGGGGGCGGCGCGTCGGAGAGGTCGCGGACCTCCTGCGCGGCCCAGAACGCGCGGGCCTCGGCCAGCTCACGCTCCCGCTCCTCGGCGAGCGCGGCGGCCACGGCCTCGCGTATCTCCTCCGCGTCGGCGGTGGTGCGGGCCGCGGGCAGCAGCGCGCGGATCTCGGCCGCCTGATGCGCGGCGAGCTGGGTGTGCAGCTCGGCGATCTGGCGGCGCAGCCGCAGCACGGTGCACAGGACGGCCACGCCCACGGCGCCCGTGGCGGCCGTGGTGAGCAGCAGGGCGATGGGCATGGCGCTCACTGACGTACTCCCAGGTTCAAAGTCGACCCCCGACTTCCTACCTCAGCTTGAAGGGTGGACTGACCGCCTGTCAGTGCGTAACGTCACGAAACGGACAGGACTTTGGCCTCAGCGGCCTCTGGCGCCACTCGGGTCACGGCACTGACCTGCGCCGATTCCCCCAGCGAGCGAGATAGGTCACACCCTGGGGGAGATTGGATCACAAAAAGGCCCAGAACCCGGGTGGTTTACCGGGTTCTGGGCCGTTCTCGACCGACCGTGCGGAGACGGTCACGGAGGGTCGATCAGCGGAGGTTTGCCGGAAGGCTCAGCTGAGGCGCTCGATGACCATCGCCATGCCCTGGCCGCCGCCGACGCACATGGTCTCCAGACCGAACTGCTTGTCGTGGAACTGGAGGGAGTTGATCAGCGTGCCGGTGATCCGGGCGCCGGTCATGCCGAAGGGGTGGCCGACCGCGATGGCGCCGCCGTTGACGTTGAGCCGGTCCAGGTCGATGCCCAGCTCCTGGTAGGAGGGGATCACCTGGGCGGCGAACGCCTCGTTGATCTCGACCAGGTCGATGTCGCCGACGCCGAGACCGGCGCGGCTCAGCGCCTGCTTGCTGGCCTCGACCGGGCCGAGGCCCATGATCTCGGGGGAGAGGCCGGAGACACCGGTGGAGACGATGCGGGCGAGCGGGGTCAGGCCAAGCTCGCGGGCCTTGGTGTCGCTCATGATGACGAGGGCCGCGGCGCCGTCGTTGAGCGGGCAGCAGTTGGCCGCGGTGACCAGGCCGTCGGGGCGGAACACCGGCTTCAGGCCCTCGACGCCCTCCAGGCTGACGCCCGCGCGCGGGCCGTCGTCCTGGCTGACCACGGTGCCGTCGGGCAGCGTGACCGGGGTGATCTCGCGCTCCCAGAAGCCGTCCTTGATGGCCTGCTCGGCGAGGTTCTGCGAGCGGACGCCGAACTCGTCCATCTCCCGGCGGCTGATGCCCTTGAGCCGGGCGAGGTTCTCGGCGGTCTGGCCCATGGCGATGTACGCGTCCGGGACGAGGCCGTCCTCGCGCGGGTCGTGCCAGCTGGTGCCCTCCTGCTCGGCGACGGCCGCGGTGCGGGCCTCGGCCTCGGCGAAGAGGGGGTTGCGCGTGTCCGGGAGGCTGTCGGAGTTGCCCTTGGTGAAGCGGGAGACCATCTCCACACCGGCCGAGATGAAGACGTCGCCCTCGCCGGCCTTGATGGCGTGCAGCGCCATGCGGGAGGTCTGGAGCGAGGAGGAACAGTAGCGGGTGATCGTGCAGCCCGGCAGGTGGTCCATACCCATCTGCACGGCGACGATCCGGCCGAGGTTGTTGCCCTGCTCGCCGCCAGGCAGGCCGCAGCCGAGCATCAGGTCGTCGATGTCCCGGGGGTCCAGCTCGGGGACCTTGGCGAGCGCCGCCTGGATGATCGTGGCGGTGAGGTCGTCCGGGCGCAGGTCCTTCAGGGAGCCCTTGAAGGCGCGGCCGATGGGGGAGCGGGCGGTCGACACGATGACGGCTTCAGGCATCACGGCTCCAGAGGCTTGACGGAATTCGGGCAGGGCCGAGTCGGAAGTTACCCGTACGTATGGTCCGGGTCACCCGTGCGGCGGTGTGACACTGACCGCAATTGTCTAAGCGCTTGCTTGGGCCGGGGCCGCCGGGTTCATGGCCGGGTTCGTGAGGGCGCGGCCGGCTCGGTCTCCCGCACCCGCCGGCGCCGGCGCCGCTTGAGCAGCGCCCAGGGGCCGCGCGGCCCGGTCGGCATCGCCGCCGCGACCTCCGTACCCGCCTCCGACGCCGCCTCGGCGGCCGCGCGGGCCACCGGCAGGAAGCCCTCCCGGCGCGAGGCGTCCGGCCCCTCCTCCCCGGCGGGCCACAGGCCGAGCGCCGCGCAGAGGGTGGGCAGCACCGCCATCGCCGCGGTCGCGTACCCCTCGGCCGAGGGGTGGTAGTGGTCCGGGCCGAACAGCTCGCGGGGGTTGGCCGCGAACTCCGGGCCCAGTAGATCGCCGAGCGACACCGTCCGGCCGCCCTGCTCCACCGACCCGATGGTCTGCGCCGCCGCCAGCTGCCGCGAGGCGCGCCGGGCCAGCCAGCGCAGCGGCTGCCGCACCGGCTCGATGGTGCCGAGGTCGGGACAGGTGCCGACGACGACCTCGGTACCGGCCGCGCGCAGCCGCCGTACCGCCGCCGACAGGTGCCGGACCGAGCGGGTGGGCGGGATGCGGCGGGTGACGTCGTTCGCGCCGATCATGATCACGCAGATGTCGGGCGCGGCCAGCGGTGCCGCCACCACCAGCGCCACCTGCCGGTCCAGGTCGTCCGAGGTGGCGCCCGGCAGCGCGACGTTGTGGAGACTCACCGGCCGCTCCGCCACCGCGGCCAGCCCCGAGGCCAGCAGCGCGCCCGGTGTCTGGCCCGCCCGGTGCACACCCTGCCCGGCGGCCGTGGAGTCGCCCAGCATGGCCAGCCGCAGCGGGGGCTCGCCGGACCGTCCGTACCCGGAGCCGTACACCCCGTCCGCCAGGGGCACCCGGCCGGTGGCGCCGTTGTTCACATGGCGCCGGGCCAGCCGCATCTCGGTCAGCACCAGTCCCACGGCGGCCGCGCCGACCAGTCCGACCCCGCCGCCGCCGTACGCCGCCCCGGCCGCGATGCGCCGGGCCACTCTCGCCCTCGACATGCTCGTCATGCGTCGCCGCCACCTCCTCGTAGCCGTACCCACTCCTTGCCCCGTACGGCATGTGCGCCAATCTCCACACGGAGTGAAGGCCCGTCCGCATCTCCTCCGGCTGGCCGTAGGCTGGCACAACCACGACGACCACAGTTTTTTGCAAGCAACCGGAGACAACGGTGCATTTCCACGACTCGATGATCAGTCTCGTCGGCAACACCCCGCTGGTGAGGCTCAACAGCGTGACCGAGGGCATCCAGGCCACCGTCCTGGCCAAGGTGGAGTACTTCAACCCCGGCGGTTCCGTGAAGGACCGCATCGCCGTTCGCATGATCGAGGCGGCGGAAGCGAGCGGGGAGCTGAAGCCCGGAGGCACGATCGTCGAGCCGACCAGCGGCAACACCGGCGTCGGGCTCGCCATCGTGGCCCAGCAGAAGGGGTACAAGTGCATCTTCGTGTGCCCCGACAAGGTCAGCATGGACAAGATCAACGTGCTGCGCGCGTACGGCGCCGAGGTCGTGGTCTGCCCGACCGCCGTGGACCCGGAGCACCCGGACTCCTACTACAACGTGTCCGACCGGCTGGTCCGTGAGACGCCCGGAGCCTGGAAGCCCGACCAGTACTCCAACCCCAACAACCCGCTCTCGCACTATCACTCGACCGGCCCCGAGCTGTGGGAGCAGACCGACGGGAAGATCACGCACTTCGTGGCGGGCGTCGGCACCGGCGGCACCATCTCCGGCACCGGCAACTACCTGAAGGACGCCAGCGGCGGCAAGGTCAAGGTCATCGGCGCCGACCCGGAGGGCTCCGTCTACTCCGGCGGCTCGGGCCGCCCGTACCTGATCGAGGGCGTCGGCGAGGACTTCTGGCCGACCGCCTACGACCGGAACGTGGCCGACGGGATCGTGCCGGTCTCCGACAAGGACGCCTTCCAGATGACCCGCCGCCTCGCCAAGGAGGAGGGCCTGCTCGTCGGCGGCTCCTGCGGCATGGCGGTCGTCGCCGCGCTGCGCGTCGCGGAGGACCTCGGGCCGGACGACGTGGTGGTCGTCCTGCTCCCGGACAGCGGCCGCGGCTACCTCTCGAAGATCTTCAACGACGAGTGGATGGCGGACTACGGCTTCCTGGAGGACGAGGGCCCCAGCGCCCGCGTCGCCGACGTGCTCAAGGACAAGGCCGGCGGTGTCATCCCGTCCCTGGTCCACATGCACCCGGAGGAAACGGTCGGCGAGGCCATCGAGGTGCTGCGCGAGTACGGCGTCTCGCAGATGCCGGTCGTGAAGCCGGGCGCCGGTCACCCGGACGTGATGGCCGCCGAGGTCGTCGGCTCCGTCGTGGAGCGGGAGCTGCTGGACGCGCTGTTCTCGCAGCGGGCCTCGCTGGGCGACCCGCTGGAGAAGCACATGTCGGCCCCGCTGCCGCAGGTCGGCTCCGGTGAGCCGGTGGGCGACCTGATGACGGTGCTGGGCGCGGCGGACGCGGCGATCGTGCTGGTCGAGGGCAAGCCGACCGGTGTGGTCAGCCGCCAGGACCTGCTGTCCTTCCTGGCCAAGGGCGGCCTGCACTAGCCCTCTTGGCCGAGCCGTGGTGCAAGTGGCACGAGCGTGTCACGTGCGCGCAGCACCCGCTTAACACGGCTCCGGCACAGTGGTGGGTGTCGGCAAGGGTGGTGGGGGCACCTCCCAGGCTTCAAGCACTGGGGGAGGCTTCTCGCCCGTGCCGACGCCGAACGGCGCCCAGGAAACTCCGGAGCGGCTCCCGGACCTCCAAGGCGCCCCGGACGCGCACGGGCCTGACCCGACCCGCGTCCCTCGCGGGGACCGCCGTCGTCCCGCCCCCCTTCACCGGGGGTGCGGCGGTCCCCGCGAAAGCCTTTTACGGGGCTCTTCCACGGGGTCCTTCCACGGGGTCTCAGCTCGTCGTGCTCGGCCCCGAGGTGTCCATCGCCAGGGTGACGGCGAGGGCGCCCAGGACCGTGCCCATCGCGTACCGCTGGATCTTCAGCCAGGTCGGACGGCGGGTCAGGAAGGTGGCGATGGTGCCGGCGGCGAGCACGATGGCGAGGTTCACCGCCACGCTCACCGCGATCTGGCAGGAGCCCAGCAGCAGGCCCTGGGTGAGGACATGACCCCGGTCCAGGTCGACGAACTGCGGGATCAGGGACAGGTACATGATGGCGATCTTCGGGTTGAGCAGGTTCGTCATCAGGCCCATCGTGAACAGCCTGCGCGGCGAGTCGGGCGGCACCTCGCGCGGGGCGAAGACCGAGACCCCGCCGGGCCGCAGCGCCGACCAGGCGAGATACGCGAGGTATCCGGCGCCGGCCAGCTTCACCGCGACGTACAGCTCCGGCACCGCGAGGAAGAGCACCGACAGGCCCAGGTTGGCCGCCAGCAGGTAGGCGACGAAGCCCAGGGCCACCCCGCCGAGGGAGATCAGCCCGGCGCGTCTGCCCTGGGTGATGCTGCGCGAGACCAGGTAGATCATGTTCGGGCCCGGGGTGAGGACCATCCCGAGGGCCACCACCGTCACCCCCAGGGCCGCGCTGGGCTCGATGAGCATGGGAAATCCCCCGGTGTGTGTGCGTGAGCGGTAATGCCTTGAGGTTATGGACCGTCAATTCTCGGTGCAATAGCCGCTATTGTTCTCGGGGCAATGTCGTGGGAGGGGGCGCGGAGTGAGCGACTACCGGATCGTGGCCGACGCGGTGGCCGAGGAGATCCGCAGCGGGACCCTCCGCCCCGGTGACCGGCTGCCCCCGCAGCGGGCGTTCGCCCGGCGGCACGGCATCGCCGACTCCACCGCCACCCGCGTCTACCGTGAACTCGCCCGCAGGGGCCTCACCGTGGGCGAGGTCGGCCGGGGCACCTACGTCCGCGCCGGAGCCGAGACCGCCGCCCCCGCCCTCACCGAACCGGCCGCCGCCCGCGTCGACCTGGAGCTGAACCACCCCGCCCTGCCCGGCCACACCGCCCTGCTGGCCGAGAGCCTGGCCCCGCTGACCCGGCCCGACATCCTCGGCGACGCCCTCCGCCCGGTCGGCGCCGCAGGCACCCCCGCGGCCCGTGAGGCCGCCGCCGACCTGCTCGCCCGAGGCGGCTGGCGCCCCGACCCCGGCCAGGTGCTGTTCGCCGGGAACGGCCGCCAGGCCATCTCGGCCGCCGTCGCCGCCCTGGTCCCGCCCGGCGGGCGGCTCGGGGTGGAGGAGCTGACGTACCCCGTCATCCGGACGGTCGCGGCCCGGCTCGGCGTCACCCTCGTACCGCTCGCCATGGACGACGAAGGGCTCGTCCCCGGCGCCGTCGAGCAGGCCCATCGCCGCGCCCCGCTGCACGCCGTCTACACGCAGCCGACCCTGCACAACCCGCTCTCGCTCACCGCGCCGCCCGACCGGCTGGCCGCGCTGGCCGAGGTGCTGACCCGGCTGGACCTCCCCGTGGTCGAGGACGCCGTCTGGGGCTTCCTGTGTGATGAACTCCCGCCGCTGGCTGCCCTGTTGCCCGAGCGGACCGTGCTCGTCGACAGCCTCTCCAAGCGCGTCGCCCCCGGCCTCACCCTCGGCTTCCTCGTCGCGCCTCCCGCCCGCACCGACCGCCTCGCCACCTCGCTGCGCTCCGGCGGCTGGACCCCCATGCGCTTCGCCCTGGAGGTCATGCGGCGCTGGCAGCGCGACGGCACCGCCGGGAGGCTCGTACGGGACAAGCGGCGGGACGCCGTCGAGCGGCAGGCGCTGGCGGCCCGGCGGCTCGACGGGTTCGACGTGCGCGGGGACTCCCGCGCCTACCACTGCTGGTGGCGGCTGCCGGAGGGCTGGCGGGCGGACACCTTCGTCGCCGCCGCGGCGCGGCACGGCATCGCCGTGGCCCCCGCCGCCGCGTTCGCCGTACGCCGCGACAGCGCCCCGCACGCGGTCCGGCTCGCCCTCGCCTCCCCGCCCTCCGACGCGCTCGGCGCCGCCCTGGACACCCTGGCCGGCATCGCCCGGTCCGCCCCGGAGGATCTGCTCGCCGACTGACGCCCAGCCCGCCTCGCTGTATAAAGGTATGCAGGGCGTCTCTCGTCTGAATAGGCGACGGTGCCCGACCCCGCCCCGGCGCTGTACCCTCCGTACTTTCCGCGCGGGGGCGCCCAGGACCCGACGACATCTGGAGGGGAGCGCGGCATGAGCGCGAGCGACAGCCCTGCGAACCGGTTGCAGGCGCTCTTCGAGGGGCACCGGCTCACGCCCACCCAGCGCCGCATCGCGCACAGCATGGTGCGCCGCGCCGCCGACGTGCCGTTTCTGTCCAGCGTGGAACTCGCCGAGCTGGCCGGGGTCAGCCAGCCCTCCGTCACCCGGTTCGCCGTCGCCCTCGGCTTCGACGGCTACCCGGCGCTCCGCCGCCATCTGCGCGAGGTCGTGCCCGCCGAACCGGCCGCCGACAACGGCGCGTTCAACGAGTACCAGCAGGCCGTCGAGGCCGAGATCGAGAACCTCAAGCACCTCGCCGAACTGCTCGCCGACCCCGCCCCCGTCCAGCGCGCGGGCCGCCTCCTGGCCGCCTCCCGCCCGCTGCCGGTGCTGGGCCTGCGCGCCGCCGCCCCGCAGGCGTTCGGCTTCGCCTACTTCGCCGCCAAGGTCCACCCCGACGTCCGGCTGCTCGACGAGGGCGGTTCGATGGTGCAGGACCGCATCGACGCCGCCGTACGGGCCGGTGCCTCCGCGCTGCTCTGCTTCGCGCTGCCCCGGCACCCGCGCGAGGTGCTGGACACCCTCGCGCACGCCAAGGAGGCGGGGCTGACCGTCGTCACGGTCGCCGACTCCGCGTTCGCGCCGGTCGCCAAGTACTCCGACCTGCTGCTCCCCGCCGCCGTCGGCACCGGGCTCGCCTTCGACACCGCGTGCGCGCCGATGCTGCTGGGCAGGGTGCTGCTGGAGGCGCTGTGCGACGGGCTGCCCGACGCGCAGTCCCGGCTGGAGGAGTTCGACGCGCGGGCAGCGGCCCGAGGACTCTTCGCGGAGTGACCGGCACGCTCTGTCGGCTGGACCGGCGCGGCGGGCGACGCGGCCCCCGGAGGGGCCCGCCGCCGTGCCGGTGCGGGTCGCTCAGACCTCCAGGTCCTCCTCGATCCGCTTCAGCTGGTGCCGGGCCATCGCCAGGTTCGCCCGGCCGTCCAGCACCAGGTAGAGGAACAGCCCGTTGCCGCCCCTGCCCTTCAGCAGGCGGATCAGGTGGTACTGGTCGCTCAGCGTGATCAGGATGTCCTCGATCTCGGCGTTGAGCCCCAGGTGCTCCATGGTGCGCATCTTGGCGCGGATCACATCGGTGTTGCCCGCGGCGGCGACGTTCAGGTCGAAGGTCTTGCTGCCGCCCAGCGTGCCCAGCGCCATGCCGCTGGTGTAGTCGACGAGCGCGACGCCGGTGGCACCCTCGATGGAGGTGAGCGCCTCTTTCAGTGCCGTTTCGGTGTTCGCCATGGTTCTGCTGTCCTTTCGGAGGTTCAACTCTCGGTTGCGGTCGGTGTTTCGGTGGCCGTGGCCCGCGCGGTGCGGGTGGCGCGGGTACGGGCGGGTGTGGGCCGGGCGGGCCGCTCCGGCGGGCGGCGCCGGGCCTCGGCCTCGGCGGCGTCGAGCAGCTCCCCGACGCGGGCGCCCGCCCGGCGGCCCTCCAGGTGCAGCCGCCCGACGTTGACCCGGTCCTGCGCGAGCAGCGTCAGTACGGCGGTGCGCCCGGCCGCGTAGGTGGCGACATAGCCGCGCTCGCCGCGCACCAGCAGCTCCCGGAAGCCGCCGTTGCCGGTGGCGTCGGCTAGCCGGACGGCGACGCCGAGTGAGGCCGCGGTGAGCGCCGCGAGCCCGTCGGGGTCGACGCCGGGTGTGTCATGGGCGACGACGAGGCCGTCCACGCCCGCGGCCAGGGCGCCGGTGAGCTGGGGCACCCGGGTGCGCAGCCGCCGCAGCTCGTCCAGGACGGCGGCCAGATCCGATTCGGGCAGCATCAGCTCTCTCCTCTCGGCGGGCGGTTGCCGTTCAAAGCGCCTCCAGCGCATTCCTGAGCCTCTTCAGCAGCGCGATGTCGGGGTCGGTGACCGTGAGCGGGGCGGGCGGATGGAACGCCGCCGGCGGCGGGTCCGGCGCGGTCGGCACCGGGGCCAGCAGGCCGTCCGCCGTGAGCCGCCGCACGTCCACCAGCGTGTGGAACGCCTGGCGTCCCAGGTCGTGGGCGATGCGCAGCGCGGTGCGGACGCCGTCCACCCGCTCCAGCACCGCCCGGCGGCGCGGCGGGACCTGGGCCGCTCGGGCCGGGTCCGCCCGGATCAGCGGGGCGCTGTCGGCGGCCGGGTCGGGCCAGAGCCGGTGCAGCAGCAGGCGGCGGCGCAGCGTCTCCCGCTCCAGCGCGACGACCGGCACCGAGGGCAGCGGGCCCAGCTGGGGCGTGCCGTCGTAGCGGAAGCGGCCCGGTGCGCTGCTCGGCGCGAGGGCGAAGTACCCGGCGTCGTACAGCGCGTCCAGGTGGCACAGTTCCAGCGCGCCCTCGGGCAGCAGCCCGGCGTCGAGCAGCAGCCGGGCGGCGTCCGACGGGCTCGCGGAGCGCTCGGTGGCGCGCTGCCAGGCTGTCGTCGCGAGGGTGCCATGGGCGGTGAGGAGCACGCCGAGGCCGGGGGCGAGCGGACTCTCGGCGTGCACCACTCTGCCCTGGGCGAGGTAGAGGGTGCCGTGCTCGCGGACGAGGACACCGGTGGCCCGTTCCTCGGCGAGCCGTCTGAGCATCGGGGACAGGGCGCCCGCGGCCATGTCGCGCTGGTCGCTCCGGTCCCGCACGGGCAGCGGCGGGGGTATGTCCACCACGGTCATCCCAGCACCAGCCGGGCGGCCATCTCGCCGAGCCGGATACGGGCGAGCGCGAGATTGCCCTCCTCTCGGCCGACCCACAGATGGAGGAAGACACTGCTGTCGAAGGACGTGTCCACGAACCGCAGCAGGTGATAGCTGTCATGGTTGCTGACGATCACGTCCTCGACGGGTGGCCGCCCGTCCTCGCTCTCCCCGGCCGAGAAGGCGCCGTGTTCGGCGGCCAGCCGGGCCAGTTCGGCGGCCTCGGCGGCCGTGGTCTCGTGGTCACCGCCGGGCGCCTCGCCGACCGTGCCGAGGGCCAGTCCGCTCGTCCAGTCCACCAGCGCGGCCCCCCGGGCGCCGGGCAACCGCATGGCTTCCAGTAAGCATTCGTCGATTCCGGGCACCGTGGGCTCCCTCCCCGCCTGGGACTCCGGCTCAGTGACACCGAGACTACGCAACGTGTGCGTGGCGGGTGAGGGCTTTGGCATTTTCCGTTGGAACGTGCGTCCGGCGTACTAGTGTGGGCCGATTGGCGTGCGTTGCGCGGAAGTCGGTCCCTTTGTCCATCGGCCCGGCTCTCCGCGTCAACGGCTCCCGGGCGCGCCCAGGGTGGTGAGCGCGTCCGCGTGCGCCCCGCCGGACTCGGCCACGATCTCCGCCACCGTCTGCGGCTCGCGCACGACTGCGAACTCCACGCCCCCGGCACCGTCCGGCACGAAGCCGTAGATCCCGGGCCGGGCAAGGGAGTTGTACGAGTAGTGGTGGGCGAAGTAGTAGGCGCCGGTGTCCAGCGCGGCCGCCAGGTCGCCCTGCTCCAGTGCGGGCAGTGAACGGCCCTCGGCGAGCAGGTCCCCGGAGAAGCAGGCGGGCCCCGCCACGTCCTGCACCACCTCCGGCCCGGACTTCGGCCGGCCCTCGGCGTCGTACGCGGCGACCCGCAGCGGCCACTGCTCGGGCGCGTACACCGTCCGCGTGGCCACCTGAACGCCCGCGTGCGTCACCGCGATCCGCCGGCCGCCCGCGCTCTTGGCGTACTCCACTCGCGCCAGCACCGTGCCGTGCTTGGCCAGCAGCGACCGGCCGAACTCGGTCACCAGCCCGTACCGCCCGTCGAACAGCCCCGGCACCTCGTCGGCCAGCAGCCGGGCATACTTCGCGTACGTCGGCGTGGTCGCCTCGGCCGTGAAGTCGACCGGCAGGCCGCCGCCGATGTCCAGGGTGTCGATCTGGCGCCGCCCGGCCCGTTCGTTGACCTCCTCCGCCAGCGCGTACGCCTCCGCCACGCCCCGCGCCATCAGCGGCAGCGGGATGCCCTGCGAGCCGGTGTGCGCGTGCAGCCGGGTCAGCCACGGCCGGTCCAGGTAAGCCCGCACCACCCACTCCCTGGCCCCCTCGTCCAGCAGCGCCACCCCGAACTTGGAGGTCGGCGTCGCCGTGGACGTCGCCCCGATGGTCCCCCCGCCGACCTGCGGGTTCACCCGGATGCCGAGCGGGGAGCGGGTGGGCGCGGCGGCGACCAGCGCGTCGATACGGGCCAGCTCCTGCGGGTTGTCCGCGTTGACGGCGACCCCCAGCGCCAGCGCCTCGCGCAGCTCGCCCGGAGTCTTGGCGGGGGAGTCGAGCACGGTCCGGGTGGCGGGCACCCCGGCGACGCGGGCGAGGGCCAGTTCGCCGGGGCTCGCCGCCTCGGCGCCCAGTCCGGCCGCGTGCAGCAGGCTCAGCACGGGCACCAGCGGGGCCGCCTTCACCGCGAACGCGTGCAGCACCGGCGTGCCCGGCGCCACCACCGCGTCGAACGCGGCGCGCAGGGCCGCCGCCGACTCCCGGATACCGGCGACGTCCAGCAGCGCGACCAGCGGCGCGTCCGGGCCGAGCAGCCCCTGCGTCACCGCGCCCCGCACGGCGGCGTCCCGCAGGGTGACGCGCGCGGCGGCCTCCCGCTCCCGCTCGGCGGTGTCGTCGTGCTCCACGGTCTCCTGTGCCACGGTGTGCCCTCGTCCCTGTCGCTCGCCCCCGTTCACTGGTTCCAGCCAAACATTCCCGCCGCGCGGGCGATGGCACCCGGAACCTATTGACTAGCTCTATTCACGACTGGACTATGTGAATAGCCATAGCAACAGGAGGAGCACACGATGTCGGGACCCCGCCCCGTACGAGCACCGCGCGGCACGGAACTGAGCACCCTGGGCTGGCAGCAGGAAGCCGCCCTCCGGATGCTCCAGAACAACCTGGACCCCGAGGTCGCCGAGCACCCCGACAAGCTCGTCGTCTACGGCGGCACCGGCAAGGCCGCCCGCGACTGGCGCTCCTTCGACGCCATGGTGCGCACGCTCAGGACGCTGAAGCAGGACGAGACCATGCTCGTCCAGTCCGGCCGCCCGGTCGGCGTCATGCAGACCCACGAGTGGGCCCCGCGCGTCCTCATCGCCAACTCCAACCTGGTCGGCGACTGGGCCAACTGGGAGGAGTTCCGCCGCCTGGAGGCCCTCGGCCTCACCATGTACGGCCAGATGACCGCCGGTTCCTGGATCTACATCGGCACCCAGGGCATCCTCCAGGGCACCTACGAGACCTTCGCCGCCGTCGCCGCGAAGAAGTTCGGCGGCACCCTGGCCGGCACGATCACCCTGACCGCCGGACTCGGCGGCATGGGCGGCGCCCAGCCGCTCGCCGTCACGATGAACGACGGCGTGGCGATCTGTATCGACGTCGACCCGCGTGCCATCGAGCGCCGCATCGAGCACAAGTACCTCGATGTGAAGGCCGACAGCCTCGAACACGCCCTCCAGCTCGCCACCGAGGCCCGCGACGCCCGCCGCCCGCTCTCCATCGGCGTCCTCGGCAACGCGGCGGAGCTGGTCCCGCAGCTGCTCGCCATGAGCGCCCCCATCGACATCGTCACCGACCAGACCTCCGCGCACGACCCGCTGGCCTACCTCCCGGTCGGCGTCGACCTCGAGGACATGGCCGACGCCGCCGAGAAGGACCCGGCCGGGTTCACCACCCGCGCCCGCGAGTCCATGGCCCGGCACGTCGAGGCGATGGTCGGCTTCATGGACGCGGGCGCCGAGGTCTTCGACTACGGCAACTCCATCCGCGGCGAGGCCCAGCTCGCGGGCTACGAGCGGGCGTTCGCCTTCCCCGGCTTCGTCCCCGCCTACATCCGGCCCCTGTTCTGCGAGGGCAAGGGGCCCTTCCGCTGGGCCGCGCTCTCCGGCGACCCGGCCGACATCGCCAAGACCGACAAGGCGCTGCTGGAACTGTTCCCGGAGAACGAGTCCCTCGCCCGCTGGATCAAGATGGCCGGCGAGCGGGTGCACTTCCAGGGGCTGCCGGCCCGGATCTGCTGGCTCGGATACGGCGAGCGGGACAAGGCGGGGGAGCGGTTCAACGACATGGTGGCGAGCGGTGAGCTTGCCGCTCCGCTCGCCATCGGGCGGGACCACCTCGACTGCGGGTCCGTCGCCTCGCCCTACCGGGAGACCGAGGCGATGCTGGACGGGTCCGACGCGATCGCCGACTGGCCGCTGCTGAACGCCATGGTCAACGTGGCTTCCGGGGCGTCCTGGGTCTCCATCCACCATGGGGGCGGCGTGGGGATGGGACGGTCCATCCACGCGGGGCAGGTGAGTGTCGCCGACGGTACGAAGCTGGCGGGGGAGAAGATCCGGCGGGTGCTGACCAACGACCCCGGCATGGGTGTCATCCGGCACGTGGACGCGGGGTACGACATCGCGGAGTCGGTCGCCGAGGAGCGGGACGTGCGGGTGCCCATGCGTGAGGGTGAGGGGGAGTGACCTCCTCCTTCCAGGAGATGTGGGCCGAACTGCTGCCCATCGGGCGCAGCTCCGCCTCCGGCGGTTACCGGCGATACGCCTGGACCGCCGCCGACGCCGAGTGCCGGGCCTGGTTCCGGGGACAGGCCGAGGCTCGCGGGCTGAGCTACGAGGTGGACCGGAACGGGAACCAGTGGGCCTGGCTCGGGGACCCCGCCGACGGGGACGCCGTCGTCACCGGGTCGCACCTCGACTCCGTGCCGGACGGTGGGGCTTTCGACGGGCCCCTCGGGGTGGTGTCCGCTTTTGCGGCGCTGGACGAACTTAAAGCTCGAGAAGTTCGGCCGAACCGCCCCCTCGGCATCGTCAACTTCGGGGACGAGGAAGGTGCCCGCTTCGGGCTCGCCTGCGTCGGCTCCCGGCTCGCCGCCGGGCAGCTCACCGTCGAGCAGGCCCACCTCCTCACCGACGGCGACGGGATCACCCTGCCCAAGGCCATGGCGGCCGCCGGCCACGACCCCGACACCATCGGAGCCGACCCCGAACGCCTCGCCCGCATCGGCGCGTTCGTGGAACTGCATGTCGAACAGGGCCGCGCGCTGGACCTCTCCGGGGACCAGGTCGGCATCGCCAGCTCCATCTGGCCGCACGGCCGCTGGCGGTTCGACTTCCGGGGCGAGGCCAACCACGCCGGCACCACCCGGCTCGCGGACCGGCGGGACCCGATGCCGACGTACGCCGAGACCGTGCTTGCCGCCCGCCGGGAGGCCGAACTCGCCGGAGCCGTCGCCACGTTCGGCAAGATCTCCGTGGAACCCAACGGGGTCAACGCCATCCCCTCCCTGGTGCGCGGCTGGCTGGACTCCCGCGCCCCCGGCCAGGAGGCGCTGGACACGGTCCTCGACGGCATCACGCGTGCCGCGCGGGAGTACGCCGACGCCCACGGCATCGACCTGGACGTGGTCCGCGAGTCCTTCACCCCGGTCGTGGAGTTCGACCACGCCCTGCGCGACGAACTCGGCCGCCTCCTGGGCCGGGACGCCGGGCTGAAGGTGCCCGTGCTGGGCACCGGGGCCGGGCACGACGCCGGGATTCTGTCCGGGAGCGTCCCGACCGCCATGCTGTTCGTGCGCAACCCCACCGGTGTCTCGCACTCCCCGGCCGAGTCCGCGACCGAGGACGACTGCGTGGCCGGGGTGCGCGCCCTCGCCGACGTACTGGAAGGACTGACCCGCAGGTGACCCAGGGAACCTACTGGTTGGAGCACGCCTGGCTCGGCGCGAACGTCGAGCCGGGGGTGCTCGTCGAGGTCGCGGACGGCCGCATCACCGCCGTCCGCACCGGCACGCCCACCCCGCCGCCCGGCGCCGAGATCCTGCGCGGTCTCACCCTGCCCGGCCTCGCCAACGCGCACAGCCACGCCTTCCACCGGGCCCTGCGCGGCACGGTCCAGGTCGGCTCCGGGACCTTCTGGACCTGGCGTGAGGTGATGTACTCCGTCGCCGACCGGCTGACCCCGGAGACCTACCATGCCCTCGCCCGCGCGGTGTACGCCGAGATGGCCCTCGCCGGGATCACCTGCGTGGGGGAGTTCCACTACCTCCACCACGCCCCCGGCGGCACGCCCTACGCCGACCCCAATGCCATGGGCGAGGCTCTGATCGCGGCCGCCGCCGAGGCCGGCATCCGCATCACCCTCCTGGACACCGCGTACCTCTCGGCCGGCTTCGGCGAGCCCCCCAACCACCATCAGCTCCGCTTCTCCGACGGCACCGCGGACGCCTGGGCCGAACGCTGTTCAGTTCTCAAGGAACAGGATCACGCGCGGATCGGCGCGGCCGTCCACTCCGTACGGGCCGTCCCCGCCGCCCAGTTGGCGACCGTCGCGGGCTGGGCCGGGGAGCGGCGGGCCCCGCTGCACGTCCACCTCTCCGAGCAGACCGCCGAGAACGACGCCTGCCTGGCCGCGCACGGCGTCACCCCGGCCCGGCTGCTCGCCGACCACGGCGTGCTCGGACCGCGCACCACCGGTGTGCACAACACCCATCTCACCGGCGAGGACATCGCCCTGCTCGGCGGCTCGGGCACCGGCACCTGCATGTGCCCCACCACCGAACGCGACCTGGCCGACGGCATCGGGCCCGCCGTCAACCTCCAGAGCGCGGGCTCCCCGCTCTCCCTCGGCTCCGACAGCCACGCCGTCATCGACCTGCTCGAAGAGGCGCGCGCGATGGAGCTGGACGAGCGGCTGCGCACCCGCACACGGGGTCACTGGACCGCCGCCGCGCTGTTGCGCGCCGCCACCGAGGACGGCCACGCCGCGCTCGGCTGGCAGGAGGCGGGCGCCATCGAGCCCGGACGGCTGGCCGACCTCACGACCATCGCCCTCGACTCGGTCAGGACGGCCGGACCGCCGCCCCGGCTCGGCGCCGAGACGGCCGTATTCGCGGCGAGCGCGGCGGACGTCCGGCACACGGTCGTGGGCGGCCGCCAGGTCGTACGGGACGGGGCGCACACGCTCGTGCCCGACGTGCCCTCCGCCCTCGCCGACGCGATCGGCGCCCTGCGCGACTGACCCCCACCGGCACCCCTACCGGCACCCCCGAGGACACCGAGAACACCATGAGCAGCAGCACCGCCATCACCAACATCGCCACGCTGGTCACCAACGACCCCTCCCTCGGTGACAGTTCCCCTCTCGGACTCATCCAGGACGCGGCCCTGGTCATCGACGGCGAACGCGTCGTGTGGGCCGGTGAGTCAAGGAAAGCACCCGCCACTGACAACCGCCTCGACGCCGGTGGGAAGGCCGTCCTGCCGGGCTTCGTGGACTCCCACTCCCATCTGGTCTTCGCCGGGGACCGCACGGCCGAGTTCAACGCCCGCATGTCCGGCCGCGCCTACAGCGCCGGCGGCATCCGCACCACGGTCGCCGCCACCCGCGCCGCCTCCGACGCCGAGCTGGAGGCCAACCTCGCGCGCCACCTGGCCGAGGCGCTGCGCCAGGGCACCACCACGATGGAGACCAAGTCGGGCTACGGGCTCACCGTCGAGGACGAGTCCCGCGCCCTGCGCATCGCGGCCGCCCACACCGACGAGGTGACCTACCTCGGCGCTCACATCGTCGCCCCCGAACTGGCCGGGGACCCGGCCGCGTACGTCGCCCTGGTGACCGGGGAGATGCTGGACGCCTGCGCCCCGCACGCCCGTTGGATCGACGTGTTCTGCGAGAAGGGCGCCTTCGACGGCGACCAGGCCCGCGCGATCCTCACCGCCGGCCGCGCCAGGGGACTGCACCCCCGCGTCCACGCCAACCAGCTCTCGTACGGCCCCGGCGTCCAGCTGGCCGTGGAGCTGGACGCGGCCAGCGCCGACCACTGCACCCACCTCACGGACGCCGACGTGGACGCCCTGGCGAACAGCGGTACGGTCGCCACGCTGTTGCCCGGCGCCGAGTTCTCCACCCGCGCCGAGTGGCCCGACGCGCGCCGCCTGCTGGACGCGGGGGCCACGGTGGCCCTGTCCACGGACTGCAACCCCGGCTCGTCGTACACCTCGTCCGTGCCGTTCTGTATCGCGCTGGCGGTGCGGGACATGGGGATGACCCCGGACGAGGCCGTGTGGGCCGCCACGGCGGGCGGGGCGGCCGCGCTGCGCCGTACCGACATCGGCCGCCTCAGCCCAGGTGCCCGCGCCGACCTGACCCTCCTGGACGCCCCCAGCCACGTCCACCTGGCCTACCGCCCCGGCGTCCCGCTGGTCGGCGAGGTGTGGCGGAGCGGCGTCCGGGTGGCCTGACCGGCCCCGGTGCCCTCCGCGCGGACCCCGTCCTCGTCAGCGGGCCCCCGCCCGCCACCGCTGCTCCCGGCCGCCGTTCAGTGGCCGCAGCTCCACCCCGCCACCGCCGTCGGGCACCACGGCCGTCTCGATGGCGATCTCCGGCCGGATGGTGCCGTCGGGGTCGACCGTGAAGCGGAGGTTCTGGCCGTTGCCGCCGTGGACCGAGTCGCACGGCCAGATGCCCACGCCCCGGTCGGCGTCGCCCCGGCTGTCCAGACAGAAGTCGGAGTCGGCGGCCGAGCGGACGACCCCCAGGTCGCTGTCGACGCTCCAGCGCTGGGCGGGCGAGGAGGTGCAGGGGACGGTGACGACGTCGGTTCCCTTGTCGAAGTCGCCGTCGCGTACGTCCAGGCACGTGCCGGTGGCCAGATTCACCACCTGGGTGCGGGCGGCGCCCGGCGGTGTGGGCGGGGGCGTCGGGGAGGGGCTGGGCTCACGGCGGGTCGGCAGGGGCGTCGGGTGCTGCGAAGTCCTGCTCGGCGCAGGGGACTTGGCCGTGCGGGACGGGGTGGGGGAGACGACGGGCGAGGGGGAGAACGTCGCCGTGACCGTCACCTGAGGGGGTGCGGGGGCCGCCACCGGCTGTCCGGGAGAGTCGTCCGGACGTACGAGCAGGAACACCACGAGCGAGACGAGGGCCACACCCAGGGCCAGTAAGGCCAACGGATAGCGACGTCGCGGCGGCCGGTTCCGGCGCGGGGCAGGCCCGTCGGGCGCCGGTGCCGGGGCAGGACCGTCTCGGTGGGCGTATGCCGTGCCGCGCCAGGGGAGCAGCCCCTCCGCGAGGGCCTGCCGCGGGGTGTCCCGCAGTGCGCTCAGGTCCTCGAACGCGGCCGCGCAGCAGGGGCATCGGGCCTTGTGCGCGTCCAGGTCGACGCTGCGGCGGGGCCCCTCCGGCCGTACCGCCTCCTCGATCAGCCGGCGGAAGTCGGCGCAGCGCGGATCGTCGGACGCGGCCAGCCGCTGTCGCAGGCACGCCTGGGCCAGCGCCGTCACGGCTCGCGGGGTGCCGTAGGTGACATCCGCGGGCCCGAGGCCGAGGTAGGCGGCGGTCCGCTCCTGGGGCTCCTCCTCCAGGACGCCGTACCAGACCAGGCCCTGGTCGCGGGACGGGAGCGACTGGAACGCCGGGAGCAGGGGCGGGGTCGGACCGCCGGGCACGGCACCGGAGTTGAGCACCAGCAGCAGGCCGGGGTCCAGGCCCGCCGCCCGCTCGTCACGGGCCCAGGACGCCGCGGCGCGACCCGTCAGGAGCAGCAGGTGGTGGCGCAGGGGCACGTTCGGCTCGATGCCGCGCGCCGTGTCACGGGCAGCCGCGGTGAGCGCCTCCGCCGCCAGCCGTCGGGCGGCGGACTCGCCGGTGGTGCACAGGCGGGCGTAGGCGAGGACCGCCGGCTGGTGGCGGCGGCGCAACTCCTGCAGCGCCGGGTACGCCGTCGGGGTCGGGGTGCGCAGCAGTTCGATGAGCCGCGCGTCCGGCGCCTTCTGAACGTCCTCGTCCGGCTCGGCCCGGTCGCCCTGAGCCATGCGCGCCCTCCGTCCCCCTGGGGTTCTGACATACCAGCCAGTTCGGGTGGCCCATGGTGCTGGAGGGGCGCGGTCCGGGAAAGGGGTTACTTTGGGTAACCCATAACGGTTCGCGCATCGGTGACACGGCGAGGCGGCCCGGCACCGCCTGCCGAGCCGCCTCATGCGTGCGGGGGAGGACCGCCCTCGGGCGGCGCCCACCGTCACTCGTCCAGCGTCAGTCCCTTGCGCAGCCGCGTCAACGTCCGCGACAGCAGCCGCGAGACATGCATCTGGGAGATGCCCAGCTCCTCGCCGATCTCCGACTGGGTCAGGCCCGCCACGAAGCGCAGGGAGAGGATCTTCCGGTCGCGGGGCGCCAGTTCGGCGATCAGCGGCTTCAACGACTCGATGTACTCGATGCCTTCGAGCCCGTGGTCCTCGTAGCCGATGCGGTCCGAGAGCGCGCCCTCGGTGTCGTCCTCGGCGGGCTGGGCGTCCAGCGAGGAGGCGGTGTAGGCGTTCGAGGCCGCCATGCCCTCGACGACCTCCTCGTGGGAGAGTCCGAGCCGCTCGGCCAGCTCCGCGACGGTGGGGGTGCGGTCCAGCCGCTGGGCCAGCTCGTCCCCGGCCTTCGCCAGGTCGAGCCGCAGCTCCTGGAGGCGGCGCGGGACGCGTACGGACCACGAGGTGTCACGGAAGAAGCGCTTGATCTCGCCGATGATGGTCGGCATGGCGAAGGTCGGGAACTCGACGCCGCGCGACATCTCGAAGCGGTCGATCGCCTTGATCAGGCCGACCGTGCCGACCTGGACGATGTCCTCCATCGGCTCGCTGCGGGAGCGGAAGCGCGAGGCGGCGAACTTGACGAGCGCCAGATTCAGTTCGACGAGGGTGTTACGGACGTACGAGTATTCGTGCGTGCCCTCCTCCAGCGACTCCAGGCGCTCGAAGAGCGTCTTGGACAGGGCTCGCGCGTCCACCGGGCCGACCTCGTCGAACGGCGGGATCTCGGGGAGCCCCGCCAGGGGGTCGAGGGGGTCGAGAGGGTCGATGGTGTGGTCCAGCTGGTCCGGTGGGGGTGTCGACGTCGCTTTGTGGGTAGGCGATGCGTCGAGCCGGGGTGACATGGGTGTCCTCCATCGTTCTCGGCATATGGCTGCCGAAGCCGATACGTGCACTGCGGTGTGCGGCGCCTCCGAAGCCGGCGTGTAGGGATGTGTGTCGTACTAGCCCTACCTGCTTCGGTGAGCTGGTCGCAAGTGTCGTTTGCGGCGATATGCCCGTTTCTGTGGGGTTGTTCGGGTGTCGAAGTGTGGCTGGAAGGCGTAATGTTCGAGGGCATCAGCAGCCAAGACCTCGGGAGAGAGACGGCATGGACCACGGGACGGTCGGCAGCGCACAGTCGGGCCGGCTTCTGGTGGAGGTGCGGGAAGAGGGCTCCAGCGCCGTAGTGACACCGGCTGGTGAACTCGATCACCACACCGCCGATCTACTGCGCGAGCCGCTCGACGACCTCCTCGAGAAGGGCTTCGCACGACTTGTCGTGGACTGCTCACGACTGGAGTTCTGCGACTCGACAGGACTGAACGTCCTGCTCGGGGCGCGGCTCAAGGCAGACGCCGCCGGCGGCGGAGTGCACCTCGCGGGCATGCTGCCCGTAGTCGCACGCGTATTCGAGATCACGGGAGCCGAGGCGGTCTTCACCGTCCACGACTCCGTGGCGGCAGCCCTGTCGGGCGAGACCGGCTGACCCCTCCCGTACGCCCCCTCCACCGGTGCTCCTTCGAGCGCCGGGTGAACGCGGGGGTGTTCCGGGGGATCAGTCGGGCAGGAGACACTCTGAAACCCTTCGGCAGCCCCGCCGCCGGACCGTTCCGGGAACCGGGGATGGGGTCCGGCGCGACGTATGAGGCGAGGGCGGACCGCCGAAGGGTGACGGAGGCAGCACGCGGACACCGGACGGACGGTGAACCGGCCGTCCGGGACCGAACGGAGTCGGACTTTTGAATCGTGTACTGGTGGATCGGTGAGGTGAAGCGCTGATGAGCACCACCCGGCCCTACTCGCCGGGCGACGGTGGCCCGGAGCCGAGCGGCGCTTCCGGCATGCCCGAAGGAGACGAGGCGTCGGACGACGCGACGGCCGTGAGTGCCGTCGCGCCTGCCACGCCCTCCGACGGCGAGGCGGAGGCGTGGGGGCGGCAGGTCCGCAGACTGAGCCTGGACGGCGAGAGCGGGGTGGTCCCGCTCGCCCGGGACTTCACCCGGCAGGCGCTGTACGCGTGGGGCTGGCTCCCCGCCGCCGGCGCCGAGCAGCGGGCCGCCGCCGAGGACGTGCTCCTCGTCGTCTCGGAGCTGGTCACCAACGCCTGCCTGCACGCCGGTGGACCGGACCAGCTGTTCCTGTCCTGCGACAAGAAGGCGATCCGGCTGGAGGTCACCGACCGGGGCACCGGCCAGCCCGCACCCCGTACCCCGCACCAGGCGGGCCGCCCCGGCGGCCACGGCATGTTCATCGTCCAGCGCCTCTGCCTGGACTGGGGCGTCGTACGCACCCCCGACCAGCCAGGCAAGACGGTCTGGGCGGAACTGGGCGCCCCGGCCTGAGACCGGCGCCCCGGACAACGGCGAAGGGCCCCCGCATCATCGATGCGGGGGCCCTTCGTGCGTCCAGCGGAGCGAGTCAGGTCAGTTGACGCTGCCCATCAGGGCCTTGACCTTCTTGCGGTACATCCAGACCGCGACGCCCGCCACCACGGCCAGGGCCGCCTCCAGGCCGACGAAGCCCATCCTGTCGAGGTTGACCCCGCCGACGGCCGGGTTCGACAGCAGGGCGGTGATCGAGTCGCCCGCGGTGACCGCGAGGAACCAGACGCCCATCATCTGCGAGGCGTACTTCTTCGGCGCCATCTTCGTGGTCACCGACAGGCCCACCGGCGACAGCGCCAGCTCACCGACGGTCTGCACGAAGTAGATCGCCACCAGCCACATCGCCGCGGCCTTGTGACCGCCCTCGGCGATCGACAGCGGAGCGAGGAAGAGGAAGAAGGACGCGCCGACCAGCACCAGACCGGAGCCGAACTTCACGATCGTGCTCGGCTCCTGGCCGCGCCGGTTCAGCCACAGCCACAGCCAGGCGAAGACCGGGGCCAGCGCCATGATCATGATCGGGTTGACCGACTGGTACCAGGAGACCGGGAAGCCCCAGCCGGCGATCGTGTTCTTGGCCGAGCTGTCGGCGAACAGCGACAGGGTGGAACCACCCTGGTCGTAGATCATCCAGAAGACGGCGGCGGCGACGAAGAACCAGATGTACGCGGAGACCTTCGAGCGCTCGGACGGCTCCAGGTCCTTGTCGCGGTAGATCCGGGCGATCACCAGGATCGGCACGATCAGGCCGATGATCGTCAGCGGGATCAGGGCCCAGTTCAGCGTGAAGTGGCCCGTGCCGCCCACGAGGGCGTAGAAGACCACGGCGATGGCGAGCCAGATCAGGCCCTTGCGCAGCGTGGACTTCTTCTCCTCGGCGGACATCGGGGTCGGGACCTCGTTGCTCTGCGCGGCGAGGTGACGGCCGCCCAGCATGTACTGGATGAGGCCCAGCGCCATACCGAGCGCGGCCAGCGCGAAGCCGAGGTGCCAGTTGACGTTCTCGCCGACGGTGCCGATGGCCAGCGGTGCGACGAAGGCGCCCAGGTTGATGCCGATGTAGAAGAGGGTGAAGCCACCGTCGCGGCGCGGGTCGTCCACGCCCTTGTACAGGTGGCCGACCATCGTCGAGATGTTGGCCTTCAGCAGACCCGAACCGATGGCGACCAGGACCAGACCGACGAAGAAGCTCGCGGACATGGGCAGCGCCAGGCACAGGTGGCCGAGCATGATGATGAGACCGGAGACGGCCACCGTCTTGCGGGGACCGAGCAGGCGGTCGGCGACCCAGCCACCGGGCAGGGCGAGCAGGTACACGAGCGACAGGTACACCGAGTAGATCGCGGTCGCGGTGCCCGCGCTCATGTGCAGGCCGCCCGGAGCGACCAGGTACAGCGGGAGCAGGGCCCTCATGCCGTAGTAGGAGAACCGCTCCCACATCTCGGTCATGAAGAGAGTGGCCAAGCCTCGGGGGTGGCCGAAGAAGGTCTTCTCGGTACCCGGGGTCTCCGGGCGGACCGAGTCCTTCGTCAGGCTGGACGCCATGGTCGTTCCTTGCTGGTCGGGACGCGCGATGGAGCGCTGCGCGCCCGGTGGGGGTGCGGCCGGCACCGGCGAGGTCGTCCATCCACCCCCACGCCCTGGGGGCCCCGCATCCTGGCGGAGCGGCGGACGGCGACCACCGGGATCCACGCCCCGAACGCGTCACTGCGTGCGGAGCCCGGCCAGAGGTCATTCCTTTCAAGGCTGATCTTCGTCAGCCCGCACAGAAAAAGGACCCAAGGCGTCATGTGCCCGCCAAAAGGCCCCCGGTGTGCTACAGGCGTTCAGGTCACCATACGGCAGGACACTGCCGGAAATGGAAGGACTTGAGACACGGATCACAGGGATCAGGGGAACCGCGCGACCTGTTTCGAAGGTCTCTTCCACGATCGCATCCCACGGGCACTGGTTTGTACCAGCAGGGTACAAAGGTAAGAGCCCTGCTGCCGACCACGCCCCGCCCCCACGCGCGGGCGGTCTACCATCAGCTCATGACCCGTGTACTGCTCGCCGAGGACGACGCGTCCATCTCGGAGCCGCTGGCCCGCGCTCTGCGCCGGGAAGGTTACGAGGTCGAGGTGCGCGAGGACGGCCCCAGCGCGCTCGACGCCGGACTCCAGGGCGGTGTCGATCTCGTCGTGCTGGACCTGGGCCTGCCCGGCATGGACGGCCTGGAGGTCGCCCGCCGGCTGCGTGCCGACGGCCACACCGTGCCGATCCTCATCCTGACCGCGCGGGCCGACGAGGTGGACACCGTCGTGGGCCTCGACGCGGGCGCCGACGACTACGTCACCAAGCCCTTCCGCCTCGCCGAGCTGCTGGCCCGGGTCCGGGCCCTGCTGCGGCGCGGCTCGGCGGAGCCGCAGCAGCCGACGGCCACGCACGGTGTGCGCATCGACGTCGAGTCGCACCGCGCCTGGATGGGCGAGGAGGAGCTCCAGCTCACGGCCAAGGAGTTCGACCTGCTCCGGGTGCTGGTGCGGGACGCGGGGCGGGTCGTCACCCGGGACCAGCTCATGCGCGAGGTCTGGGACACGACGTGGTGGTCCTCCACCAAGACCCTGGACATGCACATCTCCTGGCTCCGCAAGAAGCTCGGCGACGACGCGGCCAACCCCCGGTACATCGCCACGGTGCGCGGCGTGGGCTTCCGCTTCGAGAAGAGCTGACGCCCACCTCGTCGAAGGCGGGGGAGACTGGTGGTTCTCAGTCTTCCCGGAGGGACCCGTGCGTCGTCGTCTTATTCAGTCCACGCTTGCCGTCGTGCTGGTGGTGATCGCCGTGTTCGGGGTCTCGCTGGTGATCGTGGAGACACGGACGATCAGCAACAGCGCCCAGGAGCGGGTCGAGTCCGAGGCGGTCCGGCTGGCCAGCATCGTGGACAGCCGCATCCTCGCCGCCGAGAACGTCAACGCCGACGTGCTGCGCAACCCGGTCAGCAAGACCCAGTACGCGGTGATCCGGATGCCCGGCCGGGCCCCGATCGAGATCGGCAGCAAGCCCGAGGGCGACGTCATCCACTCCACGCAGCACGGCGAGGAGGGCGAGACGGTCACCGTGCAGGAGCCCCGCTCCGCCGTGACCCGCGAGGTCGGCCGCACCCTGCTGATCATCGGCCTGGTCGCCCTGCTCGCCGTGATCGCCGCCGTCCTGCTCGCCGTACGCCAGGCCAACCGGCTCGCCTCCCCGCTCACCGACCTCGCCGAGACCGCCGAACGCCTCGGCTCCGGCGACCCCCGCCCCCGCCACAAGCGCTACGGCGTCCCCGAGCTGGACCGGGTCGCCGACGTACTGGATTCCTCCGCCGAGCGCATCGGGCGCATGCTGACCGCCGAACGGCGCCTCGCGGCCGACGCCTCCCACCAGCTGCGTACGCCCCTCACGGCGCTCTCCATGCGGCTGGAGGAGATCACCCTCACCGATGAGCCGGAGACGGTGAAGGAGGAGGCCACCATCGCGCTGGCGCAGGTGGAGCGGCTGACCGACGTGGTGGAGCGGCTGCTGACCAACTCACGCGACCCGCGTACCGGCTCCGCCGTCACCTTCCACCTGGACGACGTCATCCAGCAGCAGCTCGCCGAGTGGCGCCCCGCCTACCGCAGCGCGGGCCGGGCCATCGTCAGCTCCGGCAAGCGGCACCTGACGGCGGTCGGCACGCCCGGCGCCGTCGCGCAGGTACTGGCCGCGCTGATCGAGAACTCGCTGATGCACGGCGGCGGCACCGTCGCCCTGCGCACCCGTGTCACCGGCAACCAGTCCGTGATCGAGGTCACCGACGAGGGCCCCGGCGTCCCCGCCGACCTCGGCGCGCGGATCTTCGAGCGGACCATCAGCGGCCGCAACTCCACCGGCATCGGCCTCGCCGTCGCCCGCGACCTCGCCGAGGCGGACGGCGGCCGTCTGGAGCTGCTCCAGACGCACCCGCCGGTCTTCGGCCTGTTCCTCTCCCGCACCGCCCCCGCCCAGAACAAGGGAGACGGCCAGGAGCCCACGGTCCGCTGAGCTAGCGCACCCGCTCCGGGTTCTCCGGCTCGTGCCGGGCCACCGGCTCCGTGCCCGTGTCCTTGTCGGGCAGCGCGCGGAACACCCAGGTGCGGTACGACCAGAAGCGGAACAGCGTGGCGACGCCGATGCCGACGAACTTGAAGATGTTGCTCTGGAGCGGGGTGTCCCAGCCGAACCCGTAGGTGGCGAGGTACAGCACCCCGTTCTCGATCACCAGGCCGATCGCGCTGAACACCAGGAACAGCATCAGCTCGCGCGGGCGCCCGCCCTTTTCGCGGTCCCGGTACGTCCAGTAGCGGAAGCCCAGGTAGTTGAAGACGATGGCCACGATCGTGGCGATGATGCTGGCCCGCACCACGGGCAGGTCGGAGACGTGCCGGACCAGGTTGAACACACCGAGGTTGACCAGGACCCCGGCCCCTCCGACCGCGCCGAACTTGGCCACCTCACGGGCGAGCCGTTGCAGCCCCGAGGAACGACGTTCCATGGCTGTGCAGCTCCCGTCCATAGGTTCTTCTCGGCCCGGCCATGCTATCCACGCGATCCCTCCCATGCCCGCGCACCTGGCCACAGCCGGGGAAACGGGTCGGCAAGAGGCCGGCAAGGGGCGGGTAAGAGATCCGCGCCGGGGGGCCAGGACATCGGTCGTCCGGGCCGGTCCCGGCGGCCGATACGCTAGGGGGGTGACGTTCCCGGTAGTCGGCATGGTCGGCGGGGGGCAGCTCGCGCGTATGACGCACGAGGCGGGCATCCCGTTGGGCATCAGGTTCAAGCTCCTCAGTGACACTCCCCAGGATTCCGCGGCGCAGGTCGTGAGCGAAGTCGTCATCGGCGACTATCGCGACCTCGACACGCTGCGTGAGTTCGCGCGCGGCTGTGACGTGATCACCTTCGATCACGAGCACGTGCCGACCGAGCACCTCAAGGCCCTGGAGGCGGACGGCATCCCCGTCCGGCCGGGGCCCGACGCGCTCGTGCACGCCCAGGACAAGGGCGTGATGCGCGCGAAGCTCACGGAGATCGGCGTGCCCTGCCCGCGCCACCGCATCGTGCGCGACCCGGCCGACGTGGCCGCGTTCGCCGCCGAGGGCGAGGGCTTCCCCGTCGTCCTGAAGACGGTGCGCGGCGGCTACGACGGCAAGGGCGTGTGGGTCGTCGACTCCGAGGCGGAGGCCGCCGAGCCCTTCCGGGCGGGCGTGCCGGTGCTGGCCGAGGAGAAGGTCGACTACGTCCGCGAGCTGGCCGCCAACGTCGTACGCTCCCCGCACGGCCAGGCCGTCGCCTACCCGGTGGTGGAGTCCCGGCAGGTCGCAGGCGTGTGCGACACCGTGATCGCGCCCGCGCCCGGCCTGGACGAGACCCTCGCGCTCCGGGCCGAGGAGATGGCCCTGAACATCGCCAAGGAACTCGGTGTCGTCGGGCACCTCGCGGTCGAGCTGTTCGAGACCCGCGACGGCCGTGTCCTCGTCAACGAGCTGGCCATGCGCCCGCACAACTCCGGCCACTGGTCGATGGACGGCGCGATCACCTCGCAGTTCGCCAACCACGTCCGCGCGGTCCTCGACCTCCCCCTCGGCGACCCGCGCCCCCGCGCGCCCTGGACGGTCATGGTCAACGTGCTCGGCGGTGACTACCCGGACATGTACTCCGCGTACCTCCACTGCATGGCCCGCGACCCCCAGCTCAAGATCCACATGTATGGCAAGGACGTAAAACCCGGCCGCAAGGTGGGTCACGTCAACACCTACGGCGACGACCTGGACGATGTACTGGAACGCGCCCGTCACGCAGCCGGCTACCTGAGAGGCACGATCACCGAATGAGTCCCGTTGTTGGCATCGTCATGGGGTCGGACTCCGACTGGCCCGTCATGGAGGCCGCCGCCAAGGCCCTCGACGAGTTCGAGATTCCCTACGAGGTGGATGTCGTCTCCGCGCACCGGATGCCGCGCGAGATGGTCGCGTACGGGGAGCGGGCCGCCGAGCGCGGGCTGAAGGCGATCATCGCGGGCGCGGGCGGCGCCGCCCACCTGCCCGGCATGCTCGCCTCGGTGACGCCGCTGCCGGTCATCGGTGTGCCGGTGCCGCTGAAGTACCTGGACGGCATGGACTCGCTGCTGTCGATCGTCCAGATGCCGGCCGGTGTCCCGGTCGCCACCGTCTCCGTCGGCGGCGCCCGCAACGCCGGTCTGCTGGCCGCCCGGATGCTCGCCGCGCACGACGAGGACCTCCTCCAGCGCATGCGCGACTTCCAGCAGGAGCTGAACGACCAGGCCACGGAGAAGGGCAAGCGCCTCCGCTCCAAGGTCGAGGGCTCGGCCGGCTTCGGATTCGGGAAATGACGCCGATGACCTCCTCCCTGGACGAAGCCCGCTCGCTGCTGCGGGAGTTCCCCGTCGTCGACGGGCACAACGACCTGCCGTGGGCGCTGCGGGAGCAGGTCGCCTACGACCTGGCCGCGCGGGACATCGCCGGTCACCAGAACGCCCATCTGCACACCGACCTGCCCCGCCTGCGCGAGGGCGGGGTCGGGGCGCAGTACTGGTCGGTGTACGTGCGGTCGGACCTGCCCGACGCGGTGCCGGCCACGCTGGAGCAGATCGACTGTGTGACGCGGCTGATCGAGCGGTACCCGGACGAGCTGGCGCCCGCGCTGACGGCCGCCGACATGGAGGCGGCTCGTGCCTCCGGCCGGATCGCCTCGCTGATGGGTGCCGAGGGCGGGCACTCCATCGCCAACTCCCTCGGCACGCTGCGGGGGTTGTACGCGCTGGGCGTGCGGTACATGACGCTCACCCACAACGACAACGTGGACTGGGCGGACTCGGCGACCGACGAGCCCAAGGCCGGCGGTCTGACCGCCTTCGGCCGCGAGGTCGTCCGCGAGATGAACCGGCTCGGCATGCTGGTCGACCTCTCCCACGTCGCGGCGACGACGATGCGGGACGCGCTGGACGCCACCTCGGCGCCGGTCATCTTCTCGCACTCCTCCTCGCGTGCCGTGTGCGACCACCCGCGCAACGTCCCGGACGACGTGCTGGAGCGGCTGCCCGCCAACGGCGGCATGGCGATGGTGACGTTCGTACCGAAGTTCGTCCTCCAGGCCGCCGTGGACTGGACGGCCGCCGCCGACGACAACATGCGCGCCCACGGCCTGCACCACCTCGACACCACCGAGGAGGGCATGAAGGTCCACCGGGACTTCGAGGAGCGCAACCCGCGCCCCATCGCCACCGTCTCCACGGTCGCGGACCACCTCGACCACATGCGCGAGGTGGCCGGCATCGACCACCTCGGCATCGGCGGCGACTACGACGGCACCGCGTTCACCCCGGACGGCCTGAACGACGTCTCCGGCTACCCGAACCTGATCGCGGAACTCCTCGACCGCGGCTGGTCCAAGCCGGACCTCGCCAAGCTGACCTGGCAGAACGCGGTCCGGGTCCTGGGCGCGGCGGAGGACGTCTCCCGCGACCTCCGCACCACCCGCCCGGCCTCCCACGCGACGATCGAGTCGCTGGACGGCTAGTCGACGAGGGCGGGGTAGTCGGTGTAACCGTCGGCCCCGCCCACGTACATCAGGTACCGCTCCCTGAGCGGGTTGAGCGGGGCTCCCCGGCGCAGCCGGGCGACCAGGTCCGGGTTGGAGATGAAGGGGCGGCCGAGGGCGACCAGGTCCGCGCCGGAAGCCAGCATCGCGCGCGACGCCCGCGCCACCGCCTCGGTGGTGAGGTCGGTCAGCAGCGGGTTGCCGATCAGCGTGCCGGGCCAGTCGGCGCGCAGCCGCTTGTACAGCTCGTCGCCGGGTTCGGCGCGCACCAGGTGCAGATAGGCGAGGCCCAGGCCGCGCAGGCGGTGCAGCAGCGCGGGGTACAGGGCGTGGGTGTCGTCCTCCTGGATGCCGTTGACCGTGCCGCCCGGCGAGATCCGTACGCCGACCCGCTCGGCGCCGATCGCGTCGGCCACCGCCTCGGTCACCTCCACGGTGAAGCGCACCCGGTGCTCGGGCGGGCCGCCGTACGCGTCGGTGCGCCGGTTGGTGTTCCCGGCGAGGAACTGGTGCAGCAGATGTCCGTTGGCGGAGTGCACCTCCACGCCCTCGAACCCGGCGTCGATCGCCCGCCGGGCGGCGGAGGCGAAGTCGGCGACGGCGGTGCGGATGTCGTCGAGTGTCATCGCGCGGGGCACGGGGGCGGGCAGGTGACCCTGCCGCGTGAAGATCGTCTCCGGGAGCGGTACGGCGGAGGGAGCCACGGGGGTCAGCCCTGTCGTCGCCGGGTGGCTGACCCGGCCGCCGTGCTGGAGCTGGAGGAACATGTGCCCGCCGGCGGCCCGTACCGCCTCGGTGATCTTGCGCCAGCCGTCGGTGTGCCGGTCGGTGTGCATCGCGGCGATGTCCGGGTAGGTCTGGCCGACCGCGTTCGGGGTCGCGGCCTCGCCGATGATGAGCCCGGCGGAGGCGCGCTGGGCGTAGTAGTCGGCCATGAGCGGGGTCGGGGTGCCGTCCGCCTCCGCGCGGTTGCGGGTGAGCGGGGCCATCACCAGGTGGTGGGGGAGCGCGAGTTGGCCGAGCCGGGCCGGGGCCAGGAAGTCCGTCATGGCCGTACCGTAGAAGCTGACACCGGTGTCAGGTTCAAGCCCTGGGGAGGCGGATGTGCGGATCGGTGAACTGGCCCGGCGTACCGGAGTGAGCGAGCGGTCGCTGCGCTACTACGAGAGCCGGGGCCTGCTCGCGGCCGAGCGCACGGCCGGCGGCCACCGGGAGTTCCCGGAGGCCGCCGTCGACCGTGTGGTGCGCATCCAGGAGCTGTACGCGGCGGGCCTGCACAGCGAACGCATCCGCCACCTGCTCCCCTGCATGCGCGACCAGGACGGCGGCCCCTCGGAGCGGGCCACCCCGAAACTCCTGGCCGACCTCACCGAGGAACGCACTCGCATCGACCGCCTGCTCACCGACCTCCACCGCACCCGCGACACCCTGGACGGGGTCATCGAGGCGGCGGGGGGCGAGTGATGCCGGAGAAGGGCGACGAGACGATGAACGTAAGTGTCAGTGAGGCACGCCGCGATCTGCATTCCCTGATCAAGCGGGTCAACGACGACCACACGCCGGTCCGGATCAGCTCCAGGGCAGGGGGCGCCATCCTCATGTCCGCGGAGGACTACGAGTCCTGGCAGGAAACGGTGTATCTGCTGCGTTCGCCCGCGAACACCCGGCGCTTGATGGAGGCGGTCGCCCGCGACAAGGGGGCGGCCACTGCCGCCACCAAGTCGCTGGACGGCCCGGACCACTTCGGCTGACCCGCCGGAGGGTTCAGCAGGCGCACAGGCAGAACGGGTGCCCCGCCGGGTCGGCGTAGACGCGCCAGGTGCGGTCGGGGGCGTCGGTGTCCAGGGGCTTGGCGCCCAGGGAGAGGACCTGCTTCTCGGCCTCGTCCAGGTCGGGAACCGTGAGGTCCAGGTGGAACTGCTGGGAGGCGTCCGGGGCGGGCCAGGACGGCGGGACGTACCCCTGGGCGCGCTGGAAGGCGAGGGTCCGGCCGGTGGGGGTGCGCAGGTCCACCCAGTCGGCGTCCCCTTCCACCGTGCCGCCCAGGATCTCGGCGTAGAAACCGGCCAGTGCCTGGGGGTCGGGACAGTCCAGGACGACCGCGCCCAGCTCGGCGAGAGCCATGACTTCCTCCTTGGAGTCGTTACTCGTAAAGCTCGGTTACCGGTAACGGTTACCTCATGGTCCCGCATGAGGGGTAACGTCGCAAGCATGAGTGAGAGATCGGCCGCGCCGGGCAGCCTCGCCCTGGTGGAGTCCCTGGTGAACACCCTGGACATCGAGAGCGGCCGGGACGCGCTCGACACGGCGGAGGGCCGCGCGGGCCTCGGGATCGGCGACGGCGAGCTGGACACCGCCCGCGCGCTGCGCGAGTCGCTGCGCGCCGCCCTCCTCGCGCACGCCGGACACCCACCGCATGCCACGGTCGCCCCGCTCGGCGAACTGCTGTCCCGGGCCCCGCTGTTCGTCGCCGTCGACGACAGCGACGGCTCCGCCGCCCTCGCCCCCGCCGACACCGGCCCGCTGCTCTCCCGCGTCGCCGCCGCCGTCGCCGGGGCGCTGGTCGAGGGCACCTGGCAGCGGCTCAAGGCGTGTGAGGCGCCCACCTGCCACTGGGCGTACTACGACCGCAGCCCCGCCGGGCGGGGCCGCTGGTGCTCGATGCAGGTGTGCGGGGCGCGCGCGAAGATGCGCCGCTACCGGGCCAAGGACGGGTAGGCCAAGGACAGGTAAGGCGAGGGGGGTTCCCCGGCCGCCTCGCGGCCAAGTGGTGCACAATGCGCACAGACGCCGGTTCGGCCGACTGAGCCTCGGCCGAACCGGCGTCGTGGAGAAGCAGAGGAAGAGGGTTACGCGGTCGGGCGGCCCATCGCCCGGTACGTCCAGCCGGCCTTGCGCCACGGCTCCGGGTCCAGCGCGTTACGCCCGTCCAGCACGATTCGCGCCGCAGCGACCTCGCCCAGCTCCGCCGGGTCCAGCTCGCGGAACTCCCGCCACTCGGTCAGGTGCAGCACCACGTCCGCGCCCCGAACCGCCTCCCGCGCCGACTCGGCGTAGCCCAGCGTCGGGAACAGCCTGCGGGCGTTCTCGATGCCCTTGGGGTCGTACACCGTGACCTGGCCGCCCTGGAGGTGTATCTGACCGGCCACGTTCAGCGCGGGCGAGTCCCGGACGTCGTCGGAGTCGGGCTTGAAGGTGGCGCCGAGCACCGCGACCCGCTTGCCGAGGAACGAGCCGCCGCCGAGCGCCTCCCGCGCCATCTCCACCATCTGCCCGCGCCGGCGCATGTTGATGGAGTCGATCTCGCGCAGGAAGGTGAGCGCCTGGTCGGCGCCCAGCTCACCGGCGCGCGCCATGAACGCCCGGATGTCCTTGGGCAGGCAGCCGCCGCCGAAGCCGATCCCGGCGCGCAGGAACTTCTTCCCGATCCGCTCGTCGTGCCCGATGGCCTCCGCCAGCTTCACCACGTCGCCGTCGGCGGCCTCGCACACCTCCGCCATCGCGTTGATGAAGGAGATCTTGGTGGCGAGGAAGGAGTTCGCGGCCGTCTTCACCAGCTCGGCGGTCGGGAAGTCGCTCACCACGAACGGGGTGCCCTCGCCGAGCGGAGTCGCGTACACCTCGCGCAGCAGCTTCTCCGCCCGCTCGCCGCGCACGCCGACCACGATCCGGTCCGGGTGCAGGGTGTCCTTCACGGCGAAGCCCTCGCGCAGGAACTCCGGGTTCCACGCCAGCTCGGCGTCGGCCCCGGCGGGCGCGTGCTCGGCGAGGTAGGCGGCGAGCCGGTCGGCCGACCCGACCGGCACCGTCGACTTGCCGACGACCAGCGCCGGGCGCCGCAGATGCGGGGCGAGGGAGGCGATGGCGGAGTCGACGTAGCTCATGTCGCAGGCGTACTCGCCGTGCTTCTGCGGGGTGTTCACGCAGACGAAGTGGACGTCGCCGAACTCCGCGACCTCGGCGAAGTCGGTGGTGAAGCGCAGCCGGCCGGTCGAGCCCTCGATGCCCGCGACATGCTTGCGCAGCAGCTCGTCGAGGCCCGGCTCGTACATCGGGGTCTCGCCCCGCTCCAGCATCGCGATCTTCTCCGGGACCACGTCCAGCCCCAGCACCTCGAAGCCGAGTTCGGCCATGGCCGCGGCGTGTGTGGCGCCGAGATAGCCGGTGCCGATCACGGTGATCTTGAGGCTCATGGGTGCTCCAGACGGGGTACGTCGATGATGCGGCCCCCGAGCATAGTCGTGCCCCACGGGGTGTCTCGGCCGGGGGAAATCTCCCGCTGTCGCCAAGCTCACCTATGCGGGCCGGTGGCGGCGCTCTAAACTTCAGTTACTTAACGGTAATTAGCGTCAGTTTCACTGTGTCTTTGGAGCGTGAGAGACCGTGGCCGGATCGGCTGACTTCGACCTGTACCGCCCGTCCGAGGAGCACGACATGCTCCGCGACAGCGTCCGCTCGCTGGTCGAGGCGAAGATCGCGCCGTTCGCCGCCGCCGTGGACGAGGAGGCCCGCTTCCCGCAGGAGGCGCTGGACGCCCTGGTCGCGGGCGACCTGCACGCGGTCCACGTCCCGGAGGCGTTCGGCGGCGCCGGTGCCGACGCGCTCGCCACGGTCATCGTGATCGAGGAGGTGGCCCGCGCCTGCGTGTCCTCCTCGCTGATCCCGGCCGTGAACAAGCTCGGCTCCCTCCCGGTGATCCTCTCCGGCTCCGAGGAGCTGAAGAAGAACTACCTGGGCCCGCTCGCCAAGGGCGACGCGATGTTCTCGTACTGCCTCTCCGAGCCGGACGCCGGTTCGGACGCGGCGGGCATGAAGACCAAGGCGGTCCGCGACGGCGACTTCTGGGTGCTCAACGGCGTGAAGCGCTGGATCACCAACGCGGGCGTCTCCGAGTACTACACGGTGATGGCGGTCACCGACCCGACGAAGCGCTCGAAGGGCATCTCCGCCTTCGTGGTCGAGAAGTCGGACGAGGGTGTGTCCTTCGGCGCCCCGGAGAAGAAGCTCGGCATCAAGGGCTCCCCGACCCGCGAGGTCTACCTCGACAACGTCCGCATCCCCGCCGACCGCATGATCGGCGAGGAGGGCACCGGCTTCGCCACCGCGATGAAGACGCTGGACCACACCCGCATCACCATCGCCGCCCAGGCCCTCGGTGTCGCCCAGGGTGCCCTGGACTACGCCAAGGGCTATGTCCAGGAGCGCAAGCAGTTCGGCAAGCCGATCGCCGACTTCCAGGGCATCCAGTTCATGCTGGCCGACATGGCGATGAAGATCGCCGCCGCCCGCGCCCTGACCTACCAGGCCGCGGCCGCCTCAGAGCGCGGCGACGCCGACCTCACCTTCCAGGGCGCGGCCGCCAAGTGCTTCGCCTCGGACGTGGCGATGGAGGTCACCACCGACGCCGTCCAGCTGCTCGGCGGCTACGGCTACACCCGTGACTACCCGGTGGAGCGCATGATGCGCGACGCCAAGATCACCCAGATCTACGAGGGCACCAACCAGGTCCAGCGCGTCGTGATGGCCAGGAACCTGCCGAAGTAGGCGGACACGGCGAAGGCGCCTCCCTGTCGTGCCGGGAGGCGCCTTCGTCACGTCCGGGGTCGGCTCAGTTGCCC
Source organism: Streptomyces sp. NPDC085596 (assembly GCF_044541565.1). Taxonomy (NCBI): domain Bacteria; kingdom Bacillati; phylum Actinomycetota; class Actinomycetes; order Kitasatosporales; family Streptomycetaceae; genus Streptomyces; species Streptomyces sp. NPDC085596. Next base: position 33,395 of record NZ_JBITTC010000013.1, on the reverse strand, counting down.
GAGACCGTGACCTTCTCGTCGTTCTTCAGCTGGTCGACCAGCGTCTTCACCTTCGCCTTGTCCCAGACGAGGTTGCCGCCGACGGAGCCGGAGACGGGCATGTTCATCGACTTGCCCTCGCCGCCGCTGACGCCCTTCATCGCCCAGAACATGGAGGCCAGGTCGAACAGGCCCATGTCCTTGTCGACCGAGAGGGAGTCCAGGCCCGCGCCCATCGTCGGATAGAACTTGAAGGGGTTCAGCACGGTCGACGGGGTCGCCACCTGGTGGGCCAGCGCGGCGAGGAACTTCTGCTGGTTCTTGGTCCGCTCCAGGTCGGAGGCGGCGAAGGCGTGCCGGGTGCGGACGAAGGCGAGGGCCTGCTCGCCGTTGAGGGTCTGCTCGCCCGCCTGGAAGTCGGCGCCGGAGTACTTGTCCTTGAAGCCCTTGTCGATCTTGATGTCGACGCCGCCGACCGCGTCCACGATGTTGGCGAAGCCGGCGAAGCCGATCTCCACGTAGTGGTCGATGCGCAGCCCGGTGTTGTACTCCACGGTCCGCGTCAGCAGGGTCGGGCCGTCCTCGGCGTACGTCGCGTTCAGCTTCGCGTGCCGTCCGCTCGCGGGGTAGACCTTGCCGGAGGTGGAGCCCTTGTAGGAGGGGACGACCACGTCGGAGTCGCGGGGCAGCGATATCAGGGTGTCGCCGTTGGAACCGACGTGCAGGATCATCACCGAGTCGGTGCGCTGGCCCTCGGCCGACCCCGTGTGGAGTCTCTTCTTGTCCTCGCTGGTCATGCCCTTGCGGCTGTCGGAGCCGACGATGAGGTAGTTGGTGCCCTCGCCCTCCGACGGGCGGTCGATCACCTGGGACAGGTCGACGTCCCGGTTCAGCCTGGAGTCGGCCCAGAAGTAGGTGGCCACCGAGGTGACGAGCAGCACAGCGGCCAGGGTGATCGTGCCCACCTTGATCCGGCGGCCCCAGTTCGGCGCCGGGCGGGGTGCGCGGGTGCCGGCCGGGGCGCCGGGGCCGCCCGCGCCGCCGCCGTAGACCTGGCCGGTGTTGTAACCGCTGTCGTAGCCGTCATGGCCCTGGCCGTCGACGTACGACGGCTGCCTCGGCACCCCGGCGCCGTACTGCGGCGCACCGGGGCCGGGGGGCGCGGCCGGGCGGCGTACCTGCCGCATCACGCGTGGGGCTTCCGGCTGCGCACCGGCGCTGCCGCGTCCGTAGCGGGGGCCGCGCTCGTCGTCGGACCATCCCTCGGGCCAGTCATTCATGCGACCCAGTGTGCAGGGTGCCGCCGGATGCCCCACAAGGGTTGTCGGAAAATCGGAGCGCCTCTGTTGCGAACCCGACATAAATTCCGCGAAAGCGGCTTCGGCATAAGGTGGGGGACATGACAGACCAGGCGCCGGCCGCTTCTCCGGAGATTCCGGGCAAGCCCACTTCCGCTTCCCGCACCACCCTCAGCCACATCATGACCCACAACGACACCAACCTTCTGGGGTCGGTGCACGGCGGTGTGATCATGAAGCTCGTCGACGACGCCGCGGGCGCCGTGGCGGGCCGCCACTCCGGGGGCCCCGCCGTCACCGCGTCCATGGACGAGATGGTCTTCCTGGAGCCGGTGCGCGTGGGCGACCTGGTCCATGTCAAGGCCCAGGTGAACTGGACCGGCCGTACCTCCATGGAGATCGGCGTACGGGTCCTGGCCGAGCGCTGGAACGAGTCCGCGCCGCCCACCCAGGTCGGCTCCGCCTACCTCGTCTTCACCGGTGTCGACGCCGACGGCAAGCCGCGCCAGGTACCCCCGGTGATCCCGGAGACCGAGCGCGACCGCCGCCGCCACCAGGAGGCCCAGATCCGCCGCACCCACCGCCTGGCCCGCAGGCGCGCCATCCGCGAGCTCCGCGAACGCCGCGCGGCGGAGGGCATCACGGACTGAACCCGCGGGCCTTCGTCACGCCCGGCCCGAGCACACCACCTCGTCGCCCCGGACCACCGGCGCGTCCGGCTCGGCGATCTGGGGGGCCCTGACCGGGTGTACGGACTTGTAGTCGGCGCCCGCCGTGACCCGGAGGATGGGGCCGAGGCCCGGTACCGCGCGCAATTCGCTGCCGGGGAGGGCCGTGGCCAGGGAGCGGGCGGAGCGGTCCCAGCGGGGGTCGTAGGAGATCACTGTGCGGGCGACCGGGTGCCCGGTCACCGGCTGCCGGGTGGTGGCGAAGCCGGTCGCGGCGAGCGCCGCGTCCACCTTCCGGCCGAGCCCCGCCGTGCCGGTGCCGTTCTCCACCCGGACCCGGACCGAGTGCGGGTCGACCTCGACGGTCGTCGCCGCCGGGCCCTTCTTCGGGGGGTGCGCGGCGAGCGGCCTGTCGTCGCGCAGGTTGGTGAAGAGCTGCTCCGACTTGACCGGGTCCCACTTCAGGGTCGAGCCCAGGCCCTTGACGGCGTACCCCATCTGTCCGATGGGCACGGTGGTGAACTCCGAGGACGAGGGCGAGAAGTTCCGCATGGCCCGCCCGAGGTCGAGCAGCTCGTCGGCGCCGAAGCCGTTGTCCGCCCGCACCGAGCCCAGCACCGCCCGCGTCACGTCCCGGAACCGCATCGGGTTGAACAGCACCCCCGAGGACGTGGCCCGCTCGATCAGCGCGGCCATGAACCGCTGCTGGCGCTGCATCCGGCCCAGGTCGCTCGCCCCGTCCACATGCCGGGCGCGGACGTACTGGAGTGCCTGGCCGCCGCCCAGGGTGTGCGGGCCGGGCGCGAGGTCGAGCCCGGTGTAGGAGTCCTTGAGCGGGCTCGGGGTGCAGATCTTCACCCCGCCGAGGACGTCCACCGTCTTCATGAAGCTGGTGAAGTCGACCTCCAGATAGTGGTCGACCTTCACATGGGTCATCGCCTCCACCGTGCGCACGGTGAGCTGCGGCCCGCCCTCGGCGTACGCCGCGTTCAGCTTCATCGGGTGCGAGTGGTGCCGCTCACCGGTGGTCTGGTCGATGTGCTCGGGCACCTCGGTGTACGAGTCGCGCGGCAGGCTCACCACGCTGGCCCGCTCCCGGTCCTCCGAGATGTGCACGATCATCACCGTGTCCGTGCAGTGGCAGGGCGCGCCGCCCAGCCTGTACGCGCGCCGCTCCGCCTCGGTGATCTTGTCCCGGCCGTCGGTACCGACCAGCAGGACGTTCATGCCGTGGCCCGCGCGGGGCCGGTTCTTCATGTCCTTGAAGGCGTCGACCCGGGCGATGCCCGAGTCCAGGCCGGTGACGACCGCGTGGCCGATCCCGGCGGAGGCGAGCACCACCACCGACAGCGCGGTCACCGCCCGCACCGCCCAGCGCGGCCGCCGCTTCCTGGCGAGCGGACCCCGCCGCACCCGGCCGGCCGGCCGCGGCCGGCGCGGCGGCCTGGGGGCACCACCCGCACCTCCCGCACCTCGGGCGGAGGGGGAGGGGGGCCGAGGCGGTCTGGGCAAGGGACACCTCCGGGCTGCGGCCGTACGTGGGAATGTGAGAACCGTAGGTCGATACGATCTCCAGCCCGCGTCGCGGCCGCGGCGGCGCGCAACGGTGTCCCCCATTCGCGGTAACGTGAGCCCCCTATGAACGCCAAGCCCGATGTGCGGCACCCCGCCGTGTCCGTGATCATGCCCGTGCTCAACGAGGAGCGGCATCTGCGCGGAGCCGTCCAGGCGATCCTCGCGCAGGAGTACGCCGGCGACATGGAGGTCGTGATCGCCCTCGGTCCCTCCGCGGACCGCACGGACGAGATCGCGGCCGAGCTGGTGGCCGAGGACCCGCGCGTGGTCACGGTCCCCAACCCCACCGGCCGCACCCCCGCCGCGCTGAACGCCGCGATCAAGGCGTCCCGGCACCCGGTCGTGGTCCGCGTGGACGGCCACGGCATCCTCTCGCCGAACTACATCGCCACCGCCGTACGGCTCCTGGAGGAGACCGGCGCGCAGAACGTCGGCGGCATCATGCACGCCGAGGGCGAGAACGACTGGGAGCACGCGGTCGCCGCCGCGATGACCTCGAAGATCGGCGTCGGCAACGCGGCCTTCCACACCGGCGGCGCGGCCGCCCCCGCCGACACGGTCTACCTCGGTGTCTTCCGCCGCGAGGCGCTGGAGCAACAGGGCGGCTACAACGAGGAGTTCATCCGCGCCCAGGACTGGGAGCTGAACTTCCGCATCCGCGAGGCGGGCGGCCTGATCTGGTTCTCGCCCGAGCTGCGGGTCTCCTACCGGCCCCGGCCGAGCATCAAGGCGCTGGCCAAGCAGTACAAGGACTACGGCCGCTGGCGGCACGTCGTCGCCCGCTACCACGAGGGCTCCATCAACCTGCGCTACCTCGCCCCGCCGGCCGCCGTGTGCGCGATCGCGGCCGGTGTCGTGGTCGGCGTGGCGCTGACCCCGTGGGGCTTCGTGGTCCCCGCCGGCTATCTGGCGGCCATCGCGGCGGGCTCCGTACCGGCAGGCAAGGGCCTGCCGCTCAAGGCGCGGCTCCAGATCCCGGTGGCGCTGGCCACCATGCACATGTCGTGGGGCTTCGGCTTCCTGACGAGCCCGAAGGCACTGGCGAAGCGCGTCATCGCGTCCCGCCGCCCGGCGGTGCTCGAACCCCGCTGACCGCACCCGGCAGCGACGACACGTAAAGGGCCCCTCCCGCAGCCGGGAGGGGCCCTTTCCCTTACTGCCTAACGGCCTACCACCGGTACGGCTTGTACACGTCCATGCACGAGGTCTTGTCCGAGCCGTTGATGGCGTCGGTGCCGCCCGGCAGATCACCGGCCTTCGGCGCGGCCTTCTTCGGGTAGGTGTCCCCGGTGCGCCAGTCCGTGCCGACCACGACCGTCACCCCGGAGACGTCGGTGGACCGCTCCACCTGCTTCGCCGGGATGCCCAGCGCCTTGGCCACGGCCTGCGCGTCGCCCTCCAGGTCGGCGCTCGGGTAGCGCACCACCGTCTCGTCGGCTGACGGCGCCGCCGAGGTGTCCGCCTCGGCCAGGCCGTACCCCTTGGCCCCCAGAGCGCTCGCCACCGCGCGGGCGCGCCCGCTGACCGGGGACAGCGTGCTGCTCCGGGTGCCGTTCTGCACCTGCACCCCGAGCCGGTCGGGAGCGGCCGACGGCGCCTTGGCGGGCTCGGCGTCCGCGACGGCCTTCTTCGCCGGCTTGCCGTTCTTGTCGAGCGGCACGTCCTCGCGGAGCATCTGCCACAGTTTGTCGGCGCTGCCCTGCACGGGCAGCACATGCGAATCGTTCTGCGGGTCCTCGAAGTTGGGCATGGTCAGCGAGGTGATGCGGTTGGCCGGCACCGCCTTCAGCTCCATGCCGAGGTCGTAGAGCTTCTTGACGCTGCTGATCTCGTCGGACACCGTCAGGGACTTGGTGGCCGCCTCCGCCAGATCCATCAGCCGGCCGCTGTCGGTGAAGACGTTCTGGCCCTTGAGCGTGCGGATCATCGAGTTCAGGTACATGTGCTGGGCGCGGGCACGCATCACGTCGCTGCCCCAGGCGTGCCGGGTGCGCAGCCACTGGAGGGCCTGCTCGTGCCGGACCTTGGTCCGGCCCGCCTTCAGCTTCAGTCCGGAGCCGCCGCGCTGGGCGGCCGTCGAGCGGTCCCAGACGTTCTGGTTGACGCAGACCTCGACACCGCCGATGGCGTCGGCCATCCGCACCACACCGGCGAAGTCGATCGTCATCCAGTGGTCGATGTAGACCCCGGTGAGGTTCTCCCAGGTCGCCAGGGTGCAGCCGGCGCCGCCCCGGGCCAGCGTGGTGTTGATGATGTCGTTGGTCGCCGGGTAGACCCGCCCGGTCTTGGCGTCCTTGCACTCGGGGATGTCCACGCGGGTGTCGCGGGGGATGCTCACCATGGCGGCGCTCCGCCGGTCCGCGGAGACGTGGATCAGCATCTGCACGTCACCGAGGGGCGGGTTGCTGCGGTTGTCCTTGCTGCCGCCCAGCTTGACGTTGGCCGCGGAGGCGCGGCTGTCGGAGCCGATCAGCAGGATGTTCAGCGGGGTCTGGCCGTCCGCGTTGGGCCGGGCACGGTGCGCCCTGGAGTCGTCGCTGCCGCTGCGCGCGCCCTTCTGGATGTTGCCGTTGAGATGCTGGTAGTACAGGTAACCGGCGCCGGCCGTGCCAAGTATCAGCAGCGCCAGCACACTCGCCGACCAGCGCAGCGCGCGCCGCCCGCCCGGCCGCCCGTCCCGTTTCCCGTTACGCCGCCGGCTGCCCCGCCCCGGGCCTCCGTCGCGCGGGCCCCCGGCCCTCGGCGCGCGTTCTCCGGTGTTCTGCGCCACCGAACCCCTCCCCCGTACCCGACTTTGCGACAACTCCCCGTCCTTCCACCACACACGCAGCAAACGGGCCCGTCCCGCGCCGGGTTAGACGCACGACGGGCCCGATGGGTTACCTAGGAGGCGCACTCGACCTTGTCGGCCGTGGACTTGTCGGTCACTTCCGGCGCCTTGGCCGGAGCGGTGAGCGAGACACCCGCGCCCTTGAAGTCCTTGCCCAGCGTCAGCGACATCGTGGGCAGACCCTGGGCGTTGGTGACACTCTTGCCCGGCTTCAGCGCCGCGCCAGGCAGGCCCATCAGAGCGGCCAGCTCCCGCGCCTGCGGCGCCTGGTCGGGCGCGTACTCCAGCGTCGTCCTGCTCACCTCGGCCGGGGCGTTGCCCGCGTTCTCCGACTTGAGGATGGCCTTCTCGGTCTGCATCCAGTTCAGGGTCTCCTGCGCGCTGCCGCCCACCGCGCCGCCGTTCATGATGCGCACCCGCACGTCGGACGGCGCCGACCTGCTGCCCTTCAGCCGGGCGGCCAGAGCGTCCTTGGCCGCCTTCTCCTTCTTCTTGACGTCGGTGAAGGAGACATCGCTGTTGATGGCGTCGAAGATCTCCGGGCCCTTGTTCTGGTCGACGACGACCGTCGCGTGCACCTTCTCCGTCGGGTTGTCTATCACCGGCACGGTGAGGAAGGTGATGTTCTTCGGCGGGACCTTCTTCATCTCAAGGGCTATGTCCTTGAGCGTGCTCACGGTCTTGATGCCCTGGTCGACGGTGAGCGCGTTGGTCGCGGCCTCGGCCAGGTCCAGCAGCTTGGCGGGGTTGGTGAGGGTGTCGCTGGAGGACATGTCCCGCATCAGCGAGCCCATGAACTGCTGCTGCACCTTGATCCGGTCCAGGTCGCCCTGGTTGCCCCAGGCGTGCCGGGTACGGACGAACGCGAGCGCCTGCTCGCCCTCGATCTTGGACTCGCCCGCGGGCAGGTCCAGATGGGAGTCCTTGTCGTTCACCGCGTGCTTCAGGCACACCTTGACGCCGCCGACCGCCGAGGTCAGCGTCTTGACCGCGTTGAAGTCGACCATCATGAAGTGGTCCGGCGTGATGCCCGTGACCGCCTTCACCGTGCGCATCGTGCAGCCCGCGTCCCGGCCCTCCTGGCCGAGGCTGGTGTTGAAGCGGACCTGGCTGGAGCCGGGGATGACCTTCTTGCTGCCGTCGGGCTGGTTGGTCTCGCAGTCCGGCACGTCCACGATCATGTCGCGGGGGATGCTCAGCGCCGTCGCGTTGGTCCGGTCCTTGGCGACGTGCAGCAGGATGTTGGTGTCCGCGTGGCCGACGCTGTTCCTGTCGCCGTAGTGGTCGTTGCCCTTGCCGGTGCGCTTGTCGGTGCCGATGATCAGGATGTTGAAGGCGTCGTCCTTGCTGAAGCCCTGCTTCGCCGCGCTGCCGACATCGGTCGCGGAGACGTTGCCTTCCAGGTGCTTGAGATAGAGGTAGCCCGCCGAGCCCGCGGCGACCAGCACCAGCGCCAGACCGCCGCCGGTCCACGCCACGGCCTTCTTGGCCTTCGACTTCTTCTTCACCGGGCGCCGGTTGCGCCGCCCCGGCGGCGGCTCCGGCTCCACGCCCCTGCGGCGGCGCGGCTGCGGCACCTCGGTGCCGCGCTCCGGCGCCTCGCGGGGCTCCCGCACCGGCGCGCCGCCCCGGCCGCGCTCGGCTTCGGGATCGGCGGGACGACCCCGCCGGGAAGCCCGCGGCGAGGGTACCGGTGACTGCGGTGCGGAATTACTCAGTCGCAGTTCGTATTCGCCGGTGTTCGGATTGAGTACCCACTGGTCTGCGGGGTCGATGTTCTCCGCCCGCCCACGGCTTTGCGCGTCCACGGTTGTCCGAATCCTCCGTCGGGGCCACGCGGCGCCTTCCCCCTCGTAGGCGCTCGGGTCTCGGTGAAACGGTGCGCGGCCGCAGGGCAAACCTGGCGGGCCGGGTGCACCGGATCGCTCACACTATCCGCCCTGTTCAGCGTCGAGCGACGCCGGTGACGAATTCCACGTTCCTAGAACTGGGCAATCCCGCTCATTCCTCTGAACAAAAGTTCGCCGATTTGGTGTGGGGATTACTCACACGTGTGCGCGGCGGCGGTGCTGCCCCGGTACGTGGGGGTGGCCGAGGGGGACTTTCCCGAGTTGTCGTCGGGGGTTTTGTCGCCGGTTTCCGGTGAAGTGTCCGCCACTTCGACGGGCCGGTCCGCGCGCAGCCGGGCGAACAGCTCCCCGGCCTCCGGCTGCACCAGTTGGTCACGGTCGGAGTCGTAGACGTATGCCTCGCGCGGTGCCGTGAGGAACTGCACATGTTCGGTGGGGATGTCGCGCAGTCCCCGGACCAACCGGTACAAGCCGCGCAGGCTGGCCAGTTCGGGGTCGGTGGTGAGGGCGGAGGTCGCCGCGTCCAGCACCGGATACAGCTTCACCGGGTTCAGCAGCACGTCGTCGCTCCGCACCTTCTCGACCAGCGCGCCGAGGAACCGCTGCTGGCGGTCCATCCGGTCGGTGTCGCTGCCGTCCCCGAGCGACTTGCGGGCCCGTACGTAGCCGAGTGCCTGCTCCCCGTCCAGCGTGACCCGGCCCGCGGGCAGCTTCAGCCGGGCCGCCTTGTCGTCGATGGGCTCCCGCAGGCACACCCGCACCCCGTCGACGGCGTCCACCATCTGCTTGAACCCGCTGAAGTCGACGACCATGTGGTGGTCGACCCGGATACCGGTCAGCTCCTCGACGGTACGGATCGTGCACGCCGAACCGCCCAGCTGGAAGGCGCGGTTGAACATGGCGAACGCCGGCTCGCTCCGGCCGCCTTCCGGGCGCGGGCAGGCCGGGACGCGCACCATCAGGTCGCGGGGGAGCGAGACGGCGGTGGCACTGCGCCGGTCGGCCGCCAGATGCAGCAGGATCGTGGTGTCCGAGCGCTCGGTGCCCGAATCCCGCCCGTACTTCCCGTTGCCGCTCCCGGCCCGCGAGTCGGAGCCGATCAGCAGGATGTTCTGGGCGCCCCGCACCAGCGCGGTGGGCCGCTCCTTGTCGTAGCGGGCCAGCTCGCGCGCGGCCGCCTCGTCGGGGGTGATGTTGGCGCTGAGCCTGGCGTACACCGCCCAGCCCACCCCGCCGGCCGCCAGGAGCAGTACGGCCGCGCCGAGCGCGCCGCCCCGGAGCCACCGCCGCCGGCGCCGCCGCGCGAGCCCGTCCCCGGTGGCCGAGGCGCCGGGCACGGCGGAGTCGTCCGCGCTCTCGGGCACGGCGGCACCACCCCTCGCGGTCGTCCGGGCGTCACGGTCCTGCTCCTACGACCATGGCGGCGCGGACGGCCCCGAGCCGCCCTTTGCTGGGCCTAACGGGTGGCCTGGGGGTACCCCCTAGTGCCGGGAGGCCGTCACCCGCTCGGTGTCGATGCGCTGCGCCAGCGCGTCGGCGGGCAGCTTGTCGAGGTTGCGGCACAGCACCACGGAGCCCCCGGCCGCCAGCGGCGCGTACAGCCCCGCGCTCAGCCCGGCCCAGATGTCGTACGGCAGCCCCGACAGCAGCCGGGAGCCCGGCCCGGTCAGGTCCAGCGCGGGCGCGTCGGCGAGCGCCCGCTCCACCACCTCGGCCGCGCTGAACTCGGCCCCGGCCACGATCAGCGCGGGCTCCTCCGGGTCGACGGGCTCGAAGGGGGCGAACTGGTCGCCCTGGCCCGGCACCTCGGCGGCGTAGTCCATGAACCCCTCCGGCGTCTGCGGGAACCGCCCGCCCAGCGGGCGCAGCGCCAGCGCGACCCGCTCGCCACGGCAGGCCCGCGCCTCCTCCAAGGTGTCCGGCCCGCTCACCACCACGTCCGCCGCGGCCGGGTTCCCGGACACGTCGGCCACCGCGCCCACCGACGAGCACGCCAGCAGCCACACGGCCGTCTGCCAGTGCGCGGGCAGCAGCAGCGCGACCCGGTCGCCGGGGGCCACGGACAGCTCGCCCTGGAGCAGATTGGCGGTCTTGGCCACCCAGTTGGCGAAGGTGGCGACGGACAACTCCACGCGTTCGCCCGTGGCGTCGTCGTAGAAGGTCACCAGGGGGCGTCCGGCGTCCGCGGCGAGCGCGGAACGCAGCAGGTCGGCTGGGGTGCGATCGGTGGCGTTCACCCGCGCAAGGGTACGCGGGCGAAGCCGCGCCCGACGGCCGCTCACAACGGGTGCCCCGGCCCGCACATGAGCGGCGTCCGGCGGTGGCAGCCTCCTGTCGGGCGGCACCGCCCGGGCGGACGCGTACGGCCGGGGGACGGCGCACGCCGATCTCCGGGACACCGCGCGGCCATCGGGGGCGCCGTCGCACCGCACGCATACACTGGCCGGCCGAAACGAGACGTTCCGCCGGTCCCGGCAGGAAGCGGAGACGACAGGTGACAGAAGCGATCCTCCTGGTCGGCGGCAAGGGCACACGGCTGCGGCCGCTCACGGTGCACACGCCCAAGCCCATGGTCCCGGCGGCCGGGGTGCCGTTCCTCACGCACCAGCTGGCGAGAGCGAGAGCGGCGGGCGTCGACCACATCGTCCTCGCCACCAGCTATCTCGCCGAGGTCTTCGAACCCCACTTCGGCGACGGCTCCGCCCTCGGCCTGCACCTGGAGTACGTCACCGAGAGGGAGCCCCTCGGCACCGGCGGCGCCATCCGCAACGTGGCCGGACGGCTGCGCTCCGGTCCCGACGAGCCCGTCCTGATCTTCAACGGCGACATCCTCACCGGCCTCGACATCCGGGCCCTGGTCGACACCCACGAGTCCACCGGCGCCGATGTCTCCCTGCACCTGACCAAGGTGGCCGACCCCCGCGCGTACGGGCTGGTCCCCACCGACGACACCGGGCGCGTACTGGCCTTCCTGGAGAAGCCGCAGACGCCCGAGGAGATCGTCACCGACCAGATCAACGCGGGCGCCTATGTGTTCCGCCGCTCCGTCATCGACACCATCCCCGCCGGCCGCCCGGTCTCCGTGGAGCGCGAGACCTTCCCCGGCCTGCTGGCCGCCGGGGCCCACCTCCAGGGCATGGTCGACTCCACCTACTGGCTCGACCTCGGCACCCCGGCCGCCTTCGTGCGGGGCTCGGCCGACCTAGTGATGGGCCGCGCGCCCTCCCCGGCGGTGCCCGGCCGGCGCGGAGACCGGCTGATCCTGCCCACGGCCAGGGTGGCGCCGGACGCCAAGCTGACCGGGGGCACGGTGGTGGGCGAGGGCGCGTTCGTCGCCGAGGGGGCGCGGGTGTCCGGGTCCACGATCCTGCCCGGCGCGGTCATCGAGCCCGGCGCGGTCGTCACCGACTCGCTCATCGGCAGCCGGGCCCGCGTCGGCGAACGGTCCGTCCTCACCGGCGCGGTCGTCGGGGACGGCGCGGTGGTCGGAGCCGACAACGAGCTGCGGGACGGGGTCCGGGTGTGGTGCGACGCGCGGATTCCGGCCGGGGCGGTCAGGTTCTCCTCCGACCAGTAGCCCCGCTCACCACCTGCCGATGTCCGTCTTCCGCATCTTGGGGTGCCTGCGGGCCGGGGTGTTGCCACTGAGCAGGACGTAGCGGGCGGCCCGGTGCCGCTGGCCCCCGGGGGCGTACGGCTCCAGCAGGCGCAGCATCTCCGCGTCGTCCGCGTCACGGTTCCCGGCCAGCGCCCAGCCGATGATGCGGGGCAGGTGCAGATCGCCCGTGGTCACCGCGTCCGGCGCGCCATGGCTGCGCTGCACCACCTCGGCCGAGGTCCACGGGCCGACACCGGGGACGACCTCCAGCCGGGCCCGGGCCTCGGCCGGGGGCATCGCCGCCGTCTGCTCCAGCCGCGCGGCCAGCCGGACGGCGCGCAGGATCGTCGCGGCACGCTTGTCGTCCACGCCCGCCCGGTGCCACTCCCAGGACGGGATCAGCGCCCAGGTCCGGGGCGCCGGCATCACCCACATCGGGCGCTCGCCCGTACCGGCCGGGCCCGGCGCGGGCTCCCCGAACCAGCTCACCAGCCGCCGCCACGCCCGGTACGCCTCGTCGGCGGTGACCTTCTGCTCCAGCACCGAGGGGATCAGCGACTCCAGCACCAGCCCGGTCCGGGTCAGCCGCAGCCCGGGACGCCGGTGCCGGGCCAGGGCGACCAGGCGGTGCCGGGGCTCGAACGCCTCAGGATCGTCGGCGGCGCCCAGCAGTTCCGGCAGCCCCTCCAGCAGCCAGTCGGCGCCGGGCCCCCACGCCTCACCGCGCACCTCGCCGCCGCACGCGTACACGCGCAGCGTGCCCGGCCCGGCGGGCGTGCGGGTGGCCCGCCACACCGAGCCGTCCCGTGTCGCGCGGAACGTCGGGTCACCGCCCCCGCGCCGCAGCGGCCCCAGCACCAGGCCGAGGTCCAGCGGGCCCTCCGGCACCCACGCCCGCACCCGGGGCCCGGTCGCCTGCCGGGGCACCGCCGAGGACACCACGGGCGCCGGGACCTCCCCGCCGCGTACGGTCGTACGCGACGTGGGCCTGGGGGCGAAACGTCCTGCCACGGGGTGAGGTCCTAGGGGTGCGGATGGGTCGGGGGTGCCCTACGAGACTAGGGCCTTCGTCCCCGCCCTTCAGCACCCTTCAGCGCACCTCGATGAACGCCCCGGCCTCCCGCGCCGGCCGGGCAGGAGGTTCCTGGGCCGGGTGACCGATCGCCACCGCGCCCATCGGGTCCCAGTGGGCGGGCAGGTCCAGCACCTCGCGGACCACGTCACGGCAGAACATCGTCGAGGACACCCAGGCCGAGCCCAGCCGCTCCCCGGCCAGCGCGACCAGGAAGTTCTGCACGCCCGCGCCCGTGGCGACCACGAACATCTCCCGCTCGGCCGCGTCCCGCCGCGCGTCGCCGTAGGTGTGCGAGCCGTCCATGACGAGGCAGGGCACGGCCAGGTACGGGGCGCCCCGCAGCACCTCGCCACGCCGGACCCGCTTGGCGATGGACTCCTCGCTCTTGCCGTCCCGGCGCAGGTCGGCGATCCAGGCGTCCCGCATCGCGTCCAGCAGCCCGAGCCGCGACTCGGCCGACTCCAGCAGCACGAACCGCCACGGCGTGGTGTGGTGCGGGGCGGGCGCGGTCACGGCGGCGGCCACCGCGCGGCGCACCGAGCCGGGATCGACCGGCTCGTCGGTGAAGGCCCGCACGGTACGGCGCAGGCTCAGCGCCTCCCGTACCGCCTCGGAGGTGCCGAGCCGGAACATGTCGTCCCGCGCGGAGCGCACCAGCGCCCGCGCCCCCTCGCCCCGCTCCGCCGCCTCGGTGACCACGTGGGGCAGGCCGCGGACGACCGCCACCGGCAGCCCCGCCGCCTTGCCCTTGATCAGGTCGCCCGCCGAGGCGAGTTCGTCGGCGGTGGCGACGACGGTGGCGGAGAGCGGGTTGCCGTGCGCGTCCGTGCCGCCGCGCAGGTCGTCCAGGACCCGCACCCCGGCCGCGCCGATCGCCACGTCGGTGAGCCCGGCGCGCCAGGGGCGGCCGAAGGTGTCGGTGACGATCACGCCCACGGTGACGCCGAGCGCCTCCCGCAGGCCCTCGCGGATCGCCCGCGCGGAGGCGTCCGGGTCCTCGGGCAGCAGCAGCACGGTGCCCTCGGCGGTGTTGGACGCGTCGACCCCGGCGGCGGCCATGACCAGGCCCTGCCGGTTCTCCACGATGCGCAGGGGACCGCGCCGGGCCACCACGCGCACGGTCTCGGCGTCGATCGCGGCCTCCCGGTCGGCGGCCCGGACGATCCGCCCCTCGGCCTTGGACACGATCTTGGAGGTGACGAGCAGCACGTCCCCGTCGGCCAGGCCGGGCTCGGCCGCGGCGATCAGCTTGGCCAGGTCGTCGCCCGGCGCGACCTCGGGCAGACCGGAGGGCGCCCAGACCCGGTAACCGCTCACGCGGTCCGCACCTCCCCGGCCAGCTCCAGCGCCTCCCGCGCCATCGCGGCGGTCGCGTCCAGGTCGCTCATCATCAGCGGGACGGCACGGCAGCGGATGCCGGCCGCCTCCACCGTCTCGACCGCGCCGGCGTCCACGGTGTCGACGAGCCAGCCGTCCAGCAGCCCCGAGCCGTAGTGCGCGGCGACGGCGGCGGCGGTGGACTCCACACCCACGGCGGCGAGCACCTTGTCGGCCATCCCGCGCACCGGCGCGTCACCGACGATGGGGGAGAGCCCCACAACGGGGACGCCGGCCTCGGCGATGGCCTCCCGGATGCCGGGCACCGCGAGGATCGTGCCCACGGACACCACCGGGTTGGACGGCGGGAAGAGGATGACGTCGGCCTGAGCGATGGCCTCCAGCACACCGGGCGCGGGCTTGGCCTGCTCGGCGCCGACCGGCACGACCGCCTCGGCGGGCACGGAGGCGCGCAGCCGCACCCAGTACTCCTGGAAGTGGACCGCCTTGCGCTCGCCGTCGAGGTCGACGGCCACGTGGGTCTCCACCCGGTCGTCGGTCATCGGGATGAGCTTCACGCCCGGCTTCCAGCGGTCGCACAGTGCCTCGGTGACCGCGCTCAGCGGATACCCGGCGCCCAGCATCTGGGTCCGCACGATGTGGGTGGCGAAGTCCCGGTCGCCGAGCCCGAACCAGCCCGGTCCGGCGCCGTAGGCCGCGAGTTCCTCCTTGAGGTGGAAGGTCTCCCCGTCCCGCCCCCAGCCCTGCTCCTCGTTGATGCCGCCGCCGAGCGTGTACATCACGGTGTCGAGGTCCGGACAGACCTTCAGCCCGAAGAGATGGATGTCGTCGCCGGTGTTGCCGATGACCGTGATGTCCGCGTCCGGGGCGGCCTGCTTCAGACCGCGCAGGAACCGGGCACCGCCGATGCCGCCTGCCAGAACCACAATGCGCATGGGATCAGTGTGTCAGCAGCCGCTGACAGCCGGTGCGGCCGGTGATCACACCGTGGCCGGGCTCGGCTCCGTACGCGCCTCGCAGTGCGGGGAGATGGGGGTCCCCACGGTCGAACGCAGTTGAGACTGGGGGAGCATCGGCATCGAGGTGAGGCCCGGGTAGTAGACGTGCAGGCTGACCGCGGGCTCCAGCGCGTCGTTGACCACGTCGTGGACATAGCCGGGCGCGAAGACCCGCTGGGCGCCGGCCGCGAGGGTGCGGGTGCCCCGCTCGGTGCGCTCGGTCAGGGTGCCCTCCAGCACGGTGAGGATGCCGGAGGAGGGGCCGTGGTCGTGCGGTCCGCTGCCCTGGCCGGGCACCCAGGACAGCAGCCACACCTCGTAGCCGGGGCCCTGGCGCAGCCGGTGGTACCAGCGGGTGGTGGCGTCGTAGCGGACCAGATGTGCCCACCGGTCGCGGTCGGCGGCGACCGCACGGGCCAGCCCGGCGAACTCGGCGACGGTCACCGGGTGCTCGCGGGGCGGCTGCAGCAGGTGGGGGACTTCGAGGATGTCACCGGCGATCTGAAGGTCGTTGTCGCTGTTCATGGGGGTGTGGGGTTCCTCGGCTCAGAGGCGGTGGCTTTGAGTGTCGCTGGGCCCGGCCCGGATCACGGGCGTACGGGGAGGTGTCCCGGAACGGGGTACGGGAACGGCGGGACGCGCCGGGCCGGGATGGGCCCGAGGTCAACTGGAGCGCGGTCGGCTCAACAGCTGGGACAGCAACAACAGCTACGGCGCACGCCGAGGGCACCGGTGGACCCGGCGATGCGGGTCGTCATGGGTGCGAAGTCGGCGAGCATGCCCCCTAGGACAGCGGTTCACACCTGCGGTGTCAACTCGGGGCCCGGTTCGAGGGACGTGCTTCACCTCATCCGGTGCATCTGTCAGGCGAAAGGTTTGTGCACCCGGTACCCGGGACACATGGCGCACATCCGGGCGGCGCCCCTCGGTGCCCTCAGCCCTGCGTCAAGGTTTATCCCGATTTGAACACTAAACGCAGGTCCTTGGTTCCGCAGAGTGAATAACGGGCTCAATAGCAGATCTCGGCTTGACTCGCTCGGAGCAGCACACTTGTAATTTCACTCGTGTCGTTCGGCCGGGTCGGCCAGGCACGGGGACGCGAAAGACGGACGAGGGGCGCACATGACCGAGCTGGTGGAGCAACTGCTGGTCGACGACGCGGACGAGGAACTCGGCTGGCAGGAGCGGGCGCTGTGCGCCCAGACCGACCCCGAGTCCTTCTTCCCCGAGAAGGGCGGCTCCACGAGAGAGGCGAAGAAGGTCTGCCTCGCGTGCGAGGTCCGCTCGGAGTGCCTCGAGTACGCCCTCGCCAACGACGAGCGCTTCGGCATCTGGGGCGGCCTGTCCGAGCGGGAGCGCCGCCGGCTGAAGAAGGCCGCCG
This sequence comes from Streptomyces sp. NPDC085596, assembly GCF_044541565.1. Classification (NCBI taxonomy): domain Bacteria; kingdom Bacillati; phylum Actinomycetota; class Actinomycetes; order Kitasatosporales; family Streptomycetaceae; genus Streptomyces; species Streptomyces sp. NPDC085596. The sequence continues at coordinate 16,805 of NZ_JBITTC010000013.1, read as the reverse complement.
TCTGACCGGCGTCCCCGCCGTCTGCCGGCCACCGGGCCGGCGAACGGCCACCGGGTACACGCACATACGGTGCGAACGGCCCGTCGCACGTGGGTTGTCCACAGGCGGCGGGCCGTCGTCATGACCGACCGATAGTGTGGGCGCTCGTCCGAGACGCCCCGCTGTCCTTGACGGGCACAGGCGTCCACCGCAGTCCATCGAACCGGGGCCCGTACCTCGATGTCCGTGCACAGCCATACGGCAGCCCAACACGACGCTGCCACGCCTGAGTTCCCGCGCCATGTGGTGACGGCCGTCCTCGTCACCCATGACGGCGCCCGCTGGCTGCCCGACGCGCTCGCCGGGCTGCTGAGTCAGGAGCGCCCCGTGCAGTACGCGGTGGCGGCCGACACCGGCAGCGCGGACGACTCCGCCCAACTGGTCACCGAGACCCTGGGGGACGAGGCCGTCGTCCACCTGGCCCGGCGCACCGGCTTCGGCCAGGCCGTCGACGAGGCCACCCGCCTCGCACCCGTCCTCACCCCGGACGACCTGCCCTACCTCAGGCGTCCGAACAGCTGGGACCCCGCCACGCGCACCTGGCGCGACGACGCCTACGACCTGCCCGAACTGCCGTACGGCGAGCCCGTCCAGTGGCTCTGGCTGCTGCACGACGACTGCGCCCCCGAACCCGACGCCCTCGCCCAGCTGCTGAGGGTCGTCGAGACCGAGATCGAACTCGGCCGGGACGACGTGGCCGTGGTCGGCCCCAAGCTCCGCGGCTGGTACGACCGCAGGCAACTGCTGGAGGTCGGCGTCTCCATCGCCAACTCCGGCCGCCGCTGGACCGGTCTGGACCGCCGCGAGCAGGACCAGGGCCAGCACGACCACGTCCGCACCGTGCTCTCCGTCTCCACCGCGGGCATGCTGGTCCGCCGCGACGTCTTCGAGCGGCTCGGCGGATTCGACCGCCGACTGCCCCTGATGCGCGACGACGTCGACCTGTGCTGGCGCGCCCACAGCGAGGGCTACCGCGTCCTCATCGCCCCCGACGCGGTCGTCCGGCACGCGGAGGCCGCCTCCCGCGAGCGCCGCACCGTCGACTGCGCGGGCCGCACCACCGCCTCCCCGCACAAGGTCGACAAGGCGGGCGCCGTCCACACCCTGCTCGCCAACACCCGCACGGCCGCGCTGCCCTGGGTGCTGCTCCGGCTGGTCCTCGGCACCCTCCTGCGCACCCTCGCCTACCTCGTCGGCAAGGTGCCCGGCCAGGCCCTCGACGAGATCCGCGGCCTGCTCGGCGTCCTGCTGCGCCCCGAGCGCATCCTCGCCGCCCGCCGCAGCCGGGGCCCCTCCCAGCTCGACAAGGACGAACTGCGGCAACTGTTCCCGCCGCCCGGCGCCACCATCCGCGCCACGGCCGAGCAGATCGCCGCCAACTACTCCACCAGCTCCGACATCGACACCTCCGCCGGCCGCCACGGCAGCGCCGTCGAGTCCGGACCCGGCGGCGACGACGCCGACTTCCTGGAGATCGAGCAGTTCGCCCGGCTCAAGCGCATCGCCCGCAAACCCGGCCCGGTGCTCTTCCTCGCCCTGCTGCTGATCTCCCTGGCCGCCTGCCGCGCCCTGCTGGGCGGCGGCGCCCTCGCGGGCGGCGCGCTGTTGCCCGTCCCGCCCGGCGCCACCGACCTGTGGGCCCGCTTCGCCGACGCCTGGCAGCCCGTCGGCGCCGGAAGCACCACCTCCGCGCCGCCCTACCTCGCCCTGGTGGCGACACTCGCCTCGCTCTTCCTCGGCTCCACCGGACTCGCCGTCACCGTGCTGCTGGTCTGCTCGGTGCCGCTCGCGGGCTTCACCGCCTACTTCGCCTCCCGGCCCCTCGTCAGCTCCCGGCTGCTGCGCGCCTGGGTGGCCATCGCCTACGCCTTCCTGCCCGCCACCACCGGCGCACTGGCCCAGGGCCGCATCGGCACCGCCGTACTCGCCGTGCTGCTCCCGCTCATTGCCCGCGCGGGCGTCGCCGCCGCCGGCCTCGCAGGCCGCTCCGGCACGCGCGGCAGTTGGCGCGCCACCTGGGCGTACGCGCTGCTGCTGACCATCACCACCGCGTTCACGCCCGTCGTCTGGCCAGCCGCGCTGGTCCTCGGCATCGGCGTGCTCGTCCTGCGCCGCTCCGACCCGGTCGCCCATCTCCTGCGCTTCCTCGCCCAGCTCGGCACCCCGCTGCTGGTCCTCGCGCCCTGGTCGCTGACCCTGCTCCCGACCGGCTTCTTCACCGAGGCCGGACTGGACTACGGCGCCTCGGCCGCCTCCGCCTCCGACCTGCTCGGCACCAGCCCCGGCGGCCCCGGCACCCTGTCCGGCCCGCTGCTCATCGGCATCGTCCTGGCCGCGCTCGCCGCACTGCTGCGCTCCGAGCGCCAGTTGGGCATCCGCACCGCCTGGGCCGTCGCGCTGACCGGGCTGCTCCTCGCGGTGCTGGCCAACCGTTCCGCCTGGGCCGGACCGGCCACCCTGGTCTACGGCATCGCCCTGCTCGCCGCCGCCGCGCTCGGCGCGGACGGGGCACGCGCGCGGGTGGCCGAGCAGAGCTTCGGCTGGCGCCAGCCGGTCGCCGCCCTGATCGCGCTGGCCTGCGCCGCCGGCCCGCTGGTCGCCGCCGCGGGCTGGATGATCCGGGGCGCCGACGGCCCCCTGGAGCGCCGCGACCCCGCCCAGGTGCCCGCGTTCGTCGCCGAGGACGCCGGCACCCGCGACCAGGCCCGCACCCTCGTCCTCGACAGCGACTCCGCCGCCCGGGTGCGCTACACCCTGGTCCGGGGCGCAGGCGCCCGCATGGGCGACGGCGAGATCGCCGCGGCCGACGGGTCGAACACCGGCCTGGACAAGGTCGTCGCCAACCTGGTCGCCGGCTCCGGCGCCGACCAGACCGGCCAGCTCGGCGGCTTCGCCGTCCGCTACGTCCTCGTCCACCAGGGCACCCCCCGCCAGATCACCCGCGTCCTGGACGCCACGCCCGGCCTGAGCCGCCTCAGCCAGCAGAACGGCAACGCCCTGTGGCGCGTCGACCGGCAGGTCGCCCGCGCCACCCTGATCGGCGCGGGCGGCTCCGGCACCCCGCAGGCCGTCGCCGCGGGCCCGGTGGAGATCCACACCACCGTCCCCGCCGGCTCGGGCGGCCGCGTGCTGCGCCTGGCCGACGCCGTCTCCGACGGCTGGACCGCCACCCTGGACGGCAAGCCCCTCACCCCCAAGACCGTCGACGGCTGGGCCCAGGGCTTCGAACTCCCCTCCGGCGGCGGCAAGCTGGACGTCACCTATGACGCCCCGTTCGCCCACACCGTCTGGCTGTGGGCCCAGGGCGCGCTCGCCGTCCTCCTCGTCGTCCTCGCCCTGCCCGGCCGCCGCCGCGACATCGACGACGACCTCCCCGAGGAGCAGCCGATCCCCGCCCAGGACATGGAGGGCGACGGCCGCCGCGCCCGCCGTCTGCGCGCCCAGGCCGAGGAACAGGCCGAGGCCGAGGAGACCGAAGAGGCCGCCGGGGAACGGGCGGAGGAGTACGCCGACCCCGAAGTCCCGCCGTACGGACAGCAGGAGCAGCCGGTCATCCCGCATCAGCAGCCCTACGCCGACTGGGACACCGGCACCAACACCTACGCCGACCCCGAGTACGCGGCCTACCCCGCCGACCCCTACCAGGCCCCGTACCAGAACACCGGGTACGACCAGGGCGCGTACCACCCCGACCCTTACGGCCAGCCCCCTTACGACCCCTACGGGTACGGGGTCCAGCAGGAGCAGCCGTACGACCCGGCGGCCCACCCGCAGGGCTACGACCCCGCCCAGCAGCCGCCCTACGGCGACGGCAGTGAGCGCCACGACGGGAGCCAGCAGTGAACCGCACCACCCTGTCCCTGATCGCCTGCACCGTCGCCCTGGCCGCCGTCACCGGGTTCGCCGCGTTCGACCCGCCCGCCGCCACCGGCGCCGGCGCGGCCGGCAACGCCACCGAACGGCCCGTGGAGCGCACCGGACTGCTGTGCCCGGCGCCGAGCTTCTCCGACATCGCCGACACCGCGTACACCTCGTTCACGCCCGTCACCCAGGGCGCCGGCAGCGGTGGTCAGGCCGCGCTGGAAGCGGCCGCCGAGCAGTCGCCGGACGGCAAGGGGGCCAAGGGCGGCGGCAAGAAGGACAAGCCGGTACTCACCCCCAAGCCGCCGGGCAGCCCGGCCGTGGGCGACACCTCCGGCAGTGACGCGCCCGCGCTGATCGGCACCGCCGACGGCAAGTACGCGCCCGGCTGGACCGTCCAGGAGACCACCCGGATCGCCGCGGGCACCGGACGCGGCCTCCAGGGCGTCACCTGCACCCCCGCCGACACCGACTTCTGGTTCCCCGGAGCCAGCACCGCCGAGGGCCGCACCGACTACGTCCACCTCACCAATCCCGACGACGCGGCCGCCGTCGTCGACATCAAGCTGTACGGCAAGGGCGGCCCCCTGAAGTCCGCGGTGGCCGACGGCATCACCGTGCCCCCGCACTCCAGCGAGCCGGTGCTGCTCTCCACGCTCACCGACGACCCCCAGACCGACCTGACCGTGCACGTCGGCGTGCGCAGCGGCCGGGTCGCAGCCACTGTGCAGGCCCAGGACGACGCGGGCGGCGGCGACTGGCTGCCCGCGTCGGCCGACCCGGCGGGCAGCCTGGTCCTGCCCGGCATCCCCAAGGACGCCACCGACGTCCGCCTGGTCGCCTTCACCCCCGGCGACGACGACGCCGACCTCAAGGTCCGCCTGGCCTCCCCGGACGGCTCGATCACCCCGGCCGGCAACGAGACCGTGCACGTCAAGGCGGGCATGACCACCGCCGTCGACCTCGGCCCCGTCACCCGGGGCGAGCCGGGCTCGCTGCTCCTCACCCCCACCGACGACGCGGTCCCCGTGGTCGCGGCCCTGCGCGTGGTGCGCGGCAAGGGAGCCCGGCAGGAGACGGCGTACATCCCCGCCACCGCCCCCGTCGGCCGCCGCGCCACTGCCGCCGACAACAGCGCCAAGGGCTCGATCCTGTCCCTGACCGCGCCCACCGGGAACGCCACCGTCAAGGTCACCGCCTCGGCGGGCAGCGAGGGCGGCAGCCCCGCGACGAAGACGTACACGATCAAGTCCGGCACCAGCCAGGACATCAGCGCCCCCGCGGCCGGCAAGGGCACGTACGCGCTGACCGTGGAACCCGTCTCCGGCGGCCCGGTCTACGCCGCCCGCACCCTCACGGGCGCCACCGACGGTGTCTCCGGCTTCACGATCCAGACCCTCCCGAGCGACCGCGGCCTGGTCGCGGTGCCACGGGCGGAACAGGACCTGTCGGTGCTCCAGCGGTAACGCGCGCGACGGGCGGCCGCCCCGTGGGACGGCCGCCCGCTACTCCTCGCCGTACCGGGGGTCCACCGTCTCCGGGGTCAGCCCCAGCAGCTCGGCGACCTGCTCCACGACCACCTCGTGCACCAGCTCAGCGCGTTCGTCGCGGCCCTTGGTGCGGATCTCGATCGGCCGCCGGTACACCACGACCCGCGCCCGCTGCCCGTCCCGCGCGGGGATGATCCCGCCCAGCGGCACGCCCTCGTCGCTCCACGGCTCCTCGCCGGTGCCCTCCAGCCGGGGCACCTCCAGCACCACGAACTCCACCTCGGCCAGCTGCTCCCAGCGCCGCTCCAGCCGTTCCACGGAGTCGCGCACGAGATCCGCGAACACCTCGGCGCGGCTCGCCGCCAGCGGCACCTGGGGTGGTGCGATGGGGCCTCGCATACCCCGCCCGTGACGATCACGGCGTCGGGGTCGGGGACCTGCGGCACGGGGCGGTACAGGGTTGTCCATCACCGCAGAAGCGTAGTCCCCGCCCGCCCCGCACGCCCGGTTCCACGCGGCAGCCGCCCGGGCCCCGCCCGTGTGCCCGTCCCTCCGCACCGCCTCCCCGGACTCTTCGCGCACTTTTCTCCCGGTGTTCGCGTAGTCGTCTTCTCGCCATCGCACGACCGTTCCGGCCACCGCCCGGTCCGCGCGGGGACGTCGAACCTGGCCCGAGGGAAGAGCTTTGTACCGGATCATCACCTGATGCACCCCGGTACGGCCCGCTCGGCGGGACTCCCGTGAAGGGGCGGCCGGGCCGCCGAAGGGCGCGACACGGGAAAGTGACCTGGTGGAGAGTCGTCGCGGCCCGCTCAAGAGTGCGGTACCGTCCAACATCGTGAGCCTTGTACGTCGCTGTTCGCGCACCGCCTGCGGCCGACCCGCCGTCGCGACGCTGACGTACGTCTACGCCGACTCGACCGCGGTTCTCGGCCCCCTCGCCACCTACGCCGAACCCCACTGCTACGACCTGTGCGCCGAGCACTCCGAGCGCCTCACCGCCCCGCGCGGCTGGGAAGTCGTCCGGCTGCTCGACAGCTCCGCCCCGGCCCGCCCCAGCGGCGACGACCTGGAGGCACTGGCCAACGCGGTCCGCGAGGCGGCCCGTCCGCAGGAGCGCGCGGCCGGAACCGGCGGCGGCGCACGCACCGCCGATCCCATGGAAGTCGCCCGCCGGGGCCACCTGCGCGTCCTGCGCTCGCCCGACAACTGAGCCACCCTCCCCGCACCTGATGGCCCCAACGGGTAGTTTTGGGGCCCCAATGGACTTTCAGGAGGGCTGGCCGTGGCTGATCTGTCGCAGATCGTGAAGGCGTACGACGTGCGCGGAGTGGTCCCGGACCAGTGGGACGAGGCACTGGCCGAACTCTTCGGCGCCGCCTTCGCCGAGGTGACGGACGCGACCGCGATCGTCGTCGGCCACGACATGCGCCCCTCCTCGCCCGGCCTGTCCCGCGCCTTCGCCCGCGGCGCGCTGAACCGGGGCGTGGACGTCACCGAGATCGGCCTGTGCTCCACCGACCAGCTGTACTACGCCTCGGGCGCGCTGGACCTGCCCGGCGCGATGTTCACCGCCTCGCACAACCCGGCCCAGTACAACGGCATCAAGATGTGCCGCGCGGGCGCCGCCCCGGTCGGCCAGGACACCGGGCTCGCCGAGATCCGTGAACTGACCGAGCGCTGGCTGGAGTCGGGCGCCCCGGCCCCGGCCGCCGAACCGGGCACCCTCACCGCGCGCGACACCCTTCAGGACTACGCCGCGTATCTGCGCTCCCTGGTCGACCTGACCGCCGTCCGCCCGCTGAAGGTCGTCGTCGACGCGGGCAACGGCATGGGCGGCCACACCGTCCCGACCGTCCTCGCCGGGCTGCCGCTGACCGTCGTCCCGATGTACTTCGAGCTGGACGGCACCTTCCCCAACCACGAGGCCAACCCGCTGGACCCGGCCAACATCGTGGACCTGCGCAAGCGGGTCGTGCAGGAGGGCGCCGACCTCGGCCTCGCCTTCGACGGCGACGCCGACCGCTGCTTCGTCGTGGACGAGAACGGCGACCCGGTCTCCCCGTCCGCCGTCACCGCCCTGGTCGCCGCCCGCGAACTCGCGCGCAACGGCGGTACCGGCATGGTCATCCACAATCTGATCACCTCCCGCACGGTCGCCGAGGTGGTCCGCGAGCACGGCGGCACCCCGGTCCGCACCCGCGTCGGCCACTCCTTCATCAAGGCCGAGATGGCCCGCTCCGGCGCGATCTTCGGCGGCGAACACTCCGCCCACTACTACTTCAAGGACTTCTGGAACGCGGACACCGGCATGCTGGCCGCCCTCCACGTCCTGGCCGCCCTGGGCACCCAGGCCGCCCCCCTCTCCACCCTTTTCGCCGAGTACGACCGCTACGCGGGCTCCGGCGAGATCAACTCCACGGTCACCGACCAGAAGTCCCGCCTGGCGGCCCTCCGCACGGCGTACGAAGCTCTGCCCGAGGCAGTCCTGGACGACCTCGACGGCCTCACCGTCTCCACCCCCACCTGGTGGTTCAACGTCCGCCCCTCCAACACGGAGCCGCTGCTCCGTCTGAACGCCGAGGCCAAGGACGAGGCGACGATGAGGAAGATCAGGGACGAGGCCCTGGCGTTCATCCGCGCGTAGCGGGTGCAAGACGCCGTCATCCAGCCAACCGAGACAGGCGGGCGGGTGGGAAACACCCGCCGAACCCGCGGAGCGACTCGCGGTACGCTGACCAGCACATCCGTAGACCCCGTTTCCGCCCGAAGGGACACCCCATGCCGCTCGAAGCCGGTCTCCTGGAGATCCTGGCCTGCCCGGCCTGCCACTCCCCCCTCAAGGAGCAGGACGCGGAGCTGATCTGCACCGGTCAGGACTGCGGCCTGGCGTACCCCGTCCGTGACGGCATCCCGGTCCTCCTGGTCGACGAGGCCCGCCGCCCCGCGTAAGGCACCGCCCGCCGAAAGACATCGCGCGCCCGCGCAGCAGGACCCCGGCGATCGGAGGCCCCCGCACATGCTCGACGAATCGCTCCTGGACACCCCGGAGGGCCTCGCCGAGGCCGACCGCCGAGGTCTGCTGCGCGGCGCGGCCGAGGCGGGCGCGAGGGTCCGTACCGCGGCCCGGCACGCCACCGAGGCCGGAGTCGGCGCGCTCCAGCCCGACGGCCGCCCCCGCGCCGTACTGATCGCGGGCCCCGGCGCCGCCGCCACCCACACCGCCGACCTCCTCGGCACCCTGGCCGGCCCCGGCAGCCCGGTGATCCGCCTCGAAGCGGCCGGAGTCGCCCCCGCCCCCGGCGCCCTGCGCTGGGAACTGCCCGGCTGGGCGGGCTCCATGGACCTGCTGCTGATCGCCACCCCCGACGGCACCGAACCGAGCCTCGGCCTCCTCGCCGAACAGGCGTACCGACGGGGCTGCTCCGTGGTGGCCGTCGCCCCCGCCGGCACCCCCCTCGCCGAGGCGGTCGCGGGCGCGCACGGCCTGTTCGTCCCGATGGCGACCGCCCCGTACGACCAGGACGAGCCGCTCGCCGCGTCCTCCTCCGGCGTCTTCTGGGCCCTGCTCACCCCGCTGCTGGCCCTCCTGGACCGCGTCGGCCTGCTCAGCGCCGGCCCCGACGCGCTGGAGAAGGTCGCCGACCGCCTCGACCATGTCGCCGAGCGCTGCGGCCCCGCCATCGCCACGTACGGCAACGCGGCCAAGACCCTCGCCGCGGAACTCGCCGACGCCCTCCCCGTCATCTGGACGGAGGGCACCTCCGCGGGCCCGGCGGGCCGCCGCTTCGCCGCCGCCCTGGCCGAACTCGCGGGCCGCCCCGCCCTGGTGGCCGAACTCCCCGAGGCGCTCGCCGCGCACCAGGCCCTCCTCTCCGGCCCCCTGGCCGCCCGCGCCGACCCGGACGATTTCTTCCGCGACCGCGTCGATGAGGCACCCGCGATGCACGCGCGCGTGGTGCTGCTCCGGGACCGCCCCCTCGGCGGCCTCAGCGCCGCCCCCGCCGCCCGTGACCTGGCCCTCGGCCACGACACACCGATCAGCGAACTCGAACCGGAGGAGGGCAGCGAACTGGAGACCCTCGCCGACCTGATCGCCGTCACCGATTTCGCCGCCGTTTACCTGGCGCTCGCCGCCGGCGCCTGAGCTGACCCCAGGCACCCGCCCGGTAGCGCACGTACTTAAGACAGAGAAGACACATGGACCGCCTCGACAACACCGTCCGCCCCTACGCCTGGGGCTCGACCACCGCCATCCCGGGGCTCCTCGGCACCGAGCCCACCGGCGAACCGCAGGCCGAGATGTGGATGGGCGCGCACCCCGGAGCCCCCTCGCACACCCGGCGCGGCACGCTCGTCGAGGTCATCGACGCCGACCCGGAGCGCGAACTCGGCGCCGCCGCGGTGGCGAAGTTCGGCCCCCGCCTGCCCTTCCTGCTCAAGATCCTCGCCGCGGGCGCCCCCCTCTCCCTCCAGGTCCACCCCGACCTGGCCCAGGCCCAGGAGGGCTACGCCGAGGAGGAGCGCCGTGGCATCCCCGTGGACGCCCCGGACCGCAACTACAAGGACGCCAACCACAAGCCCGAACTCATCTGCGCCCTCACCGAGTTCGACGGCCTGTGCGGCTTCCGCGCCCCCGCCGAGGCGGCAGACCTGCTCGACGGCCTCGGCGTGGACTCCCTCAAGCCCTACGTCGACCTGCTGCGCGCCCACCCCGAGGACGCCGCCCTGCGCGAGGTCCTCACCGCGATCCTCACCGCGGACCCCGAGGACATGGCCGACACGGTCACCGGCGCCACCGCCGCCTGCGCCCGCCTCGGCGGCCCGTACACCCCCTACGCCGACATGGCCCACCACTATCCGGGCGACCCCGGCGTGATCGCGGCCATGCTGCTCAACCACGTCCGGCTGCAGCCCGGCGAGGCCCTGTTCCTCGGCGCCGGCATCCCGCACGCCTACCTCAGCGGCCTCGGCGTCGAGATCATGGCCAACTCCGACAACGTCCTGCGCTGCGGTCTGACCCCCAAGCACGTCGACGTCCCCGAACTCCTGCGCGTGGTGCGCTTCGAGGCGAGCGACCCCGGCGTACTGCGCCCCGAGGCGTCCCCGGACGGCGAGGAGGTCTACGAGACCCCCATCGACGAGTTCCGGCTCTCCCGGTACGTCCTGCCCGGCGGGACGGCCCGCGACCTGACCCTGCCGACCCCGCAGATCCTGCTGTGCACGGCCGGTTCCGTCCGCGTCGGCGAGCACGGACTGCTGTCCGGCCGGTCCGTCTTCGTCCCGGCGGGCGAGAAGACCGAGGCGTCCGGCGAGGGCACACTTTTCCGCGCCACTGTGATCGTATGACCGCCCCTGTGGATACCTGACGCGCCGCATGCCGGTGGGACTGCAACAATGGCCCACCGGCAAAGCACGGGCAAAGACGGAACCCTCCCGAAGAGTTCGGCCGTACGAGGGTGCAGAGGGCGAAGGGACACGCGGACACATGAGCGCGTCAGGCGGTACCAAAGCGATCATGGCGGCACTCGGCGCCAATCTGGCGATCGCCGCAGCGAAGTTCGTGGCGTTCGCGTTCAGCGGCTCCTCGTCGATGCTCGCCGAGGGCGTCCACTCGGTCGCCGACTCCGGCAACCAGTTCCTGCTGCTCATCGGCGGCAAGAAGGCCCAGCGCGAGGCCACCCCCCAGCACCCCTTCGGCTACGGCCGCGAGCGGTACATCTACGCCTTCCTCGTCTCCATCGTCCTCTTCTCCGTCGGCGGCATGTTCGCCATCTACGAGGGCTACGAGAAGATCAGCCACCCCCACCCGGTGGAGCACTGGTACTGGCCGGTGGGCGTCCTCGTCTTCGCCATCATCGCGGAGGGCTTCTCCTTCCGTACGGCCATCAAGGAGTCCAACGAGCTGCGCGGCAAGCTCTCCTGGGCCCAGTTCATCCGCCGCGCCAAGGCGCCCGAGCTGCCGGTCGTCCTGCTCGAGGACTTCGGCGCGCTCATCGGTCTGGTCCTCGCGCTCGGCGGCGTCGGCATCGCCCTGCTCACCGGCAACGGCGTCTGGGACGGCATCGGCACCGTCTGCATCGGTGTCCTGCTCGTCCTGATCGCCCTCGTCCTGGCCGCCGAGACCAAGTCCCTCCTGCTCGGCGAGGCCGCGGGCCTGGAGGACGTCAAGAAGATCGAGGCCGCCATCGTCGACGGCGACACCGTCACCGGCGTCATCCACATGCGCACCCTCCACCTCGGCCCCGAGGAACTCCTCGTCGCCGCCAAGATCGCCGTCCAGCACGACGACACCGCCGCCGAGGTCGCCCACGCGATCAACGCCGCCGAGGCCCGCATCCGCGAGGCCGTCCCGATCGCCCGCGTCATCTACCTGGAGCCGGACATCTACAGCGCCGCCGAGGCCGCCAAGGGCCCCGACCCGCTGGCCACCCCGGGCGGCCCGAACCCGCAGCCGACCGACCACTGAGCCCCCGGCCCCAGCGCCGAGGCCCCCGCCGCACCCCGGTTCCCACCGGCCGCGCCGGGGGCCTCGGCACATCCGGGCACCGGCCGCCACCCACCCGTTCGCGCCACATCCGTCACCCCGACGGCACGCGGTGTCCGAACGCGGACTGGGGCACGCCCCGCCCTCCGGTGTAGCTTGGGACGGAGCCAGACGTCGCTGCTGATGGCGGTCGGGCGGTCCCGTAGCGGACCGGCCGAGGGAGAGAGGGCCTCCGACGGACTGCGCTGCGCGCACGCGGGCATGCCTGTGTCCTCTTCTCGGGACACCCCGGTGTCCGTCGCCGCGCAGACCAGCCGTACCCACCTCGCCCCGATCCCGAGGAGCAGCCCGCCATGACCACTGTCGACAACCGACAGGACTTCAAGGTCGCCGACCTCTCCCTGGCCGAGTTCGGCCGCAAGGAGATCACCCTCGCCGAGCACGAGATGCCCGGCCTGATGTCGATCCGCAAGGAGTACGCCGAGGCGCAGCCCCTGGCCGGCGCCCGCGTCACCGGCTCCCTGCACATGACCGTGCAGACCGCCGTGCTCATCGAGACCCTCGTCGCCCTCGGCGCCGACGTCCGCTGGGCCTCCTGCAACATCTTCTCCACCCAGGACCACGCGGCCGCCGCCATCGCCGTCGGCCCGAACGGCACGCCGGACAACCCGCAGGGCGTCCCCGTCTTCGCCTGGAAGGGCGAGACCCTGGACGAGTACTGGTGGTGCACCGAGCAGGCCCTGACCTGGCCGAACAGCCCCACCGGCGGCCCGAACATGATCCTGGACGACGGCGGCGACGCCACCCTCCTCGTCCACAAGGGCGTCGAGTACGAGAAGGACGGCAAGGTCCCCTCGCCCGACACCGCCGAGTCCGACGAGCACCGCGTCATCCTCGAACTGCTCAACCGCACCATCAGCGACGGCTCCCAGAAGTGGACCCAGCTGGCCTCCGAGATCCGCGGTGTCACCGAGGAGACCACCACCGGCGTCCACCGCCTGTACGAGATGCAGCGCGACGGCGTCCTGCTCTTCCCGGCGATCAACGTGAACGACGCCGTCACCAAGTCGAAGTTCGACAACAAGTACGGCTGCCGCCACTCCCTGATCGACGGCATCAACCGCGCCACCGACGTCCTCATCGGCGGCAAGACCGCCGTCGTCTGCGGCTACGGCGACGTCGGCAAGGGCTGCGCCGAGTCCCTGCGCGGCCAGGGCGCCCGCGTGATCGTCACCGAGGTCGACCCGATCTGCGCGCTCCAGGCGGCCATGGACGGCTACCAGGTCACGACGCTGGACGAGGTCGTCGACAAGGCCGACATCTTCGTCACCACGACCGGCAACAAGGACATCATCATGGCCACCGACATGGCCAAGATGAAGCACCAGGCCATCGTCGGGAACATCGGCCACTTCGACAACGAGATCGACATGGCCGGTCTCGCCAAGATCCCCGGCATCGTCAAGGACGAGGTCAAGCCCCAGGTCCACACCTGGAAGTTCCCCGACGGCAAGGTGATCATCGTCCTGTCCGAGGGCCGCCTGCTGAACCTGGGCAACGCCACCGGCCACCCGTCGTTCGTGATGTCCAACTCCTTCGCGGACCAGACCCTGGCCCAGATCGAGCTGTTCACCAAGCCCGACGAGTACCCGACCGGTGTCTACGTGCTCCCCAAGCACCTGGACGAGAAGGTCGCGCGCCTCCACCTGGACTCGCTCGGCGTCAAGCTCACCCAGCTGCGCCCGGAGCAGGCCGCGTACATCGGCGTCGAGGTCGAGGGTCCCTTCAAGTCGGACCACTACCGCTACTGAGCCGCTGATCCCCGCTTCGCCCAGGCAGGCCCCCGCACCCCCGTGCCGGGGGCCTGCCTCTTTGCGCCGGACCAGCGGCCCCGGACCGGACCGTCAGCCCGTCAGAACCCAGGACCTCCCATGCCGCGCGGCCGATATTCGCTCCACGATCCGCACGATCACACCCCTCTCGCCGAAGAACACTTCCAGTGCGCCCCCGGCCCTTCCGGCTGGCGCTACGTCTCCCAGCTGACCACTCCCGAGGGAGCGCACCTGGGCTCCGTCGACCTCGCCCTGGACGACCTCGGCCGCCCCCTCCGCCTCGAACTCCACGCAGGCGGCTGGCAGGTGCGCGGCGCCGCCCTCGACGGCGTCACCTGGGTCCGTACCGACCCCACCGGGACCGAGGCCACGGAAGGCAATGTGCCCGCCCACGCCTTCACCGGCACCTCCCCGGCGTTCCTTGTCGCCACCGCACGTCTCCTGCGCCTCACCCCCTCCTCCGCCGCGACCCGCGTACGCCTCGTCGCCCTCACCGACCCGGTCCTCGCCCCCCGCACCGTGGACCAGTCCTGGGCACTGATCGACAGAGAAACACACGCCACTGACAACGGCCCCCTGCTCGTGGACGAATACCAGGTCACAGCCCTGGACACCGGGGAAAGGCACGCCGTGCACATCGCCGGGGACGTGGTCCTCTCGGCCCCCGGAATCGAGCTGGAGGACCTCCAGACCCCGCCGTCGACGTTCGACCGGCCGGCCGGCTAGGCGGGCGGCGCGAAGCCCGTCGGCCGGGAGCCGGACCCACCCTCCGCACGACCCGGCGCCTGCTCGCCCACCGACTCGACGGCCGGGGCCGGCACGGGAGGCACCGCGACCGAGCCCGACCCCGCACCGCCGGCCCCGTACTGGGGCCGCTGCGCCTGCCGGGCCTGCCGCTCATGCACCACGGCCGCCAGAAAGGCGGCGGGCTGCGCCTGGAGGTCGGGCGGCACGGCGGCCCCCGTCCGAGCGGCGACATCGGCCGCCAGCCGCGAGGCCATGGACCAGGAGATCTGCGGCTGGAGCTGGTGCATCCGCGACAGGTACTGCCGCACGGCGAGCCAGAGCCCGTCCGGCACCGCCGACAGATCCAGCTCCCCGAACCGCCCCGCCAGCCCTGGCGGCAAAGGCGGCGCCCCACCGGCCCGCCCCACCGGAATCCGCTCCCGCACCACCAGCGTCCCCGCGAACACGTCCCCGAGCCGCCGCCCCCGCGCCGAGATCAGCGAGGCGATGCACGCCACCACCCCGAACGTCATCAGGATCTCGACCATCCCGACACCGCCGCGCACCAGCGCGTGCCGGAACCGGACCGGACCGCCGTCGTCGCGCACCACCCGCAGCCCGAACGCCAGCTTCCCCAGCGACCGGCCATGGCTCAGAGTCTCCACCGCGATCGGCCCTCCGACCAGCACCAGCAGGAAGACCGCCACCGACAGCGCGGCCTGCGCGGCATCGTCCAGCGACGAGGTGGCCGCCGCGAGCCCCAACACCACCGCGACATAGACCAGCACGGCCACGATCAGATCGATCAGCACGGCCAACGCCCTGCTCGGCAGCTTGGCGGGCCGCAGCTCCAGCGCCACCGCCTCACCGGTCACCAGCTCACTCACGCCTGTCGTCCTTCCCCTCGCCCACCCCTTGTGACGCAAGTCTGCCAAGCTGAGGGCGCATCGCGTCGCGGTACGACAAGCTGACAGCGTCCCGTTGCCCCGCGTCCCGTTGTCCCGCGGCGGCAGGCCACGACGAGCCGAGGAGCAGGCAGACCCGATGGACCTGGACGTCTTCGTCGCCGCACACCGGGCCGAGTGGGACCGCCTCGACGCCCTGATCCGCCGCCGGCGCCGCCTCACGGGCGCGGAGGCCGACGAACTCGTCACCCTCTACCAGCGCACCGCCACCCACCTCTCCCTCATCCGCTCCAGCGCCCCGGACCCCCAGCTCACCGGTCGGCTCAGTCGGCTCGTGGCCCGCGCCCGCAGCGCCGTCACCGGAACCCGCCGCGCTTCCTGGCGCGACGTGACCCGCTTCCTGGGCTGGAGCTTCCCCGCCGCGGTCTACCGCGCCCGCCACTGGTGGGTGCCCACCGCGCTCGTCTCCACGGCCGTGGCGATCCTCCTGGGCTGGTGGATCGGTACCCATCCCGAAGTGCGGGCGTCGATCGCCGCCCCCGACCACCTCCGCGAGCTGACCCGTCCCGGTGGCGAGTACGAGACCTACTACTCCAGCCACCCCGCCGCGTCCTTCGCGGCACAGGTATGGACGAACAACGCCCGCGCGGCCGCGCTCTGCCTGGTCCTGGGCGTCTTTCTGGGGGTCCTGGTCCTCTGGATCCTCTTCGAGAACATGCTGAACCTGGGCATCGGCCTCGGCCTGATGTCCTCTGCAGGGCGCCTCGACACCTTCCTCGGCCTGGTCCTCCCGCACGGCCTGCTCGAACTCACCGCGGTCTTCGTGGCCGCCGGCACGGGGCTGCGCCTCGGCTGGACCGTGATCGACCCCGGCCCGCGTACCCGCCGCACCGCGCTCGCGGAAGAAGGCCGGGCCGCGCTGGGCATGGCCATCGGCCTGGCTCTGGTGCTGTTCGTCTCCGGCGCCATCGAAGGCTTCGTGACCCCGTCCGGCCTGCCCACCTGGGCCCGCATCACCATCGGAGTCCTGGCCGAGCTGGCATTCCTCGCCTACGTCTATGTCCTCGGCGGTCGCGCGGTGCGCGAGGGGGAGACCGGCGACCTTCAGGAGGCCGAACGCAGCTCGTCCGTCCCCACCGCCGCCTGATGTGCGTAGAGGCCCTCTGAGCTGCTAGTCTCCTCATCGCCCCAAAAAACCCGTTGACACGGGTGGAACGGGGAGGTAGAGTTGAACAGTTGCCTGGAGCTGGACAAGTTCAAGGTTAACCGTTAAGCTTTATCTCGCTTCACAAAGGAATCGCTGAATGCGAGTCCCGAGAAGCACTCTCCGATTACTCAGAAATAAGCGCCGGCAAGACCGGCCAAAAACTTCTGATAGAGTCGGAACCGCCGGAAAGGGAAACACGGAAGCGGAAACGCCGAAGTGAGAACCTGGAAAGCACCGAGGAAATCGGATCGGAAAACG
>NZ_JBITTC010000012.1:0-234046 GCF_044541565.1 Streptomyces sp. NPDC085596 | reverse complement strand
CGTTCGACGGTGCTCATTGGTCGATTATCGCCAGCGGTCGAAGCCGTCGGCAGGCAGGGCCGACAACGCGGCGAACGTTGCCTGATGCGGCACTAAGTGTTGTCCCGTAAATGATCTACGGCATGCTGGTTGACCAGCGTGGTTCCCCGGTCACCCGGCGAGGGTGAGGTTGTGGAGGCGGGCGATGCCGAGCATGGCGTGTTGGGACGCCGTCACCTTTGAGACGACAGTCGCGGAGGATCTTCCACGTCTTCATGCGGGCAAAGGCATGCTCGATGCGGGCGCGGACCTTGCGGTGTGAGCGGTTGTGCTCCTCTTTCCAAGCCGGAAGGCCAGCCTGGCCGGGTGCGCGGCGGTGCGGGATGACCAGGCCGGTGCCCCTGTAGCCGCCGTCGGCGATTACCGTGGTGCGGCCGACGGCGGCCTTCGCGCCGGACAGCTCCCACGCCTTGCAGTCGTTGCGGTTGCCGGGCAGCGGTCGGCCGACGGCGACGACGAGCCGAGTGTCGGCGTCGATGACGACCTGGTGGTTGGTTGAGTATCGGTAGTTCTTGGACTGCTCTGCGATGCTGTGGTCGCGGGTAGGGACCAGGGTGCCGTCCACGATCAGGACGGTGTCCGTGCGGAACCGCTTGGGCTGCTGGGGCGCGAGCGCGGGCCCGAGGTGGTCGATGATGCGGTCGGCCGCGGACTTGGACACCCCGAACAGGGGCGCCAGTTGGCGCAGGGTGAGGTTGGTGCGCCAGTAGGCGGCGACCAGCAGCACCCGGTCCTCCAGCGGCAGGCTCCACGGCCGGCCCCTGCGAACCGGGTCGGCGCCCTCGTGCCGGAGCGCGGTGATCAGCTTGCCGAATTGCCTCGGGCGCAGCCCGCTGAACGGAAGTATCCATGCGGGATCCGAAGCCGTGATGACACCAGCCATTTCAAGATCATCGCAAGCTGCCGGGGCGCCTCCCACTGTTCAGTACGTTTCAAGGGCTGGAGGAAGGTTCACGGCCGTGTGCGCTTCCGCGATGTTGAACACACTGGCGCACGCCGGACACTCCGCCCGGCCAAAGACGTACCTGATCCCCTCGGCGAGCCGCTGCTGCCCGTCCCGGCCGGCTGTGGCGTGCATCCATCGACCCGGGTCGCGAAGCTCCTCGGCCGGGGCGGGCCGCAGCGACCGCCGCTCGATGTCGCCCTGATCCCAGTCTCGAATGGCCGCGTAGCAGCCGTAGTCGCCGACGGCGATGGTCACCTCCGCTTCGCAGCCGGGGCAGGACACGGCGTAGAAGTCGTCGGCGAAGTCCCCCAAGAAGGCGCTCCAGTGGTACTGCCCTGCAAGGGCAAGCAGGTCACCGAAGAGCCGGTTGTAGTCGGCCGGACGCGTCCGAAGCCGCTTGTCCACGAGTTCCCGCAACCGAGCGACCTCGTTCGGACAGCCCGCGAGGAGAACTTCACCGTCGGGGTGCCGCAACGTGCCACGCACGATGGCACTGGCCAGTTCGAGTGCCTGGGCACACGCGGGAGCTAGAGCTGCCAAGCGCGGGAGAGCCGCGAAGCTCGCCGCGGAGATTGTCTCACCCTGGAGGCAGAGACGGTCCCACAGCTCTTCCCGCGCCTCCGGAACTTCTTCACGCTCAACCTGATCCAGGAGCAGCGGCACTCGCCCAACCGCCCCGTGTGCATCGACCACCTGCGTCCAGTCCATCACGAGGGCATTCAACTGTTCCCACAGCCTCGCTGCCAACCTGCAGGACGACAGGGCCACGAGCTCCCGAGCTATTACGGGACAGCCCTTAGCTACCGAACATTGCTTCCCCCTTTTCTTGTCTTGTCGGCGATTTCACTGCCAGCGTTGTCTCACTTGCTGGCCGCGACCAGCTGGTTAAATATCTCTTGCCACTTTTGGTAATCATTTGGCTACTCTTTGTGTTTCTCTGAGGGTACAGTAAAGCCGAAGGGAGCCTGCCCTTCGGCTTAGTACATCGTGGTGCGTAAAAGCTGCTCTCGCGTGCCTTCGGTGCTTCGTGATGCAGACCCTGGTCCACGCAAGCTGACACCGCACACGAAGCGGCGCCGGACTCTAGGGAGTCCGGCGCCGCTTCAACGTCTATGCCGTGCGGGTCAACTACTGCTGCTTGTCGTGGCGATTGCCGACCACCACGTGGAGCAGCGGCAGGGTCGCGACCACCACGACCAGCGCCCACAGCCCGTACCAAGGCATCACCACAGCCGCGGCGAAGTTGAGCACCACAGCAGCGCCGACCACCGAGCCGACGAGCCCGAGGATGCGGGGCGCCACGTTGATCACCTGCCCGGCATTGGGGCCGGGGACGCTCATCTTCACCTTGAGGGCGGTCCTGGCTGCCATGATGTCCACCTCAGCGTTGCTGGTGGGCACCTCTCCCTGGACGACCGGCGTCGTCTGGATCTGCACCGCGGCCTGCGCCGACGGCTGCTCTTCATTCGCGACCTGCATGGAGTTGTTGTTCATGGGCTGGGTCCTCCTCATGGACGGCGACCGAACTTGCGCACCGCGAATCGGCGCGCGACGGAGTTCGATCAGTCCCAGCCAGCTGCTCGTCCCTACGTCACGTAGAAGACGAAGCCGCGGGCTGGACGTTGTCCACCCGGCTGCCGGCGAGGATTAAGCCGCATTTAGGACCCCTTCGATCAACTTTGCTGCAGGAGACGGCAGTTGCCGCAGGGGTGAACCTAGCACGCTCCGACCGTCGCCGCACCACCTCGTCACCACATCGGTGATGAAACTTTCGGGCCCCTCTCATCGGGCGCCAGCGGGGCGGCCGGCAGGCAGCGGGGTGCGGTCGCGTCCGTGCGGGCCGTCTCCCCCGGCAGCCTCAGGGGACACCACCCTCCTAGGGCACTTCGCCACTCATGAGCCCTACCCCTGCGGCACCTGCCGACAACGCGAGGCGCAAGGGACGGACAGACGCATCCGAGCGGATCTATGACCGTGACACGCACGTCACAGCACTAATGCAGCACCAAAGTGGTGGCTTTTCGGTGCGCAGGTGGCATGATGGAGAGGCAAGGGGTGTCTGCGGGCATCCGACTTCCCACCCCCAGGGAGACAGACATGGCTCGCCAAGCGGACCAGCTCCACGCCGTACGGGCGGACAACGAACGCTTCACGGTGACCCTCATCGCCACGGCAGCCCAGGCCGTCGGCACCCTCATGCGGATCACCGGCCTGTCCAAGACCGACGTCATCAACCGAGCCGTCCAGGTCTACGCCTTCCTCGCCCAGCAGATGGCCGACGGCAAGGAGATCCTCCTGCGCGACGAAGAGGGCAACCTCGAGCGAGTCCACATCGTCTGAGCAGCACCCACGTCACCTCCCGGTTGCCCGGAGAAGCCGGAACAGCCCGCCGGCCTTCCAGCACAACCGCCGAAGGCAGGACATGCCGCACCCCCAGCCACGCCCTCACCAACGGGAAGCGACCGACCAAGTCGTGCGCGCCCTGACCCGTGCTCCCGGCAGGCACGTGCCCGAACAGGGACTGCGGACGCAAGTGATCATGGCAACCGGCTCCGGCAAGACCCTCGTCGCCGTGCGCAGCGCACAGGAGCTGCAAGCGGGCCGGATTCTGGTCCTCGTGCCCTCGCTGGACCTGCTCGCGCAGACCCAGGCCGCCTGGCGTGAGGGCGGTCGTACCGGACCGATGATCGGAATCTCGTCCCTGCGCGGACCAGAGGCATCCTTCCCGAACACCACGGACGTGGACGAGCTCATCGTCTGGGTGCGCCCCTTCGACAAAGTCACCGTGTTCGCCACCTACGCCTCACTCGGGCTCGGCACACTCGAGCGCGCCCACCAGGCCGGCCTACCCGGGTGGGACCTGATCGTCGTCGACGAAGCGCACCGGACTTCCGGGCGGATCGGCAAACCGTGGGCCGTCGTCCACGACAACACCCGCATCCCATCCCTGCGCCGCCTCTACATGACCGCCACCCCGCGGCTGTGGCAACTCGACGCCGAGGCCGCGCCGGGCGAGCTGGTCGCCTCGATGGAAGACGACCCGGCCGGGCCGTTCGGTGCCCGCTGCTACACGCTGACGCTCTCGGAGGCGATCGACCGGGGGATCTGCGCACCGTACCAAGTGGTGTGCCTGGACATCACCGACACCAAGCTCCAGGCCGCACAGCTCCTGGGCGTGGAGAGGCGCTCGGACCAGGTCCGCGGGACCCGGCTCGCGGCCCTCCAGACCGCGCTGCTCAAGGCGTCCTCGGAGGAGAACTTCCGGCGCACGCTCGTCTTCCACCACGTCGTGAAGGAGGCCGAGGCGTTCGCGGCCGGCCTCCCCGATGTCGCCAAGCGGCTGCACGCCGCCGACCCCGAGCTGTACCCGAAGATGGTCTGGCCGGACTGGCTGTGCGGCGAGCACAAGCCGGGCCACCGGCGCCGGGTGCTGGGCGAGTTCGCGTCCGGGATCGCCACAGACGGCACCATCGTGGAGAAGGCCTTCCTCGGCTCAGTGAAAGTGCTGGGCGAGGGCGTCGACACCAAGAACTGCGACTCTGTGTACTGGGCGGATGTGCGCGGCTCGATGCCCGACCTCGTCCAGGCCGTCGGCCGCGCGCTGCGGATGCAGCCCGGCGAGGGCAAGGTCGCCTCGCTCGTGGTGCCGGTCCTGCTCGGGCCGGGCGAGACCGCGGACAACATGCTCACGTCCCGGGCGTACGGCGGGCTGGCGAAGCTGCTGGAGGCGCTCAGGGCGCACGATGCCCGCGTGGTGGAGCAGCTCGCCGAGCAGCAGGCGCCAAGCCGTGTCAGGGGCGTTCAGGGCCGCAGCGGGGACCAGGAGAGCCGAGGCAAGGGGGAAGAGTCCGGCGGCCCGTCGGCGCCCGCGCGCCAGTTGCTGAAGTTCTCCACGCCGCGCGACCCCGCGCAACTGGCCGCGTTCATCAACCTGCGAGTTCTCAACGCCGAGCACGAGCACTGGCGGCGCGGCATCGAGGCCGCCGTCATCTACAACCGGCTGCACGGCGACCTCAAGGTCCCCTTCACGTACCGGGTGCCCGGCGGGGAGGACCAAGCGGTGCAGGGCGAAGGGGGGCCGGCCTCGCCCGCGAACTTCCCGCTGGGGCAGTGGATCGCCGACGCTCGCCGGTTCTACGCCCGTGGCGACATGGATGAGGACCGCATCGAGCAGCTGGAGAAGCTGAGCATGGTGTGGTCGCACTTCGACGTCGCGTGGGAGGAAGGTCTCGCGGCGGCGCGTGGGTGGGCGGCCGAGGCGGGCCATCTCCTGGCTCCGCTGGACGCCACCTTCCAGGGCTACCGGGTGGGCATCTGGCTGAAGAACCAGCGGGCCGCCGCCCGCAAGGCAGCCGAGATCGCGCAGCGGCGTACCGCAGGACTGCACGTGGAGTCATCGACCGGGGCGCTGTCGGAGACACGGCGCGAGCAGCTGGAGGACATCGACCCGTCGTGGTGCCCTGCCTGGCCCGTGGAGTGGCAGCGCTGCTTCCATCTCGTCCGGCTCAACCTGGAGGCCGGCCGACCGCTGCCGACCGAGCCCGGCGACGTCGTGCACCAGGGCGAGGACCTCGGGCGGTGGGTGCGCTCGGTCCGCTCGGGTGGGACAACGTGACGACCGTGCAGCAGTGGATGTGCGAGCAGATCCTCGGGATCACACCTGCGGCCGAGGACGAGAAGCCGACCCCGCGCCGTACGCAGGCCGACAAGTGGGCGCTCAACTACCAGGCCGCCCGGCAGTTCTTCGAGCGCGAGGGGCACCTTCAGGTGCCGAGGAAGCACATCGAACGGATCGCCGTCGGCGAGGACCAGGAGGAGCGGGAGCACCGACTCGGGGCATGGATCAGCAACCAGCGCAGCCGAGCCGCGATGCTGTCCCCGGAGCGGGTGGAGCAGCTGTCCGAGATCGGAATGCGCTGGACATAGGCGTACGGCGGTCAGTTAGCCGATGCGCGGCGGCACGCGAAGAGGCACCGGATCCTCTTGACCGTCCCACACAACGCGGATCACAGAGGGCAGCGGCTCCTGCATGGACCCGACCATCAGGAAGTCATATACCTCGCCGGGAGCCAGTGTCAGGTTCTCAGGCCAGGGACGGTGCATGGCGCCAACCGCTTCCGTGATCCGCACGTTCGTCGCGGTCGCCATGCCGTGATTGATCAACTGCCACTTGGCTTTGTGGGCATGCTCGCAGCTCAGCATGACCCGAGGCCGATTGGCCTCGTCCTCTGCGGCACGGCGTTCGGCATCCATCTGGCGCTGATGGACCAGGGTGTCCTCAGCCACTGCGGCGGATATTTCCGCGGCATCAGCCGAGCGCTTCCCGTCACTTCGTGCCTTGATGCTAACGCCGAGAGCCCCCACCGACACAAAGAACGCCGCCCACGCAGGTGCATCTCCCCAATTCATAAACGGACTGTACGACGCGGGACTGACAACGCGGATCTCGTGGCAGCCCAGCAACACGAGGATCGGGGACCGACCAGCGCAGCGGGGCCGTAACACTGTCGACGGAACGGGTGGCGCGGCTGTCCGCGATCGGATGCACTGGACGTAGTTGAAGAGGCCGGGTAAGAGCCAGGGCGAGTGCATTTACCGCCAAGCAGCCGGGCTTTCGCTCACCCCTCCGCAGTGGCCTGGCCCTCAAGATCAGCATGCCGCTTCCACGGGTAGCTGTCCCAGCCCGCATCCAAAATCGCGTTTCGGCCGACGCTCCTGCCAACGAAAGAAGTGGTGAGGGAGTACGTCGACGTCAGGGGGTCTCCGTGTCGCTCGAGGAGAACCTGGCTTGCCGAGGTGTCCCTCAGCGTGACGAGGTGCTCGACTTCTGTGGCACTGCAGACGGTGACAGGTATGTCCGTGTTCGGTCGCGCTTCCTTCTGAAATGACGCGTTGGCGGTGTGGAAAGGTTCCATCGTCACGACCAGACCATGTATCGGACGGTCTGCGGGGATGTGCCGGAAGCTCGGATTTCTGTCGGTGATCAGCGCTGCGGTGGTCTCCAGCTGTCGGTAGGCGTGCTTGATCTGGCGCAGGGCGGCGCTGGTGCTGTCCAGCACGCCGAGACGTAGCTGTTGGGTCGGGCGCGTGGACTTCACTTCGACAAGCAGGACCAGGTCGTCGAAGAGGACGATCCAGTCGACGCTGCGTCGCTCGTCCCGGTAAACGATCTCGGCATGTACTTCCGCGTCGGGAAGTTGGCGCAGCTGGCGTCCTACGTACTGCTCGAAGAGATCCCCAAGTTCCCTGGCGAATTCGTTGCCGAAGTGCGCTATGCCCAGGTAATACAGGCCGAGCGGGCTCCCTTTGGGAGTGATCAGGTGGGATGAGGGGGCGAGGTAACCCGTGCCGAAGCCGGACAAGAAGGGGCGTCCTCGCAGGGGGTTGTACTCGAATCGGCAGAGTTGGGGGTCTCGGCTCAGCCGGCGTTCCTCGTCCTCGGTCTTGAATGCCTCCTGATCGCTGACAAAGTGACGCTCGGTAACGTCCCGAATGGTGCGTTCGGGAATGACGGAGCAGATCTTCTCCATCTGGGGCTGACTCAGCCATGCGGGGTCGAAGCGGCCTTCGTTTCGTAGCGCCGACACCTGCAGGAGCTGGGTGACGCCGACATAGTCAGACAACGAGCAGCCGAGGAGTTGTTCGTCCCACCCGTCGACAAGGCATGTGGGGGTGCGGGCGGGAGTGGTCTGGCTGAACATGCGGCTGAGCGGGCGAGGTCGTTGAAGCCGGACTCCTGGTAGGTGAACTGTTCACCTGAGACGCGCAGCAGCCAGCTGGCGACAGACTCGGCGCTGTCTTTGTCCCGAACCATGGGGTCGGTCAACGCTGCGTATGCGGCAACCATGCTCACTAGATCGTGCTCTGTGCAGCTTCCGTCGCCGCGGTGTTCATTCCCGTAGGAGAGGCTGGTGCGAGCCACATCGGCGAGAGCCCATGGCGTGTACTTGCGGTACGGGCTGTTCCACCATGTGTCACTGTGCCAGCGCGCTGACGCCGCGGCGACGACCAGCAGCAGGGCACTGGGGCGCTGCTGCCTGACTCGCTGTACATACTCGTGATCGGTGACCATCCGGTCGTAGAGAAATGGCGCCACTGATCAAGCGTGGCTGACCGGGCGCGACTCTGTCGCAGGAATTTCGAGACTCGCGAAGCCGGCACGGTCACAATTGGTGATCGGTACCATGCGTAGTCGACCTTCGACGACACAGACTGGCGTCCGTCAAGGTTCGATGGCGCGCTGCCAGTCTTCAGTGGCACAAGGCAGTCCCGCCCGGCAGCACCGCCTACACGAGTCCGGCGGACATAAAATCGAACGTGCGAACGATGAACCGTCGCGGCTATAGCTGCTCCGCTTCGCCCGGCGCGTGGTGAGCAGGCGACGGCGGCCCTCGCCCAGATTGATGGCTTGACCGCAGTGGAAGAGCGCCGCGAAGCTGAACGACGCCGGGGCAGGGAGATGCGGCCACCTCCGCCTGAGTGGCTCCTCGAGCAGGGGCTCAACCGAACGAACGTTGACGCCGTGCACACCAGTGAGTGCTGGGCAGCCGCCAAGAGCGGCCGATGTCGTCCGGTCACCCGGCAGCAGGCGATCGAGGCACTGCGCCAGCAGGAAGGCGACACCGACCTGACCGGCTGGCCGTACGAGCAGCGGCGCGCGGCACTGGAGGCACTGTTCGCCGACCACTGGGCCGGGTCGCCGGCGCGCGAGTCGTACAGAGCCCGGCCGCCAGCGCCGAACTGCCCGAGCTCGGTGGCCAGCGCGACGCCGGTGTCGCCCTCGTCGGTCAGGGGCCGCCCGCGAGCGCATCGCCTCGTGCACGGCCCCTGACCCCGCTTAGACCGATGAGCGAGGTTGTAGTCCTACTAAAGACGTTGAAAGAGAGCGATCAGACCCACCCAGATGGTCATGACAGCGGCCGTTGCGCCGCCGCCAGTGGCCAAACTTTCGAGGATGGTTGCATCACATTCTCTGGCGATGGACCAGGCGAACGAGCCAACCAAAGTGGATGCGAGCATGGAGATCGCAACCCACAGCTTCAGATCCCGACGGGTCATCGGGCAGTCCCTTCACGAATCCGCGGTCCGTCAGCAAGGCAGCAACATCAGACGGACCGCTGACGAACAGCGATCACATGGCCTTTCGGCCGCTCTGATGGCCTGCGAAGTGAGCTGTCGGATTCGGGGACATGACCCCGGCCGCACCCACAAGTGCGGCTTCATCCCAAGGGCAACTACATAGAGAGCCCGTCGTTCTTGGGTCCTTCGCTCTCGCCCACCGCTCCTTCCAGCGGTCGGTAGACATTCCCGGCTAGCCACGCGAGCGAGATTCGGCTGACGTGGCCGCCCTACCTCTGAAAGTAGCAGCCGCCTCCGTTCGTCGGTGGTGAGATCGCCACTATGTGAGGCGCACCGCACCCCCGCTACCCGGAAGGAACGCCGCCAGGCCCAGCGTCAGCTATGGAAGCGGGAGAGCCAGGTGCCGCCGGGCTTCTGCTCGGGCACGGCCTGGCCGTGCTCCTGGTGCTCGGGCCCGGCCTGCTCGGCTTGACGCTCGGCTGTGATGGCGCGCTGCTTGCAGTCATCGCACAGGTGCGGGTGGGTCTCCCGCGGGCCCGTCCCACCCGGTGGGCTCAATGGCCTTCCAGCGTTCGTCGGTGAACCGGGTGCCGCAGCCGGCGCACACCGGACAGCTGGCCTGCCGCTCGGCCTTATGCTGTGCGGCGATGCGGCGCAGCTCCTCCTGGTTCTCCCGCTCGCGGGCGGGAAACTCGGCCTGCTTGCGGCCGTCGTGGGCTTCGCGGCGCGGGGCGCCGATCGCCTCGAGGAGCGTTTGGTTGGGCAGCCGGCCGAAGGGCCGGAAGACCGCTCCGGCCGGGCCGCGCTCCTTCATGTACTTCATGCTGGTGACCACGATGGGCAGCTTGCCGTCGTACATGTGGAAGCCGCCCTCGTACCAGGTGCCGTTCGGTGAGCTCGGCCACCGAGCGATGACGGTGTTGGGGTTGCGCGGGCCGATGCGGTTGAAGACGAGCAGCAGCGGCCGGTACGGCTGGTCGCCGACCACGACAGCGGTCCGATCAGCGCCGCCAGCTCGTGGCCCTGCCTCTGGTCCTTGGTCTCACCCGGGAGGCCGCGGCCGATCTCCGCCGCCTCTGGGAGAAGTCGGCCGAGCCCGCCCGGCTCACCCTGGCCCGCGTCCGCCGAGAGTTCAGAAACATCCGCCTCCATCCCAGCCCGTGCACCCAAACCGTCAACAACCGGCCCCGGACGCTCCAAGAACCGGCGGCCCGCCACGCGTTACGAAGTGGGCAAGACGACCAGGCACCTCGAAGCCATCACCGAGCGTAACCAACGCAAAGCGCATAAACTATAAAAACAAGCAAGTACGCCAGCGCACCTCACGTCGGTTTCGAGGGGGACTAGCACCACGCCGGGAATACGGCCGGTACATGGCACCAGGCCTGCATCTGGGAGAGTTCCGCCTCCGCGTTGCCGGCTTTCCCCAGCCGCTTGTACCGGATGACTCCTGTGAGCACCTGTACCAGAGCGTCGTCTCCGGCGGACGCTGCCAGGTCCCGGAAGTTGCGCAGGCGGCCGATCGCTACTGCGGGTATCTGTTCCATGGTCTCCTCGGCTTGCCGGGCGACCCACCGGCGCACCAGATCAGTGGAGAGCACGGGAGCGTTGTCGTAGGTCCAGGAGAGTTGGGCCCGCAGGTAGGCCATCGACTTTTCCTCACTGTCCTGGGGCGCTTGCGCGTACTGCAGCCACGGGGCAAGGGGGCCTGCCAGGGTGTGTACACCGTCGTCTTGGTGCGCCGTGAAGGTGAGCTTGGCGGTCCGCTCTGGCAGGTAAGGCCGGATGAGGGCTATCTGGAGGGACAGCGCGAGGGGGGACGCCACCCGGGCTTCCACCTGCCAGTGCTTGCCTGGCGTGATGGTGATTCCCCGGCAGCCCGAGGCCTCGAGGGTCATGGTGACCATCTGCTCGGCGGTTAGACCCAGAACGTGCCACAGTCCGTCGACGGCGAAGCCGGTGAACCCCAGCTCGCCCAGTGCCTGGAACAACGCGAGCTGGCAGGCGTGGATGCTCTCATCGCCTTGGAACACCTCATCGATGACTTCCGGCCATGCCACCGTGCGGGTGATCTTCTTGAGTTCGATGACCGCGCCCTGCTCTTCGTAGCGAACCTGAGCGTGTGCGCGTCCGTTGCGAAGGTCGTTGTCCAGCCCGCCGAGAAGTCCTTGCAGGAGAGGCTCTTTCTGGGCTGCGGTGATGAGTTCGGTGGCGTTTTTGTGCCGAAGGTTCGTGTACGCAGCCGACTTGCGGCCGCAGGCCAGCAGGAGTGCGGAGGCAATGACCTGTCCGGGCCCTTCCACTTGTGACGCCGCGATACCCAGCAACGCGCGGCCGGCCTGCCGAGAGTGGACGGCGTGGTCTACAGCGTGGGCTGCTTCCATAGAACTGTCGAACAGCTCGCAGACGGCCCGCTTGAGGTCGGTCTCGAAGAACGGTTCCTGCGCCAGGGAGCGGAGAACGTCAGGATTGGAGCGGAACATTTTATAGGCGCGGCGCAGAATGTCGAAGAACTGCTCGGGGTCGAACATGCTGCGGGCCAGCACATGACATGTAGCGAACATCAGGCCGCAGCCGTCGACCCCGCGTGAGGACGTGATGGCCATCAGCTCGTCGCGGGCTGCGTCGTCCAGGGCCAGCAGATCAGATGCCCCGAAAGTGTGCAGTGCGCGGGTCAGCAGAACCGCATGTGTCTGTGCGGCATCACGCTCCGCGGTGAGCATCTTGACAGTGTCCGCGCAGGTGTTGGCCCTGCTGCCCAGTTCATTGACACGGTCGAGATGACGTTGTGCTCGTACACCGTGCTTCTGTGCCTCCAGCGGGGTCTGTGCCAGCAGCGCGGCGAGGTAGGCATCGATCATGAAAGTCAGTTCGGTGACGAGGTCACCCAGGATAGTGACAAGCGCTTTCATTGGCCGCCGTGCATCTGCGTTGTGGATTATGGCGCGCAGTTCGATGAAGTCACTGACCGCGGTCTCAAGATCTGCTGCATTCTGTTCCCGGCGGTCCGCCACCGCTGCCACGGCGCGGAAGAAACGGGGCATCCACTCTGCGAGGCGTTCGAAGAGTCCGGCATGAAGGGTCTCCGGCGCGCCGAGAGGCCTGGCGGGCAGCGCAGTGCCTGGCTGGGCCAGCAGTGTCTGCGCCTCAGTGGCCGCCTCGCGACGCCTGAGAGTGTCCGTGTCGATCTCCCATGGCTGCGGTATGCGACCGCAGTCAGGACAGTCGAGTCCTCGGATGCGTTCGACACCACACCGTGAGCAGCGGATCTGTGTGAAGGACAGGGTGAAAGCGTAGGAGGTCACGTGGAAAAGTCTCTGTCTGTGCGGGAGCTGGCTGTCGTCCGGACGGGGCGGCTCTAGGTAGGGCGCACGCTACCGACCCCCGCAGTACGGCGACCGGGAGGTTGGGCAGGCCATGAGGGCCGCATTTTGCACACCACACCCACTACAGGGAGGTGCTCGTGGAGCAGCTGCACGCCGGCTGCTGGGCCGCCGCCGAGGACCTAGCCCGGCAACCCCGGCAGTGGCACGGCGCTCGTACTGGGCCGTCGTACTGCGGCCGCAGACCTTCACGCCGCAGATCTTGGCACTCACTCCTGTGCCGCGTTGACGGGCCGGTAGGCGAGCGCTTGCAGGGCGTCCTGGAAGGCCGCAAAGTTGTGAATCGGGTGGAGGGGCTCCTCATCGAGGATGAAGTCGCGGCGCATCGAACGCAGTTGGCTTCTGAGGTCCTCGGCGTCCACGGAGGTATCCAGCGACGCGTCGATCTCTTCCAGCAGCAGAGCGGCCTGCTCGCCTGTCGCGCCGACCGGGTGGTCTAGGAGGAAGGACGCCCGCAGTCGCTTGATCTTGGAGGTGGTTCGCTCGGCGGCGATCTCGCGCAGTGCCTTGCGCTGGCGGATGCCCAGCTCGCTGAACAGGGCACGGAAGTTGCGGTCCAGGGCCTGGACGGCCTTGGCGTCAACGTTTTTGTCGTGGGTGAGGACTTCAAGAATGCTGCGCGCCAGGCCCACCTTGTCGAGGTGGAATCCGTCCAGCAGGCGGACGGCGGCGTTTTCCAGCGCCTCGTGCGTTCCTTCGTCGTTGTCGAACGTCACGTCCTCAGTGCGCAGGGCGTTGAGTTTGTCGGCTTCGGCCGAGGTGAGAAAAGCTGCTGCGTAGCGTTTGACGGCGGCGACGCCGATCTGCAGGGGAATGAGATCCTCGATGGCCAGGACTCCCTGAAGGCGAGGGCTGGTGACCTGCGCGGCGTCGAGGTCGGTCAGCTGCAGCACGAAGGCGTCGTCGATCAGGGGTTTCCTGAGAGGGCAGCGGCTCAGCTTCTTGCGTGCGTCATTGCCGGCACGGTCGCCGTCGAGAAGGACGATGACAGCCGGCCGGTCGATGTCGCGGCCCTGCGCGAGGTAGACGAGGTAGGGAATGTGTCCTGCTGAGCCCGCGGGGACGAGTGTGAGCGTGTTGAGATCGAGGTGTTCGAGGGCGGAGACCTTCTGACGGCGCAGGCGTGCCGACATGCCTGCGAGGAGGATCTGGTCGGACATTCCCTCCAGCATGAGATTGCAGTTGCTGATGAAGGTCGTCTCGCCGACGAAGCTGCCGAAGGCGGACCTCAGCGGCTCGTAGTGGTTGCGGGCGGCGTTGCGGACGACTCGGGTGCCTTCGTCGTCCTCACCCTTCTCCAGGACTCGGATGCGCTCGCTGTGGTTCTTGTCGATGAGGAACGGCGAGTGGGTCACATAGACAACTTGGCAGGCGGGACGGGTGGGGTCGGCTGGGTGGGCGAAGTCCTCGAAGATGCGTAGCAGGTCCTGCTGGCCGCTGCCGGAGAGGTAGGCGTCGGGTTCGTCCATCAGGAGCACTTCGCGCTGTCCGGTAGTGGGCGGTTCGTGTGCCAGGTACTGGATGAAGTAGCTGAGGAAGTACTTCAGGCCGCTGCTGCGCTCGTTGGCGGAGTACTGGGTGCCGGTGCGGTCCTTGATGGTGAAGACGAGATCCTGGTCCCGCAGTGTCATCTGCAGCTGGAACTGGTTGTCCTGGCTCCACCATCGGGGGAAGTTCAGGGACTGGGCGAGCTGCTGGTTCATTTTCTCGACGATGCCGTTGGCGAAGCCTTCCCTGCCGTCGTCGACGGCCGTGAGGAGTTCCTGGAAGGCTGTCTGGTCGATCTTGGCGACTTTCAGCAGGAGTTGGTCGGCCAGGGCGAGCTGCTTGTCGTGCTCGGTGTCGGGTTCATTCACCGTGGAATAGGCGGTCACCAGGTCCGGTGCGATGGCGTTGAGCTGTTCGGGAGAGCGGAAGTGTTCGGCGTGGTCCATGATGGTCCGGACGAAGAACCGGCGGGTGGTGCGGGAGCGGGTGCGCAGCGTGGTGCTGCGGCCGGCCAGGTATTCGACGGGCACGCTCTGGGGCAGTGCGGTGTGGGCGTCGATCTCGAACCAGCGGGGCAGGATGCCCTCCAGCGATCCGGCGTCCACGACGGGGTGCCTGCTCCAGTGGGTGCCGTCGCTCAGGTACACCACGGGCGTCTGTCCGCCGATGCGGAACATCCAGAACGTGTCGCAGTCCTCTGCGATGTCGGTCCCGCAGGCGTCCGACACCGCGGCGCGTTCAGCTGGCTGGAGGTTGGTGAGCTGGAGGCCGAAGTCGGGGTAAGCCATAGACTTGTTGACGGCGAAGAACTGGGAGTAGCGGCAGAAGTCACCTCGTTGGATATCTCGTCCGGTTAGGGCCCGCTGGATGGCGGCCAGCAGCTGGCTCTTGCCTGACTCGTTGGCGCCGACGACGGTGGTGACGCTCTCCTCGAGGGGCACTTTGACGAACGGGTACTTCATGCCGTCGTCGTCCAGCACGTCCCAGGGCTGGGGGGGAAGGTGGCGCTTGCCTTGCGGAGGTAGTCGTAGTTGAACGAACGGAAGAAGCGGATGTAGACGGCGGATATGAACATGCAGGCCTCATTCCAGCTCATGGTGCTCGACAGGCGCCATGCTAGGTCCGGGCACTGACAGTGGCGTGAAGGTCTGCCGTCGGGGACCGCGCGGTCGACGGCGGCGAGGACTAGGCGCCGGAGTTCGGCCGGCTCCGGAGCCTTCACGTCCCACTGCATGGGGCGGCGGGGGCGAAGCCATAGCGGCGGGTGAAGCCCGGCCACCGAGGATCGCCGTGCTTGCCCACGGTCGCGGGCAACTCGTAGGTCAGCAGCACCCGCTCGGAATAGCTCCAACAGCCCATGCGCGCCACCCAGTCCCGCTCGATATCCTCGCCCGAGCAGTCGAAGTCGCCGACCACCAGGAGCACGGCCTGCCCGTCCATCGCGGCCCGGTAGCCGGCGAGCAGCCCGGGATCGTCCAGCAGGTCGGCTTAGTCCGGTGACCGGCCTCAAGCCGTCAGCGCGCCAGTCTGAGGCGTGCCGTCTCTGCGGCGTGGGAGGCGGCTTCGATCAGCCCGAGTTCGCCAGCGAGCGTCGAGACGAATGCATCGACGGCCTCAATGGCGCGGCCCTCCATGGTGTCGGGTTCGGCGAAGTATGCCGCGAACTCTCCGGCGCCGATGGTCGCCATGGCGGGCCGACGGGCCTGGTAGTCGGCCCACATCGGTCTGTAGACGGCGCGCACCCGGTCAAGCTCGGCCTCGTCGACCTGCTCCTGCTTGAGGAGGCTGATCGTCTGCTGGCGGGCCTTCCACATGGCGATGTGGTCCTGGACAGGGACGGGTCCGAACGGGCCGGGAAGGGCTCGCTCGATCCTCGGCATACCCGGCTGGACTGGCCAGGGTGAGTACAGCTCCGTGAGGGCCGCGGTCAGTCTGTTGAGGTCGATCCGCCCGGTCCGCTCGCCTTCCTCAAGGACGAGCTGGGCGGCGCGCCGTTGCTTGAAGGTGGCTGAGGGGTGGGCGAGATGCTCAACGATGGCGCGGACGTTCTCACGGCGCCGGACGGCGGCCGTCTGGCCGGTGGCGCGCGCGTGGGTACGCCAGGCTCGGCGCGCCTGCGGGGTGAGCACGATGGTGTCGTCGATCAACCACAGGTACAGCACGACACGGATCAGCGACCGTTGCGGGATGCGCCCCAGCGGGGAACGCTCTCGAGCTTCTAGAAGTCGGGTGAACAACTCACGTTGCTCCGGGGGAAAGACTCGCGGATCGCTACCGTGCGCGCTGGTCTTGCGCGGCTCAGGGTTGGCGAGCATCCCGTCCTCGACCCAGGAGGTCACCATCCTGGGGCTGGCTTTCATCACGCCCAGAGCGTGAGCGTCGGCCACCAGATCCGCCGAAGTTCCCTCGACCCACGTGGTAGCCCGATTCCCGTTCATGGCGCCGAACTTACATCGAGATTCGAGCCCCGAAAGCTGCATCCAGCGCACGTCAGCAATAAGGCTTGGGGCCAGCAGAAACTGCGCCCCGCACCGTATCCCTGCCAGGAACACCCGGTGCGGGGGCAGCCGACTCATCCCCTGAACGGAGACCGTCATGTCCCACCGGACGCACTGCCCTGCCCCGAAGCGGCGACGTGCCCGCCATCGTCTTGTCCAGGGCCTCGGGCAAGCGGTGTTCTACGCCGCTTCCGCTACGTTGGCCAGCGAGCTGGTCCGCGAGCTGCTCCACCTGGTCCACGCGTCTATCTCTTCGTGCTGACCTGGGCGCCGGGGAAAGTGCCGCGTCCTGCCGCGCCCGGCATCTCCCCGGCGCCGACTACAGGCAGAGGTCTGCAGCTTCGCGTTTAGAAGACCACGGTTCGGCAGGGATGTCCTGGCGGAGGCCCTGGGCGTGGATGTCGAGACGCTTTAAGGCTGGGAGTCGAGGCGGCCCCCGCTGGTGAACATGCGGGCCGGGGCACTACTGGAGCTGCGCAGGCGAGTGCCGGCGCTTGGTGCGGATGTGACGCTGGTCCCGTGGCTGGACGCAGCGATGGACGCGGACCGGATCATCGAGGCCGCCCTGAACGGCTACGGCGATGCGGGCGGGCCGCACCCGCTGGCAGGGTGGGCGCACACCCGGGACACCGCGCACATGCTGGCCTGGACGCTGAACGGCACCGTCCCGCCGAAGCTCGCCGGACGGTTACCCCGGCCCCGGCGCGGGCCCGTCGCCGCCGCGCCACAGCTGGTGGCCACGATCGGATTAGAGGCAACCGGTTTTGCGGCCTTGGGCGCCGGATACAGGCGACAAACCTTGAGCCGTGCTCCTGTCGGCCTGCGGAGCGTTGCTGTACAGGTCAGCGCTGCATGAGCCGGATATCGGGGTACTGACGCTGATCGGCAGGCCATGGAACGACCCACGGCTGGCCGTCCCTATCCCGCAGGAGGGTGACGACGTTGTTTCCGTCGTACAGCTCCTTAAGGGGCTGACCCGTGACGTGGGACAGAACCTGTGCGTAGTCACCCATGTCGAAGGGGTCGAAAACGAACTTGGCGGACATGCCCTGAAGGGGCAGCGTCACGACATCGACGTGGTTCTCGCCGGCGTGCAGAAGGTGCTTGGGGACGCGGTTGAACAGTGTGGTCATGTAGGCAGCCAAAGCAGCCACCTCACGGAACTGCTGCGGATGAAGGACCAGTTGTCGGGCTGCCTCGAGAGCTGGAACGGTCACGGCCTGAGCGAGGGAGCCCCAGTCCTGGAGCACGGCTACGACTGCGGTCGTTCCGACTCTGATGGCGAAGAACGGGAAGTTGATGATGTCCACGTAGTCGAAGCGGTCGCGCGGGTCGGTGGGCTCCTGCGTCTGGAAGACGAACACGGAGGCCGGGTGCTGATCTTTGTGCCAGCGTACGGCGCCGCGAGCAGCCTGCAGCAGCAGGTGGTGCATGCGGAAGGTTGTCAGGAATTCGGGCGAGATGATGGAGCCGCCCTGCGGGTCGCGCCGGTCAGCGAGGAGCGACAGTTCCCGGAACATGAGGCCGTAGTAGATCTTGCCCATCCACAGGAACAGGGTGGTGGCGTCCAGGGCCGCAACCGCTTCGGGGCCCTCGGCGAAGGCGTCGCCTACGGCTTGTTCAATGCGGGACAGGTGCTCGTTGTTGCAGGTGCTGCAGCAGGGAATCTTCATCTGCTTGTACGGCATCAGGGTGCCGTTGAGCAGTGTGATCTTCTCGTTCCAGAGATCGCATCGCCGCAGCAGCCATTGCGGGAAGACATGCTCGTCGGTCCGACCTCCGGCAAGGCTGGCCCCGCACAGGAAGCAGCGGTCCTGGATGAGCGCCTGGTCGCGGTCCCACTGGTAGAGGAACCCCGATATCTCGTTTTGATCGTCGGTCTGTGACACGAGCCGACCCTAGGCCAACTGGCGGGTCCTAGGGGCAGGCCGGTGTCGCGGACGTCTGCCCCGGACGGTTCGGGGCAGCCGAGCAGGCCGCGACGGGTCCGACGAGGCTGGTCATCATCAGGGGTCCGTGGGGAGGTGCGTCGTCCGCAGGGTGCGGATGTCGGTGGTGATGTCGGGGCGCCCGTATCGGTCCGTGAGGGCGGCCAGCGTGTCGATCAGGTGGATTTTGGCCTCGTCCGACAAGTGGTCGGCGAATGTGTGCAAGAGACGGGCCAGCGGCACCCAGAGGCCTTGGGGGGCGTACGGAGCGGTGGTGGCAAGGAGTTCCTCGAGCCGGGTGAGGGTGGCGGAGTCGGTGGTCTGCGGTGCGGTGGTGAACCAGTAGGCCAAGGCCAGGGAAGGGTCGGTCAGCAGGGTGTCACGCAGGGTGCGAGCCTCGTCCAGACGTCGTTGCTGTTCGGTCTGGCGCTGCTGTTCCTCGCCGAGGTGGCGTTGGTGGGTCAGGGCGGCGTGCTGGGCGTCGGCCTCGGCAGAGAGGTGTACAGCGGCCCAGGAAAGTCGGACGGGGAGGTGGGGGATGTCTGCGGGACGGCCTAGGTGGGTGTTGATGCGGGCGGCAGCGAACACGGCATCGGCTGCGGAGTACTGGCTGGTGATGTTGCGGGCGATGGTCAGGGCGTGGTTGGCGGCCGCAGCGGCGGGGTTGTGGTGAGGGCGGGGGGAGGGAAGTTCTCCCCAGGTTCCGGTGAGGGTGAGGGTGAAGGGGTATCCGGGGGTGATGCTGGGGGCGGGGCAGGTGAGGTCGAGGGTTCCTGTGCGGGGTGCGGGCCAGCCGCCTTTCTTATGCGGTCGTCGGCGCATGGGGGTGCGCGGGGGCGGGGTCCGCTTCTCGTAGGGCGAGGAGGAGTTCGTCGCGCAGTTGGGTGCGTGCGTTGGGTTGTTCGTGGGCTGGTTCCCATCGGTAGGCGGCATGGTTGAGGGTGAGGAATCGGGGTGCGAGGTAGGTGCGGCTGTCGGGGTCGACGACGGCTTCGGTGAAGGTAGTGATGATGGCGGGGCGCAGGTCTGGGTTGGCGAGGGCGGCGTCGAGCCAGGCCGTGAAGGCCGTGTGGAGGGCGGTGCTCGGGCCGCCGTTCAGGGCGCAGCGCCAGCCGTTGAGGGCCCAGATGCGCAGGTCTTGGCTATCCGGGTGTAGCAGCAGGGTGGTCCCGTTAGAGGTTCGGCTGGCGAGGTGGAGGAAGGCTCGGCGTGCGGCTGCGGTGTGGTGGGGCTGGGAGGCGGTGTACCAGGAGGTGAGCGTGGCGCGGATGGTGTCCTGCAGGGTTGGCTGGTCCCACAGGGTTGTGAGTGCATCTCCGACGGCGTTTGCCACGTCGGAGTCGGTGGTGTGGACGGCGAGCTCGGACAGCCGTTTGAGGGCGATCTTGGGGTAGGCGGGCCCGAGCTGGGCGAGGGCGCCGGCGAGTGCCTTTTTGAGGGCAGTGGGGGTGTTCTTGGAGTCCGTGAGGTCGTCGGTATCGGCGGCTTTGGCCCAGGCGAGGTAGCGGTCGCGGGCGGGTCTGCCGGCTGTGGGGTCGACTGCGGCGGCGACGAGGAGGTCTTGTGCGTGTTCTTGGAGGTGCCGGGAGCTGGCCCAGTGGGTGGCCACGGCACGCAGGATGGTGAAGCTCCGTTTGGCGAGGGTGTAGCGAGTTGCCCATTGGGTGACGCGTTCGGCTAGCGGGCTGCCGAGGTCGGAGGGCAGTGATGCTGCCTGGTGCGCGGTCCATTGGGTGAAGGCGGCGGCGTGGTGGGGGCGGTCGACCCAGAAGTAGTCGACGACGGCTTCCGCGTACCCCGGTTTCCTGAAGCAGATGCGGTCATCGGGGGTGAGGTCCGCTCCGATGGTGTGGGTGAGTTCGATGATGCCGGGGCCCTGCTGCCCGTCGGTGGGGTGTGGCGTGTCGTTGAGTTTCTGGCCGAGTTCGCCGTGTGCGGTGTAGATGGTCTCGGCTGGCGCCCCGTCGAGGACGGCCGTGGTGAGCAGGTAGTTGCGGTGGCTGCTGTTCGTGTGCGCGGTATGCCACTCGAGCAGATCGCTGCGCCAGCTGCGGGTGGAGCTGATGACGGCTTCGACGAGTTTTGTTACGGGTTCGGGGTCGGTGGCTGCGGCGTTGAGGGCGACGGCGGCCCGGATGATGCGGGCCCATCGTGCGGCCTCGGCAGGCAGGGCTGTGTTGAGATACTCCTTGATCTTGGGGTTCGTGCACCATGTCTCCGGCTGGTCAATGCCGGGTCGAGGCTTTGACAGGTGGGCACGCAGCGCATCGAGGCCGTGGGCTGGTTTGAGCGGGTGGGCCAGTTCGCTGGCTTCGTCGGCTACGCGGGCCCAGGCGTCGGGGTGTGTGACCACGACGAGGTAGGACCGGGTGGTGCGCAGATGGGTCTCTACTTCCCTGAGGTGGTGCCCGGCGCCCGTGTGCAGGGTCTCTTCCTCGTCGCGCAGGTCGAGGATCCAGCCGGTGTCCTCGTCCTTGAGGCCTTCGAGGTCTGTCCTCTCGTCCGGTTCGCGACGCATCTGCCGAATGGTCGCCGTTTTCTGGTCTGCCAGGACGTGGAGAGCGGTGGTGTAGCGGCCTGTTCCGGCAGGAGCGTGAATGACAGCCACGCGGTAGATGCTGAGGAGTTGGGTGATGGCCGCCACCTGTTCGTCATCGGGGACGTAAGCCTCCAGCCGTGCGGCGATCCATTCGGCAGGCAGAGGAGTGCCCCGCAAGCGGCGGATCTCGTTGATGTTCTGTACACCGACGACGGTTCCGTCGTTCTGGTGGATGTTCTGGTGGATGCCGGGGAGGTCGTAGGTGCGGGGCGTCTCGGCCGTGTGGGTGGCGCCTGCGGAGTCGGTGCGGGATGCGGGAGTGGGCTC
The DNA here is from genome assembly GCF_044541565.1 of Streptomyces sp. NPDC085596. Classification (NCBI taxonomy): domain Bacteria; kingdom Bacillati; phylum Actinomycetota; class Actinomycetes; order Kitasatosporales; family Streptomycetaceae; genus Streptomyces; species Streptomyces sp. NPDC085596. The sequence goes on along the minus strand of NZ_JBITTC010000012.1, from coordinate 212,819 downwards.
GTCGCCGTTGTCGGGTGACTGCGCTCTCGTGCTGCTGCCGAGCGGGGCGTCATCCTGGTCCGCGGGTTGATTCTCCTTGGTGTCCTGTGCAGGGCCGTGCCCGTGAGGCCGCAGGGTGTCGTGTTCGGAGGTGTCCTGGGCCGGAACAGGATCTGGCTGCGGCTGACGGGTGTCGGCCCCGGGCAGCGCGGTCGCCTCGTCGTCGTGCGCAGGGGCCGGCGGTTGTGTCGTGTCGTTCAGGGGCACGGCGGAAGCCTTTCGGTCAGGATGTGCTGCGGCATGCTCCACTTGAGGGGAGCAGGCGGTCGCCTTCTACTGCGGGCCGATACGCCGTGCCTTCATACCGGTCAGCGTCGCGCCTGGGCCAACGCTCTGCGCGTCTTGCACGACGCGGGAGTTGCCGGTGATCTCGTCGGCGTCCATGCCGATGGCCTGCCCGGACACCGTGGTGAGGTTCTGGCGTACGTACGGGGCGGAGGCAGGCCGGGCTTCTCCTGCGAAGGTCAGGTACTGGCTGTAGATGTCTTCCAGGGCGGCGCGGAGGCGGGCCAGGTTTCGCAGGAGCGCCTGGTCGGCGGTACTGACGGGGATGTCGCCGCGGGCGTAGGCGGCAAGGCCGTCTCGCAGCAGCTCGAGTTCGGTACGGTGCAGCGCCAGTTGGTGTTCGTCGGGATGCAGGGGAACACCAAGGGTGCCGACCAGGCCGTCAGGGACGGTGACTTCGTCTTCGGGTTCGGCGCCGCGGGGGCCGAGTAGACGTTCCACTCGGCTGAGGAGGAAGGTCGTCACGGCGGGAAGAACCGAGCTGATAACGGCGATCTCAGCGGGATCCGGCATGCTCCACTCCCCCATTTGCCACGACGGTGAATCGCCTGATTATTTCTGACGCCAGGTGGGCGTGGGTGACTTCGAGGAAGATGACAGAATTCCCTCGCCCGACCCGTTGGGCCGGAATTCGACGGGTGCCGATCAGGCTATTTACCCGGTCAGTGAGGGTCTTCCTGCTGGTGCCCGGCATCTGCTGACGACTCGTGACCAGAGCGTCGGAACGCGGCCTCTTCAGGGAACCGTTCCACCCTGACCTGCCGCCACGCTACGTCGAAGGATGTCCTGCCGCAGCTTCTCAGGGACCGTCGAAGCGCCTGCCAGCTGGTGACAGGATCCATGGCCAACCGCAGCAGATGAAGTCGCATGGCCACAGCGTCCTCACGCGCCGAGTCTGCGTCCGCCCCTTCAGCGAATATCCGAAGATCAGGATGTCCGAGCGATTCATTTCCGCCACCATCGGTGGCAACCAAAGTTAATTCAGGGGTCATTGTTTCTCTTGTTTCCCAAGAAATCTCGCAGCTCGATACAGGTGCTTCCTATCCGGCCATGCTGCTGACCGCCGTCTGCCGGCCAGCTGATCCACGAAGACTTCGCTCCGCCGCTGCCGCCGAAGCAGGACACAGAAAGCGCCCGAGGGTTTGACACGGGCACGACGTCCTTGGACGCTACCTGCGCCTCAGCGGCATGGACAGCCGAAGCGAGCCCCCGGCCGGTCCGACATCGCCGATCTGCGGCATGCCATCCCTCAGAGCGCACCCCGGGACAGCTGAGCGCGCCGCCGACAAGGCACCGCTGCAACGATCAGCCGCAAAAGCCGATCCGGGATCCGTCGCGGATCGCGACACGCCTGCAGACGGCAACGACGGACATGCATCCAAACAGCTCAGTGCCGTGACGGCGCAAGTACCGCTACCCGATTCAGCGCTTGGTCTCCCCAACCTGTTCGATGCCGACATGGTGGGCCCAGTTCCCGGTAGTGCACCAAGACCTTCCCTCGGGCCAGACCAGGTCCGCCCCCATGAACTGGGCGAAGGCGCGCAGTTCTCCTCCGGGGTCACAGGGAAGAAGGATGGCTTTGCGCATCACACCGGGTAGGTGGCGGGTGTACTGGCCGAGCTGTCCCGTCGCGTACCGCACATCGTCGGTCAGGTTCTTGCCGGCCTTGGCTTCGATGAGCAGGCGCAGTTGCGCGACCCAGGTGTCGGTGAACAGCGGGGCGCACTCGGGCGAGTGCCGGATCCGGATCCGGTGCACCGCGTAACCCTGAGTGATCAGATAGCGCTCGAACGTTTTGGATAGTCGAGTCTCGGGCCGCTCGCCGTCCAAAGGGTCTTTGAGGGCGTCGCGACGTAGAAGATCGCATCGCTCGACCCTGCGGACGTCGACGGTGCGGGGGTCGCCTGGGGCAGACATCCGGCCGGGGTGGTGGGTGAGGTTGTCGATCATGCGCAACCGGTAGAGCGGGTAGCGTACGGGCGCACCGTGCGGGCTCGTTATGGTGCGCTCCTCGGCGATGCCGTCGAAGACGAACGATCCGGCGTACCGCCACAGGCCGTGTGCCGGGGCACGGGGAGCCAGCAGCAGGTGCAGGCGTCGGCCTGTGGTCCACGCCGTCTCGATCGCTTTGTTGACGTAGTGGTCTTCCCAGGACTTGGAGGCATAGCTGGTGGCGCCTTCGTAGTAGAAGGTTCCGCCCTGACGCCATCCGTCCCCGAACTGGCCGTCCTTGCTGAAGAGGAAGGTGTGAGTGCTCGACTGCAGCGGGGCGATCCCTCCCATGAGCGAGCCGCCGTAGGACTTATGCAGCAGCCGGCGCGTGGTGAAGTCCCCTTGGTCCAGGACCCACCGGCCCGATCGTGTGGCAGCCATTTTTTCCGCCCCCCAACTCCTATCGCGTGCTGTCGCTGTCACGTTAATTGCCATCTGTGACATCTGAGGACTCGGGCAGGTAGCGGCGGCGCCGCGGGGGCAGTCTGGTGTGGGGCGGCGGCACGTCGGACGGTGCTGCGTCGAGGGGCTCGGTCCGTGTGTGGTCCACGGCGCCGTTGTCTGCTGCGGCAGGGCGGCTGTCCGCGGGTGCGGCTGAACTTCGGGGTCCGCCCCGCGTGGGGGCGGGGCGGACCTCGGTGCCGACGGGCCGGGGTTACCAGCCGACGGCGACCAGCAGCCACTGCGGGCTGCCGTGGGAGACGAACGAGGACTGGCCGGCCACGTCGTCGTAGGGGAAGCCGTAGGCGAGGTGGTTGATGGCGTTGTCGTGCCAGAACTTGGCGTAGTAGTTCCCCGGCGCGGCCTTGTAGTACTGGCTCGGGTCGGCCTGCTGGTTCGCGGGCAGGTTCGCCACGTGGCGGTTGAGCCCGGCGCACATGTCGGGGTTGGCGGCGAGGGCGGCGGCGCAGCCGAAGATGTCGGAGGTGGCCGCGTTGACGCCGACCGACTGGGCGTACGAGGTGAAGTAGTTGGCGTTGGCACCACCCGCGCGGAAGCTCGGGTCGCTGCCGGGGGCGATGATGCGGTACGGCGCCTGGGTCTGCGACGGGTGAGGCATACCGTCACGGGGCGGCCGCGCTGCAGAATCTGAGCCACGCCCGGGACGGGGAGCCGGGATGGGTGCTGTGCGTGGCTCCCCCGCGCCCGCCGGTTGTGGTCGCCGTGCCCGTGTGGAAGGCGATCGTCACCGCCGGCCGGAACGATGCCGGCGGGGACCCGCTGGCGGCGGTCGGCTACCCCATACCGGTAGAAACGGCTACCCCATGCCGGTAGAAGCGGGCGAGGACGGACGGGCGTGGGTGGTGGCCGCCGACGCCGTGCGGGTGGACCTGGAGGGCGGCAAGTCGGTGCGTGGTGGTGTGGTGAGGCTGAGCGGGACGTGGTGGAGGAGTTCACCGACGGGGTCGGGGTGCGGGCCGGCGAGAACGAGGGGTTCGTTGGGGAGGCAGGCGCGCCGGCCGAGGTAGGGGCCGAAGGCGGGTTGTTCGAGCCGCTTCAAGAGGTGTTCCAGGAACGGGTCGGGTCCTTGGACGGCGAGGGTGAAGACGGCGTCGGCGAGGTAGACCCGTTCGGTGATGAGGGTGGACTTCTCGCGGGGGCGGTAGGCGCCGCTGCTGGTGCGCAGGCCCTGGCGGTGCGGGCGGCCGCCGCCGACGGTGTGGTAGTCGGTGTGCCGGGTGCCGGGGCGGTCGATGCGGACGGTGAACGTCAGGTCGGTGTAGGGGTTTTGGCCGGTGGCCGAGTCGGGGGCGAGGGCTTCGCTGCGGGGGCGTGCGTCGGCGGCGGCGAACAGGCCGATGAGGGCCGAGCGGGAGGGGAAGGGGAGGGTGTCGCGGTAGTGGAAGGCGGCGTGTTCTCCGAACGACATCAGCGGTGCGGCCAGGCGCAGCAGGATGCCGTTCATACGGCGGTCCCGGCGGGCAGGGCCGCGTTTTTGGTGAGGGCGTCGATGAGGTCGTCGAGGCCGGCGTGCGCGGTGCCGAGGTGGTTGACGGGGCCGGGGTGCAGGGTGGCGTAGCCGCAGCCGACGAGGCGGCGGGTGCCCAGCAGCCGGTTCAGCCCGGCGCCATGCTCGGACAGGGCTGTGATGGCGGGAGCGGTGTACCCGCCGCCGGGCGCGTGCTTGACGGGCTGTTCGAAAGCGCCGGCGTAGGAGACGGGGCGGCGGTCACGGATCGTGTAGTGGACCAGGTGGGGGTAGGTGTGCGGAGCGGTGGAGGTCTTCTTCGCGCCGGGCATGACGTCGATGAAGGCGTCGGCGAACAGACCCAGCAGGCGCAGGGCCTGCTCGTGGTCGCCGTTCAGGTTGCGGGTCAGTTCGGTGAGGTTGACCGTGGCGTAGCGGTAGAGCAGGCCGGTGGTGAAGAACGCGGTCTGCAGGTGGGCGCTGCCGGCCTCGTTCGGGGCTGCCCAGTCCTCGACGGCGGTGAAGTAGTCGGGCTGGGGTGAGCTGGCGTGGACGGTGAAGGCGGGTGCCATCTGCACGGCGCCGTCGACGTGGGCGTCGGGCACCTCGGCGAGCATGCGGCCGAAGAGGTTGATGGTCGCGGTGCGCCGGCGGATCACGGAAGCAACCCTGGGCGTGGGCACTCCGCCTTGAGCTTCTTGCGGGGTCCCTTGGCCGGGGCGGACTGTGAGGCGGTTTCCTTGGCGAGGGCTTCTTCGAGTTGCGGGCGGTGTTCGGTGCATAGGTCGGTGAGGTCGTCGAGGACGTCGCGCGGCAGGTAGAGGGTGGCCGAGGTGATGCCACGCTGGTTTTCCTCGGTCTTGAGGCCTTCCGTGGTGGCCGAGCGCACGATCTGGGTTCCGGCGAAGGCAGCCAGGTCGGTGGGCCAGCCGGCCGCGCGCAGGGCGTCCGCCACCCGCAGGGGCAGCATGCGGGTGCGGGCGGCGTGTTCGTCCAGGACGTCCTCCAGGCGCAGGCGCACGGCCCGCTTCCAGGACTGCGAGGACACCAGGGCGCGGACCACGCCGCCCAGGTTCAAGGTCTTGGGCAGGTCGTCCTCTCCTCGGTTGAGGAGGGAGGCGGGCAGCGGATGCAGGATGTGGAAGTCGGCGTAGCGGGCGGGGGCGTAGGCGGTCATGTCACTGCTCCTTGGACGTCAGGGGTGTGCAGGGTGAGGAAGTAGTTCTCGCGCCAGCGGGCCGCTATCTCGAGCTGGTCGTCATCCCACCAGGCCAGGTCCTCCAGCAGGACGGCGAAGTCGAGGCGGGCGGCGCCGCGGCTGTTGAGGTGGCCGGTCAGCGTCCACAGCGCCGGGTGCAGGAGCGAGGTGTCGAGCCGGGTGAGGGTTTTGACGCGGTTGGTCATGGTGGCTTCTTTGAAGCCGTAGCGGGCCACCGCGATGGCGAGGTGGGTGCCGAGATCGGGACGGCGGCGCCAGGGCCGCTCAGCCGTGCTCGCCGCCGCTGCCGAAACCGACTGGTAGGACGTCGGAGCCGTGTTCGCGGTCGGTATGGTGGCGGCGTCCTGGTCCTTGCCGGTGGCGGGCTGCTCCGGGTGGTAGGGGCCTTCTTCGTGGGGCAGGTCGCGGTGCAGGGCGATGAGTGAGGCCACGGTGTAGTGGGCGCGGCGTGCTCCGAAGCCGGCGATGTGCCGGGTGAGGTGCTCGGGCATCCGGGAGCACTCTGCGACGGGCCGTCCGAAGCCCGAATTGAGGTCGGCGCGGATGCCGTTGACCGCACACAGGGTGATGACCTGGCGGACGAAGTCGTCGTAGTGGGCGCGGCGTTGCGCGGTGGTGACGGGCATAGGGGCGACAGCCTCCGATAAGGCGGCAAGACAGGAGAAGGCAGAGGGATGTGGTGCGGGAGGATCAGCAGCCGCGCATGCGCAGCCGGGCCAGGGCGGTGGCGACGGCTTCGGCGGCGCGGAAGTGCTGGGCGATCGCGGGGCAGGTGGCGGTGCGCAGGGCGTCGATGGCGTCCGCGGCGAACGCCGCGCGGGCGCTGCGGGCGGGTTCCTTCAGCAGGTTCCAGAAGGTGGCCTCGGCGCGGGGCCAGTACAGGGTGCGGGCGCTGCGGGTCCAGGTCGGCAGGTGGCGGGGGCTGCCGGAGTTGGTGGTCTGCTGTCAGGCGTCCCGGGAGAGGCGGTCGAGATGGGCGCCGATCTCTTCGGCGGCCTTGCGGCATGCGGCGACCCGCTCGGCCGCGGCCGGGTCGCATTCCTGCATCCAGGGCCAGATCGGCGGGGTCAGGGCCGTGTACCAGGTGCGGTTGGTGGTCTTGCCGTCCTGGTCGAATCCGTAGACCCTCACCCGCAGGGCGGCGCGCAGGTCGGGGGCAGGTCGTTGAAAGTCGTGAAGGCGTCGGGGCGCTGGACGGTGTAGCGGCCTTTTCCGCTCTTTGCCTGGGTGCCTTTACGGTCGTCCTCGTCACCCGCCAGCAGCAGAGCATCCAGGTCGCGCCACAGGGCCCGGTCGGCGTCCGCGCGGCGTGGTCGGTGGCGTCGGGTGACCGGTTCGTCCGCACGGACGTGATGGATGAGGTACGGGTCGAGGACCGGGAGTTTTTTCTGGGTGGCCCAGGTCAGGTAGGCGTCGGTCACGTGGCGTCCGTCCGGTGCCGGGATGAGAAGGACGGCGTGACGCGAGCGGCCGGTCAGCAGACGGCCCGGTGAGGACACCGGCGGCGGCGCGGCATCGGGGTCCGGGCCCTCGACGGGGTCACCGTCGTCGTCGGGGTCGGGGTGGGGCAGCGGTTCCTCCCACGGGCAGTGGTCCGCTGCGTCCGGCCAGGACGGGTCGGGCTTGGGGATGCCGGCCAGGAGGGGGCCCGGTTGAGGGAGCGGCCGCCTACGGTGCGCACGGACCATTGTCCGGCCGCGCCGTAGTAGTGGTGGATGAGCATGTGCGATAGCGCCTGGGCGCTGGGCACCGGCTGCGGGTCGCTGTCGGAGTGCGGGCTGAGCCAGGAAAGGTTGTTGCCCTCGGGGCGGCCGAAGACCAGCTTGTTGACGCCGGCGCGTTGCGGGCACTGGCCGGCCAGTCTCGGGTCTTGCAGGAACGGCCGTTCCGGGTGGAACAGGTCCCAGATGTAGGTGTCGAAGTAGGCATGAACGGCGTCGGGATCGAACCCGGCGGGATGCGCCAGTAACTCCCTTCGGCGGGCAGTCCACTGACGTGCCGTCATGCGTCGCTGTCCTCGTGCGTCCAGGCCGCTGACCCGTGCGGCCATCACCACGAGCAGGCGCAAGACAGCTGATGCCGCCGGCGGGACGGGAAGTGCCAGGTCCTTGATGAGGTGGGCGCGCAGCAGCACGTCCCGCCACCCCAACTCCTCCTGGCGCCCGTCCGGGAAGAGGACGGGAATACACGGTTCTTTGTCGGTCTCAAAATGCGGGGAAGACACACAGGATCCATTGCCGGGTGCGAACAAGAGAGGGACTTCCGGGAAAACTCGCGCGCCAGAGCGGGAATTCTGCGCACGCCAAGACGCCAGGGGCGCACCAGGGTGGCAGGAAAGAAAAAGGAAGGGGCAGACGGTGCGGGCGCGGGCCGGGTCAGGCCATGCCGACGTGCCGCCCCTGCACCACGGGGGCACCAAGGGTGCGGTGCACACAGCGCAGTAGGCAGGGCGCGCGAGACCGGACTCGAACGTCAGTCCGGCTCCGCGTTTCCATATTAGCCATAGACGAGCAGCTTCCGAACCACATAGTTCAGTCGAAAATTACCGGTCGGTGCCCCTTTTTTTGAACGTAAGTTATTTCCGGACCGCACTCCTCAATCCGTGCCGACGGTGCGACGGCTGTCACTTCTCATTTCGCTGTCACTGCCGGTTCTTGCGCAGATGTCAGGCATTCCTGTCTGGCCCCAGCCGCGGCAGGGTGGCATCGGATGAGAAGCCCTGGCGGCCGGGGATGAGAATTCGCGGCCTTCTGTCTTCTGACATCGCGCAGCTGCGCGCCCTGGGAGGAAGGTACGGCCTTCCTGCAACGGCGATGCCCGTGAGGGGAGTTCGGGCGGGCGGTGTGGGGCGAGAAGCAGCTCAATCTTCGGTGTGGACCAGTCCCAGGGCGCCGTCGAGGTGCAGACGGTGCCGGCCAAAGCGCACCGGCCGGGAGGGGTCGCCGACGTCCTGCGGGAGCAGGACGAGGTCGGCGAGGAGGGCGTGGTTGCGCCAGGAGGCGGGGATGCGGTGGTCTCTTGTGCGGCCGGCGACCCAGGCGGCGGGGACGGGCAGGGTGTGCTGGAGGATCGTGCGGATCTGGGCGGTGGTCGGTTTGCGGTGCTCGGGCAGCGGCCGGGTGCCGGCCGCGTCCAGAGTGAGGCGGCCGCCGGACATGCGGTAGACGGGCAGGAGTCGGCGGGGCGTGGCGCCCAGGCGGGTGGCGGCCTCGCGGGGGTGCAGGTTCTGGCGGTGCAGATCGGACAGCGAGAGGGTGTCGTACCAGGCCGGCACGAGGTGCAGGGCGCTGTGGTGTTCCTCGGTGCGGGTGCGGGCCTGGTGCAGGGTGCGGCTGCGGCTGCGGCGCAGGGTGGCGTCGGTGCGGGCCAGGGCGTCGGCGTCTCCGTGTACGGCTTCCACGAGCTGCTGCACGTCGTCGGGCAGGGTGAGCGGCTGCTCGGGCCGTCGGGCGAGATAGGCGGCGGTGGCGAGCGACAGGAACGGGGAGTCCAGCGGGCGCCAGGCAGGCGGCAGGAGGGTGCGGCCTCGATGGTCGGTGGGCTCCAGGACGATCAGGCGGGGGCGACCGCCGCACAGCCAGGCGGGCCGCTCGATGTGGTCGAAGCGCCACAGGCGCCCCAGGCGTTGCAGGAGGGTGCGCAGGGGCGCCAGGTCGCTGACCATGACGTCGACGTCGATATCGAGGCTCATATCCAGCAGGCTGGTGGTGACGACCACCAGCCGCCCGGGGCGGTCACCGGCTGAGGCCAGGGCGGTGCGGATACGGCGGGTGAGGGCCTCGCGTTGGTGGCCGGGCAGGCGGCCGTGCAGCAGGAACAGCTGGCCGTCAGGGCCGCCGTCCGACCAGTCGAGGGCGGTACGCAGATGCGTGTAGGTGGTCTGGGCGTCGGCCATGGTGGCGCAGTACACCGCCGCGCAGCCGCCCGAGCGGGCGACGGGGGCGATCTCATGAGTGATCCGCTCCAGGCGGCTCTCCCGGGCGGGGGTGTCTTCGGGGTCGGTGCAGGAGGGGTGGCGCACCGGGCGGAGACGGAGGTCGGCGCGGCGGCGGTGGCGGTCGGCGTGGGCGTCGGCCGCGGCCGGGCCGATGCGGGCGAGGGAGGCGTCCGAGGCGGCAGCGTAGAGCCAGCCCGGGCAGGGGGGCCGGCAGTCCAGGTGGGCTGTTGCGGGGTGCGGGTGGCCGGCGCCGTCGAGATAGCTGCGGACGAGCTGGCTACTGATGTGGCCGGGCAGCGTCGCGGACAGCAGCACTACGGGGCAGCCCAGGGCGCCGAGCCAGTGCAGCAGCCGGGACAGTGTCTGCCGCATGAACGGGGGCAGGGCGTGGACTTCGTCGACGATGACGGTCCGCCCGCACAGGGCCAGCATGCGCAGGGCGCTGAAGCGGACCGGCAGGGCGGCCATGAGGGCCTGGTCGTGGGTGGCGACGGTGAACTGGGCCAGCAGGGCCCTGTCCCAGCCGCGCAGCCAGCCGTCGGGCACCGTCACGCGTTCTTCGGGCCGCTCCCCCGCAGCCGGCCTGCCCCCGTCATCGTCGCCGTCGTCCGCGTCGGGCCAGTAGGCGTCGCTGGTGGAGGGTTCGTGGGCGGCCAGGCGGTGGTCAGAGTAGGCGGTGTTGTCGTAGCTGTGGCTGTGGACCAGGGAGACCGGGGCGTGCTCGGGATGGTGGGCCGCGACGTAGGCCTCGAGGAGGTCGTAGGCGGCGTCGGTGGTGGCCATGGTCGGCAGCAGCCACAGGATGCCGGCCGTGTTCCCGCAGGCATTGAAAATCCGTGCTGCTTCCAGCGCGGTGACGCTCTTTCCACCGCCGGTGGCGTCGATGACCACCAGGATGCCGGGCCCCTTCTTCCCCACCGCAGCAGTGAGTTTCCCGATCGCCGAGGCCTGCAGGGCGTTCGGCCGCTCCAGACCGCCGTGGGCCTGGGTGAACGGCACCTGCGGCAGGGTGATGCGGGTCAGCCCGGACTCCTCGACCACGGTGGGGGCGTCCCGGACGGCCTGGGCGTAGTGCTCGCCGGCGCCGAAGGCGGGCGCCTGGGCCTTGGGCAGCCAGTAGTGGCGCTGGCTGGCCAGCCGGTCCGCGATGATGCCGATTCCGGTGATCAGCACGGCCGCTGGCACCGACACGTCCGAGGGCACAGCGGTGGCGCCGGTCAGGTGGCGCAGCAGGGCGAAGTAGCGGCGGCGCAGATCCTGCCAGGCCGGCCCGCCCAGGGCGAGGTTGACCCGGGAGGCTTTGGCCGCACCACCGATGTCGACCTGCAGGAACCGGCCGTGGTGGCCGCCTATAATCTGGGCGACGAGCACTCCGGGGCTGTCGGAGGTGTCCGCCGGGTAGCCGGCCTCGGCCAGCAGGTGCAGCACACTGTGCATGGACGCCCGTTCGTGCGGCATACGCTGCCAGTTACGGATGTCCGCGCGCAGGGTGTCGCTGACCCGGGCCCAGGGATACGCCTCTTGTTCCTGAAACGCTGACAACTTGCCGAGATCGTGCAGGCCGGCGATGAACATCACCAGACAGCGCGCCTCGGCAAGGGTGAGCCCCAGCCCGGCGGCAATCAGCCGACGCTGACCGCAGGTCAGATACCGGTCCCAGACCACACCCGCGAGCGCCGCGACATCCAGCAGATGAAACAGCAGCGGATACACCGCCCACGCGCCACGGTCGAACTTTCCCCACGACGTCAGATCGATTCCGCTGCGCCGGGCATCCTCCCGCACCCCCACCAAACGCTCCCGCCATGCGCCAAGCAGCCCTCAAATACAGCCTGTTGAGTCCACATCCTGCCGCATGCAGGCACCTCCCCCGGCACACCTGCCGGGAAAGGCAGGGTGTAGCCTGCGATCGGATTTCGCCGGTTTCCTCATCCTGCGAGGGTGCGCCTCTGCTGGTCATCACAGGCCGCTCAGAAACCGTTTCCCCACACTCATGGGGGTCTGTCGACCGACACGGTGATCCGCGCATCCTGGTGCTGTCTTCCCCACACGCGTGAGGGTGTTTCTGCCTGCTGCGCCTTGCTCGGGCCCTTCGCCACGTCCTCCCCACATGCGTGGGGGTGTATCCCAGGTCTGGGAGGGCGATCACATTCAGGCCCCACACTCCCCACACGGGCGGGGATCACGAGCACTACACTGCTTTGGTTCTGACGGAGCCAAGACCATCCCCGCGCTCGGGGGCGGCTGGTGAGGGCCCGGGCGGGTCGTCACGCGGGGCCGGACTCGCTCCTGTGTCTCAGGGCGGCGGTCACGGTGCCGGTCGCGGCGAGGCTGCCCAGCAGGACCAGCGTCACGCCGACCCCGAACAGCCCGGTGGAATCGTCCGACCAGTCGTAGAAGGCGGCGACGGTCAGGCCCGCCGAGGTGCCGACCACCACGCTCCGGGCGTCGCACCGCAGCGCGCCCCAGCAGACCGGCACGAGCAGGGTCAGCACCAGCCCGATCACCTGCCACGGCTGGTACGGGCCGGTCGTGGAACCGTCGGGGTGCACGTCGCGGTGCTGGTCCCAGCCGAGCCAGGCGGCCCAGAGCGCGGCGGAGGCGATGGCGGGGAGCAGGAAGGACAGGGGCCGGGCGGCAGACTTCTTCAGGTGAGGGCTCATGGCTCCAGCGTTCCCGGCCGCCCGTCTGCCAGGTAGAGCGCGTGTGCTCACTTCGGCTGAGTACCTGAGTACCGCCGGCATGAGTACGTGATCACCGGTCCACGGGGTCCGGCCGATGCTGCGAGGGAGGAGAACGTCTCGGCGGCGCGCGCCTGCGCACGTACGCCACGGGCCTCCGCGTTCGTGGATCGTTGTCAGTGCCAGGCCGTGCACGCGCGCAGTCGGCCGGCCCTCGCGTCCGCGCAGGCCCGCGCCCGGTAGCCGGGTCCGTCCCAGACCGCGTGGTCCTGGCCTTGGGACACACTCCCTCGCCCGGCGCGGTCTTGCGGCCCAGGGGGCGAGGTGCGGTCGCCGTACTGGCATCCAGCCGCACGTGGCCGCCCGCGCCGACCCAGCCCGCCGCGAACGCCCGGTCGTGGCCACGGTGTTGCTCGGCATGCAGACGGACCGTCACCCGCCAGAAGCGCGCTGCGGACCAGGCGTTCACCGAGGGCATTGTCAATCGCTCCTACCCGCCGGAACACCTCCCTCGCAAACTGGCCGCCCGGCCCGGTCACGGCCCGGCAGACTGCCGTCATGCCTTCCGACAAGACCACCGTGCAGCCTTACGCCCCCGGCACCCAGTGGACGTTCACCACCCGCGGTACCTCCTACACCCAAACCCAGGAACTCGCGCTGCTCGCCCAGCCGTACGGCAGCAACATCACCGCGGAGTACGAACCGGCGGAGGCAACCGCCACCGACGTCTGGCAGCGGTGGGTGACCGAGCATGCGGACCGGGAGCACCAGAGGAGACCCGACCTGTACCGGCCCGGCCAGGTGCCCATCATGTGGAGTGTCACGACGCGCACCGGCAGCATCATCATGGAATTCGCCGTCGGAAGCCAGACCAGAGCACGATCATGCCGTAGCCCCGGCCGAGGCCGGGGCTCACGGATCGACCCAGGCTCAGGTGAGAAGGACGGCCAGAGCGGCGATTGCGGCGGCGAGGGGGAGAACAGCAGCGACCGCGACGGCGGCGCGGAGGAGGGCGGTGGGGTAGGTGGCGGCCGTCGAGGCGGGCCAGTTTGCCCGCGCCGGCGGCGGCCAGCAGTGCCGGGCCGGGCGGACTCTTCGGTGTCGTCGTCACTTGTTCGTCTGCTCGCTGCGGAACGGACACGACCTGCCCCTACGGGGTCACGGCCGATCACGCCCCAGCACGCGATTCCCGGCCCGCGCTGCAACCGGCTTCCTGATAATTTCAACAGCGCGTAATCACCCTGGCGTCAACATCAAGTCGCTGTCAGAATAGTGTCGTTGATGGTCACTCAGGAGGTTGGGCGTGAGCGAAGCCCGTCCCAGCACCAGCACACCGACAGTCCTGCGCGTGATCCTCGGCCGTCGGCTGCAGGACATCCGACTCGACGTCGGCGCCTCGCTGGAGGACGCGGCACAAGCCCTGCGCGTGAAGACCCTGCCGATCCGTCGGCCGGAAAAGGCCGAGGTCGCGCTGAAGCCTCCCTACGCGGACAAGCTCCTGGAGACCTGCGGAGCGGACCGCCAGGTGACCGACGAGTTCCTCGACTTGGCCGAGCAGGCCACCGAGCCCGGCTGGTGGGCCTGCGACCGCGACGCCGTCCCGACGACACCAGTCCCGTTCCTGGCCTGCGGGCCGACAGACACACGCGTAAAGGGGAGAACATGACCACCAGGCAGGTCGGCCGGGATCTCGACACGAGCAAGGCGCACTCGGCCCGGATGTACGACTACTTTCTCGGTGGCAAGGACCACTTCGAGATCGACAAGGAGGCGGCCCTGGTCGCCGCCGACGCCCACCCCGGCATCTATATGACCGCTCGCGAGAACCGGGCGTTCATGCACCGGGCCACGCGGGTCCTGGCGCAGGAGCACGGCATCCGCCAGTGGCTCGACATCGGCACGGGTATCCCGACCGAGCCCAACCTGCACCAGGTCGCTCAGTCCGTCGCCGCCAACGCCCGTGTCGTGTACGCCGACAACGACCCCCTCGTTCTGAAGTACGCCGAACGCCTCATGCGCAGCACGACGCAGGGACGCACGGCCTACGTCGAAGCCGACATCAGGGACCCCGATGCGCTGATAAGCGCCGTGGAGGCCTCGGAGGTCCTGGACTTCGACCAGCCCATCGCCCTCTCCCTCAACGCGCTCATGCACTTCATCACCGACCCGCACGACCCGTACGCCATCGTCCGCCGGCTGCTCGACCCGCTCCCGGCGGGCAGCGCCCTCGCCATGAACCACTGCACCCCCGACTTCGACCCCGTCACCTGGAACAAGGTCGCGGAGGTCTACACCAAGTCCGGTTCTCCGGTGCGGTTCCGTTCGCACAGCGATGTCCGCCGTTTCTTCGACGGACTCGACCTGATCGACCCCGGCATCGTGTGCTGCCACCGCTGGCGGCCCGCCGGACCGGCCGAAGGGCCGGAGCCCACGGACGCCCAGATCAGCCTGTTGGCCGGCGTAGGCATCAAGCGCTGACCGGTGCCCGGCCGATCGTGCGACCGACTGGGCGAGGCATCTTCCAAGGGAGCGGGACCGCGCCGCCCGGCCGGGCTCCCCTCCCCCGCCCGTGTCCGGGCGCTCGCTCTCACCTTCCGTGCAGGCAGGTCAACCCGGTGGCACGCCGGTGCCCTGAAGGAGTCGGATGAGGCCGCCTGGGACGTGTCGGCGGCGCCTGGCGGCACTGCTGGCTCCAACGCTCCCGCCGTGATCTCTACTGAACTCTTCGGCAGCATCCCCCGCACGCCCGAACTGCTCTCCGCGATCTCGGACTTGAAGGCCGGGCGGACCGACGGCGCCACGTTCGCCCGGATCCAGGACCGGGCCGTCCGCGAGACCGGCGAAGCCCTGGAGGTTACCGGCTCGCCGGTGATCACCGACGGCGAGCAGGCCCAGCCCAGCTTCCTCACCTATCCGGTCGAGGGCCTGTCCGACCTGGACGCCGACGGGGCCCTCATCCCGTTGTTCCCCGACGGCCACACCCGCCAGCTGCCCCGCCTCACCTCTGGCCCGTTCCGGTACAAGACGCACGCCAAGCAGTACTTGCGGTCCGCCAAGGCGCACGCGAAGGTCCCGGTGAAGCAGGCCGTCGCCCCCCTCATCCCTGAGCCTGCTCTACCCGTAGGGCGGGATCGACGGCTACCCGCGCGAGCAGTTCCTCAAGGACCTGATCAGCGAAGCGAAGACGGGACATCCGCCGCTGCCTGGACGCGGGCGCGCACGTTATCCCAGCTCGACTTCGAGGAAGGCCGCCTGGCACTCACGGTGAACCCGAGCGGCGGCCCGCTGCGCGAGTTCATCGACCTGAACAACCAGGTCCTGGAGCGCTTCACCGACGCCGAGCGCGCCCGGATCGGCGTGTACAGCGGCCCGGAGCCGACCAGGGCACAGCCTCGGCGTCGACTACGCCGAACTGCTGCCGCACCTGGTCACGCTCACGGTCGGAACCTTCTACCTCCAGCTGGCCGGCGAGCCCGACCCGGACCGCGTCCTGCGCGTCGTGGCCGACAACCTGCCCTCCGAGTCCGGCGCCGCACCAGACGACAGAGTCCTGGCATCGAGGTCAGCCCAGGGCAGTGACGCCGTCCTCGCCTCGGCCCGCTTGGGCTCGCAGGCGTTCGGTAGTGCGACGACGCCGCGCCGGCCCCACGCAACGATCAGCGGCACGGTCACACTCAGACCAGGGTGGATACGCAGAATGGGTGGCCTGCGGGGTCCAGCAGGACCCGCCACCGGTCGGGGTCCGGCTGGAATTCGGGCTTGACGGCACCCAGGGCGATGAGGCGAGCCTGAGCGGCGTCCAAGTCGTCGACGCCGATTTCTATGTGGGCCTGCTTCTGCTGGGATGGGTCCGGCCAGGTGGGGCGGCGGTAGTCGGCGAGCCGGTTGAATCCCAGTCCGGCAGCTCCCTCTTGGCCGAGCAGGATGAAGTCCTCGGTGGAGAAGACCACAGGCAGACCGAGGGCCTTTCCGTAGAAGTGAGCCAGCTCGGCGGGGTCAGGGCAGTCGAAGGTCACAGCCGAGTAGCGGAACGTGGATGCTGACATGTCTTCATGGCTCATGCGTGGGACGGTATTCGGGATCTAGGACAGGACGGGTCCTATTTGCGACGCGGTCGCCACCGGCCTCTGTGTCCGGCGCCGGACCCGCCGACTGGAGTGGGCCGCATCTTGAGCTACTCAGTCACTTCCCACTGGGTCGCCGTCCAGCTGGAACACACCGGCACTCGAAGACATCCACGTGACGGATGTCGGACTGACTTGGCTGGCCTCCCGCTGGGAAGTACTGGACGAGCTCGAAGAGGAGTTGGCCGTACCGCACCCCCTCGACGGCGGCCCCGTCACGGTGTGGCTCAGGCTGGCCGAGTCGTCGGTCGACCAGGTCGACCGTTCCAAGGCCGCCCAACTGGGCCAGGACGTGCAGCGCCTACTGCGCTCACCGCTGCCGGACGAGACCGTAGGAACGGTCTGACTCGCCGCCACCCACGGCATCTTCGACCCACGCGAGCACGGCATGAGCGCCCGCTCCTGGCTGCGGCGGGCGGAAGAGGCATGGCTGGCCCGGGTACACGAGGACGATCCGGCGTTCGTCCCCCCGGCGTCACAGCCCGTGGCGGACGAGAAGCTGCGGCGGGCCGTCCTCCAGGAGATCCATCCGGTCGCGCGGCGTCTGGGCCTCGCAGCCGAGCACCCTCCGTTCGGCACTCCGGTGACCGGCCTCGTCCATGCTCTGGAGCAGGTGGTCACCGAGTCCTGCGCGGACCTCGGCTACCGGCTGTTCCTGCGGGCCATGAAGGCCTACCACGTATCGGCGGACAAACCGAGTCTCGTCGCTCTCGGCGAGCGGTTCGGCTACCCGGACGGGGTGGTGCATGAAGGTCTGAACGACCGGCCCGACTGAATCAGGAAACGGGGGCGCGCGGACACCCACGGTGTCAGCGCTGCGGCCTCGAAAACGCCGGCATGGGGTGGGGTCGAGGACTGCGGCCGCATGATGAGCGGAGGAAGTGGGTACGGTGCGCGCCGCTGACCGAAGAGGGCGCCGTAGTACGCGTCTTCCGGTTCGTGCTGCATCCAGATGTTGCCGGTGGGGGGTCTGCGTTGTTGCGTTGTGGGATCATCCGGTCTGTTTGCGCTGCGCTCTTCGAGATGCGTGACGAATGAAACGCCTCACCTCACCCCCGAAGACGCTATGGGTGGTATCTACCGTAAACCCTCTTTTAGTTACTCCGTGCCACCCAACGCACCGGAATGCAACCGCCATTTGATCCCCCACACCATGACGAGGGACACTGCCCGGCGGGTGCGTGTTCCCCGTCGAGCGGGACTCGCTTCGGCATCCTCCTGTGCAGGTCACCAGGGGTCATTTACCCAACGATTACTGGGCAGTTGACCTCAGGGTTTCGTGATAGCGTCCTTGTTCGCAGGAACAGTGCAACCTGAAAGGGAAATTGTGAACACGGAGAAGATCGCCGCTCGCCGCCTCTCATTGGAAGAGGTGACGAAGCTCGGCATGAAG
The DNA here is from genome assembly GCF_044541565.1 of Streptomyces sp. NPDC085596. Taxonomy (NCBI): domain Bacteria; kingdom Bacillati; phylum Actinomycetota; class Actinomycetes; order Kitasatosporales; family Streptomycetaceae; genus Streptomyces; species Streptomyces sp. NPDC085596. Next base: position 195,240 of record NZ_JBITTC010000012.1, on the reverse strand, counting down.
GACAGGCTCTTCGTTTCCGCCGACACGGCAGAACTCAAGATTCCCGGATGCTATGTCCCTGCCTTTCTGACCAAGTCCGGTGAGGATTTCGAGGGTGGCTCGATCACGGCGAGGACCGTATTCCAGGAAGAGGTCTCCTGCCTTCCCGACGACGAGGATGAAGCCGGGATCTACCTGGCCGACGAGAACGGCTCGGTGACCATCGAGGTCCTCCAGTCCGCCGGTGTCGTGCTGGACCTGGCACTCTTCGTTCCCAATGGGGACAAGGGGGCCCTCTCGGCCCTTTACGCTGCGGCCCGGCAGGCGTTCGGCGCCGACGTCGTGCAGATCTGGCGCCAGGGCCTCAAGGAGGTTCCCGACGTGAAGGTCGACATCTTCGAGGAGCAGGTTCCCCGGGGACGCAAGGGGGGCGACAGCCCCAAGCGTGACCGTCGCGCGATCGACACCTACCCCGCCCGCGCGGACTTCATCGAGTTCACCGCGGGGTGGAAGCCGGTCATCGAGATACACAGGCCGGTCGTCGACGACACCCCGACCATCTGAGGCGGCGCATGTGTTCTCGGTGTTCTCGGCTTGAGAGAACACCGAGAACACATGCGCCACACCCGGTCGCCCCCTGAGCGGCCCAGGGAACCGTCGGAAAACAACTCACGAACGCCGAAGCGCCGTTCTCGATGACCGCGAGAAAGCCAGCCTGACCGACGAGCGTGAGGGCGGGAATCAGGCCCTCGGTCTCGGTGCATCCCCCGCGCCTGCGGGGATGCACCGGATTGTTCGGTCGCCGCGTGGGCCGGTGGGCCTTGCGGCCGCATCAGATCCTCGCCGTCAACGATCACACCCGACGACGGCTGCTGATCCGGTGCCCAACACCTGTTCCGCGTCAGACCTCGCGCAGAGGGCGGCGGCCGGTGCCCGGCGGTCCCGCATAGGTCTGGGCGAGCGGCAGCCAGGCGTGCGCGAGCGGGCCGGTGACTGTCAGGGCCAGGTCCTCGTGGTGGCGCCGCCGGGTGGCGAGCAGGCAGAAGTCCAGGGCGGGCCCAATTACGCGGTCGACGGCGTCCTGCGGCCCCCAGGCCCACGACTCTCCGTCCGGGCCGGTGAGTTCGACCCGTACCGGGTCGGTGGGCGCGGGTCGCCCGTGCGTCAGGAAGGCGAAGTCCCGCATCCGTACGCCCAGGTGCGCGATGTGCCGCAGCCGTGCCGTGGGGACGCGGTCGGCGCCGAGGCAAGCGCGCGAAGCAGTTCCTCCCGGCCGGCACGCCAGACAGCCGGCAGACCCGGCCTGAGACGCCGCGGAAACCCCGTGCGCGCCCGGGAAGCGGTGCACCAGAGGCCCCCGGGAACAACACCCTCGCGGTCCGTGACCCGGCTGACCCCGCCGCGACGGGCAGCCGGCCACTACGGAGACGTCAGCCAGCCGACTTCAACCTGCACGGCACGGACTCGAAAGAGCAGCGAGCCGACAGGAGCCCGTGCCGGCACCGGTCTCGATGAACAGCACACCTCAAGAGCACGGCGACTCCGCCCGCAGAAACCCGACAGCCATGATCCGCCACCCAGCCTCGGGCACCGCCACAGCCGGCAGACGGGCACTCAGGGCCGGCTGATACGCCCACTCCCGCGCCGACTCCCCGTACGGCGTGAGACGGGCCGCTCGGCCCTGGCCGGGGCGGGTACGACGGTCCTCGGTAGGGTGACGGCATGTACACATGGGGGCGTGGACTCAGATTCACAGCGGTGTCGGCGGTGGTCGTACTGGCCCTGACCGGGTTCTCGTCGGGCCGTGGTCACGGGAGCCGCGGCCATAGTGGCGGCGGGGGCGGTTGCAGCAACTCCAGCCAGGACCACGACAGTTCGTCGGTGTCGGGTATCGGCGGCTCGTCCAGCAGCGATCCGTACGACAGCGATCCGTACGGCGATTCGTCCAGCAGTGACGCGTACGACCTCGGGGCGAGCACCGGTGACAGCGACGGCGGTACATACCGTTCGCGGCCCGCCAGGCGTTCCACCCCCACGGCGTCCTCCTCCGGCGGTACCGCCCAGACCTTGAAGGACGGCACCGCCGTACTCATCCGCTGCGCGAGCACGGACGACCCGTACGCGACCGTCGAGGTCAGGAATCCGAACGGACGAGAGGGCCTCTTCACCGTGAGGATCAGCTTCCGGGACGAGCACGGCCTCACCGTGATCGACTCCTCCGATCAGGTGTCGGTGTCCGCGAAGGACGAGGCAACGGTCCGGGTGCCCGTTGCCAGCACGGGGCGCGTGGACGAGATCGATCACTGCGAGGTCGATCCACGGGCCACAGCCGACCAGTAACGGGCCGCGGAGCTCACCGACAGACACCCAAAGCCCCCGGCGCAGAGGCCGGGGGCTTGCGGTGGGGCGTGGCTGGAAGTCAGGCCGTCGTGGCAACGGCTCGGCGCTAGGGGACGGCCATGAGCCCGGAACACGCCACTTCAAGGTGCTCCGCCGAGCCGGCGTCATCAGGCAGTACCACGTGGGCACCTCATGCATGAACGCCCTGCGCACCGCCGGCCTCGAGCGGGCCCTCCCCGGCCTGCTCGACGCAATCGTCAGCGCTTCGACCCCGACTCCGGCCGCTGCGGCCGGGCATCCCCCTACCCACGCGATGCGGGAAGAGGCAGCAACTGCCCTGCTGGCACTGACAGATCAGCCCATCGGCCGTCCGACTGGGGTCGAAACGCAGGCGGCATGGCAGTATGCACTGGCATGTCACTGTCAGCCGCATCGCTGCCCCGCTCCGGCCGTCGTCTGTTCGTCGTGCTGATCGTGCTGCTCGCGGCGGTCGGCACCGGTGAGAGGCGTGCCGGCGCGGCGGCCGGACCAGGGACGTCCAGCGTCGCCGCGACGCCCGATCGCGCTCGCTACGACGTGGGCCTGCGCTCCGACGCCGACGGCAGCCACTGGACCGGACGGCAGCGGGTGTCGTTCCGGAACGCGTCGGGTCAGCTCTTGCGCGAGGTGTACCTGCGCCTGTGGGGCAATGGCGAGGACAAGTGCGGCACGCCCGGTGTGCCCTCCCCCGTCGTCGTGTCGCACATACGCGGTGGCACGTCGGCTCGTCCGACCGTCGACTGCACGGCGCTGCGGATCGCCCTGCCCAAGCCGCTCGGGCGGGGTATGCGGACGTCCGTCTCCTTCGACGTCTCCATCACCGTGCCCGACCGCAATGCCCGCTTCGGCCGCGAGAACGCGTACCGCTTCCTGGGCAACGCGTTGCCGGTGCTGGCCGTGCGCGACACGAAGGGGTGGCACCTCGATCCGTACGTCGCGGTCGGCGAGAGCTTCTACTCACTGGCGAGCGACTTCCGCGTACGTCTCGACCACCCGTCCGCGCTGCGAGTCCCCGCCACAGGTCACACCCGAACTCGCCCCGGCGGCCCCCAGCGTACGGTGACGATCAGCGTTGCGGAGCAAGTGCGTGACTTCGCGTGGGCGGCGGGCCCGTTCCGCACGGCCACGGACACCACACCCGGGGGCGTGCGTGTGAAGTCGTACTGGTCGCCGGACACCCCCGCCGCGGGCGTGCGCCTCAACCGCACGGAGGCCGTCGCCGCGATCGACCGGTTCGGCCGGGAGCTGGGCCGCTACCCGTACGGCGAGATCGACCTCGTGATGACCAGCGGGTTCGGCGGCGGCATGGAGTACCCCGGTCTCGTCCTCCTCGGCACCACCGAGGAAGGCGGCGCCGTCGTCCATGAGGTGGCGCACCAGTGGTGGTACGGCATCGTCGGCAACGACGAGTACGCCTCACCGTGGCTGGACGAGAGCTTCGCCCAGTACGCCAACGCCCGCTTCTACGGCTGGGACACCCGCAACTGCTGGTCCGACGTGTACTGGCCCGACGACAGCGCCGCGCTCACCGACTCGATGGCCTACTGGTCGCAGCACCGCGGTGAGTACCACCTCGTCTACACAGCCGGGCCATGCGCCCTCGCCGACCTGCAACGCACCCTCGGCGCCGACACCATGGCCCGGCTTCTCAAGCGCTACGCCCGCGACCACTGGTACGGCGTCTCCACCACCGACGACTTCAAGAAGCTCGCCCAGTCCATGACGGACGACGACCTCGGCCCCTTCTGGGAAGCCCACCGCATCAACTGACAGCAGCCGCGCATGGGCCAAACTGACCTGATCCCCAACCCCGGCACGCGGCACACCACTTGCCGGCCCCGAGGATGCTCAGTCGACGCAGAACTCGTTGCCCTCTATGTCCAGCATGGGGATGCACGCGTCGTTGCCGTCGTACAGCGTGCGCACGTGTACCGCGCCGAGCGGGACCAGTCGCGCGCACTCGGCCTCGAGTGCGGCAAGGCGCTCCTCTCCCACGAGTCCGGTGCCGACTCGCACATCGAGATGCAGCCGATTCTTGGCAGCCTTTCCTTCGGGAACGCGCTGGAAGAACAGCCGCGGGCCCACACCTGAGGGATCGACGCAGGCAAACCACGCGTCCCGCTGCTCAGATGGCAGCGAGCGCTTGAACTCGTCCCACGTGGCAAACCCCTGCGGTGGCGGCGGTACGACATACCCCAACACCTCGCACCAGAAGCGAGCGAGACGCTCAGGCTCCGCGCAATCGAAGGTGACTTGGAACTGCTTGGCCGTGGACATCGGCGCACCCTACCAAGGGGGCGCAGTTGCTCGTCCTCTTCAATCGGACCATCTGCCCAACGCGATCGGGCCGAGGCCGGACGGCAGGTGGCGCACGGCCAGCGCGACGGCCTCGTGCGCTGTGGCGAACTGGCCGAGGTCTGCGGTGACGATGCCCCTGCCCACTCCGTACGTGCCGTCGCTGTTCGCGGCAAGGCACGGTCCCACCTTGGTCAGGCGAGGACGAGTGGTGGTGGAGAAGCGCAGCGCCCAATGGCTCGTGAACGGATGGAGCGCGCGCAGGACCGGCTCGGCGTACGCCGCCTCGATCAAACCCTGGTACGTCTCCTGCCACCGTCAGGTCGTCCGTCCTGCCGTCGATCAGGGCCAGGCTCTGGAACGGTTCAGTGCCGTAGACCGACCAGCGCCGCTCGTGCTCCCATGCGCTGACCTGCAGCGGCTCACGGCTCGGCAGGGTACTCGCGACGCTCGCGTGGAGCAGCGGAGCGGAGTCGGGAGACGTGACGGGCACGGCGCCGAGGCTGGCTTCCGCCTCGGCCTGGAGCGCTGTGGCGAGGCTGCCGCAGGCCGCGATGTCGGGGTACAGGACGGCGGGATCAGGTGAGGTGGGTACGGTTCCCGATTGTGCCCGAGCCATTGGTTTCCGGGGCGGGCGGCCGAACGCGGACTCCTCCGGGGCGAACCCGTCTCCAACTCCCTCCGGATGTCGCACAGAAGTCATCCGCGGAGGCTGACGCGCAGCCCAGGCTGGGTGAGAGTCGGTCAGCCAGAGCTGTCATGACCGGCGGACGGCAGCCAGATTCTCAGCGTGGTGAGGAGGACATCGAGGTCGACGGGCTTGGTGAGGTAGGCGGAGGCGCCCGCTGCGTGAGCGCGCGCCCGGTCCTGATCCATCGCGCGGGCTGTCAGCATGATGACGGGGACGCCGGCCAGTTCCGGGGAGGCCCGGATCGCCGCGGTGGCCGCGTAGCCGTCCATTTCGGGCATCATGATGTCCATCAGCACCACGGCCACGTCGTCGTCCTGCTCCAGCACTTGAAGGCCCTCGCGGCCGTTCTCGGCGTACAGCACCGACAGGCCGTACTGTTCGAAGATGCTGGTCAGCGCGAAGACGTTGCGGACGTCGTCATCGACGACCAGCACCTTCTCGCCGTCGAATCGGATGTCAGGTCGTGCTGTCGGTTCGTGCGGCTCTTCCGGCGTCCAGACCGCCGGGCTGTCGTCCGTCTCGGACCGGGCCGAGGACGCGGCTGGTACACCGGCCTTCGCGGGCTGCGGGGAGCCGGGCGCCGACAGCCCTCCGAGGTGCAGTGGCAGGTAGAGGGTGAAGGTGGAGCCGTCCCCCGGCTTGCTCCGTGCGTGGATCTCGCCGCCCAGCAGGTGCGCGATCTCCCGCGAGATGGACAGGCCCAGGCCGGTCCCCCCGTACTTGCGGCTGGTCGTGCCGTCGGCCTGCTTGAACGCCTCGAAGATCACCCTCATGTCGCCGGCCGTGATCCCGATACCGGTGTCGGTCACCGAGAAGGCGATCAGGTCGGCATCGCGCAACGAGCCGTTCTCCAAAAGCTGCTCCCTGATCTGCGCCGGCATGTCCGCGGTGGCGGGGTGCATGACCAGTTCGACGGACCCGGCGTCGGTGAACTTCACAGCGTTGGACAGCAGGTTGCGCAGGACTTGGAGAAGTCGCTGCTCGTCGGTGAAGATGATTTCCGGCAATGCGGGTGAGACACGCACCGTCAGCTTCAGGCCCTTCTCATCGGTCAGAGGCCGGAAGGTCGCCTGCACGTAGTCGACGAGTCGCACGAGCTCGATACGGGTCGGTGACACGTCCATCCTGCCCGCCTCGGCCTTCGTCAGGTCGAGGATGTCGTTGATCAGCTGGAGCAGGTCGGAGCCGGCTCCATGGATCGTCTCAGCGAACTCGACCTGCCTGGGCGTCAGGTTCGTGTCCGGGTTGTCGGCGAGCAGCTTGGACAGGATCAGCGAGGCATTGAGCGGTGTCCGCAGCTCGTGCGACACGTTGGCGAGGAACTCGTTCTTGTAGCGCATGGAGACGGCGAGTTGCTCGGCGCGTTCCTCCAGGACCTGCCGGGCGTCCTCGATCTCGATGTTCCTCGCCTCGAGGTCACGACTCTGCTGGGCCAACAGCGTGGCCTGCTCCTCCAGTTCCTCCGTCCGCAGGCGCAACTGCTGCGTCAGCTCCTGCGACTGCGCGAGGAGTCTCTTCGTGTGCTGCTGCTGCTGGAGCAGCACGTCACCGCTGTGTTCGATGAAGGTCGTGACGTCCGGAGGAATGTCGGTCCTCCGTTCGCCCAGCCAGCGCTGTGCTTCCGCCACACGGGTTGCGGAGAGCAGGTCCTCCTCCCGGGCGCGTTCCTCCATGAGACTCAGCCACTGCTGGAAGGCGGCGTCCTCCTGTACCCACCCGGAGAGCCGGTCCCATTCGCGGATCAGGGCCTCGTGAGCGATCTCCGCCGTGTCGGGTCCTGCGGACCCCAGAACCACGATGCGGTGCTCTGGCTCGGCGAGGAGCCGGGCTACCTGCCAGTCGTCCCCCAGATGTGTGCGGTGCGCGGTGACGCGTACGGCGTTGGCGCTTCCGTCACGTGCCCGCACCATGGCCAGCAGGACGCGGCGGATCCGGTGCTCCTCGAGATCCATCTGCTCGCGGAGCCAGTGGTACACGTTCTCCGCGTGCTGGTCGAGCGCTCCTGACACGCCGCCCAGACCGTGGTAGCTGTCGAAGCTGATCTGCCGCTCCTGCTGCAACGGCCACAGTTCCGTGAGCGTGAATTCCAGCAGTGGCAGGCTTCCCGGCGCTTTGCTCGCCTCTGCGGCGATCCGCTCCGGGAGCCCGGGGCTGAAGGTGACTCTGGAGAAGTGGGCGGGCTCGACGATGACCCTCGTCAATGCCGACTCGTTCAGGGGCGAGACGTTCAGTTGCCTGTCCTGGATACGGCCACCGATGTCGGGCAGCTCCAGCAGATCGGGGAGGAAGTCGGCGCGCAGCGTGCACACCAGCCGCACCCGCGCGTCGGGAGCGCTGCCCGCGGAGGGAAGCAGACTGTGCAGGAAGGGAAGAGGATCAGCGCCGGTGCCGCTTCCGAACGTCTCCTCGAACTGGTCTCCCACGAGGGCCAGCCGCTGCCCGGTGAGAACCGCGATCTTCGAAGCCACCGGCCAGAACCCGTTCAGCCGCAGGGCGTCGGCCCGGTGTTCCAGTTCCTCGAGCGAGTGCTGTGCTCCGGGGCGTTCGACGTCGAGCAGGGCCCGGGCAACCGCCTCGAACGGTGAGGTGCCCGGGCGGAAGGTGGCCACCCGCCAGCCCTCGCCCTCGAGCTCGGGCCGCAGTCCGGCAGCGACCAGCGAGGACTTGCCCACCCCCGACGGGCCCGTGACCATGACGAGTGGCTTGGCCTTCACCATGTTCCTCAGCAGCTCCACCTCTGCTTCACGGCCCACGAACACGCCGCTCTTGCCGTCCTGGGCGGTGAACGCCTCGAGACCGCGGTAGGGACAGGGAGGGAGCAGGGAGCGGCCCAGCAGTTCGGGCCAGGCCGCCGCCACCTCTGACAACGGGATGGCGTAGGCGTCCTGGGTGAGACCGTCCCGGCCGGCGATCGCGAGCATCCCGACGACGGAGTCGCCCCAGCGGTCCGTGGCGATGACCGGGGCGCCGCTGTAGCCCGGCTGGGCTCGCAGAGCGGATTCCGAGTGCGCGTCGAGCTGGATGAGCCCTCCGCCGACGGATCCCCTCAAGGCACAGGTACTCCAGGCCCCGTTGGCCCTGCGTGGTGGTGTGCCGGCGAAGCCGAACACGGCCACGGACGAGTCCTTGGCCAGCCCCAGTGACACGTCGACCAGTCGCGCGGCACCCGCGTGCGCGGGCAGGGTGTCACCGGCGATGATCAATCCGGCGACGTCCCGCCCTGAGCCGTGAGGGCCAGGCGGCGGGTCCCAGGCGACGACGCGGCACGCTCGCAGCGGAGCGCCCTCACCGTCGCCGAGCAGCACGAACTCGACCTGGATACGGGCATCGTCCGGTGGACGTTCTTGATGACGCTTGTCCAGGCCGAGGGCCGCGTTGACGACGTGCGCGCAGGTGACGATGTGGCGTCCACCGACCACGAATCCGACACCCACGGGAGTGTCCGAGGAGCCTGATCGGATCTTGACGACGAAGCCTTCCCGCTGCGCCTGCACGACCGTCAGTTCCGCTTCCAGAGCACACGCACGGCGAAGTTCACCTCGGCCGTCCCCTTGGCGATGACGACCCCGCTCTCGCCTCCGATCTTGAGGCCGAACTGGACCTCCGCCTCGTCCGGTTGCATGGCTCTCACGGTTTCCGAAATCTGCACCAGCGCGGGCCGCACCCGCGCCAGGGCGTCGCGCAATGAGGTCTCGGCGCGCCTCACCACACCGTCATCGGCCGCGAGTTCGAGGTCCGGACCGGCCAGGTCCGTCTCGGCCTCGAAGACAGCGCTGCCTTCGCCGTCCGTAACAGTCATCATGACCAGTTCCGCCATGGCAATCCCCCGCGTGTTCAGCCCTGACAAGGCAACCCCCATCCTGAAGCATCGAAGGAGGTACGAGGGACGAGTTGGTTCAGTTCCTGCTCCTGCGGACCCTCTGTCTTCGCGACCCACCCCGCTGTACACCGATCGGGCTTTCTTCGAAGACCGGTGCAACCATCCGGATGCGTCGCTAGTCACACCAGACAGGAGCAACAAGCTTCTACCGCCACAAAGGGGGAAAAATGCGATCCAACCGTACTGCCCTCACCGTCGGTGCTCTGGCCGCGCTCGCGCTCGGGGCCGGCACCGCGATGGCCGCGCCGGCGTCCGCCGCGCCCAACACCACCCCGCAGAAGGTCTGCGGGAGCAGCTACCGCACCGTCAACTCCGCGGCCGTCGGCTCGCTCGGGACCGTCTACCTGACCTACAACGCGTCCAACGGCAAGAACTGTGTGACCACGATCCGCAACAGCCCCGGCACCGCGGTCGACATGTCGGCGTGGCTCTACGTCGCGGACACCGACCAGGGCGACGACGACTACGGCCGGTTCACCTCGTACGCCGGACCGACCTACGTCTACGGCAAGGGGCACTGCGTGGACTGGGGCGGGCAGATCAAGAACGTGTACGTGCAGATCTCCGGCTCCAACTGCGCTTCCCTGAAGGAGAAGCGGGTCACCTACACCCGCTGAGCCGCGTACGCGCACGGTGAAGACTCGCTCTGGCGGAACTGTCCGTTCCGCCAGAGCGAGTCTTCTTCATGTGCCAGCAGTCCCGGTCAGCACTTCTCGCGCAGCGAGTGCAGGTACGCGCTGGAGCGGCGGGCGAAGCTGAGGGAGTCCGTCGGGTTGTCGTGTTCGGTCTGCCAGTGGTGGGACAGGCGTTGGCCGCGCAGGTGGGTCACGGTGGAGATGAAGCGCTGGTAGTCGATGTCGCCGTCGCCGACGTCCGTCATGCGGTAGCCGAACTCGTTCGTGGGGTCGCTCACCCCGTCCTTGACGTGGAAGAGGGGGTAGCGGTGGGAGTGGGCGAGGACGTAGTCGAGGGGGTCGAAGGGGGCCGGGGTGCCGTCGGGGCGCTTGGAGAAGCGGAACTGGCCGGCGTAGGCCCAGTAGATGTCCATCTCCAGGTGGACGAGGTCGGGGTCGGTTTCCGCCAGCAGGACGTCGTAGAGACGGACCTTGGGGTCGTCCGCGGCGAAGGCGAACTCGTCGGAGTGGTTGTGCTGGTAGAACTTCATGCCGCGCGCCCTGGCCGCCGCGCCGTACGTGTTGAACTCCTCCGCGGCGCGCTTGAAGGCGTCGACGGTCGAGCCGTAGCGGAACGGGCCGGAGGCGGTGCCGATGTGCTTGAGGCCGAGGGCCTGGGCGTCGTCGAGGACCCGGTCGAGGTTCTGGGCGAAGGTGTAGGCGTTCGGGTCGTCCGAGTAATAGCCGACGTGGCTGCCGATCGGGGTCAGGCCGTGGTCCCTGGCGAGGTGCCGGAGGCGGGCCAGGGTTATGGGGCCGGCGGAGCCCTGGGTGTAGCCGGCGAACTCGATCTCGTCGTAGCCGTACTTCTCCAACTCGGCGAAGACGGGGGCGAAGCCGAGGGTGCTGACCTTGTCGCGCAGGCTGTAGAGCTGGATGCCCAGGCGGCCGGGGGGCAGGACGGGGCGGCCCCGGCCGATGGCGGAGGCCGCCGGTGCGGTGGTGGCGGCGGAGGCGGGGGCGGGGGCGGCGGCGCCGAGCAGCGCGGCGGCCGTGGCGCCCGCCGCGACGCCCAGCATGCCCCTTCTGGTCAGGCGGTGGGATAGTTCGGGGTCATTGTGTGAAATGCGGCTCATGCGGGAACTCCGGGGTGTGGGAGGGCGTTGTCAGTGGTGAGTGCTTCACTGGGGACCAGGCACACACAGGACGGATGTGGTGATGGTTCCGTCAGGTGAGGCCGGCCAGTCGGAGCAGGAGTGATTTCACATCGGTGGCCGCGACACGGTCGCCGACGGCACGGGGGGTGGAGCAGATGAGGAGCGGACCGTCGTCGTCGCTCGCGGGAAGGCGGCCGTGGCTGCCCCGAATAGGTGACGGGTCCAGGGGCACGACCGCCATGCGGTAGCGAAGGCCGAGCTTCTTGCGGGCCAGCGCGGCCGCCGCCTTGACCTTGACGTAGGGGTCGAGGGGGTCCATGAAGAGTTCGACCGGGTCGTAGCCGGGTTTGCGGTGGATCTCCACGAGCCGTGCGAAGTCGGGCGCGCGGGCGTCGTCGAGCCAGTAGTAGTACGTGAACCAGGCGTCCGGCTCGGCCACGGCGACCAGTTCGCCCGAGCGCGGGTGGTCGAGGTGGTGGGCCTTCTTGCCCTCGTCGTCCAGGAGTTGGGCGATGCCGGGCAGGCCGCTGAGGGCGGCCCTTGTGGCGTCGAGGTCTTCGGGGCGGCGGACGTAGACGTGGGCGATCTGGTGGTCGGCGACCGCGAAGGCACGTGATGCCATCGGGTCGAGGTACTCCATGCCGTCCTGCTCGTGCACCTCCAGCAGCCCGGCGCGGCGCAGGGCGCGGTTGATGTCGACGGGACGGTCGGCGCGGGTGATGCCGTACTCGGACAGGGCGACGACGGTGCGGCCTTCGGCGTGGGCGTCGTCCAGGAGCGGTGCGACCGCGGCGTCCAGGTCGGCGGCCGCGGTGAGGGAGCGCGGGTCGTCGGGGCCGTAGCGCTGGAGGTCGTAGTCGAGGTGCGGGAGGTAGCAGAGGGTCAGGTCGGGACGGCGGGTGCGCTGGATGTGGCGGGTCGCGTCGATGATCCAGCGGCTGGAGGCGAGACCGGCGCCTGGTCCCCAGAACTGGAAGAGGGGGAACGTGCCGAATTTCGCGGTGAGTTCGTCGTGCAGGTCGGGAGGGCGGGTGTAGCAGTCGGGTTCCTTGCGGCCGTCGGCGTAGTAGACGGGACGGGGGGTGACGGTGATGTCGGTGTCGGCGCCCATGGCGTACCACCAGCAGATGTTGGCCACGGTGTAGCCGGGGTGGGCGCGGCGGGCGGCGTCCCAGAGTTTGTCTCCGGCGACGAGGCCGTTGTGCTGGCGCCACAGCAGGACGTCGCCCAGCTCGCGGAAGTACCAGCCGTTGCCGACGATGCCGTGCTCGGCGGGCGTGGTGCCGGTCAGGAAGGTGGACTGGGCGGCGCAGGTGACGGCGGGCAGGACGGTGCCGAGCGGGGCGCGGGAGCCCTGGTCCGCGAGTGCGCGCAGGCGGGGCATGTGCTGAAGGAGACGGGGGGTGAGGCCGACGACGTCCAGGACGAGCAGCGGGGTGGGGTGGCCGGGCGCGGGCTGGGGCGGGGCCGCCGGTCGGCCGGTCACGGCAGCTCCTTCAGGCCGAGGTCGGTGAGGAGGTCGCGGGCGAGGGCGAGTTCGGCCGCGATGCCGTCGGTGAGCTGGGCGCGGGTGCGGGGCCTCAGCTCGGCGGGGAGGGCGTGCCAGGTGTAGGTCTCGACCTCCAGGTGCCGGGTGAGGGGGCGCGGTCCGCCGACGAGGCGGGTCAGGGCGGTGGCGAGGACGGGGAGGGTGGAGGTGAGGGGCGCGGCGGGGGCCGCGTGGAGCGGGACGTGGACGTGGGTGCGCCACGGCGCGCTGTCGGGCAGAGCGCCGTCCTGGAGGGCGTCGCCGAGGTCGTCGGTGCCGTGTCGTCCGGTGGCGGTGAGGGTGCGGGTCTGGTGCAGGAACCGGGGCTCGGCGAACGCGCCGAGGGCCTGGCGGACGTCGGGGCGGTGGGGGTGTTCGGCGTGCAGGGCCGCGGAGAGCTGGGACTTGACGACGGGGACGCCGGCCTGGACGAGGGCGTCCAGGGCGGTGTGCGGGTCTTCGAAGGAGGTGGCGAGGTGGCAGGTGTCGACGCAGATGCCGATGCGGGGGTGGGCGATGTCGGTGAGGGGGGTGAGGGCGTCGGCGGTGGTCTCGATGACGCAGCCGGGTTCGGGTTCGAGGCCGACGCGCAGGGAGCGGCCGGTGAGTTCCGCGAGGGCGTCGAGGCGTTCGCCGAGGGTGCGCAGGGCGGTGTGGGCCGTCTCCATGCGGTCGGGCGTGGCGGCGGTGCGCCAGGCGAGCGGCAGGGTGGAGATGCTGCCTTCGAGGATGTCGTCGGGGAGGAGGCCGGCGAGGATGCGGGCGAGGGCGGTGGTGTGGCGCAGTCGTTCGGGATCGGCCCAGTCCGGCTTGTAGACGCGGTACTTGACCTGCTGGGAGCCGAAGCCCTCGTAGGGGAAGCCGTTGAGGGTGACGACCTCCAGGCCGCGCCGGTCGAGTTCGGCCCGGAGGGCGGCGAGGGCGCCGGGGTCGTTCTCCAGGGCGAGGGCGGCGTCCTTGGCGAGCCAGAGTCCAATGCCGAGGCGGTCTCGGCCCAGGCTGCGCCGGACGGGTTCGCAGTGGTCGCGCAGCTGGGCGACGACGGCGTCGAGGGTTTCGGCGGGGTGGACGTTGGTGCAGTAGGCGAGGTGGACGAGGGAGCCGTCGGGGTGGCGGAAGCGCACAGGTCACTCCTGTCCGGCGGGCACGGCGGCGGGGGTGTCGGCGGGGGTGTCGTCGGGCGCCGTGTCCTTGGGGGCGCCGCGGAGGATGGTGTTGCCCTCGTGGGTGGCGTCGGTCGCGGCGACGTCCAGGTCGAGCCGTCCGCTGAGGCCGTAGAAGGCGACGGGGTTGCGCCACAGGACGCGGTCGATGTCGTCCTCGGTGAAGCCTTCCGCCAGCATCAGGTCGGCCACCCTGCGGGTCTTGAGCGGGTCGCTTCTGCCCCAGTCGGCGGCGGAGTTGACCAGGACCTGTTCGGGGCCGTAGGCGCGCAGGACGGCGACCATGCGTTCTTCGTCCATCTTGGTGTCGGGGTAGACGGAGAAGCCGAGCCAGCAGCCGCTGCCCTTGGCCTCCTTGACGGTGGTCTCGTTGAGGTGGTCGAGCAGGACGCGTTCCGGGGCGAGCGCGGATTCCCGGACGGCGTCCAGGGTGCGGCGCAGACCGGCGGCCTTGTCCCGGTGGGGGGTGTGGACGAGGGCGGGCAGGCCGTGGTCGGCGGCGAGCTGGAGCTGGGCGGCGAGCGCGGCGTCCTCGGCCGGAGTCATCGAGTCGTAGCCGATCTCGCCGACGGCGACGACCCGGTCCTTGACGAGATAGCGGGGCAGTTCGGCCAGGACGGGGGTGCAGCGGGGGTCGTTGGCCTCCTTGGGGTTGAGGGCGATCGTGCAGTGGTGGGCGATGCCGTACTGGGCGGCGCGGAAGGGCTCCCAGCCCAGGAGGGAGTCGAAGTAGTCGAGGAAGGAGGCGGTCGAGGTGCGGGGCTGGCCGAGCCAGAAGGCGGGTTCGACCACGGCGCGGACACCTGCTGCGCGCATGGCCTCGTAGTCGTCGGTGGTGCGCGAGGTCATGTGGATGTGGGGGTCGAAGAGGCGCATCAGGACTCCTTGCCGTGGGGGGTGCCACCGTGGGTGGCGTGCGGCGGGGCGGCCGGGTCGGTCAGGGCCAGGACGTGGTGCAGGTCCTCGGGGACGGGGCGGCCCGCGGCGGTGCGTTCGGCGGCGAAGTCGGCCAGCATGCGGGCGAGTTCGGTGTCGCCGTGGGCGCGGGCGGCGAGCTGGGCGACTCGGGCGACGGGCACGCCGGTGAACAGGCACTTCAGGATCGCGTGGCGCCACAGGTGCGGCGTCAGATGGCGGGCGGCGTAGGGGCCGACGGCGGCCTCGAGGAGCCGGGTGTCGTTGGTGCGCAGGGCGTCCTCGACGAGAGGGAGGGATTCGGGGCCCGGTACGAGGTGGGGCAGGGCGTGCAGCACGGCGCGGCGTTCGTCGGCGGTGCCCCGGTGGTAGACGCGGGCGAGGTCGGCCGGGGCTGGGCCGGCGGCGCGCAGGATGAGGATGCGGGCGGCGTCGGCGTGCACGGGGCCGCAGCGGCGGCGGGCCTCGGCCAGACGAAGCTCCCAGACAGGGTCCGGGTGGGCTGCGGCTTCAGTGAGGGCGAGGTCCAGCCAGTCTCGGGCGGGGGGTGTGAGGTGGGTGCGGAGGTCATCTGGGAGAGGTGGGGGGCTTGCTGCGGAGGGGGTACGGCTGGGGGCTGGGGTGTCGGGGATGGAGTGGGGGTGCGTCATGCGGTGGTCCCTTCCGTGGGGGCGGAGGGCTCGGTGGGGAGGGTGCCGGCCGGGGCGCTCGCGGGGGCTGCCGCCAGCAGGTGCGGGGATGAGGTGGCCTGGCTGGTCACGGGGTCGGCGGGCTCGGTGCGCGGGAGGGCGCACGGGCCATCGGTCCGGGAAGGCGGGGTCGGGGCGGCGTCGCTGGTGACCGGGGCGGAGGTCCCGGTGCGGGGCACGGGGCGTAGGGCGGTCACGGGGGTGACCGCCGGGCTGCTCGGGGGTGGGGCAGCCTGGCTCGTGACGGGCGAGGAGTCGGTGCGGGGCACAGGGTGGGGAGCGTCGGCCGACGGGCTGACGGGGCCGGCCGCCGGGGTGAGCAGGGGTCGGGCGGCGTGGATGGTGGCGGATGCGGCCGCCTTGAGGAAGGGCAGGGAGGTTTCGGCGAAGTGGGGGCCGGCGTGGGAATGGCGGGGCAGTTCGACCACGGTGAGGCCCTGGTAGCCCGTGGCGGCCAGGGCCGTGAGGACGGCGGGGAAGTCGATCTCGCCGTCTCCGAGCGGCAGGTGTTCGTGCCGGCCGCGGCGCATGTCCTCGATCTGGACGTGACGCAGCCAGGGTGCGGCGGCACGGACGCAGTCGGCGGGCGTGAGCGGTTCGAGGCACTGGCAGTGGCCGATGTCGAGGGTGAGGCCGAGGTGGGCGGGGTCGCCGAGGGCGTGGCGGAGGCGGTGGAAGTCCGCGAGGGTGGCGAGGAGGTGGCCGGGCTCGGGTTCGACGGCGAGGGGGATGCCGGCTGCGCCGGCGGATTCCAGGACCGGGGTGAGTGTCTCGGCCAGCCGGTCCCAGGCCGTCTCCTCGTCAGTGCCGGGAGGGAGGATGCCGCTGAAGCAGTGCACGGCGTGCGCGCCGAGTTCGGCGGCGATCCGCACGGCCCGGATCAGCAGATCGGCACGGCGGGCCCGGTCGGCGGGGTCGGGGTCGAGGAGGGAGGGGCCGTGTTTGCGGCGCGGGTCGAGGACGTAGCGGGCGCCGGTCTCCACCGTGACCTCCAGGCCGAGCGCGGCCAGACGGCGGGCCACCTGGCGGGTGCGGGCGGCGAGGTCGGGGGCCAGGGGGTCGAAGTGCATGTGGTCGAGGGTGAGGCCCACGCCGTCGTAGCCGAGGTCGGCGAGCAGGGCGAGGGCGTCGTCGAGGCGGAGGTCGGCCAGGCCGTTGGTGCCGTAGCCGAAGCGGAAGGCGGTCGGGCCGGCAGGCGCCTTGGTGGTGAGGGGCTCGGGCGCGGGCGTCATGTCACGCTCACCTTCCTGGCGAACCGTGCGGCCAACGGGGCCAGAGCCGCGGTGATCAGCGCGCTGACCGGCGCTGCGGAGCGGGCCGAGAGCGCGGCCTGGAGCGGGATGGTGGCGCGGATGCCGCCGCCGACGGCTTTCTGGGTGAGCGGGGGCGACGGGTTGAGGGCTGCGTGGAAGTAGGGGCGGGCGGCAGTGGCGGCGTAGGCGAGGGCGCACGCCACACGCAGGGCGTGGCCGCCGAGAGCAGCTGTAGGGGGGCCCGATCCGGCGGGGCTCATCTGGTCTGTCTTCACCGGGGTTCGGCTCACGGTGGGCGTCGGCCGTCGGGTCAGGAGGTGCGTCAGGGCGCCGGTGGTGGCGAGTGCGGTCAGGGGGGTGAGGGGGGAGCCGCCCTGGGTCTCGTTACGGGAGACCGTGGTGAGGGCGAGGGTGTGGGTGCCGAGCAGGGCGGCGGAGGCGAGCGCGGGCCGGACGTGTCCCGAGGTGGCGGCGGCGCCGAGCAGGAGGTCCAGTGCGCGGGCGGCCGCCATCGCGGCGGGGCCCACGGGGGTCCGTTTGAGGCCCAGGTCGTACGCCCACACGGTCGCGGCCAGGGGCGCGGCGACGGCGAGCGCGGGCCGGCCGGCGCGTGCGGCGAGCGCCAGGCCGGTGGCGGTCAGGGCGCAGGCCGCGGTGAGCGCGGCGGCGGGGCGGACGCGGCCCGAGGGCAGGGGGCGGTGGGGGCGTTCGGTGGCGTCCTCGACCCGGTCGGCCCAGTCGTTGAGCGCCATGCCCGCCTCGTACAGGCAGAGCGAGGAGCCGATGGCCCAGGCGGTACGAGGGCCTGGGCGGCCGGGGACCGTGGCGGCGCCGGCCAGGACGTCACCGGGGACGGTGAACAGGGCGGGCAGTCGCAGGAGTTCGACCCAGGCGGCAGGTCGTCGGCTGCCCCTGACCTGGTGAGGAAGCGGGCCATGGTGCGGGGGCTTGGAGACCCCAGGACGCCCCTCCCCCGTCACCGTGTCTCCTCCGCGTGCCCGTCGGCGGTGCGGAGCCGGGCTGCGAGGCGGGTCAGGGCCGTGTACTGGTCGCTCAGGGCCGACGGGCCGTCGCCCACCGGGTCCTTGAAGTAGAAGCCCAGGTCGGTCAGCGGCCCGGACATGCCCGCCGCACGGGCGCGGAGGGTGAGGCGGGCCAGGTCGAGGATCAGTGGGGCGGCCAGGGACGAGTCGCAGCCCTGCCAGATGGTCTGCAGGATCATGCGGGTGCCGAGGAAGCCGTCGAAGGCGATGTGGTCCCAGGCGGTCTTCCAGTCGCCAAGGGCGGGCACGTCGTCGATGTGCACCTCGCCCTGTACCGGGGTGCCGAGGGTGTCGGTCAGGACCCGTTCCTTGCCCGCGTTCTTCGCGGCGGCCGCGGCCGGGTCGGCCAGGGCGGCGCCGTCGCCGCCGCCGAGGAGGTTGGTGCCGGACCAGGCCCGTACCGCGAGGGCGCGCTGGGCGAACATGGGGCCCAGCACCGAGCGCAGGAGGGTCTGGCCGGTCTTGCCGTCCCGGCCGGCGTACGGCAGCCCGCTTCGGCCCGAGGCGGCGGCCAGGGCCGGGTGATGGAGGCCGGTGGACGGGGTGAAGTTGACGTAGGGGCAGCCGGCGCGCAGGGCCGCCGCCGCGTACAGCGAGCTGGGCGGGAGAGCGTCGCCGTCGGGGGCGGGCTCGGTGGAGGCCACGTTGACGACCACCGTCCCGGCCGGGGCGCGGCGGGCGGTGAAGTCACGGATGTCGGCCGCGAACGCCTCGATCAGCGCCTGCTCGTCACGGTCGTCGTCCGGGATCGGGCCACCGGAGGCGATCTCCTCGTCGGCGGCGCGGAGTTCGGCCGCGACGGCCGCGGGCAGACCGGGTGGGAGGACGCCGGCGGCCGCGAGTTCCTCGGCGCGCTTCGGCAGCGGGCAGTCCAGCGTGTCGTGGCCGCCGAAGACCAGGGAGGACAGGCCGGGCAGGCCGCACTCGGCGAACAGGGCGGTCTCCGTGAGCATGCCGGTGGGCGGGTGCAGACCGGCGGACATCGCGGCGCAGCCCGCGACCACGGTGGTCGCCACCGAGCCTCGGGCGCCGATGAGCCACACGCCGGCGGGACGGGACGTAGACATGATCGGCCTCCTTGTGTACGTGCTCATCACGGACCGGAGACGGCGGGCGGGAGTACGGCGTCTCCCGCCCGCCGCCGCTTCAGCGCCCCTCTGCGGGCAGTTCCTTGATCCGGACGTCACGGAAGGACACCTGGTCGTCGGCCCCGTGGTTCTGGATGCCGATGTGGCCGTCGCGCAGGCTCCGGGCCGGGTCGGTGTTCGTGAAGTCGTTGACCTGGGTGCCGTTGAGCCAGATGCGGAGGCGTTCGCCCTCCACCCGGATCTCGTAGGTGTTCCACTCCCCCGGCGGGTTCAGCGCGCGGTCCCGCGCGGCCAGGTCGGCGGACTGGAAGCCGTATACGGAGCCGGTGGTCTTCTCCGGTACGTCGGTGGCGTCGATCTGGACCTCGTAGCCGTTGTCCACGGCGGACCAGGGGTCGTCCGAGGGCGGGAAGCCCACGAAAACGCCCGAGTTGCCGTCCCCGGTGATCTTCCAGTCGAGCTTGAGGGAGTACGAGGAGAAGCCGGCGTCGGCGTACCAGAGCAGGCCCATGCCGCCGGACGAGGTCAGCGTGCCGTCGTCGGCCAGGGTGAAGGAGCCCGGCCCCGCCTGCCGCCAGCCGAGGAGCGACCCCTCGGTGCCGTCGAACAGGCGACGGTAGCCGTTCTCCGGGCGGCAGTCGGCCTGGGTGGCGCCGGTCGCCCAGCGGAGGCCGCCCTGCAGGTGGGCGCGGAAGGCGGGGTCGGCGTAGGACTCCCTGGTGTGGCCGCCGCCGGTGTAGAAGGCGCGGCCGCCCTGGTAGGTCTGGCACCAGGCGATCGGGTGGTCGCCGTTCATGGTGCCGCCGCTGTACGAGGACTCGTCCAGCGAAGCCAGGATGTGGGCCCGTTCGCGTGGGCTGGAGCGGTAGTTGTACCACTCGTCGGTGCGTTCCCACCGGCCGGGCAGCTGGGCGGTGGCGGGGTGGGCGTGGTCCTCGACCACGACGGTGGCGGGCTGGATCGCCGGGTGCGACGCGAACCAGGCCCCGGCGAGGCCGCCGTAGAACGGCCAGTCGTACTCGGTGTCGGCGGCCGCGTGGACGCCGACGTAGCCGCCGCCCTGACGGATGTAGCCCTCGAAGGCCCGCTGCTGGGCGGGGTTCAGGACGTCGCCGGTGGTGGAGAGGAAGACGACGGCGTCGTAGCGGCGCAGGTTGCGGGCGGTGAAGGTCCCCGCGTCCTCGGTGGCGTCGACCGTGAGGCCGTCCGTCGCGCCGAGCTGCTGTACGGCCGCGATGCCGTCCGGGATGGAGTCGTGGCGGAAGCCGGCGGTCTTGGAGAAGACCAGGACCCGTCCGGTCTCCGTGGGCTTCGCGGCGGCCGGGCCGGTGACGCAGCCGAGCAGCAGTGCGGCTCCCAGGGCCGTGGTGGTGAGCAGGCGTGTGGTGCGCATGGGGGTGACCTCCGCTCAGCCGGTGGTGAAGGTGAAGTCGTCCACGTCGAAGAGGGCGCCGGTGCCGCCCTTGAAGACCAGGAAGAGCGTGGTCGTGCCCTTCGGCGCGCGGGACAGGTCGGCGCTCACGTCCTGGAAGGTCTCCCAGCCGCCGGTCACCGGCACGGTGGCCTTGCCGAGCAGGGTGCCCTTGGCCGATCCGGCGCGGATCTCCAGGGTTCCGCCGGCGCCGCCGGAGGAGACGCGTGCGGTGATCTTCTTGGCGTTGCCCAGCGCGTAGGGGGTGAAGGAGATCCAGTCGCCGTTGTGGATGTCGCCGACCGTCTTGCCGCCGTGGGCGGTGTCCTTCGACTGGAGGGTGACGCCGGAGGAGCCTGTGTAGTGCTCAGCCTGGCGGTGGCGGGGCTGGGTGACGTTCTGGTCGTGGGAGGTGAGCGGGGCCTGGCCGCCGCCTCCGGTGTCGGTGTACTCGGCGTCGAACACGCCGAAGATGTCCTCGTTCTCGTCGTGGCCGCCGTCCGCGCTGGTCTGGATGGTGCCGGAGCAGCCCTTGGCGGAGGTCAGCGGGTGGCCGTGGGTGTCGTGGCCGAGGATGAAGTGGACGGTGACCTTGGAGCAGTCGATGTTCTGGCCGTCCTCGGGGTCGGTGACCTTCACCGTGAACGGGACCGCGTCACCGAAGCTGAACAGCTGTCCGTCCTGCGGGAGTTGAAGGGTCACAGTGGGAGCGGTGTTGCCCACGACGATGCGTACGGCGGCGCTGCCCGTGCGGCCGGAGGGGTCCTTGGCGGTCAGGGTGGCGGTGTAGGTGCCGTTCTGCCGGTAGGTGTGGGTGGGGTTGGCGGCGGTGGAACTGGTGCCGTCACCGAAGTCCCAGTGGTGGGTGAGGGTGTCGCCGTCCTGGTCGGTGGTGCCGGCGGAGGAGAAGCGGACCTTCAGCGCGGCCTGCCCGGACGTCTTGTCGGCGGCGGCCACTGCGACCGGCGAGTGGCCGTCGGTGGCGTTCTCGATCCGGTACAGGGCGGAGTTCTCGTCGCCGCCGAACCAGGCGGTGCCGTAGTCCAGGACGTACAGCGCGCCGTCGGGGCCGAAGGCCATGTCCATCACCTGGGTGCCGGTCCAGGGGAAGGCGTTGATCGACCGCACCGCGCCGTCGGAACCGGTGTCGATGCGCTTGATCCAGCGTCGGCCGAACTCACCGGCGAAGAAGTCGCCGTCGTACGCCTCGGGGAACTTCACCGGGGAGTCCAGGGCGGGGTCGTAGTGGTAGACGGGGCCGCCCATCGGGGACTCGGAGCCGTCGCCGAACTCCGGTACGGACGCGCCGTCGTAGGGCAGCCAGGCCGTCTGGGCCGGGGGCAGGTCGGTGAGGCCGGTGTTGTGCGGGGAGTTGTTCTTGGGGGCGGCGCAGTCGAAGGCCGCGCCGGAGGTCCTGGTGGCGAAGTCGTAGTCCACGTAGGCGTCGTTCTTGCCGGTGCAGTAGGGCCAGCCGAAGTTGCCGGGGCCGGTCACGCGGGCGAACTCGACCTGGCCGCCGGGGCCTCGGGCCGGGTCGGCGGCACCGGCGTCGGGGCCGTAGTCGCCGACGTAGAGGACGCCGGTCTCCTTGTCGACACTGAAGCGGAACGGGTTGCGGAAGCCCATGGCGTAGATCTCGGGGCGGGTCTTCGCGGTGCCGGGGGCGAAGAGGTTGCCGTCGGGGACGGCGTAGGTGCCGTCGGCGTTGACCTTGATCCGCAGGATCTTGCCGCGCAGGTCGTTGGTGTTGCCGGAGGTGCGCTGGGCGTCGAAGGCCGGGTTGCGGTCGGCGCGTTCGTCGATGGGGGTGAAGCCGTCGGACTGGAAGGGGTTGGAGTCGTCGCCGGTCGACAGGTAGAGGTTGCCGTCCTGGTCGAAGTCGATGTCCCCGCCGACGTGGCAGCAGATGCCGCGCGAGGTCGGCACCTCCAGGATCTTCTTCTCGCTGGCGGTGTCCAGGGTGCCGTCGGTCTTCAACACGAAGCGGGAGAGCCGGTTCACGCCGTCGAAGGGGGCGAAGTCGGCGGCGGTGCCGGTCTCGGGGGCGTCTCCGGGCGGGGTGTCCATCGGGGGCGCGTAGTAGAGGTAGACGAACCGGTTGTCGGTGAAGCGCGGGTCGACGCCGACGCCTTGGAGGCCCTCCTCGTCGTGGGAGTACACGGCGAGTCGGCCCGCGGTCCGGGTGGTGCCGGTGGCGTCGGTGAGGCGGAGTTCACCGTCGCGGGAGGTGTGCAGGACCGAGCGGTCGGGCAGGACGGCGAGGCTCATGGGCTCGCCGACCTCCGCCTCGCCTCGGGCGAGGGTGACCTGCTGGAAGTCCTCGGCGGCCGCGCTGCCCCGGCCGGCGGGGCTCGCGGCGGCGGCGCCGGGTGCGGTGAGGGCGAAAGTGGCGCCGATGAGGAGCGCACCGCAGGTGAGGGCGAGGGCGGTGCGCCAACGTGGCCGGCGGGTGGGGGTACCGGTGGGGCGGTCGTTCCCGTGCACGAATGCCTCCAGAAGAAGCCGGTTGTACGGGCGGGTGGGGGTGCGCCGGGATGCGCCGTCATCCCGGTGGGAAAAGTCAGTGGCCGAACGCCGCGTCGAACGAGGCCGACGGCGGATCGAAGTCGTACGCCTTCAGGCGGGCCAGGGCCTCGGGGGCGCCCTGGAGACGGTCCATGCCGGCGTCCTCCCACTCGACGGAGACGGGGCCCTGGTAGCCGATGGAGGCCAGCATCCGGAACACGTCCTCCCAGGGGACGTCACCGTGCCCGGCCGAGACGAAGTCCCAGCCGCGGCGCGGGTCGCCCCAGGGCAGGTGGGAGCCGAGCCGGCCGTTGCGGCCGTCCAGGCGCTTGCGGGCCTCCTTGCAGTCCACGTGGTAGATCCGGTCCCGGAAGTCCCACAGGAAGCCCACCGGGTCCAGGTCCTGCCACACGAAGTGGGAGGGGTCGAAGTTCAGGCCGAAGGCGGGCCGGTGCCCGACCGCCTCCAGGGCGCGCCGCGTCGTCCAGTAGTCGTAGGCGATCTCGCTCGGGTGGACCTCGTGCGCGAACCGCACGCCCTCGGCGTCGAAGACGTCCAGGATCGGGTTCCAGCGCTCGGCGAAGTCCTCGTAACCTCGCTCGATCATCGCTTCGGGGGCGGGCGGGAACATGGCGACGAGGTGCCAGATCGCGGAGCCGGTGAAGCCGACGACCGTGTCCACGCCGAAGGCGGCGGCGGCCCGCGCGGTGTCCGCGATCTCGGCCGCCGCCCGACGGCGCACGCCCTCCCCGTCGCCGTCGCCCCAGATCCGGGCGGGCAGGATCGCCTGATGGCGTTCGTCGATGATGGCGTCGCAGACGGCCTGTCCGACCAGGTGGTTGGAGATGGCCCAGCACTTCAGGCCGTACTTGTCGAGGAGGGCGTGCCGGGAAGCGAGGTAGCCTGGGTCGGCCAGGGCCTTGTCCACCTCGAAGTGGTCTCCCCAGCAGGCGAGTTCGAGTCCGTCGTAGCCGAAGTCACGGGCCAGGCGGCAGACTTCTTCCAGCGGGAGGTCCGCCCACTGGCCGGTGAACAGGGTGAAAGTACGCGGCATGGCCGGCCCTCCTCAGAACACGATCGGGGTGTAGACGGAGTTCTTCGCCGCGCTCTCCTCCACCGCGGCCAGCACCCGCTGGACTTCGAGCCCGTCGGCGAACGACGGGACGGGCTTGCGGCCCTCCGCGATGGCGTGCACGAGGTCACGGGCCTGGTGGACGAAGGTGTGCTCGTAGCCGAGACCGTGTCCCGGCGGCCACCAGGCGTCCAGGTAGGGGTGATCGGGTTCGGTCACCAGGATGCGGCGGAACCCCGCGTGTGCGCCCGGCTCGGTGCCGTCATGGAAGGACAGCTCGTTGAGCCGCTCCAAGTCGAAGGCGAGGGAGCCCCGTTCTCCGTTCAGCTCGATCCGCAGCGCGTTCTTGCGTCCGGTGGCGTACCGCGTCGCCTCGAAGGAGGCCAGGGCTCCGAAGGCGAACCGGCCGGTGAACACGGCGGCGTCATCCACCGTGACCGGCCCCAGACCACCTGTCGGCAGGGGCCGCCTGCGTACGAAGGTCTCGGTGAGCGCGGACACCCCGGCTAGCCTCTCCCCCGCCAGGTACTGGGCGACGTCGATGACATGCGCGCCCAGGTCCCCGAGCGCGCCCGAGCCGGCCGCCTCCTTGCGGAGCCGCCAGGTCAGCGGGAACTCCGGGTCCACCAGCCAGTCCTGGAGATAACTCACCCGGACGTGCCGGAGGGCCCCGAGCCGCCCCTCGGTGATCATCCGCCGGGCGAGGGCGACAGCGGGCACCCGGCGGTAGTTGAAGCCGACCATCGCCAACTGTCCGTTCGCGTACGCCTCTTCCGCCGCAGCCGCCATCGCCTCCGCTTCCTCGACGGTGTTGGCGAGCGGCTTCTCGCACAGCACATGCTTTCCGGCCGCGAGGGCGGCGAGCGCGATCTCGGCGTGGCTGTCGCCGGGGGTGCAGATGTCGACCAGATCGACGTCGTCGCGGGCGATCAGCGCACGCCAGTCCGTCTCGGTGTCGGCCCAGCCGTGGCGCTCGGCGGCGGACCGCACGGCGTCGGGGTCCCGGCCGCACAGCACGGACAGGACCGGTTCGCGGGGCAGGTCGAAGACGCGGCCCGCCGTGCGCCAGCCCTGGGAGTGGGCGGCGCCCATGAAGGCGTACCCGACCATCCCGACGCGCAACGGCGGCTTGCCCTTGGGGCCGGGACGGTTACCGTCCGCGCCGGTCCCCTCCCCTGCTGAACTCTGCGGCTGTGCCATGCGGTGGGTCCTCTCCTCGTCCTCGTACGGGGTGGCGCCGCGCGGGTGGGGCGGAGGTCCTGTCACCGGAAGCCGGTGGGCATGTACCGGCCGACGTTGTCCTTGTCGACGACGGCGGAGTAGAGCGTGACGGACGCCGGGATCTCGTACTCGGCCATGCCGCCCACGCCCTTGCCCTGGCCGAGCGCGCGGGCGAGGTCGATGGCGGAGGCGGACATGGTCGGCGGATAGAGGACGGTCGCCTTCAGCACGCCGTCGTCCCGCTTGATGGCCTGGAACGCGGAGAGCGCGCCGGCGCCGCCGACCATGAGGAAGCCGTCCCGGCCCGCCTGCTCCACGGCGCGCAGCGCGCCCACGCCCTGGTCGTCGTCGTGGTTCCACAGGGCGTCGAACTTGCGCTGCGCCTGGAGGAGTTGGGCCATCTTTGCCTGGCCTGACTCCACGGTGAAGTCGGCAGCCTGGCGGGCCACCTTGCGGATGTTGGGGTAGTTCTTCAGGGCGTCGTCGAAGCCCTTGGTGCGCTGCTTGGTCAGCTCCAGGTTGTCCAGGCCGGCCAGTTCCACGACGCGGGCGTCCGGGGTGTCCTTGAGCTTCTCGCCGATGTAGTGGCCGGCGTTGAGGCCCATGCCGTAGTTGTCGCCGCCGATCCAGCAGCGGTACGCCTGGGGGGTGTTGAAGACGCGGTCGAGGTTGACGACCGGGATGCCGGCGCGCATCGCCTTCAGGCCGACCTGGGTGAGCGCCTTGCCGTCGGCGGGCAGGACCACCAGGACGTCGACCTTCTTGTTGATGAGGGTCTCGATCTGGCCGATCTGGGCGGCGGTGTCGTTGGAGCCCTCGGTGATCTCCAGGGTGACGTCGGAGTAGGTGCGGGCGCGGCGTTTGGCGTTGTCGTTGATGGCGTTGAGCCAGCCGTGGTCGGCCTGGGGGCCGGCGAAGCCGATGGTGACGTGCTTGCCGGGCTTGTCGTCGGCGGGCTTGTCCTCGGCGGCGGTCTTCTCGTCCTTCGGCTCGTTGCTCGTGCATCCGGCGAGGAAGGCCCCGGCGCCGACGGCGGCGGTCCCGAAGAGCAGTCCTCTGCGGCTGGTGAGGGGTGTCGGTGCGGTCGGTCGCATGGCGGTGAACCCTTTCCTCAGGTGGTGCTCGCGGTACGGCGCTGGACCAGCACGGCGGCGACGATGATCGCGCCCTTGGCGATCTGCTGGACGTCGCTCTGCAGGTTGTTCAGGGCGAAGATGTCGGTGATCGTGGTGAAGATCAGTACGCCCAGCACCGAGCCGGTGATCGTGCCCCGGCCTCCGCTGAGCAGGGTGCCGCCGATGATCGCGGCGGCGATGGCGTCGAGTTCGTAGAGGTTGCCGTTGGTGTTCTGGCCCGATCCGGCCAGGATGATCAGCAGGAATGCCGCGATGCCGCAGCACAGTCCGGACAGCAGGTAGAGGTAGAGGCGCTGGCGGCGTACGTCGATGCCGGCGAGGCGGGCCGCCTCCGCGTTGCCGCCGACCGCGACCGTGCGGCGGCCGAAGGTGGTGCGGTTCAGTGCGAGCCAGCCGATGACGGTGACGACGGCGAAGACCAGGACCAGCGGCGGGATGCCCAGGACGTAGGCGTCACGTTCGCCGAGTCCGAGCACCGAGTCGATGGTGACGATCTGCGTGCGCCCGTCGGTGAGCTGGAGGGCGAGCCCGCGCGCGGAGGCGAGCATGGCCAGCGTGGCGATGAACGGGACCATGCCCCCGTAGGCGACGAGCAGGCCGTTGACGAGGCCGCAGCCCACGCCGACGGCGACCGCCGCGAAGAGGATGCCGGCGAACCCGTACTCCTGGGTCGCCACCGTGGTCGCCCACACCGAGGCGAGGGCGACGATCGCGCCGACGGACAGGTCGATGCCGCCGGAGGTGATGACGAAGGTCATGCCGACGGTGACGACGCCGATCACGGATGCCTGGGTGAGGACGAGTTGGAGGTTGCGCGTGTCGAGGAACTCGTCCGGTTTGGTGATCCCGCCGATCAGGATGAGGACGGCGAGGACCCCGAGCAGGGAGAGGGTGCGGACGTCGGCGCGGCCCGCGAGCGTGCGCCAGGTGCGGGGCGGAGCGGCTGCGGGCGCCTTGCCGCTGTCGTACCGGGGTGGGGAGACGGGCTGCGTCATGACGCCGGGCTTCCTTCCATGACGAGATCGAGTACGCGGTGCTCGTCGAGTTCGCGGGCGGGTGCCTCGTGCACGACGTGGCCCTCCCGCAGCACCAGGACACGGTCGGCTAGGCCGAGGACCTCGGGCACCTCGCTGGAGACCAGCAGTACGGCGAGGCCCTCGTCGGCGAGGCGGCGGACCACGGCGTACAGCTCGGCGCGGGCCCCGACGTCGACGCCTCGGGTGGGTTCGTCGAGCAGCAGCACCCGGCAGCCGCGCAGCAGCCAGCGGGCCAGGACGGCCTTCTGCTGGTTGCCGCCGGAGAGGGTGCGGACGGGGACGGCGGGGTTGTCGGGGCGCAGGGACAGCTCTCGGGTCGCGGTACGGGCGGCGCCCAGCTCGGCGGCCCGGTCGATCCAGCCGGCGCGGGCGAAGCGGGACAGGGAGGACACCGAGACGTTGCGGGTGACGGACTCCAGCATGAGCAGGGCCTGCGCCTTGCGCTCCTCGGGGGCCAGCCCGATTCCGGCGCGCACGGCAGCCCGTACACTGCCGGGGCGTACCGGGCGGCCGCCTGCCAGGACGTGACCGGCGTCGGGCTTGCGGGCGCCGTAGACCGTCTCCAGGATCTCGGAGCGGCCCGAACCCACGAGCCCGGCGATCCCGACGATCTCGCCCGGCCGCACCACGAGGTCGAACGGGTCGAACTCACCGCTGCGGGCGAGTCCCCTGATCTCCAGCACCGGTTCCCCGTCCGGGGGCCCGGTGGGGCGCTCGGGAAAGACGTACTCGACGTCGCGGCCCGTCATCAGGGTGACGACCTCGCGGGTCGGGGTCGTCTTCGCGGGCAGGCCGCGTGCCACCGCCCGGCCGTCCTTCAGTACGGTCACGCGGTCGCCGATGCGGCGGATCTCGTCCAGCCGGTGCGAGATGTAGACGACGGCGACGCCCTCGGCGGTGAGTCCGGCGACCACGCGGAAGAGGTTGTCGACCTCGTCGGGGTCGAGCGCGGCGGACGGCTCGTCCATCACGATGAGCCGTACGTCGTGGGACAACGCCCGTGCCATGGAGACGATCTGCTGCTGCGCGGCGGACAACTCCCCCACCAGTCGGGCCGGTTCGATCTCGGGGTGGCCAAGTCGGCGCAGCAGCGCGGCCGCCGACCTACGTGCCGTCCGGCCCCGGACCACGAACCCCGCCATGGTGGGCTCATGGCCCAGGTGGATGTTCTCGGCGACCGACAGGTGTTCCACCAGGTCGAGTTCCTGGTAGATGGTGGCGATGCCGAGGCGCATCGCGGCCATGGGCGAGCGGAGGGTGACGGGTTCGCCGCGCCAGTGGAGGGACCCGGTGTCGGGCTGGTGGGCACCGGCCAGGACCTTGATGAGGGTGGATTTGCCCGCGCCGTTCTGGCCGAGCAGGCAGTGGACCTCGCCCTCCTGTACGTCGAGGTCGACGCCGTCGAGGGCCCGGACGCCGGGGAACGCCTTGGTGATGCCGGTCATGCTGAGCAGTGGTGGTTCTAATGCCATGTGTTCCCCCTCGGCGGGCGTGCGGGCCTGTTTCAGGGCGGTACGCCGACGGGTCGGGCGGACCGGGGCAGAGCAGAGCGGTGCGGGCGGTGCTGTTCCGTTGCGCTGTTCCTATGGGCCGTCCGGCGGGATGGTGCCGGACGGCACGGTCACGCCGGGGAGAACAGGTGGTCGCTGATGAGGCGGGCCCCGCCGATGACTCCGGCGTTCTGGCCCAGCTCGCCGAGCACGATGGGCAGGTTGCCGGTCGCGAGCGGCAGCGACTGGCGGTAGACCTGGGTGCGGATCGCGGCGAGCAGGGTGTGGCCGAGGCCGGTCACCCCGCCGCCGATCACCACGAGTCCGGGGTTGAAGAAGCTGACCAGGCCCGCGATGACCTGGCCGGTGCGGGTGCCGCCCTCCCGGATGAGGTCGAGCGAGACGGTGTCGCCGGCGGCGGCCGCGGCGGCGATGTCGACGGCGCTCAGGGTGCCGTGCGTCTCCAGGCGGGAGGCGAGTTCGGCCGACAGTCCCTGGGTGGCCGCCTCCAGGGCGTCGCGGGCGAGTGCCGCGCCGCTGAAGTGGGCCTCCAGGCAGCCGCGGTTGCCGCAGGCGCAGGCACGGCCGTCGGGTACGGCCTGGATGTGCCCGATGTCGCCCGCACTGCCCGTGGCCCCCCGGTACACCTCGCCGCCGACGACGATGCCGCAGCCGATGCCGGTGCCGATCTTGACGCAGAGGAAGTCGCCGACCGAGCGGGCGACGCCCGCGTGCTGCTCCCCCATGGCCATCAGGTTCACGTCGTTGTCGGCCATGACGGGGCAGCCGAGTTCCTGGCTGAGCGCCTCCCGTACGGGGAAGCCGTCCCAGCCCGGCATGATCGGCGGGGCGACCGGCACCCCCTCCGGGAAGCGGACGGGGCCCGGAACGCCGATGCCGGCGCCGTCGAACCCCTCCGCGAGCCCGGAGGACCGGAGCTTGGCCGCCATGGCAAGGACGTGCTCGAAGACCGCGACCGGGCCCTCGCGTACGTCCAGGGGCTGGTTGAGATGACCCAGCACTTCGAGTTCGGCGTTGGTGACGGCGACGTCGACCGAGGTCGCGCCGATGTCGATGCCGAGGAAGCGCAGGTTCGGGGCGAGCCGGAGGTTGTGGGAGCGGCGCCCGCCGCGCGAGGCGGCGAGCCCGTCGGCCACGATCAGCCCCGTCTGAAGGAGACGGTCCACCTCCACGGCCAGCTTGGACCGGGACAGTTCGACCTGATCGCCCAGCTGTGCGCGGGAGTTGGGTCCCTCGTCGCGCAACAGGCGGAGCAGCCGGGCCTGGTGGGCGTTGGCGGGTCGTGCCGTCATGCGTCTCACGAATCCCTCCCCGCCTCGGTACCGGACGTCCATCGCGTTCTTTCGGGGGGAACGTAGCAGCGGCTGCCGGGACTGGGAAGAAGTAGCGCGGGAATTCGTACCCACTTTCTCCACTCACAGGACAAAGGTCGGCGCGGGGACGGACATCAGTGGGCGTGGCGCGCGGCGGTGTGGTGTCCCGTGTGGCCCGGGACGGTGCCGTCGGGCTTGGCCACCAGGAACAGGCCGGCCATTCCCATGTCGGAGTGGCTCTGGACATGGCAGTGGTACATCCAGGCGCCCGCGCCGACGTGTTCGCCCGCGATGACCTGGAAGCCGAAGGAGTCGGCCGGGCCGGTGATCTTGTTGTCGACGACGCGGCTGGGGTCGTCGGGGCCGGTCAGCAGGCCCGTCCGGTTGTCGGCCCAGCGGTGACCGTGCATGTGGAAGGTGTGGTAGTACTCGCCGTGCGTGATCATGATGATCTCCACGCGATCGCCCACCGTCGCCTCGAAGTTCGGGGTCTCGCCGCCCGCCTTGTTGTTGATCGTCATGTCGTTGAAGACGATCGTGAACTGCTTGTCCGGCAGGATGTCGCCCTTCCGGCGCACGACGACCGGGCCGTACAGGCCCTTGCGGATGCCGCCCGTTCCGTGGTCGGTGCCCACGACGTGGTCGTGGTAGTGCCAGTAACCGGCGCTGCCCGCCTGCCAGGTGCCGTCCTTGCGGCGGCCCGGTGCGTGGGTGCGCCAGGTGTAGGTGCGGGTGCCGCCCGGCTCCACGTGGCTGCCGGTCATCCGGGTGCCGTCGTTGGCGATGTCGTAGTCGACGCCGTGGACGTGGAGGCTGGCGTCGGCGTCGGTGGTGTTCTCGAACTCGATGTGCAGGGTGTCGCCCTCGACCAGCTCGATGAGCGGTCCCGGCACGGTCGCCTTGCCCTTCTCCAGGCCGTATCCGAGCTGTCCGCCCGGCAGTTTCTCGGCGTAGAGCTTGAGGTGGCGCACCTGGCCGCCGGCCGGAGCCGTGGGCGGGGAGGGTTCCGCGGCGGAGGGCGCGGAGGCCACCGACAACGTTGCCGTACCGGTGGCGGCGACCACACCGCCGGCCAGCAGACGTCGCCCGAAAGTCCTTCTGTCCAGAGCCATACCGGTCTCTCCAGTGCTGTGAGGAGACGGGGGGACGGCCACGGTAGAGCCGCGATCCCCGTTTATCCACACCCAGGACAAAGTTGGTGAGATTCCGTCCGTTGCTATTGGCGGGTCGTTGAAAGGCGTCTAGCTTCTGGCGCTGTTGCTGAGACCACGGAGGGTGGGTGACCCATGCAGAGCGCACCACATCACCGGTCGAGATCCCGGCGGGCAGCGGCGGCGGCCCTGGCGGCCGGAGCCCTGGCGGCATCCCTGCTGAGCGGCGGCACCGCCGCCACGGCCAGTCCGTACCCGGAACCGAAGGTGTCGGCGCTGCCGTCGCCGCCGGGCGGCAAGAACGTCAAAGTGCTCGTCTTCCACGCCTCGGCCACCGAGGAGTCACCGACCGTCGACGCGGGCATCGAGGCCGTCGAGTCCATCGGTCTGACCGGTCCCGCCGACCAGCGCTTCAAGACCGTGGCGACGGACGACGCCTCGGTCTTCACCGATGACAAGCGGCTGGGCACCTTCAACGCCGTGGTCTTCCTGACCGGCGGCGGCGATGTCCTCGATCCCGAGCAGGAGGCGGGTCTCGAGGCTTATCTGAAAGCCGGCGGCGGCTTCCTCGGCATCCATGACGCGGCCCGGACGGAGCCGTACTCCGACTGGTTCACCGGCCTGATCGGCGCCCGCCCGGCGAGTTCCAGCCCGGCCACCGTACAGCGGGCCACCGTGGAGATCCCCGACCGGAGCCATCCGGCCACGAAGGACCTGCCGCTGGAGTGGAAGCGGCCCGACAAGTGGTTCAACTGGACGAGCAACCCGACCGGCAAGGTGCACACCGTCGCCAAGGTCAGGGAGAGCAGCTACCGGCCGGGCACCGGTGCCAACGGCGTGGACCACCCGGTCTCCTGGTGCCGGGACTACGACGGCGGCCGGTCCTTCTACACCGGGATGGGCGGCACGGTCGAGTCGTTCGCCGAGACCGACTTCCGCGACCATCTTCGGGGCGCACTGCTGTGGACCACCCGGCTGTCGCGCGCCGACTGCAAGGCGACCATCGACGCCAACTACTCGGCGGCGCGCGTCACTCAGCCGAACCAGCCCGGTCAGCAGGACCAGATCGGCGAGCCGCACGGCATGGTCGTGGCGCCCGACGGACGGGTGCTGTACATCGGCCGGGGCGGCGGAGTGAACGGCGCTCCGGTCGTCACCGACTGGAACAACCCCGACATCGGCAAGGGCGTCGGCCAGATCCACATCTACGACCCCGCGACGAAGAAGGTGACGCTCGCGGGCGCCCTCACCGTCTTCGGCAACAAGGGCGGCGGCGACGAACTCATCAAGGTCGAGGAGGGGTTGCTCGGCATCGAGCTGGACCCCGGCTTCGAGTCCAACGGCTGGGTGTATCTGCACTACACCCCGCACTCCGGCCTCGACCGGGACAAGCAGGTCGCCGAACGCCGCGTCTCCCGCTTCACCTTGGACCGCGCCACGAACAAGCTCGACCTGGCGTCGGAGAAGGTCCTGCTTAAGTGGCCCGTACAGGTGCACAGTTGCTGCCACGCGGGCGGCGGGATGGCCTGGGACTCCAAGGGCAACCTGTACATCGCCACCGGTGACAACAACTCGTCCGGATTCAGTGACGGTTACTCGGGCAACAACCCGCAGCCCAACTTCAAGGGCCTGTCCTTCGCGGACGCCCGCCGCACCGCGGGCAACACCCACAACCTCAACGGCAAGATCCTGCGCATCCATCCGGAGCCGGACGGCACGTACACGCTGCCCGAGGGCAACCTCTTCACCGGCAAGGAGCAGGACGAGGGCGGCGGCAAGACCCGCGGCGAGATCTACGTGATGGGTGTACGGAACCCGGCTCGGATCTCCGTCGACAAGAAGACCGACATCCTCTACGCGGGCTGGGTCGGCCCCGACGCGGGCGCGCCGAGCACCACTTGGGGGCCGGCGAAGTACGACACGTTCGCCGCGATCACCAAGGCGGGCAATCACGGCTGGCCGTTCTGCATGGGCAACAAGCAGCCCTACCGCGACCGCAGTCTGCCGGACCCGACGAAGCCGCTGGGCTGGTACGACTGCGACGCGCCGAAGAACGAGTCCCCGAACAACGACGGCCTGGTGAACCTGCCGCCCGTCACCGGCAACACCATCTGGTACTCCCCTCAAGGAGGCGCCCCCGACTTCCCGCGCAACGCCGCCGGGGTGCCCAGCTACAAGAACGAGGAGGCCACCTACCTGCTGCCGTGGCTCAAGGGCGGCGGGCAGGCCACCATGGACGGCCCGGTCTACCGCTACGACGCGGCGACGGCCGGCGCGCAGGCGTGGCCTCAGTACTGGGACGGCAAGTGGTTCGTCGGTGACTTCTACGACGCGGACAACCCGCGCCACGCGGTGCTCACCGACCCGAAGACGGTCGGCAAGGGCGGCCTGCCCGTCACGGCGGAGTCGCTGAAGAAGATCATCCCGGTCGGGCAGGGCGGCATCCGCAACCTCATGGACTGGAAGTTCGCGCCGGACGGTTCGCTCTACGTCCTCGACTACGGCCGCGGCTTCTTCACCTCCGACTCCCAGT
This sequence comes from Streptomyces sp. NPDC085596, assembly GCF_044541565.1. Lineage (NCBI taxonomy): Bacteria > Bacillati > Actinomycetota > Actinomycetes > Kitasatosporales > Streptomycetaceae > Streptomyces > Streptomyces sp. NPDC085596. The sequence goes on along the minus strand of NZ_JBITTC010000012.1, from coordinate 161,676 downwards.
CCGCGCTGTGGCGCGTGACGTACACCGGCGGCGAGGCGACCCCCGCCGCGAAGGATCTGGCCAGGAAGGCGGCACAGTGAGACATCGACCTCTCCGCCTGTACACCGCGCTGCTGGGCGCGCTGCTGCTGATGCTGGGGCTCACCTCGACGACCGCGTACGGACGTGACGGCGACCGCGCGGCGGCGGCCCAGGTGCTGACGTGGACGGCGAGTTCACGCACCGACCAGTACGCGAGTTTCCCGACGACGGCGGTGGCCGGTGCGGCGACCCTCGTCTTCGAGAACAGCACGGCGACCGGCAATGACATCGGCATGCCGCACACGCTGACCTTCGACGTGTCGGACCCCGAGTACAACCACGACGTACCGGTGAACATCCTGGCCAACCCCGGCGACGACAGCGGCGGCAAGCACACGGTCGACGTGACGCTGACGCCCGGCCGTTACCGCTACTTCTGCAGCATTCCCGGTCACGGCCAGATGCAGGGCATCCTGACGGTGACCGAGCCCGGCGGCGAGGACACCACGGCGCCGACGGCCTCGGCGAAGGTCGAGGGGCAGCAGAACGCCGATGGCGCCTATGTCGGCTCGGCCAAGGTCACGGTGTCCGCGTCGGACGACGCGTCCGGCGTGAAGTCGATCGAGTACGCGGTCGGTGCGGACGGCCCGTGGCAGGCGTACACCGCGCCGGTGGTCGTCGACCAGGTCGGCTCGCACACCCTGCGCTATCGCGCCACCGACCAGGCGGGCAACGTGGCGGCCGAGAAGTCCGTGGCCTTCAGCGTGGCCGCCCCGCCGACGGACGACACCACCGCCCCGGAGACCTCCGCGACGGTGAGCGGCGAGAAGGACGCCGACGGCAACTATCTGACGATGGCCACGGTGACCGTGACCGCCTCGGACACCGGGTCGGGCGTCAACACCATCGAGTACGCGCTCGGCGCGGACGGCGCCTGGCAGCCGTACACCGCGCCGGTGATGGTGCATCAGGTGGGTCAGCACACCGTGCGCTACCGGGCGACCGACAAGGCGGGGAACGCGGCGGCCGCCAAGTCCGTGGCCTTCACCGTCGTGGCGCCGCCGGCACAGGACACGACCGCGCCGGAGACCTCGGCGACCATCGACGGCACCAGGAACTCCAACGGCGCGTACGTCACGAGCGCCAAGGTCACCGTCAACGCCTCGGACTCCGCCTCCGGGGTGGCCCGTGTCGAGTACTCCCTCGACGGGGGCCCGTACCTGGAGTACTCGGCCGCCGTGATCGTGGACCGGCTCGGCTTCCACACGGTGGCGTACCGGGCGACGGACAAGGCGGGCAACACCTCCGCCGCCAAGAACGTCACCTTCACCGTCGCGCAGGGCGGGGGCGTACCGGCGCCGGCCTGTCCCGAGTACGACGAGCGGCTGACGGTCATCGTGGGCACCGTCGACACGGGTGTGCCGAACCGGCTGACCCGTAGCCGGTGCACGATCAACGAGCTGATCGAGGACGAGAAGGACTGGTCGTCGCAGGCGCTGTTCCTCAAGCACGTCGACGGCGTGCTCGACCGGCTCCTGGCGGACGCGGTCATCGACCAGCGCGAGTTCAACAAGATCACCAAGGCCGCCAAGCAGTCGAAGATCGGCAAGCCCGGCCAGACGGAGGGCTACCGCGACCTGTTCGACGGCACCCAGGCGTCCCTGGCGAAGTGGGAGCAGGTCGGCGGCGGCCGGTTCGCCCTGTCCGGCGACGGCACCATCACCAGCAGTACGACCGTGCCGGGCATGGGCATGCTGTGGTTCCCGGAGCGCAAGTACGGCGACTTCTCACTGAAGCTCCGGTTCCGCGACGACGCGCCGGGCACGGGCAACGCCAACGGCGGTGTCTTCATCCGGTTCCCCAACGTCCACAACCATCCCGAGGAGTCCCGCCCCGAGTGGGTCGCCATCAACTACGGGCACGAGATCCAGATCCTCGACAGCCCGACTGGGGACATGTACAAGACGGGCTCGGTCTACGGCTTCGACCGGGTGGGCCTGGGCGGTGCGGGGGTCACCCCGAAGGGCACCTGGAACGACTACGAGATCCGCGCGGAGGGCCAGCACTTCACGGTCCTGCGCAACGGTGTCGTCATCAACGAGTTCGACAACGTCGGCGGCCAGGTCTTCACCCCGCCCCGCGCGGGTGACCCCGGCACCGACGGCCGGCGCTACGCGACGGGCTACATCGGGCTCCAGGTGCACAGCACGACGGACGTGATCTCGTACCGCGACATCCGGATCAAGGAGTTGTAGGCGACCAGATCATGGGCCCTCACCGCTTCGGCGGTGGGGGCCCTTCTCGTCTCGCGGCCCTGTTCTTTGAAACGCGTTCTTTGAACGCGCGGCAACTCCCCTGCAACGTACAGGCATTGACGGTGATGACCTGGTCAAGCCGTTCCCGCGCGTTGGCCACATGTTCACCGCCTTCCCCTGACGCGTCCCACCGGCAGGGGCGGAGAGTGATCGGCGGCCCGGCTTCTCCGCCGGGTGGAACCGACACTCCACCGGAGCGCGTTCCTCGCGCTCAAGAAGGGACAACCATGGCCGAGTTGACCCGTCGTAGAGTCCTGGGATCGGCTGCGGGTGCGCTGGGTGGCTCCGCGGCCTTGTCCCTGCTTCCGCCGAGCGTCCAGAAGGCCGTCGCCGCCGGGCCGCCCGCGAAGGGCTCGCTGCGCGACATCGAGCATGTCGTCCTGCTGATGCAGGAGAACCGGTCGTTCGACCACTACTTCGGCACGCTCTCCGGGGTACGCGGCTTCGCCGACCCGGGCGCCCTCAAGCTGGACACCGGGCGCAGCGTCTTCTACCAGCCCGACGCGCAGAACCCCAAGGGCTATCTGCTGCCCTTCCACCTCGACACCCACTCCTCCAGCGCCCAGGCCATCCCGTCCACCAGCCATGCCTGGTCCGTGCAGCACCAGGCGTGGAACGGCGGCAGGATGGACCAGTGGCTGCCCGCGCACCGCGCGGCCGACGGCGTCAACGGCCCCTATGTGATGGGCTATTACACGCGCGAGGACATCCCGTTCCAGTTCGCGCTGGCCGAGACCTTCACCGTCTGCGACAACTACTTCTGCTCGGTGTTCGGGCCGACCTGGCCCAACCGGCTGATGTGGATGACCGGTTCGATCGACCCCGGCGGCACGCTGGGCGGTCCGGTCATCAAGAACTCGGCGCCCAAGCCGTACCGCTGGACCACCTACGCCGAACGGCTCCAGGCGGCCGGGGTCAGCTGGAAGGTGTACCAGCAGGACGACGACTACGGCTGCAACATGCTGGAGCAGTTCGCCGCCTTCAAGAACGCCGCCCCCGGCTCCGAGCTGTACGAGCGCGGGGTGCGTCCGCAGCCCGAGGGCACCTTCGAGGACGACGCCCGCAACGACCGGCTTCCGGCCGTGTCCTGGATCATGCCGACCAGTTTCCAGTCGGAGCATCCGGACTATCTCCCGGCGGCGGGCGCGGACTTCGTCGCGTCGAAGATCGAGGCGATCGCGTCCAACCCGAAGGTATGGCGCAAGACCGCGTTCATCCTCAACTACGACGAGAACGACGGCCTGTTCGACCATGTGCCGCCGCCGGTGCCGCCCGCGGGGACGCCGGACGAGTTTGTGCAGGGGTTGCCCATCGGGGGTGGCTTCCGGGTTCCGGCGATCGTCATCTCGCCCTGGACGGTGGGTGGTTGGGTCGCTTCGGAAGCCTTCGACCACACCTCGGCGCTGCAGTTCCTGGAGCGCTTCACCGGTGTGGAGGAGCCCAACATCAGCGACTGGCGCCGTAGCACCTTCGGTGACCTCACCAGCGCCTTCCGCTTCCGCTCCGGCCGCCCGCGCCCGCCGCGCCTGCCCGACGACACGGCGGAGCAGCTGGAGAAGGCGAAGGAGGAGGTGGCCACGCTGCCGAAGCCGACGCTGCCCGGAGCGGACCAGACGTTCCCGCGCCAGGAGCACGGGCGCCGGCCGCACGTGTGAGAAACGGGGCCGGTGTCGCTCATGGCACCGGCCCCATCAGTACACCGGGTCGCCGGGCTCCACTCGCTGCGTCTCCAGTTCCTCGGCGGCGAGCAGCTCCTCGATGAGCGCCGGGGTTCCGCCCACATAGGTGCTGACCAGGTCCACGTCGCCGCCCAGGCACCAGGCGCGGTCCTCGGGCCACCACAGGTCGGGCAGCTCGGCGAACTCGTCCAGGGTCACCGGGGACACCGCGTCAAAGAGGGGCCCGGCGAGGAGCACCTCGTCCCGGTACGGGGTCTCGAAGGTGGGGAAGCGGGAGAAGTCCCACCGCCCGTACCCGTCCCACAGGCCGAACCAGCACTGGCCGGCGGTACGGGTGTGCCGGGCCAGCACGGGGATCAGCGCCTCGGCGACGCCGGGCGGGGTCGGCCCTTCCGCCGGATGCTCGTCCCAGACACCGGGCAGACCGTATTCCGAGGCGTTCTGGTACTCCCGGTCCATCCCGATCAGCTCATGCCAGCCGGCTCCCGGTGCCATCGTCCGCCCATGAGCAGCGGCCACCTCCCGCCACGGCACCGGCCGCTCCTCCAGCCACGCCGGATGCAGAACCCTGACGTAGGCACCGAACCCCGGCACCACGACACCGGCCACCGTGCAGGAGTGATCACGGCCCCGGAAACGGTCGGTGAGCCAGCGGGCGGGGGCCAGGTCGGTGGTCTGGATGCGTAGTCGGCCGTAGGGTTCGGGTGCGGGGGCCCGGCCCATGGAGAGAATGTCGTCCACCTCGGCAGTCTCTCAGGGAGTTGACCGCTTCCGCTGATCCGGCGGCTCCCGCGGTGTGATGATCGAAGCCGTGATCAGCAAGGGGACTGGACCGGCCGGCCGCGGTACGTGGATCGGGATAGCGACGGCAGCGCTCCCGCTGTACCTGACGATGATCGCCGCCTCGGCCGGCGCGCTGGTCGACATCGCACTGCTCGGCAGCCATTCCACCGCCACGCTGGCCGCTTTCGCCGTCTCCATGGCCGTGTTCAGCCCCGCCACCGCCACCGTGGCGGGCGCGCTGCGCGGCGTGATGCCGTTCGTCACGCCGCGCAAGGACGACCCTGACGGTCTCCTGTCCGTGGTGCACTGCGGGATGTGGCTGGCGCTCACTGTCGGCGCCATCGCCGCTGCGGCGGTCGCCTCGGTTCCGCTGATCGGCCGGGCGACCGGGGTGCCCCGCACCGCTCTCGACCAGCTGGGGATCTTCCCCCTTTTACTGGCCGGCAGCGTTCTCGCCATCGCGGTGACCTCGTCGGCCACGTCCGTCCTGGTCGCACTGGGCCACTCGGAACTGGTGATGAGAGCCGGACTGCTCGGCACCGCCGCGTCCACCACGCTGTCGGTGCTCCTCGTGGGTGGTCCCGGTCCGTTGCCGAGTTACGGCCTGACCGGGGCAGGTGTCGCCATGCTCGCCTCCAGCATGATCAGTGCCTCCGTCAACCAGGTGGCCCTCCGCCGCTCCGCGATGCCGGCCGGCCGCTCCATGTGGCCGGGCAGACCGGATGTCAGGCAGGTCTGGAAGCTGGGCGCCGTGGGGATTCCGCTGGCCGGCACGGTACTCGTCAAGTTTGCCGTCCTGGGCGTACTGACCTTCGCGGCGGCCCGGATCGGAACGGACAGCGCGGCGGTGCACAGCGTGGGAATCTCGCTGGTCAACCTCATCTTCACGGCCGCGGTGGCGGTCGGCCAGGCCACCATCCCGGTGATCTCCGGCCATGCGGAGACCCGCGACAGCGCGAGTATCCGCCACAGTGTCCGGGCAGGGACGTTGCTGGCGCTGGCCGTTGTGGGGTTCATCGCGGCAACGGTGATCGTCCTCGGTCCGTGGGTGGTTCCGCTGTTCACCACGGATGCCGTTGTACGACCGAGGATCACTGACCTTCTGCCGCTGGTGTCGGCCGTGGTCGTCACCGACGCGCTTCAGGCGGTCGTCGGATTCGGCCTCATCGGCCTCAAGCGCACGGTGCCGAGCTTCGTGTCGACCTTCGTCTGCTACGGAGTCCTGGCCGCTGTCGCGGCTCCGGTCGCCTCGGCCGGGGGCCTGGCCGCGCTGTGGACGGCTCTCGCCCTCGCCAATTTCCTCCAGGCAGTCGGCAAGGCGTACTCCTTCCACCGGCACAGCACATTCGCGGAGCACCGTGAAGACGCCTCGACCAGTGCGACCAGCCGATGAACCCGCGCCCGGCACCCGGTCAGGGGCGGGCCGACGCCGTGAGCCGACGCAGTGCCGCCTGTCCCGGTGGCCCCCACGTCGGCTTGCCGCCGGGGCGGCCCTGGTCGCCCGCGTGGCCGATGTGGATGCCGGCCAGGGCGCGGAGGACCGCCCAGCCGCGGGCGCGGCGGAGGGTCGCGGGGTCCGGGGCCGGGCGGTAGGCGGCGTGGAAGCGGTCGGTGGCGCCGTCCGGGAGGAGGAGCCAGGCGCAGGCCAGGTCGAAGGCGGGGTCGCCGGCGAAGAGGTCGCCGAAGTCGATCACGCCGGAGAAGGTGCCGTCGGTGGTGAGGATGTTGGCGGGGTGCAGGTCGCCGTGGAGCCAGAGGCGGGGGCCGGTCCAGCCGGGCGCGGCTGCCGCGTCCTCCCAGATCGCGCGGACGGCGTCCGGGTCGTGGACGAGGCCCAGTTCGGCGGCCCGGGCGAGCGCGCCGGTGAGGCCTTCGGCGGTGTCGGCCAGGCGGCCCCCGCGGTCCCGGCCGGCCGGTGCCTCCTCGGGGGCGGGGCGGTGAAAGGCGGTCAGGAAGGCCGCGAGCGCGTCGGCCGCCTCCTCGGGGCGGGTCGCGGGCGCGTGGTCGGCGGGCTCGCCCGGCACCCAGGTGGTGACGAGCCAGGGGCGCGGGAAGCGTGCGGAGGGCTCACCGAGGCGCTGCGGTACGGGGATGGGCAGGGGCAGCCCCTCCGCGAGGAGCGGCAGCCAGGTGTGTTCCTTGCGCAGCAGCGCGTCCGCCGACTCGGTCGCCCAGGGCATGCGGACGGCGAGGTCGTCGCCGAGCCGCCACACCTGGTTGTCCCAGCCGAGCGCTCCGAGCTTCAGGGGGCGGTCCGCCAGGTCGGGGTGCTGCTCGCGCAGCAGATCCCGGATCAGGTCCGCCGTGATGTCCGTCCCGGTGACTGTCATGGGGAGCAACGGTAGCGGCCCGCTTAGGCCGGATGCCGGTCCAGGATGCGTGCCCGGCCGGTCGCGCCGGAGGATTCTGATCATGCGGAACTCCTCTGACACTCCGTCCTGTCCCCGGTACGCGCGGCGCGGTGGTGCCCGGCACGCCATATCCGCGGCGGCCGTCTGCGGTGTCCTGCTGGCGGTGACCACGGCCTGCGGGGACACCGGCAAAAAGGCCCGCTCCGGCGGCGCGGCGGGCAATGGCAACCCGGCCGTGTCCGGGTCCTCCCGCCCGGCGACCGGCACCGGCGTCCCCGGCGTCGGGGAGCGGATGGGCAAGCAGATCCCGGCCGACACCCGGCAGCTGGTGGTCGTCTACGGCGACGACCGGGACTCCGCCGAGGGCCTCGCCGTGCTGTACGAGAAGCAGGGCGCCCAGTGGAAGCAGTCCGCGAGCTGGCCCTCGCACAACGGCCGCCGGGGCTGGACGACGGACCATCAGCTGGACGACGAGCGCAGTCCCGTGGGCGTCTTCACCCTCACCGACGCCGGAGGCACCCTGCGCAGTCCGGGCACCAAGCTGCCGTACTGGTACGACGACAACGCCTACGCAGCCTCGGTGAACCAGGACGACGAGGCGCACACCCACGACTTCGACTACGTCATCGCCATCAACTACAACCGGCTCAAGGGCACCCCGCCCTACGACTGGAGCCGGCCCGAGGGCGTGGAGAAGGGCGGCGGCATCTGGCTGCACCTGGACCACGGTGACGGCACCTCGGCCTGCGTGACCGTCCCGGAGGCCGGCATCAAGACCCTGCTGCGCACCCTCGACCCGGCCGATCATCCGGTCGTGGTGATGGGCGACCGCGAGCGCCTCAAGGGCTGAGCGGAACCCATCCGTCACACGCGTATCGGCCGCGGCGATTCGGCCAGCGCCGCGCGGATGCCCGGCGCGGTGAGTCCTACGGCGCGTTTCCGGGGCTCCCGGAATGACGCCTGTCGATGCGGACTCCGCTGCGGCCGAAACACGTGTGTTCGATATCGGTCTCCCTCTCGTTGGTTCCGGTGCCGCACCTTCACCGGATTCCACAACCTGAGGAGACGCGCAGTTGAGCACATCCACCCGCACCGTCCCACCGCCCGCCCCGGCGGAGATCACCTACTCCGGGCACTACTCCGTCAACCCGCTGGGCGAGGCGAGTTTCCGTAGCCTGTGCGCCCAACTCCCGCGCGTGCTCGGCCGGATCACGGCCATGGCGTGGGCGATCGACCGCCGGTCCGTACTGCTGCTGCTCGGGTGCCAGGCGGCGACCGGCGCCGGGGCCGCCGTACTGCTGACCGCCACGGCCAGGGCCATGACGCCCTTGCTCGGAGCGGGCGCGATGGCGGACCGGCTGCGCGCGGCACTGCCCGCGCTGGTCGCCGTCGCCTGCGCGGCCGCCGTGGCGCGGACCGCCCTGGCCATCGCCCGTTATGCGGAGCGCCGCATCACCCCCCGGCTGACGACCGCCACGGACACCGCTCTGGTCGAGGCGGTCTGCCGGGTGGAGGCGGCGGCCTGTGCGGTGGACGGCTTCTCCGACCGGCAGGAAGCCGCCGAGATGGGCGTGACGCGTACGCAGGTCATGGTGATGGACGCCCAGCGCTTCATGTCGGCCCTGATCAGGATGGTCACCGCGGGTGCGGTCGTCACCGTGCTCAATCCGCTGGTGCTGCCGCTGCTCCTGCTGGCCGTCGCCCCGGCCGCCATCGGCGCCGTCCTCACCGCGCGGGTCGACTACGACATCCACTACGCCAACATCGCGGACCGCAACGTCCGGGGCATGACCCGCTGGTGGGCGACCACGCCGAAGTACGGTGACGAGGTCCGCGCCAACGGCATGACCGGCTACCTCCTGTACTGGTACCGGGCCCTGTCCGAGCGGGTCGACCGGCGCACCCTCGCCGCGGCCCCGAGGACGCTGCGGATCGCGCTGCTCTCCTCCTTCGCCGGGGGCTTCTTCCTCACCGCGACCTGGGGAATGCTGGCCTGGCTGGCCGTCACCGGCCGAGTCGCGCCCGCCGTCGCCGCCACCGCGGTGGTCGCGGTGCAGACGACGCTGTCCGCGCTGTCCCAGCTGGTCATGGAGGGCGCGGCCGTCTTCCACACCAGCCTCTACCTGGGTGACATGCAGGCGTTCTTCGACCACGCCGCCGAGCGGGCGCCGAGGCGTGGGGGCGCGGTCGTCCAGGCGCCGGTGGAGGAGATCCGGCTGGACGAGGTCAGTTACCGGTATCCGGGCAAGGACCGGCCCGCCGTGGACGGTGTCTCGCTGGCGCTGCGGCGCGGCGAGATCCTCGCGGTCGTCGGTGTGAACGGCTCCGGCAAGAGCACCCTGACCCGGCTGATCACCGGTATCTACCTCGCGGACAAGGGCCGGGTCGTCTGGAACGGCACCGATCTCGCCGCAGCCGATCCGGCGACCGTCTGGGACAACACCGGTCTGGTGCCGCAGATCTTCGCGCAGTGGCCCCTCCGGGTCCGGGAGAACGTCACGCTCGGCCAGCCCCGCAGCCATGACGACGGCCCGGTCTGGGACGCGGTGGAGGCCGTCGGCATGCGCGAGGCCGTGGAGGAGCTGCCCGCCGGTCTGGACGCCCTCCTCGCCCGGGAGATCTTCGGCGGCACCGAACTCTCCGGGGGCCAGTGGCAGCGGCTCGCCTGCTCCCGGGCGCTGTACCGCCGTCCGTCCCTGCTGATCCTGGACGAGCCGACGTCCCAGATGGACCCGCACGGCGAGCACGCCATCTTCGAGCACATCAAGGCCATCTCCGCCGACCGGATCACGATCGTCATCACCCACCGCCTGGAGAACACCCGGATCGCGGACCGGGTCGTCGTGATGGACCAGGGCCGGATCACCGAGCAGGGCACGTACGACGATCTCGTGCACGCCGGCGGCACCTTCGCCGACCTCCTGCGGCTGTCCCAGGACCGCTGAGCGCTTCGGCGCGGGTCCCCGGCGGAAAGGGGGAACGCGTCAGGCGGAACGGAACGGGCCCGTCGCGCGGGAGCGGGCGGCGGGCCCGGCAGGGACAGCGCGCGGGTGAGTGCCGTGCGGCGAGGAGGCGACATGGGTGGCGACGGCAACAGCGCCTTGGGCCACAAGAAGTTCAACCGGTCCAAGAGCCATTTCACGGACCGGATCACGGCCGACGGGCGGGACGGCCGGCCGGTGGAGTCCGGGCGGTACCGGCTGGTGGTCTCGAGGGCCTGTCCGTGGGCCAGCCGGGCGGTGATCTCCCGCCGTCTGCTGGGGCTGGAGCGGGCGCTGCCCATGGCGGTCACCGACCCGGTCCAGGACGACCGGAGCTGGCGGTTCACCCTGGACCCCGGCGGCCGGGACCCGGTGCTCGGCATCCGGTACCTGGCCGAGGCGTACGAGAAGCGGGAGCCTGGCGCGCCGGGCGGGGTGAGCGTGCCGGCGATCGTGGACGTGCCGAGCGGCGAGCTGGTCACCAACGACTACCAGCAGCTCACCCTGGACCTGGCCACCGAGTGGACGGCCCTGCACCGCGAGGGCGCCCCGGACCTGTACCCGGAGGGGCTGCGGGACGAGATCGACGAGGTGATGGCGGAGGTCTACGAGGACGTCAACAACGGGGTGTACCGGGCCGGGTTCGCCTCGGACCAGGAGGAGTACGAGGAGGCGTGCGCCGGGGTGTTCCGGCGGCTGGAGGCGCTGGCCGAGCGGCTGGCGGGGCAGCGTTATCTGGTCGGGGACACGATCACCGAGGCGGACATCCGGCTGTTCACCACGCTGGTCCGCTTCGACCCGGTCTACCACGGGCACTTCAAGTGCAATCTGTGGAAGCTGACGGAGAACCCGGTGCTGTGGGCGTACGCGCGGGACCTGTTCCAGACGCCGGGGTTCGGGGACACGGTCGACTTCGACCACATCAAGCGGCACTACTACCAGGTCCACTCCGGCATCAATCCGACCGGGATCGTGCCGCTCGGCCCCGACCTCTCCGGCTGGCTGAGCCCGCACCACCGCGAGGAGTTGGGCGGCCGGCCGTTCGGCGAGGGGACTCCGCCGGGACCCGTGGCACCGCACGAGCGGGTGGGACCGCGAGGTCTGCCTGCATGAGGAGGGCTGGACGAGGAAGAAGCGTGACATGGCGAAGAACAAGACCAAGAAGAAGCTTTCGCTCACCTACAAGCCGGTCGGCTTCGTGATGAGCTGGGCCGGCGGCGCGCTGGCCGGGTTGGCCTTCCGCAAGGCGTGGATGGCGATACGGCACGAGGAGGACGCCCCCGACGCCCTGGACCGGGACCGGGGCTGGGGCGAGGTCCTGCTCGCGGCGGCGGTGCAGGGCGCGATCTTCGCGGTGGTGCGCAGCGCCGTGGACCGTACCGGGGCCAAGGCCATCGAGCGGTCGACGGGTGTGTGGCCGGTGGCCGAGAAGGGCGGCCGGGACTGAGAACACGGGGACCGGGGGTGGCGGGCCGACAAGGCGCCCGCCACCCCCGGTCCTCGCGTGTGGCTCAGCCCTGCTTGGGGGCGGTCGGCGGGGCCAGCCGCACGGTGAAGGAGTGGCCCGCCGGATCGGAGTAGCCGCGCTCCTCGTGCGGGCCCACCGCGTCCCGGGTCTCGATGGGGCGGCCCCCGAGCGAGACGATCCGCCGCTCGACCGCGTCCAGGTCGTCCACCATGAACTCGACATGCGCCTGGAGCGAGTTCTCCGGGCGGGGCCAGCTCGGAGGCGTGGCGTTCACATCGCGGCGGAAGGCGATGCGGAAGCCGTCCGCACCCCGTATCTGCACCAGGTTGGCGGAGGCGACAGTCTGCTCGCCGTCCAGCAACTCCTCGTAGAACGCGGCCAGTTTCTCCGGCTCGGCACAGTCGAGCACCACCACACCCGCTTTGACCAGCGTCATGCTTCCTCCCAGAAAGTCGCCTCACCCCAGCGACTGTCCAGGCCCACCCGATTCAGTCCGCGGACCTCGCGCGGCTCAGTCCGCGAGGCCGACGAGGAACTTCCGGGCGGGGCAGAAGAAGGTGACGCCGGTGACCGCCCGTGAGTAGTCGAGGATGCGGTCGTACAGGGGCGGCGGGTCGCCGATGAACATACGCTCCAGCATTTTCTCCGTGACCCACAAGTGCCGGGAGTAGCCGATGAAGTAGGTGCCGTACTCGCTCTTGCCGGGTGTGGCGAACGGCATGTTGTCGCGGAGGATGTCGTGCTCGCCCTCGGCGTCCTGGATGGTGCACAGGGTCTTGTGGGACTTCTGGCCCTCGGTCGCGTCGGGGAGTTCGATGTTGTCGAACTTGGTGCGTCCGATGACCTGTTCCTGGGTCTCGGTGGTCTGGGCGCGCCAGTCCCTGAGGTTGTGCAGGTACTTCTGGATGACGACGTAGCTTCCGCCCGCGTACGCCGGGTCCTCCTCGCCGACCAGGGTGGCCGCCGGCAGGGAGAGGCCGATCGGATTCGCGGTGCCGTCCACGAATTCCAGGAGGTCGCGTCCGTTGTAGTAACGGAATCCGGTGACATCGTCCACGGCGGTCACGGAATCACCGAATGCCTCAAGGAGGATCTTCTCGAATTCGACGACGAGGTCCACCGAATCGGCGCGGATATGGTAGAGGAGATCGCCCTCGGTGGCGACCGCGGTGTGCTGGGCGCCGCGGATCTCCTGGAAGGGCTTGAGTTCCTTCGGCAGCGGTTTCCGGGTCAGCGGTTCCCAGGCGTGGTGCGAGATACCGAGATTGCAGGTGAAGATGCCGGTGTTCACCTGGATCTTGATGTCCTTGACCAGGTCCTCGATGCTCGCCACCACCGACCGCGCCTTGTCCATGGACTCTTCGCCGTCGTTGATGGTCAGCACCAGGAAGGCGGCCGCGGCGGTCATCGGCGCGTCGATGTACTGCGGCTCGGTCTCGAGGGCGTGCTTGGCGGCGGCGGTGTAATCCATGGCCTCTCCCGGTGAGCGGCCTGCGTCGCAGGCAGGCGGGGCGGTGCGTAGCGGGGCGAATCCGCCTGTCCAGCATCGGACACCGTACGGCGGTCCGCCACCGGCGCCGGAGCCGGAAAGGTCCGCCATTCAGGTGATCCCAGATGTGCCGCGCACCTGCGGCTGCCCAGAAACCACGGGCCCGCCGGGGCCTTCCCGGCTCGCGGGTTGATCGATTCGAAGTGGCAGCCTGACGGCGGCGGGCCGAAACTGAAGCGGCAGTTCGTGATCAGAGAAGAGCACGTGGCCGAGCCAGCGATCCAGACGTTCTCGCAGGAGATCACATGGTGGAACAGTCCTCGGACGTCCATATAGAGGGAACGGACGAGAAAACCGTCGTCGAGCGGCGCAGTCCCGGCCCGGCGGTGGTGAAGACCGAAGCGCGGCTGGCGGATGCGCTCGCCGATGTCATGGGCGTGGAGAACGTTCCGGCCGATGCGCACTTCTTCGACGGCCTCGGCGCCAATTCCCTGGTCATGGCGCAGTTCTGCGCACGGGTCCGGAAGCGGGAGGATCTGCCTTCCCCGTCCATGAAGGACATCTACCGGTACCCCACGATCCACGCCCTGGCGGCGGCTCTCGCGGAGTCCGCCCCGGCTCCGGCCGATTCCCCGGCCGGCTCCTCCCCCGCCACGCTCGTGATGCCGCCGGAACCGGTGACACGCGCGAGCACGCTTTCCCACGCCCTTTGCGGCACGGCCCAGTTGCTGATCTTCCTGGGGTATTCAGTGGTCGCCGGTTTCGCCACGGCGGGCGGATACGAATGGGTCGCCGACGGTTCCGGTGTGGTGGATGTCTATCTGCGGTCCCTGCTGTTCGGCGGCGTCGGATTCGTGGTCCTGTGCGCTTTCCCCGTCGTCACCAAATGGGTGCTCGTCGGGCGCTGGAAACCCGGTGAATTCCCCGTGTGGGGCCTCTCCTACCTGCGCTTCTGGGTCGTCAAGGCGCTTCTCCACGCGAATCCGATGATCCTCTTCATCGGCAACCCGCTGTATGTGTTCTATCTGCGGGCGCTGGGCGCGCGGATCGGCAAGGGGGTGACGATCCTCTCCCACTCCGTACCGGTCTGCACGGATCTGCTGACGATCGGTTCCGGCACGGTCATCCGCAAGGACTCGTTCTTCCTCGGCTACCGGGCGCACGCCGGGCGTATCCAGACGGGCCGGATCAGCCTCGGCCGGGATGTGTACATCGGGGAGAAGACCGTCCTGGACATCGACACCTCGATGGGTGACGGCGCCCAGCTCGGACACTCCTCGTCGCTGCACAGCGGCCAGGCAGTCCCGGACGGCGAGCACCGGCACGGCTCCCCCGCGCAGGCGACCGAGGTCGACTATCTGCGGGTCGCGCCGGCCCGGTGCGGCACCGCCCGCCGGACCTGGTTCGGACTCGCCTCGCTGCTCCAGCTGTTCCTGCTGTACATCCCGCTGGGTGTGGGCGGGATGTACATGCTGTTCAACGCGGTGCCGGCGGTCCGCAGACGGCTCGACCCCAAGACGGCGCTGCCCCTGACGGAGGTGGCGACCGACGCGGTGGTCCTCTCCCTGGTCCTCTTCGTCGGCTTCGTGGTCCTGGGCCTGGCCCTGCTGTGCACCCTGCCGCGCCTGCTGAACCTGGTGGTCCCGCCGGACCGGGTGTTCCCGCTCTACGGGTTCCGGTACGCGGTGCACCGGGCGACGGCGCGGATGACGAACATCAAGTTCTTCGCCTGGCTCTTCGGGGACAGCTCGTACATCGTCAACTATCTGCGCGGCATCGGGTACGACCTCTCCCACGTCGAGCAGACCGGGTCGAACTTCGGTACCGAGGTGCAGCACGAGAATCCGCTGCACGTCACCGTGGGCAGCGGGACGATGGTGGCCGACGGGCTCTCCGTGATCAACGCGGACTACTCGGCCACGTCGTTCCGGGTGTCGCGGGCGACGATCGGGGCGCGCAACTTCCTGGGCAACAACATCGCCTATCCCATCGGCGGCCGGACCGGCGAGAACTGCCTGCTGGCGACGAAGGTGATGGTGCCGCTCGACGGGGAGGTCCGCGAGGGCGTCGGGCTGCTCGGCTCGCCGTGCTTCGAGATCCCCAGGTCGGTGGAGCGCGACACCCGGTTCGACAAGTTCAGGTCCGGTGACGCGCTGCGCCAGAGCCTCGCCCGGAAGAATCGTTTCAACCTGCGCTCGATGGCCTTCATGCTGTTGGTGCGCTGGCTGCACGTGCTCGGGCTCACGCTGCTGGCCCTGGCCACCGTGGAGCTGTACGGCGTGCTCGGGCACGTGGTGATCGCCACCTACATGGCGCTGACGCTGGCCCTGTCCACGCTCTACTACGTGCTGCTGGAGCGCTGCCTGACCCGCTTCCGCCGGCTGCGTCCCATGCTGTGCTCCATCTACGACCCCGCCTTCTGGTCGCAGGAGCGCCTGTGGAAGGTGCCGGACCGGCACCTGAACATCTTCAACGGGACCCCCTTCAAGTCCCTTGTCTGGCGCCTGATGGGTGTCCGCATCGGCCGCAGGGTGTTCGACGACGGCTGCTACATGACGGATCGCACGCTCGCCGTCATCGGCGACGACTGCACCCTGAACGCCGGCAGCAAGGTCCAGTGCCACTCGCAGGAGGACGGCACCTTCAAGTCCGACATCAGCACGCTCGGTGCGGGCTGCACCCTGGGCGTCGGCTCGCATGTGCACTACGGCGTGACGATGGGCGACGGCGCGCGACTGGCGCCCGATTCCTTCCTCATGAAGGGCGAGGAGGTCCCCGCGCACGCGCGCTGGGGCGGCAACCCCGCCGTGGAGATGCCGGAGGCCGCGGTACTGCCCGCCGGCACCGGCCGCAGGACCCCACCGTCCGTGGACAGCGCCGCCGCGGCGTCCGTGAGTTGAGGGAGCATCCGATGGCAACGCGTGTGCAGGCGGACCGGGAGTTCTGGAGCGGCGTGCTGAGCGCCGGCGGATTCACCGTGGTACCGCGCTGGGCCGAGGTGCCGGTTCCCGGTATCGCCGGGCACGAGGTGCCGGTGCCCGGGTCCGTGGGCGAGTCGGCGCGACGACTGGATGTGCCGGCGGGCGCGCTGCTGCTGGCGGCGCACGCCAAGGTGCTGTCCGTCCTCTCCGGCGAGCAGGACGTGGTGACGGGGTACGCCGCCGACGCGGACGGCGAGCCCCTGCCGTGCCGGCTCACCGTGTCCCCCGGCACTTGGCGCGAGCTCACGGAGGCGGCCCAACGTGCGCAGGAGGAGTTGCTCGCGCACCGGGACTTCCCGCTGGCGGACCTGCGGCGCGAACTGGGCGTGACGGAACCGTCGTACGAGGTGGTGTTCGGTCCCCCGGAGCCGCCGACCGGCGACCGTGTCCTGCACGTGCACTGGTCCGAGACCGAAGGGCGCCTGGTCCTGCGGTACCGGACGGATGTCCTGGACGCCGGGAGCGCGGACCGGATCGCCGGCTACCACCTGCGGGCGCTGGAGCTGATGGCGGCCGATCCGGACGCGGAGCACACGGCTCAGAGCCTGCTGTCGGACCAGGAGCGGCACGAACAGTTGGCGGGGCTGGCCGGTCCCGTACGGGAGTTGCCGGACGCGCGGGCGCACGAGCTGTTCGAGCGGCGCGTACGGCAGCACCCGGACGCGGTGGCGGCGGTGCACGGCGGCCGGGAGTGGACGTACGGCGAGCTGAACCGCCGGGCCAACCGGCTGGCGCGGGCGCTGGTGGCGCGCGGGGTGGGCCGCGAGGACGTGGTGGCCGTGGTCACCGAGCGCGACCTCGACTGGCCGGCCGCGACGTTGGCCGTGTTCAAGGCGGGCGGCGTCTACCTGCCGATCGAGCCGCACTTCCCGCCCGGCCGTATCGCGGCGACGCTTCTCCGGGCCGGGTGCCGGCTGGTGCTGACCGAGTCGGGCAGCACCGGCACGCTCGACCAGGCGCTGGCCGAGGTTCCCGGCGCCGAGCGGCTGCTCATCGGGGACGCGTACGCGGAGGGGCACGCCGACGACGATCTCGGTGTCGCGGTGGACCCCGGGCAGCTGGCCTACATCTACTTCACCTCCGGCTCCACCGGTGAGCCGAAGGGGGCGATGTGCGAGCACGCGGGGATGCTCAACCATCTCTTCGCCAAGATCGACGACCTGGGTGTCGGCGAGGGCGGCGTGGTGGCGCAGACGGCACCGCAGTGCTTCGACATCTCGCTGTGGCAGCTGATCTCCGCGCTGCTGGTGGGCGGGCGGACGCTGCTGGTGGAGCAGGACGTGCTCATGGACGTGGAGCGGTTCGCCGACACGCTCGTGGGCGGCCGGGTCGGGGTAGCCCAGCTGGTGCCCTCCTATCTGGAGGTCCTGGTCTCCTACCTGGAGCAGCACCCGCGTGACTTCCCGGACCTGCGCTTCGTGTCCGTGACCGGTGAGGCGCTCAAACCGGAGCTGGTGCAGCGCTGGTTCGCCGTCCAGCCGGGCATCAAGCTGGTCAACGCCTATGGCCTGACCGAGACTTCGGACGACACCAACCACGAGATCATCGACGGGGTGTGCGAGCGCGTCCTGCTGGGGCGTGCGGTGAACAACGTGCGCGTCCTGGTCGTGGACGAGCGGCTGGAGCTGGTGCCGCTGGGCGCGCCGGGGCTGATCGCCTTCTCCGGGGTCTGTGTGGGCCGCGGCTACGTCAATGATCCCGAGCGGACCCGTGAGGCGTACCTGGAGGACCCCTACCGGCCCGGTGAGCGGCTCTACCTGGGCGGTGACTGGGGGCGCTGGCATCCCGGCGGCAAGCTGGAGTTCCTCGGGCGCCGGGACAACCAGGTCAAGATCCGGGGCTTCCGCATCGAGATCGGCGAGATCGAGAACACCCTGCTGCGGGTTCCCGGGGTGCGGGACGGCGCGGTGGTCGTGGCCGAACGGCCGGGGCAGGGACAGCAGTTGGTCGCCTTCTACGCGGGACGCGAGCTGCCCGTGGACGAACTGCGCGACACGCTGGGCGCGGACCTGCCGGCCTACATGGTGCCCGCGGCCTTCCACTGGCAGTCGGCGCTGCCGCTGACGGCCAACGGCAAGACCGACCGGAAGGCGCTCACCGCGCTGGCCGAGCGGACCACGCCCGCGGCGCAGGACGGCGCCGGGGACCGGGAGCCGCGCACCCCGGCCGAGCGGAGGCTCGCGGCCGCCTGGGCGGTGCTGCTCGGCGTTCCCGAGGAGCGGATCGGCCGCAGGGACCACTTCTTCGACTCCGGCGGCACCTCCCTGACGGCGGTGAAGCTGACGATCGCGCTGGACCGCGCGGTGTCGCTGAAGGACATCACCCGCAACCCGGTCCTCGCCGACCTGGCCGCCCTCCTGGACGGCGCGGCCGGGCCGAGCGGGGAGCTGCTCCAGCCGCTGGCGGAGGCGGACGGGACGCCGGAGTGCGCGCTGGTGTGCTTCCCGTACGCGGGCGGCAACGCGGTCAACTTCCAGCCGATGGCGAGTGCGCTGGCGGGCGGCGGGATGTCGGTGTTCGCGGTGGACCTGCCGGGTCATGACCTGGCCGGGCGGCGGGAGCCGTTCGGTTCGATCGCCGAGGTGGCGGAGCGGGTCGCGGCGGAGATCACCGCGCGTGGTCTGACGCGGGTCATGCTGTGGGGGCACTCGTCGGGCGCCGCGCCGGCCGTGGAGACGGCCCGCAGGCTCCAGGAGCGCGGGGTGGAGGTGGCGCGGCTGTTCCTCGGCGCGCAACTGCTCGGCACGGCCGCCGAGCGGCATGCCGCCGTGGAGGCGCTGTCGGTCCGCAGCGACGCCGAGATCGCCGCGCGGCTGGCCGAGGAGGGCGGTTACGTCGAGCTGGCGGAGCTGACCGCGCGGCACGCCGAGCGGGTCGGCGCCGCCTACCGGCACGACTGCCTCTCCGCGCACCGGTACTTCTGCGACGCCCTGGATAATCCGCCGGCGGTGCGGCTGTCGGCCCCGGTGTCGGTGGTGGTGGCCGCCGACGACCCGTACACGGCCGGGTACACCGGGGCCCACCTGGACTGGCTGCTGCTGGCCGGCCGCGTGGACCTGCACGAACTCCCCGACGGCGGGCACTACTTCCCGCGCCTGCGCCCCACCGAGGCGGCGAAGGCCGTACTGGCCGCCGTCGAACCGCTGGCCTCCTCCTGACCCCTCCCCCAGCCCCGTGACGGGCGACCGAAAGGACAACCGAGATGTCGACCTCATCCCTGTCAGCCCAGCTCGATGTGGAGCTGCGGCCGGGCAGACCGCCGGTGGCCCGCATCGACACCCCGGCCGATGTGCCGGGCTGGGCGGCGCAGTACCGCGACGTGCTGCGCGCCCAGGTCACCGAGCACGGGTCGCTGCTGGTCCGGGGCCTGGGGCTGCGGGACCCGGAGCAGGTCGGTGCCGTGTTCGCCCGGCTGACCGGCGGCCTGATGACGGAGCGGGAGTCCTTCGCACCGCGCGAGACCTTCGGCTCGGGGCTGTACGAGTCCACGACCTGGCCGGCCAACCAGCCCATGTGCATGCACCACGAGCTGAGTTACACGCAGGAGCCGCCCTCTTTGATGCTGTTCGCCTGCCTGACCGCGCCCGAGGACGGCGGGGCGACGGCGGTGGCGGACGCTACGGAGGTGCTCCGGGAGCTGCCCGCCGAGGTGCGGGAGCGCTTCGAGCGGGAGGGCTGGCTGCTGACCCGGTCCTACAACGACGAGATCGGGGCGTCCCTGGAGGAGTCGTTCGGGACCGCCGACCGCGCCGGGGTCGAGAGCTACTGCCGGGCGCACGGCATCGACTTCAGCTGGCAGCCGGACGGTTCCCTGCGGACGGCACAGCGGCGCCCTGCCGTGGTCCGGCACCCCGTGACGGGTGAGCCGTGCTGGTTCAACCAGATCGCCTTCCTCAACGAGTGGACGCTCGCCCCCGAGGTGCGCGAGTACCTGGTGGACATCTACGGCGCGGACGGCCTGCCGTTCAACACCCGCTTCGGGGAGGGCGGTCCGATCGGCGAGGACGTCGTCGGGCTGCTCAACGCGACGTACGAGAAGCACACCCGGCGCGAGCCGTGGCAGGCCGGTGACCTGCTGCTGGTCGACAACATCCGGACCGCGCACAGCAGGGAGCCCTACACCGGGGACAGGCAGGTGCTGGTCGGCATGGCCGAGCCGCGCGGCCTGGCCGCCGGGGAGACGAACTCGGAGGCGAGCGAGCGATGACCGATCTGTTGCCCACCACCGCACAGCCGGCCGTACCCGACCCGGCTTCGCCGACGTTCGCGGTGATCTCCGGTGAGCAGGTGCAGAAGGCGCTCGCCGGGCGCGAGAAGGAGATCGTGGACCTGGTCGAGGCGACCTACCGGTTGCACGGGGCCGGGGACTCGGTCAACCCGCCGTCCTACTTCCTGCGGTTCCCCGACCGGCCCAGCTCGCGGATCATCGCGCTGCCGGCCTCGGTCGGCGGGTCCGTAGGGGTCGACGGCATGAAGTGGATCTCCAGCTTCCCCGACAACGTCCGGTCGGGGCTGCCCCGCGCCTCCGCGGTGCTGATCCTCAACGACCCCACGACGGGCTACCCGTTCGCCTGTCTGGAGAGCTCCATCATCAGCGCGACCAGGACGGCGGCGTCGGCCGCGCTGGCCGCCGACTGGTTCAGCCGCGACCGGCCGCGTCCGACCCGCGTCGGGTTCTTCGGCACCGGTCTGATCGCCCGCTACATCCACACCTTCCTCGCGGGCACCGGCTGGGAGTTCGAGACGGTCGGGGTGCACGACCTGGCCGCCGACAGCGCCTCCGGCTTCTGCGACTACCTGCGGCAGAGCGGGACGAGCGCCGAGGTCACCGTCCACGACAGCGCCGCGGACCTCGTCCGCTCCAGCGACCTGGTCGTCTTCGCCACGGTCGCGGGCGAGCCGCACGTCACCGACGCCTCCCTGTTCGCCCACAACCCCCTGGTCCTGCACGTCTCGCTGCGCGACCTCGCCCCCGAAGTCCTCCTGGCGTCGGCGAACTTCGTCGACGACGTCGAGCACTGCCTGAAGGCCGACACCTCCCCGCACCTGGTCGAACAGCGCACCGGGAACCGGGACTTCCTCAACGGCACGCTCAACGACGTGATGCTCGGCCGGGCCGCCCCGCCGCCCGACCGGCCGATCGTCTTCTCGCCCTTCGGGCTCGGCGTCCTCGACCTCGCCGTCGGCAAGTACGTCTACGACGAGACGGCCGCCGCCGGAAACCTCGGCCTCATCGACAACTTCTTCCACGACCTGCGCCGGTACGGCTGAGAGCGCTGCCCTTCCCCGGTACCAGGAGGCCCACCGTGCCCGTCATATCCGCTCCCCATGACTTCAACGAAGGCCATCTCTTCGTCGACCTCAAGTCGATCTTCGGATGTCCCCTCTACCTGAAGTGCGAGGGCTTCAACTTCGCCGGCTCCATCAAGCTGAAGGCCGCGAACGAGATGGTGGAGAGCGCCGAGCGGGAGGGCATTCTCAAGCCGGACTCCGTCATCGTCGAGTCCTCGTCCGGAAACCTCGGCGTGGCGCTCAGCATGATCGCCGCGAGCAAGGGCTACAAGTTCCTGTGCGTGACGGACTCGCGCTGCAATCTGTCGACCCGGCTGCTGATGGAGGCCCTCGGCAGCAAGGTGCACATCGTGGCCGACCTGGACGAGAACGGCGGGTTCCTGGGCACGCGGATCGAGTACGTCCGCTCGCTGTGCGCCTCCGACGACCGGTACGTGTGGCTCAGCCAGTACACCAACCCCGGCAACTGGCAGGCGCACTACCGGACCACGGCGCCCCAGATAGCGCGTCATTTCCCGCGCCTGGACGTGCTGTTCATCGGTACGGGCACCGCCGGGACGCTGATGGGGTGCGCCCGCTACTTCCGGCAGTGGCACCGGCCGGTGCGCATCGTCGCGGTGGACAGCGTGGGCTCGGTCGCGTTCGGCGGGGAGCCGGGGCGCCGGATGATCCCCGGCCTCGGGATGAGCATGCGGCCGCCGCTGCTGGACGAGTCCTACGTCAACGAGGTGATCCGGGTGGAGGAGGCGGACACCATCCGGGCCTGCCACCAGATGGCCCGGCGTGGCTTCCTGTTCGGCGGGTCCACCGGCACGGTGGTCAGCGGCGCGGCCGACTGGCTGTCCCGCCACGACACCCGCGACATGACGGCGGTGGCCATCGCGCCGGACCTCGGCGAGCGCTACCTCGACACCGTCTACCAGACCAACTGGCTCCAGGACCTGTTCGGCGACGAGATCCTCGCCCCGAGCGGCCCGACCACCACCCCCTTCCCGACGGACGAGCCGGCGCCCCGCGAACCGGACCGCTGGCCACAGCCGTGACACCTCACCCACCTGCCCCGTCCATGTCGGTGCCTCGGGTGTGAGGGCCCTGTGGAACGGGGTCCGGGCAGGCGTCCCTCCGCGTATGCGGGGCATCCGGTTCTCCGGATACGCAGGAGGGGTGATGGTCATGTTCGAACCCGACCGTGAACCGGCGGTGGCCCGTGACGAGCCGGTCGGTGAACTGGTGCAACGCGCCTCGCAGCAGCTCACCGAGCTGGTGCGAGGCGAACTCCGCCTTGCGCAGGCGGAGATGAAGGAGAAGGGCAGGCGGTACGGCAAGGGCGGCTCGCTGTTCGGAGGCGCCGGACTGGCCGGCTTCCTCACGCTCCAGGCACTGGTGGCCACGGCGATCGCCGCGCTGGCCGTACCGCTGCCCGTGTGGGCCGCCGCGCTCATCGTCACCGGCGTCCTCGGCGCGGTCACGGCGGTTCTCGCCCTGACCGGCAAGAAGGAGGTCGGCATGGCCGCCCCGCCCGCGCCGGAGCAGACCATCGACAGTGTGAAGGCCGATGTGGCCGAGATCAAGGAGAGTGCCAAGCGATGACACAGCAGCCGTTCGAGGAGTCCGCCTCCGCGAGCCCGCAGGAGCTGCGGGAACAGGTCGAGCGGACCCGCCACGAGCTCGGGGAGACCGTGGAGGCGCTCACCGGCAAGGCCGATGTCAAGGCCCGTGCCCAGGAGAAGGCGGCCGCGCTCAAGGTGCAGACCGTCGAGACGGCGCAGAAGCTGCGGGAGAAGGTGCCCGACCCGGTCAAGGAGAAGGCCGCGACGGCGGCGACCCAGGTCCGGGCCAAGGCCGGCCAGGCCGAGCAGCTCTGGCAGGACCGGGCTCCCGAGCAGGTCCGCGACAAGCGCAAGCTGCTGGTCGCCGGCGCGGTCGCGGTGCTCGCGCTGACCCTGCTGCGCCGCCGGAAGCGCCGCTAGCGCGCGTCTGCGGTGCTGAACGGGCCCCGGCCGAGCAGAAGTCCGCTCGGCCGGGGCCCGTTCCGTCGGCTCAGTTGGGCTGCCCCACCGGCCGTACGACGACGGTGTTGACGTCGACCCCGGCCGGTTGCCGGATCGCCCAGACCACCGAGTCGGCGATCTGGCCGGCGGTCAGGAGATGCCCCGGCGGCAGGCTGCCGTAGGCGTCCCAGAACGGGGTCTCCACCCGGCCGGGCGCGACCAGGGTGACACCGATGCCGTACTCGGTGACCTGGCGCCGGGTGTTCTCGGCGAGCCCGGTGACCGCCCACTTGGTCGCCCCGTAGAGGTTGCCGGGGGTGTTCACGAACCCGGCGACACTGCCGATGAGAACGATCCGGCCGCGGGACTCCTTGAGCGCGTCGACGGAGGCGCGGATGAGCAGCGCCGGGCCGAGGACGTTCGTCAGCACCATCTCGCTCCAGCCCGACGGGTCTCCCTCGGCGACGGAGTCGTGCGTGGCGACACCGGCGTTGGCGATGACCGTGTCCAGCCGGCCGTAGGTCTCGATCGTGCGGTCCACGGCGTCCCGGACGTCGTCGTACGACGAGGCGCTGCCGGGTAGGGTCAGCAGTTTCCCGGGGTCGCCCACGCTCTCGGCGAACTCCCGCAGCCGGTCCTTGCCGCGCCCGGTGACGGTGACCCGGTGGCCGGTGTCCAGTAGTTGCCGGGCCACAGCCGCGCCGATGCCGCTGCCGCCGCCCGTGATGAGCGCGACCGGAGAGTCGTTCATGTTCATCCCCCTCTATGTTCGTGGACACCGCAGAGCCCATCACTTGGAGTGCTCACGAAGTCAAGTGTTCCGGCGGGTGCCGGGGCGATCGCGGGGAAGGCGGGTGTCATGAGCGTGGACGAATCTCCTTTGGACAAATCTCCTCTGAGTGCATCTTCCCTGCGGGCCGTGGGGTGGGCGCGGTCGTTGCCCGTCAGCAGTGGGGTGAAGGCGGCGCGGGACTGGACGCGGGGGCATCTGGAGACCCTGGCGTGGGCACGGAGCGCGCCGGAGACGGTGGACGCGGTACTGCTGACCGTGTCCGAGCTGGTCACCAACGCCCATGTGCACGCCCAGGCGACCGCGCAGCTCGTGCTGACCTGGGACAGCGAGTGCCTGCATGTCACCGTGCATGACGCCTCGCCGCAGCTGCCCGAGCAACGCCGGCCGACCAGCGTGGCCACCGGCGGCCGGGGCATGCTTTTGGTGGACGCTCTCGCCGACAGCTGGGGTGCCTACGCGTGCCCGCGCGGCAAGGAGGTCACGGCCTGCTTCCGTCCGTCGCGCTGAGGGCTGCTCAGGAGCGGGCGAAGTCCTCGGGCTCGAACTCGTGGTTTTTCAGGTGCTGTTCGATGTCCTCGAGGCTGTGCCCGGTGAGTTCCGGCATCTTCCACCACACGAACAGCCACGCGGCGACGTTGAAGAAGGCGTAGATCCAGAACACCTGGCCCACTCCGAAGGCGCTGATCATGGTCAGCAGGGTCAGGGTGATCAGCAGGTTGGTGCTCCACAGGGTGGCCGACTGGACGCTGGTGGCGGCGGCCCGCACCGACAGCGGGTAGATCTCGGAGCCGGTCAGCCAGCCCATCAGCTGCAGGCCGCCCGCGTTGAAGAACATGAAGGTCAGCAGGCAGGCCACGATGGCCGGGATGTAGGCACGGGTGCCGTGGCCGGTGATGTAGAAGCCGCCCAGGACGAACAGGCTGATCGCCGCGCCGGGCACCATGATCAGGGTGAGCCTGCGGCGACCGACCTTGTCCACGATCCACAGGCCGACGATCATCATCACCAGGTAGACCACGCCGAGGGCGACGCTGACCTGGAGCGCGTCGGCGCGGGGGAAGCCGTTGTCGGTGAGGATGGTCGGGGCGTAATAGATGATCATCTCGATGCCGGAGAGCTGGGTGAAGACGGCGATGCCGCAGCCGACGACCAGCGCCGGGCGTACCCACGCCTGCCGCAGCCCGCGCCACCCCTGATGGCTCCGGTCGGTGCGCTGCTGACGGCGGGCCAGGGCGGTGATCTCGTCCAGCTCGGAGCGGATGTCGTACCCCTCGGGGCGTACCTCCTTCAGCACCTCCTCCGCCCCGTCCACATCGCCCTTGCGCAGGATGAGCCACCTGGGGCTCTCGGGCAGCCGCAGCTGGCCGATCAGCATCACCAGCGCCGGTGCGGCGGCCGCGCCGATCGACACCCGCCAGGACACCGCCTCGCTGGCACCGACGATCGTGGCGATGACGATGCCGACGCCGATGGCGAGCTGGAAGCAGAGCACCAGCCGCCCGCGGATCGACTTGGGCGCCAGCTCGGCCACGTACATCGGTACGGTCTGGGTGGCGCCGCCGACCGCGAAGCCCAGCAGTACGCGGGCGAGGGCCAGGCCGACGGCGGAGGGGGCGACCGCGCAGGTCAGGCTGCCGGCGATGAACACACAGCAGATCAGCAGGATCGTGCGGTGCCGGCCGAAGCGCTCGCACAGCAGGCTGCAGCTCAGGGAGCCGATGACGGCGCCCAGCAGGATGCCCGCGGCGATGGTCTCCTTCATGGTGTTCCCGATGTGGAACTCCTCGGAGATCTGGAGCAGTGCGCCGGAGATGATGCCCGTGTCGTAGCCGTACAGCAGGCCGCTGATCGCGGACACCACGGCCGCCATCAGCATGTGCCCGTTCAGCCCGTTGGTGCGGGGCGCCTGGCCCGCGGCTTGCGTCATGGTTCCTCCGAGGCGACGTCGACCGTTCCCGCCGGTCGAAACCGTACGTCGCAGAGGGTCCCGCAGCCCGGACGGCTCGCTTCAGCGGGGCGATTCGGCTGACCGGCCGGCCGCCTCCCGCCTGAGACGGCGGAGCATACGGGCGTCCTCGAAGCCGACCTCGCGGGCGGCGGACTCGGCGGTCGCGCCGTGGCTGATGAGGTGTTCGGCGCGTTCGACCCGGAGCGCCTGCTGGTAGCGCAGTGGGGTGAGGCCGTCGGTGGCCCTGCTGAACAGCCGGGTCAGGGTACGGGCGCTGACGCCGGCGTGGGCGGCGAGGCGGGCCAGCGGCAGGGGCTCGGCGAAGTGGGTGTCGATGAGGTCCTGGACCCGGTGGGTGGTGTCGTCGAGGTGGCCGCGGTGCCGGAGCATGGCGCTGGCCTGGGGTTCGTCGCCGTTGCGACGGGCGTAGATCACCATCTCCCGCGCGACCTGGGCGGCGAGGGCGGGGCCGTGGCGTACGGCGAGCAGGTGCAGGGCGAGGTCCATGCCGCTCGCGATGCCCGCCGAGGTGACCACGCGGTCGTCGGTGGTGAACAGCACGTCCTTGACGACGGTCGCCCGGGGGTGACGGGCGGCCAGTTCGTCCTGGAGCTGGTGGTGGGTGGTGCAGCGGCGGCCGTCGAGCAGCCCGGCGAGACCGAGGGCATGGGCGCCCGCGCAGACGCTGGCGACGGTGCCGCCGGCGGCGTGGTGGGCGCGCAGCCGGTGGAGGGTGCCGGGGGTGAGCACGGGTCCGGTCCGCAGGGTGCGGGCGCGCCAGCCGGGCACCACGACCAGGTCGCCGGGGCCGAGGTCGGGCCACTCGGTCCGGGCGGTGAGCGTCAGCCCCTGGGCGCTGGGGACCTGCGGCTGTCCGGCGACGTAGTCGAGGGTGTACGGCCGCCCGAGGTCCGCCGCCGTGGAGAAGACCTGGGCCGGTCCGGCCAGGTCGAGCAGATGGACCCCGGGCAGCAGGACGAAGACGACGCGGGTCATGCCCGTGCTGCCGCCAGTTCGGCCACGGTGGCGATCCGGGCGAAGCGGTCGCGCAGTACGGCATGGGTGCGCTCGATGATCGCCTCGGCGCCGAGGTCGCCGATCGGGTTGGTCGCGGTGGCGTCGGCGACGAAGACGACGTGGTACCCGAGGTCGCTGGCGAGCCGGGCGGTGGTCTCGACGCACTGCTCGGTACGGATGCCGCACACCCACAGCTCCCCCACGCCCGCCTCGGTCAGCAGTTGCTGGAGGTTGGTGGTGGTGAACGCGTTGTGCGAGGTCTTGCGCAGCACCGGCTCACCGGCCAGCGGCTGCTCCAGCTCCGCCAGCAGGCGGACGTACCCCAGCTCCGGGTCGAACACGTCCCCGCTGCCGGGCTCGGTGTGCAGCACCCACACCACGAGATCCCCCTGCTCCCGCGCGGCCCGCACCAGCCGGTTCACCGGCTCGGCGATCTCCGGATTGCTGATCTGCTCCCACAGCGGCCGGGCACGAAAGGACTCCTGGACATCGATCACGATCAAGGCTCTCTTCATGTCCCCCAGTCTGACCTGGCCGAACACCCGCCCGACAGACACGATCGGGGCCACACCCGGAACGATCCGGTCAGCTGCACACCAGCCTCTCCGCCTCGGCGCTCGCCGGCGACAGCTTCTCGTCGATCCCGCACTTGACGAGATCGCCGTACGTCACGGGCGACCAGGTGGCCACGGTGCCGAGTATCGGAGCCGCGCCCGGAGCATCGCAGTGGTACGCGAAGGACGCCTCGTAGCTGGTGACACCGACGTCGTAGAACAGGACGCCCGAGGACTTTCCGAAGGAGGTCTCTTGCACCTTGTCCGCGCCGAGAGTGAAGTCCGTTCCCGCGTCGGCCAGTTCCGCACCGGTCTTCTTCTCGAGCGCCGCGACGGCTGCACGCTCGTTCAGCGTCCCCTTGGGCGGTGCGGGT
This sequence comes from Streptomyces sp. NPDC085596, assembly GCF_044541565.1. Taxonomy (NCBI): domain Bacteria; kingdom Bacillati; phylum Actinomycetota; class Actinomycetes; order Kitasatosporales; family Streptomycetaceae; genus Streptomyces; species Streptomyces sp. NPDC085596. Next base: position 133,640 of record NZ_JBITTC010000012.1, on the reverse strand, counting down.
GTCACCCCCGCGTGGAGCGAACGAACGGGCACCGCCTCGAAGAACACGTGAACGTGGGCACCGTCCCGTACGTCGAAGCGCCGGGCGTCCGACACCCCGGCCAGCACCTCCCTCTTCACCACCTTCCCCCACTGGAAGGTTCCGTGCGGGCAGGCCCGGCTGGGCGGCGTAACTCGGGCGCTCGCGGAACGCTCCGGCACGGTACCGGCCGCACAGCCGCTCCCGGCCAGCACGACGGCGACCGCCACCACCCCTCGAAATCCACGCTTCACGCTCGACAGCCCCTCCCCTTGATCCAGGAGCGACAGTCTTCACGACCCCCTCCCCCGCCCCGCATCCGGCTGCCCCGACAGCGTCAACTGGTCAACCTGATAAGACGGTTGCGGGATACGGAAGGTGCCGACGATGCGGGAGTCGGTCACTCGGCTTTGCGGAGCGACTTTTCGGTGGCGTCTGCTGAAACGGTTCTTGGTGCGAAGACCCGCTCGCATCTGTACATGTACGCCCCCGGCGCAACCCACACCGCGCCAAATGACCTGATTAACCCTTCAAGCCCGGCTCGCACCCTCGACACGATGGATCAAGCCTTCGGGACTGCCGCCGTCCATGGCGACAGCCGGAGTGCGGGACCAGGGGGAATTTCAGCATGAGCTTGCGCAAAGTCCTTGCCGTGACGGTCGCCGCTGTGGCGCTGGCGGGAAGCCAGTTACTGGTCGGCAGCGCGTCGGCGGCCCCGGCGGGCGGTGCCCAGAGCCGGATCGACAGCTATCTGGCCGCCCACCCCGGCGAGAAGCAGCTCGCCGCGGACAAGGCCACCATGCCCGGCGGGACGGTGACCTTCGCCGCTTCCGGTGCGGCCGCCATCAGTTGTGGCTCCGGGCACCTGTGTATCCAGGACGGGAACGGCAGCCGCTGGGACTACTACTACTGCGGCTACTACGACTTCTACGGCATCGGGGACGGCTACTTCAACAACAGCCAGACCACCGGCACCGTCGCCCGGTTCTACAACCAGAACGGCACCGAGCGGTGGAGCAGCCGGGCGCCGCAGAGCGGTACGGCGTCCTGGACGCCGGTCTGGCACATCCGGCCCTGCTGACCGGAAAGGACACAACACTGCTCCCCGCCTTGAGCCGAGGCGGGGAGCAGTGCCGTGCGGGGTGGGTCAGAACGACGTCAGCGTCAGGGTGAAGCCGGAGGGGGCCGTGTCCTGGATGAAGGAGGCGAAGTCGGCGACGTCGTCGAAGGCGAAGCCGTACGCCTTGCCGTCCTTGGTGGCCGCGTGGACGGCCTTGGAGTAGTGGTTGGTCAGCTCGCCCTGGTAGAAGGCGGCCGGGTCGGTGCTGGGCTGCGCGGTGTCGGTGAGCAGCGTCGAGCGGTTGAAGCCCGCGCCGAGGACCGCGGCGACGGGGCCGGTGGTGCCGTCGTTCGGGGCGGCGAGGTTGCCGTCGCAGAAGAGGACGTCGCGGGTGGAGGGCTTGGCGAAGGACACCGACGCCGGGCCGTCGAAGGTGAAGCGGTCGCCGCGGACCCGGCCGGTGAAGGTGCCGGCGTTCGTGGTGATCTTCAGGTCCTTGCCGGTGAAGGTACTCCACACCTCGTCGATGTACGGCGCGAAGTAGTCCTTGGCGAACAGCCCGGCGTCCAGGCCGTGGCCGGGCGCGATGATGCGCTTGTCGTCGACGACGAGCTTGGAGAACTCCGCGACCTCCTTGACCGCGGCGAACGCGGCCGCGCGGCCGCCGTCGCGGATGCTGCCGGTCGTCTGGTCCTTCTCACCGGTGAGGCGGATGCTCATCGGCACGCTGAACATGTCGACCATCGTGGTGTTGCAGAACATGCCGGAGGCGTTGTACGTGAACTCCGCGCAGTCGTGCAGCACACCGAAGTTGGGGTCGGACTCGACCCAGCCGGCCGGGAACTGCAGGGCCGCGTTGCCGGCCCCGTCGGTGACGGCCTTCATCTTCAGCTTGTCGCCGAGCGAGACGTAGATCCGGCCCGACATGAACGGCAGGGACAGCTTGGTCTCGCCGCTGCCCGCGAGCGGTATCGCGTAGTCGGTGAAGCCGTCGGCGCCGTTGTCGGAGACGGCGATGGGCGCGAGGGTCCCGTCCTGGGTGAGGCGGACCTGCTTGCCGTCCACGTTGCCGACGACGTAGACGTTCACCGAGGCGTTGTCGAACGAGCCGCTGTTGTTGACGACGGTCACCGGCAGCGAACCCGACGCCGCGCGGGTCTTGTTGCCGCCGCTGTCGCCGGGCTGGTCGGCGAGCGCGAAGGGCGCGATGGCGGCCGCCGCGGGGATGGCCACGGCGGCGCCGCCCAGGGCGAACATCAGCTTGCGGCGGGTCAGGTTGCGCTGGTGACGAGGCGACATGCGGGGAACTCCTTGCAGTGGGGGACGCACCCGGCCGGAGCCGGGACAGCACGGGGACGGTCATGGGGGGCCGGGGACAGGTGACTCCCGGCCTCCTGACCTCAGTTCTGGGCGGAGACGTGGACGTAGTCCACGGTCATCGTCTGCGGGAAGGACGTACCGGCGTCGGGGCTGCCGGGCCAGTCACCGCCGACCGCGAGGTTGAGGATGATGAAGAAGGGGTGGTCGTAGACCCACTTGTTGCCGCCCACGTCGGCCGGGGTGCGGGTCTGGTAGTTCTGGCCGTCGACGGACCAGGTGATGCCGGACGGGCTCCAGTCGACCGCGAAGGTATGGAAGTCGTCGGCGAACGGCTTGCCGTCGGGCAGGTTGTACGCGGCGCCGATACCGCCCGCGCCGGAGTAGCCGGGGCCGTGGATGGTGCCGTGGACCGTGGCGGGCTCCTTGCCGACGTTCTCCATGATGTCGATCTCGCCACTGTTGGGCCAGCCGGCGCTGCCGAGGTCGTCACCCAGCATCCAGAAGGCCGGCCAGATGCCCTGGCCGCGCGGGATCTTGATCCGGGCCTCGAAGTGGCCGTACTTCTGGGTGAAGGTCTGCGCCGTGTTCAGCCGCGCGGAGGTGAACTGACAGGGCCCGTTCCAGCAGTTCAGGTTGGGGTCGGTGTTCTTGCGGGCGGTGATGACCAGGTTGCCGGAGCCGTCGAGGGCGGCGTTGTCGGTGCTGTTCGTGTAGTACTGCAACTCGTGGTTGCCGTTGCCGCCGCCACCCGTCTCCAGGGTCCAGCGGGAGCTGTTGGGCGCGCTGCCCGCGGCGCCGTCGAAGTCGTCGGACCAGCTGAGCGCCGCCGGGGCGGCGTCGGCGCGGTGGGCGCCGGGGCCCGTGGTGTTGAGCAGCACACCGGCGGCGAGCGCGGCGGCGCCTCCGCAGACCAGACCGCGGTAGGACCAGCGACGTAAACGATGACCAGCCATGAGAAGAACTCACCCTGTTCTCTGTGGGGGGACGTACAGGCACGCCCTCGACCGTGGGGGAAGGGACGAACGCCGGAAGAGCACACCGCACACACCGGACCCTGGGTCTGAGAGCGCTCTCACGCGCACGGCGAGCACCACCGGCAAGCCCCGACCATACGCCCCGCCCCCACCGGCTCCAACCATCCCGACAACCCCTCAAAACGCCCACGAGCAGCGGGTATCTGAACAAACAACAGCCCCGCCAGGCGACGTTTAACCTTCGATTAACCCCCACTTAAGTCCCGGCCGGGGGCTCGGCGACGGTGACCTGAGCCGGGGGCCCCGCAGTTGTCACGGAGCGGCCGCGTGTCTGTACGCACCGTCGGCGAATGCGGCGCCCGGACATGCGAAGACCCCCCGGCGCCGCACGGGCAACGAGGGGTCTCCAGGACTCTCGGGCGTCTACCCCCGATCCGCCGCAGGCCGGTCCTTCGCCAGGGCGTACAGCTCCTTGGACGTCGTGATCAGTTCACGCCGTTCCTCCTGGGAGCCGACCATCGGCTGGGAGCCGCGCAGCGGGACCTGGGCGCTCTCGGGGAGGAACTTCACCGTCACCAGCCCGATGACTCCGGCCAGCATCAGGTAGTACGCGGGCATCAGGTCGTCGCCGGTGATGTCGACCAGCGCGGCGGTCACCAGCGGGGTGGTGCCGCCGAAGGCGGCCACGGCGAAGTTGAAGCCGATGCCCATGGCCGCGTAGCGGACGGCGGTCGGGAACAGGGCGGGCAGCGTGGCCGCGCTCGGCGCGGCGAAGAAGGCCAGCAGGGTGGACAGGATCAGCACACCGAGGATCGGCGCCCAGGTGCCCTCCGCCTTGATCAGCAGGAACGCCGGGATCGCCAGCACGATCATCGCGGCGGCGGCCCAGCCGTACAGCGGACGCCTGCCCACGCGGTCGCTGAGCCGGCCGAGGAAGGTGATCAGGATGACGATCCACACCATGCCGATGAGCACCAGCACATCGGCCGAACTGCTGGACCGGTGCAGGGTCTCGGTCTGGTAGGTCGGCAGATAGCCCGTGACCATGTAGTTGGTGACGTTGTACAGCAGCACCAGGCCCATGCAGATGAGCAGCGCGGGCCAGTGGTTCCTGATGATGTCCTTGAACTCACTGCCGGCCGACTCCTGCGCGAGGCTCTTCTCGTGCTCGTCCAGCTGCTGCTGGAACGCCGGGGACTCCTCCAGCTTCAGCCGCATGTAGAGGCCGATCACACCGAGCGGGCCCGCGACCAGGAACGGGATGCGCCAGCCCCAGGAGAGCATCTCCGCGTCCGACAGGAGCAGGTTCAGCACGGTGACCAGGGCGGAGCCGAGCGCGTAGCCGACGAAGGTGCCGAAGTCGAGCCAGCTGGAGAGGAAGCCGCGCCGCCGGTCGGGTGAGTACTCGGCGACGAAGGTGGTCGCGCCGCCGTACTCGCCGCCGGTGGAGAAGCCCTGCACCATGCGGGCGACCAGCAGCAGGATGGGGGCCGCGATGCCGATGGTGGCGTAACTGGGGATGACGCCGATGGCGAAGGTTCCGATGGCCATCATGATCATGGTGGTGGCCAGTACCTTCTGCCGGCCGAGCCGGTCGCCGAGCGGCCCGAAGACCAGTCCGCCGAGCGGGCGCACCACGAAGGCGGCGGCGAAGGTGGCGAAGGAGGAGACCACCTGGGCGGCCGGGGAGGCGCCGGGGAAGAACACCTTGCCGAGGGTGGCGGCGAGATAGCTGTAGACGCCGAAGTCGAACCACTCCATGCAGTTGCCGAGCGCCGAGGCGCCGACGGCCCGCCTGAGCAGTGGGGGTTCGACGACCTGGACGTCGTCCTTGCGGAACGCGCCCCGATTGCGCCTCAGTCTGTGGGTCAGCTCCTCGCGGACCTGGTGCGGGAGGTCCGTCACGGCCTTGGAGGTCTTCCTCTTTATGCCTGAGGGCCGCTCTCCGTCGGACAGAGCATCGCTCACTGCCGCTCCTTTCGCCGTCGGTGTCACCGGATGCGCTCTTTCCGGCCGCACCGGGCATCAGCCCCGTGTCCCATCCTGCTGCCCAACGCCGCACACGTCACACCGGCCACGTGCACATGGGCGAATGCCGAGGTCAGCGGTGTGATGATTAAGAAACAAGGCAGCTCAATCCCATGACGTACGGCGGTTGGACTTCGCGGTGCCGAGGGCGCAGGGTGGACCAGCCCCGTTTCCGGGGGCACCCCTACGGCATCACCCGGAGATCACCCGATGAACCACGTCGCGGACCCCGCTCGTTACGACGGCACCATGCGCTACCGGCGCACCGGCCGCTCGGGGCTGGACCTGCCCCTGCTGTCGCTGGGCTACTGGCACAACTTCGGCGACGACCGGCCCTTCGAGACCCAGCGCGAGATCGCGCTGCGCGCCTTCGACCTGGGGATCACGCACCACGACCTGGCGAACAACTACGGCCCGCCCTACGGCTCGGCGGAGATCAACTTCGGCCGGCTGATGAAGCAGGACCTCGCGCCCTACCGGGACGAGCTGGTGGTCTCCACCAAGGCGGGCTGGGACATGTGGCCCGGCCCCTACGGTCAGGGCGGCGGCTCGCGCAAGTATGTGCTGGCCTCCCTGGACCAGTCGCTGAAGCGTATGGGCCTGGACTATGTGGACACAATCACCGTTAGGGGCACCTGCCGCTTGTGACTTCGTCGATGAGGTCCAGCGTGTCGCCGAGTCGCATGCGGAGTTTTTCGACGATGAGTATGAGCCCGGCGGCGTCGACTTGGGCGAGGTCTTCGCTGCGGGTGTAGTCGAGGTCGCGGCGCGCGTAGTCGATGCGGGCGCGTTGGAGGTCGGTGAGGGTGCGGGGGGGTGCTTGTTCTTCGGTCATGGGGGTGTCACCTGTCGTGCGGGGTGCGAGGGTAGCGCGCTTTATCGAACAGATGTCCGCATCTGCGCTCTTGCATTCGATCACACCGTGATCGATTCCGGCTACATCTAGTTGCCTGCCGCGCACTGTGACCTGCGTAACGACCTCTCGCAACCAGAATTTACCACCCGGCGGTAAAGACAAACCATCAAGATCATTCCACCGTAGGTGGGTGCTCGACCCGCTCCCCAACTGGGTGCCCCGCCGCAGGCAGCAGATCGGATTACAGATCCGCGCCGCCCGCAAGGCCGCCGGCCTCACGCAGATTCAGCTCGGGGAACTCATCGGCTGCGACCACAAGACCATCTCGCGCTGGGAGAACGGGCACACCGTCATCGACATCAATGACTTGCTGCTCGTTGCTGACGCCCTTGATGTACCTCTCGCGGATTTGGTGAGGTGACTGCCGCCGGCCGGTCCCAGCTCCGGCGGCAGCCTGTGCGGCCCTACCCCGAGCGCCGTCGGGCGGGGCCGCGCCCGGTCGACCAAACCGGGGGTCAGTAGCTGCGCGGCCGGGTTCCGTTGGGAGGCTGGCACGGCTTGGGGCAGAGGAGCACGGGCGGAGCCGCGGCGCTACCGGTGTCCACAGTGGCTTTGTCGGGCTGGCCTTCGATCGGGCGCCCACAGCGGTCGCAGATCACGGAGTGCCTCCGTCTCGTGTGGCGCGGATGATGACGTTGCCGACCTGTTCGCGGGAGCAGAGGTCGTAGCGGTACCGCGGGGCCGTCACCCAGTAAGGGGTGGGCAGCTCGTCCTCGGTGGGCGGCCTCGTGCAGGAGGGCGGCGGCATGTTGAGGTGGCTGCCCGCTCCCAGGTACGGGGTGGTCACCAGGGAGCTGGGCCAGTAGACGTGGGCGCGGCAGGGCACGAGCGCCCAGTATGTCGACTGCTCGGCGTACAGCCCGGCGATGAGCGGGCCCCGCAGGATGTCGCGGGCAACGGTGGCGACCGCCTCGGGGGTGCTGTCTCCTGCGGCGGTGTGCATGATGTGGCCGGGGATGCGCACGGCGGCGAAGCGCCCGCCGAGTGGTACCAGGTGGTCACAGCCCAGCTCCCAGTGCCGCAAGACCCGCTCGGGCTGAGGGTGTGCGCCTGCCAGCCAGGCGGTCACGGTGTCCAGCGAATCGGCTCTTCCCTGGAGCTTTGCTGCCCCCAGAAGGGGAGGCAGTAGCGGTACGGGGTTGGTCTCCTGCGGCAGCACGACAATGCCTCCCCTAGTCACGGTAATCCGTCTCACACTCGTGACCGTAGGGGTGGCGCACCGCGACCGATGACCGGAATCCGGTCACCCCGTCAGGCGGTGAGGACGCCGATTTCGACCGCCAGCTCGGCCGCGCGCCGTCGCCGCGACGCCTGCTTCGACTCGACCTCCTCCAGGAGGATCGTCCGGGCGTAGCCGTTGTATCGGATCGTCTCCGGGGCCGCGCGGAACGCTTTCTCCAGGGTGGCGATGGCCACGTCCGGCTGCCCGTCGAGCTGGTAGCCGCGGGCTTCCTCGATCCGGTGGCGCGCCCGGCGTGGGCGCGAAGGGATCGTCAGCTCGTCGGCGCGGGCCGCCTGCCGTACCGACTCGCCACCCTGGTGGAGTTCCACGGCGACGGTCACCGCGTGTGCGCCCATCACGGCCCTGCTGAAGCTGGTCACGGGGTGGTAGTAGTCGGTCGGCAGGGTTGCCGCCATGGTGTCGGCCTTGTCCCAGTGCCGCCATGCGGTGCCGGTCTCTCGGCGGCGGGCGGCGGTGTAACCCAGCTCGAACCGGAGGGCGCCCGCGATGGCCAGGGTGTCCGTGTCGGCGTCGGGGAGCAGGGGCTCCAGGTAGCGTAGCGCCTCGGTGTTGATGGCGTCGGCCGCGTCGAAGTGGCGGGCCCCGGAGTCTCGGTGGGCCTGCGCGAGGAGCCAGGCGGCGACGCCGATGGCGTGCGGGTCCTCGGAGTCCTGGGCGGCGATCATGCCCCGCTCGGCCACGCGCCACAGCAAGGCAGCGTCCGGCTGGTAGGCGAGGAAGAACTGGCTGAGGCTATACGTCTGCGCGAGCAGAGCCTGCGCCGTCCGCCGTTCCGCCGCCCCGTCCGCGTGCCGGGCCAGGGCCTGCGCGTCCCGGATCAGGTCGGGCAGCAGGGCGCCGATGACCTCGCGGTGGTTGGGGGCCTGGTGTCGGGCCTTCCACGCCGCGCGCAGCCGGGCCTCCAGGTGGGGAACTCGCGGCAGCTCGGTGTCCGTGCCGAGGTGCAGGGTGTCGATGGCTGCCTTGACGGCGGCGAAGCGCGGGTGGCCGGGGCCGGTGAAGAGGTCGACGTGCGTGTCCGCGTTGCCGGTGAGTTCGGCGAGGTCCCGGACGCGCAGCGCGTCGGCGATGCGGAGCACCATCTCCAGGCCCGGCGCCTGCTGCTGACCGTTCTCGATCTTTCTCAGCGTGTGTGGAGAGACACCGATCAGGTCAGCGAGCTGAGCACGGGTCATACCGCGGCGCTCGCGCAGGATCTGCACACGCTGACCAAATCGCAGCGGGTCGGTGTACGGGTCCGGGGTAGCATCAGATGGCACGGTCTCGCCCCTATCACTCTGTACAGCTCGTCACTGTCAGGGTAGGGGGCGAGACCTTTTCCGTGGGTGCTGTTGACGCAGCGCTTCCCGGACATGACGAAGCGGCCCTGCTCTCCTTCGGGAGGGCGGGGCCGCTTCGTCATGCGATGCGCCGGCGTTCTGCGGGCAGACCCAGCAGCGTGGCTGCCGGGCTTGGTGACGGGTAGTCCGGCTGTGGGGCGCCATCGCGGCGGCAGACGAGTGCGTCGGGGTCGCCCGGTGGCGGCTGGAGGGTGTACCCGTCCGGGCAGGTCTGCCCGTCTGCTCCGTCGCGTCCGTCTGTCCCATCCGTGCCGTCCTGTCCCGGCGGGCCAGCAGGGCCCATGGGTCCGACTGGTCCGGGCGCCCCCGCGGGTCCCGCAGGCCCGTCATCGCCTTGGGTGCCGGCCGGCCCGTCAGCCCCGGTCGCTCCCTCGGAGCCGTCGGCTCCTGCCTTGCCGTCCGCCCCGGCGGTGCCCTGCGGCCCGCCCGGCCCGGTTTTGCCGGGCGGTCCGGGCGGCCCGGGTATGGGGACGGGTACCTCGCTGCGGTCGGAAAGCCCGTTGACGGCGCGAGCCGGATCGGGTGCGACCGGCGTCCGGCCCGCGGCCCGGACCTGCTGGCGCAGAGCACGGACATCCCCGGCGAGTGTGCTCACCGCGGTGCCGCGCCGGTCCGCCTCCGTTCGTGCCTGCGCCGACTCGGCGGCGAGCCGGTGAGCGGTGCTGTCCGCTGCGTCGATGCGGCCCCACACGATGACGACCGCCCCGGACAGGGCGACCAGCCAGCACATGAGCGCCAGCGGCCGCCAGCGGCGGGCCAGAGCCCGCTCTGTCCGGGTCATGGGTGTCCTCCGAGTTGAATGACGAGAGCTGTGAGTCGAGCGATTTCGGCTTGGTCTTCGGCGTGTTGCTTGGCGAGGTCAGCGCGCTCGGCTTTGAGCTGAGCGCGCTCGGTCTTGAGTTCGGCGCGTTCCTCTTGCAGATCGTTGGTGAGCGAGCTGTAGCCAGTGAGCGCGTTCTCGCTCCTCTTCCCGAGGTACGCCACCACGCCGCCGACGACCGCTCCAACGCCCACGAGCAGGCTGCCGAGGGTGGTGGCGTCCATGGGCCTCCTTAGACGCCGGGCGCTGTACTGGCGCTGTCCTTCTGGCCGATCGCGCGGGCGGCGATGCCCTTCACCAGGGCGACCGCCGCGGCGAGCCCGGCCGTGCCAGCGCCCTGCCAGAAGCTCACGTGGAGCATGTCAGCCGGGCCGCCTGCGAGGGCGACCGCGCCGGCCGCGCCGAGGAACGTCCACACGACGCGCTCGGTCAGGTCGCGGGCGTAGGTGGCGCTGGTCTTCACGACGGTGTCGGCGTTGATCCGGGGGATGCTGGTCTCGGACATGGGTCCTCCTAGGAGTTCGGGACGTGGAGCTTGGCCCACGAGGTGGGGCCGGGTCGGCCGTCGGCGTCGGCGCCGGCGTAGCCGAGTTTGCGTTGCCAGGCTGCGTAGGAGCGTTCGTCGCCCGAGCCCCAGGTGTCCGCGTGGGCGTCGGACTGGTAGCGGCCGCATCCCTCGGCGACGAGTCGCTTGTGCATGGCGGCGATGACCGGCGAGCGGTGGCCGGTACGGAAGAACGAGGCGCCGGGGAACGGCTCGTACTTCGGCTGGCCGGTGCTCGGCTTCGTCGTCTGTGTCTTGCCGATGGCGGCAAGGTTGGGCATCGGGCCAGGGTCGACGTGGCTATTGCCGGGCACTTGGTTGTGCCCGAAGTGGCCAGCTTCGCCGAGCCAGGTGGAGAGGGACACGGTGTCGCGGGCGAACGCGGTGGGGGCTCCGCCCGGCCAGGTGTCAGGGATGCCGAGGGAGCGTAGCCAGGCCATGATCTGGTCGAGGTTCTTGCACGGGGTGTCCCGAACGGTCGCGTACCGCTGCCCGTTGACGGTCTCGTTCGCGGTGAAAACGGTCTCGACCTGGATGCAGTACTTCCCGGTGCGGTTGGTCTTGATCGTGTCCGCGTTCTGGAGGGAGAGGCTGCGGGAGTCGGCGGGGAAGAACTGCGCTATCTCGCCGGTGAAGGGGTCCCACAGCAGGTGGGGGGCGACCTCGCGGCCGTCGCCGGTGAACCAGCCCAGCTCGTTCTTGTACGTCCAGTCCTTGGCGTTGGACGTGATGTGCCAGACCGCGCGGGCGGGGCCGCCGTGCATTGCGCCGGTGTTGCCTATCGCGTGCCGGGTGGCGCCCGGCATCCAGAGGTTAGGCATGTGTGTCTCCGTTCACCGTGGGCGTCACCTTTGAATCGTAGCCCCATACATCATCTCACCTACGTTTCGTAGGCTACAGTTCGGTCATCCCTTGCTCAGGGGGATGGCGGTGGGGTCGTGGTCGTGCGGGTCGCGACCCCACCGCGCACAACAACCCGCACCCCGCACCCCTCCCGCACAGGAGATCCGCATGCATCGCTTCTCGGTCGACTACCGCAAGCGCGACGGGGAGCGTCGCGGCATGCTGCTGAACCAGGGTTACTTCATCCATGACCTGCCGCGCCTGATCCCACTGTGCCGGGCATTCGGTCATCGTCCGGTCGTGGACGGCACCGCCGGATACGACAGCCAACCGGGCCACCGCTGGGTGTGCTGCGACCGCTGCGGAACCAGGCCCGACCCACAAGGACAACTCGACTCCGAACGCTGGGATATCGGCGACCGCTACGACGGCCCCCTAGACGGAACACGCCCCCCATATCCATCGAGGAAAGAGATCGAGGAGCGTGCCAAGCAGGGGCTCCCGCTCTACGCACCGGAGCCGGTTCCGGGACCGTGGCCCCAACACCCCGCTGGAGCGGTCGGCGCGCAGCTCATCATCGGAAAGTCGTTTCCTGGTTGGCACGCCGAGGTGAAGGTGGGCAACAAGGCCAGCGAGCACACCCTCGCCGCTCATCTGCGGCTCTACCCCTTCGGTGCGCTCTACCTGCACACCGAAGGGTTCGGTACGTGGCTTCAGCGGCGCCTGAACCCGGTCGGCTATGAGTCCCGCGTCATCTCGGTCGGCATCCAGTACGGCGGCATCGAGTGGAAGTTGTGGGCCAAGCGCGACGAGTGGTCGAAGGCTGACCCGTGGTGGATGCGCGGCACGCTCAAGCTCGACCCGCGCGACCGGTTACTTGGCCGCCGCCGCTACGACTACGAGGACATCGGCGATCCGGTGACGGCCGTGGTGCGAATGCCGCACGGCGACGACCACAAGGTGCAGCTTCAGTTGCAGCGGTGCACGGGCGGCCGGAACCGGCGGCGGTTCCATTCGTGGACGGTCGACTGGGAGACGACGCCGGGCATTCCCACGAAGCCGGGCCGCAGCGGGGTGCTGGGTTCGGCGGTCGAGGTCAACCCCCGGTTCGTGGAGGGCGGCACGTGGCCCGCTGAGGCCGTGGCCAGTATCGCCGCGCAACTGACTGCTGGCCGTGCCCGCTACGGCTACCGACTGCCCGTCGTGTTGGACGGCAGCGACTTCGACATCGAGGTGGACTGATCATGACCCGCTTGCAGATCCTGCAACTCCCCGAAGGTGCTGGCGACGACCGCCCGCCGTTCGTGCTCGTCATCGACCAGTGCCAGGGCGTCTATCTCGACATGGTCGAGATGATCGAGAGCCACTGGCGGCGCGTCGGCGAAGAGATCGGCGCACGCGGCACGCTCATCTTCATGGAGAGCGTCGACATCTCCGTCAACGAGACCAACCCCGCGTCAGCCCAACCACGGGGAAGCGAGAGCCGGGAAGCAGCGCTCGAACTGGATCGGCTCGCTAAGGAGCTGTACGTCACGCGCGGCATGCTCGACGCCGACGACCTCCAGACAGTGGACGAGATGGTGGCCGAACATGAACGACTGCGCGCACAGCGGGACGAGGCCCGCCAGTGGGCGCGGCACGGCTACGAGATCGGCCAGAAGCACTGCGGCTGGAGCGACCACGGTGTTGCACCCAGCTGGCTCACCGATGGCTGGCCGCCTCACATCGACTCGTGCGAGCACCTCAAGCTGGTTGCCGAGTTCGACGAGGCGATCACTCGTGTGCGGAGCCTGCCGACCGAGCCCGAGATCATGGACGCGCGGCAGGAGCACCCCGGCGTGTGGCTGCACGGCTACAAGTGCGGTGTTCTCGCGGTGAAGTCGGCGCTCCGTCCGCGCGACGAGGAGACGGTGAAACCGTGAACCTCCTGTGCCCGCTGCTGGCGTTCCTGTTCGCGTTCGCCGTGCTCTACCCCCACCCCGCACCCACACCCGCGCCCGTGGTGAGGAGCAGCCGATGAGCGAGCCCCTGCCGCCCTTCAGTGGCGACACCCCCACCTGCCCCAAGTGCCGCTACCGGGGCGCCAGCACCCAGTACCGAGAGCTTGGCCATTGCATCCACGGCGAGCGCGACGTCGTCATCGGATGCCAGAAGAACGAGCGTCTGCATCGTGAGTGTGAGCGCTGCGGTTACGCCTGGGACGAAGCCCTCGCAGAACCGACAGGGGGCAGTCGATGAGCGGCCCGTGTGAGCGTCCGGAGTGTGGTGGCGTCGTCCGCACCGACTCATGGGGTACACCCGTCCTCTGCCCACACCAAGACACCAGCGCCACCACACGCCAGAAGCCGCGCGCCTCCGTCATCGAGCTGATCGCCACCGACCACCAGCGCAGCGAAGACGGCGCGGGCAGCATCGTCCTCCCCCGTGAGGTCCGCATCAACGGCGTCTCCGTCTATACCGCCAAGGGCTGTCCGATCCGGATCAGCGAGATCACCTCCGACAACCTCGTCACGGTCAACCTGACCCTCATCGTCGGGCGCCTCACCGTCGCCGCCGACAGCGACCTCCCGGAGACGCCGTGAACACCGCCGTCACGATCACCGCGATCATCGCCGCCGTGGTCGTCATCCAGATCATCGCCACCACCATCCGCGAACTCGCCAGCCCCAAGGAAACCGAGGCGGCGGACGACAGCAAGGAAAGCGGCTTGTGATGGAGGTCGGCATTGCCGCCAAGCGGTGCGTGAGATGCAGCGAAACGAAGCCGCTTGAGGACTTCACCAAGTCGAGTCGCGACAAGGATGGACGTCGCCCGTACTGCCGCCTTTGCACCCGCGCTCAGAACAAGCTTTGGAAACTATCCAAGGCGAGCCCCTGCCTGGACTGCGGCGGCCAGGTGAGCAGAGCTGGAGTCAAGCGATGTCGGGCATGCAACGGCAAGCTCAACTCAGGGGTGAATCACTACGCCTACAAGGGCGGCAGCAGTATCACGCCGAGCGGCTACGTCTACCTATCCGGACACCACGATCACCCCAACGCCAACGGGGTCGGTCAGATAGCCGAACACGTCCTCGTGATGTCCAAGGAACTTGGCCGGCCGCTCATCAAGGGCGAGAACGTCCACCACAAGAACGGCGACCGCGCCGACAACCGGCCAGAGAACCTCGAACTGTGGTCACGGGTGCAACCGCCCGGCCAGCGAGTGGAGGACAAGGTGGCCTGGGCCATCGAGATCCTGCAGACCTATCGGCCTGAACTACTGAAGGAGCAACCATGAAGATCGGCGTGACGGGCGGGCAGGGGTTCATCGGGTCCTACGTGCGCGAGGAACTCCGGGCACGAGGCCACCAGGTTGTCGTCTTCGACCGGCATCCCCGTACTCCCATGGTGGAAGGCGAGGAGTTCTTCCTCGGTGACATCCGCGACGAGACGGCGGTCTTCGAACTCGCTGCGCACGTGGACGGCATCGTCCACCTGGCCGCAGTACTGGGCACCCAGGAGACGATCGCCAACCCGCGTCCTTCCGCAGACACCAACGTTCGTGGCAGCCTGAACGTGTTCGAGGCAGCAAGCCGGTACGACCTGGTCGTCGCCTATGCGGGTGTCGGAAACTCCTTTATGCGTGACCTGGGAACAGGCTCGTACACGATCTCGAAGTCGTGCGCCGAGGACTATGCACGTATGTTCAACGCCTACCGCGACGGTCGGATCACCATCGTCCGCCCCGTGAACGCCTACGGACCGAGGCAGTCAGTCGCGGCTCCCTACGGCACGAGCCGGGTCAGGAAGATCGCGCCCGCGTTCGCGTGCCGCGCCCTCACCGGGGCGGACATCGAGGTGTACGGCGACGGCACGCAGGTCTCTGACTGCGTGTACGTCGAGGACGTCGCCCGCGCGTTCGTGACTGCGCTGGAGCACGCCGCGCAGCACGGGCCCACCGAGCGGCCTGTCGAGGTTGGGCCGGCGGAGTCGTGCACGGTCAACGACATCGCCAGCCTCGTCGCCAAGGAGGCGGCGTATCTGACGGGTCTGTCGCCAGTCGGGGTGGTGCATCTCCCGATGCGTCCGGGTGAGGTCCCGAACGCGGTCGTCAAGGCCGACGTGTCCACCCTGGCGCAGATCGGGATGAGCGCAGCGGACTTCGTGTCGTTGGAGGAGGGCGTGCGGCGGACCGTCGACTACTACGCCACCCAGTGGCTGCCCGGCTACCTGGCCGCCTGATGCCCGACGTTCACATCAAGCTGTCCGACGGCGTCTCCGAGGTCAGCGTCGATGTCAACGGCAGCACGGACGATTCGCTCGACCGAGCCGAGGCGACCGCCCTGCGGCTCTTCGCCGTGGTGGTCGCTGCATCACCTCCCGCGCGCCGAGCCGGGTTCGGCGGCTGGGCGCTCGCGAGCGATTCCGAACGGCATCCTGAGGAGTAGCTGGTGAGGGTCCACTTTTGGTCTGCTGATATGGCGGGCAGCGCCCACTATCGGGCGGTGCTGCCTGCCGTGGCGTTGTCGTGGCTGGGGCATGAGGTGTCGCACGGTGTTCGCCTCCCCGCAACGTGGGCGAGCTACGACACGTTCGTGGGCTGCCGGGTAGCGCAACGCGACCCGTCCCTCATGTGGCACCGGCTGAAGGCCGAGGGGAAGAGGTTGGTCCTCGACTTGGACGACGACTACTTCCACATCGACCCCACCAACGCCCACGCCGCCCGCGTCTGGGATGTGGAGATGCTCGGTCGGCTGGCGGCGAACATGCAGGTCGCGGACCTCGTCACCTGCTGCTCCGAGCCGCTAGCCGAGACGTTGCGTCAGTACACGGATGTGGAGGTGCGGGTGGTGCCGAATGGTCTGCCTGCGCAGTATCTGGGTGTGCCGCGTGACTATGAGGCGGTAGACCGTCCGCTGTATGTCGGGTGGGCGGGTACGTCGTCGACGGTGGCGGAGTTGCCGGAGGCGGTGCGCGCCCTGAACCGGATCAGCCGGTATGGGCGTGCGGGTGGGGTGCAGGTGCGGTTGGTGGGGATCGGCCCGGAGCAGGCGATGGGTCTCGGTCTGCGTGGCCGTCAGATCGGTGCGCTGGGCTGGGTGGAAAGGTTCGAGCACTACCTGCACGCGGTGGGCGAGTTCGATGTCTGGGTGGCGCCGTACCGGGACATCGGCTTCAACCGGGCGAAGTTCGCCACCAAGTATCTGGAGGCGAGCATGTTGGGTATCCCGTTGATCGCCTCGGACATCGAGCCGTACCGGGCGGTGATCCGGCACGGGGAGACCGGGTTCCTCGTCAAGCGTGAGCATGAGTGGGGGAAGTACTTGAAGCAGCTCGCGGACGATCCGGGTCTGCGGCGGCGGGTGGGTATGGCGGCGCGGGCGGAAGCCTCAGGGAGCATCATGCAGGCCGTCAACGTGCACTGGCAGAACGCTGTCGTCGCACCTGTGGAGGTGACGGCGTGAGGGCGCGCGTCGTATTCGGAGTGCTGTCCAGTGAGGCGTGGACGATGCTGGTCATCGGGGTGGTGATGTGGGTCGTATGCGTGGTCTCGGGTGTCTCCATGGTGGGCGGTAACCCGACCGCGATCAATGGCGTGATCGGCTGCGGGATTGCTGCCCTCGTCACGACCGTCGCCGGGATTGGCCTCGCGCGCCAAGACCTCAGGTGGCGGCGATGACCAGGCAGTGGCTGGGTCAGCAGGTCAGCGATACGGACTTCCACGTTGTGCCGTTGGACGATCTCCTCGTCCACGACTTCAGCCAGACGTGCGCGTGCGGGCCACGGTCGCGTGTCATCGTCCGCGAGGGCCCGGACGGTTGGGTGCACACGCACCACAGTTTGGACGGGCGGGAGTTGAACGAGTTCGACTACGGAACGGACCCGGACGCATGACCGGCCCGGAGCATTACCTTCGTGGCGCCGAGCTGCTCGCGGAGTCCGAGGGCATCAGGACCGACCTCAACCCGGACAAGTGCAGTGCGTTGGCGGTGCAGGCAGTCGGACACTTCCTCGCCGCGCTCGTCGCCACCACCGCCCTGCACCAGCACCCCGAATCCGTCGCCTGGGACCAGGCCGTCAACCCGAAGGAGCAGCGGTGAGTGCCAACGTGCACGCCATCCTCGTCGGTCTCCTCAGCGTGCCCCACACACCCGAGCAGGCCGAACACGCCGCCCGGACAGTGCTCGACCTGCACGCCCACGAACTGGCCGAACGGCAGCGGGCGGCACTGCCCGACGTGATGGACCGCTGGGTCCCGCTTCACCAGGACGCGATCAGCGAGGTCATCGACCTCATCGACCCGAAGGCGCAGCGCGCCACCGAAGGAGACACCCCATGATCGACGGCCACCGCGTCATCGCCTGGACGCCCTACGGCAGGACCCGGACGTACAGCATCCTGGTCAACTACCTGGAACGGGACGTCCGCCGTGGCCTCATCGACGAGGTGTGGGCCTACATGAACACCGACCCCGTCGGCCAGGAAGACGACGTCGCCTACGCCCACCAGCTCGCCGAACAGCACGACTGGTTCCACCTCAAGCACCGCCCCGAAAACGTCAACCTCGGCCCCCTCCCCAAGCAGCGCTACACAGGGTTGGCGTACCGCGAGATGGTCGACCCGAACGCGGTCTATCTGCGGTTCGACGATGATGTCGTGTACATCCACGAGGACGCCGTCGAGAACCTGGTGCGCGCCCGGATCGAGATGCCCGCCCCCGTCGCGGTCTTCCCCATCATCATCAACAACGCGCTCTGCTCCCACTTCCTCCAGGTGTGCCAGAAGATCCCCATGGACTGGGGCACCGTCGCCCCCTACTGCATGGACCCCGTCGGCTGGGCGAACGGCCCGTTCGCCGTGCGCCTCCACGAGATGCTCCTCGACCACATCGAAGCCGGAACCGTCGAAGACCTGTACCTGTACCAGGACTTCCCCCTCCAGCCCGGCACCCAGTTCTCCGTGAGCTGCTTCGCCTCACTGGGCAGCATGTACGCCGGACTCCCCCAGCCCGGCATCCTCGTCCCCGACGAGGAGGAGAGCTTCCACACCGTGCACCAGCCGCTGGCTACGGGTGCACCGAACATCATCCGGGGTAACTCGCTGGTCAGCCACTTCAGCTTTTTTCCGCAACACCCGTTCCTCAACGAGACGGATATCCTCGACCGCTACCGCGCATTGGGAGAGAAGGTCGTCGCATGACCGAACAGGAGACTTGGCGGCCCGTACTGGGCTGCGAGGGCCGGTACGAGGTAAGCAACCTTGGCCGAGTGCGTAGTCTGCTCCGGAGCACGCCACGGCTGCTCAAGCCAACGGCCAACACCAATGGGTACTTGGTCGTGTACGTGTACGGCAGCGGCGAACGCCGGCGCAACCGATCAGTCCATCAACTGGTAGCTGAGGCGTTCATAGGCCCACACCCACCTGAGACTGACGTTCGTCACCTGGACGGCAACAAGCTGGACTGCCGGGCAGTGAACCTGGCCTACGGCACTCGTTCCCAGAACATGCTGGACCTGGTCGAGCATGGTGGATGCGTGAACGCGAACAAGACGCACTGCAGTGTGTGCGGGACAGCCTACGACGCAGCGAACACCTATCGCCGACCTGACGGTGGGCGTGAGTGCCGTTGCTGTGCGAGACGGCGCAGGGCGGAGCACGAGGCAAGGGTCGGCCCTCGGAAGAGGGTCCGCAAGAGGAAGGCGGTCGCCTGATGGCCGGCCAGCAGGTCAGTGCCGACGCCGCTCTCCCGCACTTTCGGCAGCGGTGCAGTGAACTTCAGGACGAGAATCTGCTCCTGCGTGCTCGCACGGATGAGTTGGAGCGGGAGAACGAGCAGCTCAAGCAGCAGCTAACTGGCCCGCCTTCGGAGCAGCCGCAGGGCCCGGATCTGGCGGCGCTCCCTCCGCTGCCCGATGATGTCTAGCCGATGCGGCGGATGTGCAGGTAGGAGTTGGCGAGGACGGTGACGGCGCTGGCGGATGAGGTGGTCTGCGCCCACTGGAGAGTGAGGTTCCCGGCGGTGGCCCCGGTGGTGACGATGGCTTCCTCGATGATGGCTACTGCCAGGCTGTCGGCCTGGTAGTTGAGGCTGGTGGTGAAGCCGTGTCCGGAGAATCGGCCTTGGGTTTGGGTGCGTGAGGTGAAGGCTGCGGCGACGTCGGTGGGGCCGTGGCACAGCTTGAGTCCGGTGGCGGTGCCGGGGACGCCCCACGCGGTTTTCAGGTTGACGGTGGAGAGTGCGGTGGTGGCGAAAATAACGAACCGGGCGATATAGATGCCGTTCGCTGCGAGTGTGGCGGTGAGGTGGGGGTCGTCGGCTGCGGTGGTGGTGGAGGTGCGGGCGGTGTCTGCCGCTTTGAGGATGTAGCGTTCCTGGCCGATGCCGCCGACGGTGAGGTTGAGGGCGACTGACAGGTTGTCGTCGGTGGCGAGGCTGTTGACGCCGGACCGGTAGAGGTTGACGTCGGGTGCGGTGCTGCCTCCGGGTCCCCATAGGTGGGTGCCGTCGGTGTCGATTTCGAACCGGTCCTGCGTGTCCCCGGTGACGCGGGCGGACAGCAGGTCGGTGGTGGTAGCCGCGTTGGTCACTGCGATCGTGGCGGTGGACCCGGACGCGCCAACGTTGATCTGCCGGCCGGACGCGAGGCGCAGCGTCGAGTTGTACTGGGCGCTGCCGTTGGGGATCTCCACCCACGAGGCGGATGCCGGGGCGGTGCCGTTGGAGAAGTAGGTGCGGTAGCTAGTGTCGGTCTCGAAGATCGGCTTACCGGAGTACGGGG
Organism: Streptomyces sp. NPDC085596; assembly: GCF_044541565.1. Taxonomy (NCBI): domain Bacteria; kingdom Bacillati; phylum Actinomycetota; class Actinomycetes; order Kitasatosporales; family Streptomycetaceae; genus Streptomyces; species Streptomyces sp. NPDC085596. The sequence goes on along the minus strand of NZ_JBITTC010000012.1, from coordinate 113,776 downwards.
TAGCGGGCCGGGTCGTGGACGTGGCCGCCTGGAAGCCTGCGGCCAAGTCAAGCTTGTCGAGGTTCTGGCCGATGTCTTGGCTGTAGCTGACCAGTTCGGAGCCGTCGGACTTGGACTTGTACAGGCCGAGCCTGCTGGTGGACGGGTCAGGCATGGGGCACCTCAACAATGTCGTCGTTGGGGGTGTCGCATTGTCCGCACGTAGCTCGGTAGGTGGGCGGCAGGACGTTGGCGAAGAGGGTGGCGCGGAAGCTGACGCCTTCTACTGGGCAGCCTGGGGTGCGGCAGGTTACGTCTGCCTGGATGGAGGGCCATTCGTCTGTGGTTGGCCAGTCGCCGTTGAGGTCGGGTTTGATCAGTTCCATTACAGCCATCCCACGTGCATCCAGTTGATGTTTGTTGCGGTCGTGTTGGTTCGGTAGACCCAGACGGTGAGTCCGGTGCTTGTGACGTTGGAGACTGCGACGCCTTGTACGGCTGACCCGATGACGGTGGTGTTGGCCGTGGCGAAGGCGTAGAACGTGTCGCCCTTCGTGCCGAGTCCTGTGACGGTGGTTGAGGTGGGCGTGTTAGCGGCTGGGTTGATGGTGACCTGCCCGAACCCTCTGGCGTCGCTGTACCACTTGCCGTATTGGTACGTGCGTCCGTCGTTGCCGAAGAGCAGCCTGTTGTCGTTTGCACTGCCGTCCAGGTAGCCGACCTGTAGTTGGGTGGCGTCGGCGTACACCAGGCCGCCGTTAATACCGTCCTTGCTGTATCCGGCGTACAAGTTGTTGGGCTGGGCGTACACGTATCCGCCGCGTGTTGCCTGGGTGTTGTCAGCGCGGACAATCTGTAGTCGAGCGGCATTGGTGGTGAGGTAGACACGCGAAGTGATTTGGGTTCCGGTGCCGTCGTCGTAGGGCGAGCTGTTCATGCCGAGGTTGACGTCGGTGCCGGAGCTAACGGCGTTGATGTATCCGTAGTCGGTGCCGGTGTTGGCGTACCAGCGGATTTCCGGGAGCAGGGTGGAGCCGGGGTTGATCTCGATACGTTTGCCGCTGGTCCCGGACTTGAGGGTGCCGATGATGGAGACGCTTCCGTCGGCTCCGGCGATGGCGACAGTCTGTTGTCCGGCCGCGTTCCAGGCGCCGATGCCGCCGGAGTTGAGTTCGACGCGGGCTCCGGCGTCAGCGGTTTTGATGCGGGCGCCGACGACGAAGTCTGCGTTGATGACACCTGCGGTGACCTTGGAGACGGTGAGATCACTGATGTGGGCGTCGTCGATGAGGAGCGCCGTCGCCGTCGCGCTGTCGCTGGGGCCGGACTTGTTGCCGGTCTTGTCGACCGCGACGACCTTCACGTAGCGGGCCGATGTCTCCTCGACCTGCACCGTGTACACGACGGGGATCTGCGCCTGGATCATGCCCGCGTTGGCCGGGGTCTTACCGCACAAGGTTGTCGCGTCCGGGGTGAACGTCGGCTCATAGCTCACGTGGACTTCGAGGTGGTCGAGGTCCGACTCCAGGTTGAAGGTGCCCCCGGTGTTCTTCCCCAGCGTGTGCGTGATCTGCACCGCGATCCGTGACCCGGCCACAGTGGGCGGGGCCGGCGTGCTCGGCGGGATGTTGTCGGCGGAGGCGACGAAGGTCGTGATCGGGGACCAGGCGCCGGTGTTGCCGGTCTTGTCGACGCCTCGGATCTGAAGGTCGTAGCCGATGCCAGGTGACAGGTCTTGCAGCTGTGCGGTGGTTTGGTCCCAGGCGACGTTCATGGTCTGCCATTGGGTGGTGGGCGCGGCGAACGGCTGCTTCCAGATCTGGAGGTCTTGCCAGCGGACTTGGCTGACTTGGGACCAGGTGGCGGGGTAGATCATGTCGGTGTCGACGGCCCACCGGATCTCGTAGTGATCCCCGTCGAGAACCGTGCTGCCGTCGGTGTTGTTGGGTGCGTTCCACTGGAGGATGACGCGGGCGCGGGTGTAGCCGCGTGCATCAAGGTAGGCGGCGCCTCGGAACGGGGTGACGAACGTCGGCTGGCCGGGTGTTGAGGTGTCGGTGTTGGGGCGGGTGCCAACAGGTTCTGTGCCGGCGGTGGAGAGTTGGCGGGCGAAGTCCCCGACGGTCACTGTGGATGTGCTGTCGGTTTCCCATTCGACGTACTGGGTGAGGTCGACCCAGGCGCCGTTGTTGTCGCGGTAGGCGACGGTGTACTGGTCGGTGATCGCCCACGATGTTTCGGTGACCTGAAGTTTGATCGGGTTGATTCGCTGGCCCCGGAACGTGATCTCCGTCGTCGGGTCGACGAGCCCGGAGTCGGGGTTGTACACCCATACGCGGTCGCCGACCTGGAACGTGCCGTGCACGTCATAGTCGGCCGTCGAGAGGGTGAGCGCGTTCCGGGACGACGTGAACTGGCTGAGGGCAAGCTGAGCCCGTGTGCTGGCGTTCCCCGACGCCGTGTCCGACTCCGACACCAGGCGCGTGAGTTTCAGCGGGCCGCCGCGCAGGTTCTTGTACGGGGTGGACGGCGTGATGTCCGCGGTCCCCGTGGTGATGCTCGTGCCCTCCCCCTCCGCGAGGAGTACCACGCGGGTGCTGTAGTCCTCCACGTCGCGGGTGACGTCCATGCTGCCCGGCAGGGCGCGCATGAACATGTCCTCACCACTGGTGATGGTCGTGATCACGCACGTCGGGTTCGTGACGAACAGGTTGGCGTCCGGACCCGCATCCAGGGTGGCGTTGCCGTTGACCCGCCAGGACACCGGCACCGAGGTGGTGGACATGGTGTCGCACACGTAAGTGATCGCGTCGCGCGGCGACTCGTAGCGGTGGCTGCCTGTGTACTGGCCAGGCACGCTGTAGATGCTGCCCGCAGTGACCGCACCACTCGCGGGGAGGAGCATGTTGATGGCGGTAGCGAACGAGGCCGAGGCCGGCGCGACTGCGTTCTCGTAGACGTCGCCCTTCCCGTCTTCGTCACCAAGCCAGAACGCCATCCCGACCCCGCCGATCGACAGGTCGTCTTGGGGGGCGTTGGTGCGGCCATCATCCCCGATGGTGCGGGTGCGGAGGACACCGATATAGCGGGCGGTGGTGAGGAGCGTGTCCCCGTACTGTGCGGGGTCCAACCGTCCGGGAACGATGGCGACATGCCCGAAGTAGTCCAAGCTGTCGAGGACGTTACGGGGGGTTTGGGAGAGGAGCTTGACCTCCCACGAGCCGAGCGCCTTGAGAACTTCCTGAACGGCCATGGCTACCGCCTCACGCCGTAGATAGCCTCGGGCATCGCCGCGAAATACTGGTTCCGCAGTTCAAGGCCCGTATCCCCGGAGACCGCACCAGTGCCACCGACCTCAGCGCCGACCCAGAAATCCATCACGGTGACCGAGCTGAACAGGATGCCGCCATTGGCGTGGCCAACCCAAGTACGGGCGCTGCCTATGGCAAACCTGTTGCCGTTCGCGTCGTTCGCTGAGGCCCTCACATAGCCGTTGGCAGGGATCTGCGTGTTCGTCTCCAGCGTTGACCGGTAGACGGCAAGCGTCGCCGCCGTGCCAACCTGAAGGTAACCCTCCACCGTTCGAGAGCCGCGCCGCAGCGTGAGGTCGAGGGTTGCGCGACCAGGGTTCAGGCCCTTGACCAGGCGAACAATAGCCATCTCAGGATCATTACGGAGAAGGGTCGCTCCGTCCCAGGACGCTACTGACGCTGCCGAGCCGGCCACCGAGATGTTCCACAGCTTCGACCGGTATGCGCCCCCGCTGTAGGACTGCACGTCCAGAGTTGCCGATGCGCTGGGCGTGGCGTTTACGAGTCCGTTTGACAGGCTCCAGTCCGTGGCCGACAGGGGTACGTCAGCTCCGTACACCTCTTGCCCTGCCGTTGTTGTTACCCGCACGCGGCCCGCCAGGTAGGTGGTGGGTGGGCACCCCCACCGTGGGGAGACGTTCGCGGGGACGCTGCGGTAGACGGTGATGGTGCCGTCGCTGCTGGCGCGGGTCATGGTGGAGGGGTTTGTTGAGCCGGTGTAGTAGCCGTAGTGGCCGATGGGTGGGGCGTGCCAGCGTTCGCCGCTGCTGCTGTAGTCGTTGAGGCGGACGGCTCCGGTGAGGCGGGACTGGAGGTCGGTTTCGGCGTCACTGCCGACGCGTTCGAGGGAGACTTTCCAGTCGGCTGTGACCCGCTCGCCGCGGTTTTCGGTGTAGGTGGAGCTTGCGGCCTTGATCGTGTAGTAGCCGTTGCGTTCGGGTTTGTCGGTGAAGGTGACTGGGATGACCTGGCCCATGGTCAGGCTGTTGATGCCGTCGTGGCGGGCCACGACCTGTGCGCGGGTGAGCGGTGGAAACGACTCCTGCCCGTCGAGGTCAAGGGTGCGGGTGTCGCCGCCCGCCTCCGCGACATCGAAGGTTTCCCGCAGGGGGATGCGACCCAGCTGGATGTCACCCCAGTCGAATGCGCTCACTTACGGCTCCTGTCGTCCTGACGGATGGCTTCCTTCATCTCCTTGACCAGGGCCTGCGCGGCGGCGCGGCGGGAGGCGGGGCTGGAGAAGTCGAACGTGCCACTGACGGTGATGTTCTCGATGACGACACTGCCGCCGCCCGTTTGGCTGCTGGAGACAAGCTGCTCAAACATGACAGTCTGCTGCGCGTCCAGGACACGCTCCGGGCGCCCGGTCCGGTTGATCGCCATGGTGGCGCCGGGCTGAAGGATGCCACCGGAGTCGTACTTCGCGGCAGGTGCGAAGCCCCACTGGCTGGTGAACATGCTGTCGCTGTAGCCGCGTGCGCTCCTGCCCATGTGGACGCCTGCGCCGCCGCTGCTCTCCACGTTCATGCCGGCGAGGGTGCCTGCGGTGTGGCCGACGCCCGCGTTGGTGATGCCGATCATGAACGGGCTCTTGAGGTTGCGGATCCAGCCGGAGGGGGCGGTCGCGCCGAACGCCCCGGTCGCCCACCTGCGGTGCGGGCTTTCCCCGCGGATGACGGATTCGATCGCGGACATCAGACCCGAGCAGTCCCAGGAGGGGTTGCCGTTTCCGGCCCACTGGTAGGGCAGCCCGTTCTGGGTTTTCACCCAGGACACGGCGCGCTGTACGGCGGGCCCGCCGACGGCTTTCTTGTCCTCGTTGCCGAGGAAGCCGAGCATGCCATCCAGGGCCTTGTTGGAGAGGCCCTTGAGGAGGGTGCCGAGTCCGCCGCCGGGGATCTGGTTGATGAGCGGCCGGATGAGGCTGCTGATCGCCTTCTGCGCCGCGTTCTTGAGGCCGCCGATGACGAGGTCTTTTGCCCAGGAGGCGGCGCCGGAGAGGGCGCTGGTTACGGAGTTGGTGACGGAGCCGACGATGCCGCCCTTCGCGAAGTGCTGCCCGCCTGCCTGTTCGCGGCGGCGCTCCTGCCGCTGGGTGGGGTTGCCTCCGGTGCGGGTGGGCTTGTCCTGACCGAGCATGGCGTCGATGCCCCGGTGCCCACCGAGTTGAGCGACCTGGCCCTTGGAGAGGATGCGTTCGCCGGGGGTGAGCATGGCGGGCACGGTGTCGGTGTTACCCGAGCCGGGGACGACGCCGCCCTTGTTGAAGCCGAGGCTGATGGAGGGGAGGTTCAGCTTGCTGTTGATCTTTCCGGCGATGGTGTTCCACATCTTGCGGACGCCGTCGTTGTAGACATGGGAGATCACCCACTTGACGGGGCCGCCAATCTTGGACTGGATGCCTTTCCAGATCGTGCCGAGCGAGTCCCGGAGGGCGGAGAACGCGGACTTCATACCGTTCTTGAAGTTCGTGATCTTGCTGTTGATGGTGGAGAAGATCGACGTGACCTTGTCGCGGGCGGTGTTCCACATCGACGACCACGTGCTGGTCACGGACGACTTGACGCCAGACACCCAGTTAGAGATCGACGTCTTCGCGTTCGACAGGTTTGTCCTCAGCCCCGACCAGAACGACGACCACCGGTCGGAGACGGTCTTCCACAGCTTGCTCCAGGTGTCGACGACCCAGTTCTTCAACTGGGTGAAGATCTCCTTCGTCTTCGTCCACAGCTTGGTGAACCACGAGATGATCGCCTTGACGAGGTCGGGGATGATGCTGTGCCCGACCAGGACGTCATACATCCAAGTGAACTTGTCGACGACCCAGCCGACGGCCTTGGTGATGATGTCCGCGAACTTGCTGATCCAGCCGATCACTGTGGTGATGACCGGGACGAGGATGCCAATCGCGCCCGCCAGCGTCCCCGCCAGCAGTCCGGCCAGGCGTACCACCAGCGGCATCAGCGGGGTGAGTACCTGCATCACTAGAGTGAGCAGGGAGATTGACAGCTGGGCGATCGCTGGGATGAGTGGCATCAGTGCCGCGATGATCGGCGGAAACAGGGGTGCCAGCTGCGCGAACAGCGTCCCGATCATCGTGACAACCGGGATCAGCGCGGTCACCACGGGAACGAGAGCGCGTACCAGCACACCAACCACCGTGACCAGGGCATCCCCGATCACGGTAAGGACCGGAGCGAGCGCCGCGATGATCGTGCCGAGGAGTTCCCCGATCGGCGCCAGGAGCGGCATCACTGCCTGCACCAGCCGGATGATCACATCCCCCAGTTGTCCGGCCACCGGCAGCAGCGCGGTAATCACTGGCATGAGCGCAGTACCGAGGCTCTGTGCCAGCTGCGCAAGAACAGGGCCGAACTGCTCCGCCAGCTGTGTCACCACCGGAGCCAGCGCGGCCAGCAGCGGAAGAGCCGCCTGAATCACCGCACCCAGCGTGCCCGCGAGGAGCTTGGCGATCGCGTTGACGGCGGTAAAGATTGAGGTGAGGGCCTGCTGAACCTCCGGCATCGCCGTGACCCGGCGCAACTCCGCAAACACCGAGCCGAGCGCACCGAGCGCATCCCCGCCACCCGCGGCGGCGGCCTTCATGACGTTGCCGATCGTGCCGCCCAGGTCCCCGAGGAACTGACCGAACTGCTTCACCACCTCCACGGCCCCGTTGATCGAGTCCTCTAGCGCCCCCGACGCCAACCCCTTTGACAGCTTCTCCGAGATTCGGGTAGCCGCATTCCCTGCTGCCGTGGTGAGCCGCTCGAACGCCGGCGAGGCGGCGATACTGAGCTGGGCGAGCCCTTGGATGAACTGGCCGGGCACCTTGGCCAGGGGGCGTAGTCCGTTGTTGAGGCCGTCGAACATCTGCTTGAGCTGGCCGGTCCGGCCTAGGTTGGTGACCGCGTCGAACGCGTTCTTGGCCATGGTGTTGAGCACGCCTGCCGTGCCGACAAGGCCCTGCCGGAGGGAGGGCAGGATCGCCGTGCTCATGGTGGTGAACTTCTGACCCAAGCCGTTGAACAGCGTGTTCTGCACGTCCAGCTTCAGGGACCGCCACGCCTCGCGTTGGGCGAGGACGGCATTGACGAACGCCCGCGCGTTCGGTGCCAGCTTGGCCATCGCCTCGGCCGTCTTGTCGACCGCGGATGCCGACTTCGTCTGCGCGTCCGCGAGAGCCTCGGCTGCCTGCCGGGCGGCGTCCTGCGCGTCGGCGATCTGCCGGGCCCCGTCGGTGGCCGCCTTCGCCGCCGCAGTCTGGGCGTCGGCGACATCCCTTTGGGCTTTGGCGACGCGTTCAGCCCCGTCCTCAGCGGTCTTCGCCGCCGCAGTCTGGGCGTCCGCGACATCCCGCTGCGCTTTGGCTGTGCGCTGCGCCCCGTCGGTCGCCGCCTTCGCGGCCTCGTTCTGGCTGTCCTTCAGCTCCTTCGTCTTGTCGACGACCTTCTCGTTGGCGTCGGCGATGTCACCCTTCGCCTTGGTGACCTTCTCGCTTCCTTCGACCCCGGCAGCGTTCGCGGCGGCGGTCTGCTCCTGAAGGCGGACCGTCTCGGTCTGCTGCTCGGACAGGGCCTGCGCAGCCTGGTCGTAGCGCAGCTGCGCGCGCGCCAGCTCATCCTGCGACGCGGCAGCACCCTTGGCCTTGACCGCATTGAGGGACTTCTCCGCGTCCTGAAGGTCAAAGACCTTCTGCCGCTGGTCAAGCTGAGCATCCGCCAGACGCGAGTTGAGGTCTTCGAGGTCTTCGGCGGCTTCCTTCCGAGCCTCGTTCAAATCCTGCTGAGCACGGCGGGCATCGCGTTGGGCGTCGGCGAGGTCGCGTTCCGCCTGCTCCACCTGCTCCGCCGCCCGGCGTTGCGCATCCGCAACATCCTGGACGGTGTTCCGCAGCTCCTGCTGCGCGTCCCGGACGTCCCGGACCGCCCGCACGTTCGCCTCAGCGGCATCCTCGACCGTGTCCTTCAGGTTCTCCTGCGCATCCTGAATGTCCCGCGCTGCCTTCACCCGCGCCTCAGCAGCGTTGACCTCAGCATCCCGAACCGCCTGCTGGGCTTTCGCCAGCGAGCGTTGCGCAGTCTCCACCCGCCGCGTCGCCGACTCCGCAGCACCCGCCGACTTCTCGGCCGGCGCGAACGCTGCCTTGAACGCGCCGCCGATGCCGCTGAATCCGAGCTTGATCGCGGTGAACGCGGCCGCCAGCGACAGGACAGCAGGCACCGCCACCAGGGCGGCTGGGCCCATCGCGGCGAGGGACTGTCCGAGCGAGGCCGCAGTGGGCAGCACGCCGATGATCAGGGCGGCGATCTGCGCGATACGCGAGGACAGCAGGCCGATTCCTCCGGCGCTGCTGCTGGCGCTGCTGCCGAGGCTGGCCAGGCTGCCGAGCCCGGAGAGTCGGGTGCGGATGTTGACGTTGCGGTCGCGGGTGAGGAACCGCAGGCTCGTGTTGGCGGCTTCGGTGTCCGCGCGGGCCTGCACCGTCACCTGTCGGCGGCGTGTGAGGTTGGCGAGGCTGTCGGCGGCGACGCGGGTGTCGACGTCGATGCCGATGTTGACCTTGCGGCGTTGGGTGAGGTTGCGGATCTCGTTGGCGCCGACGCGGGTGTCGACGGAGGCGCGAATGTTGACGACGCGGTCGGCGGTGAGCTTGTCGAGTTTCTTCTTCGCCGCCGTGTAGGCAGCCTGCTGAATCTTGGGGAGGACTTCGATGGATCGCTTGCCGGAGAGGGAGGCGAGCTTGGCCTTGGTCCCGTTGTCTTTGAAGTCCGCGCTGATCTTGACGGTGCGGGGTTTCGTCAGCCGGGTCAGTCCGGCGGTGACGGCCTTGTCGTCCAGCTGTGTGGTGAGCTTGATCTGCCGTGCTTTGGTCAGGCGCGCGAGGGCGGTGGTGGTCGCCTTGTCGTCGAGGCGGGTGGTGAGCTTGACGGTGCGGGGCTTGACCAGGGCAGACAGGCGGGTCTTGGCGTCCTTGTCGTCCAGCTTGGCGAGGACCGAGGCGTTGTTCTTCTTCGCCTTCAGCCGGTCCATGGCCCGGTTGTAGCCGGACTCGTCGGCGGTGACCTCGACGTAGCCCTCAGCGATCCTAAAGCTGCCCGCCACCTGTGGTTCCTCCGCTCACCACTCCGGGGAACATGACCCGGAACGCCGTCAGGCTGACGTCCTTGACGGCTCCATCGCCCTGCCTGCTTGGCGGGGCTTCGACGTGTGTGCGGGTTGGGGTACTGCTCTGTGGCTGCTCGCGTTCTTCGTCGACGCGGGCGGCCATCACGCCCTGGTAGGCGGTCAACCTGTGGGCGAGGGCGAAGTAGCGGGGGCCACTGACCTCTTGCTCAAGGAGGTCAATGCCATAGATCGCTAGGAAGTCGGCGTCCAGATCGTCCTCGTGGTCGAGGACCCACGTGATCTGTGCCAGCCGGTCCGCGATCGCATCCAGCCACAGCTGCCCATAGGCCCAGGTCCGGAGGCTGGTCAGCCACGCCCGGCTTTTCCCCCCTTGTCTTCCTGGTTGCCGAGGGCCTGCTTGACGATGATGTCGATGATCGATTCGAGCTGCTCGCTGGTCAGGGCGTTCGACTCCTCCAGCGCCGTGTACGCGTCCTCACCCAGCACGCGGATGAGGAGAGGCGCGGTCGCGAGTTCGTGCCCGACCTGGGCGGCCTTCCGCAGGTACTGGAGGGCGACGCCCTTGGGGATGGTCTTGGGGATCGTGTACTCGGTGTCGCCGATGTAGAAGAGCGGCACGCGCTCCTCGGGCACGTTGTCGTCGGCTGCGATCCGGATCGGTTCGAAGTCCACCGCGCCGCCCGCAGGCTTGGCGGGGGTGCGCTTGCGGGCGGCGGCGGTCTGACGGGTGGTGGATGCCATGGGTGGTACTCCTAGCAGGGGTGGGGGTTAGGTGGTCTGGTCGACGATGTGCAGCGGGCTGATCGACGCGGACACGTAGTGGCCGGAGAACTTGACGCCGTACACGGTCTGCTTGTCCTTCGTATACGCAAGTTCGACCGCGTCCGTGCTGAGGGACTTACGAAGGATGACCCGCCGGATGAAGGGGTTGGCGCCCGGCGCCCAGCCGTCGAACAGGAGCGCCTTGTAGTTCGGCTGGGTGGCCGCGCTCGCGAAGGACGGGTCGAACGATGCGTACCCGGCGCCCGACGCACTGGTGCCGCCGTTCAACGCCAGCGACAGGTTCCCGAGCGTGACCTCCGCCATCGATGTCTCGATCGTGAAATCGCGCTTCGTCAGCCGCGACCCGACCCGGTCGACAACCTGGTCGACCTCCAGCTCCGAGTACGACTGGTCGATGGACAGCTTGACGCCGTCCTGCGTACCGCCGACATCCGTCCAGCTACTCGCCGGCGGCGCGGTGTTGACAGCGGTGTCGGGGGGCTCGGCAGCCTGGAACGCTCCGGAGTACAGGGTCGCCGGACCCTGTACGAGATTTGTCGTAGTTACTGCTATGGGACTCACATCCTTCAGGCGGCGGCCGTGGTGGGCCGGTTACTGGTCCTTGGTGGTGGTCTTCTTCGGGGCCGTGGGGGTGGCCGCCTGCGGTGCGGGGTCGGGGTCTTCGAGGAGGAGGCCCTGGCGCTTCAGGTCGAGGTATTCGGCGTCGGCGACTTCGAGTTCCTGCCAGGGGCACTTGGTGGTTCGGATGCGATGGGTCATCGGAAGTCCTTGCGGTCGAGTGGCCAGGTCACGGAGGCGAGCTGGGGGTGGTAGCGGAGTTCCAGGGTTTGCTCGGGCGGGATGTCGCGGGGGCAGGGCACGACCCGCACCTCGCCCGCGACGAGGAACTCCATCTCCGCTCGGTTGTCGTGGACGAGGACGCGGCCGTTCCACGTGAGGAGGTCGCGGCTGATGGCGCCCTGGAGGGCGTAGAGGTGGCTCATGCCGGGGCCTCCGTCCAGGCGAGTACGAGACCGGGGATGCTGTAGCGGGCATACGAGGACGGGTCGTCCGGGATTCGGCGGTGTTCCCCGGTGGTGTAGGCGGACAGCACGCGGGCCTGCGGGTAGCCGTCCGGGAGGGTGAGGGCCTGCGGGATCGCGGAGTGGTTGTAGCAGGCGGCCTGCACTGCTTCCGCGAGGACGGCGGCCTTGTTCCACGGGGGTTTCTGGCTGCCGGGGTTGGCAGCCCAGCAGTCGACGCCTATCGCTGACTCGCGCAGTGGGGTGTACAGGTTGGGGGTGCCGCCGACGATGGTGACGGTGACGAATCCGTCGGCGGCCCACGACAGGCTGCCGTCCGTGCCGGGCTTGGGGAGCGTTGTGGAGACGCGGTCGCCGACCACGGTCTTCAGCCAGGCGATCGCTACCAGCTCGGGTGTTGCGCGTAGCACCGGTGTGGTCACGGCGTCCTCCGTCGTAGGAGGGCGGGACGCAGGTACGGCTGGGCGGCGGTGCCGGGGTGGTTGACCTTGGCGACGGGGTGATTCGCGCCGGGCCAGTACAGGGCTTTCTTGTTCCTCGGCAGGATGACGTGGGGGGCGGTGCCCATTTCCACGTAGGTGGCGTAGTTGCAGTCCAGGCTGCCGACCCGCAGTACTTTGCCCTGGACTTCGGAGCGCAGGCTTTCGGCGAGGCGGCCGGTCTTCTTGGGGGCGTAGGCGCGGGCGTCGTTGAGGATGGCGGGGCCGATGACGTTGTCGAGCCAGTCGTGGATGGCCGCGTCGACGTGCGTGCGTGCGGACGGGTCGATCCGTGTGGATCGCGTCATGGCCGCCTCCTCTCCGAAGGTGGTGTCGAGCTGTGGCCGCCTGGTCTCCCCGGGCGTGTGGCCCATGCGGTTGTTGATCAGGTGGTGCGGCGCAGGTCCAGTCGGATGTCGACGGTCAGCGTGGGGTTGGTCATGGAGGACACGGCGTCCACGCTGTAGACGGCCCCGGTTCGTTCGTCCCGGACGCGGTCTTGGTCGGTGATGTCGGTGCGGGCGGGGACGCGGGCGGTGGCGTAGCGGACGATGCGGGGGGTGGGATCGTCGCGGGTGGTGACCCGCCGCGTCTGCTCGGCCAGGGACGCGGGAATGCCCGTGTACACGGGCATATCTACGTTCTGCTCGTCCCCGTAGGCGTCGGTGGTGACGCCCCGCAGGATGCTGATCTGGGTAGTGGCGATGGCCTGCATCAGGCACCCCCCAGGCAGGGGGTCCACGGCTGCTGGTCGTCGCTGGCTTCCGCGAGCGGATCACCCAGCCACGACCCGGCGCCCTCGACTGCGGACCGGATGTGCACCGTCCTCGACCGCATCCATGACACCCGCCTGAGTGCGCGGGCGGCCATGGGTGCGAGGACCAGGCCGTCACCCGACAGCGTGGTAGAGACCTGATCCTGCTGGATCTGCGTGGCATCCAGCCGCGTCTCCAGCCCGAACTGGCCTGCCAACCACGCTGCTTGGTAGGCGACGGCCTGGCCCAGCCAGTAGAGATCCCGTGCCCGCATCCGCTCCCCATCGGGAAAGATCCGGTTGGAGAAGACCTCCACAGCCTTCTGCGCCTGGGCAAGCTGCTGATCCGTCACCGACACGCCCGTGGCGTCGATGACATCCTGCGCACTGCACCAGGCGTCGACCATGGTCAGCCGTCCTTGCCGCTGGTGTCGCCGCCGTCCGCCTCAACCACATCGCGCGGGGTGGTCGTCTCCTCCGGCGAGTGGTCGACCGAGGACGGGACTGTGTCCACGGAGTAGGTAAGAACCGTCGACACCCCGTTCGGGTGCGTCTCCTCCCCGTCGAAGCTCACGTCACCGCGCGGGTGCAGACCACGCTGGATCGCCTCGTTCACGACCGCGGCCGTGTTGCCTGCGTGCGCGGGGTCGTCGCCTGAGGTGGGCCAGCCGGCCGAGCCGACGACGAACTTCTTGATGTGTCGCAGGCCGTCGCTGCCGTCTGCTGACCGTTCGCTGACCTCGGTCTCAGGCTCACCGGCCTTCGCGGGGAACTGCCGCGCCCGCGCCACGCTGGGGTTGGTCTTCTTCGCTGCCATGGCCCACCTCCGATCTGGCCCGTACCGCCCGGAGCCGCAGGCGGTACGGGGTCACAGGTGGGTCAGCCGACGAGGATGGAGCCGCCTGCGGGGTGGCCGTAGGCCCAGCCCCTGCGCGCCCTCATCTTGAGGATGGACTCGTCGGTGAGCGCGCTGAGTCCGTCGCGGCCGTCGATGAACACGGATTCGGGGCCGGAGCGGATGCCGAGCTGCATCAGGTCGGTGGAGACGAAGGCCATGAGGGGCCGTCCGGAGGGGGCTGCGGTGGCGGTGGCGGAGAGGCGGGCGCCGAGGGACCAGGTGATGGGGACACCGAAGATCGTGTCGGGGGTTCCTGCGAGGCCCTTGACGAAGATGGGGTCGCCCTGGCTGTCCTTCACGCCACGCAGGCTCTTTCGGAAGGCGGGGTGGGCGATGGAGACCATGGTGGCGGGGTCGTAGTAGTCGCCGATTTCGACGTTGCCGATGGCGGTGGAGAACTCGTCGTAGGTCGGGGCGCCTGCGGCTGCGGCAGTGGTGATGTTGGCATCGGCGGTGTAGCCGAGGGCGGCGTCGGTGGTGTGGAGGAGCTGGTAGAGCGAGGTGAAGGGGACGCCTACGCCGGGTGCGGCGGATACGGCGAGGCTCGCGTTGTCGATGATCTTGGCGTAGCTGGTGGCCCAGTCGTTCATCTTCGTGGCGATGATGTTGGGCAGGGCGTCGTTGATGTCCTCTTCGGCGATACGGATCGCCTTACCGAACTTCTTGGCGTAGAGGATCACTTCGTCGTTGAGGGAGACGTCCTCGCCGTAGGAGCTGCCCTTGTCGACGATGTCGACACCCATGCCCGCCGAACGGGCAACATGTCGAGTGTCGGAAGCCATGGGAATGCGGGAGGCGAGGGCCTCGACCGCTGAGGTTCGGCTGATGCGGGTGATGACCTCGGAGCCGTACTCCTCCGGGATCCACGCCTCGGTTGCGTTGCGTGCCATGGGTGCCCTCCTGCGGGCGTCGTGATGGGGGTTTGAGTAGCGCGGCCCCATCACGGGCGCCTTCGCAAAAGGCGGTGGTTACTCCATCGCGGAGTAATTCACCTGGTGATGAATATACCTGCGGGTGTCAAGCCCGGCCGAGGATTCGTGCCGCATGCAGCTCCGCCGTGGTCTTCGGCTTCTCCGCAGCGGCAGGCTTCGGCGCACCCGTCGGCCGCACCTTCGGCTTCGCCTTGTCCTGCGGCAGCAGCTCCGGGTACTCGCCCTTGACCCGGTCCACCTCCGAGTCCACCCCGATGAGATCCCCGTCGTCGTCAACGGTCACGGCCTCCCAGTCGACCAGCCGCATGACCCGCTCCGGATTCGTGAACCCGGCCTCCGCCAGCGCGGCGCGCACACCGGCCTTCTTCATCGGCTCCCGGAACCGCCTCTCCCCCTCCTCGCGGGCCTCCCGGAGCGCCTTCTCATGCTCCGTCTCATCACCGCGGGCCTTTTCCTCCAGCTCGCGTGCGCGGAGCCGGTGGAGCTTGCCGTCGTCGTTGGCTTTCTTCAGTGCGGCCTGCGTCCGCTTCCACTCCGCCTCGGTCGGCGGCTTCCACTCCGGCTCCTTCTTTGCCGGCGGCTGGGGCTTCGGCGCGGGCTCCGGCTCGGGGTCGTCGGCGGGCTCGGGCTCCTGATCGTTGACCGGGTCCGGTGCGGGGTCGTCCTCGACCACAACATCCGGCTCGTCGGACTCGGCGCCGCCAGCGATCGGGTAGATCGGGCGGCCGTCCTGGCGGTAGCCGAGGATCAGGCCGGGGCGCACGCTGATGCCGTCGGCCTGGTTGGTGTTGGGGTGGATGCCCATGGTTCCTCCATCGCGGGGGTGTGGTCGGCTCCCATCACGGTTGCCGGGGGTTCTATGCGGCTGGTGCGAAGCTGCCGGTTCGGAGTGCGCGGCGTGCGCGTGCTTCCACGGCGGGCAGCAGGTCTGGTTCGGTGCGCAGGAGTTCGCGTGCGGCACGCAGGCGTGCGGTGCGGGATTCGGAGGGGCGGGCCTGCCCATAGCCGATCGACCGGTGCGCCTCACGCTGCAACGCGAGCGGGAACGGGACACCGCTCGCAGCCCAGGCGTCGTCCCAGGGGACGCAACGGCATCGGCAATGCGCGTGCAGGGGCGGCCCATCCACACCGTCCGCTCGCGCCTGCCGCTGTCGCGGGTCCCACGACAAGCCACCCGGGAACGAGGCGCCCGCCTTCGCGGTACGCCCCGTGTAAGCCAGGCAGCGGACACACGCGTCAGCCTCCGACACCCACAGCCGGAGCGGCGCAGTCGCCCGCACCACGGCCTGGAGCCCCTCGTGGAGCGCGGTGTTCACCACCCATGCCACATGCGCACGCACCGCAGGGAGCACCGCACGCGCAGCACCCAGCCCTGCCAGCATGTGCGACCAGCGCGACACACGATCCTCATGCAGCAGATGCAGCGTCCGATCCCGCCGTTCGGCCACCAGATCCCGCACCCGCCGCGCCTCATCCCGCAACGCACGCGACACCGACGGCACCCGCGGGTCACGACGACGCCGGCCGGTCACGGCGCGCACGAATTCGCCGCCCTGCCGTACCCCGAGCGCGAGTGCCGGACCGAGCCCGTCAGTAAGTGCGGCAGGCGCCCGCTCGCCGATACTGTCGAGGAGACGGCTAGCGGCAGCGCGTGCAGCGGCGATGATGCGGCGCAGCAGATTGCCGGGGACTGCCTGGTAGTTGGGTCCACCGAACGCTCGGGTCCACGCTTCGAGGGTGCGGCGAATCAGCTCCTCGAACGCCCGGTCCGAGCCGCGCAACGCACGGCCGGTGATCTGGTTCTCCAGGTCGACGACCTGGTCCGTGTGCTCCCCCTGCACCAAGCGCAGCAGACGCTCACTGGAGTACGGCATCAGCCTTCCTCCTGTGCGTTCGCGAGTGCTTCCAGGTCGTCGATCGCGCCGGCCATGAGCTGGGCAACCTGCTCCTCAGTGATCACACCCAAGGTCTTGGCCGCGCCGAGTTTCTGCGCCGAGTCCGCGAGCGAGGCGAGGACATCCACACGGCGTTGGAGCTCGGCATCGTCCGTACCCGCCAGCCAGGCGTCGACCTGCTCTGCGCGATACCCGGCCTCCATGAGTGCCTGCCGGCGCGGCACCCCAGCCTCGATCTTCGCCTTGACGGTCTGCCAGCCTTCGGCGGTGGATACGGAGCGGGCGGGCACCCAGTCGACGGTGATGACCGGGTCCTCAACACCGAGGCGACGGAGCGCGAACGTGAACGCCTCGTGGAGGGTGGCACCGTAGGAGGTCTGCCGGTTTTCAATCTTGGAGATGAACGGGCTGTCCTCCTCCTGGTAGGAGACACCGGACCGCTGCGAGGACTGTGGGTCGAACATGCGCAGCGGGGTCTCGCAGATCTGCGCCATCGCCCGCACGTTGAACATGATCGGGTCCAAGAAAACCTGCGGGTTGGCCGCCTCGAACTGGCCGACCGCCTTGTAGCCGCGGAGCAGCCACATCTCCCCCGGCCCGGCCTTCAGGCTGGAGTCGTCACCGATGTCCGACGGGCCGGCATCGGGGGTGGGCCAGTCATCGTCGTCGAAATCACTGGGGTCGAGGTCGCTGGTGTCGGTGGTCGCGGTCTCGGTGAGGGCGTACCGCTGTGGGGCGCCTTGGTAGTCGACGGTGCCCATGTGGGTGGCCTGGAGTTTGGTGATGGCGGCCTGGGGGCCGTAGGCGCCGTAGTGTTCGGGGACGCCGTAGGGGCGGTCCGTCCGAAAGTGGAAGACGGGCTGTTCACCCCACTCGTTCTCGATCCTCCACGACTCGGGGTCCTCCGGGTCGGCAGGCCACGGCATCCAGTCGCCCGCGTCATCGCCCCGCGCGTTCTTACCCGTCGTCCAGCGTTCTGTCAGCCCGTCGATCAGCACCTCGGCCCGCAAGTACGGGCCGTCACACCAGCGTTTGATTGTCATCCGCTTGCGGCGGGGGTTCTCCTCGTCGTAGATCACACGGACCGTCTGCGGGGAGTTGTAGAACATCTCCACCCGCACCACCCGCCCGGTCTCGTCCTCGACGGGGAGGACCATCAGGTAGGCGTCGCCGTACTCGCCGGCCCGGCGGAACAGGTCGGGCAACTCCAGGTTGAGTTGGTTGTCCTGCCAGATCTTCGAGATGAGCTGGTTGGTTGCCTTGTCGGGGCTGGTGATGGAGGCGACCTTCAGTCGGTTGGTGACCGCGTTGACCGGCGTTTTGGCGAAGTTGAGGTCGAAGTCGATGCGGTGCGCGGCGAGAGCGCGGCGCAGCCGGACACTGGTGAACACTTCGGGCACATTGCCGTCGTAGTACGCCTCGGCCTGGTCGTAGCCGGGCCGAGCCTCTGACAGCTCGTGGATGCCGTACATGAGGTCGGCGCGCGGATCGACGTTCGCCTCGTCTTCCAATGCAGCCTCCACTCTTTGCCTTTGAATCGAAGGATAGACGGTCGAATCAAGCACGTCACATAACCACACAGGCGGTGCGAGCCTTCGAAGTGCAGGATCAGACGTAGGAAGCGCGAGACGCAGACGGCGCCTGACCCTTCACGGCAGGAATGAATCTCCTCACCGCAGACCCCACCGCGTCCACAAGGTCGTCATTCGGCGCCTTCGGGAACGCACACTGCTGCTCCTCCAACTCCCGCAACCTGCGCGCATGCAACACCCGGCCACGCTGATACAACCCGAGCACACCCTCAGCGCGAGTGAACTTCGGCTCCGTCTGCGACACCGTCTTCACCCTCACCGGCATCCCGTGAAAGACGGCCTTCCACACGTCATGCCCCTGATTCACCTCCACCAGGATCAGCCCAATCCGCGGCCACTCATCCAACAGAGCAAGGACTCGCTCACGTAGCTGCTCACCCGGCGGGATCTTCACCGCCAGCGCCTCGTGCACCGTGCACCGCCGATGCTGCGCCGACCACGACACCACCGCCAACCCCGTGAAGTCCGACTTCCTCTTCGCCGTGACCGCAGGGTCGATCGACAGCATCATGTGCGTCACCGGGTCCGGACCGTCCGGGCCGGGATAACGGAAGTCATCCACGGTCCACAGGTCACCATCCGACCCCATCGGGTCGTTGGCGTAGTTCTTCGCGAACGACCTCGTGTGCTCAATCGACTTCAGATAGGCGAGCGGCCACTTCGCCGGCCAGACACTCCGCTCGTAGCCGCCCGCGGTCTTGATGATCGGCGGGGTGTAGTGCGCGTTGAAGCCTTCCTCGCGTACCCAGTCGGCGGTCTCCACGCTGCGGGCGTGCTTGACGAGCTGGTGCACGATGCTGCCGGGCATGGTGACGGTGCCGGAGATGACAACGCGGGCGTACACGTTGAGCGGAAGGATCGCATCGATCAGGGTGGTGCGTCGCTTCCGCGCCAGGTCGGGCGAGTACGACGACTCGTCGGGTTCGATGTCGTCCAGCAAGAGCAGGTCGGGGCGCTGCTCGCCAACCTTCATACCGAGGCTGGAGGAGTCGATACCGCGGGCCGCGAACACGAACCCGTTCCCGGCGATGTACATCGACTGCGTGTCCGCGACGCTCGACCCGGACGGCCGCTTCGCGGGGGCGCATAGGTCGGGGTAGTCGCGGCGGAGGAGTTCGTTGGAGTCGACCTCCCGCTTGAACGATCCGAGGTGGGTTTCCGCCTGGGTGGCGGACGCGGCGAACGCGGCAGCGAACTTCACGTGCCCGTGCGCGGCAGCCCACGCCGGCAGGATCAGAAAGAACCACGTGGACTTGCCCATGTTCCGCGGTGCGATGTACGCGTCCCGGTTTTCACCCGGCCCGGTAGGCGGCCGGACCCAGCCGCGTGCGGCACGGCACCAGTCAAGGTGGGCATCGCCGAACGTGATCCGCCCCTCACTGTCCTTCAGGTGGTGACGGAGGTAGACCAGGGCGAACAGCAGCGGATTGAGTCGGGTGAGGGTGCGCCGGCCTTCGGGGTCGGCGAGGAGCCGCGGGTCGTATTGGGCGAGGTAGGTGTTGAGGTCGAAGGTTTCCGCGTCGAGACCTTCGAGGTAGCTAGGCGTGCAGAGAGCCGCCATAGGGTCATACCTCGTCGTCGCGGCTGCTGATGTAGCCGCCGTTCTCGATCTCCAGGGCGGCTGTGAGCATGCCGAGGGTGGTGATCCAGTCGAGGGATTCGCTGACCGCCTTGACGAGGCTGACGGTTCCGTCAGTCTTGACGATCTTCAGGATGATGTGGGCGTCCGTCGGCAGGTCGCCCTCGTCTAGGTCGATGGTGACGCCGAGCGCGTCGAGGAGCTGGCCGATCTTCTGGTCAGGCATCGGCGCCGCCGTCGACGATGTTCTGCTCTTCCATCTGCATGGCGGCTCTGGCGTCGCGCAGCATCTCTTGCAACTCCAGGTCCTGCTGTGTGACTTCGGTGACGATGGCGTCGACCTTGAGTGCGGCATCGAGGCCGAGCAGCTTCCGGAAGCTCTCGCGCGCACGCAACGCCCTGTCGATGGCGCGGAGCTTGATGTCGTGGTCCGGTAGGGGGTTGCCGTCCTGGTCGTAGACGATCCGGCCGTGGGACACCATGACGTGGTCGGCTTGGAGGATGTCGAGTACCTCGTCGTACATGGCCTCTAGGCGGGTTACTTCGAGGTCGACGAGTTCTTTGGCGGGGCCGAGGCAGGCGTCGCGGATGGCGCGGCGGACTCCGACGCGGGCGTCGGAGCGGTCGGTGTAGCCCAACTGGTCGGCGATTTTTTGGTAGGTGAGCCCTTGGGCGCGGAGGCCGGCGGCTTCGGCGTCGCGGCGTGCGTTGTCGAGGGTGCGGACGAATTTGCCTTTGCCGCTGCGGGCACGGTCTCCGGTGGGGTGGGTCATGGGATGCCTCCTGCCAGCCTGTTACCTTTGAATCGTAGGCCAAAGTGCAGATTTGGCTGCGATTCGACGGCCGAAAGGTGGTGTTGGGGATGGTGTCCGACCGAGGCGGATGCTTCGGCTTCGTCTACCGCGCACGCTTCAAGGTGTATGCCGCCCTCCGCCGCAAGGGCATGTCGAAGTCCAAGGCTGCCCGCATCAGTAACGAGGGGTACACCCGCGCTGGCCGTTCGATGATGGGGCGGAAGGGCGTGCGCACGAGGCGGGCGCGCGGCCGTCAACGCCGCTGAGCGTGGCGGCTGGTGGGGCCCTGGAGGCTGTGGCGGCATTCCGGGGCCTCACTCGTGCGCGGGGGTTTCTCGTGAACCTCTGGCCCAGCTCAGTGGTGGCGGTTAGCATCCCCGGATCGCACGCATCACGGGCGTGCCGTGAGGGGGGATCACGATGGCTGGCTGCAGGGATTGCCGGACGTGCACGATGCCGGGTTTCGCGCGGATGGGGCAGAGCCTGGGTGCGGGGTTCGGGCATTTGATGACGTGCGGGATTTCGTGGGTGGTGAAGCGGGGCGCGATGTCGCATTGCCCGCAGTGCAAGCACCTCCGGTCACGGCATCAGCGGCGTGCGGATGGGTCGTTTATCGACTGAGCTCGCGCATGCTGGAGGCCCCGATCCCAGACTGGGATCGGGGCCTTTGCCGCGCGGCGGGTCAAATCTGCCTGGGGCCGGGCTGCCAGCGGATGGTGAGGACCGTCGAAGCCTCCACCGCCCACCACGTGTGGGTAACACCGGGCGGCCATTGCACCCAGTCACCCTGCTGACGCAGTTCCACAGTGCCGTGGCCGGGGAAGTCGAGCACAAATCGGCCGTGGATGAGGATGGCCACGCTGACGGTTTCGGCTGGAGCAGAGAGGGCGGGCCGTTGGTCGCCTGCCGGGTGTATGCCCCACTTCATGGCGAGCCCCTGGGTGGGATCACCAGCTGCCTGGTTGAGGAACCAGCCTTTGTGTGCGCGACCGGTACGGATGGTCATGACTACCTCCAGGTGCGGGTCAGGGCCCACCCCAAGCCGGGCCCGGACTGCGGTTGGCGGTGGGCAAGTTCCGACACGGTGACCCCTTTCGGCGGCGGAGGGCTGTTACGGGTGGCGGTAGCCGGTGAGGAACTGGTGGACGCGCCGTGCGGATGCCGCGAGGTCGGCGTCGGTGTCGTTGGCGCGCTCGGCGAGGGTGTCGAGCATGTCGAGGGCGCCGTCGATGCCGTACTCCAGGTTGCTGATGCGCTGGGTGTAGCGGCGGTACTGGGCCTCTTCCTGTTCGGCGGCCATCTCGGTTTCCTCGTGGGTCTCGAACTCGGTGTCGCTCATGGCGGGGCCCTTTCGGTGGCGGTGGGTTGAGGATAGGGCGGGGTTAGATGGGCTGGCCGTCGCAGTCGCGGTAGCCGTCCGCGCTGCCATGAATGCCGAGGCATTCCTCGTGCGCGTCATCCGGCTCGGGATCGTCGGCGGGGTCGGTTTCGATGAAGTTCATTGGACCTCCTAGTTGAGGGCTAGGTGCGCAGAGCGCTCTTCCACGCGTTCCGCTCGGACCTCTTCACCCGTCGGCGGGCCAGCTTGCGATCCCGGCCGGGCGGCTGGCCGCAGCACGAGCAGTCACGGCCACCGGGACCGTCGGGGCAGTTAAGGCCGATCATGCGAGGCATCCGAGTCTCCTTCAGAGCGTGTTGACGAGGTCGCTGTAGGGGTCGTCGAAGTCGACCAGGCTGCCGTTCGCGGGCGCGGCGGGGGCAGCGGCCGGGGTCTTGAGGTCGCGGGCGAACTCGGCGACCATGTCGGCGGCGTCCGGCTCGGTGTCGGTGATCCAGTGGTAGGCCGGCTCGTGACGGGGCGCGTTGCTGTCGAACGTGGACTGGATGAGGACCCAGCCCTCGACGAGGAAACGGCCGTTGGGCAGCTGGATGGCGGTGATGAAACCGCCGGGGCACGGGGTGAAGGGGGCGAGCATGCGGGGTCTCCTTCAGCGTCGGGTGTTGCGGCTGTCGATTTCGTCGCTGATCCGGTCGGCCAGGTCGGCGTGGAACTCCTTCACGCTCTCGCTGCTTCCGTAGGTGTCGGTGGTCAGCAGGAGGCAGGCTTCGCGTTCATCGCGGAGCCCGTCGGTGGACATGGCGGCGAGGTTGTCGGAACGGGGCATGGGTGTCTCCTAGGCGGCGAGGGTGAGCTTGGTGGCGGTGAGCTTGTAGGCGGGCTTGCGGGGCTTGTAGAGGGCGGCGATCCGGGCGACGGCCTGCACGGTGTAGCGGGTGCACTGGCGGGCGCGGCCGTGGGTGTAGGAGGTGGAGGGGGTTCCGGTGATGCCCGCACGGGCGGCGTTCTTGCGGAGGCTGCTGGCGACGGTGCGGGCTTCCTTGATACCGAGTCCGGCGGCCACACAGTGGGCGGCCAGCGTGCCGACGCCGTGGCGGCGGATCTTGGCGGCGGCGCGGTGGGTGCGGGTGCGGTCGCGGAGGGTGCGGCGGGCGGTGCGGGTGCTGGCGTTCACTGGGTCCCCCTTGGTGCGGCACTTGATGGCTACACGCTATGCCTACTCAGACCTCACGTCAACCATGTTGGCACATTGAATCCGCCTACCAAAGTGGCATACTGAGGGGATGGATACGCCCATGACTGACGAAGAGAAGATCGCCGAACTGGCCCGGCGCACCCAGCGCATGGCCGACGACAAGGCATGGATCTTCAAAACGATCCCCGAGGTCTTCCCCGAAAAGCACGGCGGCGAGCAGGTACGCGGCCGCCTCACCGCCGTCGTCAAAGCCACCGGCTTCACCCGCGAATACGTCGCCCGCATCCGCGACGGGAAGGTCAAGCCCTCATGAGCGCCCGCGATCGACTCGCCGACGCGTTGAGGAACCCCGAACTCGTCGGGTACGACGAGGAGGGGGCGGCCGAACTCATCGACACCTTTGCGCACGAGCTAGCCGAGCAACTCCGGGCATGGGGAGAGGACGGCGGGAAGCGGCTCGCGGTCGACGAGCAGGATCTTCCCCTCCACCGATCCCCGTTCTTCATGTACGAGGATGCTGACGTGGCCGCCGGCCTCATCGACCCGTTCACGAGCGAGCGCCCGGTGGGCGGCGAGGAGGAGACCCCATGAGCGCAGCCAGGGACAGGCTTTGGGAGCTGTGCCAGACTCCAGACACGGCGTCAGCCTTCGGTGATGCGCTGGATGACCTACTGCGTGAACATGCGCAAATGCTAGCCAGGCGAATCCGAGCCGAGCGGGGTTCTACCTCACTGGAAAGCGGCCACCACTTCTTCAATGGCATGGACTACGCTGCCGGCCTCATCGATCCGCACGCGGGCCCGGTGCGCCCGGACGAGGAGCCCACGTGAGTAACGTGACCGACGTGTTCATCATCATCGGTGATAGTCAGGATGGCTTGGCTGAGGAAGTCGCCCCGAAGGTGGCGGAGACGGTCGCCGAGTTTGTCGACGGCGTCAACACCGACATGCCGATCATCAGCACGAACCGTGATGACTGGCACCTCCTCCAGGGCGGCAGGAAGGGAGCTGGTGGCGCGGCTATCTGGTTCGGCTGGAATTACGGGCACCCTGACCAACTCACCGAGCACCTCAAAAAGGCAGGGTTCAAGCACATCACCGTGTGGTCACAGCACGAGATCGACGGAACCGAAGGCATCCCGCCGACCGTGACCAGTTGGTAGCCCCACCGCATGACGGAGGCCCCGCCCGGAATCCGGTGCGGGGCCGTTCTACGTCTACGCGGCAGCCGTGCGGGGGAGACAAGGCGTGCGATCGCCCGCGCCCACCAGGGGCCACGCGGCTGCCGCTGATCAAGACGCTACGCCCCAGCTCGCACGCCTGTCACCACCCGTACAGCAGAAAGGCCCCGCCTCGACGGGGGGATGCGAGGCGGGGCTGAATTCAGTGTCGCAGCAGTGTCAAACAGTCGGCTGGCCCACACGGACGGGGAGGTCGTGGCCTGCCGCACGCAGGGCGGCCTCTAACGCGGTCTGCGCACCACTGTCCTGCCACGCTTGGGTGCGGGCCGCAGTGTCGAACCGCAACCGCACTGCGCCGTCGTGCAGGTCGACGGTGGCGCGGGCCAGGAACAACCCGGTGACGTGACGGCGGCGATCGGCAGCGTCACGCACAGGCGGCCACCACACGGGAACAGGCACGGTGTCTCCTACTGCTGGTTGGCGGTCTTAGCGATGAACCCGTTGGTGGCACGCCCGTGGGTCACTCCACGGGAACCCATTGGATGACGGTCACCGGGCGCTCCTCCACTTCGGTCGCCTCTCCGTGTCGCCGTACCAGCCGTGGTTGTCGGGCATCCCGCCGCCGACCTCGAAGTCCCCCATGTCAAGCTCGGCCTCGTATTCGACGGCGTATGTGCGGCCGTCGTCGGGCGCATGGAAGATGCAGCGGCGCAGCGCCGTGTACTTCAGCACGGTCACCTGCTCGTCAGCGAGGACATGCTCGTCGTACTCGATGTCATCAGGGTCATCCGGCGGGACACTGAGCGCGGCCAGTGCTGCGATGGTGAACTCTCGAACAGGCATGCGTTCTCCCTTATCCGTTTCGGGTAGCGTTCCGCACCCATACGCCAGCGGGGCGGTTGTTGATGGTCCGCTGGTCGACGGGCCCCGCGTAGTGGTGGTGATGCTGCTCCGGCAGCACACCGCGTGCACGCCGGGCGAGCCGGCCGAGGGCGAGGACGAGGGCGGTTGGTGCACCGAACACCACGGCGATCACACCAGGGTTGGCGTGGCCGGACGCCCACAGCAGCGCCGTCCCCGACCCACCGGTCACCGCGACGAGGACGCTCGCGGACAGCATCCGCGCCGCATCATCCACGGCCTTCGCACTCATCGGCGCACGCCCCGGCTGCGGCACAGGCGGCGCAGCACCATAAGGCGGCAGCGGAGTCTCGTCCCGATGCGCGATCGGGATCTCGTTCACCGCGGCCACCAGGCGGCGGATCGTCTCGTGGTCGGCGGCGGTCGGCTCGACGGGCTTGTGATCGGACTGCATGGCTCAGCTCTTCTCATCAGGGCACGCAGAGGGGAAAAACAGAAAGCCCCCAGGTGCAACCCGGGGGCTTCCTTGGTGGAGTGGTGGGATCAGTCGTCGTCCGGGTCGTCGACGCTGCCCGACTGCTCTGCGAAGTAGATCGCGGCGAAACGCACAGCAGAGTTCTCACTGAGACCAGCCTTCTTCAGGCCGGCGATCAGCTCACTCATATGGAGCATCGCCTCGTCCATCGGCGTCATCTTCAGGTCCGGGAACTCGTCCGGCTGCATCAGGAACCTCACCGCTGTTGGGAGCCGCGTAGGTTCCATCATCGCCCTTGGTGAGCTTGTCCTGAAGGGCAAGTTTCGAGCACAGGTCTCGGAAGGTTCGGTCGGACTTGTCGTAGCCGGCCTTCACCATCAGCGGGTACACCTCGGACGGCTTGGCGTCCCTGCCGATGGAGGCGAACAGTTCCACGGCGAGCTGGTCGTTGGTCTTGGGGGTGACGCGGGTCTTGGCGAGTTCGATGACCGCGTCCTGAGCCGCTGCCCGCTCCAACTCGTTCGCGTCGAGCATGGTCTCGGTCAGGCGCGGGATGGCCATCGTCGGACCATGTGCGACGAGAGTGTCACCGTCGTCATCCAGGGCGCGGCCGAGGAGAGCGTCGTAGGAGGCCGGGGTCGGCCAGGATCGGTACAGCTCCCACACGGATTCGTGCATGCGGTCGGGGCCGACGTTGCCGTAGGCGTCGCCACGGAGATTGGGGATGCAGCGGGCCCAGCGCTGTCCGTAGGCGAGGCCGGCTGCGCGGGCTGAGACCTCGTCGAGGTCGGGGCGGATGCTGGAGAGTTGGCGGGCGGCGTCCATGAACAGGGTCTGCATGCGCTCGTAGTCGGTGCTGTTTTGGGTGAAGGCTTCGGCCATGGTGGCGTATGCCTTGGCGGGGGCGGGCTGGAAGGGGCCCTTGGTGGCGGACATGTAGACGACGGTTCCAGGGTCGGTGAAGATCGCCATGTCGGGGGCGCCGAAGCCGGGGAACAGCATGTCGAGTTCGGAGGCGTTGTTGGTGCGCAGTCCGATACGGCCGGGGGTGAGTTCGTCCATGGCGGCGGTGATGTAGTCGCGGGTGGCGCGCAGACCGGTGTTGGAGACGCGGACGTTGACGGAGCGGCCTTCTTCGATGATGAAGTCGATGCCTTCGAGGACGTCGTCGGGCATGGACTTGGTCTCGTCGACGCGGATGTGGATGGCGGGGATCTCAGGCCGTGCAGGGAGGTTGTCGATGTCTTCGTCTTCGAGGAGGTCGGCGTACTCCGTTTTGCGGGCGGCGATGATGGCGCGGGCGGCGTGGACCATGAGGCGGCATTCGTCTTCGTTGGTGGCGGGCCAGTCGATGAGGGGCACGCCGATGCCGTAGCGCAGGTAGGGGTTGATGAAGACCGCGCTCATCTTGGCGGAGGTGTCCATGTCCCAGATGAGGGCGTCGATGCAGCGAGCGAGTCCGAGGCCGAGGGTCTTCATCAGGGCGGTCTTGCCGGAGCCCTGGGCGCCGATGGCGATGAAGCCTTCGTCCTTGAGGTTGAGGCCGGCTTCTTGGCCGTTGCCGATGACGCCGAAGCCGACGGGCTTGTTGATGGTGGTAGGGGTGAGCTTGGGGTAGGGGATGGCGCCGGACATCATGTTCTTGCGGGTGATGGCGATGAACACGACGTTGCGGGGGATGTCGGGGCCGCCAGCGGAGAACGCGACGCCACCGCCCTTGGGTAGGTGGAGTGCCCCGGCGAGTTCGGCTTCGTAGCCTCGGAGGGAGTCGATGTTCATGTGTGCCGGGAGGGTGATCTTCACGGTTTCGCCGACGCCGGAGGGCCAGCGGTCGACGATGGGGTCGGCGATGGCGCCTTCGATGCCGCAGATGTCGTAGAGGAGCTTCGCCCATCCCTGCTGCGCTTTGGTGATCTCTTCGCCTTGGGCGAGGCGCCGGTCGAGTTCGGCTTCGGCTTCGCGGGTGGTCTCCCCCCACTTGTCCATGCCGATGTTCACGGCGGCCCCGGCGGCCCATACGGATACGCCGATGGTCATGGTCGTCAAAGTGGGCTGGGTGGCGAGGGCGTAGGACAGCCAGCCGGTGGTGGCGAGCCAGGCAGAAGCGCGGGCGGCCATGACACGCCGCCAGGACCCGCGGGCCTTCTCGTAGAGGACGGCGGTGCCGGTGCAGAGGACGCCGGCGGTGGCACCGGCTTCCCAGGGGATGTCCGCGAGGGGTGCGACGAGGGCGCTGGCGCAGGCGAGTTCGGCACCCCAGGCGGTGAGACGGCCGGGGGTGACGGCATCGCGGCTGAAGTCCCACCGCTTCGGCTTGTCGGACAGGGTTTCGAGACCTGCGGGGATCTCGGTCTTGGTGGTGGCCATGGTATTTATCTCCTTCCTGGGTTTCAGTGCTGGCCGGGGCGGCCGACGACGTCCCACTTGGACTCTGCTCGGGCTCCCTTGCGGGGCTTGGCGTTCAGGCGCAGTTCGCGCTGGTGGGCGCGCTGCGCGGCCTTGATGGATTTGCGGAGTTCGGCCGCGACGTTCTTCACCTTGGCGGCGGTTGCGAGGACGGTGTCGTCGACGGTGGTCTCGGTGGGCCATGTCTTGGCCATGCGCCGGTACAGCCGGGTGACGGCATCGGCTACGACCTCGATGCCGCCGGCTGCTCCGGCTACCTCGGAGAGGCAGTCGACCATGTGGCCGCGGTCGAAGCCCTTCATGAGGGTGACGAGCTTCTTCGTGCTGGCGTCGGAGGTGGGGACGAGCGTGCCGGTGCCGCTGCTGGTGGCGCCGGCCGGGGTGCTGCCCGCGGGCAGGGCGAGGCGCTGCTGGCCGGACGACATGATGGCGGCGCGCAGCTTGGCGGCGTCGAGGGTGCCGGAGGCGTTGCGGATGTTCCAGCGTTCCTCACCGATGCGGGGTTCCATGACGCGGTAGATGTCTTCGCGGTGCGCCTGGACGAACACAACGATGATGGTGTCGGCCATGCGGGAGGCGGTGAGGGCTGCGATGGCGGCGTTGTTGAGGTGCTTGACGACTGAGGGGTGGAGCGGGGCGGTCTTCTGGAGGGCGCTGGCTGCCTCGCGGACGGCCATGGCCAGGTTGCGGCACATGGCGGGAATCCCGGCGAGTTCGTAGACGTGGTCGGCCATGTCGGCGTCAAAGTCGCCGTGTAGACCGTTGGCGAGCTGCTCGGCCATGGCGAGGAGGAGCCGGTAAGCGGTGGAGGCGCGCATGTCGATCTGCCGGGCAACCGCCACGCCCTGCCTGGTTGCGGCGGGCTGTGTGGTGGCTACGGGGTAGGTCACGGGGGTGCTCCTTCGCTGTTCGGTCCCCGCCACGAGGGCGAGTAGTCGGTGTTGCCGGTCGAGCTCGATGTCGACTTTCTTGGTTTCCTCGCGGATGACTTCGACCTTCACGGTGTACGGGTCGCCCAAGGTGCCACGGCGGGCGGCTTCTTCGGCGGCTCGCTTGCCGGCCCTGATGGCTTTACGGCGGGCGTCTTTCTCGCGTTTGGTCCGGACGAGGTCGATGCGCTTGTCGCGCCTGGCGTGGGGGTTGTTCGGAGCCTTGGGGTCCTTCGGCGGCTTGGGGTCGAGTCCGTCGGGTGAGGACGTTGCCGTGTCGTTGCCGCCGCGGTTGTTGCCCGGCTTGTGGTGCTTGGTCTTGCCGGGCTTGTCCTTGTGGCCGCGGCCTCGCCAGCGACGGTCATCGGGGTAGTCGCCGCTGTGGTCGCGGCGAGTCTTGGGCGCCTTGGGGTTCTTCAGGTCGGCACCGTTGCCCTTGCCGCCCTTGTTGTCCATACGGGTCTTATCGTGCTTGCCGAGGTCGCCTTGGCCGTTGTTCTTGCCGCGGTTCTTCAGCTTTTCGGCGAGGCCCTTGCCGCCCTTGGCGAGCTTGTCGGCGACCGGGTCCTTCACCTTCGGTTTGCGGTCCTTGTGGCCGCCGCCGAGGCCGTTCCCCTTGCCACTTCCATGGCCGGGCCCCTTCGGTGTCTTGTGTCTGCCACCACCGGTTCCGTCGGGGATGCGCCGGCCGCCGCCTGCCCCGTTGCTTCGGTCGCCATCGCCACGCCCGCCCGAACCGGAGCGGTAGCGGCCCGCTACATCTTCGGAGCCGGGGCCGGACGGGTTGCCGTTGTTGCTGTTCTCGTCATGCTCGCGGCGACGTGCCCGCCACATCGACGCGGCGACCAGAACGGGTAGGGCGGCGCCGCCAACGATGGCCCCCACGGGGCCGGCGGCGAGGAAGCCGAGGCCGATCGCCGCGGTTTCGCCGCTCACGCTGTGCGAGATCGCGGCGTACCCGTTTCGCAGCGAGTTGCCTGTATTGCCCTGGGACGCGCGGGGGGCGGGGCGGGGCGGGGAAGGGTTCCGAGGCTGCTGAACGACCACCAGGGGCCCCTGTGTGGGGTTTTCAGGCCCGCCCCGCCCCGCCCCGCCGCCCGAGCTGTCACTGGGCGTGGCGGCGTGGGAGAGCGTGGAGTCGGGATTAACGGGGGTGATGGTCTCTGCGCTCACCGCCTGCACTTCCTTTCCGTGGGCTTGGGCCGGCTGATCTCAGTGGTCACGTCCGGCCCCTCAGGCGGTCTTCTCGGACTTCGGGTCCTTGGCTTTGGCGTAGAGACGCTGTGCGGTGACGAGCCGGTCGTAGGCGGTGGTCTGGCTCAACCCGAAGTCGGCGATCACTTCGGAAAGCGGGTATGCCTTCGGGTCGTTCGCTTCGACCAGGCGGGCCAGGACCGCTTCGACTTCGGCCTGCTTCTTCGCGCCGCGGCCACCGAGAGCGGAGACCGAACCCGAAGTGGCGGCGGGCTTCGGGTCCGAACCCGAAGTGGCGTCCGAAGCAGAGGCGGCGCGGGCGGCGATGCGCTGGGCACGCTCGCGGGCCTCGTTCTGGCGGCGCTGCTCGGCGTCGGCAGCCTCCTGCTCACGGATGCGACGTGCGACTTCGTCCTGGATGCGGGCCTGCTCGGCCTGCTGCCGCTGCCGGTTCAGTTCGGCTTCTGCCTCCGCCTGGCGCCGGGCGCGGGCGATCTCGGCGAGCTTCGCTTCGGTTTCGGCTACGAGGAGCCGGGCCGCTTCGGCTTCGGCTACGCGCTTCGCTTCTACTTCGAGTCGGGCGGCTTCGGCAGCTGCTTCGGCTTCGGCCCGGGCCCGTGCTTCGACGGCTTCGGCTTCGGCGACTTCGGCACGCCGCTTCGCTTCGGCTTCCGCCTGGCGGAGTTCGGCCTGGTGCTTCGCTTCGGCTTCGGCTTCGGCCTTCGCTCGGGCTTCGGCTTGCCGCTTCGCTTCGGCGGCGGCCAGCTTCTCCGCCTCGCGCTTGGGGAGGTCGACGGCGTCCTGGATGCTCATGCCGTCCTTGGCGAGAGCCAAGACGAGGCTCTGTTCCGCGGTCGCCTTCCGCCGCCAGCCGTGACGCCCGTGCTGGCGGCGGAGCTGGGCGATGTAGATGCGCCGCTCCCGCTCCAACTGGAGGACGGCGTCCCAGGTGCGGATGCCCCACAGTCGCTGGCGCCGCCACAGCACGAAGGTGCCGAGGGGGTTGAGGAGCCATCGGGCTGCGGGCGGACCTTCGAGGTGCTTGTCCGCGACGATCTCGGCGATGCGGCCGACAGCGTGCCGGGCGGCTTCGACGGCGATGACGAACAGGACAGGGATGACTCCATGCATGCCGGTGCCGACGGGGTCGGGCCAGGACACGACGGCGTTGAACGCGATGGTGGCGGCGGTGAGGCCCCAGGCGGTGTAGCGGAGGAGGGGGAAGGCGATGCGCCGCCAAGTGAGGAGGAGATCGAGGGCGAGGAACGCGATGATGCCGGCGTCTACGGCGATGGGGAAGGCGTGGGCGAACTCGCCGAAGCCCTTGCGGACGGCTAGTCGGGTGACGGCGTTGTAGGAGCCGATGAAGCCGAGGGTGGCGATGGTGAGGACGGCGCCGACGACGATGCCAGTGAGGATTTTCTGGATGCGGGTGAGGGGCTGGAGCGGGTTCCCTGGCGCGGGTGCGAGGGGGCCGCTGGGGCGGTTCGGCTCACCGGCCGGGGTGGTCACTTGGGTTGGTCCTTCCGGGGCGGGACGGTGGTCTGCTGGTTGGCCTCGTCAGTGATGGCGTCGGCGTTTGCGGGTGGGGCGTCGCCAGGCGAGCCAGGCGAGCATCGCGGTGACTTCGAACGGCCAGCCTTGGCCGGTAGCAAGGGCGAGGATGGCGAGGGCGGTGAATGCCCAGCGGGAGAGAGGCGTATGCAGGGTGACGGCGAGGGGTGAGGTGCCTCGTCGGGCGGGCCGCGACATCAGCGTGTCCTCGGGTCAGTGCTGGATGACGGGCTTGTCGATGTCCCGGTGCTCGACCTCCACGCCAACACCGAGGGCGCGGGGGGAGACGGTGATCTCCTCGGCGATGGCGACGGATCGGTGGCGGCCGCCGACGCAGCCGGTGGCGACGGTGACGAGCCGCTGGCGGGCGTCCGCCACGTCGGTGAGCAAGATCTGCACCATGACCGCCGTGTTGGTGATGAGGTGTCGGGCGCCGGGGGTGGTGAGGACGTGCTGGCGGACGGCGGAGTCGAGGCCAGTCAGGTCCCGCATCGCCGGATCGGCGTGGGGGTTGCGGAGGTGGCGGCGGGTGTCGAGGGTGATGTCCGCCTCGGGGGCCGGGCTGTGCCCGTAGCCGAAGCTCGTGATGACGACCTGGGTGTGGTTGACCGGGTAGAGCGGGGAGAGGTCAGGCGGGGTATTCATGGGCGGGTTCCTCTCGGGTTGGGGTGCTGCCGCGCGGGACGGGGGGACGTTGGCCGCGCGGCAGCGGTCTGGGGGGTTAGTGGTTGCGGTTGGGGTGGGTGTGCTGGTCCCAGCCGCCGCCGGGGAAGAAGCCGGGGTGTGCGGAGGCGCGGGCGGTGGCTTCGGCTTGGGCGATGAGGGCGTAGGTGGTGGCGACGGCGGTGAGGTTCTGCACGGTCGGGTTGGCGTCGGCGATGCGGGCGGCGACTTCGATGTACTCGACGGCCTTGGCGTAGGCGTCGGCGCCGGTGATGGTGGTCAGGTCGGTGGGGGTGGCCATGGTGTGCCTTTCGGGGTCAGCGGTGGAGGGTGGTGGCGAGTCCGAGGATGGTGATGGCGCAGCAGAGGAGGAGCAGGCTGCGGGTGAGCCACGGGCGGGGCCGGGTCACGGCGTCTCGGAGAGCGTGGCCGCGTGGGTGCGGATCTCGGAGGCGGTGATCCCCTGCATGTAGGCGGCGGTCGTCCGCTGCTCGTAAAGGTGGCGTTCGCCCCCGGTAAGGGTTCGGCCTTGGTTGGCGCGCTCGCTCTTGAGGGTGTGGGCGATGGCCGCGTCACGGAGGATGGTTTCCCGGTCCGGGGTGAACTGCGGACTCATCGGGTCACCTCCCCCGCCTTCTGCACGGGGAACGGGTTCCGGAAGAGGTGTTCGGCGAGGGCTCGGCCGGCCTTGGCTGTCGCGCGGGTCGTGTGTGCCGGGGGTGTGCCCGGTGGGCTGGGTCATCGGCTGGCCGCCGGGCGGGGCATGGCACGGCAGGTTTCGGCGTGGTCCTGCGCCCAGTCACGGGCGTCCGGGAGCACCTGGTCGACGCGCCGCTCCTGTTCCTCGGGTGTGTCGTCCAGGCGTCCGTTGGTCGGAATGTCGTGGTCGTTGCCGCAGCCGTTACAGGTGGCTACGACGTACCCGCTGTGGCTGGTGTGGGTGATGTCGACGGTGGCACCGCCGACGGTGAGGTAACGGGCGATGACTGACTCGGGCCAGTCGTTCATCGGTTGCCCACCTCGTGGTTGAGGGTGCGGGCCGCGTGCTGGAGGGCGTTGAACTCGGCGGGCGTGAGGGTGGTGGCGTCACGGGCGGCGAGGTCGAGGTAGCGGTCGGCGGCGGCTGTCTGTTGTGCGGCGCGTGCCTCGGGGCTGGGCCCGGGCGTGGGGTTGCCGATACGATCGGCCATGGTCATTCCTCCTGTTAGGGCAGGTGGTATGGCAGGCCCGGCGCGAGGTGCGAACTCGTGCCGGGCCGTTCTGTTGGTGCGAGAACGAGAGTAGCGACTTCCTTGTAAACTTACAAGGGAGTCTGGGAGGATGGAGCCATGCCCAGCCCCACCGGGGAGGACGAGCGCGCCGAAGGAGGCCCAGACTTGGTGACGTTTGGCCAGATGCCTGCACGCCTTGAGGCCGCCGGGCTAACGAAGCTGACCCACCAGCGGTGCAGGCAACTCGCTGAGGAAGACCCGGATTGGCCCATCCCCATGGAGCAAGCCGTCAAGGTCGGACGCATGCGTCTGTTCGACTGGCACGTGCTAGAGCCCTACTTCCGCAACAGACGCCTCCGACAGGGAGAACGCACCGACCTACCGAAGAAGAACGACAACGCAACGAACAGCGAGGAGTAACCCGCACATGCAGATCACGCTGAACCCCGTCTGCTTCGAAGGCGTCAACCAGGCCGCCGTCGAGGAGGGATACGTCGGCATCCCGCACACGATCACTGACGGCCGGCTGAGCCTGGGCGCGGTGGGCCTACTGCTGCGACTCATCAGCCTCAACGGCGAGTTCGACGTCGACGCCGCGAAGCGCGAGGCGCTGGCACGCCAGGAGCAGAACGGCGAGCTGGAGGACGTGGACGAGCTTCTGACGGAGCTGGTCGACGCCGGCTGGATCAGCCTGCCCGCGTAGCTCCAGACACAGAAAGGCCGGGGTGTGTCACCACCCCGGCCCAGATGACCAGCGGGTTGCAGCCCGCAGATCGACAGAACCATCCAAGAGAAAGGCGCTCTGTGCGCATGAGGGTACCCAAGAGGATCGCGCTCGGCCACGCCGCCCTGGCGGTGACCGCCTGATGATCGAGAACATTCGTGGGCGCAGCACGGAAACGAAGTACGGTCGCATCCCCCTGTGGCTGTACGAGAGCAGAGCCGGCCTCCAGGCCATCTCCACCTACGGGTGGCTGCACGGGCGCTACGGCCACTACGAGCGGGTGATGCCCAGCTACGCCACGCTCGCCAAGGAGTTGGGCGTCAGTCGCGGCAGCGTCATCGCTTACGTGAAGGAGCTGACGGCTGTCGGCGCGGTCAGGATCGAGACCTCGGGCGCGGCGGGGCGGCAGACGAACCGGTACGTGATCGCGTTCAACGAGCCGTTCCCGGTGACTGGTCAGAATACTGACCAGGAGGGTGGTCAGAATGCTGACCCGGTGGTCAGCGGAGTGCACCCCCCTGGTCAGCCCGCTGACGGGGGTGGTCAGCCGGTTGTACAGAAAGAAGACGTTTCTACTAAGACGTTTCTAGAAGACAAAGAACTCTCTCTCCCCGCAGCCCTTCCCGCTCCCCGCGTGGCACCTGAGTCAGAGCGCGAGAGAGAGATCCATGTATCCATCGACCTGACCCATGCCGACGAGACCGACGCCACCGCACGGGTAGCCGTCGCGTGGGTTGAGGCGTACAAGCGGATCAGTGGCAGCAGCCCGGCCAGCAAAGCCGTCTCCCGAGTGCAGGCGTCCGCCGCTTCCCGTCTCCGCGCCGATCGGTCTGTCGACGACCTGGTTCTGATCGCGGTGGACATGGCCGAGACGAACCTCTCCTGGACCGACCTCACGGAGCACGAGGCGCACTGGCTGAACAAGCAGCAGCAGGGCGGGCTGGTGGGGACAGACGCGAACGTGGCCGGCTGGCTGGCCCTCGCAGGCGACTCCAAGCCCGTACAGGGCCTCGGGGGGCATCAGCCGTACCGGGACGACCTCTGGCATCGGCTGGAGCAGCAGGCGGCGGCTGGGGAGCGTCCGGACGGTTGGGAGTGGGTTCCGCACTGCGGGCGCCCGGACTGCGACGAGATCACCCGCATGTACGGCCACGGCGACACCCAGACTTACTGCGGCCGCTGTCACCCGAACTTCGTGTTCCTCCCGCAAGGGCTGGGACGATGACCATCAGGAGGAACCACATGGGTGAGCGGTACTGCACGGGCGCCGAGTGTGAGGACTGCGGTCCGGACGATGAGTGCTGCGAGACGGTCTGTGGGGTCTGCCCTCAGGTGAGTGCTGCCGGCGGGTGCACGATGACGCCGGGCGAGATTGACGGCACTCGGAGCTGTCGGCAGCACGAGATGTACGACATGGTGAGGGGCGTGTGAGCCACATGGACGACTTGGTGCAGTGGCTGGGTGCCCAGCTCGATGAGGATGAGCGGATCGCGCACGCAGCGAGCAGCGGTCCGTGGAACGCCTACGCTGGGCCGGAGATGCCCTGGATCAGCAAGGGTGAGCTCATCCACCCGGTGCGGACCTGGGAGCGCATGACGGGGCAGCCGTCGATTATGACTGAGGCGTGGTTCGACTCGCGCTTCATTGCAGAGTGGAATCCGGCTCGGGTGCTGCGGGAGATCGACGCCAAGAGGCGGCTGCTCGACCTGCATGCCCCAGACGTCATGGGGACCCATACCAGTTGCACCGAGTGCGGGCAGGGCTACGAGATGCACGACTGGGGTCCCGCATACCCGTGCACGACGGTACGGCTGCTCGCCATGCCCTACGAGGCGCGGCCCGGCTACCGAGAGGAGTGGCGGCCGTGAAGATCAGCTATCTCTGCTTGAGCGGGTCCACATCAACCGCGTACCTGGATGAAGCCCCAGACGAGGATCAGCTCGACCAGCTGGCCGGGCTGGACAAGTACACCGACGAGCCCGTCACGGTCGCGTGGGACAGCGAGACGAGGCGCTGGCGCGAGGTGAGACAACCCTGATGTTCAAGACCGAGGAGACCCGTCGTATCCGTTTGAAGGGCGGCACCCGCGTCCACGACGTGCCTGTGCCTCATTCGCGGCCGATGGCCACGACGTGCGGGAAGCGGGTGAAGCTGTTCGATGCGCGGGGCCGGATACTGGATCTGCCGCTGTCTGGGATGGACAGCGTCACAGTCACCTGCCCGGCCTGCCTCCGCGCGACGGCCGCCTAGCCGCACCCCGACACCCCCGCCTCGTGTCCTGGTGGGGGTGCTCCCGTGTCCGCCTTAGGATCGGCGTGTGGAGATCCCCGAACCCTTGATCGAACTGGAACGCGCGGCCGAACAGGAACGCGGCAAGCTCGCCGGCCTCGACGGCGACAAGTATGAGGCGCAGCAGCGCGTCTGGCGAGCGGCGGCAGCCCGGTTCCAGGCAGCCGTCACCGAACACGCGAACGCCACCGGGGTGGACCGGTACCGGCTGGAGATGGCCGTGAAGAAAACCGTCCGACACGACGACGGCACGGCATAACCCCCACCCCACCGACACCGTTACCCGACCACAGGGACGGCACCAGCCGGCCCACGGCAACAAGGGGACGACGTGGCGAAGATCCGCGACTACCAGGGCGAGATCAGGGTGTGCGCATCCTGCGGACAGCCCTGCTACCTGGGAGACCTGGAGCCCGGTTACGGGCAAGGCTGGCAGCACTTCCACGAGCAGTGGGACGGCGTGTTCTGCCCATTCTTCCCGCTGGCCGGGACACCGTTGCCGATGGAGTGGGACGGTATGGCGTTGCAGCAGGTGAAGGCGGTGTACCCGGACACGTATCCCATGTGACCGCAGACAACAGTGAAGGCCCCCACCGTGATGTGGTGGGGGCCTTCACTGCACCCGGAGCAGTGCGCAACAGCCGTGGCGTGCAGAGCAGTGACGCCAACGGTTGAGATTCAGAGTAGGAGGGCTGTCAAGAAACGGTTAGCGCAGCTTGCCACGCCCACCACCAGGCGCCGCAGCTGCCCGCCGGCCCCGCGCGGCTCGCCCGATCCTCGGGCGGCGTGGTTCGCCGTCGACCCCGGCAGCGCGGCGGGCCAGCTCACCGAGTTTCTCCTCCGGCAGTCCGGACATGGCGACGGCTTCACGCGTGGCCGCAGCACATTCGGGGTTCGAGCAGTGGGCAGGCGACACCGGGGGCCCGGACTGGGGGGTTTCGGGTGGGAGGTAGATGGTGGCGCATCCGATGCACAGGCGGATCGGTCGCATGGTTCTCCCTTCAGCCCTGGCCGCTGCCGTGGCAGGCGTTGCAGGGGCCGAGGTAGGTGTGCGGGACGTGGATCTGGTTGCCGTCTTTGTCGAGTTCGACGCGGTGCTCAGTCTTCTGGGTCAGCCCGGAGCCGCCGCAGGGGCCGCACTTCTGCTCTTGGGACATACGGCCAGAATGCCCGATCCGGGTGAGCCCTGTCAGGGCCTTGCCCGCTGCCGGTTGTCGACGGCGCGCGTGGATAGGCGGTACTCGCCTGCGGGCGGGTTGGCGGGTCGTCGTAGTCCGGCGAGCGCGTCGGCGAGTGTGCGCTTGAGGTTCTGCGGCGCCACGGAGGGGCGAGCCACGGCGAGTGGTGTGGGCGTCTCATGGTCGCGCTGGCCGCAGGCTTCGTCGACGTGCCGGTCGAACTGGTTGAGGGCGCGTTTCACACTGGGGTAGGGGCGGTGTCCCATCGGGGTCTCCTCTGCTCGCGGCCAGGATGGCAGAGGGTCATGCAGTCTCGGGCCATTCCGTCAACAGCTCGCCGGTGGTCTCGTCGGTGAGGGTGACGCGCGCTCCGGGCTGCCCGTATTCGCCGACGGTCTGTGTGTGTTTGCGGCGGGCGACGGCGAGGTTGTTCCACCAGCCATGCATGGTCGACTGGCCATCGAGCGTGAGGTGGAGGTGGTAGCGGCCGGGGGTGGTGCTGTTGGTCACTGTGGAGGGTCGCCAACGATGGTCTGGTGACCGCAGTCCTGCCAGGTCACCGTGGCACTGGCGACACCCTCGGGCTGTTCAACGCGCATGGTGTGAGAGATGTGCAGGCAGAGGGGACAGGGAAAGGTCACGTGCACGGCTCGCAGGGTGTCGAACGGGGTGATGTCTGGCGTGGGGATGCTGTCGCGGACTTGCTCGCAGTACTGGTCCCACTGGGCTTGCGTCCACCGCACGGGTGTCTGTAGATCCACTGGTCCTCCTCAGTTGCCCTCAGGATGGCAGGCGTCTCCGACACTCCTATTACCGAACGTATGCACGACCAGCCTGCGTCTGACCGTCTCTCCCAGCTGCGCTTCCTCGAACGCGTACAGCACGAAGACCTCGCCCGCACCCGCCGCTGGATCGCCACCGAAGAACGCCGCCAGCAAGAGCAGCGCCGTGGCGAAGCCCGTAAGCCGCCAGCCCCGGACTGGGTCATCGACTACGGACTGAACCGCGACGGTCTCCCCCTCACCGTGCACGCAGGGGACTGCCACATGCTCGGGAAGCGCGCGCGTGGCGTGGATGCGGGGGTGGCGCGGCGGGCGCTGGTCGAGGGCGTGAAAGCGTGCGGGTACTGCCGGCCCGACACGGAACTGGGCGTCCTCGACGGGTGAGCGTAGGAAGCCAAAGGCCCCGCCTGCGTGAGGTGCAGGCGGGGCCGAGCATGGTGAATTCAGCGACGGCCATCGCGGATCTGGTAGATCCGGGCCCGAGACAAGCCGGTCGTCTCCACCAGCCGAGCCACGGAGGCACCGTTCGCCAGCGACAGGCGGACGAGGTCGTTGAACTGGCGGTCGGTCTCGGTGAGGTCATCCTCAAGTGCCTTGCGCATCTTCGTCTGCCGGTCCAGGAGCATGAGGGCGGACTCGACTGCCGGTCGCTTGCGCTGCACGATGGGTGCGTCTTCGTAGGTCAGGCTGACCTGGATGCCCCGCTCCAGGATTGTGACCGGGGCGCTGAAGTGGATCGCCTTGACTGTGAGCTGGGAGGGGTTCTGCTGCCGGACGACGCCGTCCTCGTCGGCCTTCATGCTGCCCGGCAGGGCGACCATGTCTACCGCGCCGTGGATGCCTCCGAGGTTGGGGTGGGCGTCAGCGGCAGCGATCCAGGTGCGTCCGGACCAGGTGAAGCGGTCGCCTCGGCAAATGTCGTTGATCGTGGCCTGCATGGTTTTCCCCTCCGCCGCCACCGATGTGTAGCGCGCTACACGTAAGATGCCACCCCGAGAGTGAAATGTCAAGCGCGCTACACATGGCCTCGCGGACGCCCCCGCCGTGCATGTCGGAGGTTGCGGCATGGCAGGCCGCCGACACCGCGCTGGGGGTGCTCGATTAGCTGGCTGTGGTCAGGATCTGGTCGGCGGCGCGCAAGTAGTCACTCCGATGTCGAGGGGCGGTGCCATCTTCCAGGAGGGAGACCGTTTTCAGGATCGTCCAGGTGTCGTGCACGGTGACTGTCTCGCTGAGCTGCATCACCAGCCCGACAAGCTCCAGGTAGTCCGCACTTGATCGTTCGGGAGGGCGAGTCTCGTCCCACCAGTAGATGATGTAGGCGACGCGTTCGCGTGTAGGGATCTCGGTCACGCCCTCAGCATGCCGACCCTAT
Source organism: Streptomyces sp. NPDC085596 (assembly GCF_044541565.1). NCBI lineage: Bacteria > Bacillati > Actinomycetota > Actinomycetes > Kitasatosporales > Streptomycetaceae > Streptomyces > Streptomyces sp. NPDC085596. The sequence continues at coordinate 74,274 of NZ_JBITTC010000012.1, read as the reverse complement.
GTCGCATTTATGTCGCACACTCTGTGCTCGTGTCGCGCGCTTCGCGGGCCTGGGCCACGGACTGGTTGAGTGCGGTCATGAGGTCGAGGATCTGCGCCGGCTGCTCGGGCTCGGGCGCGGCGGGCAGCGGATGGTGTTCCCGCTTGGCGTCGATGACGGCTTGTACGGCGTCGGTGTAGTGGTCGCGGAGGTCGTCGCCTTCGAGGTTGTCGCGGGTCATGGTGTCCATGAGTGCGAGCGCGCTGTCGATCTCCTGGTCGGTGACCGCGGCGGGTGCGGGGGCGAGGCTGTCGGGGTCGCGGATTTCGTCGTCCCAGTGCATGGCGTGGAGGACGAGGACGTCGTCGCGGACTCGGAGGAGGCCCAACCGTTCGCGGCCGGACCACGCGTATTTGGCGACGGCAACCCGGCTGGAGCGGGCCAGTGCGCGGGCGAGGAGCTTGTACGGCTTGGCGGCGACGGGCCCGTCGGAGGCGAGGTAGTAGCCGTCGCCGATGCGGATGGGGTCGATGGAGTCGAGCGGCACGAACGCCACGATCTCGATGGCCTTGGCGGTGGGGAGGGGGAGGTTGCGGAGGTCGTCGTCACTGATCGGGATCACCATGTCCTTGGTGAGCGGGTAGCCCTTCCCGATCTCCGACTGCGGGACTTCCCGGTCCTCCAGCTCGCACACCTTCCGGTACCGGACCCGGCCGCCGTCTGCGGTGTGGATCTGGTGGAACCGGACGCTGTGGTCTTCGGTCGCGGATTGGACGCGGATCGGCACGGTGACCAGGCCGAAGCTGATGGCCCCGCTCCACACTGTGTGCGGCATGATCGTCCTCCGCTCGCCCCGAGCACGACCAGCCTACGAGCCGGGCAGGTAGCCTGCACGACAGTGCCCCCACCTGCTTGCTCCAGGTGGGGGCACGCGTGTTGGCTCCTACTTCACGGGCGTCGCGTAGGACCGGAAGCCGATCCGTTCTGCCTCAGCGGCCAGAGTCTCTCGCCAACCCGTGGGCGGCGGGTGCTCGGCGCTCTCGCCGTCGCCGTTGTAGTACAGCCACGGCTCCGGGTAGGCACTGGTGCCGATGAACTCGATACCGAGTCGCTTGGCGTCGGCGAGCAGCGTGTCGACGGCGACGGACAGGCCGCTGCGGATCTTGGCGTTGCGGACCGGGTAGCGGGTGTGCAGGGTGCCCTCGGTGGAGACCTGTCCGGTGTCGGGGTCGTTGTTGGCGAACCCGTCGTCGGTGTATTCGAGGGCGGCGTGCCAGCCGCCGTAGGGCTCGTCGTTGATGCGTTCGGCGAGTTGGCTGTAGGTGACGGTGATGCCGGTGGACCAGTACCGGCCCGACTTGCTGATCATGTGTCCTCGCTTTCGTGGTGGGTGTCGTGCCCGGCCGGGCGAAGTCAGTGGCGGGTGGCGGCCCGGATCATGCGGTAGGGATCTTCCGGTCCGGGGTCCGGGCGGAAGCCGTGCCGCATGTACCAGGCGCACAGGTCGTCGTGTGAGAGTCCCGGTTCCTGCCAGGACGGGAATGGCGCGGCGGCCAAGCCGATCGGGAGGCTGGGGGCGTGTGCCAGCACGGCGTGCAGCAGCCGGGTGGCATGGCCGCATCGCCGGTAGCGTGGGTCGACTCCGATGTGGCTGATCCACAGTGGGTCGATGTCCAGGGCATCGAGGTAGCCGACCTGGCCGCTTGGGGTGTGCAGCTCCCACACGAGGCGCGGGGCGTCTGCGTGAACGCGGATCAGGCGCACATCAGCGTCGGCAAAACCCATCTCTGGTCTCCTCGCTACTGGGTGTCCTGCCCGGCCGGGCGGGAGCACAGGCTCAGGCGGTGCGGGTGGTGGTGCTACTGGGCGCGGCCCACTCCAGCAGGCTGTGGAGCTTGTCGCCGGACTTGGTGACGAGGGTGAAGGGGATGTATCCCAGGTCGCTACGAACTTCCTTGGCTTCCTGGGCGGCCATCTTCACGGTGACGGTGCCGTCATTCTCGATGCTGACGATCTCCACGGCTGGGGTCCTTTCGTGGCGGTGGTCGTCCCGCCCGGTGTGGGCGGGACGGTGACGGTCAGGCGGTGAGCTGCGCGGCGAGGGCACGGAGGTCGCCCAAGCGCAGACCAGTCCAGGGCGCGTCAAGGTAGACGCGAGTCGTTGCGGTGAGGACGACCATCTCGTCCGGCTCGCCCGCGTACACGGCGAGGACGTGCTTGAGAGCCTCAGCCGGACTGTTCGGTGCATCGCCGTAGCGGTCAACGGCCTCGCGGTGGGTGCGGTCCGAGTTCATGACGTGTCCTTTCTGGGTCGTCCGCCCCGCCCGAGTGGCGGGGCGGTGGTGCTCAGACGTTCTGGTCGCGTTCGGCGGAGTACAAGCTCGCGGTCTCGCGGGTCGCGTTCAGCTGGACGGCACGGATCAGCAGCTGCTGCGTGTCGCCAGCGATCCGCGTAATGTCCCCGCAACGGAGGCCCTCGTCGATGTTGTCGGCGAACCGGGTGAGGGCGTCGGCGAGGTCGCGGGCGTCGCGGGCCAGTTGCTCGTGGCCTCGGGTGAGGGTGGACGCGGTCATACGGTCGGCCATCGACTCGGGCATCACTGTCCTCACTTCTCGGTGGCGCGGTCGGCGTGCGTGATGCCGATGCGGGCGGCGTCCTCGCGGCTGAACCGGTGCGTGTAGGCGTTGTCGTCCACCGTCGTGGTGGTGATGAGCTCGTCCGCCGTGACAGCGGTGATCTCGTAGTCCCGCACCCGGTTCGTGGGAAGTGGTGCGCGCTCGAAGCGCACAACGTCCCCCTCACGGAAGACCTGGCCGTCGATCTCGAACATGAGCTACTCCCCTTCGAGGGCCCCCGCTCTGCGCGAGCGGGGGCGAACGGTTCAGGCGTTGCGGCGGTCGTTCACGACCAGGGCTACCGTCCCGGCCGCCAGCAGCAGCCACAGGCCCCAGACGAGCCACAGCCAGGCCCCGAGGTTGAGGCCGGCGGTGAGGGCGATCGCGGCGGCCAGGGACGCCGTCGTGCAGGCGATGTTGGCCTTCAGGCTGGTACGCATCAGGGCCTCACTTCTTGGTGGCGGCCTGCGCCGCGCGGATCTCGTCGGCGGTGACGGTCTCGTACCACCGCCACAGGCCGTCCTCCCAGTACTCGACCTTCGCGCTGGTGGCGGGACTGTCGGCTCCGAGGGTGGCGCGGACGAACTCGTAGGTCTTGGCCTCACTGGTGAACGAGGAGGTAGCCTCCACATCCGGGCCGATCACGGTCACGCGCCACGGCTTGGACGGCTTCTTCACGGTCATGTGGTTCTCCCTTGCTGTCGGATGGCTTGTGCTGCGATCCTGGGAGGCGGGCCCCGGAGTTGTCGTCAGCATCTCCGGGGCCCTTCTCTCACCCCTTGCGGTGTCGGCCCTTCGGCTTGCGCTTCCGGTCCTTCCACGTGATGGCCATCGAGATGGTGTTGACCGCGAAGGTCGCTGCCGTGAGGGCCAGGGTGATGATCTCCCCTGTATTCAGTTGTCTCACCTCCTCTCTGAGGAAGTGGCTCAATTCTAGGGCACCCTAGAATCCTTTGTCTAGTGCTCCCTTGAAAAAGATTCGATAGCGCCCTAACCTGGGCCTATGCCAACCCCCGCCGACCGCATCCACCAGCACATCACCACAGCCGCCGCCGCCATCACCGCCGAACTCGCAGCCATCACCGACCCCATCGAACGCGAGAAGACCGCCCGCGAAGCCCTCAAGATCCCCGACCTCACCACCGCCATCCGCATCCAGCGCGCCCAAGCCGTCGAAGAACTCAAGGCAGGCCGCACCCTCCGCGAAGTCGCCGCACTCCTCAAGGTGTCCACAGGACGCGTCGACCAGATCCTCAAAGAAGGGCGCGCCCTTCAGTGAGCCGGCCCGCAATCGGCTGGGACGGCATCACGTGGCACGGCGGCGGACCCGACATCTGGACGTGAACGCACAACCGCCCCATCTCAACCACGGAGACGGGGCGGAAGGCGGTGCGCCGGGTAGCAACTCCGGTGCGCGGCAGCCGATCGGACGACACCCCTAGGGTGCCGCACTGCCACTACCAGCATACGTCGAACGCCCGCCACACAGGCGGGCGTTCAAACAGACGCGGTGCTGTCCGACTGTCCACCGACACGCGAGGCCGAAGAGAACCCCCACCACTACCTGTCCACGGCCTGCCTGCACGGCAAGCACGGCTACTCCTGCCGGTGCCGTGTCGCGCCTTCAGCCCAGTCTTCCCAGCACGCGCGCCCGTTGGCGCCTTGCTTCGGGCCGACGTGGTTGCCGGGGTGGCGGGCTTCGCGGGTGCATTGGACGGTGCCGCCGCCGAGTAGGTAGCGGCCGGTGAGCGTGGCGGTGCACGGGTTCCCGTGGACAGGCTCAGTCCATGTGTGCGGCATCGGATTCCTTCCGGTTGGGGGCCGCCCCCGAACACAGGGAGGCGGCCACACGGCGGGGTCAGGCGGTGTAGCGGCGGACGGGGATGCCCGCCTGTTCGGCGAGCCGGGCGCAGTGGGTGGCGCCCCGACTGCCGTCCCGGATGAACGCGAGCACCAGGTCGGCGCCAAGGTCGACCATGGCCCTGTTACGGCGCGGGCCAGCAGCCTTGCCGTGCCGCTGCCAGTCGGCGGGATGCCGCTCGATGGCGGCGCCATACTGGCGGGCCCACAGGTCGGCCATGGCGTCAGCGCCACGCGGGCAGTCACCGTGCACCACGACCAGCTCCCGGCTGGCGGGCACACTCTCGGCGGCACGAGCCAGCGCTGTCTGGACGGCACCCACATCGGCCCATGTGCGCGATCCGGTGACCAGGATGCGGTAGGCGGTCACCGTGTCTCCTCGCTGACGCATCCGCAGCCGCAGGCCACGTCTGGCATGTCGTCGACCTGGTGCGGGCCGTGGGGGCAGTCGTCGGTCATGCACGGCCAGCAGCGGGTCGAGTGGACGGTGACGGTGATCGGCGTCTCCTCGCCGCCGTCTGCCGCAGGCTGGGACACGGCGGAGGCTTGTTCCACGGTGTAGGTGGTCGTCTCCCGGACGATCCGCCGCTGCATGGGCGTGCCGTCGGGCCATGTGGGTGTCCGCTGGCTCCGGAACGCGTACCGGAGCACGGCGTTGGGGAGGCCGGTGAACGGGCTACTCTCGGGCTTCCAGTGGTCGCCGTCGAGGAGTTCGATCCGCCAACGGTGCAGCGGCTCGTGCGCTTCGGTGTCGGGCTGGGGTGCCTCAGCGGCGCGCTGCCGCCCGCAGCGCGCACCCTTCAGCCACTCCCGCACGTCCGCCGTAGTGACAGCACGCCCCTCACGGTCGGCGATAGCGCAGCACTCACCGACGAACGCGAGCGCGTCCTGCGCACGGTAGAGCTGGAGACCGAGATCGGCCGCTAGGTCGCGGGCCTCCTCTGCGGTCAGCTCGTCGTCAGCGGCGTGGCCCGGCGGCGGGGACACCACCACAGACGCGGCAGCAGCGTCCGGCTCCGGCTCGTCGGCCCAGTAGTCCGGACGGACAGGCTCCCAGTCGCCGTAGGTGACGCGGCGGCGGACCAGAATGCCGCGCTGACGCTCACCAGGAACCATGTCGCCACCCCCGTCCGGGTGCGGAAACCACGTGTGAAACTCCCACTCGGGCGGCGGCGTACACGGCAGGCTGCTCTTACGGATGGGCTCAGGCAGGTCGTCGGTCTGGGTCACGGTCGTCTCCAGTCGTAGGGTCGGGGGTGCCGGCTCGGCGGTGTTGACGTCACCGCCGAGCCGTGCGCGCGTCATGCGGGTCACCTGCGGCCAGCGCAGGCGGGGCAGAGGTCGACGAGACGGCCGCCACGACGGCGTCCGGCCCAGCCCTGTCGCCTGCCGTCTGCGCGAACCTCTCGCGGCGTCACCGAGGCGAACGAGGCAGGGACTGCGGCGCTGGCAGGGCAGTCGGTGGTCTCGTCGGGGCCGTCGCAGTAGACCTCGGTGCCGATCGGGCGGGCGGTCATGCCGTCCACCCACAGGTGCTGATCTTGGTCTGGTCACCGGGGGCGTAAGCGCGCACCGGCTCCGGGCCGGGGCACTCGGACGGGGACGGTCCGGCGAGGTCTTCCCGCAGGACGGCGGCCCGCTCCTGGTCAAGCTCCAGCCAGTACGGCTCGCCGTCCGGCCCGGACAGGAGGACGGTGACGGTGTCGTCGTCGCCCCACATCACGTCGTTCAGGCCCCACCGGAGTGGGGTCGGGTCGTCGGCGTCGGCGATCGCGCTTGCGGAGTGCAGGTGGAACGGGGCGCGCTCGGCGGCGAGTTCGGCGCGGAGGCGGCGGATCTCGGCGGTCAGCGCGGGCACGTCCTGTCGAGCGTGAGCGATGAACTCGGCGTCGGCCATACGCCAGGGGCAGTCCGCGACGGTCTGATCGATAATGTCGCCGTCGTCGGTGCATTCGGTGTTCACCCAGTAGTAGCTGCGGTGGGTGTCGTTCGGGGGGAGCTCGACAGCCGTCCACTCGCCAGGGGTGGCGGCGTCCGCGCGGGCGTCGATCTCGTCTAGCTGCTGGTCGGTGAGCAGCTGGGTCATCAGGTCTCCAGGCGGGCGTGTTGGGTGCGGGTGCGGTACTGGCAGGTCAGACGGCGTGCTGGTTTTCGATGGGGTGCTTGCACCGGGCTTCGACAACGCACCCCTCGTGCTCGTGGGCTATGTCCAGGACCCACTGCGGGATCTCGTCCCACATCAGCCATGCCGAGTGCTCGAAAACCGCGGTGACGAGGAGCCCGCTCTCACCCCAGGCGAACCGGAACCCCCACACCTCACCCATCGACCGGCTGCCGGCGCAGTACAGCGGCGGCACACTGCCCGGAGTGACGCTGACGAAGTGCTTGCGCGGGCCGGGGATCTTGAAGCTGCGGTCTTCCGGGGATTCCTCCGGCTCGGACCAGGCGGTGATGTGAATCCAGCGGGCTCGTCCGGTGGGTGACTGCTCGTCGGGGCGCCCGAAGACTTCCATGTCGGTGCGGGCTTCGACGGTGAAGCCCGTATCTCGGAGGGAGAGCATCCACCGGTAGAGGTGGGTGGCGTAGCAGCCTCCGGGGAGGTTGGTGTCGCTGCCGGGGAAGGCGACGACGACGGCGGTGTTGTCGCGTTCGTCGCGGGCCACGGTCCATGAGGCGGCTGGGGTGGTGTCGGGGAAGTGCTGCTGCATGTGCTGGCTGACGTGTTCGGCGAGTGCCCAGTCGGTGGGTGTGGTGACGGGGTCGGGGAGGGTTATGGTCACGGGTTCTCCGGGGTGTACGGCGGGTTGGGTGCGCGGGAGGGCTTGTACGCGTGTGTGGTGCGGTGTGGCGGGGTGGGTGGTGTCGGGGTCGCGGGTGGGGCTGCCGGGCCGCCTACAGGCCGTCAGGTGGCGGGGGTCAGGCGACGTCGAGGAGCGTCACGGGCACGGCGCCGGGCTCGCCCTCGCTGCTGCGGTCGAAGTACCAGGTGCAGTCCGGGTCGTCGCCGCGAGCCGGGTCGGGGCGGCGGAAGACCACCCAGTGCTCGGTGATGGCGTCCTCCCACTCGCCGACCGTGCTCGCCTGGTCGTCGGCGAGGTTGGCGAGGTGGCAGAAAGTGCGGGCGTGCCGGTTGAAGGCTGCGAGGGCGCGGCGGGTGCCGGGGTGGCCGAGGGCGAGCATGTCGCCGTCCTCGCCGATGTGGCAGACGGGGATGCCGTAGTGGGTGGCCTCGGTCTCCGGGTCGGTGATCACAGTGTCGGTGGTCATGGGGTTGCCTTTCAGTGTCGGGTTACAGCGACCACAAGGTCGGCTGCATGGGTTGGAGGTCTAGTTCTGCCTGGCCGGGCATTTGGTCGGGGTTGCGGCTGATGCGGATACGGGCCGGACGGTGGAGGCGGCGGGCGCAGACGGGGCCGTAGCCGGTTGCGGTCGGGCGTTTCAGGCGACGACCGCAACCAGCGCAGCGGACGGTCACGGGGCCTGGCTGGCCGGGTCGTTGTCGGGCTCGCCGGGGTCAACTTCCGGGTGGGTGAACCGGACCGGCTTGTCGAGCGACCGGGCGTAGGCGATCTCCGCGATGGTCGACGAGCCGATGTAGTCGCCCACGACGAGCACGTCGTCGGCGAGGCGGATCTTCGCCCGGTGCAGGTCGTCCAGGGCGGTTTTGATCCGCTCCGCATCGGCCGGGTCGGCCCACAGCGGGTGCGGGGCCTTCATGTTGCAGCCGGGCTTGACGACGATGTAGCCGCTCGCGGTCAGTTCCAGGTCGGCCTCGGTCATCTCTGCCATGAAGCGGGTGCTTCCGCAGATCACGACGATGGGCGGCAGACTCAGGCCGTACTTCGCTGAGGCGAGCTTCTCTTCGGGGGTGTACAGGTTCGGGTACGACACGGGGTCCTCCGGAGGTGTGGGATGGTGGGTTGGCTGGCCGCCCGCGCTCCCTGCGGGCGGCCGGTGCTGCTACTGGGCGGTGGTGGGCCGCTCGGTGACGGTGGTGGTGCGCTCCATCAGCCGGTGCTCCCAACTCGGCTGCTGTTCACGCCGCCAGGCGAGCTTCCCGAGTGCCTGGCGCTTGGACTCCCACGAGTAGCGGAGGCCGTGCTGCTGCCACGGCTGGCTCGGCGTGGGCCGGGACTGGACGAAGTAGCTGACGCGGGTGTCGGCGGTGTAGCGGGGGGTGCAGGGGGCGTCGCTGCCGGGCGGGCGGTGACCGGCGGGCTTGGTGCACTGGCCACCGCCGACGAACTTCGTGTCGCAGCGGTCGACCGACAGCTCGTCGGCCGGGATCGCGTCGGCCATGCGGCGCAGCTCGGCGCCGACCGACTGGGGGCTGGCGTCGATGTCGAAGGACTCCGCTACGTCGGCGGCCTCGCGCAGGACGGCGGCCCGGTCCACGGGCGCGGGCAGCACGGCGCTGATCTGCCGACGCAGCTTGTCGACTTCGGCTGCCGGAGTGATCAGGTCGAGGGCGTTCTCCCACGGGTCGTTCATCGAGGAGTGCTCACCGATGACGTTCTCGGGGGCGACGGCGTAGGCAAGGCTGTCAGCGATGTCGTGCAGGTTGTCGCGTTCGCGGATCACCTGCTCGAACTCGCGGTCCGTGCGTGCCGCCTGGTCCCGCGCTTCGGCAAGTCCGGCGCGGAGGCGACGAATCTCGTCGGCCATGGCGGCTGCGGCATCGGCTACGGGGTGCGCGGAGCAGCAGGCGAACCCGAGGTCGGGGTGCTGCTGGTAGGCGGCGATCGCGGGGGCGATGGTGTCGAGGTCGAAGGGCTGGGTGGTGGTGTCGCTCATCTCGGTCTCCTCGGTGGTGGTTGGTCGGCTAGGCGGTGGGCTGGTCTTCGGTGACGGACTCCAGGAGGCTGTGCGTCTGGTCTCCGGCGGTGCTGACCTTGTCGGCCCAGATCTGGCCGAGGTCGTCACGGATGGCGGCGGCTTCCTCGGCGGTCAGGGTGAGGCGGACGGTGTTGTTGCTGCGGTCGATCTGCACGGCGGGTCTCCTCGGCGGTGGGTGTTCGCGGGGTCTAGGCGGCTGTCTGGCGCTCGTTGACGGTCGGGTTGGGGCGTTGGGTGTTCGGGGTGCCGACAGTCCGGCAGAGAGCCGCCCAGTGCGCGTCACGCTCCGCCTGCGTCCACGGCTCCCCCGCCGGCTTGCGGGCCTCGGGGCGGACGGGCACGGACTCCAGCAGCAGACGATCCAACGGGCTCATGACCGGCCCTCCTCTTCGTGCTTCGACTCCCAGAGCGGGCAGTGCAGGACGGGGAACTGGAAGTCGTCCGGGCCCTCGGAGTGGGTGCAGGACTCGTCCCAGTCGTTGCATCCGCAGTGGTAGCCGGGGTGGCACTGATGCCTGAAGTCGGTGGACTCGGGCTGGTAGTGCACGCACGTCTTGCAGGTGCGCAGTGCCGGGTTCTGCCAGCAGCGCGTCATGTGGTCCTGCACCTGCCGCAGATCAGCGCGGGTGAAGCGACGACAGAACCGGCACTGATGCCGCGACACAACAACCGGCATCGGCAGGTCCACGAAGAGCTGGTCGTAGTTCGCCGGCTTGCGAGTGACGCGGAACGCGACCAGCAGATGCTGCGCAGCTGCGGCGGCGGTCAGCCGGGCGAATGGATCAGTCCACGGGATCGCATCGTTGGGCGCGTCCGATAGACACGAAGCGATCTCGTGCCGGCTGTTGAGGCTGGGGCCGTTCAGCGCCTTGAAGTCGAACGCAGTCAGCAGCTGGGTGGCGGTGTCGTGGTCGTTGACGATCTCCGGGCCGATGTCGCTGGTGATCCAGGCGGCGAGTTCGGCCTCGGCAACGGTGGTCTGAACGGCGGTCATGCGGCGGTCTCCTTCGCTTCAGCGGTGCGGGCGTCGTGGCAGGCGGTGAGCGCACGTCCGTTGTCGTGGCACGGAACTCCCGGTGTCACTCCGCAGGTGGTGCACACCGCGGTCGCAACCGCCCACGTGGACAGCCGTTCCGGGTGCAGCTTCGACAGGAGCCGGCCGGACTTGCGGAGGGCGCAGGGCTTACCCGGCTGGGCTTTGCAGTGGGGGCAGGTGACCTTGCGGGCGGGGTGGGCGGGCGTGCGGAGCGTGGCACGCAGGCTCGCGGGCATCCGGGCCGCAGCCGGGCGGGCGGTCATGCGGTTGCCTCGGTTGCGGCGTTGATGAGGCGGGCGATGTCGAGCAGGTAGTCGCTGCCGCCGTCGAGGGCGTAGTCCTCGGTGCCGTCCATGGCCGTGCGAACGGCGACGACATCGGCTTCGATTTCGAGGAGCTGGGCCAGCAGGGTGCCGACGCCGGGGTGCATGGCGGCGATGTAGGCGGCGTGCTCGCGGGTCTCGGCGTCTGCGATGTACTGGACGGGCGGGATCTGCGGCTGGTCGAACTCCCGGTACTCGCCCTGGGCGACGATGCAGAGGCAGGACTCCATGGTGTCGGTGTCGCTGCACTCCTCCACGTGCCAGGGGCGGCTACCCCAGTGCTCGGTGGGGACGGCGGTGGCGAGGCCACGGAGCCTGTCGGCTGCGGCGCGAAGTTCCTCGGCAAGGTTCATGCGGTCTCCTCGGTGGTGTTGGTGGTGCACTGGCCGGTCACGGGGCGGTGATCTCGTTCGCGGTGAACCCGTCCGGCCGGTAGCCGACGTGCGCGGCGAGGAGCTGAGCCGCCGCCCGGAGAAGCTGGTCTTCCTCGGAGTGGGCGGCTTCGAGCGCCGTCCGCCAGTCCCACACCAGCGACTCCACGGGGTGGACGTGCGGCTGAACCAGGGCGTGAGCGAGCTGGTTCAGGGCCAGCAGCCCGCGGCGGAGCGCCACTCCGAGGTATCGGCCGCAGGTCGGGCAGAGCGGCCAGCCGTCACGGTCGGCGAGGTGTACGAGGTCGGGGATGCAGGGTTCGCCGCAGCGGTGGCATTCGACAGCGCGGCCCTCGCGGCGGATGGCGGCGCGGACGGGGTCGAACGGGCCGCGCCAGTCGTCGGGTTCGCGGCGGTAGCGCAGGGAGGTCAGGGGGTTCATGCGGCGCCGCCCAGGCGCCGGTCGCGGCCTTCGAGGGTGACGACGGTGGTGGTTTGCGCGAGGCGGGAGGTGATGCGGGCGCCGAGCTGGTCGTGGAGGTCGGTGCCGTTGGGGTTGGCGACGGGCAGGTTGCTGGTGATGATCAGCGGGCGGCATTCGTTGTACCGCTCGTTCAAGATCCTGTAGGTGGCTTCCTCCGTGAACTCGCTGATCTTCTCCGTGCCCAGGTCGTCGATCAGCAGCAGCGGGATGCGCATCAGCCGCTTCACCTCGGCCTCCGGGCCGCGGTCGCTGCCGTTCGGCCGCATCAGCGCGTACATGTCCGGGGCGGTCAGCGCCAGAAGCTCGAACCGGTCCGGGCCGGCTTCGGCGATCCGGCGCAGCGCCCCGTATGCCTCGTGGGTTTTGCCGGTGCCGAAGGTGCCGGTGAGGAACAGGATTCCGGCGGTTCGCGGGTCACAGGTGGCGCGGTCGGCCCAGCCGATCACCTGGGGGTGGGTGGCCACGGCCTGCTGGTAGCGGTAGGGGGTGGCGTTCTCCCAGCGGTTGACGGCGATCTGGGTACGCTGACGGCGGTGGTACTCCGGGTGGCCGGGCTCGTCAGGGGTTGGGGTGTTGTCGACGGGGCCGGCGGTGATGTGTCCGAGTCCGCGGGCGTCGAGGGCGCGTTGCAGACGCTGCATGATCACGTCATTCGCCAGAGGCGTGGGGTCGGGCATGGAAGTCGAATCCGTTCCGGTAGACAGAGGGGTCGGCAGGGGGCTCAAAGTGCTGATGGCGCTTGGTCGGTACGGCGCGGAGGTTGGGTTTGCCAGTGGACTGCTCGTCGGGTTCGTCGTCGTAGCAGCCCTTGTTGAGCCAGGTGGCCGGGTACTTCGTGTACTTGGGGTCCTGGTTGGCGCGTTCGCGGGCGTAGCCCTTGGCGCGGTCGACCATGTGCTGCGGGTCCACGCCGCGTTTGATGGCGGCGATCCACGCCTTCTTCGCGGCCTCGCGGTCACGCTTCTTCGGATAGATCAGGTAGAAGGCGCCGAAGGCTTCGAGGTGGAGATCTGCGGCCGACTTGTCGTCGGTCTGAGCCGCAGGCGAAGAAGAGTCTTTAGGTAGTTGTTCGTCTTTAGGTTCGTCTTTTGGTTTGGCGGACGTGGACGTCCCCCCGCTGTGACGTCCACGTCCGGTCGCTGTGACGTCCACGTCCGGGGGGACGTCGGCGTCCGGGCGGACGTGGACGTCCGGACGCTTCGGCGCTGATTCCTGCTCTGGCCTGGACTGATTGGCGCGGCGCGTTTCAACGCCGCGCGCGCGGGCGGACGCCAGCGTCCGGGCGGACGTCCGCGTCCCCTCGTCGTCGCCAGCGCGGCCCTTCGGCACGCGGTTCTCGACCGCGAGGTCGTACACGGTCGGGCGCTTGTCCGCCGCGATGTGTGCAGCCTTCCCCTGGTCGCCCTGGCGGATCAGCTTGAGTGCTTCGAGGTCCCGGAGGTCTCGACGCACGGAGCGTTCCGACTTGCAGGTGTAGGCGGCCAGCCGGGCGAGCGACGGGAATGATCCCCGCCCCTTGGTGTCGGCGTGGTAGGCCAGCCCGGTCAGGGTGGCGACCAGTTGGGCGGGCATGGGCGGAGCGAACTCCACTGCCCACTTCATGGCCTCGGTGCTCACGTGTTCTTCTCTCGTTGGCTCTGGTCAGGACATGCCGAGTAACGCCCTTTCAAGGGCGGGCTTTCGAGCGCCTTTCCGTATTCCGATACTACCTCAGGGTGTGTAGTCACCCGCAATACATCAGCAATACGATCTAGGGGGTGGGGGTGTGTAGCCGGTGACCAGTCGGCTACCCTGTCGACATGACGACGAAGGGAACCCCTGGCCGCATGGTCCGCATCGACGACGCGATGTGGGTGGCATACGGCGAGCTGTGCGAGGAGGAAGGCACCTCCCGCGCCGATGACATCCGTCGTCATGTCCACCAGCGCGTCAACGCGTGGGCCAAGAAGAAGGCAGCCTTGCGCCGGCTCGAACGCCTCCAGAACCCTGACAGCTGACACGGTCCCCTCCCTTCTCTCCTCCGGGCCCCGCACTTGGTGCGGGGCTTTGTCGTGTGCGGGGTGGTGGGTTAGCTGAGGTCGGGGACGACGAACCAGCCTGGCTCGGACTGCGGCTCGACCCCGAGGCGAGCCGCTGCGGTGCGCAGCGCCTGGTCCCATGCAGCGCGCTGCTCGTCGTCGGCGGTCTGCGGCGTGACGTGCTGGAACTCGCCGAGGTCGACCTCCTTGCACTGGGTGGTCAGGAAGGTCATGTCGCGGTCGTAGTCACCGGCCAGCAGGTACCCGACGCCCTCACCGAGCTCGGTCTCCTCGATGTGCTCGGGGTCGGTGTCGGGGATGCGGACGCCGTAGGCGAAGTAGGTGGAGTGGTACATGCCCATGTCTTGCGCTCCTTGGCGGGTTATCGGAGTTGGCGGATGAGGCTGGCGGTGACGTCGTATTCGAGGGCGAGGTCTTGGGCGCGTTCTCCGTCGGCGAGGCGGCGGGCGATGTTGGCGCGCTGGACGGTCGTGAGTTTCGGCTGTGCCCACGGGGAGTGCCGGCGGGGCCGGTTGTTCCACGAGTACTGGCTGGCGGTGGCCATCAGGCGGCGGCCTTCGTGCGTGCCGCCTTGAGCCTGCGGTTGATCTCCTTCTTCACCGACCGTCGTTCCTCCGGGGTGAGGCCGCCGCGGACGCCCCACTGGTTGTCGCCGGTGTTCATGGCGTCGCGGAGGCATTCGCGGCTGACGGGGCAGCGGGCGCAGATCTGGCGGGCCCACTCGGTGCGGGTCTTGTCGCTGTCGGGGAACATGGCGTCCCCGGTGCCGATGCAGTTGGCGTTGTCGCGCCAGGCGTGACGATTCATCAGGCTGCTCCGAAGATCTGCTGGTACTGGGTGTTGAGGGCTTCACGCATCGGCTGGTCCGTGACGTGACGGGGGTGGACACACGAGGCGTGGCCGCAACCGGCGAGGACACGGCCTACGGGGGTCCTGCCGTGGGCGACGGTGAATGCGATACGGCGGGCGGTGTGGTTGATGCCGTCGTGCTTGAGGGTGGGGAACCCTTCGCGGTATGCGCCGGTCCACGTGAGGTGTCCGTCGCCGGTGTCGCAGGTGCGGGCTGTCCAGGCTTGTTCGAGGGTGATCGTGCTGGCACGCGTGGCGTCGGGGAGTTCGAGGTCGCGGCGGATGCGGCGGACTCGCTTCGTGGAGGTGTGCAGGGTCTGGCCGATGTAGCGGTCGGATCGGCCTTCCTGGAGGAGGGTGATGATGTCGGCGCGCGAAACGCCGGCGGGCCCGGGCATCACGCGGCCTCCCGTCGCGCCGCAGCTGTACCCCGCCAGGTGCGGACTCCGGAGTGATGCGTGGTGGGTCGGGTGGAGCAGGCCCAGCCAGCGGTGCGGATGTAGCCCTGGTCCTTGAGCAGGGTCATCAATCGCCCCCAGTGGGCTTGCGGGTTCGGGGGTTGCGGGAGCCGGTTGGCATCGACCACCTCGTAGGTGGTGAACACCCGCCCCGTCGCGGCGGCGGCCACGAAGGCGGGCCACACCTCGGCGAGCCACGTCTCGTAGTCGTCGGCCCGCGCGGGCGGTTCGGGGATGCTGCCGTCGAGGGCAGGCTGAACGGTCATGGGTTCCTCCTGTCGGAGGGCTACCGGGCCCGCCACTGCTGGGCGGGCCCGGTGCCTGCGGCTTTCAGGCAGCGAGTTGCGTGTCAGGCATCGCGTATCGGTCAAGCTCGTTGCCCGTGATGGCTTCGACGAGCGCGCAGACCAGGACTTCGGCGGCGTTCGGGGTGACGGCGTTGCCGTACTGGCGGACCTTCTCTCGCTTGTTGCCGAGGACGATGTAGTCGTCGGCGAAGCTCATGGCCCTGCCGATCTCGTGGGGTTCGAGCATCCGGAAGAGGACGTCGTCGATGTCGATGTCGCCCTTCACGAGGGCGTACTGGTCGCGGGTCGTGAGCGCGCCGATTGGCTCGTTCACCGAGCGGGGGGCACCGTTGCCGTAGTACGGGATCAGCATGTGCTCGGATGTGCCGGCCGGGGCGACGAGTCCGTGGTGGTTGCCGGACGCGGTGACGGTGGCCAGGGACTCGGACACCGGGCGGGCGATGCTGCCGCCGCCGCGGAGTTCGGCGATGAACGGAAGCCAGGCGAGCCCGGTCTCGTTGCGGGTTGTCATGGTGCGTAGCGGGCCGTGCGCGGAGGCAGCGTCCTTCCCGTCGCGTCCCTCAACCGGGATCATGAGCGGCGGCACCATCAGCGCGTCGTTCTCGCGGGTGGTCCGGGCGGGCATCGGCTCACCGACACTGACCGCGGCGTCCCGCCAGGTGCCGCCGGCTGGGACCATCATGGGGACGGGGCGGGCGAACTTCCTCAGCCCGGCCTCGATGCGCTTGAGGGTCTTCTCGGCGAGGGGCTTGGCGCGGTCTCCGATGCGCTGTCCGGAGATGGACCAGTCGATCGCGGCGGCGGCGGGGAGGGCTTCGGGTTCGACGATCTGGTTGCGGCAGCGGGTGTTGGGGCAGCGGTAGAGGTACTGCTGGCGGTAGCGGCCCATGTCGCGCTTGGGGTCCTTGAACACCTGCATGGCCTGGACGTGGGTATCGCAGCCGGAGCACCAGGCGCGAGGGCGCAGCCACTTGTCCCAGTCGGGGGTGCGGCCGAGGGACTCGTGCCAGTAGCCGACGTACAGGCGGTCGCGGGACTGCGGTGCCCGGTGAACGGAGCGCGGGTTGGCGTGCATTGAGTTGAGGGCGATGATGCGGGTGCGGTACCCGAGCTTGTGGATCTCACCGATCCAGCGGTCCCACTGGTCCCAGGCGCGGACGTCGACGACGTTCTCGACGATGCCCGCCTTGACGAGACCGCCGCGCTCGATGACGCCGCGCAGGTACAGGGGCACCTCCTCCATCAGTGCGCGGGACTCTTCCTCGGCGGTCGGCTGGTCGTCTTCGTCGTCGAGGCCGGCGAGGAGGTCGAGGAGGCTGCCCTGCATGGCGTTCTGGAAGTCGCGCTTCTTGCCCTTGGCGACGGACCAGTTGGTGCACTCCGGGCTGGCCCAGAAGATGTCGGTGACGGGCCAGTCCCAGACGGGCGCTTTGCGGATGTCGCCCTGGTAGTGGGATGTGGTGGGGAAGTTCTCGGCGTGCGATTCGATGGCGAGCTTCCAGTGGTTCGCAGCTCGCTCCACGCGGACGCCGGGCACGGCGTGGACGCCCTGCGAGGAGCCGCCGGCGCCGCAGAACCAGTCCATGACGGTGAGTGCGGTGTCGTCGTGTCGGTAGGTCATCGCATTACCGCCGGGATGTTGAGGGGCCAGGTGACGCCGTTGAGTGCACGCCGGTGGGTGTCGGGGAGGACGGCCAACGGGTAGCCGAGCCAGTGCAGCCCCATCGCCGCCAGGACGACCGAATCCGCCTGGTCGTAGCGTCCTCGGCCCTCGCACGGCACCCCGTACCGCTCGATGACGGCGTCGCGGACCATGCCCTTCGCGGCGGTCTTCCGCTTGTTCGGCGGGAGATCCTTCGCGGGGTTGGCGACGCCGCAGGCGTAGATGATGCGGTGCTGCGGCGGGCAGATCGCGAAGGGGATGCGGCGGCGCCACAGGTCGTGGCGGATCAGGCCGCGGAGGTAGGTCATCTCCTCAACGCCGGGCCGGTAGCCGACGGACATGGCGACGCCCTCGATGACGACGAGGCTGGTCTCGTCCGGGATGCGGTCGGCTATGGCGCGGCGGTGGAACTCCAGCCGATCGTGCCCGTCACGGCTGCCGGGGATGAGGGCTTCGGCGGTGTGACCATCACTGATGCCGGTGCAGGTCAAGGAAAGATCCAGGCCGTACACGGTGGGCCAGTCAGCGGGCCGAGGCCCGGCCACCACAGTGGTGGCCGGCGCCTCGGGGTCGAACAGGGTGGTCACGCGACACCGTCCTCGTCAGGCCAGACGATCTGCGGGGTGACCTTGACGGCGCGCCCGTCACGGATGACGACCCTCCACAGGTCGCCGGTCTCTTCGCCCTCGCAGTCGAGACGGCCGCTGAAGGTGTGGCCGGGGAAGGCGTCGATGATGGCCTGCACGTGCTCGATGAGGTTGTACGCCTTGAACGAGTCGTCCCATCGGGGCAGCACCGTGGACGCGGTCTTGCGGATGAGCTGGCCGTCGTCGGTGTCGACGGTCTCCTCGTCGGCGCGCAGCCGGACGTCGTAGGCGGTGCTGTCGTTGGCGCTGCCGGGCAGGAAGGGGCTGTCCTTGAACTCCTGCCAGGTGAGCGGGGGTTCGATGTTGATCTCTCCGGTGACGCGGGTGTAGTAGCCCATGGTCAGTTCTCCTGCTGGTCGTTGCGGATGGCGTCGCGGAGTCGGTCGAGGCCGGTCCATGCGGGCATGGCGTAGAGGAGTTCGCACTCGTCGCGGAGGGCGAGATCACAGCCGGGTTCGGTGTCGACGGCGGGCGCGGTGATGACGGGCGCGGTCGGCAGCGGCGCGGGAGAGGTCGGCTTGCGACGCAGCCAGCGGACAACCGCGAAGATCACGCGCACCAGGAGGGTGACGGCCCCGCCGGCGAGGATGAGGGCGCCGACGAACGCGCTAGCCACGCAGGCGTTCATGAGGGTGGTCGTGTCGACGTTCACGCGATCACCTGCACGATGTGGCCCTCTGCGCAGCGGATGAGGTCGCCGTGAACACTGGCGGCGGTGTCGACACCGCAGTCCGGGCAGTGCACGAACTGCTGCCCGCAGATCGCGGCGTGGGGGCGGTGCAGGCCGGTCGGCCAGACGAGCTGGAACAGCCACCGCAACGGCTGCGGCAGGGCGAGGACGGCTTCGCGGGTCATGACGCCTCCCCCCTGAAAACCTCGGGGTGGGCGGCCTTCCACTCCAGCCAGTGCTGCATGGGCTTGCCGCCGATCGTGTGGACCTTGTCCATGACCTGCTCCAGCGGCAGCCGAATGGCGTCCTCGGGGGAGGGAGAGTCGGGCGGGCCAGGTACGAATGCTGGTCCGGACGTCCAGGTCGTGATCCGGTAGCCCCAGTCGTCCTCGCCGTACTTGATGAACACCCGTGTTGGGTAGCCGGAGGCCACGTCCAGGGGGCGCTGAGCGAGCTTCGCCTGGTAGCTGTCGTTGAACCAGTGCTGGATGTACTCGCGGATGAACGAGGCGAGCATGTGGGCTTCGCGACTGTTGGGCTGTTCCACGCTGGCGAACGGCCAGGGCGGGTCGAAGTGGGTGCCGGTTTCCGTGGGGGTGCCGAGGTAGGCGGCGACGTAGTGCCAGCGGGGGTTGAAGCTGGAGACGACGGGGACGCGGAGCAGGGTCAGCGGGTGGTCCACGATGGCGTCGGTTCCGAAGGGCCAGGTCACTTGTCCCACCTCAGCTTCGACTCGCGGCGGGCCTGCCACTTCGAGCCCTCGGCGACTTCCGTGGTGTTCAGGCCGAGGGCGTCATCGAGCTGCTTCTGCAACCCGTCCGCGCGACGCTTCTCTCGGTCGTGGTCGGCCATCCACGCCACAGCCGCGCCGTTCAGGCGGGCGACTTCGGCGATGAGCTGATCCCAGTTGAGGTGCAGCTTCTGATCGCCGAGCGTGTCAGCGAGTGCCTTGCGGTGAACGTCGTGCTCTTCCAACACGTCCGGCACCGTGCGGCGGCCCCCGTACTCAGCCAGTCGGGCCTTGGCTTTGGCGAGGTCGTCGGTCAGGCAGGCGTTGACGATCACCGTGTTCGTGTACTGCTCCTCCAGCGACACGTATTGGCTGGCGATGCGGCGACGCTCGCCCTCGGCCTGGTCGTGCCGGGCCTCGGTGTCGAGGACGCGACGGCGTAGGCCGTCGATCTCAGCGAGCGCCTTCTCGTAGCGGGCGCGGGTGACGAAGGGGAGTTTCACTGGGTGCCTCCACGCTGGTGCGGGATGTAGGGCCACTCGGGGCGCACGCTGTCGGCCTGGTGCTCCTTGCCGGGCGTGGAACGGAAGTAGGCGGCCAGGGATTCGGCCTGCTCGCGGGCCCATTCGGTCTGCCACTGATGCAGATCCGTCAGCGACGCCTTGCCGATCTCGCCGTGCGTAGAAGCGATCCGCCACGCCACCCGGCATGCAGCGACAGCGTCCGCGTCGGCGGTGTGCGCGGCGTCGAGGGGGACTTGCCAGTGGCGGCATAGGTCGGTGAGGGTGCGGCCCCCGCGCCGGAACTGGTCGACGTGCTTGTCGAGAACACGCGGGTCCACGACCCGCATGTCGGAGCCGACAATGTCGGTGAGCGGCTGCACGCCATACCGTCGGGCCTCGCGGTCCAACATCGTCAGGTCGAAGCTGGCGTTCATCGCGACGATCGGGATCTCCGACAAGACCACCGCAGCGAGCGCGGCGATCACCTGCTCGATGACCTCACCCGCCGGACGGCCCTCCGCGCGGGCCTTCTCCGAGGTGATGCCGTGGACGCGGGCCGCGGCCTCCGGAATGTCCACGCCGGGGTCCGCGAGCCAGTTCGCCGCGGCCAGCGGCAGGCCCGCGCGGACCTGGACGACGCAGGCGGTGATGATCCGGTCCCGCTCGACGTCGATGCCCGTCGTCTCCGTGTCGAAGCCGGCCATGCGGCCCAAGTACCAGGGTGGGGCTGTGGTCTGCTCGGTCATGTCTGTGGTCTCCTTGGGCGGGGCAGCCCCGTAATTCGGATACGGGGCTGCCCCTTGCTTGGGGTTGTCAGCCGACGACTTCGGCCGGGTAGGCGCCGTCCTCGTCCGGGACGGGCTCCTTGGTGGTCTCTGCCTTGACCTCGTCCGCGCGTGTCTTCAGCGCCGCGATTAGGTCGTCGGTGAGGTGTCCGGCCGCGTGCGCGTCCCGGTACACGTCCTGCACGTCATCGACCGTGAGCGCCGCCTGTGCGTCCGCCAGGTAGTCCGGGCGCGGCGCCTCGATCGCGGCCACCGCCTGCCCGGCTGAGCCGGGGTTCAGGGCCGTCGTCGCGTTCATCGGCCCGGCCAGCGCCTGCCGCGGCGTGACCCCGCGCAGCTCGACCACGACGACGGGGAACTTCTTCGTCTCCCCGTTAGCGACCCGCTGCCGGGGCTCGATCCGCAGCGTGACGGGGATGAAGCCCTTCCCGTTGGTGCCGGAGAGGATCATGTCGACCATGCCGCCCCACTCCTGCGCGGCGTAGAAGGAGTGGGTCTCTGCCCGCCACATGCCCATCCCGGACAGGTCGGGCAGCATCACGTTGAGGCGGCTGGTGGTGGAGCAGACGGTGCCCTTCTTCTGGAGGTGCCAGTCCTCACCGAACCGGGCCGCGCACAGGCAGGCTTGTCGGGAGATCAGTTCGGTCTCGCCGTCGCAGCGGCGCTGGCATCCGCCCTTGGACCACATCTCGTTGTACTGGTTGAGCGGGTCGCCGGGGGTGATGAGCGCCTCGATGGACGACGCCTTGGTGATGACCCGCCACTGCGGGATCGTGCTGTTGAGCGGCGACCACTGTTCCGGCTCGCCGCCCCACAGGCCAGCGGCGGTCTGGACGTGCTCCTCCGAGTGGGAGGTGACGACCCAGGTTGCGGACCGCATGGGCCGGGTGCCCTGGGTGTAGCCGGTGCGGAGACGGCCGTGCTCGGCGGCACGGGCCTGGATGTTGCGGAGTCGGGAGCCCATGGGTCAGGCCACCTTTCGGAAGTTGCGCCACCGGGCCGGGACGGGCTGGTCCGGGGCGAGGAGTGCGGGGTACGAGGACGGCGCGTCGTGGTGCCACAGCGCGTTGATGAGGGCGCCGCGGAACGCCTTGTGGGCGTCACGGCCGGCGGGCATCTCGACGAGGGCGTGGGACTTGGCGCGGAGGTTGAGGACGCCGGTCCGCTGGATGTGCGGCATGGGCTGTTCGCTGTCGTCCGGGAGGAGGACCGTCTCGCAGTAGCGCAGGGCGGCAAGCTGCTGGGTGTTCTCCGGGTAGACGTCCTTCGCGGAGCGGGTGGCCGACGTCTTGAAGTCGATCAGCCACAGCTCCAGGGAGCGCCCCGGTCCGGTGGGCAGCCAGATCATGAGGTCCGCGGTGCCGGCGTAGCCGAGACGGCGGTGCAGGCAGGTGATCTCGGCGGCTTCGACGTGCTTGTCGATGTCGACGCCCCAGAACCCGAGGAACGCTTCGAGTTGGGCGAGGTAGGGGGCGACTGCCTTCTCGACGGCGAACGGTGCTCCGAGGAAACGATGTTCGGCGGCCTTGTGGATGAGGGTGCCGAGGTCGGCGGCGGTGTCTCGTGCGTCGATGTGGATCTGCTTGAGCTGCTTGGTGAGTGCCTCGCGGTCGGTGAGAGCACGGCGGGCAACTTCCATGCGGTGGTCGAAGATCCACTCCAGGGTGAGCTTGACGGCCCACGGCATGAGCGAGCGGGTCTTATTGACCGAGGTGTTGAGGACGTTGGTGACGGAGACGAGGTCGGGGCCGCCGGCGGGGTCGCTGTAGTAGCGGCCGTTGTCGGTGTCCCGTGCGTGCTTCGGCTGGGTCACGCCGTGCGCTCCTGTCGTGTGCGGAGGGTGTAGTAGTGGCGGCCGGGGTCGGTGTCGTGGAGAGTTAGGTGGCCCATGGCGTGGAGGGTGGTGAGGTCTTTGCGGGCAGTCGTCCGAAGCGGGGCCGGGATGTTGAGGGCGCGGTAGACCTGCTGGACTTTCTTGGTGGTCCATTCGCCGCGGTGGGTGCGGATCGCTTCGAGGAGCTGGGCAACACGCGGGTTGAGCGGCTCGGGGCTCTGGGGAGTCGTGGCGGCTTCGGCCAGCACCTGGTCGCGGTAGGCGCCGAGGAGTGGGCCGACCGGTGTGGCCCGGTCCCACAGGTCTTCGATGGTCTGCCGGGCGTTCACGCGACACCTCCGTTCCGTGCGAGAGCCCATGCGGCGAGGCCGGGCCAGGGGTTGCAGTCGGGGCAGTAGTCCCGGTTGCCGGGTGTCCGCTTCCACCCGGCTTGGCGTGCGGCCTGCCGTAGCTCGCCCTCGGTGCCCAGTCCCTTGCCGAATTGGGCAGTGCACTCCGGCTTGTCGCAAACGAGGGACCTGACCTGCTGGCGGCTCACTGGGCGCCCCCCTCGCAGTCGCTGCACGTCTCGGGGTGGGCGCAGGCCATGGCGTCGAAGACCCGCTCGTACCAGTCGCGGGGCTGCGGCACCGGGGTGTGGCCGGCGGGCGGGGCTGCGAGCAGGTCGTGCAACCGGGCCCCGGCTTCCAGCACGGGCAGCGGCACGTCAAGGTGGGAGATCGGCCGCGTCACCGGGACTCACCGCCCTCGGTGATCTCGACCCAACCGTCTGCCCATTCCTCGTCCCGCATTGACGAGGAACTCCAGCGGCCTCCCGCCCCAGGCTGCTCGAAGCCGAGAGCGCGGCGCGTGCCGGTAGTGGGGTGGGTGGCGACAGCCACGCACTGGAAGTTGGCGCGGCCCTCTGGAGCCCGGAACGGGGCGTTCTCGGTGTACGTTCGGCCGGGCTCGAAGAACGTCGGCTGGACTCCGGCGGGCAGCATCACGTTGTTGGGGCGGACGGCGCCCCGCGTGATCTTCGACGCCATCAGTTCGAGCGTGTCCGCGCGGTCCGCGTTCTGCCGTCCGCCGGTGGCCCGGTACTCGCGGGCCTTCTTCCCCAGCCAGCGGACGATCTCCATGTCACGCTCGTCACGGAGGTGGGTGTCGTGCTCGGCGAGGAACTGGCGGGCGTCGTCCTCGTACATAAACCCGCCCTCGCGGATGCACTGCACGATGTACTCGGAGTGATCGGCGGGCCTCATGCCGCGTTCTCCTCACGCTGGCTGGGAACCTGCTCCGGGTTGAACCGGCCCGTCCGCGACGCCACCGCCGTCAGCTCCTCCAGCAGCCGGCGGGTGTCATGCCCGCCGACCTCGATCTGTGCGGTGTCCATGGCGGCCGCGTCCTCGACCTGCTCCAGGGCGGTGTCGAGGGCGCCCTCACGGCGGGGGCTGGTCACCACGTCGGCGAGTTCGTCGAGGGCGGCGATGATGTCGTTGCGGGACTCCGGCTCGGCCCAGTGCTGGACGAGCTGCACGAGGGTGTCGACGCGGATGGCGTCGACCCGCAGCACGCCGTGCAGGTGGTTCGTGCCGAGGCTGAACGACATGCCGGGCTTCTTCGAGTGGTTCACGAGGTCACTCCGATGGTGAGGAGGAGCAGGAGGCCCGCGATGGTGGTCGGTAGGGCGCGCACCCAGCGGGGGGTGAGGTGGTCGGCGCGGGCCAGCCGCATCAGCGGGAGCACCGTCACCGCGTACAAGGCGGTCGCGGCAGCCGCGTAAGCGGCAACCTCGGACGGGGACGACTGGCAGGTCATGCCGCCACCCCCTGCGGGGCGAACTGCGCGTGCACGGCGGCGATCTCGCCCAGGTACGCGTCCCGCTGCTGCGGAGACCAGTCCGCCATCACCGGCCCGAACTCCGCGACCATCCGCGCGTCCACCGCGGCGAGCGCCTGCTCCTCCACGTCCTCCGCACGCACCATCTCCGGGACGGCAACCGCCTCGGTCAGCGGACCGAACGCCTGACGCACCTGCGCCAGCGTCCACGGGAACGACTCGCCCTCCCCGGCGTCGGCCGGGTTGAGCGGCTTCGGGCAGGCGAGCAGCAGATCGCCGCCGTCCGTCCAGCCAGTACCGACCCAGGTGTCACCGTCACGGTCGACGTACACGTGCGCCTGCGGGGACTGGTGCAGCGGAATCACGCTGCGGATCTGCGATGATGTGCCCATCGGGGCCTCACTTCCACAGTGGTGGGGATTGCCGATCGGGGGCCGTCAGCCGGGCAAGGAGGGCGGCCCTTCGGCATGTCAGGGGTCAGGCGGCGCGAGGCGCCGGTACTGAGGGAGTGGCGGGAACCTGGCCGCCAGGGTTGGTCATGATGCGGCGGAGGGCGTCGACGACGACGTCGCTGGGTTCCGGGGCTTCGGCGACTCGGGCGTGGATCTTGGCGACGGTGGCCGGCCCGAGGATGGCGAGGCGTTGTTCGCGGGTCATGCGGCGGCCTGGATGGGGACTCGCTTGATGACGTCGCGGAGGTCGATGCCGTAGGTCTCGGCGAGTCGCATGGCCGAGTTCAGGTCAGGCTGGGTTTCGCCGTTGAGGATGCGATAGACGGATGATTCGGCGATTCCCGTGCGCCGGTAGATGGCTGCGCCGGTTCGGTCGCCGTGGGCGGTGGTGGCTTCGAGGAGCTTGGTTACGTCGAGGCGGAACACGTAGTCACCTCCTTCGGGTGGGGGTTGGCAGGGGTCGTCGCTGGTGGAAGCCGATTCCTTGCTCACGAGGGAGAGTTTTGCACGCAACCACCCTCCCTAGCAAGGGAAGGTGGGAAGTTAGTTCAGTCTGAATTGCCTCGAACGCCCATTCGAGTAAGGCTTTGGCCAGCATCAGCGCAGGTCAGTGACCGGATAGAGACCCTTGCGAGCGAGGGAATTAGTAGCTACTCCCTAACTAGGGAGGTAAAGTTTGCGGACATGACCGAGCCAACCCCCACACGCGCACAGCGATTCGCCGCCATCGTCGTGCCCGCCGCCGAACGCGCCGGCTACACCGGCTTCGGAGCCAAGAGCCGCTTCTCCAAAGACACCGGCATGACCGACAGCAGTGTCACCCGCCTATGGCAAGGAACATCCTTGCCAGACGCCCGGTTCTACGCTGCGATCAGCGAGGTCACCGGCATCGACCTTGGGACTTTGCTTGTGGAGGGTGGCGTTTTGTCACACGAGTCCCTCCGATCACTGTCCGAAACGGATCGGTCGCAGGTACGATCAAACTTCACGATTGAAGAAGCCGCCCAGCGGCTGGGACTGGATGAGGTCGGACAACAGCTTCTCGTAGCAACCGCTGAGCGACTGAAGCGCCTGCAGGACAACGACGCGTCAGACCGCCCCGAACGCGGAGGAGCATCAGCACAAATGTGACTCGCGGGGGTTGGAATGAATCTCACGAACGGTGCCCGGAACACGACCGCAGTAGGCGCCACCACAGCGCTCGGCGGCAGCATCCTCATCTACCACGGCATCGACATCGGCAGCACCCCCCACACCCTGGGCGGCGGCTTCCTCGCCCTCGCCGGCCTCTCCGCGATTGCCCTCGTCCTCATCCATCGCTGGGTGACCAATACGGCAGAGGAACGTCGGGCTCTAGCCGCCGCCCAGCGTGAAGCGCAGGACCGCAAGGACCGCTATCTGGCCGCACTGGCAGCCCTGTCAGGAGAGCAGGTCCGCATCAGCCGCGAGATGGCCGCCGAACGCGCGAGCCTCGTTGCCAGGCTCAAGACCGAACGTGACGCGCTGGCAGCCGAGTTCGAGGAGCAGCGAGCCGAACTCGTCTCGGAGACCATGGAGGCGACGGTGCTGATGTTCAGCGGGGGCAAGTTCGCTCCCAGCCGTCAGCCGGGCAACCTCATTCAGTTCCCGAAACAGCAAGACGAACGGGCTCGGGCGCGGGAACACGGAGGCGTTGCGCCCTGAAACCCGGCTCCCCCACGAACGACAACCGGATACGGCTTTCATCCAGCTTCCATGAACCCCGGTTCTGCGCTTTGAACAGTCGCACAGTTACCACGGCTCGGATCACTTCTCGCTTCTGTTCAAGAGAGAGTCCAAGCACAGCCGGCTTGCCCTCAGCCGCATCTCGACCGTTCCAAACCAACTCCAGGTCGTCCGCGTCCAGCAGTCGGCGCATGGACGGTGAAACGCCAGTGTGAGTCCGGAGCTTCTTCCTGGCCGCATCCAGCTTGGGTTGGATCTTGGCCTCCATGGAGCCCAGGGAGACTGCCGAAAGCTTGAAGGAGCCGGTCTCTTCGTCGAACTCTCCAGCCAGCCGGCGCGCTTCGCTGAGCTGCTCCTCATAGCTGTTGACCAGCCTCAGCGCGGCGCTTGCCATCTCGGCGATCTTTTCATCGTTGGGGATGAGTGCAGCGCGGGCGGCTTCCTTGGCGCCAAACCAGGCGAGGACGGCCTGTTCAACGAAGGCGTCAATCACCGCCTCTTTGATCAAGGTGTCGTGTTTTTCCTTGCACACCATGGCTCCCCCGCTTCGTCCCGTGCGCGGGAAGAACTCCAGCACGGCGTGGTCGCCGCATTCTCCGCACAGTCCGATGTGGGACAGGAGGTGGGCGACGTCTGATCCTCGGCTGTGACTTCGGTCCGGGCTCGTCAGGATGGCAGTCACTCGATGGAACATGGCTCTTCCGGCCGGAGTGTCAAGCCCCTTGAGGGCGGGCCAACTTGCGGCAACGTACTGGCCGTCGACTAGTCGCTCGCCCAGGTATGCCCTGTTGAGCAGCATGTACCGGGCGGTCTGCGTCGTCCACTCTTTCCCGTCGGGTCGCGCGGCCTCTGGTGTCGCGTTGAGCCACCGGACGACGGACTTGAGGGAGTGCTGTTCGTCGATTCCCTGCATGGCTTTGACGACGTACTGGCCGCGTGAGTCTTCAGCCTGCCCAATGCAGCGCCTTCGCCCCTTGACCTTCTTGTACTGCCGGGTGTAGCCGAACTGACTCTTTCCGTGTGGCAAGCCTGCCTGAGCTGTGCGGCGGGCTGTGCGCAGATTCCGGTCTCGGATGCCCTCAGCTTCGTCTTCGGCATCGATGGCGTGCTGAGCTGTAATCTTCCGGTCGTCGCGGCGGGAGAGGTCGTACACCTGGCCGTTGTAGCAGAGCAGTGTGTGAGTGGCGATGCAGGCGGCGCGGAGACGGACGTAGGTGTCGAGGTTGCGGTAGTACCTACTGGCTTCGTAGGCCACCACGATGCGACGCCGCCCCACGGGGACCGCCTCCTCGGCGATGAATTCGAGAAGTTCTTCAAAGTCGCCGCGGGCCTTGCGCGCGTGCCTACTGGCTGAGATGCCCGTGTCTTTGAACTCGCGTCTTACGTGCCAGTTGTGCTGCGCGGACAGGATACGTCCGCTTTCGAGTTGATCCTCGACTGCGTCTCCATCGCTGGTGGCGTCGTCACTGTTTCGCCCGTAGAGCAAGCTCTCGAACGTGACGTGTGGGAAGACGAGGTGCAGGTATTCCGGCGCGAAGGGCATGGGGGGATGCTAGCTGCGACAGGTCTCCCTTGCGAGGACTATGTGGACATCTTCTACTCCCACCGGCTGGACGCGAGCACGCCGTTGGAGGAGACGATGGGCGCGCTCGACACCGCCGTACGCCAGGGCAAGGCGCTCTACGTAGGCATCTCCTCCTACGACGCGGAGCGCACCCGGCAGGCCGCGGCCATCCTGCGCGAGCTGGGCACGCCGATGCTGATCCACCAGCCGTCGTACAGCATGCTCAACCGCTGGATCGAGACCGAGGGCCTGCTGGACGTGGCCGAGGAGGAGGGGTTCGGTGTCATCGGCTTCACGGCGCTGGCGCAGGGCCTGCTGACGGGCCGCTACCTGGACGGGGTGCCGCAGGACTCGCGGGCGGCCGCGGGCAAGTCGTTCGACCAGTCCTGGCTGACCGAGGACATGCGGGACCGGCTGCGCGCGCTGAACGACATCGCGGCCCGGCGTGGGCAGAGCCTGGCCCAGATGGCGCTGGCCTGGGCGCTGCGCGACGAGCGAGTGACCTCGCTGGTGATCGGCGCCTCGCGCACCGAGCAGCTGGAGCAGAACGTGGCGGCCCTTGCGAACCTGGACTTCAGCGCCGAGGAGCTGGCCGAGATCGACAAGTACGCCACGGACGGCGGGGTCGACCTGTGGCGCGACGCCCGGCAGGGCAACCTCGGCGGCTGACACCTCGGCGGCGGACGGCAGCGTACGGGGCATCCATGACGCTCCGTAATATTTGCCACTGAAACGACAGAAGAAGTCCGATATAACCCCCCTGACCAGACAAACTCTCCGTATGGCCATGCACCGTCAAGCTAGGGTGTCGGTAATGGTTGCACCAAGAAACAGTCAAAAGAGTCAGGGGGGTTGCCATGGGCACCGCACGCACGAGTAGGACGCCGTTGCCGGGCATCGGCGTCCGGTACGACCTCACCACCCGCGAACACCGCCGCCTTTCGGTGGTGGCCCACCGCGACGGGGCACGGACGCTGAGCGCCTACCGCGAGGACGACCCCGACGCGTGCGCGCTGTCGGTGCAGTTGACCGGCGGGGAGGCGGAGGCGGTCGCCGGGGCGCTCATGCCGACGCACCAGAGCCCCAGCCTGCTCTGGACGACCGAGCTGGGCCTGGTGGCCGAGCGCATCTCGCTGTCCTCCACCTCGCACTGGAACGGGCGGCTGCTCGGCGACACCCGGATGCGCACCGAGACCGGCGTGTCGATCGTGGCGGTGCTCCGCCGCGCCGACGCCATCCCCTCCCCCGGTCCGGGCTTCCGGCTCGCGGGCGGTGACACGCTCATCGTGATCGGCACCCGCGAGGGCGTCGACGCGGCCGCCGCCATTCTCGGCAGGGAGTGATCCGGATGCATTCCTCCGCGGTCTTCCTCATCGAGTTCGGCGCCATCATCCTGGCCCTCGGCCTGCTCGGCCGGCTCGCCGCGCGGCTCAGTTTCTCCCCCATCCCGCTGTATCTGCTCGCCGGTCTGGCCTTCGGCGAGGGCGGGCTGCTGCCACTGGGCGCCAGTGAGGAGTTCGTGGCGATCGGCGCCGAGATCGGCGTGATCCTGCTGCTGCTCATGCTGGGCCTGGAGTACACCGCCGGTGACCTCGTCTCCAACCTGAAGACGCAGTACCCGGCCGGTCTGGTGGACTTCGCGCTGAACGCGGTGCCGGGCGCCGTGATGGCGCTGCTGCTCGGCTGGGGTCCCATCGCCGCCGTCGTACTGGCGGGCATCACCTGGATCTCCTCCTCCGGCGTCATCGCCAAGGTCCTCGGCGACCTGGGCCGGATCGGCAACCGGGAGACCCCGGTGATCCTCAGCATCCTGGTGCTGGAGGACCTGTCGATGGCGGTCTACCTCCCGCTGGTCACCGCGCTGCTGGCCGGAACGGGCTTCGTGGCGGGCGGCATCACGCTCGCCATCGCGCTCGGTGTGGCCGGTCTGGTGCTGCTGCTGGCGGTGCGCTTCGGCCGGGTCATCTCCCGCTTCGTCTCCAGCGACGACCCGGAGAAGCTGCTGCTGGTCGTGCTGGGTCTCACCCTGCTGGTCGCCGGGCTCGCCCAGCAGCTCCAGGTCTCGGCGGCGGTCGGCGCCTTCCTGGTGGGCATCGCGCTGTCCGGCGAGGTCGCCGAGGGCGCGCACAATCTGCTGGCGCCGCTGCGGGACCTGTTCGCGGCCGTGTTCTTCGTGTTCTTCGGGCTGCACACCGACCCGGCCAGCATCCCGCCGGTGCTGCTGCCCGCGCTCGCCCTGGCGGTCGTCACCGCGCTCACCAAGATCGCCACGGGTTACTGGGCGGCACGGCGCGCGGGTGTCTCGGTGCGGGGCCGCTGGCGGGCGGGCGGCACGCTGGTGGCGCGCGGGGAGTTCTCGGTGGTCATCGCCGGTCTCGCGGTCACCTCGGGCATCGACTCCCGGCTGGGCCCGCTGGCGACGGCGTACGTGCTGATCCTGGTGGTCGTCGGCCCGCTGACCGCGCGCTACACCGACCAGATCGCCATGGCGATCGCGAAGCGGCGCCGGGCCCGCACGGCCCCGGCGCAGCCGGCCGAGGAGCCGGCCGCCCCGGCGGCGCTGCGCGACCAGGACGCGGTCGGCCGGCCCTGAGGCCGTCCTTCCCGCAGGTCAAGGTGGGGGCGGGAATGCGGCGCGGCGTACGGTGATGCCATGCCGCCTCCCCTGCCCGGCCCGCTGGCACCGCTGGCCCCGCTGCTCGGCCAGTACGGGTACTGGGCCGTCGGCGCGATCGTCTTCCTGGAGGACTTCGGGGTGCCCGCGCCGGGCGAGACGATCCTGCTGGCCGCCGGGGTCTACGCCGGTGCGGGCGAGCTGAACATCGTCGCCGTGGCGGGCATCGCGTTCGCGGCGGCGGTGATCGGCGACAATGTGGGTTATCTGATCGGCCGCACCGGCGGCCGGGTGTTCGTGGAGCGCTGGGGCAAGTACATCCTGCTGACGCCGCAGCGCTTCGAGGCCGCGGAGGCGTTCTTCCAGCGCCACGGCGGCAAGATCGTCACGGTGGCCCGGTTCGTGGAGGGCCTCCGCCAGGCCAACGGGATCATCGCGGGCACGACCGGGATGGCCTGGCACCGTTTCCTGGCCTTCAACGCGCTCGGCGCGGCCCTCTGGGTGGGCCTGTGGTCCACGCTGGCCTATGTGGCGGGCAGCCACATCACGACCGTGTACGACGAGATCGTCCGCTACCAGCGTTATGTGCTCATCGCCGCCGGATTTCTGGTGGCGGCCCTGGTCGTCCGGCATCTGGTGCGGCGCAGGCGGGCGCGCCGGACCGGCGGGAGTTCATGAATTTCGGCTTTTCTGGTTTGGGTGACGGCGGTGGGGATATCCGGATGTCGACCACGCACCGAAAACGTTGGGATGTGAATACCCCATGGCTGGTGACCAGAAGGGCAAGGCCAAGGCGGAGCAGCTCAAGGGCAAGGTCAAGGAGACCATGGGCCGTGCCACTGGCAACGAGAGCATGGAGGCCAAGGGCCGCGCGGAAGGCGCGAAGGGTGATGCCCGCCAGGCCAAGGAAAAGGCAAAGGACGCGTTCAAACACTGAGTCGGTGCGATGCCGTACCCAGGGCGGGCCCGGAAATCCCTTTCGTGGATTTCCGGGCCCGTCGTTCTGTGCGCGGCCCCTTGCGCATCCGTCCTCGCGCATGCGTCCTCACACATCCGTCTCACACATCCGGGGGATTCACGGATGGGCGCCCCTTGATCGGCGGTACAGGGGGTAGCCGGGTCAGAGAAGGGACGATCCTCCGCGATCGCACGAAGGGGCCAGAACCGGCCACCACGGGAGAAGGGCGATTCCGCATGGACCTCCCCCTCATGGCAGACACGATGACGCGGACCGCGCCGGACCTGCCGCGCTACAGCCGCGGCTGGGACGCCGAGACCGCGTCCCTCCCGGAGGCCAGGAACGCGGTCGCCGACCTGCTCGCGCGGGTCCGCCCCACGCCCTCGGCGCGTACGGTGCAGGACGCGCAGCTGGTCGCCAGTGAGCTGGTCACCAACGCGCTCAAGCACGCGCCGGGACCGTTCACGCTGCGGCTGGAGGTGGTGCCGGACCCGGCCGCGCTGCGGATCAGCGTCACGGACGCCTCGCCCGAGCCGCCCCGGCACCGGCCGCCGGACCCGGAGCGGGTGGGCGGGCACGGGCTGCGGCTGGTGAGCCTGCTCTGCGGCGCCCTGGAGGTCATTCCGGTGGGCCGTGGCAAGCGGGTCACCGCCGCCGTCGCCCTCGCCTGACGCCGGCCGGCTCACCGGCCGGGCGGGGGCCGCGCGTCGTCGCCGGGCCGCAGCAGGGGTTCGTCGGTCTCGGGGGCCGGGCGGGGCGGCGGGGCCTCGCCCGCGGTGAGGTGTTCCAGCACCTCGACCAGTTCCTCGCACGCCTGCTCCACGGAGCGCCGGGTGTGCCACTGTTCGGTGATCACCGCGGACAGCAGCAGCGCGGTCAGCGCCATGGTGCCGTTGAAGCCCTGGAGCTTGGCCATGATCTCGACGCGGCTCAGCCCCTGGAAGGCGCCGTCCCCGTGGTTCGCGGCGACGGCGGCCAGCACGGAGGTGGCCAGCGCGCAGAGCATGGAGCCGACCAGCTCGAAGCGCAGTGCGCCCCAGATGATCAGCGGGTAGACCAGGAACAGCAGGCTGAAGTGGCTGAAGACGGCGGGCGGTACGACGCAGGCGGCGACCACGGCCAGCGCGGCGGCCTCCAGCCAGCGGGCCCGGGGCAGCGGCCCGCCGGCGTGGCTCAGCAGGAGCAGGAGCGGGGTGACGAGCAGGACGCCCATGGCGTCGCCCACCCACCAGGCGAGCCACACCGTCCAGAAGGCGTGCGCGGGCATCCGGTCGGTGGCGACCAGGAGGGCGACCCCCAGCGTCGAGCTGACCAGCATGGCGCCCAGCGCGCCCAGGAACACCAGGGCGACCCCGTCGCGCAGCCGTCTGAGGTCGGTGCGGAACCCGGCCCGGCGCAGCAGTACCACCGCCACCAGCGGGGCCAGGGTGTTGCCGACGAGGTAGCCGAGCGAGTAGAGCACCGGCGTGTCCAGCGACAGGACGATGAAGTACGCGCCGAGGGTGACGCCGGGCCAGTACCGCACCCCGAGGATGAGCAGGGCGGCGACGGCCACGCCGGTCGGCGGCCAGATGGGGGTGACGACGGCGCCGTCGACGGTGAGCTTGCAGAGCAGGCCGAGCCGGCCGGCCGCGAAGTAGCAGACCGCGACGGCCAGGACCAGGGCGGCATGGCCGCCCGGTCGACGCGCTTCTGGGAAAGCCACCACCCGGCAACTCTCACACCGGTGCGGCGGCCGGGGCGAGGCGAGCGGCGCCTATGGCCTAACGCGGGGCTGCGCGGGCGGTGGCGGGGTGTTCGGGCCGTCGTGTCCGACGACGAGTACGGCCGCGTCGTCGTCGTGGCCCACGCTGTCGGCGCCCTTGATCACGGCCGCGGCGAGCGCGTGCACCTTCAGGCCGGCGACGGCGGCGATGCCCGCGAGGCGGACCACCTGGGCGAGGCCGTCCTCGACGTGCAGCGAGGGGCCTTCCACCACGCCGTCGGTGAGCAGCACGAAGACGCCGCCGGTGGAGAGGCGGTGCCGGGTGACGCGGTAGTCCATGCCGGGCTGGATGCCCAGCGGCGGGCCGCCCATGTCGTGGACGACGCCGGACTTGCCGTCGGCCGTGGCCCAGACGAAGGGGATGTGACCGGCCCGCGCGCTCTCCAGCACGCCCGTGGCGGGGTCCAGCCGGAGGAAGGTGCAGGTGGCGAAGAGGTCGCTGCCGAGGGTGAGCAGCAGGTCGTTGGTGCGGGCGAGGAGTTCGCCGGGTTCGCTGGTGACGGAGGCCAGGGCGCGCAGCGCGGCCCGGACCTGGCCCATGAAGGCGGCGGCCTCGATGTTGTGGCCCTGGACGTCCCCGATGGTGAGGCCGATCCTGCCGTCCGGCATGGCGAAGGCGTCGTACCAGTCGCCGCCCACGTTGAGGCCCTGGTTGGCGGGGGCGTAGCGCACCGCGAGATGGAGTCCGGGGCGGCTGGGCAGGTCGCGCGGGAGCATGCCGCGCTGGAGGGCGATGGCCAGCTCGACCTGGCTGCGCTGCTGTTCCGCGCGCTCACGCGCCTGGGCGGTGAGCGAGCCGAGTCTGGCCAGCAGCTCGTCGCTTTCGTCCGTGGAGCGCTTGCGGAACATCGTTCACTTCCGGTGGGCGGTGATCCTGTTCACTTCCGGTGGGCGGTGATCCTGGCGGGCCGTTGTCTGGATTTTACCCATTCGGCCGCTTTCGGCGTCCGGGGCGGCCCGCCAGGAGCCGTCAGTGCACCTGGGAGTCGATGCCGGTGATCACGGCGGGCCCGAGCGGTGCGGTGTTCTCGTCCAGCCCGGCCGTCCGCAGGGCCTCGTCCGCGAGGCGGCGGGCCTCCTGCTCGGCGTGCTTGTTGTTGTCGGCCTCGACGGTGAGGTGCAGGGTGAAGGTGCCGTCCTCGTTGACGTTGAGGGTGTCCAGGTCCTCGGCGCTGCCCAGGTCGGTGCCGTGCGGGTCGGCGGGCCGCAGCGCCTGCCCGAGGCGTGCGCGGGTGCCGGCCTCGATGTCCGCGGTGAAGGTGCCGGGCACGGTGATCACGTAGGTCGTCATGGTCGTCCTTTCCTCGAAGCCCCCGCCTACCCGCTTTCCCGGCCTTCGCACCGGCGCGTGTCACAGCGGCGAGTGGACGAGCACCGTCACGTAGGCGCCGTACAGCACGGAGACGGCGGCGAGGGCACCGCCGATCAGGAAGGCCGCGGCGGGGCGGGTGCGCCAGGTGCGGGCGAGGGCGAGGGCGGCCGGGATGAGGAGCGGGAAGGCCGGCAGCAGGAAGCGGGGCTTGGAGGAGAAGGAGCCGGAGCCGCAGATCACCAGCAGGACCAGGACGCCCGCGAAGACCACGAGGGCCAGCGGGGCGCGCTCCAGGCAGAGCAGCCCGAACAGCACGAGGCCGACCAGGACGATGGCCAGGGCGACCGGGTAGATGACCTGGCCGCCGTGCGCGAGGAGCGCGCCGACGAAGCGGGCGGCGCCGGCGCCGAAGTCGATGCGTGAGCCCCAGGCGCCCTGTACGGCGAAGTAGCCGCCCGTCAGGTCGCCGGTGCACCAGCCGACCCAGAGGACGTGCCCGAGCCAGCCGAGCGGGGCGATCACGGCGCCCGCCCACAGGCCGGGGGTGACCTGCCCGCGCCGTAGCCAGAGCTGGTGCGCGGCGGCGGCGATGACCGCGACCGCCACGGCGAAGCCGGTGGGCCGGGCGAGGCCCGCCGCCAGGGCGAGCGCGCCCGCCCAGAGCCAGCGGCCCCTGAGCACGCAGTACAGGGACCAGGCGGCCAGGGCGGCGAAGAGGGACTCGGTGTAGGCGATGGTCAGTTCCACCGCGTGCGGCAGCACGGCCCACAGCGCGACGAGGGCGGTGGCGGTGGCACGCCCGTACAGCTGGTGTCCGATGAGGTAGACGCCGTACGCCGCGACGACGGCGGCGGTCCAGGCGATCAGCAGGGCCGCGGCGGCCGGGGTGAGCGGAAGGACGACGGTGGCGGCCCGGATCAGGGCGGGGTAGAGCGGGAAGAACGCCCAGTCGCTCTGCACTCCCCCGGTGGGGGTGATCCAGATGAGGCGGCCGTAGCCGTGGGCGGCGATGTGGAGGTACCAGCGCGAGTCCCAGGAGTGGGCGAGGTTGCGCACCAGGGGGCGGTCGGCGAGCGCGTTGGTGGCGATCACGGCGGCGATCCCCGCCGTGCGGACCGCGACGAAGAGCGCGAGGGCGAGGAGGGCGCCGTGCGGTGCGCGGTGGCGGACGATCCGGGGCAGTGCGCGGCGGCGCGGCGGGCCGGGGGCGGTGGCCGCTCCGGGCCGGGGTGCGGAAGACGTGATCACGCTCCGACCATGGTCACGGGGCGCGGGCGGTGCAATCCGGGGCCAGGGTGTCGCGCGCTCTTCCACCCTGATTCAGGAACGGGGGCTTCGGTGGACCCCCTGACAGGGGGCTCTGGTGATCAAAGTAGGGTGTGCCTACCATATGAGCGCCGCCTAGCTCGAAAGATAGATCTGTGACTGTCAATGACGACTCGTTCACGAACTGGAAGCACCGCGAGGAGATCGCGGAGTCGATGATCCCGATCATCGGGAAGCTGCACCGCGAGCAGGACGTGACCGTTCTGCTGCACAGCCGCTCCCTGGTGAACAAGTCGGTGGTCAGCATCCTCAAGACCCACCGCTTCGCCCGGCAGATCGCGGGCGCGGAGCTGTCGGTCACCGAGACGATGCCGTTCCTCCAGGCGCTGACCACGCTCGACCTCGGCCCTTCCCAGATCGACCTCGGCATGCTGGCCGCCACGTACAAGGCGGACGACCGGGGACTGAGCGTGGCGGAGTTCACCGCCGAGGCGGTCGCCGGGGCCACGGGCGCCGAGAAGATCGAGCGCCGCGAGCCGCGCGACGTCGTGCTGTACGGCTTCGGCCGCATCGGGCGGCTGGTCGCCCGGCTGCTGATCGAGAAGGCCGGTTCGGGCAACGGCCTGCGGCTGCGCGCCGTCGTCGTCCGGGGCGGTGGCGCCAAGGCCGCCGGGGACCTGGTCAAGCGGGCCTCGCTGCTGCGCCGCGACTCGATCCACGGCCAGTTCCAGGGCACCATCACGGTGGACGAGGACGCCAGCACGATCGTCGCCAACGGCAACGAGATCAAGGTGATCTACGCCGACGACCCGTCGTCCGTGGACTACACCGAGTACGGCATCCGCGACGCCATCCTCATCGACAACACCGGCAACTGGCGTGACCGTGCGGGCCTGTCGAAGCACCTTCGGCCCGGCATCGACAAGGTCGTGCTGACCGCACCCGGCAAGGGCGACGTCCCGAACATCGTGCACGGCGTCAACCACGACACGATCAAGCCGGACGAGCGCATCCTGTCCTGCGCGTCCTGCACCACCAACGCGATCGCCCCGCCGCTGAAGGCCATGGACGAGGAGTACGGGGTGCTGCGCGGCCATGTGGAGACGGTCCACTCCTTCACCAACGACCAGAACCTGCTGGACAATTACCACAAGGCCGAGCGCCGGGGCCGGTCCGCGCCGCTGAACATGGTGATCACCGAGACCGGTGCCGCCTCCGCCGTCGCCAAGGCGCTGCCCGAGCTGAAGGCGCCGATCACCGGCAGCTCGATCCGGGTGCCCGTGCCGGACGTGTCGATCGCCATCCTCAATCTGCGGCTCGCCCGCGAGACCACCCGCGAGGACGTGCACGAGTACCTGCGGGACGTGTCGCTGACCTCGCCGCTCAAGCGCCAGATCGACTTCACCACGGCGCCCGACGCGGTCTCCAGCGACTTCATCGGCTCGCGCCACGCCTCGATCGTCGACGGCGGCGCCCTGAAGGTCGACGGGGACAACGCGATCCTCTACCTCTGGTACGACAACGAGTTCGGCTACTCCTGCCAGGTCGT
The DNA here is from genome assembly GCF_044541565.1 of Streptomyces sp. NPDC085596. NCBI lineage: Bacteria > Bacillati > Actinomycetota > Actinomycetes > Kitasatosporales > Streptomycetaceae > Streptomyces > Streptomyces sp. NPDC085596. The sequence goes on along the minus strand of NZ_JBITTC010000012.1, from coordinate 37,278 downwards.
CCGGGTCGTCCAGCACGTCTCGGGCGTGGAGTATCCGACCTACCCGGCGCCGGAGGTCTGAGCGACCCGCTCGCCGCGCCGCGCAGGTTCGCCCCGCTTGCTGGACGCTGCGCCTCCCGCTCCGGCATTCCCATGCCGGAGCGGGAGGCGACGACAAGAGGCTCAGTGAAGCCCGATCGGCCCCACCCTCCTCCGGGAGAGCGGGGCCGATTTCGTCGTCTACGCGTGCGACACGCCGAACATTCACTCTTGCGCCAGAGATCTAACTCACAGTCACACCGGATTACCGCCTCACCCGGTTCGGTGCCTAACACGTTGCCATAGCGGGGGACGGGCGGAAGCCTGAGGTTGCTGCCGCCAAAACTTACTTCGCGGTCAAGACCCGCGAGGCAGAACTTGCCGCGAAGCCGGACGTCACCAGCCCCGAGGGCGTCCTTCAGCTCGCTGAAAGCTACCTCGCTGCCGCCCGTGAACTGGTGACGACTAAGCAGGAGTTGGCCATCACCAAGCCGAAGGCAGGCAAGTGGGACGCCTTCTGCGATGCCGAGGGACTCATAGACATGGGCTCCGCCGCCAAGGCATTCCACAAGGCCACCGGAGGACTGGGGCGCACGAAGTTCATGGATCGACTCCGCGAGGAAGACGTCCGCTTCCTCCAGGTGCAGAACCCCCGGATTCCCTACGAGGTGCACATTCAGGCGAAGCGGGCGGAGGTGAAGTTCGTCGCGGCTGGCTACAGAATGGTTGAGCAGACCTTCTTCACCCCAAGGGGCATGGACTGGCTTGCCGACAAGCTGGGAGTGGGGGTCAGCGCCCTTCCGGCCACGTGACGTAAGGCCTCAGGCCCCCGCGTCTCATGGAGTCACGGGGGCCTCTTTTTGGGCACCCTGAGATCCAGTTACCCTCGGCCCATGATTCGCGCTGTGATCTTCGACGTTGGCGAGTGCCTGGTAGACGAGACCACCGAGTACGGCACCTGGGCCGACTGGCTCGGCGTCCCGCGCCACACCTTCGCCGCCATGTTCGGCGCCATCATCGCCCAAGGCCGCGACTACCGCGAGGTCTTCCAGGAGTTCCGGACCGGCTTCGACCTCTACAAGGAGCGCGAACGCCGCGCGGCCGCAGGTAAGCCCGAGCACTTCGACGAGGACGACCTCTACCCCGACGTCCGTGACGCGCTCGCGGCCCTCCGCGCGGACGGCCTGTGGCTCGGCATCGCCGGGAATCAGACCGTGCGCGCCGGCGGCATCCTGCGCGAGTTGTTTACCCCGAACGTCGACCTCATCGGCACCAGCGACGACTGGGGCGCCTCGAAGCCCGACCGTGAGTTCTTCGACCGCGTTGCCGAGGTCGTTCCGGCCGCGCCCGGCGAGATGCTGTATGTCGGCGACCGCGTCGACAACGACATCGCGCCCGCCCGCGCGGCCGGCATGCACACCGCGCTCGTACGGCGTGGCCCGTGGGCGACGATCCAGTGGAACAGCCAGGACGCGAAGAAGCTCCCCACCTTCCGGGTGGAGAGCCTCCTCGAACTGCCGTCTGCGATCCGCGACTTCAACGGGCAAGGGCACTGACGGTCGTCGACCAGCCGTACAGCCGGTCGTCCAACTCCCGGACGCACCGCTCGTGCTGGTGCGGGACGAGCGCCCGCCTCACGTCTCGCACCCGCTCCATACCCGTCGCGTACCAGGTGCGCTCCAACTGCTCCAGAGCGCGGACCGCGTACCCGCACGCGGCCTCGGGCTCACCGGCCGCAGCCTCGACGGCGGCCAAGTCGCCAAGCACGACCGTGGTCTGCTTCTCCTCGTTCGGATCGAGGGCGTCGAAGACTTCGAGGAGCGTCGTCCGGGCCTGCGGCAGGTGCCCGGCCTTGAGCTGGACGTTGCCCTTGAACGCCGCGAGCCGGACGGGGCTGAACCAGTCCAGCCACTCCGGGCTCGGGTGCTCGCCGCCGCGCGCGAGGACGTCCTCCGCGTGTCCGATCAGGTGCAGCGCGGTCCGGGTGTGACCACAGCGGGTCTCGCACTCGGCCTCGACGGCGTCCAGCCACGCCAGCAGCTCGGCCGACGCCGGGCCCCTGCGGGCGTAGGTCCGGGCAGCCGTCATCCGCTCAACGGCCGCGTCGCGCTCGCCCGTCCAGGCCGGGATGAACGCAGTGTGCGCCAGGATTGCAGCACCGAGGAGGGCGTCGTCGGCTTCGCCGGCGGCCTGGAGCGCGCGGAGCAGGGTGTGCGTGGCGCGGTCGTGCTCGCGCATGTCGAAGAACTCGATGCGGCCCGCCAGCAGCATGGTCTCCGCCAGCGCGGCCGCGACCCGCGCACGTGTCTGCCCGTGCGTCTCTGGCAGCAGCGCGCAGCCCAGCGTGGCGTGCGCGACGGCGGCCGGGTGCAGGGTGGCCGGGGCGGCCGACCAGTACAGCCGCCGGTGTGAGCGGGTGACGGCCTCGTAGTCGTCGGCGGCAGTGGCGGGCTGCACGGCGACGGCCTGGGATGGCATCGCGGCCAGACCGACCGTCGTCGCCGTAACGCCCAGCACCGTGCGGCGGGCCGGGGCACCGCCCGGCGGGGTGAACCCCAGCGCCTCCAGATCCTGCCCAAGGACGCGGATCAGGGCCTGGGCCTGCTCCGGGTGCGGCCAGGGTGGAGTGGCTGACTCCCACCGACGTACCTGCCGGACCCCGACGCCGAGCGCGTCGGCAAGTTCCTGCTGCGAGGGATACCCGGCGGCGATCCGGGCGGAGCGAAGACGGATGTTCCCCGATGCGACCACTGCTGCACCTCCATGTCGAACGGCTCGTCAAGTGTCGCTGCAAGCCCTTCTGTTGGTCATGGATTAGCACGCAGGACGGAATGAAAGTCCGGTTCGCGGCGCCTAAATGGCCTCTGCAAGTCCTCGGTTACGCCTGTGCATGGGGCCACGCTTGTACGCACCGCAGACCCACCTCATGTTCAGGAGCCGCGATGCCCAGTACGCGCTTGCCATCCCCCGCCGGAGCCCGGCTCCATGAGTCCGGTGTCGAATGGGACGCGATCCGAGTGCCTCGCAGCGTCGGGCTGTCGGCTCTGGCGATCCTTGGCCCACGCTGCGCCGCCGCCATCGAGGACCCGCTGACGTCCTCCGGGGTGCTCTACTTCTTCACGCTCGCGGGCACGTCTGACACGTGGGCCGTCGAGAACACCGCCGCGCTCCCGGTCGGCACGGTCATCACCATCCCGCCCGCGCGCCGCACCGAGGGCCCTGGCGCGTATTGGCGGGTCTGCCCGAGCGATGACAGCTGGCTCACCGACCCCGACGCCCTCGCGGCCGCTATCGCCGACGCCTTCGGGCCCCGCGTAGGCGAGGAGCGACCCGCATGAGCCCGACGGCGACCCGCCTGCTTCCGACCACCCACGCGCTGACCAGCGCCCAGTACTCCGGCCAGGACTGCACCTGGTGCGGCGCCCCTCTCGGGCGGCGCGGCGCTCCCGCCGGGCTAGCACGCGGGCAGATCGGCGCGCACGTCGTGGCAGTGCCCGTCTTTCAGTGCCAGCCGGGCATCGGCTGCCAGTCCAGTGCCCACCGCCCCACGGAGAGGAACCACTGATGCTCTGCGACCGATGCGGGCGGCCCGTTCAGGGCAAGCCGGAAGTGATCCACATCGAGACCGGGACCGGCGTGGTCACCATCACCGTCTGCTCGCCCCCCTGCCAGTCGCCGCTCGATCGGCGCTCCGCGCGGTCGCGGCCGCGCAGCTACTGACCACCGGCCCTCACGGACCGGGCGCGGTCCCACCCAACCGTGCTTGGGGTGGCCGCGGTCTGCCGCCGGGCCTGTAATCGGCCGGCCGCAGACCACTACTCCGGTTCAGCCACGAGGTCTGCGAGCGGTACGCCGATAGCGACGGCCAACCTGATCAGCGCCGCCGACCGCACTCCGGTCGGCGGCCGTCCGCGTGTCCGGACCCCCCTCGGCTACACCTGACTGGCATTTGCCTAAACCCTTTAGGCAAATACATAATCGGCGAAGTTCTTCGAGAGGGTGGTCGATGGTGCGTGCGGGGCTGAGTACGGAGCGGCTGGTCCGGGCCGGGGCGGAGCTGGCCGACGAGGCCGGGTTCGGGCAGGTGACGGTGTCCGCGCTGGCCCGGCGGTTCGAGGTGAAGACCGCGAGCCTGTACTCGCATCTGCGCAACTCCCACGATCTGCGCACCCGGATCGCGCTGCTCGCCCTGGAGGAGCTGGCCGACCGCGCCGCCGAGGCACTCGCGGGCCGGGCCGGCAAGGACGCCCTGGCCGCGTTCGCCGACGCCTACCGCGACTACGCCCGCGCCCACCCCGGCCGCTTCGAGGCGGCCCGCTACCGGCTGGACCCGGAGACCGCCGCCGCGAGCGCGGGCGTCCGGCACGCGGCGATGACCCGGGCGATCCTGCGCGGCTACGACCTCGCCGAGCCCGACCAGACCCATGCCGTACGGCTGCTGGGCAGTGTGTTCAGCGGCTATGTCGGCCTGGAGTCGGCGGGCGGTTTCGATCACAGCGCCCCCGACTCGCAGGAGTCCTGGGAACGCGTGCTCGACGCCCTGGACGCCCTCCTGCGCAACTGGCCCACCACTCCCCCGCCCGCCCCTGACCCGACAGGCCCCCGATGACCACCGCCTGGATCACCACCCCCTTCACCGAAGACCTCTTCCGTGGCGCCCTCGAACTGGAGCGCACCGAGCGCGGCCTGCTCCCGCACCGGCTGCCCGCGCGGGCCCGCGCCCAGTGCGCCGACCCGCAGCTGCACCTGGTGGAGTCCCAACCGTCCGGCGTACGGCTGGTGTTCCGCACCCGTGCCACCGCGATCGAGCTGGACACCCTGCCGACCAAGCGGGCCTACATTGGCGCCCCGCCCCGCCCGGACGGCGTCTACGACCTGCTGGTTGACGGACTTCCGGCGGGCAGCACCTCGGTCACCGGCGGCGACACGCTGACCATCGACATGTCCACCGGCGCCGCCGAGCGCACCTCCGGCCCGGTGGGCACCGCCCGCTTCACCGGGCTGTCCGCAGGGGACAAGGTCGTGGAGATCTGGCTGCCGCACAACGAGACCACCGAGCTGGTCGCCCTGCGCACCGACGCGCCCGTGGAGCCCGTACCCGAGTCGGGCCGCCCGGTGTGGCTGCACCACGGCAGCTCCATCAGCCATGGCTCGGACGCCGCGAGCCCGACCGGCGTCTGGCCCGCCGTCGCCGCCTCGCTCGGCGGGGTCGAGCTGATCAACCTGGGGCTCGGCGGCAGCGCGCTGCTGGACCCGTTCACCGCCCGCGCGCTGCGCGACACCCCGGCCGACGTGATCAGCGTCAAGATCGGCATCAACCTGGTCAACACCGACCTGATGCGGCTGCGCGCGTTCGGGCCCGCCGTGCACGGGTTCCTCGACACCGTCCGCGAGGGCCACCCGGGCACACCGCTGCTCGTGGTCTCGCCGATCCTGTGCCCGATGCACGAGGACACCCCCGGCCCCACGATGCCGGACCTCTCCGCCCTGAGCGAGGGCCGGCTCGCGTTCCGCGCGGCCGGGGACCCGGCGGAGGTCGCCCAGGGCAAGCTGACGCTGAACGGGATACGGGAGGAGCTGGCCCGGATCGTGGCGCAACGCTCCGCCGACGACCCGCACCTGCACCTCCTCGACGGGCGCGAGCTGTACGGGGAGGCCGACTTCACGGAGCTGCCGCTGCCCGACGGGCTGCACCCGGACGCCACCGCGCACCGGCGGATCGGCGAGCGTTTCGCCGCGCTCGCCCTCGCCCCCGACAAGCCCCTGGCACCCCGCACCCGGTGAACGCGGTGCCTCAGACGAGGTGGCCGAAGACGACCAGGTTCTCCGTGTAGTCCTTGGCCGAGTGGTCGTAGTCGCCGGCGCAGGTGATGAGCCGGATCTCGGGGCGCGCGGCGTCGGTGTACACCCGCTTGCTGGGGAAGTCGTCCTTGGCGAAGGTGTCGGCGCTGTCCACGACGAAGTTCGCCGTGCTGCCGTCGGCGCGCTCCACGGAGAAGCGGTCGCCGGGCGCCAGGTCGTCGAGGTTGGCGAAGACCGCCGCCGAGGTGGTCGTGTCCACGTGCCCCGCGATGACCGAGGTGCCCTTCTCGCCGGGCGAGGCGCCCTTGCTGTACCAGCCGACGAGGTTGGTGTTGTCCGCGGGCGGCGGTTCCAGCTGGCCGTTGGAGGCGAGTACGAGGGCGGTGAAGGGCGCGTTCACGCCGATCTTGGGGATGCGCAGCCGGGTCGGCGCCGAGCGGGGCAGCGGCCCGCCCGCCTGGACGGCGCCCGCCGTCGCGCTCCTGGTGCGGGCCGCGTCGGTGCCGGTGCCCGTGCCGTGGTGGCCGCCGAAGACGCTGAGGGCGAGGATGGCGATGGCCACCCCCCACAGCGTCATCCGGCCACCCCGGCCCGCGTGGTCACCGGAAGGGTCTGCTGCCATCGGACACCACCTCGCTCGGGCACGGCAGCACAGGGATCGGGGTCGGGGGGCGCGGGCCGCCGACGCGACTCGGCGTCGACGGCGGCCACGGCCCCTGATGCGCGGGGACGGTCAGGACGCCGGCCCGGCGGCCTTCTTGCGGCGCAGCGCGTAGGCGCCCAGCGCGCCGGCGGCGAGCACGGCGGCGCCGCCCATGGTCACGCCGCCGGAGTCGGCGAGGCCGCCGCCGCCGGTGTGCATGCCGCCGCGCGGCTCGTCACCGCCGGAGTCGCCCTTGCCGCCGCTGTCCTTGCCACCGCCGCCACCGCCGTCGCCCTTGTCCTTGTAGCTCTCCGGGTCGAAGCGGCTGTCGTCGCCGGAGTCGGAGCTCCAGTCGTCGCTGCCGACGGCGGCGAGGGCGCCGCCGCCGGTGTGCACGCCGCCGCGCGGCCCGTCGCTGTCGGAGTCGTAGGAGTCGCGGCCGGAGTCCTTGCCACCGGAGTCCTTGCCGCCGGACTCCTTGTCACCGGAGCCCTTTTCCTGGTCGGAGCCGCTGTCGTGCTCCTTGTTGTAGGAGGAGTCGTCCCGGCCTCCGTCGTCCCCGGCGAGCGCGGTGCCAGGGGTGGCGAGGGCGAGGGCGGCGGATGCGGCCGCCGTGGCGAGAAGAATGCGGGCAGAACGCATATCGGTGTCCTTCCGCCGTGACCGGGCAGCTGATTCCTCATCGGCTGACATGACCCGGCCCCGACATGATCCACCGTCGGACAGGCCGTCGCCGCGCACCATTCAGGCCGTCCAGCCGGGTCAGCTCTCCACCCGTCTGTCCCAGCGACACGCCGGTACGACCCCCGAACGGGTCAGCCGATTACCCGTCCGGCGCCGGGTGCGACGGCTCGACGCGGCCGCGGCCCGGTTCTCGGGCGGAGGCGGCCGCCACCGCCCGGCATTCCGGGCAAACTTGGCCGAAAACCGTCGTAGCAATGCTCGAAGTTCCTGACGTGGCGGGGCTTTTGCGGGTCGTACCCTGGGGCCGTGGTCGAGCGAGTCGAAGATCCAGGGCTGACGGCGTCCCGGCTCACCGGGCGCCGGGTCACGGGCGGCCCGGTGGTGGCGGGCTCGCCCGCCGAGGTGACCCTTGAGGGCGGCACGACGGTGATGGTCAAGCGCGGGGACGGCCCCGGCGCGGTGCGCGCCGAGGCGGCCGGGCTGCGCTGGCTCGCCGCCGCGGGTGCGGTGCGCGTGCCGGAAGTGCTCGGGCACGACGAGTGGTCCCTGGTCAGCGAGCGGGTACCGACCGGCAGTCCCGATCCCGGGGCGGCGGTGCGTTTCGGCCGCGCGCTGGCCGCCCTGCACGCGTCCGGCGCCCCCGCGTTCGGCGCCGCCCCGCCGGACGGACCCGAGGAGGCGTACATCGGCCGCGCGCCGATGCGCAACGCCCGGGGCGACGACTGGCCTTCCTGGTACGCCGAGCACCGGGTGCTGCCGTATCTGCGTACCGCGGTCGACGCGGGGACGGTCCGGCCGGGCGAGGCCGCGGTGATCGAGGCGGTGTGCGAGCGGCTGCCCGCGCTCGCGGGGCCCGCCGAGCCGCCCGCGCGGCTGCACGGCGACCTGTGGCAGGGCAATGTCCTGTGGGGCGCCGACGGCGAGGTCCACGTCATCGACCCGGCCGCGCACGGCGGCCACCGGGAGACCGACCTGGCGATGCTGAGCCTCTTCGGCTGCCCCCATCTGGAGCGGGTGCTGGCCGGGTACGAGGAGGCGAGCCCGCTCGCCGCGGGATGGCGCGACCGGGCCGGGGCGCATCAGCTCTTCCCGCTGCTGGTGCACGCGGTGCTGTTCGGCCGGGGGTACGCCGAACAGGCCCTGGCCGCCGCGCGCGCCACCTTGGCCGGGTGAAGCGGGGTCCAGCGAAGCGTCCTCGGGGCAGACGAATGTGCGGTGGAGCGCAGCCACCGCGCCCCGCCCGGCGTCCTTCCTGCTGACCCGCCGGCTCACGGCGCCTCCTTCCGGGCTGTGGTCACGGAGTGTGAGGAAACCAACCAATCGTTCGATTCGTATAAGGACGTGAAGGACGAAACAGGGGAGAGACCATGCAACCGTTCACGCTCAACTACGCACGGCCCGCCGGGCAGTTGGATGTCACCGCACCGTACTCGTACGACTCCGCACTGCAGTTGAACGTCCTGCCGGACGGGCGGATCGCCGCGACCGACCACGCGGTCCTGCTCGCCCTGGGGACGACCACCTCCACGGCGGGTTCCAAGACGCACTTCGACGACTGATCGCGGGCCCCGGACGATGACCGTGCTCATCCTGACCAGTGACGAGGACGTCACGGCGGACATGGTGGTCCTGCGGCTGGGCGAGGCGGGCGTGCCCGTCGTCCGGTTCGACCCCGCCGACCTCACCAACGGGGTGTCGCTCACCGGCGAGTACGCGGGGGACGCCCTGGGCGGGCAGCTGTCCGTCGGCGGGCGCCTGGTCGGGATGAGCGGCCTGCGCTCCATCTGGGTGCGCAGGCCGGGCGACGCGGCCGCCCGCGCCGCCCGGCCGTCCTCCTGGCTGACCCAGGAGTCGGCGCAGGCGCTGTACGGCATGCTGCGGTGCAGTGACGCCCGCTGGATGAACCATCCGGACGCGGCCCGCAGGGCCCGGCACAAGCCGTGGCAGCTGCGGCTCGCCCAGCGCAGCGGGTTGCCGGTCCCGGCCACGCTGATCACCACGTTCCCCGAGACGGCACGGGAGTTCGCCGAGCGGCACCGGGACGTGGTGGTCAAGCCGGTCTCCGGCGCGCATCCGCAGGAGCCGCCGCGCGCGGTGCCGACCAGCCGGGTCGCGCCGGGCACCGACTTCAGCGCCGTGGCCTTCGGGCCGACGCTGCTCCAGCGGCGGGTGGCCAAGCGGGCCGACATCCGGCTCACGGCGGTCGGGGACCGGCTGCTGGCGGCACGCAAACCGGCCGATCCGGACGCCCACCCCGACCATGTGGACGTCCGTTTCGCCCCGTCCGTCTCCCCCTGGCTCGCCACCGAGGTGCCGCCGAGGGTGGCGCAGTCGGTCCGCCGCTACCTGAGGGCCGCCGAACTGGCTTACGGCGCCTTCGACTTCGCGGAGGACGCGGAGGGGACCTGGTGGTTCCTGGAGTGCAATCAGTCGGGCCAGTTCGGTTTCGTCGAGCTGGACACCGGTCAGCCGATCGCGGAGACGATCGCCCACTGGCTGGCCGGAGACGACGGGCCGGTGGAGCCGTATACCCACGAGAACAGGGGCAGAGTGCCCTGATGCCGTGGAGAGCGGCCGGGAGAAGGGAGCGCTCGATGCGCATCGGACTGCTGGGAACGGGCCCGTGGGCACGCACCGCGTACGCCCCGGCGCTGGCCGGCCACCCCGGCGTGGACTTCGCCGGGGTGTGGGGGCGTCACCCGGAGGCGGCGGCCGCGCTGGCCGGGGAGTACGGGGTGCGGGCGTACCCGGACGTGGACGCGCTGCTGGCCGACGTGGAGGCGGTGGCGGTGGCCCTTCCGCCCTCCGTTCAGGCGGAGTTGGCGGTGCGCGCGGCGCGGGCCGGGCGGCATCTGCTGCTGGACAAGCCGCTGGCGCTGAGCGTGGACGACGCGCGGGCGGTGGCCGACGCGGCCCAGCGGGCCCAGGTGGCGTCGGTGGTGTTCTTCACCACCCGGTTCCAGAAGGAGCCGGAGGCGTGGATCGAGGAACAGGCCGCCGAGGCGGGGTGGTTCACGGCGCGGGCGCAGTGGCTGGGGTCGGTGTTCACCAGCGACAGCCCGTTCGCGGCCTCCACGTGGCGGCGGGAGATGGGCGCGCTGTGGGACGTGGGTCCGCACGCGCTGTCGGTCCTGCTCCCGGTGCTGGGTGACGTACGGCAGGTACTGGCGGCGGTGCACGGTCCCGCGGACACCGTGCATCTGGTGCTGGACCATGCCACCGGCGCGTCGAGCACGCTGACGCTGAGTCTGTCGGCGCCGCCCTCGGCGGCCGGGGCCGATGTGGAGCTGCGGGGCGAGTCGGGGGTGACGCTGCTGCCGAGGAGTTCGGAGGGCGCGGTGCCCGCCCTCGCGCGCGCGGTGGACGCGCTGGCGTCCGCCGCCCGTACCGGCCGCCGGCCCGCCTGCGACGCCGCGTTCGGACTCCGGGTGACCGAGATCCTCGCGGCGGCGCAGGCACGGCTCAGCGAACCGGTCGACTAACTGGATGAGGACAAAGAAACAGCAGGAAGGCGGACCGCCACCAGCGGCAGGAAGCAGCCGACGAGGGGCCCCATGCACAGTGCGATCAGTACGGTGCCGACCCCGACGGTTCCTCCCAGAAGCCAGCCGGCGCAGGCGACGACGACTTCGATGCCGGTGCGCACAACGGCAACGGGCAGACGGGTGAGCCGAACGAGTCCGGTCATGATGCCGTCACGTGGTCCCGACCCGAACTGCGCGCCGAGGTAGAGCGCGTCGAAGAATGCCAGAGCGACGACACCGACAGCGAGATATCCGATCTCGGCAAGTGGACCCTGCGGGTTGGGGAGCACGGTCGCGGTGGCATCTGCGGCGAAGCCGACGATCGCGACGTTGAGGAGCGTGCCGAGCCCGGGCAGCTCTCGCAGGGGAATCCATGCGACAAGCACGAGCAGCGAGATCAGGTTCGTCGCCCAACCGAAGGAGATGCCCAGAGACTTGGCAGTGCCTTCCGTGAGCACGTTCCAGCTGGCCGCGCCCAGCCCGGACCGGACGAGCAGCATGACGGCGGCCCCGTACCCCGTCAGACCGAGCAGGAGCTGGAGAAGCCGACGTGTCTTACGGGCCGCCCGGACCTGGGCAAGTGCGTTCATGCGCGGTAGCACGGGTCGATCGTGACGAGCCGGGACCGAGGTGTGCGCCGAGGAAGCGGGAGGTGCCATACGGCGAGTCTCCGGGGGATCTGGACCTGGATTCCATAGCCAGATTGGCTACGCTGGTTTGGTGAAAATCAGCTCGCACGCGGTGGCGCGGATGTTGGGGACCTGGCAGGAGGGGCCGGGGCCGGCACATCAACGCCTCTCCGACAGGCTGCGTCTGCTCATCCTGGACGGACGCCTCTCCCTCGGTGCGGCCCTGCCGAGCGAGCGTGACCTGGCTCTCGCGCTCGGCACGAGCAGAACCACCGTCGGTACCTCGTTCCGCACGCTGGTCGAGCACGGATACCTCGCCACACGGGCGCGGACCAGGGCGACGGTACGGCTGCCTGATGACACCACGCCCGAGCAGCCGGCCGGCACGGACGCGGAGACCATCGACCTGTCCTTCGCCGCGCCGGCCGCGCCCGTGGAAATCCTCCACGCCGCGTTCGCGACCGCTCTCGAACAGCTGCCGCGACATTTCGAGCGGCACGGCTACGACCGTTACGGCACCGCGGAGCTGCGCGAAGCAGTCGCTCACTGGTATCAGCGGCGAGGACTGCCCACCCGGCCCGATCACATCCTGATCACCAACGGCGCACAGCACGCGCTCGCTCTCCTGACGCGAATACTCCTGTCGCCACGCGACAAGGTCCTCATCGACCATCCGACCTACCCACACGCGATCACGACATTCACTCAAGCGCGCGCCCGGCTTCTGCCCGTCGCCGTGACATCTTCCGGCTGGGACACCGAGCAACTCCGAGCAGCAGGGCAAGCCGCGAACCTGGCCTACCTGATACCCGACTTCCACAACCCGACCGGGATGTGCATGCCCACGAGCGTGCGCCAACAGCTCAGGCTCGCGTGTCCCACGGTCGTGGACGAGACCATGGCCGAACTGGCTCTGGACGTTCCGAGGCCCGAACCCCTCGCGCTGCACATGCCGGCGGCCATCAGCATCGGCTCTGTGTCCAAGAGCGTCTGGGGCGGCCTGCGCATCGGCTGGATCCGCGCGCTTCCCTCTCTCCTGGAACGCGTCGAAAAGGGCCGTCCCACGACAGACCTCGGCACCCCTGTCGTCGAACAGCTCGCCACAGCCGTCCTCCTGAACGAGCACCAGACCCAGCGGCCGGACACACTCCGGCAACTCAGGTCGCAACGTGACGCCCTGCGGCAAGCACTTGCCGAGCACCTACCCGATGTCCATGCCCTGCGACCAGCCGGCGGTGTGACGCTATGGGCGACCTTCCCCGGGCCCGTCAGCTCACGGCTCGCAGCGATGGCGCCCGACCACGGAGTGACCATCGCGGCCGGGCCACGATTCGGGATCGGAGGTGCGTTCGAACGCAACATCCGACTGCCGTACACGCTCCCTTCGAGTCGACTGGTCCAGGCGATCGGCAGACTCGCGCAGGCCCGGCAGGCACTCGCACAGGGCGCCACCGGGACGCACACCCCCGCTCCCCTCGTATGAGCGGCGACAACGTCATGTCCCGCGACAACTAGCCGGCGGCCGGTTCCCGGTCGGCCCAGAAGTTGACGCGCTCACGTACGACGGGATAGCCGGCCGCGGTGAAGTGGGCGGCCATCGGGAAGTTGCCCTGGTCGGTGGCGGCCGCGATGAAGTCGGCGCCTTCGGCGGCGAGGAAGCGGGTGCAGTCGGCCAGGAGGTCGTAGGCGTAGCCGTGGCCGCGCTGCTCGGGGACGACGCCGATGAAGCCGACGCAGGGTCCGGAGGGGTTGCGGGCCGGGATGTGGATGCCGGCGGTCTCGCCCTCGGGGGTACGGGCGACGCGCCACCACTCCCGCGGTGAGGGGCACCAGTGGAAGAAGTCCAGTTCCTCCTGGGCGGCCAGTTCGACACCGCCCTTTTCGATGGCACGGAGGGCGTGGGCGTCCAGGGTGACGGAGTGGATGCGGCGCAGGGCTTCGAGGAAGACGGCGTCGTCCGGTTCCGGGGTGAACTCCAGCCGGCCGGGCTGTTCGGGCAGGCCAAGGCCGGGGGTCCAGCGGTAGAGGAAGCGCTCGACCAGGGGTTCGTACCCGGCGAGGCGGGCGGCGGCGGTGCGGGTGGCGACGGCGACGGCCAGGGCCGGGTCGTCGCGCCAGCCGGGCGGCAGGTCCAGCTCCAGTTCCGGGGTGGACCACGGCGCGGTGCGCAGCAGCTCGGCGCCCGCCTCCTCCTCGCCCTCGGCCACGTCGAACCAGTTGATCAGCAGGGGGCTGGGGTCCTCGGCGCGGGCCCACCAGGCGGCGCGGGCCACGGGGCGTCCGTCGCGCAGGGCGACGCGCTGCCAGTCGGGGCGGTAGTGGGTGGTGCGGTGCCGTTCGCTCAGGCCGAGCGGGTCGGGCAGGTCGTGGAACAGCTGGGCACTGCTCTGGTCGAGCGTGCGGATGACCAGTGCGGTCAAGGTGTCCTCCGGGAGATGTGCCTACGGTGAGGCGCTCCCGGTCCGGTCAGGCGTGGCACACCCGGATGACGGAGTGGGGGGAGCGCGAGTTCGGTGGGGTGTGCATGACGCTCGCCTCCTTTCCGGTCCGTCCGGGGCGTGCTGCCGCAACAGTAGGGGGCGCCCGGGCGGGCGTCCAGGGGTTTTTCGGGGCGGGCGGCGGGGACGGGCGCGGCGTAGCGTGGGCGTGTGAGATCGCTGCGTGGCTGGTCGCCGGGCCGCACGCGGGAGCGGCGCGGCTGGCTGCGGGGTGCTCCCCCGCCGCCGTGGGTGCGGGTGCTCCCGGTGCTGCTGCTGATCGCGGTCACGCTGGCCACGCTCGTCACTCCGCACGCGAGCGATCTTGGTTTCCTGCTCGGTGCGATCCCGCCGCTGGCGGTGCTGTCGTACGGGCCGCTGGCGACGGCGGTGCTGGGCGCGCTGGTGATCGTGTCGCTGGTCGTGCCGGTGACCCATCTGAACCGGCCGGGCGACACCGACCTGCTGACCATCGCGTTCGTGTCCCTGCTGAGCGTGTTCGTGTCCTACGTACGCAGTCACCGCGACGCCCAGCTGGACACCGAGCGGGCGACCGGTGAGGCGGTGCAGCGCGCGGTGATGCCGCCGCTGCCGGAGCGGGTCGGCGGCATCCGGTGCGTGGGGTTCAGCCGGGCCGCGCAGGACGGGACGCTGCTGGGCGGGGACTTCTTCGACGTACGGGACGGCCCCTACGGGGTGCGGGCGGTGATGGGGGACGTACAGGGGCACGGGCTGTCGGCGGTGCGGACGGTGGTGGCGCTGCTGGGCGCGTTCCGGGAGGCGGCGCTGGACCAGCGGGCGCTGGAGACGGTGGCCGCCCGGATGGACCGCAGGCTGGTGGTGGACTCGTCCGGGGTGCGGCACGCGGAACTGTTCGCCACGGCGGTGCTGCTGGAGTTCTCCGCCGACACCCGGACGGTGCGGGTGGTGGCCTGCGGGCATCCGCCGCCGGTGCTGCTGCGTGCGGGGCGGGCGCGGGAACTGACGGTCGCGCCGGGTCCGCCGCTGGGCATCGGCCTCCTCGGTGTCGATCCGCCGAAGGAGGTCACGGTGACGCTGGACCCGCGCGACCGGCTGCTGATCGCCTCGGACGGGCTGTGGGAGGCGCGGGACGCCTCCGACCGTTTCTATCCGCTGCCCGAACGGCTGGCGGCCCTCGCGGACACCGGCACGGCCGGGCTGCCGGGCGCCCTGTGGGAGGACGTACGCCGCCTGGGCCACCGGGTCGACGACGACGCGAGCGTGCTGGTCCTGGCCCCGGAGCCGTCGGCCCGCTGACCCGGCGCTCACCCGAACGGCCGACGGGCGAGGCGGAAGAAGCGCTTCTATGCTGAGAGCCCAGGGCGTCAGCCCCGCCGCAGCTCCGGCTCTCATGTGCTTGGAGTCAGCCCATGCCCCGTTCCTCAAGCCGCCTGCGCCGGGGGGTTGCCACCGCCGCCGCGCTCGGCGCACTCGTCGTCCCGCTCGCCGCGGCCCCCTCCCTCGCGGCGCCGCTCACCGCAGGTTCCCCGAGCCCCTCTCCCACGGGCCCTGATGTGCACGCCCTCACGCCCGAGGTGACCCGTCAGATCGACGACGCCGTGCGGCGGGTGATGCGGGAGGCGAACGTCCCCGGTGTCACGGTCGGCGTCTGGACCCCCGACAAGGGCAGCCACGTCCGCTCCTTCGGCGTCGCCGACAAGAGCGACGAGCGCCCGATGTCCCCGGATCTGTACATGCGGATCGGCAGCGAGACCAAGACGTTCACGGTCACCGCGCTGCTGCAACTGGTCGACCAGGGGAAGGTGGGCCTGGACGATCCGATCGGCAAGTACATCGACGGCGTACCGAACGGCGACAAGATCACGCTGCGTCAGCTCGCCGACATGCGCAGCGGGCTGTTCAACTACTCCGAGGACCCGGCCTTCTTCAAAGCGCTCACCTCGGACCCCCGACGCGCCTTCACCCCGCAGCAGTTGCTGGACTACTCCTTCAAGCATCAGGTGCAGTTCCAGCCGGGTGAGAAGTTCGCGTACTGCAACACCAATCTGATCCTGCTCGGTCTGGTCGTGGAGAAGCGCAGCGGGCAGGGGCTCGGGGAGTACATCCAGCAGCATGTGCTGGACCCGGCCGGGATGAAGCACACGTCGTTCCCCGAGGGCACGGAGTTCCCGAAACCGCACGCGCAGGGGTACACCGACCAGACGGCGGACGGGAAGGTCGCCGAGACGGCCGGCTGGAACCCGTCCTGGGGCTGGGCGGCCGGCGCGATGATCTCCGATCTGGAGGACATGCGGACGTGGTCCCGCACGGTGGCGACCGGCCAGTTCCCGGACGGTGAGCGGATGGTCTCCCCCGCCACGCAGCGGGAGCGCCTGCTGACCCCGCCGACCGGATTCCCCGGCGCGGGCTACGGCCTGGGCATCTTCGACGTGCATGGCTGGATCGGGCACAACGGCTCGCTGCCGGGGTACGAGTCGCTGACGGTGTATCTGCCCGCCGCGCGTACCTCGCTGGTGGTGCTGCTGAACACCGACATCACGCACGACGGCGAGGAGCCGAGCACCCTGTTCGGAAAGGCCGTCACGGAGGTCATCTCTCCGGGACACGTCTACGAGCTGCCCGCGCAGAACGCCCAGCACTGAGAGGGGTACGACCGGTCCCCCGCGCCGGTCGTACCCCCCGTTGGACTGCGAACCTAACGGCGGGGCCGGGGCGGTGGCCATCGCAGCGGTGCCCGGTTCGCGCCGGTGAGCACTCACCTGTGCACAGGTGCGTCCGCTTGGTCCCCGTTCGCTCCGCCCTCGGGGGCGGCGAGGGTGCCGTCCGCGAGATGGGCGAGGACCACTTCGTACAGGTCGCTGCCGCCCGCGAGGAGCTGCCGTTCCAGTACGGGTTCGGCGGCGCGGACGTGTTCGCGGACCGTCTGGGCGTGCACGCCGCGCTGTTTGGCGGCGCGTTCGGCGTTGGCGTCGGCCGAGATCCAGGCGCACAGGGTGCCGCGCAGGTCGCGGCCGTCGCCGTCCAGCCTGCCGAGCAGGTCCCCGGCCCAGTCGCGCAGCGCGGCCGAGTCGAGCAGGTCGGTGAAGCGGACCCCGGTGTGCGGGACGGTGCTGGGGTCGTACGGGCCGTGCGCCGCCTCGGTGAGCAGGGCGAGGCGGACGGCGGTGCGGGTGGTGAGGCCGGACAGGTCGGTGTCCAGCAGGGTCTGGAGCCGGTCCATGCGGGCGCGGACGGTGTTGCGGCTGACGCCGAGCACCTTGGCGGCGCTGACGGCGGTGAACTCCAGGCCCAGCCGGGTGGTGGCCAGCAGTTCGGCGCGGGTGTGGTGGGGCAGCGTGTCCAGCGGGCGCAGGGTCCGGGCCGACCAGGTGCGCAGGGCCGCCGGGTCCAGCAGGCGTTCGGGGTGGGTGCGTTCGGCGTAGACCGCGCTGCGGCCGGGGCTGAACCGGGCGACGGCGAGGGCGCTGACGGCCTGTCCGTAGGCGGTGGCGGTGCGCGCGAGGCGCTGGTGGATGCTGCCGCCGAGGTAGGTGTCCGGGCGGTCGGCGACGAGGGCGCGCAGCCGGTCCCCCGGCGCCGAGGCGGGGCTGACGACGATGACGTGGCCGTCCATGGCGGGGCAGCGCACGACGAGCGCGCGGCCCTCGGTGAGGTCGGCGCACTCCTCGGCGAGGGCGTCACGTCCGGCGGGCGAGCCCTCGACGACGTAGACACGGGCGGTGTCCTGTTCGAGCAGGCCGGGCCAGAGTCCGGCGGCGACCCGGCGGGCGGAGACCACGTCCTCGACCATGAGCAGTTGCAGGATGGCCAGGCGCAGATCGGCGGAGGCCCGGCGCAACCGCCGTGCGGACCGGGCGAGTTCACTCTCCCTGAGCAGCAGGCCGAGGACTCCGGCGGTGCGGTGGACGATCTCGGCGGCCCGGCGGTCGAAGGGGGCGGACCGGGCCACGGTCAGCAGGGCGCCCGCCGCGCGTCCCGGCCCGGGGTGCCGGATGCCGACCAGGTGGACATGGCGTCCGCCGTCCTCCAGAGCGGCGGCGGAGATCCGGCCGGTGGCCACGTCCGCGCGGATGGCGGCGTCGACGGGGAGGTGCTCACCGGCGAGGAGCCGTCCGTCGGCGCCCTCGAGGCCGACAGTGGCGTGGACGGTGCGGGCGAGCCAGGCGACGGCCCGGCGCGGGTGCCGGACGGCGGGGCGCAGCTGGTCGAGCAGCTGTTCCGCCCAGGTGGCGGCGGTGTCGTACGGCGGTGGGGCGTGGGTGCCCTCGCCGGCTCGGGCGGCCACGTCGTGCACCTCGTCCCCGTCTCGGCCTCGGCGTTCGACGGCCGACGTTACCCGACGGCCCCTCCGCGCGTCGCCGGGTGACCGGGGACAAAGCTCCGCCGGTGGCCTGGGGGGCGTTGGCCACCGGCGGAGACGGCGGGGCCCGGAGCGGGGGGGCGTGCTCCGGGTGCCTCGGTGTGCGGATGCCCCGGTCCTCGCGTCGTACGCCTGGCCGGGTGGGGGTGCGCGGGCGGAACCCGGGGACGGCTTAAGCTCGGCGGATGGCCAAGTACTTCGACGTGCACCCCGAAAACCCGCAGCCCCGCGCCGTGGCGCAGATCGCGGACGCCGTCCGGTCGGGGTCGCTGATCGCTTATCCCACGGACTCGTGTTACGCGCTGGGCTGCAAGCTGGGCAGCAAGGAGGGGATGGAGCGCATCCGGTCCATCCGCCGCCTGGACGACCGGCACCACTTCACGCTGATGTGCCAGAACTTCGCGCAGCTCGGGCAGTTCGTACGGATCGACAACGACGTGTTCCGGGCGGTGAAGGCGGCGACGCCGGGCAGTTACACCTTCATCCTGCCGGCCACCCGCGAGGTGCCGCGCATGCTGCTGCACCCGAAGAAGCGGACGGTGGGTGTGCGCATCCCCGACCATGTGGTCACCCAGGCGCTGCTGGCCGAGCTGGGCGAGCCGCTGGTGTCCAGCACGCTGCTGCTCCCCGACGAGGAGGAGCCGCTGACCCAGGGCTGGGAGATCAAGGACCGGCTCGACCACGTGGTGGACGCGGTGGTGGACTCCGGCGAGTGCGGCACCGAGCCGACCACGGTGGTGGACTTCTCCAGCGGCGAGGCGGAGATCGTGCGGGTGGGCGCCGGGGACCCCTCGCGGTTCGAGTAGTTCGAAAGGGAACGTGCTCATCATGACCGACGTACAGGGAACGACCGTCACCATCCCGGCGCGGGACGGTGTCGCCGACGCCTACCTCGCCCATCCCGGCGACGGGCAGCCGCATCCCGGCGTCCTCTTCTACCAGGACGCCTACGGGCTGCGGCCCTGGCTCAGGGGAATGGCCGACCGGCTCGCCGCCGAGGGTTACACGGTGCTGGTGCCCAATGTGTTCTACCGGCGGGGACCGGCCCCCGTGGTGGAGCTGCCCGAGTTCATCGACCCGCCGTCCGACCCGGCGATCTGGGAGCGGCTCGGCCCGCTGGTGCACTCGCTCACGCCGGAGCAGGCGGAGCGGGACGCGGACGCGTATCTGGGCTGGATGGCCGAGTCTCCGTTGGTCGCGGAAGGACCGGTCGCGGTGACCGGCTACTGCATGGGTGCCCGGCTCGCGCTGCGCACGGCGGCCACGCATCCGGACCGGGTGGCGGCGGCCGCCGGGTTCCACGGCGGCAACCTGGCCACCGAGGACCCGGACAGCCCGCATCTGGGCGCCGGCCGCATCACGGCCGAGCTGTACTTCGGCCACGCCGACCAGGACCCCTCACTGCCCGAGGAGCAGCTGCGCCGGCTGGAGGACGCGCTCACGGCGGCCGGGGTGCGCCACACCAGCGAGGTCTACGAGGGCGCGCCGCACGGCTACACCCAGAAGGACACCTCCTCCTACGACCGCGCGGCCGAGGAACGCCACTGGGAGGCACTCAACTCCCTTCTGCGGCGCACTTTCTGACGTCTCCTCACATCACGGAACGTGTTCGGTTCAACTGATTGACACGTCAGCGACACACAAGCACGCTGAGAGCGCTCTCAAAAAGGTCCGGACCAGCATCCGTACCGCCCCGAACCCCCACACGGAGGTGGAGAGTTGACTCCAAGAATCGCTCGTTCCGCGCTGTCGGCCACGGCCACGGCCGCCCTGGTCGGATCGGTCCTCACATTCGGTGCCACCGGCCGGGCCAGCGCCGCGGTGCCGGACACGATCCCGCTCCAGATCACCAACAACTCGGGCCGCTCCGAGCCGGTGTACATCTACGACCTCGGCACCCAGCTGTCCTCCGGGCGGCAGGGCTGGGCCGACGCGGGCGGCACCTTCCACGCCTGGCCCGCGGGCGGCAACCCGCCGACCCCGGCGCCGGACGCGGCCATCGCCGGGCCCGGGCCGGGTCAGTCGACGACCATCCGGATACCGAAGTTCTCCGGCCGGATCTACTTCTCCTACGGCCGCAAGCTGGACTTCCGGCTGACCACCGGCGGGCTGGTGCAGCCGGCCGTGCAGAACCCGTCGGACCCGAACCGGGACATCCTGTTCAGCTGGTCCGAGTACACGCTGAACGACGCCGGGCTCTGGCTGAACAGCACCCAGGTGGACATGTTCTCGGCGCCCTACGCGGTCGGCGTGAAGCGGGGCAACGGCCAGGTCGCCACCACCGGGCACCTGAAGTCCGGCGGCTACTCGGCCGTCCTCAACTCACTGCGGAGCAAGTCGGGTTGGTCCGGCCTCGTCCAGACCCGCTCGGACGGCACCGTGCTGCGCGCCCTGTCCCCGCTGTACGGCGTGGAGACCGGGGCGCTGCCCGCGAACGTGATGGACGACTACGTCAACCGGGTCTGGTCGAAGTACTCCTCGCAGAACCTGACCGTGACGCCGTTCACCGACCAGCCGAACACCAAGTACTTCGGCCGGGTCTCGGGCAACGTCATGAACTTCACCAACTCCTCCGGCGCGGTCGTCACCAGCTTCCAGAAGCCGGACGCCGCCAGCATCTTCGGCTGCCACAAGCTGCTGGACGCGCCCAACGACCAGGTGCGCGGCCCCATCTCCCGCACCCTGTGCGCCGGTTACAACCGCTCCACCCTGCTGAGCAACCCCAACCAGCCGGACAGCTCGGACGCCGGCTTCTACCAGGACGGGGTCACCAACCAGTACGCGAAGGCCATCCACGCCCAGATGGCCGACGGCAAGGCGTACGCCTTCGCCTTCGACGACGTCGGTGCCCACGAGTCGCTGGTCAACGACGGCAACCCGCAGCAGGCGTATCTCACGCTGGACCCGCTGAACTGACGGGGAACGCGCAGGGTCCCGCACACGGAAGGCTTCCGTGCGCGGGACCCCTTGTCGTGCGGGGAGGAATCAGCCGGTCGTCAGGGCGGTGTCGTCGATGACGAAGCTGGTCTGGAGCGAGGAGTCCTCGACCCCGGTGAACTTCAGGCTGACCGTCGAGCCCGCCAGCGAGGACAGGTCGAAGGACTTCTGGACGTAACCCGTCGCCTTGTTGAGGTTCGAGTAGGTCGCCAGGGTGGTCGAACCGGCGGTGAGCGTCAGCTTGTCGTACTGGGTGCTGGTGGTGGTCTCCGCCGAGTCCACGTGCAGGTAGAAGGTCAGGGTCGCCTTGCAGCCCGCGGGGATCGCCACCGACTGGGCCAGGGTGTCGGTGTGCGCGGAGCCGTAGCCGTCCAGCCATGCCTTGTAGGAGCCGCCGTGGCTGGCCTGGCCGCTGTCGGTGGTGATGACGCCGCTGCTCGCGGTCCAGCCGGTGTTGCCGGACTCGAAGCCGGGGTTGGCGAGCAGCTGGGTCGCCGAGCAGCCGCCGCCGGTGGCGCTGACCGTCCAGGAGAAGGCGGCCGTGCCGGTCTTGCCCGTGGAATCGGTGACGGTGACCGTGGTGCTGGAGGAGCCCGCGGTGGTGGGCGTGCCGGAGATCAGGCCGGTCGAGGCGTTGATGGCGAGGCCGGCCGGGAGCCCGGTGGCGCTGTAGCTCAGCGCGCCGCTGTTGGTGCTGCTGGCCTGGATCTGGAGGCTGACCGCGTTGCCGACGGTGGCGGACTGGCTGCCGGGGTTGGTGACGGTCACCCCGCTGGCGGGCGGGTTGATGTGACTGCCGACGTTGATCCCGGCGAAGGCGTTGCCGACACCCGCGTACTGGGCGGAGTTGGCGCCGTAGAGCGCGGTGGCCGCGTTGAGGGCGGCGGTGCGCGCGCCGGCGTAGTTGGTGGTGGACGTCATGTACGTGGTCAGCGCCTTGTACCAGATCTGCAGGGCCGCGGCCCGGCCGATGCCGGTGACGGCGACGCCGTCGGAGGTCGGGCTGTTGTAGGTGACGCCGTTGATGACCTTGCTGCCGCTGCCCTCGGAGAGCAGGTAGAACATGTGGTTCGCCGGGCCCGAGGAGTAGTGCACGTCGAGGTTGCCGACACCGGAGTACCAGCTGTCGGCGGAGCCGCCGTCCTTGCTGGGCTTGTCCATGTAGCGCAGCGGGGAGCCGTCGCCGTTGATGTCGATCTTCTCGCCGATGAGGTAGTCACCGGGGTCGGTGGTGGTGTTGGAGTAGAACTCCACGCCGGTGCCGAAGATGTCGGAGGTCGCTTCGTTCAACCCGCCCGATTCACCGGAGTAGTTGAGACCGGCGGTGTTGGAGGTGACGCCGTGGCTCATCTCGTGGCCGGCGACGTCCAGCGAGGTGAGGGCGTGGGTGTTGCCCGAGCCGTCGCCGTAGGTCATGCAGAAGCAGGAGTCGTCCCAGAAGGCGTTGACATAGCCGCTGCTGTAGTGGACGCGGCTGTAGGCGGCGACACCGTCGTTGCGTATGCCGCTGCGGCCGAAGGTGTTCTTGTAGAAGTCCCAGGTCTCCTGGGCGCCGTAGGCGGCGTCGGCGGCGGCGGTCTGGGGGTCGGAGCCCACGCCGGAGCCCCACACGTCGTCGGCGTCGGTGAACAGGGTTCCGGTGCCGGAGGTGCCCTTGTTCAGGTTGTACGTCTTGTGGCCGCCACGTGTGGTGTCGTAGAGCTGGTAGGTGGAGCCGGACAGCGTGGTGTTGAGGCTGACCGTGCCGTTGTACTGGGTCTTGCCGGTGCCGGTCTGCACCGCCTGGTAGCGGTGGAGTTCCTTGCCGGTGGTGGCGTCGGTGACGACGTGCAGCTTGCTCGGGGTGCCGTCGTCCTGGAGGCCGCCGATCACGGTCTCCCAGGCGAGGGTCGGGGTGCCGTTGCCCGCCCAGATCACCTTGCGGGCGCTGTCGGTGGCCGGCTTGCCCGCGTCGAGCGCCTTGGCCGTCTTCAGCGCCTTGGACTCGGCGGCGGCCTTGGTCAGGGCCGGGGCGGTGGAGGCGACCTTGATGGCACGCTTGGTGGCGAAGGTGGTGCTGACCGTGCCCTTGGCCAGGGAGGCGGGCGGGGTGTGCACCACGAGGTCGCCGCCGAGGACCGGCAGGCCCGCGTAGGTGCGCTCGTAACGGGTGTGCACGGTGCCGTCGTTGTCCTTGACGACGTCCCGGACGACCAGCTTCTCCTTGGCGCCGAGGCCGAGGGAGCGGGCGGTGTCGCCGGTGCGCTGCTTGGCGGTCTTGAGCAGCGCCTCGCGCTGGGCGGGGCTGAGCCTGGCCTCCAGGCCGCCGGTGCGCAGCGAGGCGTGGGGGGCGGCGGGCCGGGCTGCCGCGGGGGTCGCCTGGACCGCCACGGCAAGGAGGGCCGCCGTGGAGAGCAGGGCGGCTCCGGCCATGGCTCCCTTGCGGGAACCCTTACGGGAAAGAGGTCTGTGGGGAAGGCGTCTCACTCGTACTCCTCCTGTGAAGGGAGTGGGGAGGATGCGCGTACGGGGCGAGAATGGCACCTTGACTAGGCCATGTCACCAAGCGCCGGGGCAAGCGAGGGTTTTCCCTAGGGGGCCGCACAGTTCCGGACGATTGAATTTGACCTCAAACCTCGCTGTGTAAAACCTTTTTGACAGCTCGACAAAGAAATTCCCATGACCGTCCGCATTCCGGATCGACGGTTTCCCTGAACCCGTTCGGCCGACGGAGTCCCGCACGCGGCGCCGGTCCGTGTGACCCTCGGAACTGGACGCCTGCCGGGCGCCGGGCGCCTCGGGCGTCCGAGGAACCGCACACCTCCGAAAGTGAATGACCATGGAGTTCACGCAGCCCGTCCCCACCGCCAAGGGTCCCGCCGAGTGGTTCACGGGGGACGTGTGGTTCGACGTGATCTGCGCGGGCGAGGAGCCGTCGCGGCTGCGGGCCAACCTCGTGCGGTTCGCGCCCGGCGCCCGTACCCACTGGCACTCCCACGTCCTCGGCCAGACCCTGCGCATCGTCTCCGGCACCGCCCTGGTCGGCACCCGTGACGGCGTGGTCCTCGCGGCCCGGCCGGGCGAGACGATCACCTGCCCGCCGGGCGAGGAGCACTGGCACGGCGCCGCGCCGGACACCTTCATGGAGCACCTCGCCCTGTGGGAGGGCGCCGGCAACGGCACCCCCGAAACCATCTGGCACGAGGCCGTCACCGAGGAGCAGTACGGGCGCCCGCGCAGCTCGAACGACTAGGGCCTGTCCCCCCTGAGACGGACCCCCGAGAACCCCCCTGTGAGGGGACGACCGCACCCCCGCTCTCCGCCTACCGTCTCTTCCGTGACCGATACGACGCACACCCAGCCGATACCGCCGGGCCAGGCCGCGCGGCAGCGCAGCCCCGAGTTCCGGTTCGCCGCGGGCGCCCTGCGCGGGCTGCGGCAGGACCTGTTCCACGACGCCTTCGCCTACCGCCCACTGCCGCCGACGGAACCCGGCGGCCGCTTCACCCGCAGCGGTTCCGAGCGCGTGAAGGAGTACGGGGCCTGGGCACCGCACGCGGCGGTCGTCGCCCTCACCGGGATGGCGGTGTTCCTCGCCGTGGTGAGCACGCACGGCGCCGGTCTGGCCGCCCTGCTGTGCGCGCTGCTGGCCGGGGCGCCGGTGCTGCTGACCCTGGTGCGTCCGGTGGGGGCGTTCTGGGTCTCCCTGGCGGCGAACACGGTCGCCCTCGTCCTCACCGGCGGCTCCGAGTCCCCCTGGCCGCCCGGCGGTTTCCTCGCGCACCTGGCCGTGCTGACGGTCGTCGCGGCGCGTACCCGTCCCCGCACGGCCGCCTGGATGTGGGGGCTGACCGCGGTCTACGGGTTCTTCGCCGACGGCCTGTTCGGCTGGAGCGGCGACATCGGCTACGGGTCCGATCTGGGGCCGATGCTGTTCTTCTCCGGCGTGGCCCTGCTGATCGTCGCGGTCCGGCAGACCCTGCGGCAGGCCCGGCGGGAGGTGAGCGTCCACCAGACGGTCACCGCGCACGAGCGCTCGCGGCGCACGCTGCTGGAGGAGCGCACGACCATCGCCCGCGAGCTGCACGACGTGGTCGCCCACCACATGTCGGTGGTCGCCATCCAGGCGGAGGCCGCGCCCTACCGGGTGGAGAACCCGCCGCCTGAGCTGGAGAAGGCGTTCGCCACCATCCGGGAGAACGCGGTCGCCGCCCTGACCGAGCTGCGCCGGGTCCTGGGCGTGGTCCGCGCGCAGGACTACGAGGCACCGGACGCCCCGCAGCCCACCCTCGCGGACCTGGACGGCCTGCTCGCCAATGTGCGGGACGCCGGGCTCGACGTGACCAGGACGGTGACGGGCGCGGTGCGCGAACTCCCGCAGGGCGTGGAGCTGTCGGCGTACCGGATCGTGCAGGAGGCGCTGAGCAACACCCTGCGGCACGCGCCGGGGGCGGACGCCAGGGTCGAGATCGGGTACGTGCTCGGCGGCCTGGGCCTGCGCGTGCTCAACGGGGCACCGCCCGCGCCGAACCTCGTCAAGCCCTCCCCCGGCGCCGGGCACGGCATCACCGGCATGCGGGAGCGGGTCTCCATGCTGAACGGTGAGATGACGGCGGGCCCGACGGCCGAGGGCGGCTATGAGGTGACCGTGTTCCTGCCGGTCCCGGCGGCCGCCCCGATCGAGGGTGAGGCATGACGGTCCGCGTGGTGATCGCCGACGACCAGATGATGGTCCGCGAGGGCTTCTCGGTCCTGCTGAACGCGATGCCGGACATCGAGGTCGTCGGTGAGGCGGTCAACGGCCGGGAGGCGGTCGGGCGGGTGCGTGAACTGGCCCCGGACGTCGTGCTGATGGACATCCGGATGCCGGAGATGAACGGCATCGAGGCGACGCGGGAGATCATCGCGGCGGACGCGGCGGCGAAGGTGCTGGTGCTCACCACGTTCGACCTGGACGAGTACGTGTACCAGGCGCTGCGGGCCGGGGCCTCCGGCTTCCTGCTGAAGGACGCCTCCGCACGGCAACTCGCGGACGGGGTACGGGTGGTGGCGTCGGGAGAGGCGCTGCTCGCGCCGACGGTCACCAAGCGGCTGATCCACGAGTTCTCCCGGCTGGCCGAGGCCCCGCGCATGATGCCGGCCGCCCACGCGGCCTACGGCGAGCTGACCGAGCGGGAGACGGAGGTGCTGGTGCTGATCGCGCAGGGCCTGTCGAACGCGGAGATCGCCGGGCGGCTGGTGGTGGCCGATTCCACCGTCAAGACCCACGTCAGCCGCATCCTGGTGAAGCTGGGCCTGAGGGACCGCACACAGGCGGCGGTGTTCGCGTACGAGGCGAGGCTGGTCACGCCGGGGTGAGCCGGCGTGACCTGGCGGAGCTCACCAGCGTCCGGGTTCCGTGCCCACCAGCGGCTTGGAGGCGATGCCGTCCACGCCCACAGGGACATCGCCCGCGAGCATCACCCGGTGCATGATCCGGGGGTGGTCGACGTGGACGTTGTCGCTGGGCGCGAGGTGCGCGGTGGCCCGGTTGTCCCAGAAGGCGACGCTGCCGGGCTCCCAGCGGAAGCGGACGGTGTACTCCGGCCGCACCACCTGCTCCAGCAGCATCTCCAGCAGGGCCGCGCTCTCCGGGCGGGAGACCCCGGAGATCTGCTCCAGGTAGTAGCCGTTGACGAACAGCACCCGCTCCCCCGTCTCCGGATGCACCCGCACCAGGGGGTGCTCGGAGGCCACCTGGTGGTCCAGCAGGTGCCGCGTGTAGGCGTCGTCGCCGGGCCGGGGCTGGTAGCCGACCCCGAGTCGGTGCTCGGCGCGCAGCCCGTCGACGAAGGCCCGCACCGGCGCGGAGAGCCCGGCATAGGCGGCGGCCAGGTTGGCCCACGTGGTGTCGCCGCCGTACGGGGGTACGGTCTCGGCGCGCAGGATGGTCGCGGCGGGCGGGTCGACGCGGGCGCCGTGATCGCAGTGCCAGCCGCGCAGCAGGGTGTGCCGTCGGCGGCGCAGCCACTCCTCGTGCTCCATGCCGAACCGGCCGCCCAGCTCCAGCCGGTCGGCGGTGGTCTCCACCTCGGGGAACCCCTCGGGCGAGGCGCTGCCCCGCTTGCGCAGCACGACGGGCTCGCCGAAGCGGCGGGCGAAAGTGACGTGCCCGGCGTGGTCGAGCCGCTGGCCGCGGAAGAACACCACCTTCCAGCGCAGCATCGCGTCCCTGATCAGCGCCACCAGGGAGTCGTCGAGCGGTGCGGCGAGGTCGACGCCGGTGATCTCGGCGCCGATGTGCCCGGCGACCGGTTTCACCGCCACACCCGCGATGCGCTCGGGCCGCTCCGCCGGGGTGCTGTCCGTCGTCATGTGTGCGCTCCGATGGTCGTCGTACGGGCCTCACCGTGATCGTGTCAGCCGGGCAACGGCCTTGGCGAGCGCCGACGGCTGACATCTGCCATGCAAAGACAGCGCTCAGCCTTGAGCGGCTCGCAGCGCGGCCAGCGCCCGGTCGGCGTGGGTGTTCATCCGCAGTTCGCTGCGGACGATCTCCAGCACTGTGCGGTCCTGCCCGATGACGAAGGTGACCCGCTTGGTCGGCGCGAGCGTGAAGCCCCGCTTGACGCCGAAGCGTTCGCGGATCGCGCCGTCGGCGTCGGAGAGCAGCGGCATGCCGAGGGTGTGGCGGCCGGCGAACTCCTGCTGCTTTTCTACGCTGTCACCGCTGATCCCGACGGGACGGGCACCGGCGTCGGCGAACTCGGCGGCCAGGTCCCGGAAGTGGCACGCCTCGGCGGTGCAGCCGGCGGTGAGGGCGGCCGGGTAGAAGAACAGCACCACGGGGCCGTCGGCCAGCAGCTCAGTCAGCCGCCGTTCGGTGCCGGTCTCGTCCGGCAGCGCGAAGTCCTCGACGGTGTCGCCCACTTGAAGACGCTCGCTCATGACTGTCCCTTCGAGTTACGGGCGACGCCACGGGCCCACAGCACCAGCGGCACCTGGAGGGGCAGCCGGGCGAGGGAGGCGGCGCGCTGCGGGGCGGGGCTGTGCCGCGCGTCGACGGCCATCTTCACATTGGCGGGGAAGACCCCGACGAAGAAGGCGGCGGCGGCCTTCGCGGCCAGCGGGCGGGTGGCGGGCGCGGCGACCCCGGCGGCGAGGGCGAGTTCCGCGACCCCGCTGGCGTAGGTCCAGGCGCGGGGCGAGCCGGGCAGGGCGCGGGGGACGATCTCGTCGAACTTCTTCGGAGCGGCGAAGTGGGCGATCCCGGCCGAGGCCAGCAGACCGGCGAGCAGCAGGGGCGAGCGTGGGGGCACGATGTCTCCTTCGATGGCCTGCCGCCGGATATTACTTGACGGTAGGGACTGGTCGGCGGCTCGGGTACGGCCGAGCCCGGGCACCGTTCAGGGGAACCGGTGGCGTGGAGCGCGTGACCGCGTCCGGCGCGGTCGACATGTTCTGCCGTGACCGTTGCCCCGCTGCCGTTCGTCCGCCCCATGCTCGCCACCCCCGGCGCCCTGCCGCCGCCCGCCCAGGACGCGCGCTGGGCGTACGAGACCAAGCAGGACGGGCAGCGGGTGATGGTGTACCTGCCCGGCGACGGAAGCCTGCTGCTGCGCGCCCGCTCCGGGGAGGACATCACGGCCGCCTACCCCGAACTCGGGCCGCTGGCCGGTGCCCTGGGGAACACGCCGGCGATCCTGGACGGCGAGGTGCTGGCGCTGGACCCGGAGGGCCGGGCCGACTTCCAGGCGCTGCAGAACCGGATGGGCCTCGCGCACACCCCGGCCCTGGCGGCACACCGGGCCGCGCGGGCGCCGGTCCACCTGGTGCTGTTCGACATCCCGTACCTCGACGGGCCCCGGCTGGCGACCCCGTACGCGCGGCGGCGGGCGCTGCTGGAGGGGCTGGGCCTGGGCGGCCCGCGCTGGTCGGTGCCGGGCGCGGTGGTGGGACACGGCGCCGAGGCGCTGCGGGTCACGCGGGAGCACGGTCTCGAGGGGGTGGTGTGCAAGCGGCTGGACTCGGTGTACGAGCCGGGGACGCGCTCCCGGAACTGGATCAAGATCCGGAACACCCGGAGCGTGGATGTGATCGTCGGCGGCTGGCTGCCTGGCAAGGGACGCCTGTCCGGGCTGCCGGGCGCGGTGCTGGTCGGTCAGCGCGCCGGGGGCCGGCTGGTGTACGCGGGCCGGGTGGGCACGGGCTGGAGCGAGGGCGAGCGCACCGAGCTGGCCGGACTGCTGGCGACCGCCGCGAGCGAGCGGTGCCCGTTCGACCCGGTGCCCCGGATTCCGGGGGCGCGCTGGGTGCTGCCCCGGCTGGTCGGCGAGGTCGGCTTCAGCACCCGGACGCGGTCGGGGCTGTTGCGCCAGCCGAGCTGGCTGCGGCTGCGCCCGGACCTCTCCCCGGAGGAGTCGGCGGCCGACCTTCCCGAGGATCTCTGAGCACCCGTCGGGGCATGGCTGACAGGATTTCACTTGTGGGACAGGTGGGACGGCTTGGCAGCGAGCCGTCCGGCCGGGATGCTGAACTCCCTTGTCCCTCAATCCAGTTGGAGATTCCTGTGGGTTCGTTCACGTCCCGCCGACGGCGCGGCAGATGGCTCGCCACCCTCACCGGTGCCGCCACACTCGTGATCGCCTTCCCGGCCGCGGCCTTCGCCGCTCCCCCGCTCGCCCTCCCGGTCAACGCCACGGCCGAGGAGCTGAAGTACGAGCCCGCGTTCGACTACGACACGGACGGCTGCTACTCGACGCCCGCGATCGGCCCCGACGGCACGGTCAACCCCGGCCTGAACCCGACCGGCGCGCTCAACGGCAACTGCCGTGACGCCTCGGACCTGGACAACACCAACGGCTACTCGCGCGCCAAGTGCAACAACGGCTGGTGCGGCTATCTGTACGGGCTGTACTTCGAGAAGGACCAGGCGCTGCCCGGCAGCAGCCTCGGCGGGCACCGCAACGACTGGGAGCACGTGGTGGTGTGGGTGCAGGACGGGCAGACACGGTACGTGTCGACGTCCAACCACGGCTCCTTCACCGTGCACCCGGCCTCCGAGGTCCGCTTCGAGGGCACGCACGCCAAGGTCGTCTACCACAAGGACGGCATCGGCACGCACTGCTTCCGGCTGGCCAACAGCAATGACGAGCCGCCGGAGAACCACAAGCACACCTGGCAGTACCCGGCGCTGGTCGGCTGGGACGGCTACCCGCCCGGCCTGCGCGACAAGTTGAGCACCTATGACTTCGGCAGCGCCAACTTCGGCCTGAAGGACGCGAGTTTCGCCTCGCACCTGGCGTCCGCGAAGCCGTCCGGCATCCCCTTCGACCCCAACGCCTGATCCTCGGGACCGATCCCGGAGGCGCCCGTCAGGCGGTGCCGGGCTCGGTCCGCTCCTGAAGGAAAGCGGTCAGCTGGTGCGCCAGGCTGTCCGGCCCGGTGGCCGCGGCGGTGGCCACCTGTGCCGTCTCGGTGAGGCCGATGCCGCCGGCCCACAGCCTGCGGTCGGTCCACTCCTCGTCGACCCGCAGATGGACCTGGACATCGACATGGGTGAGCGCGGCCTCGGCGGCGGCCGCGTGGACGACGGCGGTGGCGCGGCGCAGCGGATGCACGTCGAAGCCCTCGATGAACTGGGAGCTGCGCCAGTCGATGAAGGCCCCCTCGCCGTCCGGACCGACCCGGATGTCGATCTGGCCGTCCTCCAGCTGGACACTGGCCGGGCAGGTGCCCCGGTTCTCGATCGTCACCCGGACGCTGAAGTACGTCAGCCCGGCCGCGGCGTCGTCGCGTCCCCGGGGCGGTTCGGCCGTCTCCAGACGGTGGACGCGGACCCGCAGACCGGCGTGTTCGCCGTATTCCTGCCAGTCACCGACCACGTTCGGCTCGTACACAGTGCCCCTCTCGACCATCCGCGAGCTGCTGTCTATCCGTGTGCTCAGCACACTGTCAAATGAGCGGAATGCCACATGGCCAGGCGGTTCGCCCGCTTCGCTCGGTGATCAAGCCGTGCCCAGGAGAAACCGTCCGGGCGGATGCGCGGGCGCCGCTCGCGCGCGTGCCGCACATCACTCCGGGCGACCGCCTCTCACGGCCCGCGTCCATGGAGCCACCCAGCCCAAAACCGGGTCAAGACCGACACGGGTTTCGTCCCTTATTGGCATGTTTGTTTGTTTTTGCCGCACACTGGGCAGGAGGGACTGCAGTGCTCAACGGTGTGCCTGTTGCCCCAGCCCGCGAGAGAAGTGCACGCGATGTCTGTAACTGGCAGCACGAAAACCCACCCTCACGATGACGCCCCCGACACGGCCCACGCCTTCGAGCGGCTCGCCGGGCTGCCCGGGGGTCCCGAGCGCACGGCGCTGCGGGACGAGCTGGTGCGGCTGTGGCTGCCCATGGCCGAGCGGATCGCCGTGCGGTTCCGCGGCCGCGGCGAGTCCCTGGAGGACCTGTATCAGGTGGCGGCCCTGGGCCTGGTGAAGGCCGTGGACCATTACGACCCCGAGCGCGGCCGGGCCTTCGAGGCGTACGCGGTTCCCACGATCACCGGCGAGATCAAACGTCACTTCAGGGACCACATGTGGACCCTGCACGTGCCGCGCCGGGTGCAGGACCTGCGCAACCGGGTCCGCGGCGCCGGCAAGGAGCTGGCGCAGACCATTCCGGGCCGCCCGCCCACCGTCGCCGAGCTGGCGGCGCACACCCGGCTCACCGAGGACGAGGTGCGCACCGGTATGGAGGCCCTGGAGTGCTTCTCGGCGCTGTCCCTGGACGCCGATGTGGCGGGCACGGACGGGTACGCGCTGGGTGACTCCCTGGGCGAGCCGGACCCCGGCTTCGACCTCGTGGTGGACCGGGCGGCCGTGAAGCCCTGCCTCGCGGCGCTGCCCGAGCGGGAGCGCACCATCCTCTACCTGCGGTTCTTCCGCGGTATGACACAGAGCGGGATCGCGGAGCAGCTCGGCATCTCACAGATGCACGTCTCCCGGCTGCTGAGCGGCTGCTTCGACCGGCTGCGCGAGGAACTGCGCACCGAGACCGGCTGAGCCGCCCCCACCCGCCTCCGCCCGCCCCCACCCGCCTCCGCCCCGCTGAATCTTCACTCCTTCGGGCGAGAGCCGCCCGCCTTCGTGACGGCGCGGACGCGCTGCGTGGCCGCACGATGTCACCGCACATCAGGGCCCGCCTCGGGGGTAGTCGACAGGCAGCCGACCCCCTTCCGGCCGGACACTGGTCGAGACCGGTGGCCGCCGGGCCCCGAGAGCAGGACGCGACCGTCATGAATCACGACACATCCGTCAGCGGTGGATCGAGGAAGAAGAGGAAAGCCGTCTCGACGCACTCCGTCTTCGGCGCTCCCTGCTGGGTGAGCCTGACCAGCCGCGACCTCGACGCCACCGAGGAGTTCTACAGCGCCGTGCTGGGCTGGCGCTGGCGCGACGCCAGGCTGGGCGACCACTTCCGGATCGCGCTGGCGGACGGTGTGCCCATCGCGGGGATCGCCGCGGTGGCCGGCATGTGGCAGACGGCGGTGGCCTGGACGCCGTACTTCGCCGTCCCCGACGCCGACGTGGCGGTGGCGCGGGTCCGGGAACGGGGCGGCACGGCGGCGGTGGGGCCGCTGTCCTTCCCGCCCGGCCGGGGTGCGCTGCTGGCCGACCGGGACGGGGCGACCTTCGGCATCTGGCAGGGCGAACTGTTCTCCGACTGGGAGTCCTGGCAGCGCTCCGCCCCCGCCTTCATCCGGCTGCACACCCGCAACGCCTTCGACGCCGCGATCTTCTACGGGGAGGTGCTGGACTGGGCCACCGGGAAACCGGGCTGCTGCGAGGTCCGGTACGAGGGCGGTGAGGTGGTGCTGCGCAGCCAGGGCAACGTGGTGGCGCGGATCGACTCCGGCGCGGTGGAGGCGGCCCCCGACCCGTCGGTGCGGCCGCACTGGCAGATCCATTTCTCGGTCGAGGACGTGGCGCGCTGCGCCCGCAGCGCCGAGAAGCACGGCGGCAGCGTGCTGAGCGAGACCGAACGGGAGGCGGTCCTGCGGGACCAGGACGGGGCCCAGTTCACGGTGACCGCGCGCGACCCGCGCTGACACGAGGTGAGGGCGCCCACCGGATTCCGGTGGGCGCCCTCACGTGTCCCTCTCGTGTCCCCGCTCAGCCGTCGCGGGACGGCCGCGACAGCAGGACCAGGCTCCGCGACTCGACCGGGAGCCGGGTGCCTGCCTTGCGTTCGCGCTCGTCGGGGACGCCCTCGGGGTCGGCGGTGTCGATCAGGGTCGTCCAGCGCTCGCCGTAGGACGCGGCGGGCAGCCGGAAGTCGACGGGCTCCCAGTAGCCGTTCAGGAGCAGCAGGAAGGAGTCGTCGATGACCCGGCGGCCGTAGGCGTCACGCTCGGCGATGGCGTCGCCGTTGAGGAAGACGCCCACCGAGTGCGCGTCGCCCCGCCGCCAGTCCTGGTCGGCCATCTCGCGCGCGTCGGGGCGCAGCCAGATCAGGTCGGGCAGCGGCTGCTTGCGCTTGGCCGCGCGCTCCCCACGGAAGAACCGGCGCCGGCGCAGCACCGGGTGCTCGGCGCGCAGGCCGATCAGGCGCCGGGTGAAGTCGGCCAGGGCGCGCTGCTCGTGGTCGAGGTCCCAGTCGATCCAGGAGATCTCGCTGTCCTGGCAGTAGGCGTTGTTGTTGCCGTCCTGGGTGCGGCCGAGTTCGTCGCCGTGGCCGAGCATCGGGATGCCCTGGCTGAGCAGCAGGGTGGCCAGCAGGTTGCGCTGCTGACGGGCCCGCAGTTCGAGCACGGCCGGGTCGTCGGTGTCGCCCTCGACGCCGCAGTTCCAGGACCGGTTGTCGCTCTCCCCGTCCCGGTTGCCCTCGCCGTTGGCCTCGTTGTGCTTGTCGTTGTACGACACGAGGTCGCGCAGGGTGAAACCGTCGTGCGCGGTGACGAAGTTGACGCTGGCGCGGGGCCTGCGGTTGCTGGCCTGGTAGAGGTCGGAGGAGCCGGTGAGCCGGGAGGCGAACTCACCGAGCGAGCCGGGTTCGGCCCGCCAGAAGTCCCGTACGGCGTCCCGGTACTTGCCGTTCCACTCCGACCACAGCTGGGGGAAGTTGCCGACCTGGTAGCCGCCCTCGCCCAGGTCCCACGGCTCGGCGATGAGCTTGACGCGGCTGATCACCGGGTCCTGCTGGATCAGGTCGAAGAACGCCGAGAGCCGGTCCACCTCGTGGAACTGCCGGGCGAGGGTCGCCGCGAGGTCGAAGCGGAAGCCGTCGACATGCATCTCGGTGACCCAGTAGCGCAGCGAGTCCATGATCAGCTGGAGCACGTAGGGGTGCCGCATCAGCAGGCTGTTGCCGGTGCCGGTGGTGTCGTAGTAGTGCGCCCAGTCGCCGTCGACCAGGCGGTAGTACGAGGCGTTGTCGATGCCCCGGAAGGAGAGGGTGGGGCCCATCTCGTTGCCCTCGGCGGTGTGGTTGTAGACCACGTCGAGGATGACTTCGAGCCCGGCCGCGTGCAGCGCCTTCACCATGGCCTTGAACTCGTTGACCTGCTGGCCGCGTGAGCCGAGGGCGGCGTAGGCGTTGTGCGGGGCGAAGAAGCCGATGGTGTTGTAGCCCCAGTAGTTGGACAGACCCCGGTCGCGCAGCACACCGTCCTGCGCGAACTGGTGGACCGGCATCAGCTCGACCGCGGTGACGCCGAGCGAGGTCAGGTGCTCCGTGACCGCGGGATGCGCCAGCCCGGCGTAGGTGCCGCGCAGCCGCTCCGGCACGTCCGGGTGGGTGCGGGTCAGGCCGCGCACATGGGTCTCGTAGATGACGGACTCGGAGTACGGGCGGCCCGGCGGGCGGTCGTCGCCCCAGTCGAAGTAGGGGTCGGTGACGACGCCCAGCATCGAGTGCCCGGCGCTGTCGGCGGGCGCCGGGCCGTTCGGGTCGCGTTCGTAGAGCGAGGGGTCGTTGTCCGTCTGGCCGTCTATGGCCCGCGCGTAGGGGTCGAGCAGCAGCTTGGCCGGGTTGCAGCGGTGGCCGAGGGAGGGCTGCCAGGGGCCGTGCACCCGGTAGCCGTAGCGCTGCCCCGGCCCGACGCCGGGCAGATGACCGTGCCAGACGAAGCCGTCGACCTCGTTCAGGGGTACGGACGTCTCGGCGCCCGCGTCGTCGACGAGGACCAGCTCCACGCGTTCGGCGACCTCGCTGAAGAGCGCGAAGTTGGTGCCCTGGCCGTCGAAGGAGGCGCCCAACGGATAGGGGTGCCCGCTCCACACGGGCACCCCTTTCCGGGACTTCCTGGCCGTCACCGGGCGCCCACCAGGGCGCCGGCGGGCACCTCGGCGACCCGGACGGGCACCGGGGCCGCGCGGGGCACGCGCAGCATCCGGCCGATGTGCGGCGAGGGAGCGGTCGGGATCAGCGGGACCCGCTGATCGGCACGGGCACGCTGCGAGAACCAGATGATCCTGGCCCCGGTCTCGGTGGCGCAGCAGCCCCATCCGTCACTCATGGCGGCAAGGTCCGCGAGGCAGGCGCGCAGACCCTCGTCCGGGCCCAGATCGCGGTCGCCGCCGCCGATGGCGGTGATGAGGTGCTGGCCGTTCCACCACATCTCGATGGAGGTGGTGGAGTCCGTGGCGTGCTGGTCGATGGCGCGCAGCAGAAGTTCGGTGCCGCGGCGGACGGGGTCCACGAGATTGTCGAGGTCCCAGTGGCTGAGGTGGGCGGCCAGGATGCGGCTGACCTGTCCCACCCGTTCCGGGCCGACTTCCACGTCGAGGTGGTAGTAGCGGGGCACTGCGGTCTCCATTGTCGCTTGCTCCTCACCGGCGAAGCTCCTGCTCCACGGCCGCCCGGCGGGATCACCGGACACTCAGCGTGAACGCCAGTCGCTTCTGAGTCACCATCCACAGTGCGGCTGCTACGCCATTCGTGCAACACGAGCATCACGAACGGCGGGGTGGTTGAAGCTCCAACAGGACGGAGTGTGTTTACACGTGCACCATGAGTGAAAGCCTCGATCGCCGTAACGGTGCCGCGCCCTCCCGTGCGCGGTCACCACCCGACCGTCGGGAACGCGAGGGGTCGAGAGCCGTGGAAGGTGAAGGGGACCATGCTGCTACCCGCCAAGGCCGAAGTGGCCCGGCAGTTGCGGCGTTACCGGGCGTGGGAGCGCGTGATGCTCGCCTCGCCCCACGACCGCACGGTCCGGAGCACCTTCGAGGATTCGGGCTACACGTTGTGCGTGTTGATGGGAAAACGCTGCGCCAGGGAGGCGGCGGACGCCGCCGAGCGGTATCTGCGCTCCACCCCGGCCGGTTATCTGAGCGAGCAGGACGGGCGGCCGCGGCCCGGCCGGATGGCGCGACGCGCGCAGTCACCGGAGCGGCGATCCACGGCGCCCAGCCCCTGAACTGGCACCGTACATGGCGTTCCCCTACGGGACGGCACCTGCCGGCCCCGTATCCAGGACCGCGAAGCCGGGCCCCGAGTGCCCGGCTTCGCGCACGGCGGAGGTGAGATCCATGCGCAGGACCCCGGCCATCGGCCGCGTACCGGTACGTGATGTCCGGCCGGCCGTGGAGTGCGGCAGGCGCCCGGCGAAGGCGGTGGCCGGGGAGACGTTCCAGGTGACCGCGACCGTGTTCCGTGAGGGACATGACGCGGTGGGCGCCAATGTGGTCCTGCGTGGTCCCAAGGGCCGGCGCGGCCCGTGGACCCCGATGCGCGAACTGTCTCCCGGCAGCGATGTCTGGGGCGCGGACATCACCCCGGACGCCACCGGCCGCTGGACCTACCGGGTGGAGGCGTGGTCGGATCCGGTCGCCACCTGGCGGCACGCGGCCGGCATCAAGATTCCGGCCGGGATCGACACCGGTCTGGTGCTGGAGGAGGGCGCGGAACTCTACGAGCGCGCGGCCGCCGGAGCGCCCAAGGGTCCGGAGCGCGACCTCGTCCTGGCCGCCGCCCACGCCCTCGGCGACGACACCCTCTCGGTGAACCACCGTCTGAAGGACGCGCTGAGCCCGGAGGTGGAGGCGGTCCTCGCCCGGTACCCCCTGCGGGACCTGGTGACCGCTTCGGACCCGATGCCGCTGCTGGTGGAGCGCGAGCGCGCCCTCTACGGGTCCTGGTACGAGTTCTTCCCCCGCTCGGAGGGCACGGTCGAGCAGCCGCACGGCACGTTCCGCACGGCGGCGAAGCGGCTGGAGGCCATCGCGGAGATGGGCTTCGACGTGGTCTACCTCCCGCCGATCCACCCCATCGG
>NZ_JBITTC010000011.1:0-238389 GCF_044541565.1 Streptomyces sp. NPDC085596 | reverse complement strand
CGGGTGCTGCGGCACTGGATGGAGCACGGGGTACGGATCTTCCGCGTCGACAACCCGCACACCAAGCCGGTGGTGTTCTGGGAGCGGGTGATCGGGGAGATCAACCGCGCCGACCCGGACGTCATCTTCCTGGCGGAGGCGTTCACCCGCCCCGCGATGATGCACACCCTGGCCCAGGTCGGCTTCCAGCAGTCCTACACCTACTTCACCTGGCGCAACAGCAAGCAGGAACTGACCGAGTACCTCACCGAACTCTCGGGGGACGCGGCCGCCTACATGCGGCCCAACTTCTTCGCCAACACCCCCGACATCCTGCACGCCTACCTCCAGCAGGGCGGCCGCCCCGCCTTCGAGATCCGTGCCGTCCTCGCGGCCACTCTCTCCCCGACGTGGGGCATCTACAGCGGCTACGAACTCTGCGAGAACCAGCCACTGAAAGCGGACAGCGAGGAGTACTGGGACTCGGAGAAGTACCAGCTCAAGCCCAGGGACTGGGAGGCGGCAGCGCGAGAGGGCCGCACCATCGCCCCGCTCGTCACCCGCCTCAACGACATCCGCCGGCAGAACCCGGCCCTGCACCAGCTGAGGGACATCCACTTCCATCACACGGACCAGGACGCGGTGATCGCGTACTCCAAGCGCAGTGGTTCGAACACGGTTCTGGTGGTCGCCAACCTCGACCCGCACCACACCCAGGAGGCCACGGTCTCGTTGGACATGCCGCAACTCGGCCTCGACTGGCACGAGTCGGTGCCGGTGCGCGACCTGCTCACCGGCGAGTCCTATCACTGGGGCAGGGCCAACTATGTGCGACTCGAACCGGGTCGTCGACCCGCGCATGTGTTCTCGGTTCTGCGACCGTCCAACCCGCGGATCGGAGGGTCACCCGCCATATGATCGTCAACGAGCCCGTTCCCGACACTTTCGAGGACACTCCGGCCAAGGACCGGGACCCCGAGTGGTTCAAGCGTGCCGTCTTCTACGAGGTCCTGGTCCGCTCCTTCCAGGACAGCAACGGCGACGGTGTCGGTGACCTCAAGGGTCTGACCGCCAAACTCGACTACCTGCAATGGCTCGGCGTGGACTGCCTCTGGCTCCCGCCGTTCTTCAAGTCGCCTCTGCGTGACGGTGGTTACGACGTCTCCGACTACACGGCCGTGCTCCCCGAGTTCGGGGACCTCGCGGACTTCGTGGAGTTCGTGGACGCGGCCCATCAGCGGGGCATGCGGGTCATCATCGACTTCGTCATGAACCACACCAGTGATCAGCACCCGTGGTTCCAGGAGTCCCGCAACAACCCCGACGGCCCGTACGGCGATTACTACGTCTGGGCCGACGACGACAAGCAGTACCAGGACGCCCGCATCATCTTCGTCGACACCGAGGCGTCGAACTGGACGTACGACCCGGTACGCAAGCAGTACTACTGGCACCGCTTCTTCTCGCACCAGCCGGACCTGAACTACGAGAACCCGGCCGTGCAGGAGGAGATGATCTCCGCGCTGAAGTTCTGGCTGGATCTCGGCATCGACGGGTTCCGGCTGGACGCCGTGCCGTATCTGTACCAGCGCGAGGGCACCAACTGCGAGAACCTCCCCGAGACCCATGACTTCCTGAAGCGGGTCCGCAAGGAGGTCGACGAGCAGTACGCCGACAAGGTCGTGCTGGCGGAGGCCAACCAGTGGCCCGAGGACGTGGTCGACTACTTCGGCGACTACTCCACCGGCGGCGACGAATGCCACATGGCCTTCCACTTCCCGGTCATGCCCCGCATCTTCATGGCCGTACGACGCGAATCCCGCTACCCGGTCTCCGAGATCCTCGCCAAGACCCCCGCGATCCCCACCAACTGCCAGTGGGGCATCTTCCTGCGCAACCACGACGAGCTGACCCTCGAAATGGTCACCGACGAGGAACGCGACTACATGTGGGCCGAATACGCGAAAGACCCGCGTATGCGCGCCAACATCGGCATCCGCAGGCGGCTCGCCCCTCTGCTGGACAACGACCGCAACCAGATCGAGCTGTTCACCGCCCTCCTGCTCTCCCTGCCCGGCTCGCCGATCCTCTACTACGGCGACGAGATCGGCATGGGCGACAACATCTGGCTCGGCGACCGCGACGCGGTGCGCACCCCCATGCAGTGGACCCCCGACCGCAACGCCGGCTTCTCCTCCTGCGACCCCGGCCGGCTCTTCCTGCCCACGATCATGGACCCGGTCCACGGCTACCAGGTCACCAACGTCGAAGCCTCCATGTCCTCCCCGTCCAGCCTCCTGCACTGGACCCGCCGCATGATCGAGATCCGCAAACAGAACCACGCCTTCGGACTGGGCTCCTACACCGAGTTGTCGTCCTCCAACCCGGCGGTGCTGGCGTTCCTGCGGGTGTACGAGGACGACATCGTGGTCTGCGTGCACAACTTCTCGCGGTTCGCGCAGCCCACCGAGCTGGATCTGCGCCGGTTCACCGGGCGGCATCCGGTCGAGCTGTTCGGCGGAGTGCGCTTCCCGGCCGTCGGCGAGCTGCCGTACCTGCTGACGCTGGCGGGGCACGGCTTCTACTGGTTCCGGTTGCGCCAGGACGCCGTGTAGTTGGGCCGAGCGGGGCGGCTGCCGGTTTCCGCCGCCCCGCTCGGGGCACCGTTCAGTAACACCCCGACGATCCGGGGAAAGGACGTGACGCCCATGGCGGAAACGGTCACCCCCTCCAGCACGTCAGGTACGACAGCCCAGCTCCTCGAATCGCTCGATCCCCTGCTGCGCGAATGGCTGCCCCGGCAGCGCTGGTTCGCGGGAAAGGGGCGCGCGGTCACCGGTTTCGACTTAGTGGCAGCCACTGAACTCCTGCCTCCGGACGGGAGGTTGGGCCTCTACCACTTGCTCGTGCGCGTCCATCAGCCCCCGGCGCCGGGCGCGCCCCCGCAGCCCGGTGACTGCTACCAGTTGCTGATAGGTGTGCGCGAGGCGCTGCCGCCCCGGCTGGCGCCCGCGCTGATCGGCCATGTCACGGACGGCCCGCTCGACGGGCGCACGGTCTACGACGCCCTGTACGACCCCCGGCCCGCCGAAGTGCTGCTGGAGGCCCTGCGCACCGGCGCCCGCGTCGGCGCGCTGCGCTTCGAGCGGGACCCGGCGCACGAGATCCGGGACCAGCTGGTGGCCCGGCTGATGACCGCCGAACAGTCCAACTCCTCAGTGGTGTACGGCGATACGTTCATCCTGAAGCTGCTGCGCCGGGTCACCGCCGGGGTCAACCCCGATCTGGAACTGCCGCTCGCACTGGCCCGCGAGGGCTGCGAGCGGGTGCCCGCGCCGGTGGCCTGGCTGCGCGCCGAGCTGGACACCGAGCCGTACGTACTCGCGGTGCTCCAGCCGTTCATGAACGGCGCGACCGACGGCTGGGAGCTGGCGCTGCGTGAGCTGGCCAAGGGCGAGGAGTTCACCGGCGAGGCGCGGGCGCTCGGCCGGGCCACCGCCGAGGTGCACACCGCGCTCGCCCGCGCCCTGCCCACGGTCACCCTCGGCCATGCCCAACTGGAGCTGCTGGTCGGCGGGATGACCGAGCGGCTGACGGCGGCGGTGCAGGCGGTGCCCGCGCTGCGGCCGTACGAGACGGGGCTGCGCTCGGCGTTCGAGGCGCTGGCCGACCTGGCCCGCGAGGGGCAGACCTGGACCGCGCAGCGCGTGCACGGCGATCTGCACCTCGGACAGTGCCTGCGCCCGCCGTCCGGCGGCTGGTCGCTGATCGACTTCGAGGGCGAGCCGTCCCGCCCGCTGGCCGAGCGGCGCATGCCGCAGCCCCCGGTGCGTGACATAGCGGGCATGCTGCGCTCCTTCGACTACGCGGCCCACTCCGCGAAGACCCCGGCGCCCGCCTGGGCACACGCCTGCCGGGCCGCCTACTGCACCGGGTACGCCGAGGTCACCGGCCGCGACCCGCGCACCGACCCGGTGATGCTGCGCGCGTACGAGACCGACAAGGCGATCTACGAGGTCGTCTACGAGGCCCGGCACCGCCCCGAGTGGCTGCCGGTGCCGATGTCGGCGGTGCGCCGCCTCGCCACGCCCGACCTGTCTTGACCCCGACCTGACCCCGACCGGGAGACTCGTCCGTGACGTCCAAGAAGCCAGCCGGCCCGAAGAGCAAGTCCGGCAAGAAGCAGGCCAAGTCCTCGCAGGCGGCCCCGGTGAAGCAGGTCCGGGCGAAACCCGGCAGGCAGGCGGACTCCCCGGAGAACGCGCCCGCGATCCCCAAGGCCCGTACGCCAGAGGTGCCCGCGGTGCCGGAGGTGCCCGCCGTATCCCCCGCCCTGGACCTGGCCGACCGTGAGCGGCTGCTCGCGGGCACGCATCACGACCCGCACACCGTGCTGGGCGCCCACCAGGTACCCGGCGGGGTGGCTTTCCGGGTGTTCCGCCCGTACGCGGAGGCGGTCACCGTGGTCTTCGAGGACGTGCGGGCGGAACTGCGCGACAACGGGGAGGGCTTCTTCTCCGGCCTGCTCCCGCTGACCGAGGTCCCGGCCTACCGGCTGCTGGTGTCGTACGACGGCACGGTGCACGAGACCGAGGACCCGTACCGCTTCCTGCCCACCCTCGGTGAGCTGGACCTGCATCTGCTCGGTGAGGGACGGCACGAGGAGCTGTGGCAGGCGCTCGGGGCACGGGTGCTGACCCGGCAGGGCGTGACCGGGACCCGGTTCGCGGTGTGGGCACCGAACGCGCTCGGGGTGCGGGTCGCGGGCGGCTTCGACTTCTGGGACGCGACCGGCTTCCCGATGCGCTCCCTGGGCTCTTCGGGGGTGTGGGAGCTGTTCGTGCCGGGGGTCGGGGAGGGTGAGCTGTACAAGTACGAGATCACCCGCCCGGACGGCTCGCGCACGATGCGCGCGGACCCGATGGCCCGGCGTACGGAGGTGCCGCCGGCCACGTCCTCGATCGTGGACGTCTCGCACCACGAGTGGGGCGACGCGGAGTGGCTGGCCCACCGCGCGGACCGCCCGGTGCACGAGGCACCCTTCTCGGTGTACGAGGTGCACCTGCCGTCCTGGCGCCCCGGGCTGACATACCGTCAGCTTGCCGAGCAGCTTCCCGCGTACGTCGGTGATCTCGGCTTCACCCACGTCGAGTTGATGCCGGTGGCCGAGCATCCCTTCGGTGGCTCCTGGGGCTACCAGGTCACCGGGTTCTACGCCCCGACGGCCCGGCTCGGCACGCCCGACGACTTCAAGTACCTGGTGGACAAGCTGCATCAGGCGGGCATCGGGGTGCTGATGGACTGGGTGCCCGCCCATTTCCCGCGCGACGAATGGGCGTTGGCCGAGTTCGACGGGCGCCCGCTGTACGAGCACGGCGATCCGCTGCGGGCCGCCCATCCGGACTGGGGCACGCTGGAGTTCGACTTCGGGCGGCGCGAGGTGCGCAACTTCCTGGTCGCCAACGCGGTGTACTGGTGCGAGGAGTTCCACATCGACGGGCTCCGTGTGGACGCCGTCGCCTCGATGCTCTACCTCGACTACTCGCGCGAGGCGGGCCAGTGGACGCCGAACGAGTTCGGCGGGCGGGAGAACCTGGACGCGGTCGCCTTCCTCCAGGAGATGAACGCGACCGTCTACCGGCGCTGCCCCGGCGTGGTCACCATCGCCGAGGAGTCCACCGCCTGGGACGGTGTGACCCGGCCGACCCATCACCGGGGCCCGAGCGGCTTCGGCGGGCTGGGTTTCGGACTGAAGTGGAACATGGGCTGGATGCACGACTCGCTCGCCTACATGAGCCACGAGCCGGTGCACCGCAAGTACCACCACCACGAGATGACCTTCTCGATGGTGTACGCGTACAGCGAGAACTACGTCCTGCCCATCTCCCACGACGAGGTCGTGCACGGCAAGCGGTCGCTGGTGTCGAAGATGCCGGGTGACTGGTGGCAGCAGCGCGCGAACCTCCGGGCCTACCTGGCCTTCATGTGGGCCCACCCCGGCAAGCAACTCCTCTTCATGGGCCAGGAGTTCGCACAGGGCGCCGAGTGGTCCGAGGCGCACGGCCCGGACTGGTGGCTGCTCGACCCGGCCTACGGCGCCGAGTCCGAGCACCGGGGCGTACGCGACCTGGTCCGCGACCTGAACACCGCCTACCGCGCCACCCCGGCCCTGTGGGAGCGGGACACCGATCCGGCGGGGTTCGAGTGGATCGTCGGGGACGCGGCGGAGGACAACGTCTTCGTCTTCCTGCGCCGCGACGCCGAGGGCGGCCCACTGCTGTGCGTCGCCAACCTCTCCCCGCTGGTACGCCACGACTACCGCCTCGGCGTCCCCGACGACGTCCCCGCCTGGCACGAGACCCTCAACACCGACCTCGGCCGCTACGGCGGCGGCGACATCGCGGGCCAGGGCACCGTCAAGCCGGAACCCCAGCCCTGGCACGGCCGCCCGGCCAGCATCCGCCTGACCCTGCCCCCACTGGCGACGGTGTGGCTGCGGCCGGCGTGAGACCGCGTCCGTCCGGGGGCCGCGAGACCGGCCCCCGGCCGGCCGTCACACCTTGAGCGCGGCCGGGACCTCCCCGGTGTGCAGCACACCGAGCCGCTGCGTGGCGCGGGTCAGGGCCACGTACAGGTCGCTCGTGCCGTAGGCGGCGGGGTCGACGACCAGGACCGAGTCGAACTCCAGGCCCTTGGACTGGCGGGGGTCGAGCAGGACCACGTTCCGGGTCAGATCGGGCTCGCCGCCCGCCGTGACGCCGTCCAGCCGGGCGGCGAGGGTGTCGTGCAGTGCGCGCGGTGCGATGACCGCGAGCCTGCCCTCGGCCGGGGTCAGCTC
The DNA here is from genome assembly GCF_044541565.1 of Streptomyces sp. NPDC085596. NCBI lineage: Bacteria > Bacillati > Actinomycetota > Actinomycetes > Kitasatosporales > Streptomycetaceae > Streptomyces > Streptomyces sp. NPDC085596. The sequence continues at coordinate 231,572 of NZ_JBITTC010000011.1, read as the reverse complement.
GGCCACCGCCTCCGCGACCGCGCCGGGCAGGTCGCCGGAGGCGTCCCGCACCCAGGGGCGTACGCCGGTGGAGCGGACCGAGCTGGGCGGCTCGAAGTCCGGCTGCTCGGCGCGGACCACGGCGGCGGCCAGGTCCATGATCTCGGCCGGGGTGCGGTAGTTGACGCCCAGCCGGGTGTGCTCCCAGCGGTCCTCGACATAAGGCTGGAGGATCTCCGACCAGGAGCCGACCCCGGCCGCCTCGGCGGTCTGCGCGGGGTCGCCGACCAGGGTCATGGAGCGGGTCGGGCTGCGCCGCATCAGCAGCCGCCACGCCATCGGGGACAGCTCCTGCGCCTCGTCCACGATGATGTGCCCGAACGCCCAGGTCCGGTCGGCGGCCGCGCGCTCGGCGGCGCTGCGGTGGTCGTCCTCCTCGTGCCGCTCCGCGAACCGCTCGGCGTCGATGATGTCGTGCGCCGACAGCACCTCGGACGACTCCGGGTCGTCCTCCTCCTTGTCGTCGAACTCGTAGGTCCGGGACGCGTACGACACGTCCAGCACACCCTGCGCGTAAGCGATCTGTGTCTCGCGCTCCCGGTCGGCGCGGGCGCGGGCCAGCCGGTCGTCCTCACCGAGGAGTTCGGCGGCCTCGTCCAGCAGGGGCACGTCCGCGACGGTCCAGGCACGGGTGACGGGACGGCGTACCGCGTCGGCGTCGTTCGGCGACAGATGGCCGTCGGGCTCGGCGAGGAAGTCCGCGACCAGCCGGCGCGGGGTGATCCGGGGCCACAACTGGTCGATGGCGGCCCAGACTTCGGGGTTCTCGGCGAGTTCGTCGCGGATCTGGGTGATGTCGGCGGGGTCCAGCAGGCTGCTGCCGTCGTAGGGGTCGGTGCCCACGCGTTCGGCATACATCTCGGTGAGCGTGTTGAGGATGTGGCCCTCGAAGTACTCGCGGGCCGCGTTGTGCGGCAGCTTGGCCGCGCGGGTGCGCTCGCGGGCGGTGGCGACCAGGCCCTCGTCGAGCATCAGCACCTCGCGGTCGTGCTCGACGGCGATCACCGGGTCCGGCAGCGCCTGCCGCTCGGCCACGACGGCGGCGAGCACGTCGGCCATCTGGGCGCGGCCCTTCACGGCGGCCGCCTCCGGGGTGTCGGCGGCGGTGGCCTTCACCCCGGGGAACAGCTCCCCGACCGTGGCCAGCAGTACGCCGGTCTCACCGAGCGAGGGCAGTACCTCGCCGATGTAGCCGAGGAAGGCGGGGTTGGGGCCGACGATCAGCACCGCGCGGCGGGCGAGCAGTTCGCGGTGCTCGTAGAGCAGGTAGGCGGCGCGGTGCAGGGCGACCGCGGTCTTGCCGGTGCCGGGACCGCCCTCGACCACCATGACGCCGCGGTGCGGGGCCCGGATGATGTCGTCCTGCTCGGCCTGGATGGTCTGCACGATGTCGTTCATGCGGCCGGTGCGCGCGGAGTTCAGCGCGGCCAGCAGCACGGCGTCGCCGGTGGGGTCCTCGTGGCCGGTGCGGGTGTCGTCGCCGAGGTCGAGGATCTCGTCGTGCAGCGCGGTGACGGTACGGCCCTCGCTGGTGATGTGCCGGCGACGGCGCAGGCCCATCGGGGTGTGGCCGGTGGCCACGTAGAAGGGGCGGGCGACGTCGGCGCGCCAGTCGATGAGGACGGGGGTGCGCTCGCCGTCGTCGCGGCGCAGGCCGATGCGGCCGATGTGGTGCGTGGTGCCGTCGGCGAGGTCGATCCGGCCGAAACAGAGCGAGCCGTCGACGGCGTTCAGCGCGGCGAGCAGCCCGGAGCGCTCGGCGACCAGGATGTCCCGCTCCAGCCGCGCCTGCTGGGGCTTGTCGCCCTGCGCGAGGGCGTCCTGGACCGAGGTCTCGGTGTCGCCGCGCAGGTCGTCCACGCGCTCGTAGAGTCCGTCGATGAATTCCTGCTCGAACCGCAATTCATCGTCCGGAAATTCGGTGTTTGACAATTCCACTCCCGCCCGCATATACTGTGCTCATCAAGCTTCCGCATGACCTCTTCCAAAAGAAGTCGTGAACGGTCCAATATACCGAAAGAAATCCCCCGAGCGCCAATGCTCGGGGGATTTCTTCGTTTTCGGGCGCCCTGGTCAGAGCAGGTCGGCCAGCTCCTCCAGCAGCTTCCGCTTCGGGCGGGCGCCCACCATGGACCGCACCGGCTCACCGCCCTGGAAGACCATGAGGGTGGGCGTGGAGAGCACCCCGTAGGCGATGGTGGTGCCGGGATTGCGGTCCACGTCGAGCTGGACCACCTTCAGCCGGTCGCCCTCCGCGAAGGCGATGTCCTTCAGTACCGGCGCCAGCTGCCGGCAGGGCCCGCACCAGTCGGCGGTGAACTGCACCAGCACCGGCAGATCGGAGCCGAGCACCTCCGTCTCGAAATTCCCGTCCGTGACCTCGTCCAGTCCACTGACGACACTCATGCCTTAGTCCCTCCCAGCTCGCACGTGGGTTCCGGACCCCCCGGAACCAGCGCCTCGGCGGCCAGCCCGGCCCGCGCCTCCTCGGCCCGCCGCAACTGCCCCGCGACCGTCTCCCGCACCGCCACCAGCTCCCCGATGAGCCCGTCCAGCTCATCCAGCTTCCGCCGGTACACGGCCTGCGACGCGGGACACGCGTCCCCCTCCGGATGCCCGGCCCGCAGACACTCCACGAACGGCCGCGTCTCCTCCAGCTCGAACCCGAAGTCCCGGAGCGTGCGGATCTGCCTCAGCAGCGTGAGATCCCGCTCGTCGTACTCCCGATACCCCTGCGCGTCCCGCCGGGCGGGCAGCAGCCCCCGTGTCTCGTAGTACCGCAGCGCCCGAGTGGTCGTCCCGGCCCGCGCGGCCAGCTCGCCGATTCGCATGTCAGTAACGGTAGAGATTGACGCGGGGGTCAAGGCAACCGGCTGGGATCACCGGCCTGTTGCAGCGCGGACCATGCGCCGGCTGCTGTGCCTGTCGGGACGGACTGAGTAGTCTGAGATCGCATGTTAAGGCCGATACGAGGGGGCGGATTCGTGGATCTGGAGATGGCTGCGCTGGCGGCAACCGCAGGGACGACCCTGGTGTCTTCGTTGACGACCGAGGTGTGGCAGCAGGCCAGGGACGGTATCGCCTCGTTGTGGCGGCGTAGTCAGCCGGAGCGGGCCGATGCCATCACCGCCGAGCTCGACGCGACCCGCGACGAGCTGGTGGCTGCGCGGGACAGCAGCGATGCAGGCACGCCCTCAGAGCTGGGTGCGGAGTGGCAGGGGCGTATCCGGCGGCTGCTCGTGGCACATCCTGAGGCCGCCGACGGCCTGCGGACGCTGCTCGCAGAACTGGCCCCGGCGACACCTGTGACTCCGTCGGTCACGCAGCACGCCACCGCCTCCGGGTACGCACGGGTCTACCAGGCAGGCCGAGACCAGAACTTCAACGAGCGGTGACCGGCCACAACGACGCCCAGGCCGACGGCCAGGGCCGCATCTACCAGGCTTCCGGCGACCAGCACATCACCGAACACCACCACCACAGCCCCGACTGGAGCGGCCCGGACTCGGTTCGCCGCCCCGCGGTCGGCCGTACCCCGGTAGTGCTCCGTGACCGAACCGAAGAGATGAACCGCCTGCGCGCCGCCGTCGAACCTGGCGTCGGCAATCGCGTCTACGTCCTGCACGGCCTCGGCGGCTGCGGGAAGACCGCCGTCGCCTGCACCCTCTTCGAGCACGCTACCCACCACGCCGACCGGATCGGCCTGTGGGTCAACGCCTCCGACCCCGCCTCCCTGCGCGCCGGGATGCTCGCGGTCGCTGCCGACCGCGGTGCCACCGACGGCGAACTGATGGGCGCACGCAGTGGACTGCGCCCCGCGGCCGACCTTGTCTGGCAGCGCCTCGACCACTCCGACCGGCCCTGGCTGCTGGTCCTCGACAACGCCGACGATCCCGCGATCCTCCGCGAGGGCGGCTGGTTGCGCACCAGCCCAGCCGGGATCGTCATCGTCACCAGCCGACAAGCAGCAGCTCACTGGTGGCCCGGTGCCGAACTCCTCCAGTTCGGCGTACTCCCACGCGCCGAAGCCGCCCTGGTGCTGCGCGATCTCGCACCGGACGCCGGGACGGTCGAGGACGCGGCAGAAGTCGCCGACCGCCTCGGTCGGCTGCCGCTCGCGCTCACGCTCGCCGGCGGGTTCCTGGCCCACCAGGTGATCGACCCCTGGACCATGGCCGACTACGGCCGACGGCTCGACGGCGAGGACGGCCTCGATCCCATCGAGCTGATCGACCAAGGCGCCCTGGGCGGCAGCGACTCACGTCACCTGCTCGGCCGAACGTGGCAACTCTCCCTCGACGCCCTTGCCGGCCAGGGCCTGCCCGAAGCCGGCAGTCTGCTGCGACTGCTCGCCTGCTGGGCGAACGACCCGCTGCCGCTGACGCTGCTCTCAGGCGCCGAAGTCGGCCCGGCCCTACCAGCGTTCCGTATCGAGTCAGCTCTTCGCGGACTGCTCGACCAGTCCCTCACGGAGCTGTTGCCCGGTGGTGTGCGCTGCCTGCGCACCCACGGTGTGCTGCTCGACAGCGTGGCCCGGACCATCTCCTCCGACCAGTATGAGCAGCTCGCCGCAACGGCCGCCCGGCAACTCAAAGCCGCGCTGCCGGAGGCTCCGGAACGCGCAACGCACGACCCTCGAATGAACATGCTCGCCCCTCATGTACTGGCGCTGCTGCGGAGGGTCGTGGACTGGCCGGTCGACCGATCGGTCGTGGAAGAAGCCACCCAGTGCTCATTGCGGCTCGTGGTCGCGCTTCACCGTGACGGCGACTACTCCTCGGCGTTGGCCGTCGCCGACAAAGCTGTCGAACTCGCCAAGCAGCGTCTGTCCGAGGACCACCCGCTGGTTCTCAGGTTGCGCCAACGTGCCGGTCGGGCTGTGTACCGGCTCGGACGATTCGAGGAAGCCGAGGTCCTGCACCGCCAAGTACTTGAAACGTGCGAGCGCGCCTTCGGCCCTGCGGGTTTGGACACTCTGGAGAGCTGTCTAGGGCTGTCACGGTCGCTGTGGCAACTCGGGCGCGAACCGGAAGCAGTGCAGCTGATCCAGCGGGTCATCGCGGGCAGGACCGAGATACTGGGATCCGTCCACCCGTCAACGCTCCTCGCGCGGGCGTCGCTTCTGGAAGTAGCCCCAGGAGCAGAGCTGGACGAGGAAGTCGTCATGGGGCAAACCCTCGTCGCGGATTGCCGCCGAACAGTCGGCGAGCAGCATCCGATCACGTTGATCGCCGAACTCGACCAGGCGGATCTCCTCCGTCGCGCAGGGCGAACCGCTGAGGCACTTCCCAGTGCCCGCAGAGCCCTTGTGGCGCACGAGCAGCGCTACGGGCCCGAGTACCCGATCACCTTGGCCGCCAGGTCGCTGCTGAGCACCGTCCTGGCGGAACTCGGCCGGTATGCGGAGGCGATCGAACAGGTAGAGGCAGTGGCGGAGGCCCGGGCTCGCGTGCTGGGCGCGTCCCATCCTTGGACGTTGTGGTCCCAGGAGCGTCTGAAGGAGTACCGACGCTTGCAGAGGCAGCCGTAGCGAACCCAGGACCTGGCAATCTCCAATGAAAGGATGTCTTACCGCCCGGTGCCCTAACCCCCGTGAGGTATCCCGCCCAGCGCTTGGCTCACGAGAGGCCGACCGTCTCGATCAGGGCGTAGTGGTCCGCGCGGGACGAGCGGCGCCTCGGACGCCGGGCCCGAGCCGTGCGGCGTGCAGCGGTATGCGGTATGCGGAGTCTGGGGTCGTCCGGCGCGTAGGTCACGTGACCCTTGCGGGCGCAGGTCCGCCGGTTCCAGTCGATCTTCATCCCCGGTACCTGTGTGAGCGTGCCGTGCCGGTCCCGCGGATTCGCGGTTCCGGCACGGCACGGCACGTTAGTGGATCGGTGTGGGGCGGGGTCAGATGGCGGTGCTGTCGACGGCCGCGGGGGCGGGCTCCGGGGCCGGTCCGGAGACAGGTTCGGAGGCCGATTCCGGCGTGAGCTCCTGCTTGGAGTCCGGCTCCGCAGCTACGGCCGCTTCAGCCTCCTCAGCCGCCCCCGGCTTCTCCCGCCCCGGCAACAGCACCGCCACCACCACCGTGCCCACCGCCAGAATGACCGCCCCGATCAGGCTCGTGTGCGCCACCGCGTCGGAGAATGACGCGCCGACCGCCTCGGCCATCCGGTGCGCGCCGGAGGCCAGCTGTGTCGCCTGCTGCTTGAGCTGGGCCGCCTGCTGGGGGTCGGTCGCGGCGGCCGCCTTCGCGGCCAGGGCGTGCGCCTTGTCGCCGATGCCCTGCGCGACCGCGTACCCCGCGCCCACCGAATCCCGCGCGGTGCCCAGCGCGTCGGCCGGGAGTCCGCTCCCCTTGGTCGCCGACGCGAGGTGGCTGCTGTAGGAGGTGGCCAGCAGCGAGCCCAGGATCGCGATGCCCAGGGAGCCGCCCAGCTCCAGGGAGGTGTCGTTCACCGCGCCGCCAACCCCCAGCTCGGACTCGGGGAAGGCGCCCATGATCGCGTCGGTGCAGGGAGACAGCGCGAGGCCGATGGCGAGGCCCAGCACCACCAGGGACGGGACGAAGTCGCCGTACGTCGACCCCGCGTCCACCCGCGTCAGCAGCGCGAGCGCCACCGTGCCGGCGACCATGCCCGCGCCGACCGTCCACCGCATGCCCACGCGCGGGGTGAGGTAGCCGGTCAGGGCCGAGCCCGCGAACACCGCGCCGGCCAGCGGCAGCATGCGTACGCCGGTCTCCAGCGCGTCGTAGCCGAGGACGAACTGGAGGTGCTGGGTGAGGTAGTAGAACGCGCCGAAGACGGCCAGGAAGAAGAGGGCGACCGCGAGGTTGGAGCCCGCGAAGCGGCGGTCGGCGAAACGGCGTACGTCCAGCACCGGGCGCGGGTGCCGCAGCTCCCAGCCGACGAAGGCGATCAGGCCGAGGCCCGCGACGACCGCCGCCGTGACCGCCTTGACGCCCCACCCGAAGTGCGGCCCCTCGATGATCATGTAGACCAGCGCGGCGATCCACAGCACGGAGAGCAGACCGCCGACGTAGTCGATGCGCTCGCCGTGACCGGCCTTGGACGGCGGTACGAGCACCAGCGCGCCGACGATCGCCACGGCGGCGACGGGCACGTTGATCAGGAAGGTCGAGGCCCAGCCGTGGTCGCGCAGCAGCGCGCCCGCGACGACCGGTCCGGCGGCGATGGCGAGACCGGCGGTGGCGGTCCACAGGGTGATCGCCTTGACCCGCTCGGCACGCGGGAAGGTCGCCGCGAGCAGCGAGAGCGTCGCGGGCATGATCAGCGCCGCGCCGACGCCCATCACCGCGCGGGCCGCGATGACGGTGGCGGACGAGTCCGCGAGGTTGCCGAAGACCGCGCCGCCGCCGAAGACGACGAGGCCGAGGATCAGCGCCCCGCGCCGGCTGTACTTGTCGCCGATCGCGCCGAGCAGCAGCATCAGCGCCGCGTACGGGACGGTGTAGCCGTCGATGACCCACTGGAGGTCGGCGCTGGACAGCCCGAGGTCGCGGGTCATGTCGGGCGCGGCGACCGTGAGGGCGGTGTTGGCCATCACGATGATCAGCAGGCTGAGGCAGAGCACGAGCAGCGCCCACCAGCGCCGGGCGTAGGGGCGCTCCATCCTCTCGACCGGTTCGTTCATGACGAGTCGCATGGCTGCGGGTGACCTTCCTCGGCTACGAAGTCCTGCACAGCAAGAACTTGCACAGTGGCGTGCAATTGCACAACCATGTGCAATGTACGACCTTGCACAGTGCCGTGCAAGTCGAGAAGGTGTGCACAATGACTGCCATGACCACGGGTAACACCAGCCGCGCCGACACCAACAGGCGCCGCATCCTCGACGTCGCCCTCGCCGAGCTGCTGCGCGACCCCGACGCCTCGATGGACCAGATCGCGCGCGCCGCCGGTGTCGTACGGCGCACGGTGTACGGGCATTTCCCGAGCCGGGAGGCGCTGATCGGCACGCTCGTCGACGAGGCGGTGCAGGTGCTGACCGACGCCGACGCGAGCGCCCGCGAGGGGGTGACCGACCCGGCCCGCGCGGTGGCCCGCGCCGTGCTGGGGATCTGGGAGATCGCAGACCGCTACCGCCTGCTGGTCGCCCTGGCCCAGCGCACGGTCACCGTCCAGGGCATCCGCGACCGCCTCGCGCCACTGCGCGAGGAGAAGACGCGGGTACTCCAACGCGGCCTGGACGAGGGGGTGTTCAGCTCACCGCTGCCCGCCGCCGCGCTGGCCTTCGTGCACGAGCAACTCCTCTTCGCGGTCATGGAGTCGGTGAACGAGGGCCTGCTCCCGCCCGAGGAGGCGGGTCACGCGGCGGCGGTCACCGCACTCACGGCGGCGGGCGTACCGGCGGACAGAGCCGAGGAGTTGGTGGTGCGGGCGAGCCGCGAGGCGTGAACGAGGACCGGCCGCCCGATCCCGGTTCAGGCGGGGTCGGGCGGCCGGCGTCAAAAGACCCGCTCGCGGCGGGCAGGCGTCACGCCTTGGCGAGTTCCTTCCCGCCCTCCTCCTCGGCCGAGGGCAGCTCCTCGGCACGCCCCTCGTCCAGCAGCGTCGTCTCGTCGAACGGCAGCTCACCGGCGAGCACCCGCTTGACCCGGTCCACGTCGATCTCCTTGGTCCAGGTGCCGATCAGCACGGTGGCGACGGAGTTGCCCGCGAAGTTGGTCAGGGCGCGCGCCTCGCTCATGAAGCGGTCGATGCCGACGACCAGCCCGATGCCGTCCACCAGCGCGGGCTTGTGCGACTGGAGACCGCCCGCGAGCGTGGCGAGCCCGGCGCCGCTGACGCCCGCCGCGCCCTTGGAGGCCAGCAGCAGGAAGAGCAGCAGCGGGATCTGCTCGCCGAGGGACATCGGGGTGCCCAGCGCGTCCGCGATGTAGAGGGACGCCATGGTCATGTAGATCATGGTGCCGTCGAGGTTGAAGGAGTACCCCGTCGGCACGGTGATGCCCACGACCGCCTTGCTGACGCCGAGGTGCTCCAGCTTGGCGATGAGCCTCGGCAGCGCGGACTCCGAGGACGAGGTCGACAGGATCAGCAGGAACTCACGGGCGAGGTACTTCAGCAGGAGGAAGATGTTCAGCCCGGAGACGACGCGCAGCAGTGCGCCGAGCACCACGAAGACGAACAGCACGCAGGTGACGTAGAAGCCGAACATCAGCACGGCGAGGCTCTTGAGCGCGTCCATGCCCGCCGAGCCGACGACGGCCGCGATGGCACCGAAGGCGCCGATGGGCGCGGCCCACATGACCATGGCGAGGATGCGGAAGACCAGGCGCTGGATGTGCTCGATGCCGCGCAGCACCGGCTGCCCGGCCGCGCCCATCGCCTGGAGCGCGAACCCGGCGAGCAGGGCGATCAGCAGGGTCTGGAGGACCTGGCCCTCGGTGAAGGCGGACACGAAGGTGACCGGGATGACCGACAGCACGAAGTCGACCGGGGGCAGCGCGTCGCCGGCCACCTGCGCGTGTCCGGTCTGGCGGAGCGCGTCGGTCAGGTGCAGGCCCTCGCCGGGGTGCAGGACGTTGCCGACGACGAGGCCGATGGCGAGCGCCACCAGCGACATCACGGTGAAGTAGCCGAGCGCGATACCGCCGACCGCGCCGACCTTCGCGGCCTTCCGCACGGAGCCGATCCCGAGCACGATCGTGCAGAAGATGATCGGCGAGATCATCATCTTGATCAGGTTCACGAACCCGGTGCCGAGCGGCTTCAGCTCCACCCCGGCGTCGGGCCAGATGAGGCCCACGGCGATGCCGAGCGCGACCGCCACGATGACGGCGATGTACAGGTAATGGGTCCGGTCCCGCTTCACGGCGGGGGCGGCTGGTGCCGTACCGGGGGTGCTGGCGGCCACGACTGCTCTCCTTGACGTCTTCGTCGGCATGACCGGCGTGCGGCTCACGTCCGGGCGTTGCAGGGGATCGCGGAGACTATCTCCCGCCATGTGAGGGCGGTCACCCTTCCGTTCATTTAGTTCATGCCCGAACGGACAGGCACACTGCTGGCATGCGTGCCCCCGCCCTCCCCCGACCCCGCAGCCTGGCGGCCCAGCTGTTCGCCATGCAGGCGGTGCTGATCGCGGTGGTGGTGGCCGGCTACGCGCTCTTCACCTACGTCAGCGACCAGCGCCAGGCGCGCGACGCCGCGGTCCGCCAGGTCACGGCGGTCGCCCGGTCCATCGCGGACGCCCCCTCGGTCCGCGCGGCGATCCGCGCCCCGGACCCCTCCGCCGAGCTGGAGCCGTACGCGCTGCAGGTGATGCGGGACGCCGACGTCGACTTCGTCACGATCATGGACCCGCGGGGCATCCGCTGGACCCATCCGACGCGGGACGAGATAGGCCGGCGCTTCCTCGGCCGGATCGGCCCGGCCCTGCGGGGGCACACCTTCACCGAGACCTACACCGGCACGCTGGGGCCTTCGGTGCGCGCGGTGACGCCGGTGACGGACGGGGGCCGGGTGGTGGGGCTGGTCAGCGCCGGGATCAAGGTGGAGGCGATCAGCGCGCGGGTCCAGGACCAGGTCACGGCGCTGCTCGGGGTGGCGGGGGCGGCGCTGCTGCTGGGCGCGGTGGGCACGTACGTCATCAACGCGCGGCTGCGGCGGCACACGCACGGGATGAACGCGGCCGAGCTGAGCCGGATGCACGACTACCACCAGGCCGCGCTGCACGCGGTGCGCGAGGGGCTGCTGATGCTGGACGGACGGTACCGGGTGGCGCTGATCAACGACGGCGGCCGGGAGCTGCTCGGGGTCGGGGACGAGGTCGTCGGTCTTTCGGTCGCGGAGCTGGGGCTGCCGGGGCCGCTCACCGGGGCCCTGCTGTCGTCGGAGCCGAGGGTGGACGAGGTACATCTGACCGCCTCGCGCGTGCTGGTGGTGAACACCTCGCCGGTGTCCGGCGGGGAGCACCGGGGGACGGTCGTCACGCTCCGGGATGTGACCGAACTCCAGTCCCTGATGGGCGAGTTGGACTCCGAGCGCGGGTTCAGTCAGGCGCTGCGGTCCCAGGCGCACGAGGCGGCGAACCGGCTGCACACCGTGGTCTCGCTGATCGAGCTGGGCCGGGCCGAGGAGGCGGTGGAGTTCGCCACGGCCGAGCTGGAGCTGGCCCAGACGCTCACCGACCAGGTGGTAGCGGCGGTCGGCGAACCGGTGCTGGCCGCGCTGCTGCTGGGCAAGACCGCGCAGGCGCACGAGCGGGGCGTGGAGCTGGTCGTCTCGCCCGACAGCCGCCTCGACGACGGCGTGCTCCCGCCGGGCCTCGCGGTGCGCGACCTCGTCACCATCCTGGGCAACCTGATCGACAACGCGGTGGACGCGGCCCAGGGAAGCACCGGGGCCCGGGTCACGGTGACGGCGTACGCGGCCGGGGAGGCGCTGCTGCTGCGGGTGTCGGACACCGGTCCCGGCGTCGACCCGGCCCACGCCGACCTGGTCTTCCGGCGCGGCTTCACCACCAAGCCCGCGGGTCCGGGCGGCCGGGGACTCGGGCTGGCCCTGGCCCGGCAGGCGGTGACCCGCCTCACCGGCACCCTGGCGGTGGCCGAGGCGGCGGGCGGCGGCGCGGTGTTCGAAGCCCGCCTGCCGCTGGGAGAGGTCGTATGAACCCGGGCGAGATGAACCCGGCCGAGCCGATCCGTGTCCTGGTCGTCGAGGACGACCCCGTGGCCGCCGACGCGCACGTCCTCTACGTAGGCCGGGTGCCGGGATTCGTGGCCGTCGGCCGGGCGGGCACCGGAGCCGCCGCCCGCCGCGTCCTGGACCGCACCCCGGTCGACCTCCTCCTGCTCGACCTGCACCTCCCCGACGTGCACGGCCTCCAGCTGGCCCGCTCCCTGCGCGCGGCCGGCCATCAGGCGGACGTCATAGCCGTGACCTCGGCACGCGACCTGGCGGTGGTCCGGGAGGGCGTCTCCCTGGGCGTCGTCCAGTACGTCCTGAAGCCCTTCACCTTCGCCACCCTGCGCGATCGCCTGCTGCGCTACGCCGAGTACCACGCGGCGGCGGGCGAGGCGAGCGGCCAGGAAGAGGTCGACCGGGCCCTCGCCGCCCTCCGCACCCCCGCTCCCGCGGCCCTCCCCAAGGGCCTGAGCGCCCCCACCCTGCAACGCGTCACAGCGGTCCTGCGAGACTCCCCCACCGGTCTGACAGCGGCGGGCGTCGCCGAATCGGTGGGCATCTCCCGCATCACGGCCCGCCGCTACCTGGAACACCTGGTCACCACGGCCAGAGCAGCCCGAAGCCCCCAGTACGGCCAGGTGGGCCGCCCGGAACTGATGTACCGCTGGCTGTCGGAGGAGGAGGGACGGGGCCGCTGAGCCGAGCGTCGCACCAGCCACCTCCACGAGCCCCGAGGCGCAGGAGAGTTGAAGGAATGGTGAAATCCGGATCATCCTTACCGGCATGACCCTCGGAAACACCGCCCCCGGCTCCCTCACCACGCCGTTCCCCTCCGGCTACGCCCATGAGTGGGCGCTCGTGGACGTGGAGACCTCGGGGCTCGTCGCGCGGCGGGACCGCGTACTGTCGATCGCGGTCGTCACCATGGGCCCGGACGGCGAACGCACCGGTGAGTTCTCGACGTTGGTGAACCCCGGCTGCGATCCCGGGCCGGTCCACGTGCACGGCCTCACCCGCGAACGGTTGAGCGGGGCGCCGGAGTTCGAACAGGTGGCCGGGGAGATAGAGGCCCTGCTGCGGGGCCGGGTGATGGTCGCCCACAACGCGCAGTTCGACTACGGCTTCCTGGACCACGAGTTCTCGCGCGCCGGCAAGTCCCTCCCGGTCTCACGGCGGCTGTGCACCCTGGCCCTCAACCGTCGGCTCGAACTTCCGACTCCCGACCTGAAGTTGGGCACTCTGGCCGCCCATTACGGCGTCCAGCAGACCAAGGCCCACGACGCGCTGGACGACACCCGGGTACTGGCCGGGATCTTCGGCGCCTCGCTGCGGGAGGCCGCCCGGCTCGGCCTGGCGCTGCCACTGGTGCCCTGCCCGCCCCGGCAGAACGCGCGGTTCGCACCCAGCCCGCCCAAGACACCGTGCGCGTACCGCAATCCGGGGCGCCTGGCGGAGGGTGGTCCGCTGGTGCAGGGCATGAAGGTCGCCATCACCGGGGAGACCGCCACGGCGCGGACCGAACTGGTCGCCCGCTCGGTCGCGGCCGGGCTGAACATGGTGGGGTCGGTCAGCCGCCACACCAGCCTCCTGGTCACCGATGACGCCGTCGCCCGCTCGGCCAAGGCCCGTCGCGCGGCCGCCGAGGGCGTACCGGTCATCGACGAGGCCACATTCCTGCGTCTGCTGGGTGATGTACGCCCCGGCACGCCTCACCAGGACCCGGCCGTCCCCGCTCCGCGGGCGCCGAAGCGGCCGGAGCCCGCCGTCTCCACGGCCGACAAGCCACTGGTCGGGCGGCGGGTACTGATCCTCGGCGGCCCGCACGCGGACGCGGCGGCAGCCCGTACCCGACTCGTGGAGCTGGGCGGCTCCGCTGCCGTGAACCTCAGCCGTGGCGTGACCGATGTCCTCCTCCTCGCCGAAGGCGACCAGGACCGCCGCATGGCGCGGGTCACCGAACTGGGGCTGCCCGTACGGGACGCCGGCTGGCTGGCCGGGGCCGGGACCACGGACGCGCCCGCGCCTGCGCCTGCGCCTGCGCCTGCGCCTGCGGAAGAGCCGTCGCACCCCGCCCCGCTGGTGTTGCCTCGCGGTGGCGTGACCGACCTGCCGGACACCGCCCAGCAGTGGCACCTGACCGCGAACTGGGCGCCGCCGGCGAACGGCGAGGTCGACGTCGTCGCCTTCGTGCTCGACGAGGAGGGACAGGTCACCTTCGACGAGGACCTCGTCTTCCACGGCGCACCGGAGAACCCCGGCGGCACGGTACGCCTGCTCGCCGACGGTCCGGCCGAGCAGACGATCACCATCGACCTCGCGGCGCTCCCGCCCGCGTTCCACCGGATCGCGGTCGCCGCCGCCGTCGACGGTGACATGACCTTCGGGGACATCGGCGCGGTGGAGGTGACGGCGGCGCCGGGCGGAGGGGACGCTCCGCTGGCGCGGGCGACGCTCGACGCCGCGACCACGGAACGCACCCTGCTGCTGGCCGAGATCTACCGGCGCGGCCCGGTCTGGCGCTTTCGCGCGGTCGGCCAGGGCCACGACTTCGGTCTCGCGGAGCTGGCCCGCGGCTACGGGGTGGACATCGCGGACTGAGGGGGCCCCGCACGGCTGGGCAAGCAACGACTGCCCAGCCGTGCGTCTAGAAGACCGACTCCGCCTCGTCCATCCGGGAGACCGGGACCGTCTTCAGTTCCGTGACCGCTTCCGCGAGGGGGACCATGGCGATGTCCGTGCCGCGCAGGGCGGTCATGCCGCCGAACTCGCCCCGGTGGGCGGCTTCCACGGCGTGCCAGCCGAAGCGGGTGGCGAGGACGCGGTCGTAGGCGGTGGGGGTGCCGCCGCGCTGGATGTGGCCGAGGATGACCGGGCGGGCCTCCTTGCCGAGGCGGCGCTCCATGTCGTAGGCGAGGGCGGTGCCGATGCCCTGGAAGCGCTCGTGGCCGAACTGGTCGATGTCGCCCTTGCCGTAGTCCATCGTGCCGTCGAGCGGGTGGGCGCCCTCGGCGACGCAGATCACGGCGAACTTCTTGCCGCGCGCGAACCGCTCCTCGACCATCTTGACCAGGTCGGCCGGGTCGAAGGGCCGCTCGGGCAGACAGATGCCGTGGGCGCCGGCGGCCATGCCGGACTCCAGCGCGATCCAGCCCGCGTGCCGGCCCATGACCTCGACGACCATCACCCGCTGGTGGGACTCGGCGGTGGTCTTGAGACGGTCCATCGCCTCGGTGGCCACGCCCACGGCGGTGTCGAAGCCGAAGGTGCGGTCGGTGCCGGAGATGTCGTTGTCGATGGTCTTCGGCACACCGACGACCGGCAGGCCCGCGTCGGACAGCATGCGGGCGGCCGTCAGGGTGCCCTCGCCGCCGATCGGGATCAGCGCGTCGATGCCGAATTCCTCGGCCATGTCGGTGGCCCGCTCGCACGCCTCGCGCAGCCGGTCGCGCTCCAGGCGGGAGGAGCCGAGGATGGTGCCGCCGAGCGCCAGGATGCCGCTGACGGCGTCCAGGTCGAGGGAGCGGTAGTGGCTGTCGAGCAGACCCCGGTAGCCGTCCTCGAAGCCGATGACCTCGTCGCCGTAGTGCGCCACGGCGCGGTGCACGACCGACCGGATCACGGCGTTCAGGCCGGGGCAGTCGCCGCCTGCGGTGAGAACTCCGATGCGCATCGTGCTGTGTCTCCTGCTCGCTGTGGGTACCGGTGAGCCGCTCCGATTCTTTCACGGCCGCCGAACAGGCGACGACCACCGCCCCTCACCAGCGCGTACGGACCCCCACCGAGCTGACGGGCGCCTTATCCAGGCCCGGAGGTATTGTCAAGAGGGTTCCGCTCACCTCGGGTGGGCGATTTTTGTGACAGGCGACGCCCAGGACCGGCGGACGGCGTACGAGCAAGGATCGGAGAGCACGCGTGACACGCAGCGTGTACGTGACCGGGATCGACCGGGGGGACGGCCGCCAGGTCGTCGACCTGGGGGTCATGGAGCTGCTGACCCGGCAGGTCGACCGGGTGGGGGTGTTCCGCCCCCTGGTGCACGACGGCCCCGACCGTCTCTTCGAGCTGCTGCGGTCCCGCTACCGCCTGAACCAGGACCCCGCCACCGTCTACGGCATGGGCTACCAGGAGGCGTCCACGCTCCAGGCCGAGCGCGGCACCGACGAACTCGTCTCCGCCCTGGTCGACCGCTTCCACCTGGTCGCCCGCGACTACGACGTGGTCCTCGTCCTCGGCACCGACTTCGCCGGCACCCAGGTCCCCGACGAACTGGCCCTCAACGCGCGCCTGGCCAACGAGTTCGGCGCTTCCGTGATCCCGGTGGTCGGCGCCCGCGAGCAGTCCGCGGAGTCGGTGCTCGCCGAGACCCGCAACGCCTACCGCGCCTACGCCGGCCTCGGCTGCGACGTACTCGCCATGGTCGCCAACCGGGCCGCCCGCGAGGACCGCGACGAGATCGCCGACCGGCTCACCGACCGCATGCCGGTGCCCTGTTACGTGCTGCCCGACGAGCCCGCCCTGTCCGCGCCGACCGTCTCGCAGATCGCGCACGCGCTGGGCGCCAAGGTGCTGCTCGGCGACGACTCCGGCCTCTCCCGCGACGCGCTGGACTTCGTCTTCGGCGGCGCCATGCTGCCCAACTTCCTCGCCGCCCTGACCCCCGGCTGCCTGGTCGTGACCCCGGGCGACCGCGCCGACCTGGTCGTCGGCTCGCTGGCCGCGCACAGCGCGGGCACCCCGCCCATCGCCGGCGTGCTGCTCACCCTGAACGAGGTGCCGAGCGAGGAGGTCCTCACCCTGGCCGCCCGCCTCGCCCCCGGCACCCCCGTGCTCTCGGTGGCCGGCACCAGCTTCCCCACCGCCGGGCAGCTGTTCTCGCTGGAAGGCCGGATGACGGCCGCCACCCCGCGCAAGGCGGAGACCGCCCTCGGCCTGTTCGAGCGGTACGTGGACACCGCCGACCTGGCCCGCCGGGTCTCCGCGCCCAGCGGCGGCCGGGTCACCCCGATGATGTTCGAGCACAAGCTGCTGGAGCAGGCCCGCTCGGACAAGCGCCGGGTCGTCCTGCCCGAGGGCACCGAGGAGCGGGTGCTGCACGCGGCGGAGGTGCTGCTGCGCCGGGGCGTGTGCGACCTGACGCTGCTCGGTCCGGAGGACCAGATCCGCAAGAAGGCCGCCGACCTCGGCATCGACCTGGGCGACTGCCAGCTGATCGACCCGGCCACCTCGGAGCTGCGTGACTCCTTCGCCGAGAAGTACGCCGCGCTGCGCGCCCACAAGGGCGTCACGGTGGAGCTGGCCTACGACGTGGTCTCCGACGTGAACTACTTCGGCACCCTGATGGTGCAGGAGGGCCTGGCCGACGGCATGGTCTCCGGCTCGGTGCACTCCACGGCGGCCACCATCCGCCCCGCCTTCGAGATCATCAAGACCAAGCCGGACTCCGCCATCGTCTCCTCGGTCTTCTTCATGTGCCTGGCCGACAAGGTGCTGGTCTACGGCGACTGCGCGGTCAACCCGGACCCCAACGCCGAGCAGCTCGCGGACATCGCGGTGGAGTCGGCGGTGACGGCGGCCCAGTTCGGCGTGGAGCCGAGGATCGCCATGCTGTCGTACTCCACCGGCACCTCCGGCTCCGGCGCCGACGTGGACAAGGTGCGCGAGGCGACCGAGCTGGCCCGCGAGCACCGGCCCGACCTGAAGATCGAGGGTCCGATCCAGTACGACGCGGCCGTGGACGCCGCCGTGGCCGCGACCAAGCTGCCCGGCTCGGAGGTGGCCGGCCAGGCCAGCGTGCTGATCTTCCCGGACCTCAACACGGGCAACAACACCTACAAGGCCGTACAGCGCTCGGCCGGGGCGATCGCGGTCGGCCCGGTCCTCCAGGGTCTGCGCAAGCCGGTCAACGACCTCTCGCGCGGCGCGCTGGTGCAGGACATCGTCACCACCGTCGCCATCACCGCGATCCAGGCGCAAGCGCCGACCGAAAGGG
This sequence comes from Streptomyces sp. NPDC085596, assembly GCF_044541565.1. Classification (NCBI taxonomy): domain Bacteria; kingdom Bacillati; phylum Actinomycetota; class Actinomycetes; order Kitasatosporales; family Streptomycetaceae; genus Streptomyces; species Streptomyces sp. NPDC085596. Next base: position 213,908 of record NZ_JBITTC010000011.1, on the reverse strand, counting down.
CTTCCCAGCAGTGACCCCCACCCGTGTACTCGTCCTCAACTCCGGCTCCTCGTCGCTGAAGTACCAGCTGCTGGACATGCGGGACAGCAGCCGTCTCGCGGTGGGCCTGGTGGAGCGCATCGGCGAACAGACCTCGCTGCTGCGCCACACCTTGCTGGCCACCGGCGAGACCCGCGAGCAGAGCGGGCCGATCGCCGACCACGAGACCGCGCTGAAGTCGGTCGCCGAGGAACTGGCCCGCGACGGACTGGGCCTGGACTCGCCGGAGCTGGCCGCGATCGGGCACCGGGTGGTGCACGGCGGCATGTTCTTCACCGAGCCCACCGTCATCGACGACTCGGTGCTCACCGAGATCGAGCGGCTGATCCCGGTCGCCCCGCTGCACAACCCGGCCAACCTGACGGGCATCCGCACCGCCATGGCGCTGCGCCCCGACCTGCCCCAGGTCGCCGTCTTCGACACCGCGTTCCACACCTCGATGCCGGAGTCCTCGGCGCGCTACGCGATCGACCCGAGGATCGCCGACCGCTACCGCATCCGCCGCTACGGCTTCCACGGCACCTCGCACGCCTATGTCTCGCGGGAGACCGCGCGGCTGCTCGGCAAGGCGCCGGAGGAGGTGAACGTGATCGTGCTGCACCTGGGCAACGGCGCGTCCGCCTCGGCGGTGGAGCGGGGCCGGTGCGTGGACACGTCGATGGGGCTGACCCCGCTGGAGGGGCTGGTGATGGGTACCCGGTCCGGTGATCTGGACCCGGCGGTCATCTTCCATTTGGCCCGTGTCGGGGATATGTCCATGGATGAGATCGACACTCTTCTCAACAAGAGGAGCGGTCTGTTCGGTCTGTGCGGGGACAATGACATGCGGGAGATCCGGCGCCGCGTCGACGAGGGTGACGAAGCGGCCGCCCTCGCCTTCGACATTTACATTCATCGCGTCAAGAAGTACATCGGCGCCTATTACGCCGTACTCGGCTCGGTGGACGCGGTCGCGTTCACCGCCGGGGTCGGGGAGAACGCGGCACCGGTGCGTTCGGCGGCGGTCGCGGGCCTCACGGGCCTGGGCCTGGCCGTGGACGACGAACTGAACGCCGTACGGAGCGGCGAGGCGCGGCTGATCTCGCCCGCGGACGCCCGCGTGGCTGTCGCCGTGGTGCCGACCGACGAGGAACTGGAGATCGCCACCCAGACCTATGCGCTGGTCGGACCGTGAGCGGGAACATCAGCGGAAAGGACGGCTGAGCAATACACCGCAGTAACACGCCTGAGCGCCTGTCCGCCCATTTGTAACTCCGCCGGCCGGAATATTCCGCAGTGAAACAAACCGATAGGATCGCCTCATGCGCCGTTCGAAAATCGTCTGTACTCTCGGCCCCGCGGTCGACTCCCACGACAAGCTCGTCGCCATGATCGAGGCGGGCATGAATGTGGCCCGCTTCAACTTCAGTCACGGCACCCACGCAGAGCACCAGGCGCGGTACGACCGCGTCCGGGCCGCCGCCAAGGAGACCGGGCGCGCCATCGGCGTCCTGGCCGACCTCCAGGGCCCGAAGATCCGGCTGGAGACCTTCGCCGAGGGTCCGGTGGAGCTGGAGCGCGGTGACGAGTTCGTCATCACGACCGAGGACGTGCCGGGCGACAAGCAGATCTGCGGTACGACGTACAAGGGCCTGCCGGGCGATGTCTCGCGCGGCGACCAGATCCTGATCAACGACGGCAACGTCGAGCTGAAGGTCGTGGACGTCGAGGGTCCGCGGGTGAAGACGATCGTCATCGAGGGCGGCGTCGTCTCCGACCACAAGGGCATCAACCTGCCCGGCGCGGCCGTCAACGTGCCCGCGCTGTCCGAGAAGGACATCGAGGACCTGCGCTTCGCCCTGCGCATGGGCTGCGACATGGTCGCGCTCTCCTTCGTCCGTGACGCGGGGGACGTGCAGGACGTCCACAAGGTGATGGACGAGGAGGGCCGCCGGGTCCCGGTGATCGCCAAGGTGGAGAAGCCGCAGGCGGTCGAGAACATGGAGGACGTCGTGATGGCGTTCGACGGTGTGATGGTCGCCCGTGGTGACCTCGCCGTCGAGTACCCGCTCGAGAAGGTCCCCATGGTGCAGAAGCGCCTGATCGAGCTGTGCCGGCGCAACGCCAAGCCGGTGATCGTGGCGACCCAGATGATGGAGTCGATGATCACCAACTCCCGGCCGACCCGCGCCGAGGCGTCCGACGTGGCCAACGCGATCCTGGACGGCGCGGACGCGGTCATGCTGTCGGCCGAGTCCAGCGTGGGCGCGTACCCGGTGGAGACCGTCAAGACGATGTCGAAGATCGTCAAGGCGGCCGAGGAGGAGTTGCTCTCCAAGGGCCTCCAGCCGCTGGTGCCGGGCAAGAAGCCGCGTACGCAGGGTGGTTCGGTGGCCCGCGCGGCCGCCGAGATCGCCGACTTCCTGGGCGGCAAGGGCCTGATCGCGTTCACCAAGTCCGGTGACACCGCCCGCCGGCTGTCCCGCTACCGCGCGACCCAGCCGATCCTGGCGTTCACCACGGACGAGGGCACCCGCAACCAGCTCACGCTGAGCTGGGGCGTGGAGTCGCACGTGGTGCCGTTCGTGAACACCACGGACGAGATGGTCGACATGGTCGACCAGGAGCTGGCCAAGCTGGGCCGCTTCAACGACGGTGACACGGTCGTCATCACCGCGGGTTCGCCTCCCGGTGTCCCCGGCACCACCAACATGGTCCGGGTGCACCACGTGGGCGGCGGCGACCGCAACTGACGTTCCCCGCGACAGAGCCGTGGCCCGGTCCCCCTCGACTGGAGGGGGACCGGGCCACGGTGTTGTGCGGCTCCCGAACGGGCTTTTGGTGCGGCTCAGTCGGCGTACTGGTGGAGCTTGGGGATGGTCAGCGTGCCGCCGAACTGGGCGGCCTGCTGGACCGTGACATCGGTGAAGTAGATCAGCGGGATGTTCAGCGGCGGCGGGCTGTCCGGGCTGAAGGTGATCGGGATCAGACCGAACAGCTTGCCCGAGATGCTCTCGGTGTACATGGTGGTCTCGCCGTCGCGGATCGTGGACATCGTGCCCTTGCCGGCCTGTACGTGGTACGTCTTGCCGGACGCCTTGTCCTTCACCGTCTGGTGCAGATCCCCGATGTCGGTGCCGTCGGAGATGACGTACTTCAGCACCTTCTTGACCTTGCCGCTGGCGGTCCGCACCTGCACGACGCCCTGGTAGTCGGCGCCCTTGAGCAGCAGGGAACTGGCGTTGAGGTACCAGGGATCGTCGGCGAGGAGCTGCTTGTTGTCGACACCACCGACGTCGTCCGTGGCCTTCTCGCAGTCCTCGGCGGCGTCGGAGGCGCTCGCGGAGGGGCTGGGCGTGGCGGACGTCGAGGTGCTCGGCTCGGCGCTCTCCGCGGCCTTCTCCGAGCTCTTGGCGGCGCCCGGTGCGGGGGTGCCGGCGGTGTTGCCGCCGGTCTTCCCGGCCGGTTCGTCCTCGTCGCTCCTGGCGGAGGACGCGGAGGGCGCCGGCGCGGTGGAGGCGGAGGGCGCGGGCTCGGACGCGGAGGGCGTCGAAGTCGCGGACGCCGTACCGGACTTCTTGCCCCCGGTCAGCACGTCCCCGAGGGCGTCCCCGATCGACCCGAGCAGCCCGCCGTCGGCGTCCTTCGAACTCGCCGAGGGCGAAGGGGTGCCGGCGGGGGCGTTCGTGGCGGCCGAGGGCTGCGCGGAGGGCGCGGCCGCGGGCTTCGATGCCGGCGAGGCGGAACCGGAGGCGGGAGTACCGCCCTTGTCGTCGCCGGAACCTGAATCCGGCGAAGACGCCTTGCCGTCGCCCTCGTCGGCCTTGTCCCCGGCGGACACCGAGGGGCTGGGCGTGGGCGAGGCCGTGGTCTCACCGGCGGAGGGCGAGGGACTCGCGGAGCTGTCCTCGTCGCCGCCCAGCGCCTTGACGCAGTCCTGGTAGTCGGCCGCCTTCTGGCTGTTGGAGGCCGGTGTACCGCCGCTGCTGTCCGCGATGGCGAGCGTGGACGTGAAGCCCATGCCCATCAGTACGGCCGTGGGCATCGCCACGGAGGCTATGGCCTTGCCGGCCGGCATGTGGAGCCTGGTGAACAGCAGCTTCTTGGGGGCCGCGTGGCGGGGCCCGGTTCTCGCACGGGACCCGTCCACATCAGGCCCGTGGGTCACCTCGTCAGCCGGCACTGTGCCTCCCGTTCGCCTCGTTGGCCGGGCTCGTTCCTGACAGGTCCATCGGTGCGCTCACCGGCTCCTCGCTGCGCGGGGCCGGGACGCCGTACCGGCCGGACTCCTCCGCCTTGGCCGCCGGACCGGGCGACCAGGCGATACCCATCGCGCCACCCACCATGGAGAGGAGGAAGCCGATGACGAAACCGCCGAAGTTGGACACGGGGATGGACACCAGCGCGAGCAGGATCGCCGCGACGCCCGCGAACACCCGTACATGCTTCTGGAACCAGAGGCTGATGCCCAGCACGATGAGCAGCACGCCGATGATCAGCGAACCGGCTCCGGCGGTGGTGGCCATCGCCACCGTCAGATGACCGATCTGCAGATGGGCGTACGGGAAGTACATGATCGGAAAGCCGCCGAGCATGACGAACAGACCGGCCCAGAAAGGCCGGGTGCCCCGCCAGGCGCGGAACTGCTGCCTCCGGCGGGCGAACTGGCCGGATTCGGCGGCAGGGGTCTCGGCGCTCATGGAAAACAGCTCCCTGGTGCGGCATTACTGTGGTGGAGATGGGGGCCGCGGGTGAAGAAGCGGCCGGACAGTGGACGGGCGGGGGAGCCTGAACTCCCCCGCCCATCAGCCGGTGCCTAGTAGCACTCGGCCTTGGTGCCCGTGGACAGGCCCATGTGCAGACCGTTGAGCTTGAAGGTTCCGGCGGTGGTGGCCCACGCCGTCTGCTTCACGTCGGTCAGTTCGGCGGAGCTGGCCTCCTGGGCGAACCCGTACGGGTTGACCTGCTTGTTGGCCATCTCGCCGCTCTTGATGCCCGGACCCTTGAGGTCCTTGCCCGCGACACCGATGTTGATGTCGTGGAACGTGGCGTCGGCGCCCAGGTCCTCGACGTCGATGTACAGGTTCTCGGCGGCGACCTGCTTCTTCGGGTCGGGATTGTCGCCCGCCGTCAGACGCAGCGTGACCGAGCCGATCCCCGGAATGCCGGGGGTGACGACCGACTGGCACATCTTGTAGATCGTGGCGCTGGAGAACGCCGAGACCGCCACCGGATGCGCCGTCTTCTCGCCACTCAGGGTGTAACCCGAGTCGATCGCGCCGTACTGCGAGAAACCGGTGCCGTTGAGCGTCTTCGCGGACACCTTGAACGACTGGCCGGAAACGCTGAACGACGCGGCGAGAGCACCCTGCGCGAGGGCGACGCCTATCACGGCCGTAGCGGCGACGCTGGGCACCATGACCACAGCGAAGCGCTTCCATCTGGTCCCGCCACGCACCTGGGACTCCATATTTCCTCCTTCTCGGACGTACATCTCCTGTCCCGGAAATCGCCCCAGCGGGCGGCTCGGCCGGGCAGGGATGGGAGAAGTGCTACGTCCTCGGGAAGGGGAGCGCCCGCGCTCGACGGCGCGAACCCGCGCCCGAACAACCGGCGTTCACCCCCGAGCGACAACCACTGGTCGCGCCTGACGCACATCACGCACAACCTTCGGGACAGGCTCCACCGGTACGGCGAAGACCCCCCTGCCCCAGAGCCGGCGCCACTGCCGCCGGCTCTGCTCGGTGGGGACCCAGAGTCTCCCGCTTCCCGGCCGGCTGCCGGGGTGCGGAAATGGACCGAGCGTGGCCGATCGTGGTGCATTCTCGCCGCCCGCACAAGGGGCGCCGTTACCGGCTAGTAACGGCGCGATAACCGAACAACGACCCAGCGGTCTCGGAGGGCGACAGACCGTGCCATCACTGGGCAGAGCAAAGCCGTTGATCTCCGGGCGAAGCCGGACAGACCAACGGCTCTGGCTTACTCGCAGTAACAGCAGGCGGGTTTACCAAGTTTTGGTAAAGCGTGATCGCTCAGGCATCAGATCGGCCATTCGGTGAGCCCGGCATCACGCGTCCCGTGTCCGACGCGGAGTCAGAACAGCGCCCGCGCCAGCGCCCTGCGCGCGGCCACCACCCTCGGGTCGTCGGCACCCACGACCTCGAACAGCTCCAGCAGACGGCGGCGCACCGCGTCCCGGTCGTCACCGGCGGTACGGCTCACGGTCTCGATGAGCCGGCCGAAGGCGTCCTCGACATGACCGCCCACCAGATCCAGGTCGGCGGCGGCGATCTGGGCGCCGGAGTCGGCGGGCTTCTCGGCCGCGTCCCTGCGCACCGCCTGCGGGTCCAGGCCCTGCACCCGCTGGAGCAACTCGGCCTGCGCGAGACCGAGTTTGGCCTCGGTGTTGGCCGGGTCGTCATTGAGTACGTTCTTGTACGCCTGGACGGCACCGCCCAGGTCGCCCGCGTCCAGCGCCTCCACCGCGGCCGCCAGCAGGGCGTCGTACGGCCCCTCCGGCGCCTCGGTCACGGGGGCGGCACCCGGAGCCGCGTCCGGGTCGACGGTCAGGCCGGTCAGGCCGAAGCGCTGCTCGGCGACCTGGATCAACTGGTCGAGGGTCTCCCGGATCTGCTGCTCGTCGGCCGCGCCCTGGAAGAGCGGCAGCGCCTGCCCCGCGACGACCGCGAAGACGGCCGGAATCCCCTGGACCCCGAACTGCTGCATCAGCATCTGGTTGGCGTCGACGTCGACCTTGGCGAGCACGAAGCGCCCGTTGTACTCGACGGCCAGCCGCTCCAGCAGCGGGCTGAGCTGCTTGCAGGGCTGACACCATTCGGCCCAGAAGTCGATGACTACCGGGACTTCGGCGGAGCGCTGGAGGACTTCGCGCTCGAAGCCCGCCTCATCGACGTCGATGACGAGGTCGGCCGGCGACACCGCGCCGGCGCCGCCATGGCGGGCGGCTTCGGCGCGCGCCTGCTCCGCCTTGGCCTTGGCCTCCTGGGCCGCCTTCACCGCGGCGAGGTCGACGACGCCGCTCATGGACATGTTCCGTGGCTGCATGCGTCTATCCTCCCCCGTTCCGGCGTATGAAGGAAAAAAGCGATCGTGGTCGGCGCCGGGTCCCCACCCGCGCCCGTGGTCATCGCCCGTGTACGTCCGTCACGAGCTTTCGCTACGAGTCGTAGCGTAATACCAGGACCCCCGTCCGCGACACCGCTTCCCGGTGATCTCTCTCACGACGTGCCGCTAGGGTCGTGTCCATGCAGAGCCGCACCCCCGCCAGCCGTACCGGGCGCCCGCGCAGCGCCGCCGCGGACGCCGCGATCCTGGCCGCCACGCGGCAGGCCCTGGTGGAACTGGGCTGGTCCGGGCTCACCTTGTCGGACGTGGCCGCGCGGGCCGGGGTGGCGAAGACGACGCTCTACCGCCGCTGGCCGGGCAAGAACGAACTGGTCGTAGACGCGGTGGCGGAACTCTTCGACGAACTCCGGCTCCCCGACAGCGGCAGCCTGGACTCCGACATCGAGGGCGTGGTCCTCCAGTTCGCCGCCCTCCTCGCCCGGCCGGAGGCCAGGAGCGGCCTGATGGCGGTGGTCGCCGAGTCGACGCTGGACGAGGCCCTGCGCGAACGCATCCGCACCTCCGTCGTGGACCGCCAGAAGCGCCTGGTCGTGGCGGGCCGGAAGCGGGCGCAGGAGCGCGGCGAACTGCCGCCCGAGAAGGATGCCCAGGCGGCGACCCGCGCGGTCGACCTCATCTTCGACGTCGTGGCGGGCGCGGTGGTCCACCGCACCCTGGTGAGCGGCAAGCCCGCGGACGCGGAGTGGGTGCAGCGGTTCGTCGCGGTGCTGCTGCACGGCATCATGGCGGGCGAGGACTGACGGCGGGACGGTCACGCTCCCTCACCGCCCGGCTTCGCACAGCGGCTTCACGCGTCGGCGACGGTCTTGCGCACATGACATGTCCAAGTCACCATGTGCTGCGGAATCTACTCGCATAGACGCGAGGTCCGGTTCCACCGCGTTCCCGCTCCACCCGGCACCACGATCCGACAGTGCGTCACCCCACATACTGACCACTCGCATCCGGGAGGACCGATCCCCGTGAGACCTCGTCACACCCGTAGACGTGTCGCGCTCGCCACCGCCCTGGTCGCCCTGTCCGCGGCCCAAGCCCTGGGCGCCGCACCGGCCGGCGCGGCCCCGGCCCCCACACCTCGCCCCGCTTCCACCCATTCCGCCACCGCCTCGGCGGTCACCGACGCCCAGGACCGGGCCGCACGCGACATCGCGCGTTCGCTCGGCGACTCCGCCTGGCGCACCAGCCTGCGAACGGCCGCCCTGGCATCGGACGACGTGGCCGTCACCCCGCTCGCCGCCCGGACCGGGCACGGCCCGCACTCCCTGCTGGCGGACGCCGACCGCCGGATCGCCGCCGCCAAGGGACTGGACACGAAGGTCGGCCCGCTGCTGCGGCTGCGCCTCGGCGACCGCTCCATGCGCGCGGCGCTGACCGCGGGCACCACCCCCTGGGTGGCCGTGGCCGACTCGGACGACAACGCCGGGACGGTCACCGCGTACGACAGCCGGGGCCGCGCCCACCGTCTGGACGCCCGCAGGACGCCCGCGCGCCCCGTGTACGTCGTCGACATCGACAGCTCCAAGGCGCTGGCGGCCGGCCTGGACGTCCTGCGCAAGGAACTGGCGAAGGGCGGTGTGCGCTCCGCCGCGCCGGACGCGCCGGTCACCGCGCCGGCGAACAGGGCCGCGGCGGCCGAGGGAGGCTTCTGGACCACGAAGATCGACGCGGTCGAGCTCTCCGACGACGAGGAGCCCTGGGTCAAGGGCGACGCCGAGGTCTACACCCTCGTCACCGGTTTCGGCCAGGACGGGAAGGTCCGCGTCGACCCCGTCGACATGCCGTACCTGGACAACGACGGCACGGTCTACCGGCCCAACCAGATCCTCGTGAACTGGTCGAACTACAAGTACGACCTGGCCGACGCCGTGATGATGGAGGAGGACGGCAGCACCAACTACCACGACCTCGCCGTGGCCATCGCCGGCGCCCTGCTCACCATCACCGACCAGGGCGCCTACATCCCCTTGGTGAACGCGGTCCTGGACGCCATCCCGACCGAGTGGTGGACCGACGACCCGGATTACGTGGACTCCTGGTACACCCTCGCGCAGAGCGACAACGGCACCTACCACGGTGCCCGCGGCAACGGCTGGATGACGGTCGAGCCGTACTTCGTCCAGCAGTTCTGAGTGGGTGACGCGGGGGCCGGCGGGAGGGAGTGTGTCCTTCCCTCCCGCCGGCCCCCGATTTCACCCCGCCTGGACAGGAGGTGAGTTGACGCGGGCTAGAAGCCGGCCGGCTCGGTGTACACCCCCCACTCGTCCCGCAGCACCCCGCAGATCTCGCCGAGGGTGGCCTCCGCGCGGACCGCGTCGAGCATCGGCTCGATCATGTTGGCCCCGGAGCGGGCGGCGCCCAGCATGGCGTCCAGCGTCTTCTGTACGGCCCTCTCGTCGCGCGCGGCCTTACGGTCGGCCAGCACGCGGACCTGCTCGCGCTCGACCTCGTGGCTGACCCGGAGGATCTCCAGGTCGCCGGTGACCGAGCCGGTGGCGACGTTGACGCCGACGACCCGCTTCTCCCCCTTCTCCAGCGACCGCTGGTAGCGGAAGGCGGATTCGGCGATCTCACCGGTGAACCAGCCGTCCTCGATGCCGCGCAGGATGCCGGACGTGATGGGGCCGACGGGGTGCTGCCCGTCGGGGTGGGCCCGCAGGCCCCGCTCCTTGATCTGCTCGAAGATCTTCTCGGCGTCCGCCTCGATCCGGTCGGTGAGCTGCTCGATGTACCAGGAACCGCCCAGCGGGTCCGCCACGTTGGCGACGCCGGTCTCCTCCATCAGCACCTGCTGCGTGCGCAGCGCGATCTCCGCCGCCTGCTCGCTGGGCAGGGCGAGGGTCTCGTCCAGGGCGTTGGTGTGCAGCGAGTTGGTGCCGCCGAGCACGGCAGCGAGCGCCTCCACGGCGGTGCGGACCACGTTGTTGTACGGCTGCTGCGCGGTCAGCGAGACCCCGGCGGTCTGGGTGTGGAAGCGCAGCCACTGCGCCTTGTCGGTCTGCGCGCCGTACACGTCCCGCATCCAGCGGGCCCAGATGCGGCGGGCGGCGCGGAACTTGGCGATCTCCTCGAAGAAGTCCAGGTGGGCGTCGAAGAAGAAGCTGAGGCCGGGCGCGAAGACGTCCACGTCGAGGCCGCGCGAGAGGCCCAGCTCCACGTACCCGAAGCCGTCCGCGAGGGTGTAGGCCAGCTCCTGCGCGGCCGTCGACCCGGCCTCGCGGATGTGGTAGCCGGAGACGGAGAGCGGCTTGTAGGCGGGGATGCCCGCCGCGCAGTGCTCCATCAGGTCGCCGATGAGGCGCAGGTGCGGCTCGGGCTGGAAGAGCCACTCCTTCTGGGCGATGTACTCCTTGAAGATGTCGGTCTGGAGCGTGCCGTTCAGCACCGCCGGGTCGACACCCTGGCGCTCGGCGGCGACCAGGTACATGCAGAAGACGGGGACGGCGGGGCCGCTGATCGTCATCGAGGTGGTGACGTCACCGAGCGGGATGTCCCCGAACAGGACCTCCATGTCGGCGGCCGAGTCGATGGCCACTCCGCAGTGCCCGACCTCGCCGAGCGAGCGCGGGTCGTCGGAGTCGCGGCCCATCAGGGTCGGCATGTCGAACGCGACGGACAGTCCACCGCCGCCCGCGGCGAGGATCATCTTGTACCGCTCGTTGGTCTGCTCCGCGTTGCCGAACCCGGCGAACTGGCGGATGGTCCAGGTGCGCCCCCGGTACCCGGTCGCGTGCAGCCCGCGCGTGTAGGGGTACTCCCCCGGCCACCCGATCCGCTCGAACCCCTCGTACACGTCCCCCTCCCGGGGCCCGTACACCGGCTCGACGGCGTCACCGGAGAGCGTGCTGAAATCCGCGTCGCGCTTGCGCGCGCCGTCATACCGCGCCTGCCACCGCCGGCGGCCTTCTTCGATCGCGTGAGCGTCCATACCATCGAATTTACTTGGACGTCCTAGTAAATGTCGATGGGAAACCGCCGTACGAGTACGTACGGCGGTTCCGGTTACGCCTTGGCGACGGCCGGGGACGGGTCGGCGACCTTGTCCTCCAGCTCGCGGCTGATCTTCCGCTCGACGAAGAACGCGGCGGTCGGGATGGTGCCCGCGATCAGCACCCAGAGCTGACGACCGACCGGCCACTTCGCCTTGGAGCCCAGGTCGAAGGCGAAGACCAGGTAGACGACGTACAGCCAGCCGTGGGCGATGCCGATGATCCGCGTGAACTCGTCGGCGCCGTCCAGGTGGAGCAGGTACTTGGCGATCACGCCCAGGGTCAGCAGGACCAGCAGCACACCGGTGACGTAGGCCATCACCCGGTAGCGGGTCAGCACGCTCTTCTTCATGGATACGAGCGTAACCACGCGTTCCGGCAGATCTTGCCCCAGGGTCGCTCCTGCAAGGACCCGCAGGTCAGGCGTCTTCGAAGTCTCCCGCCGCCACCCGCAGCGGGCGCAGCAGCGTGAAGATGTCGCCGCAGCTTTCCGCGTCGTAGGCGCCGAGGCCGAAGTCCATGGACATCAGGTCGCTGGTGGCGGCGTCGACGACCTCGCGGCCCTTGCCGGTGATGACGGCAAGGGTGCCGCGGCCGTCCTTGGGGTTGGGGCGCTTGGCGACCAGGCCGGCCTTGACCAGGCGGTCCACCGTGTTGGTCACCGAGGTGGGGTGGACCATCAACCGCTCGCCGATCTTGGACATGGGCAGCTCCCCCTCCTTGGAGAAGGTGAGCAGCACCAGCGCCTCGTAGCGCGCGAAGGTCAGCCCGTACGGCTTGACCACGGCGTCGACCTCGGCCAGCAGGATCTGCTGGGCCCGCATGATCGAGGTGATCGCGGCCATCGAGGGCACGCTTCCCCAGCGCTGCTTCCAGAGCTCGTCGGCACGGGCGATGGGGTCGAAGGGAAGACTGAGAGGCTTGGGCACGTCATCAGACCCTACCGGCCGGTCATATGGCGGGCAGCCCCGTCTCGGCTTTCGGTCACCCGGCACGCCACGGCGAGCGCCGTACAGCACACCGTGCCCGCCACCCCCGCCGCCACGACGGCCGCCCGCACCCCGATGACCTCGGCCACCACACCCGCCAGCGCCATACCCACCCCCTGGATCGTCATCAGTCCGGCGCTCAGCAGCGTCATCGCCCGCCCCCGCAGCTCCTCGGGCACCGCCCGTACGAACCACTGGTCGAGCCCGAGGGTGTACGCCGAGCACGCCCCGGCGAGCACCAGGAGCAGCAGGGACGGCCAGAGTCCGGGGCGCAGGGCGTAGCCGAGGTACGGCAGCACGGCGAGGCAGAGCAGCGGCAGCACGATCCGCTCACGGGTCGCCTGCCCGAGCCGTGCCCCCGCGAACAGCTCCCCGGCGACCGTACCGACGGGCAGCGCGCACATCAGCAGGCCGAGTCCGGCCGAGCCCGCGCCCAGGTCGTCGGAGTAGGGCGCGGCAAGGGCCTCGGGCACGACGGAGAACATCGCGGGCACCCAGAAGACGAGGAGCAGCACCAGCACGCGCCGGTTCCTCAGGAGCCCGAGGGTTCCGCCCTCCTTCTTGCCCTCAGGCCGCAGCCGGGCCGGCCGGTGCCGGGTGCCGAACCGCAGGAGCGTGGCCGAGGCGAGGAAGGTGCCGACGGTGATCAGCAGGGCGTGCCGGGGGCTGACGGCGGTCAGCAGCAGCCCGCCGAGCCCGTACCCGGCCAGCAGCGCGCTCTGCGAGACGATCCGGATCAGGGACCGGCCGAGCACGAACGCCTCCCCGTCACCGAGGACGTCCGCGAGGGTCGCCATCCGGGTGCCGGAGAACACCGGGGAGACGACGGCGACGCAGCAGCGCAGCGCCAGCAGCACACCGACGCCAGCCCCCGGCGCCACCATCGCCGCCACGCACGCGGCGCACACCAGGTCGCAGACCACCAGCACCCGCCGGGCGGGGAAGCGGTCGGCGACGGGGGCGAGCAGGGTGCCACCGAGGGCGTAGGGCAGGAAGCCGACCGCGAAGGCGAGCGCGCTCATCAGGGGTGAGGCGGTGAGGTCGTAGACGAGGACGGACAGCGCGATCTCGCTGACGACCACCCCGAGCAGCGACAGCACATGGGCGGCGAAGACGGCGCGGAACTCGGGGACGGCGAGGACATGGCGGTAACCCGTACGGGCGGCCGCCTGGGCCTTGGGCGGTGCGGACATGTCCGGCAGCCTGCCGGGGGCCGTGCCGGGCGACGTAGAGTTTCGGCTCCAGCCGAATGTCCAGGGGGAGATGTAAGTGGCCTCGCATCTGCACTTCGGTGAGGACGATTTCCTGAACTGCCGGTTCGCCGTGTCCCCGCTGTGGGAGACGCATGACGCGGTACGCACGCTGCGTCGCCCGGACCGGCAGGGCTACCACGTGCCGTGGCTGCGCCGCATCCGTACGGCGGCCGCCGGTCTCGACCTCGCTCCGCTGTGGCTGCTGATGCCCCGCCGGGGCCACACCCCGGACTGGCTCGGGCCGCCGCCGATCGGTCCGGCGGCCACCTTCGAGGAGGAGCTCGCGGCGGTACGGGCGGCCGATCCGGAGGCGGCCCGCGAGGACACCGCCCGCTCGTTGGTCTGCACACCGGGCGCGCTCGCCTCGGAGCAGGGCCGGGCGTGGCTGGCGGACCCGGTGCGGATGGTGCGGGAGCTGGCGGACGCCCTGGAGGTGGCCTGGCGGGTGCTGGTGGAGCCGGAGTGGCCCCGGCTGCGGGCGCTGCTGGAGGCGGACGTGGCCTTCCACTCGCGCCGCCTCGCCGAGGTCGGGCTCGGCACGCTGCTGCCCGAGCTGGACGCGCGGCTGAGCTGGGACGGCCGCACGCTGACCCTGCCGGGCGGGGTGTACGAGCGCCGGCTCGGCGGGCGGGGCCTGGTGCTGATGCCGAGCGTGTTCTGCTGGCCGGACGTGATCACCGGCTTCGACCCGCCGTGGCAGCCCACCCTCGTCTATCCGGCGCGCGGTGTCGGCGGCCTGTGGGCCGAGCCGGGCGCCCGGACGCCCCAGGCGCTGGTACGGCTGCTGGGCCGCAACCGCGCGGCCGTGCTGGCGGCGCTGGACGACCCGGCCTCCACCACGGCCCTGGCCCACCGCCTGGACCTCGCCCCGTCCTCGGTGTCGTCCCACCTGTCGGTCCTGCGCGAGAGCGGCCTGCTGACGGCACGCCGGTACGGGCACCAAGTGCTGTACGAGCGGACGCCGCTGGGAATGGCGCTGGCCTCAGGGGGCTGACGTGTTCCGGTGAGGGCGAGCGGGGTGCGGACACAGCGCCGGGCGGCGGGGGCACCGGGCGCGCGGGCGCTCAACCGCCGGGCACGCGAACGCCCCGGCCCCGTCGGGACCGGGGCGAACGGTCGAGTCGCCGGGCGGCTAGGAGCCGAGGTGACGTTCGACCGTCTCGACCTTGGAGGTGAGGCCGTCGGTGACGCCGGGGCGGATGTCGGCCTTGAGGACCAGCGAGACACGGGGCGCGCGGGCCTCGACGGCGGCCACGGCGCGCTTGACGACGTCCATGACCTCGTCCCACTCACCCTCGATGGAGGTGAACATGGCGTCGGTGCGGTTCGGCAGCCCGGACTCGCGGACCACGCGGACGGCGTCGGCGACGTACTCCCCCACGTCCTCGCCGACGCCGAGGGGCGTCACGGAGAAGGCGACGATCATGCGTTCACGGTTCCTTCCTCGCGGGCGCGGGCCGCGATGACGGCGTTCTCGGACTCACGGCGCAGCTTGCGCTCGGCGAAGAAGCCGCCGGTGGGCAGGACCGAGAGGACGAAGTAGAGCGCGGCGGTGCCGAAGTTCCACTTGGTCCGGCTCCAGGCGTCCAGCCAGAAGATCACGTACAGCACGAACAGCACGCCGTGGATCGCGCCCATCACGGGGACCGCGTTGAAGTCCGTGGTCCGCTTCAGCACCGAGCACAGCAGCAGGATCAGGAAGGACACGGCCTCCGGCGCCGAGACCAGGCGGAGGCGGCGGAGGGCGGATGCGGTCTTGAGGTCCACGGGTCACCTTCGGGGAACGTTGACTGGGGGCGCTGGGGGGGGCACAGCCGCTGGGCGGCCGGCTCATGATCCGCTTTGTGAACGGAAGCACAAGCGTCACCCATTGTGGCAAACAATGCCCCTGAGGGTGTGCTCAGGGTCGTTCTCCACCCGTGGGCCCTGTCCCCTCCACCCGGGCGCCCGCTACGTTCACGGTGTGGCGATGTTCCGACTGCAGGGAAGCAAGGTCCTCGCCGTCGACGTGACCGGGGACGCCGTGAAGGCGAAGAACGGCTCGATGGTCGCGTACGACGGACAGATGGCCTTCAAGAAGCTGAGCGGCGGCGGTGAGGGGCTGCGCGGGATGGTGACGCGGCGAATCACCGGCGAGCAGATGACGGTGATGGAGGTGAGAGGGCAGGGGACCTGCTGGTTCGCGGACCGGGCGTCCGAGATCAATCTCGTCGCCCTGCGCGGCGACACCTTGTACGTGGAGTCGAGCAACCTGCTGGCGACCGACGGCGGGCTGCGCACGGGCACCACCTTCACCGGGCTGCGCGGCGCCTCGCAGGGCAACGGGCTCTTCACCACGACCGTGGAGGGCACCGGCCAGGCCGCGATCCTCTCCGACGGGCCGGCGGTGGTGCTCCGGGTCAGCCCGCAGTACCCGCTGACCGTCGATCCGGGCGCCTACATCGCGCACCAGGGGAATGTGCGGCAGTCCTTCCAGTCCGGCGTCACCTTCCGCACCCTCATGGGCGAGGGCGGCGGGGAGGCGTTCCAGATCCGCTTCGAGGGCGACGGGCTGGTCTATGTGCAGCCCAGCGAGCGGAACACGATCGCGGGGGATCTGTGAGATGAGCTTGCGGGAGATCAACTCCAAGATGGTCGAGGCCACGGTGGCGCCGGGGCAGCGGCTGTTCAGCCAGCGCGGGGCGATGCTGGCGTACACCGGCGAGGTGTCCTTCACCCCGAACATGCAGAGCGGCCAGGGCGGCGTCATGTCGATGCTCGGGCGCCGGGTGGCCGGGGAGGCGGCTCCGCTGATGACGGTGGAGGGCAGCGGCACGGTCCTGTTCGGGCACGGCGGCCATCACGTCCATGTCATCACCCTCACCGGCGACACCCTGTACGTGGAGGCGGACCGGCTCCTCGCCTTCGAGGGCTCGCTGCGGCAGGGCACCATGTTTCTCGGCTCGCAGGGCGGGGTCATGGGCCTGGTGCGCGGCCAGGCGACCGGCCAGGGCCTGTTCACCACCACGCTCCAGGGTCATGGCGCGGTCGCGGTGATGGCGCACGGCGGGGTCTTCGAGCTGTCGATCACCCCGCAGCGCCCGGTCCATGTGGACCCCCAGGCGTACGTCGCCCATCACGGCGAGGTGCGCAACAAGCTGTCCACCGCGCTGGGCTGGCGCGACATGGTGGGCCGTGGCTCCGGCGAGGCGTTCCAGCTGGAGCTGAGCGGCAGCGGCACGGTGTACGTCCAGGCGTCGGAGGAGAAGCTGTGAGCGGTTACGCGAGCGCGGGCGGACCGGCGGCCGGTCCGGTGGTCTTCGACCCGGTGACGCTCCCCGCCGACGACAACGTGAACCCGTACACCTTCTGCGTGGAGCTCAAGGGCTCCCAGTGGTTTCTGCAGAAGGGGAAGATGATCGCCTACTACGGGTCGATCGACTTCAACGGCATCGGGCACGGCCGGCTGGACCGGCTGGTGCGGACCTCGTTCCATTCGCCACTGCACGCGAGCGACTGGGTGGTGGCGGAGGGCTCGGGCAAGATGCTGCTCGCCGACCGGGCCTTCGATGTGAATTCGTACGACCTGGATCAGGGCAACCTGACCGTTCGCGCGGGCAACTTGATCGCTTTTCAGCCAAGTCTCGCACTCAAACAGTCGATCGTGCCGGGCTTTCTGACACTCATCGGAACCGGAAAGTTCGTCGCCGCTTCGAACGGCCCGGTGGTCTTCATGGAACCACCGATCCGGGTGGACCCCCAGGCCCTGGTCGGCTGGGCCGACTGCCCCTCCCCCTGCCATCACTACGACCACGCGTATCTCACGGGCGTGATGGGCGGCCTACGTGCGATGACGGGGCTCGGCGGGGCTTCCGGGGAGGAGCACCAGTTCGAGTTCACCGGCGCCGGGACGGTGCTTCTCCAGTCCAGCGAGACGCTGATGCCCGAGCAGTCCACGGGTGCTGTTCCGTCCGAGCCGGGGGTACCCGGAGGGGGCGCAGCAGGGCCGATGGGGCCCGGAACGGGCGCTTCCGGGGTACCGCGCCTTCCCGGACAGCTGGGAGACCTCCAGCGTCGCTTCGGGCTGTGAGCGGTAGTCTGCGGAGTGTGACGTCGAACGCGTGCGCACAGTCACATCACCCAGAGTAGTTCGCCATTCAACTTCTTAGGTAGACTTCATTCATGGAGACCGAGACGGCCACGCACTGGCTGACCGATGCGGAGCAGTGCGCCTGGCGCACCCACCTGGAGGTCAACAGGCTGTTGACGTACCAGCTCGAAAAGGATCTACAGCCGTTCGGCCTGACGATGAACGACTACGAGATCCTCGTCAATCTGTCCGAGTCGGAAGACATGCGGATGCGGATGAGCGACCTGGCGGGCGCCACCATGCAGTCCAAGAGCCGCCTCTCGCATCAGATCACGCGCATGGAGAACGCGGACCTGGTCCGCCGGGAGAACTGCGAGTCGGACCGGCGCGGCCTCTTCGCCGTCCTGACCGAGCACGGCCTGGAGACGATGCGCAAAGTGGCCCCGCACCACGTGGCCTCGGTACGCCGCCACTTCATCGACCTCCTCTCCCCCGACGCCCTCCAGGACCTCGACAAGTCCCTGAAGCCCATCGCGGAACACCTCCGCGACCAACGCGGCCGCCCATAGCGCCGCGGGCCCGACGGGTACTCCCCCGAAACGCGCCCACCGAGCGGCGACCCCGCACCCCGGGCGCATCCCCGAGCCCACCACCCAGCCACCCTTGAGGCAACGCCCCGCCCCCCGACGCACCGCCACAGGCGCGAAAGGGGTGGGGCGCTCGGCTGTCCGGGGTCACGGGCGGGCATCCGTGTCTCACCTCCCCGCCGGCTCCACCCTCCCCCGGCCCGCGAGGGCCACCCCGGCCGAGGCCAGCGCGGTGGCTCCCGTCAGGGCGAAGCAGAGGGGCAGCGGGAGGTGGCCGAGGAGGGCGCCGGTGGTCAGGCCGCCGGCTGAACTTCCCGCGTTGACCGCCATGTTCACCCAGGCTCCGGCACGGGTGCGGTCGCTCGCGGGGGCCGACTCGTCCGCCAGGAGGTAGGCCGTCGTGAGCGCCGGGGCGATGAAGCCACCCGCACAGGTCATGGCCACGGTGAGCGTGAGGACGCTCGGGGCCAGTCCCGCCACCGCGATCGTCAGGCCGAGGGCCGCCGCGAACCCGGCGAGACGCGGCCGGGCGGGACCACGCCAGTCGATCGCCCCGTTGGCCAGCCCGCCCAGCGCACTGCCCACCGAGAGGGCGCCCAGCACCCAGGGGACGAGGGCGGTGTCGCCGGAGTCTCCGCCGACATGGGCCAGCACCAGCAGCTCCACCCCGCTGAGGGCGAGCCCCGTCCCCGCCGCCACCGCGACCGGCGCCGCGAGCCCCCGGACGCCACCCCGACGGCCACCGCCCTCGGGCCGGGGCCGGGGCCCCGTCATCGCCGGGGAGGTGACGAAGGCGGCGGTCCCCGCGACCATGAGCAGCGCCCCGAGCAGCATCCCGGACGCCGGGACCGTCCAGGCGACCAGGGCGCCCACCAGGGCGGGACCGGACACGAACAGCAACTCCTCGGCGACCCCGTCGAGGCTGTACGCACGCCGCAGCAGGTCCCGGTCGGCGAGGAGTTCGGACCACACCGCCCGCATGGTCGGCCCCAGCGGCGGAACACAGGCGCCCGCGAGGACGGCGGCGCCTCCGATCAGCGGCACCGGCGTGCCCGGCCACCAGGTGAGCGCGGCGAGCCCGCACAGCAGGCCCCCGTGGGCGGCGGCCATGGGGAGCAGGGTGCGGCGGGCGCCGTGCCGGTCCACCAGGGAGGCGCGCAGCGGGGTCAGGAAGACCACGGCGGCGCCGTACAGGGAGAGCACCGTGCCGGAGGCCGCGTACGAGCCCGTGGCCCGCTGGGTGGCGAGCAGCAGGGACAGCGGAACCGTCCCGTAGGACAGGCGGCCCACCAGTGCGGTGGTGAAGGTGCGGCGCGCGTGCGGGACGCACAGGACGGCGGAGTACGAGGGCGCGGCGGGGCGCGCGGAAGCGGGCGCGGACATGCGCGAGGTTCCTCACGGGAGGCGGGACGAGGGCACCGGTGCGCCGCGCGAGGCCCCGGCTGTGAGCCGGTCGGCCGCGCGGCGCGAGGGTGCGCTCTACGCCAGGAGGAGGAACATGCCGGTCAAGTTAGCAGCGGCCTCAGCCCTGTGTCAGTCCCTCCACCAGTTCGTCCGCCGCCCGGTACGGGTCGAGTTCGCCCGTGACGATGCGGTCCGCCAGGGCGGAGAGGCGGCGGTCGCCGTGGAGGTCGCCGATGCGTTCCCGGAGGGTGGTGACCGCGATCGTTTCCACCTCGCGGGCGGCGCGGGCGCGGCGGCGTTCGGTGAGGACGTCGTGTTCCTCCATCCAGGCCCGGTGCTTCTCCAGGGCTTCCACGACCTCGTCGATGCCCTCCGCGCGGGCGGCGACCGTCTTCACGATGGGCGGGCGCCAGTCGCCGGGGCCGCGGGCCTCGCCGAGGCCCAGCATGTGGTTCAGCTCGCGGGCGGTGGCGTCGGCGCCGTCGCGGTCCGCCTTGTTGACGACGTAGACGTCACCGATCTCCAGGATTCCGGCCTTCGCCGCCTGGATGCCGTCGCCCATGCCCGGCGCCAGCAGGACCACGCTGGTGTCGGCCTGGGAGGCGATCTCCACCTCCGACTGGCCGACGCCGACCGTCTCGACCAGGATCACGTCGCAGCCGGCCGCGTCCAGTACCCGGATCGCCTGCGGGGCGGCCCAGGCGAGCCCGCCCAGATGCCCGCGGGTGGCCATGGAGCGGATGTAGACGCCGGGGTCGGAGGCGTGGTCGGACATCCGGACCCGGTCGCCGAGCAGCGCGCCCCCGGAGAACGGCGAGGACGGGTCGACGGCCAGGACGCCGACCCGCTTGCCCTGCTTGCGGTACGCGGTGACCAGCGCGGAGGTGGAGGTGGACTTGCCGACGCCCGGTGAGCCGGTCAGACCGACCACGTAGGCGTTGCCGGTCAGTGGCGCCAGCGCCGCCATCACCTCCCGGAGCTGCGGGGACGCCCCCTCGACCAGGGAGATCAGCCGGGCCACGGCCCGGGGCCGGCCTTCCCTGGCCTCGGCCACCAGAGAGGAGACGTCCCGCATCAACACAGCTCCGTTCGCTCACACCGCCGGAAAACCGGAAAAGAAGACCTCAGCCCTGAAGACCTCAGCCCTGAAGACCTCAGCCGTGAAGACCTCAGCCCTTGGGTACCCGCAAGATCAGCGCGTCACCCTGCCCGCCGCCACCGCACAGCGCGGCCGCGCCCACGCCACCGCCCCGGCGCTTCAACTCCAGCGCCAGGTGGAGCACCAGCCGGGCGCCGGACATGCCGATCGGGTGACCGAGGGCGATGGCGCCGCCGTTGACGTTCACCTTTTCCGTGGACACCCCGAGGTCGTCCATTGACTGCACGGCGACCGCCGCGAACGCCTCGTTGATCTCGATGAGGTCCAGGTCGGACACCGCGAGGCCCTCCTTGCCCAGCGCGTGCTCGATCGCGTTGGACGGCTGGGACTGGAGGGAGTTGTCGGGACCGGCGACATTGCCGTGCGCGCCGATCTCCGCCAGCCACTGAAGGCCCAGCTCCTCCGCCTTCGCCTTGCTCATCACGACCACCGCGGCCGCGCCGTCGGAGATCTGCGAGGAGGTCCCCGCGGTGATGGTGCCGTCCTTGGCGAAGGCGGGCCGGAGCCGGCCGAGCGACTCGGCGGTGGTGTCCCCGCGGATGCCCTCGTCCTTGCTGAACAGCACCGGGTCGCCCTTGCGCTGCGGGATCTCCACCGGGGTGATCTCGGCCTCGAACAGGCCGTTCTTCTGCGCGGCGGCGGCCCGCTGGTGGGACAGCGCGGCGATCTCGTCCTGCGCGGCCCGGCCGATGCCGAGGCGGGTGTTGTGCTTCTCGGTGGACTCGCCCATGGCGATGCCCTCGAAGGAGTCGGTCAGCCCGTCGTGGGCCATCGAGTCCAGCATCTCGATCGCGCCGTACTTGAAGCCCTCGCGGGACTTCGGCAGCAGATGCGGGGCGTTGGTCATCGACTCCTGGCCGCCCGCGACCACGATGTCGAACTCACCCGCGCGGATGAGCTGGTCGGCCAGCGCGATCGCGTCAAGACCGGAGAGGCAGACCTTGTTGACGGTGAGCGCCGGGACGTTCATCGGGATACCGGCCTTGACGGCCGCCTGGCGGGCCGGGATCTGGCCGGCACCCGCCTGGAGCACCTGGCCCATGATCACGTACTGGACCTGGTCGCCGCTGATCCCGGCGCGGTCGAGGGCTGCCTTGATGGCGAAACCGCCGAGGTCGGCACCCGAGAAGGACTTCAGCGAACCGAGCAACCGTCCCATGGGCGTCCGAGCGCCCGCGACGATCACAGAGGTGGTCTTTCCAGAAGACATGAGCTGCGATCCCCTTACCGGCCTGCACAGCCGAGGAGTGAACGAGGGTTTACTTCGAATGTACTGACCGTCACCGGAGCCCGTCACCGCCCTTACGGTGTGATCGCGCGCACGTTGCGTAACCACCTCCGGGGCGCTGCACTGAAACCATGCTGACGCGAATCGACCACATCGGGATCGCCTGCCACGACCTCGACACCACCGTCGAGTTCTACCGGACGACCTACGGCTTCGAGGTGTTCCACACCGAGGTGAACGAGGAGCAGGGCGTACGCGAGGCCATGCTCAGGATCAACGAGACCTCGGACGGCGGCGCCTCCTACCTCCAGCTGCTGGAGCCGACGCGGGAGGACTCCGCGGTCGGCAAGTGGCTGGCCAAGAACGGCGAGGGCGTCCACCACATCGCTTTCGGTACGGCGGACGTGGACGCGGACGCCGCGGACATCCGCGACAAGGGCGTACGCGTTCTGTACGACGAGCCCCGACGTGGCTCCATGGGGTCCCGGATCACCTTCCTGCACCCCAAGGATTGCCATGGAGTCCTGACAGAACTGGTCACATCGGCGGCAGTTGAGTCACCTGAGCACTGACCTTCGTACATAAGGGCCGGTAGGGTTGGGGGCGGTCGTCCCCGAACACGGGGGACGACCGATGCCGGGGTCCGGGTTTCGGGGGACGAGCGTCGGGGCAGCAGCCCGTGCTCCGCCGTTGATCTGACACCATTCCCCGGAGGGCCCCGTCCGGCGGATGGACGGTGCTCGTCGGAGAAAATCACCAGGGGACGGATGGGACCGCGCAGTGCGGGGCTACGAGAGCCAGGAGCGAGAGCCGGCGGCTGACGTCGACCACCTCTCTCGGTTCGAGGCCGAGATGAAGCGGCTGAAGACCGAGCGGGAAAAGGCGATCCAGCACGCCGAGGACCTCGGCTACCAGGTCGAGGTGCTGCGCGCCAAGCTGCACGAGGCGCGCCGCACCCTGATGACCCGTCCCGCCTACGACGGCGGTGACATCGGCTATCAGGCCGAGCAGTTGCTCCGCAACGCCCAGGTGCAGGCCGACCAGTTGCGGCAGGACGCCGAGCGCGAGCTGAGTCAGGCCCGCGCGCAGACCCAGCGCATCCTCCAGGAGCACGCCGAGCACTCCGCCCGGCTCCAGGCGGAGCTGCACCAGGAGGCGGTCACCCGCCGCCAGCAGCTGGACCAGGAGCTGGCCGAGCGCCGCCAGACCGTCGAGTCCCACGTCAACGAGAACGTGGCCTGGGCCGAGCAGCTGCGCGCCCGTACCGAGCAGCAGGCCCGCCGGCTGCTGGACGAGTCGCGGGCCGAGGCCGAGCAGGCCATGGCCGCCGCCCGTACCGAGGCCGAGCGGCTGACCCACGAGGCCCGTGAGCGGCTGCGTACCGACGCGGAGTCGGCCCGCAGCGAGGCCGAGCAGATCCTGCGCCGCGCCCGCACGGACGCCGAGCGGCTGCTGAACGCCGCCTCCTCCCAGGCCCAGGAGGCCACCGACCACGCCGAGCAGCTGCGTACCTCCACCGCCAGCGAGTCGGACGCCGCGCGCCGGCAGGCCGCCGAGCTGAGCCGGAGCGCCGAGGAGCGGATGGCGGAGGCCGAGCGTTCGCTGCGCAGTGCCCGGTCCGAGGCGGAGAAGCTGGTCGCCGAGGCCAAGGAGGCCGCCGCCAAGGCGCTCTCCAACGCCGAGGCCGCCAACGAGACCCGGACCCGTACCGCCAAGGAGCAGGTCGCCCGGCTGGTCAGCGAGGCCACCAAGGAGGCCGAGACCACCAAGGCGGACGCCGAGCAGCAGGTCGCGGACGCCCGTGCCGAGGCGGAGAAGATCCTCGCGGAGGCCGGGGAGAACGCCCGCAGCGCAACCGCCGAGGAGACGGCCAGCCAGCTGTCGAAGGCGGCGCGGACGGCCGAGGAGGTCCTGAACAAGGCCGCCGAGGACGCCCGCAGGACCACCAAGGCCGCCACCGAGGAGGCCGAGCGCATCCGCTCGGAGGCCGAGGCGGAGGCGGACCGGCTGCGCGCCGAGGCGCACGACATCGCCGAGGGGCTCAAGGGCACGGCGAAGGACGACACCAAGGAGTACCGCGCCAAGACGGTCCAGCTCCAGGAGGAGGCCCGCCGGCTGCGCGGCGAGGCCGAGCAGCTGCGCGCCGACGCGGTCACCGAGGGCGATTCCATCCGCGCCGAGGCCCGCCGGGAGGCGGTGACCCAGATCGAGGAGGCGGCGAAGTCCGCCGAGGAACTCCTCGCCAAGGCCAAGGCGGACGCGGACGAGCTGCGCAAGACCGCCACCACCGACAGCGAGAAGGTCCGCACCGAGGCCATCGAGCGGGCGACCTCGCTGCGCCGGCAGGCCGAGGAGACCCTGGAGCGCACCCGCAAGGAGGCCGAGCGGCTGGGGGCCGAGGCCGAGGAGCGGGCTGAGACGGTCGGGGCGGACGCCGAGAAGGCCGCGCGCGAGCTGCGCGAGGAGGCCGAGAAGGCCGCCGAGGCGCGCCGCGAGGAGGCCGCCGGTGAGCTGACCCGGCTCCAGACCGAGACGCAGGAGCGGCTGGACTCGGCGGAGCAGGCGCTCACCGAGGCCCGCGAGGAGGCGTCCCGTATCCGGCGCGAGGCCGGTGAGGAGTCCGAGCGGCTGCGTTCGGAGGCCGCCGAGCGCATCCGTACGCTCCAGCAGCAGGCCGAGACCGAGGCCGAGCGGCTGCGTGACGAGGCCGCCGCGGACGCGTCCGCCTCGCGTGCCGAGGGCGAGTCGGTGGCCGTACGGCTGCGGTCGGAGGCCGCGGCCGAGGCCGAGCGGCTGAAGGTCGAGGCGCAGGAGACCGCCGACCGGGTGCGCGCGGAGGCGCAGGCCGCCGCCGAGCGCCTCGGCACGGAGGCGTCCGAGACGCTGGCCGCCGCCCAGGAGGAGGCCGCCCGGCGCCGCCGTGAGGCGGAGGAGCTGCTCGGTTCCGCCCGCGAGGAGGCGGACCAGGAGCGCGAGCGGGCCCGCGAGCAGAGCGAGGAACTGCTGGCCTCGGCGCGCAAGCGCGTGGAGGAGGCGCAGGCCGAGGCGACCCGGCTGGTCGAGGAGGCGGACCGGCGGGCCACCGAGATGGTGTCCGCCGCCGAGACTCACGCGGCGCAGGTGCGGGACTCCGTCAGCGGGCTGCACGAGCAGGCGCAGGAGGAGATCGCCGGGCTGCGTTCGGCCGCCGAGCACGCGGCAGACCGTACCCGTCGGGAGGCCGAGGAGGAGGCGGACCGGGTCCGCACCGACGCCTACGCCGAGCGGGAGCGGGCGAGCGAGGACGCGACGCGGCTGCGCCGGGAGGCGAACGAGGAGTCCGAGGCGGCTCGGGCGCTCGCGGAGCACACGGTCGCCGAGGCGGCTGAGGAGTCGGAGCGGCTCCGCTCGGAAGCCTCCGAGTACGCGCAGCGGGTACGCACCGAGGCGTCGGACAAGCTGGCGGAGGCCGACCAGGCCGCGTCGCGGACGCGGGCGGACGCCCGCGAGGACGCCAACCGCATCCGTTCGGACGCGGCGACGCAGGCCGACACCCTGATCACCGAGGCGAGCGCCGAGGCGGAGCGGCTCCAGACCGAGACGGTCGCGGAGGCGGACCGGGTCCGCGCCGAAGCGGTGGCGAACGCCGAGCAGTTGATCACGGACGCGACCGACGACGCGGAGCGGCTGCGGGCCGAGGCGGCGGAGACGGTCGGTTCGGCGCAGCGGCACGCGGAGCGGATGCGCGCCGAGGCCGACCGGGTCAGGTCGGAGGCGGAGACGGCGGCCGAGCGGCTGACGAGTTCCGCGCGCGAGGAGTCCGAGCGGATGCTGGACGAGGCGCGCCAGGAGGCCAACAAGCGGCGCTCCGAGGCGGCCGAGCAGGTCGACACGCTCATCTCGGAGACGGCTGCCGAGGCGGACAAGCTGCTCGCGGAGGCGCGGCAGCAGGCGCAGCAGGCCACCGCGGAAGCGGAGGGCCAGGCCGACACGATGGTGGGCGCGGCCCGCAGTGAGGCCGAGCGGATCGTGTCCGCGGCGACGGTGGAGGGCAACTCCCGTGTGGAGAAGGCCCGTACGGACGCCGATGAGCTGTTGGTCGGGGCGCGCCGGGACGCGACCGCGATCCGGGAGCGGGCGGAGGAGCTGCGCGAGCGGGTCACCTCGGAGATCGAGGAGCTGCACGAGCGGGCCCGCCGGGAGGCGGCCGAGACGATGAAGTCGACCGGCGACCGCTGCGACACGCTCATCAAGGCGGCCGAGGAGCAGTTGTCCAAGGCGCAGACGAAGGCGAAGGAGCTGGTGTCGGAGGCCAGCTCCGAGGCGGGCAAGGTGCGGATCGCCGCCGTGAAGAAGGCGGAGGGTCTGCTCAAGGAGGCCGAGCAGAAGAAGGCCAAGCTCGTCAAGGAGGCCGAGGACCTGAAGGCCGAGGCGATCCACGAGGCCCGGCGCACGGTCGAGGAGGGCAAGCGGGAGCTGGAGATCCTGGTGCGCCGCCGGGAGGACATCAACACCGAGATCTCGCGTGTCCAGGACGTGCTGGAGGCTCTGGAGTCCTTCGAGAGCCCGGCGGGCAAGGACGGCGGTGTCAAGGCGGGGGCCACGGTGGGGCCGCCCCGATCGGGTGGCAAGAGCACCGACGGCTAGCACGCGGTGACGCAGGAGAGCGGAACTACGGCCGTTCTGGAGGGCTTTGGCCCGGTTCTTGGCAAGCTGTCGGGCGGTCAGCCACCCGAAAGAGGTGTCATTCTCCAGACCAAACACGTATCCGCTCGATGACACACCGCTTCGGCGCCTAGGATTCCCTCTATCACCTCACCGGTCTCATTCGACAGGAACCCCATGAGCGACACTTCCCCCTACGGCTTCGAGCTAGTGCGGCGTGGATACGACCGCGCTCAGGTGGACGAACGCATCTCCAAGCTCGTCTCCGACCGTGACAGCGCGCTCTCCCGGATCACCGCCCTGGAGAAGCGCATCGAGGAGCTCCACCTCGAAACGCAGAACGCCCAGGCCCAGATCACCGACGCCGAGCCGTCGTACGCGGGTCTCGGCGCGCGGGTCGAGAAGATCCTGCGCCTCGCCGAGGAGGAGGCGAAGGATCTGCGCGAGGAGGCGCGGCGCGCTTCCGAACAGCACCGCGATCTGGCCGAGTCGGCCGCCCAGCAGGTCCGCAACGACGCCGAGGCGTTCGCCGCCGAGCGCAAGGCGAAGTCCGAGGACGAGGGCGTCCGGATCGTCGAGAAGGCCAAGGGCGAGGCGTCGCAGCTGCGGGCCGACGCGCAGAAGGACGCGCAGTCCAAGCGTGAGGAGGCCGCCGCCGAGTTCGAGACGACCCGCGCCAAGGCCGCGCAGGCCGCCGCCGACTTCGAGACCAACCTCGCCAAGCGGCGCGAGCAGTCCGAGCGGGACCTGGCGTCGCGTCAGCAGAAGGCGGAGAAGCGGCTCGCGGAGATCGAGCACCGCGCCGAGCAGCTGCGCCTGGAGGCGGAGAAGCTGCGCACCGACGCCGACCGCCGTGCGCGGCAGACGGTGGAGACGGCGCAGCGTCAGGCCGAGGACATCGTGGCGGACGCCAACGCCAAGGCGGACCGCATCCGTTCGGAGTCCGAGCGGGAGCTGGCGGCGCTGACCAACCGCCGCGACAGCATCAACGCCCAGCTGACCAACGTCCGCGAGATGCTCGCCACACTGACGGGTGCCGCGGTCGCCGCCGCCGGTTCCCCGGTGGAGGACGAGACGGCCGCGCGCGGCGTGCCGGCGCAGCAGACCCGGTAACGCTCGGGCGCGTATCCGCTGAGCGCGGGCGAAGCCCTCTGCCGCCGGCGCGGCAGGGGGCTTCGGCCGCGCTCGACGGTGATCGGACACGCGCTGTGAGCCTTTGGCTTTACTTTCTCTTGAGCGGAACCGGGTCGGCCCCGATATCCTCCTAACCCTTACGGGGGCATGCGTCCCGCTGTCCTGAATCGTCCGATGGGTGCGGAGCATGATCGAGGCTGTTGGCCTGACCAAGCGGTACGGCGACAAGACCGCCGTGCACGACCTCTCCTTCCAGGTGCGTCCCGGCGCGGTGACCGGCTTCCTCGGGCCCAACGGCTCCGGCAAGTCGACGACCATGCGGATGATCCTCGGGCTGGACAACCCCACCTCCGGCTCGGTGACCATCGGCGGCTTCCCGTACCGCAAGCTGCCCAACGCCCCGCGTCAGGTCGGCGCGCTGCTCGACGCCAAGGCGGTGCACGGCGGCCGGTCGGCCCGCAACCATCTGCTGAGCCTCGCCCAGCTCTCCGGCATCCCGGCCCGCCGGGTGGACGAGGTGCTCGGGGTCGTGGGCCTCCAGGAGGTGGCGAGGAGGCGCTCCAAGGGCTTCTCCCTCGGCATGGGCCAGCGCCTCGGCATCGCCGCCGCCCTGCTGGGCGACCCGCAGGTGCTGCTGTTCGACGAGCCGGTCAACGGCCTCGACCCCGAGGGCATCCTCTGGGTCCGCAACCTGATGAAGGCGCTCGCCGCGGAGGGCCGTACGGTCTTCGTCTCCTCGCATCTGATGAGCGAGATGGCGCTGACCGCCGACCACCTCATCGTGATCGGGCGCGGTCAGCTGCTCGCCGACATGAGCGTGACCGACTTCATCTCCGCGAACTCCGCCGACTTCGCGCGCGTGCGCACCCCGGACACCGAGCCGCAGCAGCGGGAGAAGCTGACCTCGGCGCTGACCGAGGCGGGCGGCCATGTGCTGCCCGAGCTGGACGGCGCCCTGAGGGTGACCGGGCTGGCGCTGCCCCGCATCAGCGACCTCGCGCACGAGGCGGACGTACGGCTGTGGGAGCTGTCGCCGCACCAGGCGTCGCTGGAGGAGGCGTACATGCGGATGACGCAGGGCGTCGTCGACTACCGCTCCACCGTCGACCAGCGCTCCGGGCTCCAGCAGCCGCTGCCGCCCGGTGTGCAGCCGCCGATGCCGGTGCCGGGCCAGGGCCAGCCGGGCTGGTACGCCCCGCCGCCGCCCCAGCCGGGCACCCCGTACGCGCCGCCGGCGCCCGCCGCTCCCGGCACGGGTGAGCCGAACCCGTTCGCCGCGCCCGCCGAACCGACCCAGCCCGAGGACTCCCGATGAGCACCCAGCAGCCCCCGATGCCCGAGGCGTCCGCCGTCGCGTCCGGCGGTTCCCACTCCGGCTACAGCTCACCGATCCCGGTCACGCCCACGCATCTGGGGCACGCGCTGGCCTCGGAGTGGACGAAGATGAAGTCGGTGCGCTCCACGGTGTGGACGCTCGGTGTGTTCGTCCTGCTGGTGGGCGGTATCGGCCTGCTGGCCGCGGTGGCGGTCCGGGGCGCCGGTGAGCTGGACGGCCAGAACCCGCTGACCCTCGGCTTCTTCGGTCTGCTGCTCGGCATGATGTGCGTGATGACGCTGGGCGTGCTGACCACGGCGTCCGAGTACGGCACGGGCATGATCCGTACGACGATGACCGCGTGTCCGAGCCGGGGCCGGGTGCTGGCGGCCAAGTCGATCGTGTTCTTCGTCGTCGCCTTCGTGGTGACGCTGGCCACCGTGTCCCTGGTGGCGCTGATCCAGACCTCGATGCTGGAGAGCCATGGCACCCGGAGTCCGTCCGGCACGGAATGGCTGAAGGCGACGCTCGGCATCAGCCTCTACATCGCGCTGCTCGGCCTGCTCTCCCTGCTGGTCGGCTCGATGATCCGGCACTCCGCGGGCGCCATCACCATCATGATCGGCGCGGTGCTGGCGCCGCTGGTGATCGCGCTGTTCATGAACGCCGGCTCGCTGGAGAAGGTGCAGCAGGCGCTGCTGGAGTACTCGATCCCGAGCCAGATGGGCGTGTTCTACGACAACACCCTCAGCCAATCCGGGCCCTCGGGCTGGGAGCCGCTGTGGATCATC
Source organism: Streptomyces sp. NPDC085596 (assembly GCF_044541565.1). NCBI lineage: Bacteria > Bacillati > Actinomycetota > Actinomycetes > Kitasatosporales > Streptomycetaceae > Streptomyces > Streptomyces sp. NPDC085596. The sequence continues at coordinate 184,185 of NZ_JBITTC010000011.1, read as the reverse complement.
CTGGGCGTGACGGCGGCGGCGTTCGCCGGGGCGTACGCGCTGCTCCAGAGCCGGGACGTGTAGCCCCGCCCATCGACCGCACGCCGGCCGACCGCACGCCGACCGGCCTCAGAATCTTGGCCAGTTACCGGACCGCCGTACCCGCGTGGTGCGGCGGTCCCGTGCGTTCCAGCACGCCTTGTGCCAGTGCCGCCGGTCGTCGACGCCCATGTGCTCCGGCCAGGCCACCACGTGCGGGACACCGGAGGGGATCACCTGGTCGCAGCCGGGGCAGCGGTAGGTCTTGCCGTCGGCGCTCGCCCCGGCGACATGGCGGACGTTCCACTCCTCGCCCTGCCAGCTCTCGGTGGACTGCCAGCCGCCGTACCGGCCCGACCGGTCGTCCTCGGCACCTCGGCCGGACGAGTCTGCCGTCTTCGGTCGGTTGCGACGCGGGGACACGGGGCACCTCTCGGGGCTATACAGGGAGCGCGGGCCGCGTCCAGCCTACGCGGCACCGGCCGGGGTACGCGTAGGTCACCAACCCGTACAAGTCCCCTTCCAGGCCGATCCATTCCAGCAGAGAAGCGACCATTCTGCAGACAATCCGCAAATCCCTCCACGAAGCCGTGTCCTGGGCACGTGTCATGTGGTTATGCCGGTCGGGGGAGCTCCCGGTCGGAGCCAAGGAAGCGGGAAATGCGATGCGCGTAGGAAGTTTTGTGCTGGCGGGGCGGTATCCGGGCCAGGGTGACGGAGAGGCCCTGCACCGGGCGGTGCGCTCGGCGGAGGTGGCCGACGAGGCCGGTCTGGACACGGTGTGGCTGGCCGAGCACCACTTCGTGCCGTACGGCACCTGCCCGTCGGCCGTCACCCTGGCCGCGCTGCTGCTGGGCCGCACCCGCCGCGTCCGGGTCGGCACCGCGGTCAGCGTGCTGCCCACCGCCCACCCGGTGGCCCTCGGCGAGCAGGCCGCGCTGCTGCACGTCACGAGCGGCGGCCGGTTCACCCTGGGCGTGGGCCGGGGCGGGCCCTGGGTGGACCTGGAGGTGTTCGGCGCCGGTCTGGGGGCGTACGAGTACGGCTTCCCGGAGTCGCTGGATCTGCTGCTGCGCTGGCTGCGCGAGCCGTCGGTGGCCGCCTCGGGCGAGCGGTACGCCTTCCGCGAGGTGCCGGTGGTGCCCCGCCCGGCGGACGCGCTGACCGAGGCACCGGGGCCCGAGGTGGTGGTGGCGTGCACCTCGCCGGGGAGCGTGCGGCTGGCGGCGGAGCGGGGGCTGCCGATGCTGCTGGGCATGCACGCCGGGGACGAGGAGAAGGCCGAGATGGTCGCCCTGTGGCGGCGCCACGCGCGCGCGTCGGGCCGGGCGCCCGAGGAGATCGCGGCCGCGGGCCATGTCTCGGCCGGGGTCTGCCAGCTGGCGGACAGCCGCGCCGACGCCGTCGAGACACTGCTGAAGGCGATGCCAGGCTGGCTGAAACAGGGCCTGGAAGCCCATGTGACGGTGGACGGCCGGGCGCGCGCGATGCGCGACCCGTACGCCTACACCGAACTGCTCTGCGGGCTGCACCCGGTCGGTACGCCCCGGCTGGCCGCCGACCGTCTCGCGGCCACCGCGGAGCGCACCGGGATCTCCCGCTTCGCCCTGCTGGTCGAGGGCTCAGGCGATCTGGACGCGACGGAGGAGAACCTGCGGCGCCTGGGCGCCGAGGTCCTGCCCCAGCTGCGCTGACCGCCACCGGCTCCCGGCCGCCGGAAAGCTTGCCGCACCCGTCCCGCATGCACCTCCCCCGGACGAAGGCGGCAAGCCGACGGCTCATGGAGCCGGCGTCGCGCGTGTATGTCAGCAGTCGCGCAGCTCCGGGGACTGGTTGAGCAGCTGGGCGCGCACCGAGGTGAAGCGGGCCAGCCTCTCGTCCACCGAGGAGTCCAGCGGGAACACCGCCACCCGGTGGCAGTTCTGGAAGGCCAGGCGTACGCCGAAGTGGCGCTGGAGCGCACCGCGTATGGCGTCACTGGCGAGCGCGCGCAGCAGCTGGCCGCGCGCCTGCTCGTCCGGCGGGGGCGTCTGGTTGTCGGCGAAGGGTCCGCCGTCCACCTTCAGCTGGGCCACCAGGGAGCTGATCATCTCCCACGCAAAGGGCAGGGAGGTCCGGACGCAGTCGACGAATTCTGCTTCGTCGACCTCGCCTCGCTCGGCCTGTTCGAGTAGGGCCGGTGAGACGTCGAGCGACATGGGTTCTCCTCTCGCACCCCCGATGGACAGGGGTTGCCGGACAGATAGGGGAGTACGCGACACCGGACACGCTCCGTACCCCCACCGCGGCCTCCCTTGTCCTACGGTAGGCAACCGTCGGTGACCACACCAGCAGAATGCGTATATGGAACGGTCGTCCTGCGGTCACAATCGGCCAGGGATGAACAAGAGTTTCCAGGGACAATTGGGGTGGCCCACTGGACGAGGGTGGCGGCGGGCACGTGGTGGGGTACGGGCGAATCGCGTGCACGGGTGCGCGTCGAGTAGCGTTGCCGACCATGCGTCTCGTCATTGCCCGGTGCTCGGTCGACTACGCCGGCCGGCTCACCGCCCACCTGCCCTCGGCCCCCCGCCTGATCCTGGTCAAGGCGGACGGCAGCGTCTCCATCCACGCGGACGACCGGGCCTACAAGCCCCTCAACTGGATGTCGCCGCCCTGCACCCTGAAGGAGGGATCGGGCGACGAGGCGGGCGTGTGGACCGTCATCAACAAAGCGGGCGAGAAACTGATCATCACGATGGAGGAAGTCCTCCACGACTCGTCGCACGAGCTGGGGGTGGACCCCGGTCTGATCAAGGACGGCGTGGAAGCGCACCTTCAGGAGCTGCTCGCCGACCGCATCGAGACGCTCGGCGAGGGCTACACGCTCATCCGCCGCGAGTACATGACAGCGATCGGCCCGGTGGACATCCTGTGCCGGGACGCCAACGGCGGCACGGTCGCCGTCGAGATCAAGCGGCGCGGTGAGATCGACGGCGTGGAGCAGCTCACCCGTTATCTGGAGCTGCTCAACCGCGATCCGCACCTCGCCCCGGTGCGCGGGGTGTTCGCGGCCCAGGAGATCAAGCCGCAGGCCCGCGTGCTGGCCACGGACCGGGGCATCGGCTGCCAGGTCCTCGACTACAACGCCATGCGCGGCATCGAGGACGACAAGCTCCGCCTGTTCTGAGCCCCGGCCCGCCGGGCCCTCACATCACCGGCGTCGCGCTCCCGCTCTCCGTCGCCTCGCCGGACGCGGACGCCGTACCGCCCTCGGCCGGTCCGCTGGCCGAGGTCGAGGTCGTCGGGGGCGTGGTGGGGTCGGGGGGCGTCGTCTCGGGATCGGTCGGCTCCTCGGGAGTCGTCGGGTCGCCGGAACCGCTCGCCGACGCCGTGGGGTTGCCGGTCTTGGTCGGCTTTGCCGTCGGCCCGGTGGACCCGCCGTGCGTCGGCTCGGGGGTCGTCTCTCCGCTGGTGTCCCGCGTGCCCGTCGGGTCGGCGGTCGGCGTCGTGGCGCTCGTGGACGGCTCGGGGTCGTCCGAGGTGCCGGGGCTGCCGTCGGGGCCGGGGCCGGTGGGGTGGGTGGTGGCGGCGCGGGCGGGTGCCGGTTCGTCCTTCTTCGGGACGGCGCCCAGCGTGCCGTCGTCCAGGTCCTGCGTCGCGGACGGGTTGGAGCCGACGTTGCTCGCCGGGTTGCGCCCGGCGTCGTCGTCGGAGGTCATGCCGAGGGTGACGACGGTGCCGAGCACGGCGACCAGCAGCGCGCCGGACCCGGCGGCCACCAGATTGCGCCGGGCCATGGCCCGTACCCCGCTCCGCTCCCCCGGCACCCCGGGCCGGGGGGTGACGACGGGCTCCTGCCCGTAGCCGTACGACGGGGTGAACGCGGCCGGGACCGGGGGAAGCGGTGCCGTCCGGGCCGCCGGGGGCTCCTCGGCCATCAGCGCGGCGAGGCCCGGCAGGTCGCCGGTGCGGTCGGCGACCAGGGCGAGGGCGCGGCGGCCCGCGACGGTGCCCCGCTTGTCCGAGAGCGCGGTCCGCAGCCCGTGGGACGCCTCCAGTTCGGAGCGTGCCCGGTCCAGCTGGCCGTCGACCAGGGCGAGGATGCCCAGCTCGTGGTGGAAGTAGGCGCGTTCGGCGACGTCCTGGGCGAGGCGGGCTGCCTCGGACCCGGCGTGCAGCGCCTGTTCCCACGCCGTCCAGTGCAGTCCGGCGGCGAAGGCGGCCGAGGCCGCGTGGGCGAGCCGGACGGCGCACGCCTGCTCGTCGTCGCCCTCGGCGGCCGGTTCGGTGCCGGGGACGACGGTCTCGAGCGCGGCCAGAACCGCGGCGGCCTCCGCGCACACCCGCTCGGGGGTGACGGAGGGGTGGGCGGCCCACCAGGCGTAGTGCCGGGCGGCGGTGAGGGCCTGTGCGGGGGCGTCCTCGTCGTATCCGGCGGCCTCCAGCTGGGCGCGGACCCCGGCCGCGAGGCGGTAGCGGGGCCCGGCCGGGGAGACCAGCCCGCAGCCGAGGAGTTCGCCGAGCGCGGCGTCGGCGTGGGTGTCGCCGACCAGGGCGGGCAGATGCGCCGGGTGCGGCAGCTCGCCGTCGAGGGCGACCGCGATGCGCAGGGCGGCGCGGGCGGAAGTGCTGAGCCGGGAGGCGAGCAGCGGGGCGGGCGCGGCGGCCTCCGCGAGGGAGGGCAGCGGCACCTCCTCGGCCTCCTCGTCCCTCAGCGGCAGGTCGAGCACGGCGTCGGCGGGAGCGCGTACGTCCTCGAAGACGCCGTACTCGTCCACCACGCCGCCGCTGGCGCGCAGTTGCTCGCGCTGGCGGAGCAGGGCGCCGGCCTGGACGAAGCGCAGCGGCAGGCCCTCGGACTCGAACCAGAGGTCCCCGGCCCAGACGGCCTCCTCCTCGGTGAGGTCGCGGCCCACCGACTGCTCCAGGATCTCCACCCCGGCCGCGCGGTCCAGTCCGGGCAGGCCGACGTCCTCGATGTCACTGGCGGCGGTGGGGGCGGGAGTGTCCGGGGTGGCGGCGAAGAGGAACGCGCACTCGGGTGCGGCTTCGATCAGTTCGGTGAGGGCGGCACCGCCGAACTCCAGGTCGTCCACGACGACGACCGCGCCGATCTCCCCGGCCGCTTCCCGCAGTTCGTCCGGCTGGAGCCGGTGGCGGGGGGCGTCGTAGACGGTGTGGAAGAGGTCGCGCAGCAGGTCGTCGGGGGTGCGGTGGAGGCCGTCGAGCCGGACCACACCATCGGGGGCGAGGTCCGCGCAGTCCTCGGTGACGAGGTCGAGCAGGGCGCTGCGGCCGGAGCCGCCGGGGCCGGTGAGACGGACGGTACGGCCTCGGGTGAGCAGGCGGACCAGTCGCTCGCGTATCTCCTGACGCTCCAGCAGCTCGGTCTCGGGCAGCCGGGGTCCGGGCGGGGCGGGCGGCAGGGCGGCCCGCTCGTACTCGGCGCGGCCGGCGGGGGTGCGCTTGACGGGGCTGTCCGGCCGCAGGTGCGGCGGGCAGGGTTCTATCTCGCCGCCGTCGACGGGGTTGACGGTCAGCAGGAAGTCGCCGCAGACGAGCCGGGTGGTGCGGGCGGGCACGGGGCCGCTCGGGGCGAAGTCGGCGGTGAGGGGGTCCCGCGGCGGACGGCGGCTCGGTGCCTGACCGTGGTCCTCGGTTCCCGGAAGTATCGGGTCCATGGGTTCAAAGCCCCCAAAAGCGTCGTGTGCCGTGTCGGCCCCTCCCGGCCTGCCGCACATCGCGCTGTCGCTTCTGGTCCGGGCCCGCTCGCGGAATCACGAGGCGGCGGGCGACCGAACCCTAAACCGTCGGCCGGTGTTCCCGACAGAGCGGGGTGCCGGACGGCCCGAGAGATCCGGGAGATCACCTTCCGGTGCGGAATGTGCGCGACGGGCGGTTCAGGACGACTTGGAGCCTGCCCCGCTGCCGGGCCCTCACACGCGGGGCAGCGACTCCACGCCCACGCCGCCCTCGATGGCGAGGATGCGGTGCAGCCGGGTGGCGACCAGCAGCCGCTGCATCTGCGCCGGCACCCGGCGCAGCACCAGGCGGCGGCCGCAGCGGCCCGCGCGCCGGTGGGCGCCCATGATGACCCCGAGTCCGGTGGCGTCCCAGGAGTCCAGTTCGGACAGGTCCAGCACCAGATCGCCGATCCCGGCGTCGAGCGCCGCGTGCAGGGCCGTACGGGCGTCCGCAGCGCTGCGGACGTCGAGGCGCCCCCCGACGACCAGCTCGGCGTGGTCGCCCCTGATGTGCATATGCGCTCCCCGTTGAGTGCGAGTGGCGTTCTTTCGTGACGGTGCTGTGCAACGTCTGACTGTGTGAGTGTCGATGCGGTTGCTGCTTGTAAGCGAACCGATACCGAATTCACCCTCGGGGGTGATCCCCCTGGGCGGATGTGCGGACGCGTACGGGATCGGCGGGTGACCCGGACACGGTCAGTACGTGTAGAAGCCCTGCCCGCTCTTGCGGCCGATGTCACCGGCGTCCACCATCCGGCGCATCAGCTCCGGCGGGGCGAACTTCTCGTCCTGGCTCTCGGTGTAGATGTTGCCGGTGGCGTGCAGCAGGATGTCGACACCGGTCAGGTCGGCGGTGGCCAGCGGGCCCATCGCGTGCCCGAAGCCGAGCTTGCAGGCGAGGTCGATGTCCTCGGCGGTGGCCACGCCCGACTCGTAGAGCTTGGTGGCCTCGACCACGAGGGCGGAGATGAGGCGGGTGGTGACGAACCCGGCGACGTCGCGGTTGACGACGATGCAGGTCTTGCCGACCGACTCGGCGAACTCCCGCGCGGTGGCGAGGGCTTCGTCGCTCGTCTTGTAGCCCCGGACCAGCTCGACGAGCCGCATCATCGGCACCGGCGAGAAGAAGTGCACGCCGACCACGCGCTCGGGGTGCTCGGTCGCGGCCGCGATCTTGGTGATCGGGATGGCGGAGGTGTTGGAGGCGAGCACGGCGTCCGGGCGCACGATCTTGTCGAGCGCGCGGAAGATCTCGTGCTTGACCTCAAGCTTCTCGAAGACGGCCTCGATCACGATGTCGGCGTCGGCGACGTCGTCCAGGTCGGTGGTCGGGGTGATCCGGGCGAGGGCGGCCTCGGCGTCGGCGGCGTCGAGCTTGCCCTTGGCGACGAACCTGTCGTAGGAGGCCCGGATGCCGTCGGTGCCGCGCTTCAGCGCCTCGTCGGTGACATCGCGCAGAACCACGTCCCAGCCGGCCTGAGCGGCGACCTGGGCGATGCCGGACCCCATGAGACCGGCCCCGATGACGGCGAGCTTCCCTGCCACTCCGACTCCCCTTACGCGCTGTTTATGGTTCCTCTCGGCGGACATTAGCGCTCGGGCGTGGCGTTGAGGAACGTAAGTAACGCGTGTCACGGTCTCAGGGCGTGAGACACCCGTCACGTTCCGGTTCCGTCCCTCCGGGGCGTCAAATCCGCACCGCTTCGCGCCCTTTGGGGCAACTAGGCTGGCCGCATGGTCAATCTGACGCGCATCTACACCAGGACCGGCGACCGGGGCACCACCGCCCTCGGCGACATGAGCCGGACCGCCAAGACCGACCTGAGGATCTCCGCGTACGCGGACGCCAACGAGGCGAACGCGGTGATCGGTACCGCCATCACGCTGGGCGGGCTGGCGGAGGAGGTCGTCACGGTCCTCACCCGGGTGCAGAACGACCTGTTCGACGTGGGCGCCGACCTGTCCACGCCGGTGGTGGAGAACCCGGAGTACCCGCCGCTCAGGGTCGAGCAGTTCTACGTGGACCGGCTCGAGGAGGACTGCGACCGGTTCAACGAACGACTGGAGAAGCTGCGCTCGTTCATCCTGCCCGGCGGCACCCCCGGCGCGGCCCTGCTGCACCAGGCGTGCACGGTGGTCCGCCGCGCGGAACGCTCCACCTGGGCGGCGCTGGAGGCACACGGGGAGACGATGAACCCCCTCACCGCGACCTACCTCAACCGCCTCTCCGACCTCCTCTTCATCCTGGCCCGCACGGCCAACAAGGAGACCGGCGACGTGCTGTGGGTGCCGGGCGGGGAGCGCTAGGGCCCGGCACCCACGGTCCCTATCGGTCCGCGTCGCTCGTGGCGTCGCGGTCGGCCGCGGCGGCCGCCGATTCGGCCGCGTCCACCTTCTGCTTCATGTCCGCGTAGCCCGAAGGGGTGCTGGACGGGGTGGCGGTCTTGTCGTGGCCGCAGGCCGTGGTGAGGGCCGCGAGGGCGGCCAGGGTGACGGCGGCCGCCGCGCGCCGGGTGCCGCGCCTCACTTGCCGCTGTCCTTCGTGCCGCCGTCGTTCTTCTCGCACCAGGTCTTGACCCCGGCGAGGTCCTTCTGCCGCTGCTCCAGGTTCTTCTTCAGCGACTCGCGCTGGTCGAGACGGCCCTGGAGGAACGTGGCGATCTCGGTGTGGCCGGCCTTCTTGGCGTTGTCGACCCGCTGCTGGAGCCGGGCCACCGAGCCGCGCCGGGCCTTGCCCGCGTCGAGCCGCTTCAGGGCGCGGTCGATCCGCTTGTCGATCTTCGGCGCCCGCTTGCACAGGGCCCGCGCCCCGTCACCGGCCGGCTTCGCGGCGGGCTTGGCGCCGGGAGAGGCGTCGGCGGCGGACGCGGCACCGGCCGAGCCCGCCAGCAGCGCCGCGGCGGCGAGGCCCGCCAGGAGGGTGCGGGTGTGTCGTCGTACGTCCATGTGCGTCTCCGTTCACGTCCGGGGCGGGCCGTCGGGTGCCCGTCCGTCGTCCCGGAGGCTAGGAGGCGTCTTTGGGGAAACTCTGTGACCGGTTCGCCCCGGCGGTGGACCCGCCCGGTGCCGCCGTGCCGATCAGCCAGTCCCGCCGTCCCGGTGCCCCGGTGCCGTCCAGCGGCAGCCGCACCTCGAAGCGGGCACCGGTGCCGTGCGGGCCGTCGGTGACGTCGACGCTGCCCCGGTGCAGCGCGGTCTGCTGCGCGACGAGGGTGAGTCCGAGGCCGGAGCCGGTGCTGTCCGGCCCCCGCTGGAACCGCTCGAAGAGCCGCTGCCGGAGCCCGGGCGGTATGCCGGGCCCCTGGTCGGCCACGACGACGACCGCCTGCTCCCCGGCGCGCCGCACGTCCACCCGTATCCGCGCGACGCCCGCCGGATCGCGGCCGTGGGCGAGCGCGTTGGCCAGCAGGTTGTCCAGCAGCAGCCGCAGACCCGGCTCCCAGCCGGGCACGGTGAGCCCCGGTTCCGCGTCCAGGGCGATGTCGGCGGCCCGGTCCCGGCGCCGCGCCTCGGCCACGGCGGCGTCGGCGAGGTCCGCCAGCTCCACGGCGTCGAAGGTCTCGGCCTCCACCAGGTCGCCGCGCCCCAGCTCCCGGAGCATCACCAACAGGTGGAGCAGCCGGGCGTGTTCGAGGCGCAGGTCGGTCAGTGCCTCGTCCCGGTCCGGTTCGGGCAGGCCGGGGAGGGCGAGGACGTCGAGGTTGGTGCCCATGCTCATCAGCGGGGTGCGCAGTTCGTGCGCGGCGGCCGAGGAGAAGGAGCGGGCCGTGTCGAGGGCCTCGGCGGTGCGCGCGGCCTGTTCGTCGTAGCGGGCGAGGACGGTACGCAGGGTGAAGCTGAGTTCGTCGACCTCGGTGACCCCGGTCCGCTCCGGTTCGAGCCGTACGCCGCTGGTGCGCGGGTCGAGGCCGGCGGTACGGCGGGTGAGGCGGCGCAGCGGGGCGCTCGCGCCGCCGGCCAGCGCCCAGGAGAGCAGGCCGGAGGCGGGCGCGGCGAGCAGCGCGGTGAACACGACCCGGCGCCGGACCAGCAGGACCTGGGCCCGGTCGGCGGTGTCGGGGGCGAACACCCACAGGGTGCCGCCGCGCACCGGCCGGGCCAGCCCGCGCCAGCTCCGGGCGCCGTCCCGGACGGTGACCGGTCCGGTGGCCCGCCGGGGCAGCCGGGCCGAGGGGCCGGGCTGGGGGCCGCCGCTGAAGACTCCGTCCGGCCCCTGGACGCGTACGCCGACATCGAGGGCGGCGCTGAACAGTTGCCGTTCGCGCTGGTCGGCGGCCCTGGGGCGGTGGCCCGCCGAGGCGCGCAGCAGGGCACGGGCGTCCGGGGCGACGGCGGCGGCGCGCTGCCGGAGATGCTGGTCGCCGGCCCGGTGCAGATCGCGTGCGACCAGCTGGGTCAGCAGCCAGCCGGAGGCCAGCACCAGCAGCGGGACGGTGCAGCCGACGGCGAGGCCGACGCGGGTGGAGAGCCTCATGACGACGCGTCCCGGAACACGAAGCCGACCCCGCGCACGGTGTGGACCAGCCGGGAGGCGCCGTCGGCCTCCAGTTTCCGGCGCAGATAGCTGACGAAGGTGTCGACGGCGTCGGTGCGGACCTCGAAGTCGTAGCCCCAGACGCGTTCGAGGAGCTGGTCGCGGGTGAGGACGAGTCCGGCGTTGCGCATCAGCACCTCCAGCAGCTGGAACTCGCGCCGGGTCAGGTCCAGTACGCGTCCCTCGCGCAGGGCGGTGCGGGCGCCGGGGTCGATCTCGATCCCGGCCTCGCACAGCACCTCGCGGCCGGTGGGCGGGCTGCGGCGCAGCAGGGCGCGGAGCCGCAGCACGAGTTCCTGGAGGGCGAACGGCTTGACGAGGTAGTCGTCGCCGCCCGCCTGGAGCCCGGCGATCCGGTCGGCGGTCTCGTCCAGCGCGGACAGCATCAGCACGGGCAGATCGCGGCCCTCGTCGCGGAGCCGGGTACACACCTGGATGCCGCTGAGGCCGGGCATCGACACATCGAGCACCAGTACGTCCGGCGGCTCCTGTCCGATGGCGGCGAGCGCCCCGGCGCCGTCGGCGGCGGTGCGCACCGTGAAGCCGTGCAGCCTGAGGCCGCGCTCCAGGGAGCGGCGGATCGCCGCGTCGTCGTCCACCACCAGGACCGTTCCGGGGCCCCGCGAGTCACCCATGCGTCCTCCTCTTGGACCGTCAAACCCCTACAGCAACAGGGGAGTTGAGGTTAAGTCGAATTACGGAACAAATGGTCCAGACCTATTGACCGCTGGTCCAGACCTTTCTATTCTCGCGGCAGCATGGGCGTGAAGGCTCAGTCATGCCCCCCATGCCTCCTGAAATCCCCCCGATATCGAGGGAGGCGCACATGCGCTTCAGACACAGAGTCGCGGCGGGTGCCGTTACCCTGCTGCTCCCCCTGGCCGGCCTCGTCGGCCTCGCCGCTCCCGCCCAGGCCGCCACGAACGTCACGGCGACCTATGTGAAGTCCCAGGACTGGGGCAGCGGCTTCGAAGGCAAGTGGACCGTCAAGAACACCGGAACCGCGGCCATCAGCGCCTGGACGATCGAGTGGGACTTCCCCTCGGGCACGTCCGTCTCCTCCGCCTGGGACGCCGACGTCACCTCCTCCGGCACCCACTGGACGGCCAAGAACAAGTCGTACAACGGCTCGGTCGCCCCCGGCTCCTCCGTCTCCTTCGCCTTCAACGGCGCGGGCTCCGGTTCCCCGAGCAACTGCCGTCTCAACGGCGACAGTTGCGACGGCACCACGGTCCCCGGCGACGCGGCCCCCTCCGCCCCCGGCGCCCCCACCGCCTCCGCCGTGACCGACACCTCGGTCAAGCTGAGCTGGTCGGCCGCCACCGACGACAAGGGCGTCAAGAACTACGACGTACTGCGCGACGGCACCAAGGTCGCCACCGTCACCACCACCTCGTACACGGACACCGGACTGAGCGCCGGCACCGACTACTCCTACAGCGTGCGCGCCCGTGACACCGCCGACCAGACCGGCCCGGCGAGCGGCTCGACCGCCGTGCGCACCACCGGCGGCGGCACCAACCCGCCGCCCGCCACCGGCGACAAGGTCAAGCTCGGCTACTTCACCGAGTGGGGCATCTACGGCCGGAACTACAACGTCAAGAACATCGTGACGTCCGGCTCGGCGTCCAAGATCACGCACATCAACTACGCCTTCGGCAACGTCACCGGCGGCAAGTGCGCGATCGGCGACTCCTACGCCGACTACGACAAGGCGTTCACCGCCGACCAGTCCGTCAGCGGCGCCGCCGACACCTGGGACCAGCCGCTGCGCGGCAACTTCAACCAGCTGCGCCAGCTGAAGGCCAAGTACCCGAACATCAAGGTGCTGTGGTCCTTCGGCGGCTGGACCTGGTCCGGCGGGTTCGGCGAGGCGGCGAAGAACCCGGCCGCGTTCGCCCAGTCCTGCTACGACCTGGTCGAGGACCCGCGCTGGGCCGATGTCTTCGACGGCATCGACATCGACTGGGAGTACCCCAACGCCTGCGGCCTGTCGTGCGACACCAGCGGCTCGGCGGCCTTCAAGAACGTGGCCTCCGCGCTGCGCTCCAAGTTCGGCGCCAACTACCTGGTCACCGCCGCGGTCACCGCGGACGGCTCGAACGGCGGCAAGATCGAGGCCGCCGACTACGCGGGCGCGTCGCAGTACCTCAACTGGTACAACGTGATGACGTACGACTTCTTCGGCGCCTTCGACGCCCAGGGTCCGACCGCCCCGCACTCCCCGCTCACCTCGTACAGCGGCATCCCGAAGGCGGGCTTCAGCACCGCCGACGCGATGGCCAAGTACAAGGCGGTCGGCGTCCCGGCCAGCAAGCTGCTCATCGGCATCGGCTTCTACGGCCGCGGCTGGACCGGCGTCACCCAGGACGCTCCCGGCGGCACCGCCACCGGCGCCGCTCCGGGCACCTACGAGCCGGGCATCGAGGACTACAAGGTGCTCAAGGGCTCCTGCCCGGTCACCGGCACCGTCGCGGGCACCGCGTACGCCCACTGCGGCAGCAACTGGTGGTCCTACGACACCCCGTCGACCATCGCCGGCAAGATGAGCTGGGCCAAGAACCAGGGCCTGGGCGGCGCGTTCTTCTGGGACTTCACCGGGGACACCAGCAACGGTGAACTCGTGACGGCCCTCAGCAACGGCCTGTCGTAAGGAAGTTCGGGGGGCCTGACCCCTAAGCGACGTTGACGCGCTGACCAGGCGGGGCTGCTTCCAGCCACGCGAGAAATCCGGTCAGCGCGTCTTCGCTCATGGCGAGTTCGAGGCGGGTGCCCTGGTGGACACAGGCGAGGATCACCGCGTCGGACAGCAGCGCCAGCTCCTCCTCGCCCTCGGGCAGCCGGCGTCCGGCCACCTCGATCCGCGAGCGCTCCAGGACCCGGCGCGGGCGCAGGGCGTAGGAGAAGACCCGGAACCACTCGATGCGGTCGCCGTTGTAGCGGGCGACGCCATAGCTCCAGCCCTTGCCGCCCGCGTCCGACTGCTCGGACACGTCCCAGCGCAGCGAACAGTCGAAGGTGCCACCGGAGCGCTGGATGAGCCTGCGGCGCAGGCCGAACAGGAACAGACCCACCACCACGAGCGCGACCACGATTCCGCACACAGTCAGAGCGAGGATCATCGGCACCGACCTCCTCGTCTTCCAGGTAGGGGAACTGCTTTCGGCTCAGGGTAATGAAACCGCAGAGCCAGGTAATGGAACCGGAAAAACACCCGGATTCACCTCAGCCGCGACCGGCACCGGAATGTTCCGGGCCGGCCGCGGCTGAATGATGGGTCACACGGCGCGGTGGATCAGCGCGCGGAGGTCGCCGCCCGCAGACGGACGTCGGCGCGACGCTGGGCGTCCTCGTCGTCCTCCGCCTTCGCACGCTCCAGCTCGCGCTCGGCGCGCTGGACGTCGATCTCCTCCGCCAGCTCAGCGATCTCCGCGAGCAGCGACAGCTTGTTGTCGGCGAACGAGATGAAACCGCCGTGCACCGCGGCGACGACGGTCCCGCCGTCGCTGGTGCGGATGGTCACCGGGCCCGACTCCAGCACACCGAGCAGCGGCTGGTGACCGGGCATGACGCCGATGTCGCCGGACGTGGTGCGCGCGACGACCAGGGTGGCCTCGCCGGACCAGACCTTCCGGTCGGCGGCGACCAGCTCGACGTGCAGCTCAGCAGCCAAGGTTGGCTCCTCGGGTCACCACCCGGCGGTTGTGCCGGGTGTTGGGGTCAATTCTGGTAGGCGTGGCCGAGGGGGCGGGGCGTGCCCGCCCCCTGGCCAGAAGCGCGGGTGTCAGGAGACGCCCAGCTCCTTCGCGTTCTTCTTCAGGTCCTCGATACCACCGCACATGAAGAACGCCTGCTCCGGGAAGTGGTCGTACTCACCGTCGCAGATCGCGTTGAACGCGGCGATGGTCTCGTCCACCGGAACGTCCGAACCGTCCACGCCGGTGAACTGCTTGGCGACGTGGGTGTTCTGGGACAGGAAGCGCTCCACGCGACGGGCGCGGTGGACGACGAGCCTGTCCTCCTCGCCCAGCTCATCGATGCCGAGGATGGCGATGATGTCCTGGAGGTCCTTGTACTTCTGCAGGATGTTCTTGACGCGCATGGCGCAGTCGTAGTGGTCCTGCGCGATGTACCGCGGGTCCAGGATGCGGGACGTGGAGTCCAGCGGGTCCACGGCCGGGTAGATGCCCTTCTCCGAGATCGGACGGGAGAGAACCGTCGTCGCGTCGAGGTGGGCGAACGTGGTGGCCGGGGCCGGGTCGGTCAGGTCGTCCGCGGGGACGTAGATCGCCTGCATCGAGGTGATCGAGTGACCGCGCGTCGAGGTGATGCGCTCCTGCAGGAGGCCCATCTCGTCGGCCAGGTTCGGCTGGTAACCCACGGCGGACGGCATACGGCCGAGCAGCGTGGAGACCTCGGAACCGGCCTGCGTGAAGCGGAAGATGTTGTCGATGAAGAACAGCACGTCCTGCTTCTGGACGTCACGGAAGTACTCGGCCATGGTGAGGCCGGCCAGCGCGACGCGCAGACGGGTGCCCGGCGGCTCGTCCATCTGACCGAAGACCAGCGCGGTCTTGTCGATGACGCCCGACTCGGTCATCTCCGCGATGAGGTCGTTGCCCTCACGCGTGCGCTCACCGACACCGGCGAACACGGAGACACCGTCGTGGTTGTTGGCGACACGGTAGATCATCTCCTGGATGAGCACCGTCTTGCCGACACCGGCACCGCCGAACAGGCCGATCTTGCCGCCCTTGACGTACGGGGTGAGCAGGTCGATGACCTTGACGCCCGTCTCGAACATCTCGGTCTTCGACTCGAGCTCGTCGAAGTTCGGGGCCTTGCGGTGGATCGGCCAGCGCTCGCCGGTGTGCTTCTCGTCGACGTTCAGCACCTCACCGAGGGTGTTGAACACCTTGCCCTTGGTGAAGTCGCCGACCGGGACGGAGATGGCGTCGCCGCTGTCCGTCACCACGGACTGGCGGACCAGACCGTCGGTGGGCTGCATGGAGATGGTGCGGACCAGGCCGCCACCCAGGTGCTGGGCGACTTCCAGGGTCAGCGTCTTCTTCTCGCCGTGGTGCGCCGGGTCGGCGACCTCGACGGTCAGGGCGTTGTAGATCTCCGGCATCGCGTCGACGGGGAACTCCACGTCGACGACCGGGCCGATGACGCGGGCGACGCGGCCCGTGGCCGCCGCGGTCTCAACAGTGGTGGTCATTTATCGGTCACTCCCCGCGGTCGCGTCGGCCAGGGCGCTCGCGCCACCGACGATCTCGCTGATTTCCTGGGTGATTTCGGCCTGGCGGGCCGCGTTGGCAAGACGGGAGAGCGTGTTGATCAGCTCGCCCGCGTTGTCGGTGGCCGACTTCATCGCGCGCCGCGTGGCGGCGTGCTTCGAAGCGGCCGACTGGAGCATCGCGTTGTAGATACGGCTCTCCACGTACCGCGGCAGGAGGGCGTCGAGGACGTCCTCCGCCGAGGGCTCGAAGTCGTACAGCGGGAGGATCTCACCGTCGCCGGCGCTCTCCTCCGCGACCTCGTCGAGGCTCAGCGGCAGCAGTCGCTGGGTGACCGCCGTCTGCGTCATCATCGAGACGAACTCGGTGAAGACGATGTAGAGCTCGTCCACGCCGCCGTCCGCGTCGGGCGTCTCGATGGCCTCGATCAGGGGCGCCGCGACCTTCTTGGCGTCCGCGTACGTCGGCTCGTCGGTGAAGCCCGTCCACGACTCCGCGACCTTGCGCTCACGGAAGTTGTAGTGGGCGACACCGCGGCGGCCGACGATGAACGTCTCCACCTGCTTGCCCTCGCGCTCGAGGCGCTCGGTCAGCTGCTCGCCCGCCTTGATGGCGTTGGAGTTGAAGGCGCCGGCCAGGCCGCGGTCGCTCGTGAGGAGCAGGACCGCGGCACGGGTCGGGTTCTCCGCCTCCGTGGTGAGCGGGTGCTTGGTGTTCGACCCGGTGGCGACCGCCTTGACCGCGCGGGTCAGCTCGTCCGCGTACGGCTTGGAGGCCGCCACCTTGCGCTGCGCCTTGACGACACGCGAGGCGGCGATCATCTCCATCGCCTTGGTGATCTTCTTGGTCGCGGTGACGGATCGGATGCGACGCTTGTAGACCCGGAGCTGGGCTCCCATGAGTCAGGTCCCTTCCTTACGTCACTTGGCGGGAGCGGCCGGGGTGTCGTCGCCGAGGAGCTTGCCGTCCGAGGTCTCGAACTGCTTCTTGAACTCCGCGATCGCGTCACCGATGGCCTGCAGGGTGTCGTCGGACATCTTGCCGCCCTCCTTGATGGAGGTCATCAGGCCCTGGTGCTTGCGGTGCAGGAACTCCAGCAGCTCCTTGTCGAAGCGGCGGACGTCGTCGACCGGGACGTCGTCCATGCGGCCCGTACCACCGGCCCAGACGGAGACGACCTGGTCCTCGGTGGACATCGGCTGGTACTGGTTCTGCTTCAGCAGCTCGGTCATCCGCTGACCGCGGTCCAGCTGGTTCTTGGAAGCCTGGTCCAGGTCGGAACCGAAGGCGGCGAACGCCTCCAGCTCACGGAACTGGGCGAGGTCCACGCGCAGTCGGCCGGAGACCTGCTTCATCGCCTTGTGCTGGGCGGAACCACCGACTCGGGAGACGGAGATACCGACGTTCAGCGCGGGACGCTGACCGGCGTTGAAGAGGTCCGACTCCAGGAAGCACTGGCCGTCGGTGATGGAGATGACGTTGGTCGGGATGAACGCCGAGACGTCGTTGGCCTTCGTCTCGACGATCGGCAGACCGGTCATCGAGCCGGCGCCCATGTCGTCGGAGAGCTTCGCGCAGCGCTCCAGCAGACGGGAGTGCAGGTAGAAGACGTCACCGGGGTACGCCTCGCGGCCCGGCGGACGGCGCAGCAGCAGGGACACGGCGCGGTAGGCGTCGGCCTGCTTCGACAGGTCGTCGAAGACGATCAGGACGTGCTTGCCCTGGTACATCCAGTGCTGGCCGATGGCGGAACCGGTGTACGGCGCCAGGTACTTGAAGCCGGCCGGGTCGGACGCCGGGGCGGCGACGATGGTCGTGTACTCCAGCGCGCCGTTCTCCTCCAGCGCGCGGCGTACGCCGGCGATGGTGGAGCCCTTCTGGCCGATGGCGACGTAGATGCAGCGGACCTGCTTGTTCGGGTCGCCGGTGCGCCAGTTGTCGCGCTGGTTGATGATCGTGTCGACGGCCAGGGCGGTCTTGCCCGTCTGGCGGTCACCGATGATCAGCTGGCGCTGGCCGCGGCCGATCGGGGTCATGGCGTCGACCGCCATGTAGCCCGTCTCCATCGGCTCGTGCACCGACTGGCGCTCCATGACCGTGGGGGCCTGCAGTTCGAGGGCGCGGCGGCCGTCGGTCTCGACCTCGCCGAGGCCGTCGATCGGCTGGCCCAGCGGGTCGACCACACGGCCGAGGTAGCCGTCGCCGACCGCGACCGAGAGGACCTCTCCGGTGCGGTGCACCGGCTGGCCCTCCTCGATGCCGCTGAACTCACCGAGGACGATCGCGCCGATCTCGCGCTCCTCGAGGTTGAGGGCGAGACCGAGGGTGCCGTCCTCGAACTTCAGCAGCTCGTTGGCCATGGCCGAGGGCAGACCCTCGACCTTCGCGACGCCGTCGCCGGCGACGGTGACCGTACCGACCTCCTCGCGCGAGGCCGCGTCCGGCTTGTACGACTGGACGAAGTTCTCCAGTGCGTCCCGGATCTCCTCCGGCCGGATCGTGAGCTCCGCCATCTGGGTTCCCTGCTCTCCTTGTTGGGCCCGAAGTTTCACTTTGGGGGGATGTCTGACTCCGGACTCCCCCCTGAACGAGGTGAATCCTCTGCACGGCCCAACCAGGGCCGTAATTACGTACTACGTGTTGAGTTCTAGCTCGCCATACGGCGGGCGGCGTCGTCCAGCCGGTCCGCCAGGGAGCCGTTGATGACCTCGTCACCGACCTGCACGCGGATTCCGCCGATCACATCGGGGTCCACGTCCAGGTTGAGGTGCATCCGGCGGCCGTAGAGCTTCGCCAGGGCGTCACTCAGGCGACGCTTCTGCGCTTCGCTCAGCGGCACCGCCGAGGTGACGGTCGCCACCAGCCGGTCCCGGCGCTCGGCGGCCAGCTTGGACAGGGACTCCAGTCCCGCTTCCAGGCTACGTCCACGCGGCGCGGTGACCAGTCGGGTGACCAGACGCTCGGTGACGGGATTGACCCGTCCGCCCAGCAGCCGGTGCACCAGATCGGCCTTGGCCGAGGCGCTCGCCGTCCGGTCGGTCAGCGCGGCACGCAGGCCGGGGTTGGAGGAGACGATCCGGCCGAACCGGAACAGCTCGTCCTCGACCTCGTCCAGCGTGTCCGACTTCTCCGCGGCGGTGAGGTCGGCGATGTCCGCCAGCTCCTCCAGCGCGTCCACCAGATCGCGGGGCTGCGACCAGCGGGAGCGGGCCATCCCGGCCACCAGGTCGGCGGTCGGACCGCTCACCTGGGTGCCGATCAGACGCCGCACCAGCTCGGCCTTGGCCTCGGCGGACTGCGCCGGGTCGGTGAGGGCCCGGCGCAGGCCGGACTCGCGGTCGAGCAGCGCGGTGACGGCCGCCAGCTCGTCGGCGAGCTGCGCGGCGTCCACGGACGTGGAGTCGGTAGCTGCGTCGAGACGCTCCCGTGCGGCTGCCAGGGCCTCGCGGCTCGCTCCGTTCATCGCGTGGCCTCGGCCTTCTCGTCGAGCTCGTCGAGGAAGCGGTCGATCACACGGCTCTGCCGGGCGTGGTCCTCGAGGGACTCACCGACAAGCTTGCCGGCCAGTTCGGTGGCGAGCTTGCCGACGTCCTGGCGGAGCGAGGCGGACGCGGCCTTGCGGTCGGCCGCGATCTGCGTGTGACCGGCGGCGACGATCTCCTCGCGCTGGCGCTGGCCCTCGGCCCGCATCTCGGCGATGAGCGTGGCGCCCTGCTCCTGAGCCTCCTGGCGAAGCCGGGCGGCCTCGTGACGAGCCTCCGCGAGCTGCGCCTTGTACTGCTCAAGGACGCTCTGAGCCTCGGTCTGCGCGGCCTCGGCCTTCTCGATCCCGCCCTCGATCGCTTCGCGGCGCTCCTCCAGAACCTTGTTGATGTTCGGGAGGAGCTTCCAGGCGAGGAAGCCGAAGACGATGACAAAGGCGATCAGGCCGATGACGAGCTCTGGGATCGGCGGGATGAGGGGGTTCTCGGCCTCCTCAGCCGCCAGCTGAACCAGGGGGCTCATATCAGTGCCTTTCGTCTAGCTAAAGGGCGTCGGTCGGATCAGGAGCTCGGGTAGACGAACGGCATGACCAGACCGATCAGGGCGAGCGCCTCACAGAAGGCGAAGCCGAGGATCTGGTTGGCGCGGATCAGGCCGGCCGCCTCGGGCTGGCGGGCGAGCGCCTGGGTGCCGTTACCGAAGATGATGCCGACGCCGACGCCCGGGCCGATGGCGGCGAGGCCGTAACCGATGGAGCCGAGGTTGCCCTTGATCTCGACGCCGGCGGCAAGGGTCTGGAGAGCGGACATGCCGGTTCTTCCTTCTCTTTCAATGACCGGTGGGGGATGGCCACCGGATGTCTGGATGGGTCAGGCGCGGGATGCTCAGTGGTGCTCGGCGAGCGCGCCCTGGATGAAGCTGCACGTGAGCAGTACGAAGACGTACGCCTGAACAGCCTGGATGAAGAGCTCGAAGGCGGTCATCACGAGCACCATCACGAACGAGACGCCGGAGTAGGCGATACCGATGCCGTTCAGCATGTACCAGCTGGCGATCGTGAAGAGCAGCAGCAGCGTGTGACCGGCGAACATGTTGGCGAACAGTCGCACGGCGTGCGTGAACGGCCGCACCAGCAGGTTCGAGAACAGTTCGATCGTCATCGACAGCGGGAGCACCGCGCCGAGCGACTTGTCGTAACCGGTGAAGTTCTTGAAGGCGCCGACGAAGCCCTGGCGCTTGAAGGTCAGACCGACCCAGAGGACGTAGACGATCAGGGCCAGGACGGCCGGGTACGAGATGATCGCCGTCACCGGGAACTGGGCGACCGGGATGATCGACCAGAGGTTCATCATCCAGACGAAGAAGAACAGCGAGACGACCAGAGGTACGTACTTCTCGCCTTCCTTCTTGCCGATGGTCTCGTAGACCACGCCGCGCCGGATGAAGTCGTAGCCGGACTCGGCGATCATCTGGAGCTTGCCCGGGACAACCTTCGGCCGGGCGAAAGCGGCCCAGAAGAAGGCCACGACGACGATGGAACCGAGCAGCGCCAGCAGCATCGTCTTGTTGAAGTACAGGTTGCTGTCCGCGTCGCCCCAGAGCGGCTTGAACAGGAACGAGTGCAGGCCCGGAGCCGGGAAGCCGCACCCGGTGAACAGGTGACAGCTCGTGTCGAAAGCGAGCGTCTGCGTCGGGTCAGCACTCACCGCGGGCTCCTTCATCGTGGCGCATGGGTACGGCAACCTCGTTGTGTCGGCGCGGCGTACGGCCGCGGTTCGGCACGGGACTGGTGTTACGGATGTGGGGGCGGCTGGGGGGCATCTCGCCTCGCAGTGGAACAGGCGTCAGCTCGGATGCCCGCGCCCGCGATGCCGCAGTTGGCACCGGACGATAGCAGGATCTCCCCGGTGCCTTTATCCCGGCCCTACCTCTCACGACGAACGCCCCGTCTTTTCGGGCTTGTCGCCCTTCGACGGAGCATCGGGATCGACGTAGAGGATCTTGGCCTTCATGTGGGCACGCGCCTGTGCGGCGATCCACGCGAGGGTGGTCACCACGAGAACGATGGCGAAGGCACGGGGATTGAACAGGGTCGTGTTCTTGAACACGGCCACGAAGACGACCAGCAGCAGGAGTTGGGCCGCGTAGAGCATCAGGCCCATCATCTGGAACAGCTGGGGGAACGACCTGGCGGTGCGCTGCAGGACGTAAAGACCGATACCCATGAAGAGGATGACGATCAGTGTGCCCACGACGGCCCCGATCGCACCCTTGCCACCGGCGACCACACCACTGACGACGGCGGCGATCGCGCCGACGGCAGCCGTGGGCACGGCGGCCTGGGCAAGAATCCGGGCGTCATTGGACGGCATGGCGGCAACTCCGCTTTCACAGGGGGCAGGTGTCGTCATGGACGAGCGTAGTCCCGGACCGGGTGATCGTTACCTCGCACCAACGGACCGTCGCACTAAGGTCCTTCGGTTCTGTCCGGGGTTCTCGTGAACCGTATCACAAACTATTTGATGAGGTCTTTACCTGCCGGGTGTGCCTGCTGTCACACATGAGGGTGATGGTGTGCGCCCGCGCGGAAGCCGGGCCCAGTTGTCTGGTATTGGGGGAATTTGACCCCGCACGGCTCCCCCACGACTCCCCCATGAATGGGCAATGCTCTCGTCAGATTCTTACCTTGCGACCCTTGTCGGAATACGGACGGGCACCGATCGCGGTCGCCCCGTTGACGCCCGGCACGGCCGCCACGGGGGCCGGCTCCGCGAGGGCCGGGGCGTCCTCACCAGCCTCCTCGGAGGACTCCTCAGCCTCCTCCACGGACTCCCCGTACCTGCGGTAGCGCGGCGGCACGAACCGCTCGGCCCAGCGCGGGGCGTGCGGGGTGAAGCGCGGCAGGAGCAGCATCACCAGTCCGATGGCGCTGAGGAAGACCACCCCGAGCACGATCCACATCGACGCCGAGTTCACCGAGTACGCCAGCACGCCGAAGCCGATCAGCGCCGACCAGAAGTACATGATCAGCACCGCCCGGCTGTGCGAGTGCCCGATCTCCAGCAGCCGGTGGTGCAGATGCCCGCGGTCCGCCGCGAACGGCGACTGGCCGCGCCAGGTGCGCCGCACGATGGCCAGCACGAGGTCGGCGGCCGGGATGGCGATGATCGTCAGCGGCAGCAGCAGCGGGATGTACGCGGGCACCATCTGGTGCACGGTGCTGCGCTCGGAACCGGAGAACAGGTTCAGCCGGTCCGGGTCGATCTGGCCGGTGACGGAGATGGCGCTGCCCGCCAGGACCAGGCCGATGAGCATCGAGCCGGAGTCGCCCATGAAGATGCGCGCCGGATGCATGTTGTGCGGCAGGAAGCCCAGACACATGCCCATCAGGATCGCCGCGAACAGCGTCGCGGGCGCCGCCGCCTCGATGCCGTAGCCGTACCAGATGCGGTAGGCGTACATGAAGAACGCGGCGGTGGCGATGCAGACCATGCCGGCGGCGAGACCGTCGAGGCCGTCGACGAAGTTGACCGCGTTGATGGTGATGACGACCAGTGCGACGGTGAGCAGGGTGCCCTGCCACTGGGTGACGGCGACCAGGCCCACACCGGGTACCGGCAGCCACAGGATCGTCAGACCCTGCACCACCATCACACCGGCAGCGATCATCTGGCCGCCCAGCTTGATCAGGGCGTCGATCTCGAACTTGTCGTCCAGCACGCCGATCAGCCAGATCAGCGCCGCCCCGGACAGCAGGGCGCGGGGCTCGTTGGAGTTGACGAAGACCTCGTTGAGGTTCTCCAGGTGGTCCGCGACGAGCAGGCCGGCGCACAGTCCGAAGAACATGGCGATACCGCCGAGCCGCGGAGTGGGCTCCCGGTGCACATCGCGTGCCCGGATCTCCGGCATCGCTCCCGCCACGATCGCGAATTTCCGTACCGGCCCTGTCAGCAGGTAGGTCACCGCGGCCGTGATGAGAAGCGTCAGCAGGTATTCACGCACGGGCATCCCCACAGATCTCGCTGGCCATCACAGCCCCTCACCCTAGCGAGGGACGGGTAATGGTGAGGACTTCCGGGTGGCGACGACGGTTGCGGCCTGGGCCTTCCGTACCTGTATGCCACCTCTCCTCACTCCGGGTAGGGCGGGAAATCGGCGGTCAGGGCGCGCACCTCGGCCCGTGCGGCGGCCGGGTCCCGCCCGCCGCTGACCACGCCGACCAGCAGCGCGGCGATCCGGGCCATGGCCGGCTCCCCCATGCCCTGGGTGGTCACGGCGGCCGTGCCGAGCCTGAGCGCCCGGCCGCCGGTGTGCGCAAGCGCACAGCAGTCCAGCACCAGACCGGCGGCCGCGAGCCGGCCGCGCGCGGTGCGGCCGTCCATGCCGAGCGGGGCGGGGTCGGCGACGATGAGGTGGGTGTCGGTGCCGCCGGTGGAGACCGTGAACCCGGCGGCGGCCAGGTGTCCGGCGAGCACGCGCGCGTTGGCGACCGTCTGGTGGGCGTAGGCCGCGAACGCGGGGGTGGCCGCCTCACCGAACGCGACGGCCTTCGCGGCGACGCTGTTCATCTGCGCGCCGCCCTGGGTGAACGGGAAGACGGCGCGGTCGACCCGCTGCGCCAGTTCGGCCCCGCACAGGATCAGACCGCCGCGCGGTCCGCGCAGCGTCTTGTGCGTGGTGGCGCACACCAGGTCGGCGTACGGCACCGGGCTCGGCGCCGCTCCCCCGGCGACCAGCCCGGCGGAGTGGGTGAGGGTGACGATCAGATGGGCCCCGACCTCGTCGGCGACCTCGCGGAAGAAGGCGTAGTCGATATGGCGGGGGTAGGCGATGGAGCCGCACACGATGGCCTTGGGCCGGTGCTCGCGGGCCAGCCGGCGCACCTCGTCGTGGTCGATGAGCCCGGTCGCGGGGTCCAGCCCGTAGCCGACGAAGTCGAACCAGCGGCCGGAGAAGTTCGCGGGCGAGCCGTGGGTGAGGTGGCCGCCGTCGTCGAGGCCGAGGGCGAGGACGGTGTCACCGGGGCGCAGCACGGCGGCGTAGGCGGCCAGCACGGCCGAGGAGCCGGTGTGGGGCTGGACGTTGGCGTGCTCGGCGCCGAAGACGGCCTTGGCTCGCTCCACGGCGACGCGTTCGGCGGTGTCGGCCAGCGCGCAGCCGCCGTGGTGCCGGGCGCCGGGGTAGCCCTCGGCGTACTTGTTGGCCAGCGCGGAGCCGAGGGTGGCGAGCACGGCGGGCGAGGCGAAGTTCTCGGCCGCGGTGAGCTGGAGGGTCGTCGACTGCCGGTCCAGCTCGCCGCGCAGGATCTCGGCCAGCTCGGGGTCCTGCCGACTCAGGGTGTCCGCTTCCAGCACGGGTGTGACCGACATGACGGGCTCCGGACGGTCGACGGTGACGTGGGGCGAGGCCCCAGGTCTCCAATGTAGGCCGAGGTGGAGGCGGACGCTCGGCCGCCGGGCCCGTCCCCGCGCCGGAGCCCGGCGCGCGTCACATGCGGGCGGGTACGCCCGTCAGCGCGGTGACGACCGGGTCGAGGGCGTCGCGTATCTCGTCGCCGACGGAACGGAAGAAGGGCAGCGGGGCCCCGTAGGGGTCGTACACCTCGTCCGCCTCGGCGGTGGGGGCGAGCAGCCAGCCGCGCAGCGCGGCGGCCGCGCGGACCAGGGCGCGGGCGCGCAGCACCACGCCGTCCTCCAGGGGCGGCAGGGTGGCTGGGTCTATCGCGCGGACCAGGCGGGTGAACTCCTTCAGCGTGAAGGTGCGCAGGCCCGCCGAGTGGCCCATGGAGATGACCTGGGCGCGGTGGTCGCGGGTGGCGGTCAGCACCAGGTCGGCCATGATGACGTGCTCGTCCAGCAGCTCCCGGCCGGTGAACCCGGCGGCGTCCGCGCCGAACTCGGCGAGCACGGTCTCCGCGTTCTCCTCCATCCGGGCGCCCTCGTGGCCCCAGGTGCCGGCGCTCTCCACGATCAGGCCGCCGCCGAGCACGCCGAGCCGCTCCGCCACGAAATGCCGGGTCAGCCGCTCGGTGATGGGTGAGCGGCAGACGTTGCCGGTGCTGACGTGGAGGATGCGGAAGGTGTCGCGCGGGAACCCGAACGTCGTGGTCTGCTCCGCCGGGCGATCCGCGCCGCCTATGCCGCGCATGGGGTGACCCCCTGCTCGGGCGGGACGGCGCGGCCGTGCGGTCCGGGGGCCGTCAATTCGCCACCTCGAGGTCGGGTACGACCTTCCGCAGCTCCTCCGGGGAGATCGCGCCCTGCCGCAGCAGCACCGGCACCGGGCCGGAGACGTCCACGATGGACGAGGGCACGTTGCCGGGGGTGGGGCCGCCGTCGAGGTAGACGGAGACGGAGTCGCCGAGCATGCGCTGCGCGGCGTCGCAGTTCTCCGGCGCCGGGTGGCCGGTGAGGTTGCCGGAGGAGACGGCCATCGGGCCGACCTCGGTGAGCAGCTCGATGGCGACCGGGTGCAGCGGCATGCGCACCGCGACCGTGCCACGGGTGTCGCCGAGGTCCCACTGGAGGGACGGCTGGTGCCGGGCGACCAGGGTGAGCGCGCCGGGCCAGAAGGCGTCGACCAGCTCCCAGGCCAGCTCGGAGAAGTCGGTGACGAGGCCGTGCAGCGTGTTCGGGGAGCCGATGAGCACGGGGGTGGGCATGTTGCGGCCCCGGCCCTTGGCGGCGAGCAGGTCGGCGACGGCTTCCGAGGAGAACGCGTCGGCGCCGATGCCGTAGACCGTGTCGGTCGGCAGCACCACCAGTTCGCCCCGGCGCACGGCGGCGGCCGCCTCGCGCAGGCCCGTCACGCGGTCGGTGGCGTCATTGGTGTCGTATCGCCGTGCCATGTCTAGCGGGCCTCCTCGTACACGTAACTCTGGTGGTGGTTCCGGGCGGTGGTCACGGCGTCGCCTTGCGGGCCGTGGCGAACCGGGGGCGGTTGTTGAGGTCGGGGTGGTCGGCCGCGTCGGCCCAGCCCCGCTCCTCGGTGAAGATCCACGGCACCTGGCCGCCCTGGGTGTCGGCGTGCTCGATGACGACGACCCCGCCGGGGCGCAGCAGCCGGTGCGCGGTGCGCTCGATGCCCCGGATGAGGTCCAGCCCGTCCTCGCCGGAGAACAGGGCCAGCTCGGGGTCGTAGTCGCGGGCCTCGGGGGCGACGTACTCCCACTCGGTGAGCGGGATGTACGGCGGGTTGGAGATGACCAGGTCGACCTGGCCGTCGAGGTCCGGGAAGGCGGACAGGGCGTCGCCCTGGCGCAGGTCGACCCGGGAGCCCTCGGTGTTCTTGCGGGTCCACCTGAGCGCGTCCTCGGACAGCTCGACCGCGTGCACCCGTGAGCGCGGCACCTCCTGGGCGAGGGCCAGCGCGATGGCGCCGGAGCCGGTGCACAGGTCGACGATGCTGGGCTCGACGACGTCCATGGCGCGTACCGCGTCTATCGCCCAGCCGACCACCGACTCGGTCTCCGGCCGGGGCACGAAGACACCGGGGCCGACCTGGAGCTCCAGATAGCGGAAGTAGGCCCGCCCGGTGATGTGCTGGAGCGGTTCGCGCTGCTCGCGGCGGGCGATGACCTCCCAGTACCGGGCGTCGAAGTCGGAGTCCTGCACGGTGTGCAGGGCTCCGCGCTTGACGCCGTGCACGAACGCGGCCAGCTCCTCGGCGTCGG
The DNA here is from genome assembly GCF_044541565.1 of Streptomyces sp. NPDC085596. Taxonomy (NCBI): domain Bacteria; kingdom Bacillati; phylum Actinomycetota; class Actinomycetes; order Kitasatosporales; family Streptomycetaceae; genus Streptomyces; species Streptomyces sp. NPDC085596. The sequence goes on along the minus strand of NZ_JBITTC010000011.1, from coordinate 157,512 downwards.
TGCGCGGGGAGGGAACTCCGGCGGCGGCCAGCCGCTGGGTGGCCTGGGCCACCTCCGCGAGCAGCACGCTGCGGGGGCTCGGGGGTCGCCCCCCGAAGTCTTGCTGCACGCTTCTCCTCCGGTCCTCGTGCGTGGTCCTGCGTGGCCTTGCGTGGGCGGTGCCGCTTCTTACGCGGACGCGAGCTTCGCCGCCGAGTCGGCGTCGACGCACGCCTGGATCAGCGCGTTCAGCTCGCCGTCCAGCACCTGGTCCAAGTTGTACGCCTTGAAGCCGACGCGGTGGTCGGAGATGCGGTTCTCCGGGAAGTTGTACGTGCGGATCTTCTCGGAGCGGTCGACCGTGCGGACCTGGCTGCGGCGGACGTCCGCGGCCTCGGCCTCGGCCTTCTCCTGGGCCGCGGCCAGCAGCCGGGAACGCAGGATGCGCATCGCCTGCTCCTTGTTCTGGAGCTGGCTCTTCTCGTTCTGGCAGGAGGCGACCACACCGGTGGGCAGGTGGGTGATGCGCACCGCGGAGTCGGTGGTGTTGACCGACTGGCCGCCGGGGCCGGAGGAGCGGTAGACGTCGATGCGCAGGTCGTTCGCGTTGATCTCGACCTCCACCTCCTCGGCCTCCGGGGTGACGAGCACGCCCGCGGCGGAGGTGTGGATGCGGCCCTGGGACTCGGTGGCGGGCACCCGCTGCACGCGGTGCACCCCGCCCTCGTACTTCAGGCGGGCCCACACGCCCTGGCCGGGCTCGGTGGCGCCCTGGCCGCCCTTGGTCTTCACGGCGACCTGGACGTCCTTGTAGCCGCCCAGCTCGGACTCGGTGGCGTCGATGATCTCGGTCTTCCAGCCGACCCGCTCGGCGTAGCGCAGGTACATGCGCAGGAGGTCACCGGCGAACAGGGCGGACTCGTCGCCGCCCGCGCCGGCCTTGATCTCCAGGATGACGTCCTTGTCGTCGCTCGGGTCGCGCGGGACCAGCAGCAGGCGAAGCTTCTCGGTGAGCTCCTCGCGCTGCTTCTCCAGCTCCTTGACCTCGGCGGCGAAGTCGGGGTCGTCGGCCGCCAGCTCGCGCGCGGTCTCGATGTCGTCCCCGCACTGCTTCCAGGAGCGGTAGGTGCCGACGATCGGGGTCAGCTCGGCGTAGCGCTTGTTCAGCTTGCGAGCGTTTGCCTGGTCGGCGTGCACCGACGGGTCGGCGAGCTTGCTCTCCAGATCGGCGTGCTCGGCGACGAGTTCCTCGACGGCCTCGAACATCTTTCGGCTCCTGTACTGCACTGCGGGTGAAGGGCTGGCGGGCGACCAAAAACGCCGGTCCCTGGGCGCGCCCCTCGCGGGGCGCGACCGTGGACCGGCGGTTCGGGGGCTCGCTACTTCTTGGAGCCGGAAGCCTTGCCGAAGCGGGCCTCGAAGCGGGCCACACGGCCACCGGTGTCGAGGATCTTCTGCTTGCCCGTGTAGAACGGGTGGCACTCGGAGCAGACCTCGGCACGGATGGTGCCGGAGTCGATGGTGCTACGAGTGGTGAACGAGGCGCCACAGGTGCAGCTGACCTGCGTCTCGACGTACTCGGGGTGGATGTCGCGCTTCAAGGTGTCTCCTAGGTTCGGGAGGGCGCCGGGTCGCCACCGCGGGATGCGGGCGCGTGAACCGGAGCCGACGTACCAGTCTGCCAGGACTGGCGCCATCCCCCAAAACCGGGGGTGAGCGTCTTCTATTCCCACGGGCGGCGGGACGTGTCCGGGAGCCCGGCAGCGGGCTCAGCGGGCTCAGGGGGTGACGACGCCCTTGGCCCCGCCGGTGGCGGTACCCGTGGTCGCCGACTCGGGGATCGGCTTGTCGTTCCGCAGGGCCGTCCAGATCTGCCGGGCCTTGGTCCGCTCCAGCAGGACCCGGTTGGGGTCGGCGGGGTCGTACTGGACCGGCATGGTGACCATGTGCATCCCGGAGGCGCTGATGCCCTTGAGGCCGCCCGCGAAGTCCGCGAGGGAGTTGACCGAGCCGAGGTCGGAGTCGGTCGTGACGGTCCTGGTCGCGGTGTCGGCGAGGTCGTAGAGCTTCTTGGGGTTGCTCAGCACTCCGACCTGCTTGGTCTGGGCGATCAGGGCCTTGACGAACGCCTGCTGGAGCTGGATGCGGCCGAGGTCGGAGCCGTCGCCGACGCCGTGCCGGGTGCGGACCAGGCCGAGCGCCTGCGCGCCGTCGAGGGTGTGGGTGCCGGCCGTCAGGTCGAGGTGGCTGTCCGGGTCCTTGATGGCGCGGGTGGTGGTGACGCGTACGCCGCCGAGGTCGTCGACTAGGCGCTCGAAGCCCGAGAAGTCGACCTCCAGGTAGTGGTCCATGCGGATGCCGGTGAGCGACTCGACGGTTCTGACCGCGCAGGGCGCCCCGCCGGTGGCGTAGGCGGAGTTGAACATGACGTTCCGCGCGGCCGGGTACGTGTGGCCCTTGGTGTCGGCGCAGGCGGGGCGGTCGATGAGGGTGTCGCGCGGGACGGAGACCACGGACGCCTTCTTGTGGCCCTTGTAGAGGTGGACGATCATCGCCGTGTCGGAGCGGGCCCCGCTGTCGGCCGCGCCGCCGCCGAGCTTGCGGTTGGCGCCGGAGCGGGTGTCGGAGCCGAGGACCAGGATGTTCTGGGAGCCGTTGTCGGCCTTGGCGGGCCGGTCGCGGCCGAGGACCTGGTTGATGTCGATGCTGTGGAGATTGCCGTTGAGCTTGAAGTAGACGTACCCGGCTCCGGCGCCGGCCAGCACGACCACGCCCGCGGCCGTCCATGCCGTGGCGAGCAGAGCCTTGCGGCCCGTGCTGCGGGGCTTGCGGCGGCGCCCCTTGCCGCGGCGGCGGGGGCCGTCTCCGGTCTCCGGTATGCCGGGCTCCGGCGTGCTCTCGGTGGACACTGCGCTCCTAGGTCTCGTCCGTTCGGTTACCCCCTGCGTTCAGGGTCGGGAGCGGTCATCACCACTCCATCGTCGCTCCACCTGGTCAGACAGGGAAACTCGGGACAGGCTCGCACAGCGCGCTGCGCCACCCGGTACGACAGTGATCACCGTCCGTGATCGAATAACCGGACCGTCTCCCCGTTCACCTGCGCTTTCTCGTAAGGGGCCGTACCGAGGCAAGTCGGTACCGAACGTCACACCTGTGGCAAAGGTCTCGTGAGAGCGGTCCGCACGCAAAAGGGGCCGCCCCCGTCGCGTGTGCGGCGGGGGCGGCCCTCAGATCCCGAGGGGGTGACTCAGCGGGGCTCAGTCATTGTTGCCGGGGGCCGGCGTCGTCTTCTGGATCTGGGTCAGGAACTCGATGTTCGACTTGGTCTGCTTCATCTTGTCGAGCAGCAGCTCGATCGCCTGCTGCTGGTCGAGCGCGTGCAGCACGCGACGCAGCTTCCAGGTGATGGCCAGCTCCTCGCTGCCGAGCAGGATCTCTTCCTTACGGGTGCCGGACGCGTCGACGTCCACCGCCGGGAAGATGCGCTTGTCGGCGAGCTTCCGGTCGAGCTTGAGCTCCATGTTGCCGGTGCCCTTGAACTCCTCGAAGATCACCTCGTCCATGCGGGACCCGGTGTCGACGAGCGCGGTGGCGAGGATGGTCAGCGAGCCACCGTCCTCGATGTTGCGCGCGGCACCGAAGAAGCGCTTGGGCGGGTAGAGCGCCGTGGAGTCGACACCACCGGAGAGGATGCGGCCCGACGCCGGGGCGGCGAGGTTGTACGCACGGCCCAGACGCGTGATCGAGTCGAGCAGCACGACGACGTCGTGACCCAGCTCCACCAGACGCTTGGCGCGCTCGATGGCCAGCTCGGCGACCGTGGTGTGGTCCTCGGCCGGGCGGTCGAAGGTCGAGGAGATGACCTCGCCCTTGACCGACCGCTGCATGTCGGTGACCTCTTCCGGACGCTCGTCGACCAGGACGACCATCAGGTGGCACTCGGGGTTGTTGTGCGTGATCGCGTTGGCGATCGCCTGCATGATCATGGTCTTGCCGGTCTTCGGCGGGGCCACGATCAGACCGCGCTGGCCCTTGCCGATCGGCGACACGAGGTCGATGATGCGGGTCGTCAGCACGGAGGACTCGGACTCCAGACGGAGACGGTCCTGCGGGTACAGCGGCGTCAGCTTGTTGAACTCCGGCCGCCCGCGGCCGTGTTCGGGCGCCATGCCGTTGACGGAGTCGAGGCGGACCAGCGCGTTGAACTTCTCGCGGCGCTCGCCCTCCTTCGGCTGGCGGACCGCGCCGGTGGTGTGGTCGCCCTTGCGCAGACCGTTCTTGCGGACCTGGGCGAGGGAGACGTACACGTCGTTCGGGCCCGGCAGGTAGCCGGAGGTGCGGATGAACGCGTAGCTGTCGAGGATGTCCAGGATGCCCGCGACGGGGATCAGGACGTCGTCCTCGTTGACCTGCGGCTCGGCGATCTCGTCACGGCCACGGCGGCCACGGCGGTCCCGGTAGCGGCCGCGACGGCCACGGCGGCCGCCCTCGAAGTCGTCGTCGTCCTGCTGCTGCTGACGGTCCTGGCGGTCCTGGCGGTCCTGACGACCACCGCCGCCCTGCTGCTGGCCCTGCTGGCCCTGCTGACGGTCCTGACGACCGCCGCCGCCCTGCTGGTCGTCGCCCTTGCCCCGGCGGTCGCGGTCACGGCCGCCCCGGTCACGGTCGCGGTCACGGCGGTCGCGGCGGCCACGGCCCTCGCCGTCGCCCGCGTCGCCCTTGCCCTCGGCCTGCGACTGCTGGGCGTCGCCCTTCGGCTCGCTCTTCTCGCCCTTGGTCTCGGCGGACTCAGCGGCGGTCGGGCTGCCCGCGTCGGCGGTGGCACGACGGCGGCGGCGCTCGTTCGGGGAGTCCTCTCCCCCACGCTCGGCGGCGGGCTGGCCGGGGATGTCGATCTGCTGCGCGGCGGCCTCGTCGGCGGCCGGCTGCGCGGACTTCTCCGTCTTCGCCTCGCCGGCGGCCTCACCCGTACGGGCCTTGGAGGTGGCGCGGCGCTTGGGCTTGGTCTCCTCGGCGGCCTCGGCCTTGGGGGCGCTTCCCCCGGCCTGGGCCTCCTTGATGACCTCGATCAGCTGGCTCTTGCGCATCCGCGCGGTGCCCCTGATGCCGAGGCCCGAGGCGACCTGCTGGAGCTCGGCCAGCACCATGCCGTCGAGGCCGGTACCGCGGCGCCGCCGGGAGCCGGCACCGGTGGCAGGCGCGGAGTCCGTGGCGGGCGCGGCAGCGGTCTCCTCGACACGTGCGCCCATCAGATCGGTGGTGTCGCTCACGAAGGGTCCTTCCCTGGAGCGGACGTCGGCCTGTCTGGCTCGGCGACCGGTTGTGCTGTCCGGCATCGGTTCTGTGGGTAAGTACCGAGCCGGGGCGGTGGTCCGCCTTGAAGCGGCGGAAGAGAATTTCTGGTGATGGCGCTCCCCGCGAGCCGTGACACCCGGTGTCACGTGGCGCGGTGGCGCCGATTCCGGAGCGTGCCCTACGACTCGCTCAGTGCCCCCACACGACGTACTGCCCAGGTACGGCGCACGGAACACGGAGTGGCTTGGGAGGCTCCCGGAAGAATGTCTGTCCCTGACGGGGACACGAAGCACCTCGCCATGGTGGGGCCGGGTGCAGACTTGAGATTAACACTACCGGATGCAACAAACATTCCCCCTCTCCAAATCCGGCAACCGGGTGTCAGGGCGCAAGCGGCAGCACGCTCGCCCCCCGGGTGTCGAGGCTCAGCCGGTTGGCCGCCCAGTCGCCGCCCGCGAGGGCCTCCACCTTGTCGGCGGTGGCCTCGTCGGTGAGCGCCATGACGGTAGGTCCGGCACCGGAGATGACGGCTGGTACGCCGTCCGCGCGCAGCCGTTCCACCAGTGCCGCGCTGTCCGGCATGGCGGGGGCGCGGTAGTCCTGGTGCAGCCGGTCCTCGGTGGCGGGCAGCAGCAGTTCGGGACGCCGGGTCAGGGCCTCGACGAGCAGTGCGGCACGGCCCGCGTTGGCGGCGGCGTCGACATGCGGGACGGTGCGCGGGAGCAGTCCGCGCGCGGTCTCGGTGAGTACGGGCTTCCCGGGCACGAAAACCACCGGAACGATGGAACGGTCGGGCTCCATCCTGATGGCGCGGGCGGCGCCGGACTCCAGCCAGGAAAGGGTGAACCCGCCGAGCAGACAGGCCGCGACGTTGTCCGGGTGGCCCTCGATCTCGGTGGCCAGCTCCAGCAGCGCGGTGTCGTCGAGGCGGGCCTCGCCGCCTATGGTCACCGCGCGCGCGGCGACGATTCCCGCGCAGATGGCGGCGGAGGAGGAGCCGAGGCCGCGGCCGTGCGGGATGCGGTTGGCGCAGACGATCTCCAGCCCGCGCGGCTGTCCGCCCAGCAGGTCGAAGGCGGTGCGCAGGGCGCGTACGAGCAGATGGCGCTCGTCGCGCGGGAGCGTCTCACCGCCCTCGCCCGCGATGTCGATGTGCAGACCGGAGTCGGCGACCCGGACGACCACGTCGTCGTACAACCCCAGCGCCAGGCCCAGGGCGTCGAAGCCCGGACCGAGATTGGCGCTGGTGGCGGGGACGCGCACCCGGACGGCGGCGGCGCGGAAGGCGGGACCGGCCATCGCTCGAAGACTCTCCTTGAGCTGCGTGACGGACGTGACTGCCGAATGGCCCGCGAGGGGCATCCGGTGCGGACACTCGATGACGTACGAAGACCCGTCGGGCCACTTGGGACGGCGCGGCCCCGTGCCACACGCGTGGGCATGTGCGGTGGGCGGGTTGCCCCCAGCTTATCGAAGGAAGGTTCTGCCGCGACATAGGGCGCACAGGAGGCGCACGATGCGTGTCGCAAGCCCCCTGTGCACCCTTCCCTCAGGCGAGGCCGAGACGCTCGGCGGCGATGGACGCGTCCACCGGCACGGTGACCGGCGGCGGTGCGCCGGCCACGGCCCAGTCGAGGTCCTTCAGACCATTGCCGGTGACGGTGCAGACGATGGTCTGGCCGGGGTCGACCTTGCCCTGTTCGGCGGCCTTGAGCAGTCCGGCGACCGAGGCGGCGGAGGCGGGCTCCACGAAGACGCCCTCCTGCGCGGCCAACAGCCGGTAGGCGCGCAGGATCTCACGGTCCGTCACCTCGTCGATGTGCCCGCCGGATTCGTCCCGCGCGGCCAGCGCGTACTGCCAGGAGGCGGGGTTGCCGATCCGGATGGCGGTGGCGACGGTGGAGGGGTCCTTGACGATCTCGCCGCGCACGATGGGCGCGCTGCCGGACGCCTGATAGCCCCACATGCGCGGGGTGCGGGTGGCCGGGCCGTCGGCGGCGTACTCCCGGTAGCCCTTCCAGTAAGCCGTGATGTTGCCCGCGTTGCCGACCGGGAGGACATGGATGTCGGGGGCGTCGCCCAGCATGTCCACGATCTCGAACGCGGCCGTCTTCTGGCCCTCGATACGCACCGGGTTGACCGAATTGACCAGCGCCACCGGGTAGTTGTCGCTCAAGGCCCGCGCGAGGTCGAGGCAGTCGTCGAAGTTGCCGTCGACCTGGAGGATCTTCGCCCCGTGCACGAGGGCCTGCCCCATCTTGCCGAGGGCGATCTTGCCCTGCGGGACGAGCACGGCGCAGACCATGCCCGCGCGCACCGCGTAGGCGGCGGCCGAGGCGGAGGTGTTGCCGGTGGAGGCGCAGATGACCGCCTTGGCACCCTCCTCCTTGGCCCGCGTGATGGCCATGGTCATGCCCCGGTCCTTGAACGAACCGGTGGGGTTGGCCCCTTCCACCTTGAGGTGGACCGCGCAGCCCGTGCGCTCGGAGAGCACCTGCGCGGGCACGAGAGGCGTACCGCCCTCGCGGAGCGTCACGACCGGCGTGCTGCTGGTGACCGGCAGCCTGTCCCGGTACTCCTCGATGATTCCGCGCCACTGGTGGGTCATTGCCGCTTACTCCCCTTCAACCCGCATGATGCTGGCGACACCCCGCACGGTGTCGAGCTTGCGCAGCGCCTCCACCGTCCCCGTCAGGGACGCGTCGGAGGCCCGGTGGGTGACGACGACGAGGGACGCCTCGCCGTCCTTCCCCTGCTGCCGAACCGTATCGATGGACACCCCGTGCTCGGCGAAGACCGTGGCGACCTGGGCCAGGACACCCGGTTTGTCGGCGACGTCGAGGCTGATGTGGTACCGCGTGACGACGTCCCCCATCGGGGAGACGGGCAGTGCCGCGTACGCCGACTCGCCGGGCCCGGTCGTGCCGTTGAGACGGTTACGGCAGACGGCGACGAGGTCGCCGAGGACGGCCGAGGCGGTGGGCGCGCCGCCGGCGCCGGGGCCGTAGAACATCAGCTGCCCGGCCGCGTCGGACTCCACGAAGACCGCGTTGTACGCGCCGCGCACCGAGGCCAGCGGGTGGCTCAGCGGGATCATCGCGGGGTGCACGCGGGCGGTGACCGAGGCGCCGTCCCTGGCCCGCTCGCAGATGGCGAGCAGCTTGATGGTGCAGCCCATCTCCCGCGCCGAGCGGAAGTCGGCCGCGGTGACCTCGGTCATGCCCTCGCGGTGCACGTCGTCGAGGCGGACACGGGTGTGGAAGGCGATCCCGGCCAGGATGGCGGCCTTGGCGGCGGCGTCGAAGCCCTCGACGTCGGCGGTGGGGTCGGCCTCGGCGTACCCGAGCGCGGTGGCCTCGTCCAGGGCCTCCTGGTAGCCGGCGCCGGTGGAGTCCATCTTGTCGAGGATGAAGTTGGTGGTGCCGTTGACGATGCCGAGCACGCGGTTGACCTTGTCGCCGGCGAGGGACTCGCGCAGCGGGCGGATCAGCGGGATGGCACCGGCGACGGCGGCCTCGTAGTAGAGGTCCCGGCCGTGCTCCTCGGCGGCGGCGTGCAGGGCGGCGCCGTCCTGGGCGAGCAGGGCCTTGTTGGCCGAGACGACGGACGCGCCGTGCTCCAGGGCGGTGGTGATGAGGGCGCGGGCGGGCTCGATGCCGCCGATGACCTCCACCACCACGTCGATGTCACCGCGCTTGACCAGGGCGGTCGCGTCGGTGGTGACGAGCGCCGGGTCGATGCCGTCGCGCACCTTCGAGGGCCTCCGTACGGCGACCCCGGCCAGTTCGACCGGGGCGCCGATGCGGGCGGCGAGGTCGTCGGCGTGCGTCGTCATGATGCGCGCCACCTCGGAGCCGACCACTCCACAGCCCAGCAGCGCCACCTTCAGCGGACGCGTACGCATCATCCGACCTCGTTTCCTCTCACCGTCTACGGTTTGACCAGTCTCACTCACCGGACGGGGCTTTCTACCCTTCGTCCGGATCGTGAGACGTCTGTTTCGTGTTCCCGGACCGGGGCCTCGGGCGGCCCCAGCGGGGGTTCAGCCGACGTCGAGCCGGAGCAGGTCCTCCTCGGTCTCGCGCCGGACGATCACCCGCGCCTCGCCGTCGCCGACCGCGACGACCGGCGGACGCAGGACGTGGTTGTAGTTGCTGGCCATGGACCGGCAGTAGGCACCCGTGGCCGGTACGGCGATCAGGTCGCCCGGCGCCAGGTCGGCGGGGAGGAACGCGTCCTTGACCACGATGTCCCCGCTCTCGCAGTGCTTGCCGACGACGCGGGCGAGCATGGGCTCGGCGTCGCTTGTGCGCGAGACGAGGGCGACGCTGTACTCGGCGTCGTACAGCGCGGTGCGGATGTTGTCCGACATGCCGCCGTCGACGGAGACGTAGGTGCGCAGGCCCTCGAGCGGCTTGACGGTGCCGACCTCGTACAGCGTGAACGCGGTCGGCCCGACGATGGCGCGGCCGGGCTCGACGGAGATACGGGGGACGCGCAGCCGGGCCGCCTCGCACTCGCGGGTGACGATCTCGGTGAGCGCCTTGGCGATCTCGTGCGGCTCGCGGGGGTCGTCGGAGCTGGTGTAGGCGATGCCGAGGCCGCCACCGAGGTCGATCTCGGGCAGCTCGACGCCGTGCTCGTCGCGGATGTCCTTCAGCAGGCCGACGACGCGGTGGGCGGCGACCTCGAAGCCGGACATGTCGAAGATCTGCGAGCCGATGTGGCTGTGGATGCCGATGAGTTCGAGCCCGTCGAGGGTGAGGGCGCGCCGTACGGCCTCCGCGGCCTGGCCGCCCGCGAGCGGGATGCCGAACTTCTGGTCCTCGTGGGCGGTGGCGATGAACTCGTGGGTGTGCGCCTCGACGCCGACGGTGATGCGGATCTGCGCCTTCTGCCGCTTGCCGAGCCCCTGCGCGATGTGCGCGACGCGGGCGATCTCCTGGAAGGAGTCGAGCACGATCCGGCCGACGCCCGCCTCGACGGCGCGGGTGATCTCCTCGACGGACTTGTTGTTGCCGTGGAAGGCGATGCGCGCGGGGTCCATCCCGGCGGACAGCGCGGTGGCCAGTTCGCCGCCGGAACAGACGTCGAGGTTGAGCCCCTCCTCGTCCAGCCAGCGCACGACGGCACGGGAGAGGAACGCCTTGCCGGCGTAGAAGACGTCGGCCTCGGTGCCGAACGCGGTGCGCCAGGCGCGGGCCCTGGCCCGGAAGTCGGACTCGTCGAGGATGTAGGCCGGGGTGCCGAACTCCTCCGCGAGCCGGGTCACGGGGATGCCGCCGACGGTCGCGGCACCGTCCTCGTCCCGGTCGACGGTGCGGGCCCACACCTTGGGGTCGAGGGCGTTGAGGTCGGCCGGCGGGGCGGAGTAGTGCCCCTCGGTCAGGACATCGGCGTGACGGGGCCCGGCGGGGTGGGCGGAACGGCTCATGACGTGGCTCTCTGTTCTCGGATCTCAGAGGTGTTCGGGTGCGTCGATGCCGAGCAGGGACAGGCCACCGGCAAGCACCGCCCCGGCGGCTTCGGCAAGCGCCAGCCGGGCGCGATGGGCGGCCGTGGGTTTCTCCTCCCCGACGGGAAGAACCTCCGGGAGCAGCGGGAGGAGGGCGTCGGCGACGGTGAGGAGGTGGCGGGCGAGGCGGTCGGGGGCGTGCTGGGTGGCGGCGGCGAGGAGGATGCGGGGGTGGTCGGTCAGGGGGGTCTGGAGGGGGTGGGAGGTACTCGCGGGGTGGGCACCAGCCCTCGGTCCGCCGGCGTCGGCCGTACCGGCGGAGCCCAGTTCGCCCGGTTCGGCGGCGAAGCCGAGGTCGTGGGCGTTGCGGGTGAGGGCGCGTACGCGGGCGTGGGCGTAGCGGACGCGGAAGAGGGGGTTGGTCTCGCGCTGGACGAGGTGGTCGGCGGTGATCCGGGGCCGGTCGTGCGCGGCGGGGTGCAGCAGGGCCCAGCGGGCGGCGTCGGGTCCGAGCGGCGCGGGGTCCTCCGGCGCCGGTACGGGCCGCAGATCGACGGGCTCGCCATGCTCTATCTCGGTCCGGCCGCCCTGGGTGGCCACGATCCGCGCGACGGCGTCGGCGACGACCTCGGCGCGTACCTCGTACGGCACCCGCAGCACGACGGTCCGCCCGGCGAGGGCGTCGCCGTGCCCGTACTCCGTGCCGCGCTCGCGGATCTCCCGGACGAGCCCGGTGAGCAGGTCGTCGCGTGCGCGGAGGCTGATGTTGAGGAACCCCGGCCCGGTGACGACGACGTCCCCTACTCCCTGGGCTCCCTCGGCTCCCTCGGCTCCCTCGGCGTCGAGGAGCCGCGCACGCAGGATCTCGGCGACGCGCAGCGGGGGCTGTCCGGCGGGGCGGGCGAGGCGGAGGGCGACGTTGGTGGCGTAGTCACCGCACCCGCCGGGGCCGGGCTCGGTCACGGTGACCCGTTCCGGCAGGTCCACGCTCAGCTCCCCTGCGTCCACGGCACGGCGCACCGCGTCCAGGACGGTACGGGAGAGCTCGGCGGGGGTCACGGGACAAGCCTAGGGGAGGCGGGAGGGGCGGGCCGGTACGGGTGGGCGGGCCGGTACGGGTGGGCGGACCGGTACGGGTGGCTAGCCGCCGAAGCAGACGCCGTCGCGCCGGTCGCTCCGCTCCAGGAGCCCCTTGACCAGGCGGACGAGTTCGTCGGGCTCGAAGGGCTTGGGCAGGAAGGCGTCGACGCCGGCGTCGAGCCCGCTCTCCACCTCGTACTGGGTGCACGCGCTGATGATGGCGAGCGGGAGGTCGCGGGTGCGGGGGTCGGCGCGGAGGCGGGCGGCGGTACTCAGCCCGTCGAGCCGGGGCATGACGACGTCGAGCGTGACCACGTCGGGGCGCACGTGGTGCACCACGTCGAGACACTCGGCACCATCGACCGCGGTCACCACCTCAAGCCCTTCCAGCTCGAGGTTGACCTTGATCAGCTGCCGGATTCCCTTGCTGTCGTCCACAACAAGCACCCGGCCAGACGCGCCTGACACAACTCGAGAGTAGGTCGGGGCGGGGGGTCGCGTCCCGGTTTTCTGCACTTCTCGCTCTGACGGGGGTAGCCCGCTTGCGAGTGGACGCCGAACGGGCGCTGCGGCCGCACCCTGGCCCTGCTCGGCCCCCGCCCATGGGCCGACCCCGCCTGCGCAAACCCGTTCCTGATCACCCCGGAAGACCTGCTAGGGTTCTACCCGTCGCCGCAAGCGCCCAGCGCAACGCCCGACACGCCCCCGTAGCTCAGGGGATAGAGCAACGGCCTCCGGAGCCGTGTGCGCAGGTTCGAATCCTGCCGGGGGCACCTTGAATTAGGTGCCCAAAGACCCCGTCAACAGCGGAAACGCTGAGGCCGGGGTCTTCGCGTATGTGCGGGCGTGGGCGTGGGTGTGGGTGTGGGCGTGGGTGTGGGCGTGGGTTTTCACCGGCCTCACGTCATTTCGGCCCACGGGCCGGTGCTATCCGCTTTTGGAATCCAGAGCAGTGGCTGATCCGTACGACAGCGCTCGTCCGCTCCCTCTCCCCAAGGGAAGCGGCCCGCATGACGCGGGTCGCGTAGTCATGCCGGCCGTTCTTGCTCAGTGCCGTACCCACCCACAGGCGGGCCCTTGCGCGGTCCCGGCGGGAGAGTCGGTCGTCGACAGCGAGCGTTTCGTAATGGCGGACGGCGATCTCCAGCTTGCCGGACATTTCCGTGACCACGGCGAGGGAGAGGTCGAGCTGCGCGACCCGACGCGGTGCCTGCGGGTCAGCACCAGCTGGGCCGTCAACACAGGCGACTTGGCACACCGACCTCTGGACGAGCGGCCACCTCAGTCGCTTCTGGGACGAACGGGTCTTCGGGCCAGGTGCCCGGCCTATTCGTGGCCTGGCAGGCTCAGGAGTGCCCCACGCAAGCCGCTGAGCTGCGTCCAGCCGTCACACGCAGAGGTTCTCCGAAGCCGTGTGCGCAGGTTCAAATCCTGCCGGGGGCACTTCGCGGGAAGCCCAAAGACCCCGCCATCAGCGCCTTCGGGGTCTTCGCGTATGTGCGGCCGTGTACCGCTCAGACTGGTAGCACTCGCAGTAGCATAAGGAGCATGAGCGAGCCCACCCAGAAGTACTCGATCACGATGCCGCGGGACATCGCCGACGCCGCCCGCGCCCGCAGTGGCCCCTCCGGCCTGTCCGCCTACGTGGCTGCCGCCGTCGCCCGGCAGATCGAGCGCGACAACCTCAACGAACTCATCCAGGTCGCAGAGGCAGGGCACGGTCCCATTACCGAGGACGAGGTGCAGGCCCTGCGGGATCAGCTGCACCAGGCCCGGGAGCAGCAGACCAGTGATGGGAAGAACGCGGCGTGACACGCTCCCCGGCCGCTCCGGGTGGCACGCTGGTGCTCGACAGCGAAGGACTGGCCAAGGCCGTGCTGCGTGACCGGACGGTCACCGCCTGGCTCGCGCTCGCCCGCGCCGATGACCTGCGCGTGATCACGTCCGCTGCCACCCTGGTGGAAGTGGCCCATCCGCGCATCAACCGCCCCGCGCTGGAGTGGACCCTCTCCCGCCTCATCGTGGAGCCGGTCACCGAACCGATCGCCCGCCATGCCGCGACCCTCCTGGCCGATGCCGGCCTGCACGGCCACAAACACGCGATCGACGCCATGCTGAGCGCGACCTCCCTCGCCGCCCCTGGGCCCGTCACCATCCTCACCTCTGACCCGGAGGACCTCACCGCACTGTGCGGGTCGCGTGCGACGGTCATCAAAATCTGAGGCGGGATCTCTCGGTATGAGCCCTTGGGCTCTCCCGAAAATCTCCTGCGTTCCGTCGCCGGGAACATCGCGCAACGAGTGAGGGGTGAAAAGCCGCCCTCGACCGCGCTCGGGTCGGTCGTCGCGCTGATCGATAATGATGAAGTCGAGCTGGCCCTGGATGAGTTGGTGCGGGTGATCGGTTACTTCCGGATTCCCGTGCTGCGCGCGGAGTACGAGCGGCTCCTCGTGGCCGCAGAGCGGCTGGACTCCGTGGGCTCGCTGGTGGAGGCCGGTGTCGGGCGGCTTGTCGTTGGAGGGCTTTGAAGGTTCGGGGCACCAGCCCCCCACCTCACGTCACTTGAGCTCGATCGTCAGCTCGAAGTCGTCGCCCCCGTGCCAGCCCGAGGAGATCTGCGCGCTGGGGTGCTTTTCGTTGCCCCAGCCGTAGAAGTGTTCCCAGGTGACCTTGTCGCCGTACCAGTGGTTGTAGTCGGTTCGCGCGTACGCCTGGACGGACTTGCCGTCGTGCTTGGTGTCCCATAGCTGGAAGGTGCCGTTGACCTGCTGCTTGCCGTTGGCCGTCTTGGTGCACTCTCGGTACTTGGCGCGGCCGCCGGTGATGGTGATCGCCTTCCAGGCGGAGCACCTCGGGGCGGCGGACGGTGCGGCGTTCGCGGTCGGGGCGGTGGTCGCGCCGACTGCCAGGGTAAGTGCGGCGGCTGCGAGGGCGATCCGGTCGCGTGACTTCACGGCAGGTCCTCTCCGTCTCGCGGCGGACGGTTCCCCCGATGGGTCCCTGGGTGTCCGCCGGGACGGCACCACCGTGCCCGGTCATCCGCGCTTCCTTGGCCATTGCCGGGCGAAGATCACCCTTTTCGGGGACGCCGTGACCTGCTGAAACGTTGCTGTGGCGGTCAGTCCGGCAACTCCGTCAGCGTTTCCTCGTTCTCGTTCGCAGCGTAAGGATGCACCGGGGAGACGGGGGTGTACGGCGTGAACCACGTGTCCGGGTCGTCGGGGACGGCGGCTTCGGCCGGGGTCGGGGGGTGCAGGGTGGTGGCGAAGGTTTCGAGGGCCTGGGTGACCTCGTCCGTCAGGAGGCTGTAGAGGTCGGCTGTCACCTCGGCCTGGTTCAGGAGGGACTTGAGGAGGAGTTCCTCGGCCAGGCAGGTGGGGTGGTCGAACGGGGGGCGGGTGAGCCGGCCCGTCAGGGTGATCGCGGTGACCGTGAGGCGGCGGGTGAACAGGACCGTGTACGTGTCCGCCAGGTGCGGGGGCAGGTCGTCCAGGATCATGAACGTGGCGTTGCTGCGGGCGACCGTGGGGCCGTCGTCCTCCAGGGCGGCCAGGTCGGTGAAGAGTTCGTCCACCAGGAGGTCGATGGCGTAGACCACGGCGCCCGCCGCTATCTCCGCCGCCTCCCTGCCCACCTCGCACTCCGGCACCGACTCGTGGTGGCCGAAGGCTTCCAGGGTGAACGACGTGAGCGCCGGGGCGAGTTCACGCAGCCGCGTGCGCATCGCATGGCTCTCGGAGTGGCCGGGGGTGTCCGGGGGCGCGGGCACCGTACCCGCCGCGTGGCGCCGGGCGCGTTCGGCCGGGTCGGACGGTGGGGCGTCGGGGCCGTCGGCCGCGTCCAGGCTCTCCTGGATGAGTTCGGAGTTCAGCTCCACCGCGCAGCGGGTCAGGCGCCAGTCGGCGAGCGGCTCGGTGCGTTCCATCAGCTCCGTCACCACCTCGCGCGCCGCTTCCTCCGCGAACTCCAGCGCCGGGGCGTCCACGAACAGCTTCAGCAGGGCCCCGCCGGGATGGGCGGCGATCACGTCGTCCAGCAGATCGACCTCCATGCCGTCCGGGCCCTCGACCGCCTCCAGCGAGTCGAAGCCCTTGCGCAGCAGGAAGACGACTCCCTCCCGGCGCAGCGCGTCGAGTTCCGGGGCCCCCTGGGGCGGGGCCATCGTCACGGTCACCACGTATGTCACATGTTCATCGTGCCTGAGGGTGCGCCGTTCGGGGAGGTGAATCCGAGGTACGGGACGCGGCCGCGTGCGCGGGCGCCGACCCTGGCTACGCGACTGATCCCGATCTTGGCCGCCGGGCGCCGGCCTGGCGTAAGCCGGCGCCACCACCCCAACTCCCCCGGCGGGGCGGCAAGGTGACCGAGGTGGGTGCGCATGGGCGGGGCGAGATGTGAACGGGGACCGGGGCGGAGAGGGCACGAGTGGGGCGCGCGGGCGTGAGCAGGGCAAGGTGACGAGCGTTACGCCATCGCCCCACCTCACACCACGGCCACGGCCCACGCCGACACCACGCTCACGCCCCCGCCCACCACGGCCACCGCCCACGCCGACGCCCCGCGTTCCCTCGTACCGGCGACTCCGGCACGCCTCACCCCGACCGCCCTCTCCCTCCTCACCCCGACCGCCCTCTCCCTCCTCAAGCCGACCGTTTCCCCTTCGCCGCCGACTTCTTCGCAGGCGCCTTCTTGGCCGCAGGCTTCTTCGCCGCAGCCTTCGAGGTGGACTTGGACGTGGACTTCGCCGCCTGCTTCCGTGCCCCCGCCCCCTCCCCCGCCTTCGACGTCGACTTGCGCGGGCTCGCCGTCTTCTTGGCGGCCGCCTTCCCCGTAGTGGCCGTCGACTTCTTCGCCCCCGTCTCCTTGGGGGTCCCCCGGCCGTGGAGGTTCCGCACCTCCGCCTCGCCCTCCCCGCCCCGGGACTCGCGGGCCTCGCGGACGCTCTTCTCCAGGGCCGCCATCAGGTCGAGGACCTTGCCGCCGTCGGCCGGGGCGGGGGCCTCGGGCGGGGTCTCGCCGGCGGCCTTGGCGGCGATGACCTCTTCCAGCGCCTCGCGGTACTCGTCATGGAGGTCGGCGAGGTCAACCTCGCCGAGGGTGTCCATCAGGGCGTCGGCGAGGTCCAGCTCCTGGTCGCGGACGGTGACGTCCACGTCCGGGGCGACGCCCTCGGGGGCGCGTACCTCGTCGGGCCAGAGCAGGCCGTGCAGGACGATGACGTCGCCGACCACGCGCAGCATGCCCAGCCGCTCCCGGCCGCGCAGCGCGAACTTGGCGATGGCGACCTTGCGGCTCCGCTTGAGGGCCTCGCGCAGCAGGGTGTACGGCTTGGCGGCGGGGGCTCCGGCGGCGGCGATGTAGTACGCCGCGTCCATCTGGAGCGGGTCGATGCGCTCGGCCGGTACGAAGGCGACGATCTCGATCGTGCGGGCGGTGGGCAGCGGGAGGTGGGAGAGGTCGTCCTCGGTGATCGGGATCATCTCGCCGTCGGCGCCCTCGTACGCCTTGCCGATCTCGGACTGGGTGACCTCGCGGTCCTCCAGTTCGCAGACCTTGCGGTAGCGGATGCGGCCGTTGTCCTCGCTGTGGACCTGGCGGAAGGAGACCGCGTGGCTCTCGGTGGCGTTCACCAGCTTGATGGGGATGCTGACGAGGCCGAAGGAGATGGCGCCGTTCCATATGGATCGCACGTGCCGGGTCCCTTCCGTACGGTTCTGATTTATCCCATTCGTCCCATTTCTGGGATTGTCATCCTATGACGCCAGTGACGGAGGTGGAGGGGCGGCGGGTCACGCTCAGCAATCTGGAGAAGGTGCTGTATCCGGAGACCGGCTTCACCAAGGGCGAGCTGCTGCACTACTACGCCACCGCCGCCGGGGTGCTGCTGCCGCATCTGCGCGACCGGGCGGTGTCCTTCCTGCGCTATCCGGACGGCCCGGGGGGACAGGTGTTCTTCACCAAGAACGTGCCGCCGGGTACGCCCGACTGGGTCACGACCGCCGAGGTCCCCCGTTCGGCGGGCGCGGCCCGGATGGTGGTGGTCCAGGACCTGTCGAGTCTGGTGTGGGCGGCGAACCTGGTGACCGAGTTCCACACCCACCAGTGGCTGGTCCAGACCCCGGACGAGGCCGACCGGCTGGTGTTCGACCTCGACCCCGGCGCGCCCGCGACGGTCGTCCACTGCTGCGAGGTCGCCCTGTGGCTGCGGGAGCGGCTCGCGGCGGACGGGATCGAGGCGTACGCCAAGACCGCCGGGTCCAAGGGGCTGCATCTGCTGGCGGCGGTGCGGGGCGGCTCGTCGGGGGAGGCGAGCGACTACGCCAAGGCGCTCGCGGTGGAGGCGGAGCGGGCGATGCCGGGGCTGGTGCTGCACCGGATGACGCGCAGCCTGAGGCCGGGCAAGGTGTTCGTCGACTGGAGCCAGAACGCCGCCCGCAAGACCACGGCCGCCCCCTACACCCTGCGCGCCCGCAGCGCCCCGACCGTCTCGACGCCGGTCACCTGGGACGAGGTCGAGCGCTGCCGCGAACCGGCCGACCTGGAGTTCCTGGCCGAGGACATCACGCCTCGGGTGGAGCGGTACGGGGATCTCCTCGCGGGCCTGCTGGACCCGCGGCGGGCGGCCCGGCTGCCGTAGTCACACCCTCCGGGGGCCGGAGGCGGGCCGAGTGGAGCAAGGACACGGGACTCCCCTCCCCGATGGCCCACTGCGGCGCGCAGGCGCACCCTGGGGCTCCTAATGTGGCGGTTAGTCAGTTCCGACCGCTTTCGGAGGTCTTCCATGTCCCTGCGTTCCGTCCTCTTCCACGGCCTGGCACTGGCGGCCGTGACGGGCGTACTGCTCGGCGGGGCCGTGCCCGCCGGTGCCGCGGACGGCCCGGCCGGCGGTGCGCCGGCCGCTCAGCAGCAGGACGGCGCCGGGGGTCCCGACGGGCACGCGGGCGGCCGGGGCGACCGCGACCCGCGCCGGTACGAGGGTGTGGTCACGGCCAAGGGCGGCATCTGGCTGCGCGACCGCCCGGACCGCGGCACCCGCCGCATCCGGTTCGCGGCGCAGGGCGAGCACGTGTCCATCTACTGCAAGGTGAACGGCGACCGGGTGAGCGGCAACCCGCTCTGGTACCTGCTCACCGACGGCACCTGGGCGTGGGCCTCGGCCCGGTACATCGGCAACGTCGGGCCCGTCCCGCGCTGGTGCTGACGACCCGCCAGCGGAACACCAGCAGATGACCCAGGCCGGGACCGCGCCGCCCGCCTCCCGAGCGACCGCCCCGAGCTCTCGGCTGCCCCGGCGGCGCGGGGTGGAGCTGGCCCTGATCGTGCTGGCCGTGCTGCTGTCGGTGTACGGCTACTGCGCGGTGGGCCTGGCCCGCACCGGTGCCGTGCCGCCCGGCGCGGTGGGCTACGGGGCCGGGCTCGGCGGCCTGGCGCTGCTCGCGCATCTCGCGGTGCGGCTGCGCGCGCCGTACGCCGATCCGCTGCCGCTGCCCATCGCGGTGCTGCTGAACGGGCTCGGGCTGGTGCTGATCTACCGGCTGGACCTCCAGACCCCGGCCGACCGGGCGGCTCCGGCGCAGCTGGTGTGGTCCACGCTCGGGGTCGGGCTGTTCATCGGGGTGGTGCTGGTGCTGCGCGACCACCGGGTGCTCCAGCGGTACTCGTACGTGTGCGTGGCGGCGGCGCTGGTGCTGTTGCTGCTGCCGATCCTGTTCCCGGCGGTCAACGGCGCCCGGATCTGGATCAGGGTCGCCGGGTTCTCCATCCAGCCGGGCGAGTTCGCCAAGGTGCTGCTGGCGGTGTTCTTCGCCGCCTACCTGGCCGCGAACCGCAGCGCGCTCGCGTACACCGGGCGCCGGATCTGGCGTTTCCAGTTCCCGACCGGGCGGGTGCTCGGGCCGATCGTGACGATCTGGCTGCTGAGCGTCGGTGTGCTGGTCCTGGAGCGCGACCTCGGCACCTCGCTGCTGTTCTTCGGTCTGTTCGTGGTGCTGCTGTACGTGGCGACCGGCCGGACGGGCTGGATCGCGGTCGGTCTGGTGCTCGCGGTGCTCGGCGCGTGGGCGGTCGGGCACCTGGAGCCGCATGTGCACGGCAGGATCGAGGACTGGCTGCACCCCTTCGGCACCATCGACGCCGGTCAGGGCCCCAACCAGCTGGCGCAGTCGCTGTTCGCGTTCGCGGCCGGCGGGATGTCCGGCACCGGGCTGGGGCTCGGCCACTCCACGCTGATCGGCTTCGCCACCAAGTCGGACTTCATCCTGGCGACGGCCGGTGAGGAGCTGGGCCTGGCCGGACTGGCGGCGATCTTCCTGCTGTACGCCCTGCTGGTGGAGCGCGGCTTCCGGGCGGCCCTCGCCCTGCGCGAGCCGTTCGGGCGGCTGCTGGTGGTGGGGCTGTCCTCGATCCTGGCGCTCCAGGTGTTCGTGATCGCGGGCGGGGTGACCGGGCTGATCCCGCTGACCGGCATGGCGATGCCGTTCCTCGCCCAGGGCGGCTCCTCGGTGGTCACCAACTGGGCGATCGTGGCCCTGCTGATCCGGGTGAGCGATTCGGCGCGCAGCCAGTACGACGGCGAGGAGGCCCCGTGAGCGGACCCGGCGAGTACGGCGGCAACCACCCGATGGCCCCGTACATCCGGCACGCGCTGGCCTTCTGCGGCCTGCTCCTGCTGGCCCTGCTGGTCAACGCGGCCCGGGTGCAGGTCGTTGAGGCGAACAAATACGACGGCAATCCGGCCAACCGGCGCGCGGCCATCGCCCGTTATCAGCAGCCGCGCGGGAACATCCTGGTCGGTGGCGCGCCGGTGACCGGCTCACGCGACACCGGCGAGCAGCTGCGCTACGAACGCACCTACCGGGACGGCCCGTTGTACGCCCCGGTGACCGGCTTCGCCTCGCAGCGGTTCGGCTCCACGTTCCTGGAGCACGCGGAGGACGGGCTGCTGTCCGGCACCGATCCGCTGCTGTCGGGGTTCCCGGTGTGGAACGACGTGGCGGGTGAGCCGGGGCCGGGCGGGAACGTCGTCACCACGCTGAACGCGAAGGCGCAGCGGGCCGCGTTCCGGGGGCTGGGCGGGCGCAAGGGGGCGGTGGCGGCGATCGAGCCGGCCACGGGCAAGGTGCTGGCGCTGGTGTCGACCCCGTCGTACGACCCGGCGCGGCTGTCGGGGAACGGTGCGGGCGCGTCGGCGGCGTGGGAGCGGCTGAACGCCGATCCGGACAAGCCGATGCTCAACCGGGCGGTGCGGCAGACGTATCCGCCGGGGTCTACGTTCAAGGTGGTCACGGCGGCGGCCGCGCTGGACGCGGGGGTGATCACGGATCTGGACGCGCCCACCGACTCCCCCGACCCGTACCGGCTGCCGGGCACCACGACCCGGCTGACCAACGAGGCCGACGGCTGCCGGGACGCCTCGCTGCGGGAGGCGTTCGCCTGGTCCTGCAACACGGTGTTCGCCAAGCTGGGCGTGGACGTGGGACTGCCGGACATGTCGGCGACGGCGCGGGCCTTCGGCTTCAACGACACCGGGCTGAGGGTGCCGTTCGCGGTGTCGCCGTCCACCTTCGACACGGTGGTGGACAAGGCGCAGCTGGGGTTGTCCTCGATCGGTCAGTACAACACGCGGGCGACCCCGCTCCAGATGGCGATGGTCTCGGCGGCGGTGGCGAACGGAGGGCAGGCGCGGGCGCCGTATCTGGTGGAGCGGACCACCCGGTCCGGGGGCGAGACGGTCGCGGGCGGCGCCGCGCATCCGCTGACGCGGGTGATGCGGCCGTCGACGGCGTTCCAGCTGAAGGAGCTGATGCGGGACGCGGTCGAGCGGGGCACGGGCGGCAACGCGGCGATCCGGGGTGCCACGGTCGGCGGCAAGACGGGCACCGCCCAGCACGGGGTCGGCAACACCGGGGTGCCGTACGCCTGGTTCGTGTCCTGGGCGCAGGCGGACGGCACCCCGGAGCCGGAGGTGGCGGTCGCGGTGGTGGTGGAGGACGCCTCGGCGGACCGGGGGGAGATCAGCGGGGGCGGGGACGCGGCGCCGATCGCCCGGGACGTGATGCGGGCGGTGCTGGGGTCCTGAACCGGGCGCGGCTGTAAGGGGGTTCGTCGTCGGTAAAAGTCGTGCGTAAGGGATTGACGCCCTTGCTGACACGCAGTCTCATAAGAGGCGGACGACGACGTACCCCCCGGCTGACGAGGTGACGGAGCCATGACGACCCTGACGGAAGCGGACGCGCTCGACGGGCTGCGCGACGCGCTGGGCCTGCTCAAGGACCGGGAGCAGGTGGCCGAGCGACTGCTCGTCTCTTCCGCCAAGCACTCCTTCGACCCGGACAAGGAGCTGGACTGGGACGCGCCCTTCGAGGAGGGCAAGTGGTTCTGGCCCCCGGAGCTGGTGTCGCTGTACGGCACCCCGCTGTGGCACCGGATGAGCGAGGAGCAGCGCATCGACCTCTCCCGGCACGAGGCGGCCGCGCTCGCCTCGCTGGGCATCTGGTTCGAGCTGATCCTGATGCAGCTGCTGGTCCGGCACATCTACGACAAGCCGGCGACCAGCGCCCATGTGCGGTACGCGCTCACCGAGATCGAGGACGAGTGCCGGCACTCCAAGATGTTCGCCCGCGTGATCACCCGCGGCGGCACCCCCTGGTACCCGGTGAGCCGGGCCCACCAGAACCTCGGGCGCCTGTTCAAGACCATCTCCACCACGCCCGGCTCCTTCACCGCCACCCTGCTCGGCGAGGAGGTGCTGGACTGGATGCAGCGGCTGACCTTCCCCGACGAGCGGGTGCAGCCCCTGATCCGGGGCGTCACACGCATCCACGTGGTGGAGGAGGCCCGGCATGTCCGGTACGCCCGTGAGGAGCTGCGCCGCCAGATGGTGACGGCGCCGAAGTGGTCGCGGGAGTTCACCCGCGTCACCTCCGGCGAGTTCGCGCGGATCTTCTCCATCGCCTTCATCAACCCGGAGGTGTACACCAACGTCGGCCTCGACAAGCGCGAGGCACTGGCCCAGGTCAAGGCCAGCGGACACCGGCGCGAGGTGATGCAGACCGGCGCGAGCCGGCTCACCGACTTCCTGGACGAGATCGGCGTCCTGCGCGGCGCCGGGCGGCGGCTGTGGAAGGCGTCGGGCCTGCTGGCGTAGCGGCGGACGACCGGAAGCGCCCGCTCCGGGAGGCGGCCGGGGAGGGAGCGATTACGCTGCCAGGCATGACCCCGCAGGCCGCCACCCCCGCCTACCGACGCCTCAGTGTGGAGCAGCGCCGCAGCCAGCTTCTGGACTCGGCGCTGTCCCTCTTCGCGCACCGCGCGCCCGAGGACGTGTCGCTGGACGACGTGGCGGAGGCGGCCGGGGTCTCCCGCCCACTGGTCTACCGCTACTTCCCCGGCGGCAAGCAGCAGCTGTACGAGGCCGCGCTGAAGTCGGCCGCCGAGGCGCTGCGGCTCTGCTTCGACGAGCCCCGGCAGGGGCCGCTGACACCCCGGCTCGGGCGCGCCCTGGACCGCTATCTGGCCTTCGTGGACGAGCACGACACCGGGTTCAGCGCGCTGCTCCAGGGCGGCAGCGTGGTGGGCACCTCCCGGACGACGGCCATCGTGGACGAGGTGCGCCGGACCGCCGCCGAGCATCTCTTCAGCCACCTCGGGGTGGCCGAGCCGGGGCCCCGGCTGCGGATGACGGTGCGGATGTGGATCGCGGCGGTCGAGGCGTCGTCGCTGATCTGGCTGGACGACGGCAAGCAGCCGCCCCGGGACGAGCTGCGGGACTGGCTGGTCGAGCAGTTCATTGCCGTACTGGTGGTGACCGCCGGGCGCGACCCGCAGACGGCGGCCGTCGTCGCCGCGATCAGCGGGGATGACCGACACTGAGGGCGTGAAGAGTCAGGACACCCCCTTCGAGGGCGGCCCGATGGACGGCCGGGTGCTGCCCGTGCTGCTCGGCCCGACCGGCCACCCCCCGAAGACGTACCGCATCCCCGTCCCCGACGCGGCCGGCGGCCCGCCCACCGTGCTGGTCTACCGGCGCACTCCGCGCGGGCACACCAAGAGGCTGGGGCTGGTGCGGGGGTGGAAGTACGTGCACGACCCCGAGGGCCTGGGCGACGCCGACCGGCTCCGCTGGCCCTGGTCCCGGCCGAGGCGGGACAACACGCCGCACGGCAAGCCGGACGACCCGACCGGGTGACAAGGTTGCGCCGGTCCGCGCACGTTCGGCTGGCGGACCCGGCGGGACGCGGCAGAAGCTCGCGGTAGGGAGTGGGCGGGACGTCCGCCGCTCCTCGCACCGGAGGTGATGTCGTGTCAGGAACCTTGCTGCGCCTGGCCTGTACGGCCGCGATGGCGGCCCAGGTCGCGCTCGCGCCCGTGTCCGCGGTGGCCGCGCCGGAGCCGCAGCGGCCGGTGGCCGAGCTGCTGACGGACCTTCAGCGGCTGTACCGGCAGACCGAACAGGCCACCGAGACCTACAACGCCACCGCGGAGAAGCTGACCGCGCAGCGGTCCGAGGTGAAGCGGCTGGACGGTGAACTGGCGCAAGCCAAGCTGGCGTTGCAGGGCAGCCGGGGTGAGGCCGGACGGCTCGCCCGCCAGCAGTACCAGAACAACTCGGGCTTCTCCGTCTACGTCCGTCTGCTCCTCGCCGACGACCCGCAGCAGGCGCTCGACGAGGGCCATGTCATCGGCCGCGTCGCCACCGACCGTGCCGCCACCCTGGACCGGCTGACCGGCGCCGAGAAGCGCGCGGACGCCCTGGCCAGGTCGGCCCGCAAGGCCCTGGACACCCAGCTCACCCTGGCCGCGCGGCAGAAGAAGCAGCGCGACGACGTGACGAAGCGCCTGTCCGAGGTGGAACGTCTCCTCGCCTCGCTCACCCCGGAGCAGCAGGGCGAGGTGTCCCGGCTGGAGCAGGACGGCGTGGCCGAGGCACAGCGGCGCCTCACCGAGGCCGGCACCCTCGGGGACGACGACCGGCCCGCCTCGGCGGAGGGCGGCCAGGCGGTCCGCTACGCCCTGGACCAGATCGGCAAGCCCTACCTCTGGGGCGCGACGGGCCCCGCCTCCTTCGACTGCTCGGGCCTGACCTCACGCGCCTGGGCCCGCGCGGGCACCCCGATCCCCCGCACCAGCCAGGAACAGTGGGCCCGCCTCCCCCACGTCCCCCTCAACACCCTGCGCCCCGGCGACCTCGTCATCTACTTCCCCGAAGCCACCCACGTCGCCCTCTATCTCGGCGACGGCAAGGTGGTCCAGGCCCCCCGCACCGGCGAGAACGTCAAGATCTCCCCCCTGGCGGCCAACCCGGTCCTGGGCGCCGTACGACCCGACGCGGCCCCGCGCCGCCTGTAGCAGGCGGGCACGGGGCCGGAGGATCGTCGGGGTGTCGGCGCGCGTCAGGCTCCGGCGGCGACCGAGCCCACGTACGCCTCCGTCTTCGCGGGGTCGTAGAAGAAGTTCTCGAAGTCGGCGGGGTCGTTGAAGCCGTTGGCGAAGCGGTCGGCGACCGGCTGGAGCTGGCCGGCGGCGCCGATGAGGTTGAGGATGTGCTCCGGCGGCGGGGCCAGCATGGCGTTGGTCCACTTGGTGACGTGCTGGGCGGTGGCCCAGTAGCGGTCGAAGGTGGCCCGCATCCACTCCTCGTCGAAGGGCTGCTCGCCGTGCTCCAGGATGGAGTCGAGGTAGGCGGCGGCGCACTTGGACGCCGAGTTGGAACCCTGGCCGGTGATCGGGTCGTTGGCCACGACCACGTCGGCCACACCGAGGACCAGGCCGCCGCCGGGCAGCCGGCCGACGGGGTTGCGCACGGTCGGCGCGTAGCGGCCCGCGAGAGTGCCGCCGGCGTCGGTCAGTTCGACCTTGGTGGCGCGCGCGTACTCCCAGGGCAGGAACTTCTCCATGAGTTCCAGGGTCAGGGAGAGGTGCTCGGTGGGGTCCTTGACGCCGTTGAACACGTCGAGCGGGCCACCGGGTATGCCCTCCCAGAACAGGATGTCCGCGCGGCCCGAGGTGGTCAGGGTGGGCATCACGAACATCTCGCCGACGCCGGGCACCAGGTTGCAGCGGACCGCGTCGAACTCCGGGTGCTCCGGACGCGGACCCAGCCCGTGCACGTACGCCACCGCGAGCGCGCGCTGCGGCTCGGTGTACGGGGAGCGCTCCGGGTCGCGGCCGAACATCGACACCAGCTCGCCCTTGCCGGCCGAGACCAGCACGAGGTCGTAGGTGCGGGAGAAGTAGTCGAGGTCGCCGACGGCCGCGCCGTGGATGACCAGCTGGCCGCCGCGCTGGGCGAAGGTCTCCATCCAGCCGGCCATCTTCACCCGCTGGTCCACCGACTGCGCGTACCCGTCCAGCTTGCCGACCCAGTCGATGGCCCGCTGGGAGGGGCCCGGGTCGAAGGAGCCGGGGGCGGCGACCGAGACGCCGAGCCCCTCGATCTTCGGGGCCTGGGACTCCCAGAAGTTCAGCTGGAGGTCACGCTCGTGCTGGAGCGCCGTGTCGAACATGCACTGTGTCGACATGACCCGGCCGGAACGGATCTCGTCCGCCGTCCGGTTGGACATCAGGGTGACCTCGTAGCCGTGCGACTGGAGGCCGAGGGCGAGCTGGAGACCGGACTGGCCGGCTCCGACGACGAGTATCTTCCGCATGCGGGGGTGTCTCCTACGAGGGGCTGGGGACTACTCGGGGGTTACGTCGAGCGCGTGGCCCACCAGGGCCAGGAGGGTCTCGATCGCTGAGATCCGGCGCCGCGCATCCATGATCATGACAGGGATGTGGGCGGGTATGGTCAGTGCCTCCCGCACGTCCTCCGGCCCGAACATCTCGCTGCCGTCGAAGTGGTTGACCGCGACCACGTACGGCAGGCCACAGCTCTCGAAGTAGTCCAGCGCCGGGAAGCAGTCCTTGAGCCGCCGGGTGTCGGCCAGGACCACGGCGCCTATCGCGCCGCGCACCAGGTCGTCCCACATGAACCAGAACCGCTGCTGGCCCGGCGTGCCAAACAGGTAGAGCACCAGGTCGTCGTCGAGCGTGATGCGGCCGAAGTCCATGGCCACGGTCGTGGAGGTCTTGCCCGGCGTGGCGGTGAGGTCGTCGGTCTCCTCGCTCGCCTGGGTCATCAGCGCCTCGGTCTGGAGCGGGGTGATCTCCGAGACCGCGGTGACCAGGGTGGTCTTGCCGACGCCGAACCCGCCCGCCACCACGATCTTCGTGGCGACGGGTGCCCGGCTGCGGTCCTGCTGCCAGGACTTCAGTTCCTCGACGGGCTCGGCCACGCCGTCGACGAGAGGAGCGTTCCCGACGGGGGCGGTCACGTCAGAGACGGCGGAGTCCACTCAGCACCCTTTCCAGCAGCGCGCGGTCCGGACGGCCGGTGCCGTGACCGGTTCCGGTGCCGTAAACACGGATCTTTCCCTGGTCCGCGAGGTCGCTGAGGAGCACCCGGACCACGCCGAGCGGCATTCTCAGCAGCGCGGCGATCTCGGCCACCGTGCGCATACGGCGGCACAGTTCGACGATGGCGACCATCTCCGGCATCACACGCGGAGCGGTGCCGTTCGCCAGTTCCCTGCGCTCCTCCGGGGCGTCGAGCGCCGCGGTGGTGGCCACGAACGTCTCCACCAGGAGGACGTGGCCGAAGCGGGTGCGGCCGCCGGTGAGCGAGTAGGGGCGCACGCGGGCGGCCTTGCGGTCGCTGCCGCGCGAGGGGAGCTGCGTCTTCCTGACGATGGTGCTCATCGGCTGCTCCCGCTCGGCTCGGACTCCATGGATTTCCGCAGTTCGCTGCGGAGTTCCGGGGTCAGCACATGTCCGGCCCGGCCGACGAAGAGCGCCATGTGGTACGCGATCACGCTCATGTCGCACTCGGCGGAGCCGTGCACACCGAGCAGCGAGCCGTCGCTGATCGACATGACGAAGAGGCTGCCCTCGTCCATGGCGACCATGGTGTGCTTGACCGAGCCGGAGTCCATCAGCTTGGCGGCGCCCACGGTGAGGCTGCCGATGCCGGAGACGATGGTGGCCAGGTCGGCGGCGGAGCCTCGCGGGCCCTTGGTCACCGGCCGGTTCTGCCGCTCCGCCTCGGTACGGCTGGGGTCGGACGACAGCAGGAGCAGGCCGTCGGAGGAGACGACCGCGACCGACTGGATACCGGGTACTTCCTCGACCAGGTTGGTCAGCAGCCAATGCAGGTTGCGGGCTTCACTGCTCAGTCCGTAGGTACTGGGCGTGGTCAACTGCTTGCCTCCTCGGCGTGGCCCCCCGTGGATTCTTCGGCGTTTTCGCTGGTGGTGGGCCGCTGGTTCTGCGCCGTGTGCTCGGCGATCTCCGCTTCCACGTCCCGGTAACCGGCCTGTGCCCCCTGGCGGAAGCCGCCGAGCCTGCGGCGCAGGGCCTCGGCGTCCACACCGGTGGCGCGCGGGCGGGGCGGGGCCTCGGGAGCGGTGATCTTCGGGGTGCGCTTGGGCAGACCCTTACTCGTCAGCTCCTCCTCCGTCTCGTCCGGGGCGCGGTCGTGCGTGGCCTCGGCGGGGAGGGGGGCGGCGGGCTCGGGGGTGACGGGCTCGGGGGTGACGGGCTCGGGGGTGACGGGCTCGGGGGTGACGGGCTCGGGGGTGACGGCCGCGTCCCCGTCGGCGGGGGCGGCCGGCGGGAGCAGCAGCTCCATCGTGGTCTCGGGGGCCGACTCCGGCAGCGCCTCGGGCACCTTGTCGGGCACCGTCTCGGGCGGCAGTTCGCGGGTGGCCTGCCTCGGGATCACCGCCTCGCCGCTCTCCAGTACGGCCTTCTCGGCGAG
This sequence comes from Streptomyces sp. NPDC085596, assembly GCF_044541565.1. Lineage (NCBI taxonomy): Bacteria > Bacillati > Actinomycetota > Actinomycetes > Kitasatosporales > Streptomycetaceae > Streptomyces > Streptomyces sp. NPDC085596. Next base: position 128,908 of record NZ_JBITTC010000011.1, on the reverse strand, counting down.
GGCGACGAGCGGGTCGGTGCCCTTGAGACGGCCGCGCAGCACGTTGGAGTTGGCTTCGGCGTCGGCGCCGGGCAGCGAGAAGCTCTGGGTGGCGGCCGTGCGGGTGGCGTGGTGCGGGACCGCGCCGACGGGGGTCTCGGCGAGCAACGACTGCGGCAGCACGACGACGGCGGCGACCCCGCCCTGCTTCTGCTCGCGCAGCTGCACCCGGATGCCGTGCCGGTGGGCGAGCCGGGCGACGACGTACAGCCCGAGGCCGAGTCCGTCCTCGCCCTCCTGCTCGTACGGCGACTCCGGGTCGAAGTCGGCGAGGCGGCCGTTGAGCCGCTCCATGCGCTCGGCGGCCATGCCGATGCCCTCGTCCTGCACCGACAGCATGACCTCGCCGGACTCCAGCAGCCAGGCGGAGACCTCGACGGGCAGGTCCGGCGGGGAGAACGAGCTGGCGTTCTCCATCAGTTCGGCCAGCAGGTGGGAGAGGTCGTCGGCGGCGAAGCCGACCACATGGGCGTGCGGGGGCAGGGCGGCGATACGGACCCGTTCGTACCGCTCGATCTCGCTGACGGCCGCGCGGACCACGTCGACCAGCGGGACCGGCCCGTGGGCGGGCTGGATGTGCTCGGTGCCGGAGAGGACCAGGAGGTTCTCGCTGTGCCGGCGCATGACCGTGGCGAAGTGGTCCAGCTTGAACAGGGTGGCCAGCCGCTCGGGGTCCTGCTCGCGCTCCTCCAGCCCCTCGATGACGGAGAGCTGGCGCTCGACCAGGCCGAGGGTGCGCAGCGCGAGATTGACGAAGGTGCCGCCGATGCTCTCCCGCAGCCGCTCCAACTGGGCGCTGGAGTCGGAGAGTTCGGTACGCAGCGCCTCGCGGGCGTCGGCCATCTTCTGCCGCTGGCCGACCAGGTGCTTGCGGTCGGCCTCCAGGGTGGCGACCCGCTCGTGCAGGGTGACGGCGTGCGCGTGCAGGGCATTGACGGAGCGGACGACCTGGGCGAACTCGTCGTTGCGGCCGGTGAAGGCGATCGGCTCCTGCCCGGCGAGGTCCTCGGCGCCGGCCAGGCGGGCCGAGCCCCGGCGCAGCACGGACAGCGGCCGGGTCAGGGTGCGCGCCATGGCGGTGGCGATGCCGACGGTGACCAGCATCAGGGCGCCGAGCACCGCGATACGGATCTCAAGACCGGTGACGTCGTCGTCCCGGAGGGTGGCCAGCTTCTGCCCCTGGCGCTCGTAGAGAGCGGACTCGGCGCCGCGCATCAGGTCGACGCGGGCGGAGAGCGCGGCGTCCAGCTTCTTGGCGCTGACGGCGAGCTGCCGGTCGCCGAAGGCGGGCTGGGCGGTGAGGAAGTCCAGGTACTTGTCGGCGGAGTTGACCTCCGGGCCGGTGACCGTGGAGTCGTAGGAGGTGACGGCCTCCTTGGGCGCGGTCTCGCGGAAGGTGGCGAGACCGGCGTCGGCGCGCAGCCGGGCCCGCTGGGCGGCGGCGGTGAGCGCGTCGCGGCGGGCGGTGTCGGCCTCGGTGCTGCCGCTGGTGGTGACGGGCAGCCCGGTGACGGGGCTGATCACGGTGCGGGGCGTGGAGGGGACGCTGAGCGCGGCCAGCAGCAGGCCGCGCGCGGCGGCGGACTGCTGGACGGCGGAGTCCAGTTCGGCGAGCGCGTAGGCGCCGGAGCCGGCGCGCGGGGGCGTCCGCTCGGCCAGTTCCTCGGCGAGCCGGTGCAGTTCGGTGATGGTGGCCGAGTACGCCTGGTGGGTACGCAGCGCGTCGGACTTGCCGGTCAGGGCGGTGCGGCGGACGGTGGCGATGCCGTCCAGCGCGGTACGCAGCCGGGCCGGCAGGTCGGTGTCCGCGCGCAGGTCCTCGACCTGGCGGTCGACGCGGGTGCCGCGCTGCTCGGAGGGCGCCTTGGTCTTCGGGCGTCCGGCGGCGACATAGGAGGTGACCTCGTCGCGTTCGTCGGCCAGCGAGTGGGCGAGCGCGAGGGCGTCCTGGGTCTCCTCCGCCCGGGTCACCAGCTCCTGGGACTCATGGAGGTCCCCTGAGGCGGTGAGCAGGGCGGGGGCGCCTGCTCCGGCTATGGCGGCGGCCACCACGGCCACGGCGACGATCAGCCGGTTGCGCACATGGGTGGGACGTCCAGCGCCCACGGGGGTCTGTTCGGTCCCCTGGGGGGCCGTCTGCCTGCCTGTGCGCCGAGGCCGCTTCTTCTGCACCGGTGCTCGCAATCCTGAACTCGTCTACGGAAGGGCCGGGCGGCGCCCCGTCGTCTCGGTGCCAAGTGGTGCGTACACCCGGTTCGTGGTTCCCGACCCTCCCAGCGCCGGTGGGCAGTGGCCGCGCATCACCTGACCCGCCACCCGAAGGAGTGAACATCGGAGGGGAGTTGGCGGGCAAGTCGTGACGGCGCGCCGGGCACCCTTGCACGGCGGGCCGGTTGGACGCGGGGGGCAGGCTTTGGCAATATTCGCCGCCACGCATTCCCGGACCATGCCATTTGCCGCCAATTCCGGCGCCCGAGCCGCTCGGTCGCGCCAAGGAGGGCGCACACTCCGGCCGTTGCCCCGCCTCGTGAAGGGTTCGTGCAGACTGGCGGGATGCGCACTGATCTCGTCTCGGAACCCGGCGGCGCCGACCGGCCCAACGAGGACTTCGCGGGTGTCGGACTACCCGCCTGCGGTCAGGGCGGTTGCGTGATCTTGCTGGACGGAGTGACACCGCCCCCGCACCCGCCGGGCTGCTCCCACCCGGTGCCCTGGTTCACCGCCCGGCTGGGCGGCGCGCTGACCGAACTGACCGTTTCCCACCGAGATCTGACGCTGGCGGAGATTCTCAGCCGGGCGATCCGCCAAACATCCGAGGCCCATCTGATCACCTGTGACCTTTCTCACCCGCGTACGCCCCAGGCGACGGTGGTGCTGGTCCGCTGGTCGGCACAGACGGTCGAGTACCTGGTGCTCTCGGACTCCGCGCTGCTGCTGCGCGCCCCGGACGGCACGGTGACCCCGGTACTGGACGACCGGCTGGACCGGCTGCCGCGTACGGCGCTGGCGAGCGCGGAACGGGTGGACGCCGAGCTGCGCAACAAGGAGGGCGGCTTCTTCACGGCCGCCGCCGACCCCTCGGTGGCCCGGCGCGCGGTCACCGGCACGGTGCCGCGCGGCCAGGTGCGCTCACTGGTGGCGCTGACGGACGGCGCGGCCCGCTGGACGGAGAAGTTCCACGAGGGCGACTGGACGGCCCTGTTCGACCTGGTCGCCAAGGAGGGCACCCGCGCCCTGGTGGACCGGGTGCGGGAGCTGGAGTCGGCGGACAGCGAGGAGCGGGCGTTCCTGGGCCGCAGCAAGACGCACGACGACGCGACGGCCGTCCACGTGGAGCTGTGAGGGCCCCCGCTGTGAGGGCCCCGCTGTGAGGGCCCCCGCTGTGAGAGCGCTGCGAGGGCCCCGAGAAAAGCGGCTACTTCTCCGCGATGCCGTTCAACTCGTGCAGCAGCCGGGCGAGTTCGGCTACCTCACGGCGATCCCAGTGGGCGAGCTGGCTGACGTAGCGGGCGCGGCGGGCCTCCCTGACCTGGCCCACCCGGCCCCGGCCCTCGTCGGTGAGGGTGACCAGCCAGGCGCGGCCGTCGGCCGGATCGGGCTCGCGGGCGATCAGACCCAGCTCCTCCAGGGCGCGCAGCTGGCGGGACATGGTGGCCTTGCCGACGCCGATGTAGGCGGCCAGGTCGGTGGCCCGCTGGGCGCCCTGCTCGTCGAGCCGGATGAGCAGGCCGTACGCGGCGGGCTCCAGGTCGGGGTGGACCTCGCGGGCCATCTCGCCCTGGTTGGCCCGCGCCCGCCGCAGCAGCACCGTCAGTTCGCGCTCCAGCGCCAGGAATTCCTGGTCGACACAGCGCGGCGCCACGGGTGCGGCGCCACCGCCCGTACCGTTGTTCCCGTCCTCGTGCACCTCAGTACCCCTGCCCGGTTTCGCGTCTGAAATTTTCTGCCGGACCCCGTCATCGCCGCAGCTCGGTCAGTATTTCGCAGGCGTAGACCAACGGCGGCATCCGGACCCTCTTCCCACCCCCGTATCTACGTGCGTAGCTTCTTGGACGGGCCCCCTCGCGGCGGGCCCACGCAAACAGGCTCGTCGGTCATTTCAGGTCCCCCACCTTCCCTCCCGAAAGGCCACGCCATGCCCGTGCACAGACCCGGCCCCGCCCGCCCGCGCACGCTCGCCGTGCTGCTCACGGCCCTGCTCGGCGCGCTCTCCCTGGTCCTCTCCGCCGCTCCCGCCCAGGCCGCGCCCCACCGCGGCGACGCCTACCTCGGCATGGGCGTCCTCTCCCACGACGGCCGCTCCGGTGCCCCGGCGGGCACCCGCGCCGCCCAGACCGAGGGCGTCGACGTCTCCGGCCACCAGGGCAACGTCGACTGGGCCACGCTGTGGAACAGCGGCGTCCGCTGGGCCTACACGAAGGCCACGGAGGGCACCTACTACACCAACCCGTCCTTCGCCCAGCAGTACAACGGCTCCTACAACGTGGGCATGATCCGGGGCGCGTACCACTTCGCCACCCCGGACACCACGAGCGGCGCGGTGCAGGCCAACTACTTCGTGGACCACGGCGGCGGCTGGTCGCGTGACGGCCGGACGCTGCCCGGCGTGCTCGACATCGAGTGGAACCCGTACGGCGACGCCTGTTACGGCATGGCCGGCGCCGCGATGACCAACTGGATCGCGGACTTCCTGAACACCTACCGGGCGCGCACCGGCCGGGACGCGGTGATCTACACGGCGACGAGCTGGTGGACCCAGTGCACGGGCAACAGCGCCGCCTTCGGCGCGGTCAACCCGCTGTGGATCGCCCGGTACGCCACCGCGCCGGGCACGCTGCCCGCGGGCTGGGGCTTCCACACGATGTGGCAGTACACCTCCTCCGGCCCGACGGTCGGCGACCACGACCGGTTCAACGGCGCCCTGGACCGGGTGCAGGCCCTGGCCAACGGATAAGGACGTACGTACGCGAAAGGCCCGAGCCCCCCTCGCATGGGGGACTCGGGCCTTCGCCCTGTTCAGGCCGCGACCGGGACCTCCGCCACGGTGGCGGGCGCGAGGGCCAGCTCCAGCACCTGGCGGACATCGGTCACCGCGTGCACGTCGAGCTTCTCCAGCACCTCGGCCGGGACGTCGTCCAGGTCGGCCTCGTTGCGCTTGGGGATGATCACGGTGGTCACCCCGGCGCGGTGCGCGGCGAGCAGCTTCTGCTTCAGCCCGCCGATCGGCAGCACCCGCCCGGTCAGCGAGACCTCACCGGTCATCGCCACGTCCGTGCGGACCAGCCGTCCGGAGAGCAGGGAGGCCAGCGCGGTCGTCATGGTGATGCCCGCGCTCGGCCCGTCCTTCGGGACCGCGCCGGCCGGGAAGTGGATGTGCACACCCCGGTCCTTCAGGTCGGCCACCGGCAGCTCCAGTTCGGCGCCCCGGCTGCGCAGGAAGCTCAGCGCGATCTGCGCCGACTCCTTCATCACGTCACCGAGCTGCCCGGTCAGGGCCAGCCCCGCCGCGCCCGTCTCCGGGTCGGCGAGCGACGCCTCGACGTACAGCACGTCGCCGCCCGCCCCGGTGACCGCGAGCCCGGTCGCCACGCCGGGTACGGCGGTACGGCGCTCGGCCGGGTCCTGCGCGGACTCGGGCACGTGGTGCGGACGCCCGACCAGGCCGCGCAGATCCTCCTCGCGGACGGTGAACGGCAGCTCCCGCTCGCCCAGTTCGTGCTGGGCCGCGACCTTGCGCAGCAGCCGTGCCACGGTCCGCTCCAGGGTGCGCACGCCCGCCTCGCGGGTGTACTCCCCGGCGAGCCTGCGCAGCGCGCCCTCCTCCAGCGTGACCTCGTCGCCGGTCAGGCCGGCCCGCTCCAGCTGGCGCGGGAGCAGGTGGTCGCGGGCGATGACGACCTTCTCGTCCTCGGTGTAGCCGTCCAGCCGGACGATCTCCATCCGGTCGGCCAGCGCCTCCGGGATCGCCTCCAGCACATTGGCGGTGGCGAGGAAGACCACGTCGGACAGGTCGAGTTCGACCTCCAGGTAGTGGTCGCGGAAGGTGTGGTTCTGCGCCGGGTCCAGCACTTCGAGCAGGGCGGCGGCCGGGTCGCCCCGGAAGTCCGAGCCGACCTTGTCGATCTCGTCCAGCAGCACGACCGGGTTCATCGACCCGGCCTCCTTGACCGCGCGGACGATACGGCCGGGCAGCGCGCCGACGTAGGTGCGCCGGTGGCCCCGGATCTCCGCCTCGTCGCGGACGCCGCCGAGGGCGACCCGGACGAACTTCCGCCCCATCGCGTGCGCCACGGACTCACCGAGGCTGGTCTTGCCGACGCCGGGCGGGCCGACCAGCGCGAGCACGGCACCGCCGCGCCGCCCGCCGATCACACCGAGGCCGCGCTCACCGCGCCGCTTGCGCACCGCGAGGTACTCGGTGATGCGCGCCTTCACGTCGTCCAGACCGGCGTGCTCGGCGTCCAGGATCTCCTTGGCGCCCTGGATGTCGTAGGTGTCCTCGGTCCGCTCGTTCCACGGCAACTCCAGGACGGTGTCCAGCCAGGTGCGAATCCAGGAGCCCTCGGGCGACTGGTCGGAGGAGCGCTCCAGCTTCTCCACTTCCTTGAGCGCGGCCTCGCGGACGTGCTCGGGCAGGTCGGCGGACTCCACGCGGGCGCGGTAGTCGTCGGACTCCTCGGCCGCGTCCGGGCCGTCGCCGTTCAGCTCGCGCAGTTCCTTGCGGACCGCTTCCAGCTGGCGCCGCAGCAGGAACTCGCGCTGCTGCTTGTCGACGCCCTCCTGGACGTCCTTGGCGATGGTCTCGGCCACGTCCTGCTCGGCGAGGTGGTCGCGGAGCTGCTGGGTGGCGAGCTTCAGGCGGGCCACCGGGTCGGTGGTCTCCAGCAGCTCGGTCTTCTGGTCGGTGGTGAGGAAGGGCGAGTAACCGGAGTTGTCGGCGAGCGCGGAGACGTCGTCGATGGCCTGGACCCGGTCCACGACCTGCCAGGCGCCGCGTTTGCGCAGCCAGGTGGTGGCCAGCGCCTTGTACTCCTTGACCAGGTCGGTCACCTGGCCGGGCAGGGGGTCGGGCACGGACTCCTCGACACGGGTGCCCTCGACCCACAGGGCGGCGCCGGGGCCGGTCGTGCCCGCGCCGATGCGGACCCGGTCGCGCCCCTTGACCAGGGCGCCGGGGTCGCCGTCGGCGAGTCTGCCGACCTGCTCGACGGTGCCCAGCACACCGGTCTTCGCGTAAGTGCCGTCGATGCGCGGGACCAGCAGCACCTTCGGCTTGCCGGACTCCGCACGCGCGGCGGCCTGGGCGGCCTCCACGGCGGCCCGCACCTCGGCGTCGCTCAGATCCAGCGGAACGACCATGCCGGGCAGCACGACCTCGTCGTCGAGCGGCAGCACGGGCAGAACGAGCGTGAACGCTGTGGACTCATCAGCCATGATCTCCCCTATGGCAGTCAACTTGAGCAACACTGACTCAATGCTCAGCAGCCGTTGAATGTTCCCCGAACATCGTTCGCTCTGGGCGAACGAAGACTTCCGCGGCGAGCGGGGCAGGATGTCGGCATGACTGCCACGCACGACAGACCCGTGGACCCCGTGGTCTTGGACCGGCGCGAGGGACCGTACGGAGAGGTGGTGCTGCGCCGGAGCGGGGAGTTGCTCCAGATCATCGCCAACGGGTGTTTCCTGATGGACACTTCCGACGGACGCTCGGAGCGGCTGCTCGTGGACGCGGCGCGGGACGCGCTGGACGACCGCCCGGCTCCGGAGGTGCTGATCGGCGGGCTCGGCGTGGGCTTCTCCCTGGCGCACGCGGCCGCCGACCCCCGCTGGGGACGGATCACCGTGATCGAGCGCGAGCCCGCCGTCATCGACTGGCACCGCGGCGGCCCGCTGGCCCCGATCTCCGCCGGGGCGCTGGCCGACCCGCGTACGCGCGTCGTGGAGGCGGATCTCGTCGCTTACGTCAATGAGACATCGGACACGTTCGACGCGCTGTGCCTCGACATCGACAACGGCCCCGGCTGGACCGTCACGGAGGGCAACGAGAGCCTGTACACACCACGCGGACTCGCCGCGTGCGCAAGGGTGTTGAGACCTGGCGGGGTACTGGCCACCTGGTCCGCGCAGCCCTCTCCGGAATTTGAAGGAACCTTGCGGAATGCCGGGTTCCGACAGGTGCGTACCGAAGAGGTCCCCGTTGCCCGTGGCGTTCCCGACGTGGTCCATCTCGCCGTCCGACCTGGATAGCGACGGCCCGGCGTGTCCCCGTAATGTGCAGCGTGACGCGGATCATTCAAGCGTCAATCGCAGTCATGGGATCACCCCACGGATTCCGGAAAGCAACAGGGGCGGGCGATGGAGCAGACACACACCTCCCAGACCAGCGCGGCGACGACGTCTCAGGGCGCGCAGCGCCGGGTCCTGGTCGTCGAGGACGACCCCACGATCGTCGACGCTGTCGCGGCCCGGCTCCGCGCCGAGGGATTCCTCGTGCAGACCGCCGGTGACGGTCCGTCGGCGGTCGACACGGCCGAGGCGTGGCAGCCCGACCTGCTGATCCTCGACATCATGCTGCCCGGCTTCGACGGCCTGGAGGTCTGCCGCCGCGTGCAGGCGTCCCGCCCGGTGCCGGTGATGATGCTCACCGCGCGCGACGACGAGACCGACATGCTGGTGGGTCTCGGGGTCGGCGCCGACGACTACATGACCAAGCCGTTCTCCATGCGGGAGCTGGCCGCGCGCGTGCACGTCCTGCTGCGCCGCATGGAGCGCGCCGCGCTCGCCGCGACCACCCCCCGCTCCGGCATACTCCGCCTCGGCGAGCTGGAGATCGACCACGCCCAGCGCCGGGTGCGGGTGAAGTCCGACGACGTGCACCTGACGCCCACCGAGTTCGACCTGCTGGTGTGCCTGGCCAACACCCCGCGCGCGGTGCTCTCCCGGGAGCAGCTGCTGGCCGAGGTGTGGGACTGGGCGGACGCCTCCGGCACCCGGACCGTGGACAGTCACATCAAGGCGCTGCGCCGGAAGATCGGCGCCGAGCGCATCCGCACGGTGCACGGGGTCGGTTACGCGCTGGAGACGCCGACGCCGTGAGTCTGGGACGGGAAGCGGGGCGCCGGCGCGCCGGGGGCGGACCCTGGGGCGGTGTACGCCCGTTCTCGATCAAGACCAAGCTGGGCGCGCTGGTCGTCATCTCGGTGCTGATCACCACCGGTCTCTCCATGATCGCGGTGCACACCAAGACCGAACTGCGCTTCATCACGGTCTTCTCGATGATCGCCACGCTGCTGATCACCCAGTTCGTGGCCCACTCGCTCACCGCGCCGCTGGACGAGATGAACGCGGTGGCCCGCTCCATCTCGCACGGCGACTACACGCGCCGGGTGAGCGAGGGCCGCCGCGACGAACTCGGCGACCTGGCCGTGACGATCAACGTCATGGCGGACGAGCTGGAGGCACAGGACCTCCAGCGCAAGGAGCTGGTGGCGAACGTCTCGCACGAGCTGCGCACCCCCATCGCGGGGCTGCGCGCGGTGCTGGAGAACATCGTCGACGGCGTCACCGAGGCCGACCCCGAGACCATGCGCACCGCGCTGCGCCAGACCGACCGTCTTGGCCGGCTGGTGGAGACCCTGCTCGACCTCTCCCGCCTCGACAACGGCGTGGTCCCGCTGAAGGCCCGCCGCTTCGAGGTGTGGCCGTATCTGTCCGGGGTGCTCAAGGAGGCCAACATGGTCGCCTCGGCGCGCGCCGGACTCGCCTCCGGCTCCGGCAGCCACACCCGTACCGACGTGCATCTGCACCTGGACGTGTCCCCGCCGGAGCTGACCGCGCACGCCGATCCCGAGCGCATCCACCAGGTCGTGGCGAACCTCATAGACAACGCGGTCAAGCACAGCCCGCCGCACGGCCGGGTGACGGTGCGGGCCCGGCGCGGGTCGCGTCCGGAGTCGCTGGAGCTGGAGGTGCTGGACGAGGGTCCGGGCATCCCCCGGTCGGAGTGGCACCGCGTGTTCGAGCGGTTCAACCGGGGCCAGGTGACCCGCCCGCACGGTCCGGGCAGCGACGGCGGCACCGGTCTGGGGCTGGCCATCGCCCGTTGGGCGGTGGATCTGCACGGCGGCCGGATCGGTGTGGCCGAATCCGAGCGCGGATGCCGGATCATCGTCACCCTTCCAGGAGCTGTTCCGGCGTCGAGTTGACGCTCCGAGTTGACGTAGGGTTCAGCTCGGAAGATCAAGATCCACGGACGTTCGCGCAGCCGGACGCGTGTGATCAGGGACGGGCCCGCGCGATGCGCCGAGCGATGACGCTCACGGCCCCGCTCCGCCGCACCCTCAGCCCTTCGCCCACATGCGGAACCCCGCTTGTTTCCCGCCATTTCACGGCCCGAAACGCGGTTCCCGATGTGACTTACGCGACGATGAACGGGCCCGACCTGACCTTCCCGCTCAGGGAGGCGTAGCCTTTATTCCCGCTGTCCATCACCTTGTGAAGCGGAAGAGGGCGGTTGCCGCCGTGTCGCCACAGTCCCCCAGTAACTCGAACGTCTCCACCGACGACCAAGCCGGGAAGAACCCCGCCGCGGCCTTCGGCCCGAACGAGTGGCTCGTCGATGAGATCTATCAGCAGTACCTCCAGGACCCGAATTCGGTAGACCGTGCCTGGTGGGACTTCTTCGCCGACTACAAGCCGGGGGCGCCCGCCGCCCCGGCTCCGGCGGGTACCGCGGCCGCGGGGGCCGCGGGCACCACCCCCACCACCCCCACCGCTCCACCGGCCCAGGCCGCGCCGGCTCCGGCCGCGCCCGCCCAGGCCCAGGCTCCGGCTGCCAAGCCCGCCGCAGCGCCCGCCCAGGCTCCGGCCCAGGCACCCGCGGCGAAGGCGGCTCCGGCCGCCCAGGCCCCGGCGAAGCCGGCCCAGCCGGCCGCGAAGCCGAAGGCCGCCGCAGCGCCCGCCACGGAGGCCCCCGAGGGTCCCGAGCTGGTCACGCTGCGTGGTCCGGCCGCCGCCGTGGTGAAGAACATGAACGCCTCGCTGGAGCTGCCGACCGCCACCTCGGTCCGCGCGGTCCCGGTGAAGCTGCTGTTCGACAACCGCATCGTCATCAACAACCACCTCAAGCGGGCCCGCGGCGGGAAGATCTCCTTCACGCACCTCATCGGGTTCGCCATGGTGCAGGCCATCAAGGCCATGCCGCCGATGAACTGGTCGTTCGGCGAGAAGGACGGCAAGCCGACCCTGGTCAAGCCGCCGCACGTCAACCTCGGTCTGGCCATCGACCTGGTGAAGCCCAACGGCGACCGCCAGCTGGTCGTCGCGGCCATCAAGAAGGCCGAGACGCTGAACTTCTTCGAGTTCTGGCAGGCCTACGAGGACATCGTCCGCCGCGCCCGCGAGGGCAAGCTCACGATGGACGACTTCACCGGTGTCACGGTCTCCCTGACCAACCCCGGCGGCCTCGGCACCGTGCACTCCGTGCCGCGCCTGATGCCCGGCCAGTCGGTGATCATGGGCGTCGGCTCCATGGACTACCCGGCGGAGTTCCAGGGCACCAGCCAGGACACCCTGAACAAGCTCGGTGTCTCCAAGGTCATGACGCTCACGTCGACCTACGACCACCGGACCATCCAGGGCGCCGCCTCCGGCGAGTTCCTGCGCCAGGTCGCCAACCTTCTCCTCGGTGAGAACGGCTTCTACGACGACATCTTCGAGGCGCTGCGCATCCCCTACGAGCCGGTCCGCTGGCTCAAGGACATCGACGCCTCCCACGACGACGACGTCACCAAGGCCGCCCGCGTCTTCGAGCTGATCCACTCCTACCGGGTCCGCGGCCACGTCATGGCCGACACCGACCCGCTGGAGTACCAGCAGCGCAAGCACCCCGACCTGGACATCACCGAGCACGGGCTCACCCTGTGGGACCTGGAGCGCGAGTTCGCCGTCGGCGGCTTCGCCGGCAAGTCCCTGATGAAGCTGCGCGACATCCTGGGCGTGCTGCGTGACTCGTACTGCCGCACCATCGGCATCGAGTTCATGCACATCCAGGACCCCAAGCAGCGCAAGTGGATCCAGGACCGCGTCGAGCGCCCGCACTCCAAGCCGGAGCGCGAGGAGCAGCTGCGCATCCTGCGCCGCCTGAACGCGGCGGAGGCGTTCGAGACCTTCCTGCAGACGAAGTACGTCGGCCAGAAGCGGTTCTCCCTGGAGGGCGGCGAGTCCGTCATCCCGCTGCTCGACGCGGTCATCGACTCGGCCGCCGAGTCGCGCCTGGACGAGGTCATCATCGGCATGGCCCACCGCGGCCGGCTGAACATCCTCGCCAACATCGTCGGCAAGTCGTACGCGCAGATCTTCCGGGAGTTCGAGGGCAACCTCGACCCGAAGTCGATGCACGGCTCCGGCGACGTGAAGTACCACCTGGGCGCCGAGGGCACCTTCACCGGCCTGGACGGCGAGCAGATCGCGGTCTCCCTGGTCGCCAACCCCTCGCACCTGGAGGCGGTCGACCCGGTCCTGGAGGGCGTCGCCCGCGCCAAGCAGGACATCATCAACAAGGGCGGCACGGACTTCACCGTGCTGCCGGTGGCGATCCACGGCGACGCGGCCTTCGCGGGCCAGGGCGTGGTGGCCGAGACCCTGAACATGTCGCAGCTGCGCGGCTACCGCACCGGCGGCACGGTCCACATCGTCATCAACAACCAGGTCGGCTTCACCGCGGCCCCCGAGTCCTCGCGTTCCTCCATGTACGCGACGGACGTGGCCCGCATGATCGAGGCCCCGATCTTCCACGTGAACGGCGACGACCCGGAGGCCGTGGTCCGCGTCGCGCGGCTCGCCTTCGAGTTCCGTCAGGCGTTCAACAAGGACGTGGTGATCGACCTCATCTGCTACCGCCGCCGCGGTCACAACGAGTCGGACAACCCGGCCTTCACCCAGCCGCTGATGTACGACCTGATCGACAAGAAGCGCTCGGTGCGCAAGCTGTACACCGAGTCCCTGATCGGTCGTGGTGACATCACCCTGGAGGAGGCCGAGCAGGCGCTCCAGGACTATCAGGGCCAGCTGGAGAAGGTCTTCACCGAGGTCCGCGAGGTCACGTCGCAGCCGGCGCAGGGCGAGTCCCCGGCGCCGAAGGACGGCTTCCCGGCGGCGGTCCCGACCGCGATCTCCGCGGAGGTCGTCAAGCGGATCGCGGAGTCCCAGGTCAACGTCCCGGACAACATCACCGTCCACCCGCGGCTGCAGCCCCAGCTCCAGCGCCGGGCGGCGATGGTGGAGGACGGCACGATCGACTGGGGCATGGGCGAGACCCTGGCCATCGGTTCGCTGCTGCTGGAGGGCACCCCGGTCCGTCTCGCGGGCCAGGACTCCCAGCGCGGCACCTTCGGCCAGCGCCACGCGGTGCTCATCGACCGGGAGACCGGCGAGGAGTACACCCCGCTCCAGTACCTCTCCGAGGACCAGGCGCGGCTGAACGTCTACAACTCCCTGCTCTCCGAGTACGCGGCGATGGGCTTCGAGTACGGCTACTCGCTGGCCCGCCCGGACGCGCTGGTGATGTGGGAGGCGCAGTTCGGCGACTTCGTCAACGGCGCGCAGACGGTCGTGGACGAGTTCATCTCCTCGGCCGAGCAGAAGTGGAACCAGACCTCCGGTGTGGTCCTGCTCCTGCCGCACGGTTACGAGGGCCAGGGCCCGGACCACTCCTCGGCCCGCCCGGAGCGGTTCCTGCAGCTCTGCGCGCAGAACAACATGACGGTCGCCATGCCGACCTCGCCGGCGAACTACTTCCACCTGCTGCGGTGGCAGGTCCACAACCCGGACCACAAGCCGCTGATCGTCTTCACCCCGAAGTCGATGCTGCGCCTGAAGGCGGCCGCCTCGAAGGCGGAGGAGTTCACCTCCGGCGAGTTCCGTCCGGTCATCGGCGACAGCACGGTCGACCCGGCGGCGGTCCGCAAGGTCGTCTTCTGCTCGGGCAAGGTGTACTACGACCTGGAGGCCGGGCGGCAGAAGCGCGGCGCCACGGACACGGCGATCATCCGCATCGAGCGGCTGTACCCGCTGCCGGGCGAGGAGCTCCAGGCCGAGGTCAACAAGTACCCGAACGCCGAGAAGTACCTGTGGGTGCAGGAGGAGCCGGCGAACCAGGGTGCGTGGCCGTTCATCGCGCTCAACCTGATCGACCACCTGGACCTGGCCGTCGGTGCCGACGTCCCGGCGGGCGAGCGGCTGCGGCGCATCTCGCGCGCGCACGGCTCGTCCCCGGCGGTGGGCTCCGCGAAGCGCCACCAGGCGGAGCAGGAGCAGCTGGTGAACGAGGTCTTCGAAGCCTGACCTCCGCTCGCTGAGCAGCGTTGAAGGGCCCGGCCCCCTGGATCTGATCCGGGGGGCCGGGCCCTTCCGCGTTGTCCGCTCTCAGCTGGCCTGCGGCTCGAAGTCCCAGTAGGGGCGGTTGCGGGAGCGGGCGGAGATGGTGTGGACGTGCTGGGGGCCGAGGGTGGCGGCGAGGTCGGCCAGGGCCTCCTGTTCGACCTTCTCCGCCTGCTGGCGGTCGCGCAGGGCGCGCAGGTCGGCCGCGTAGGCGACGCGGGCGGTCAGGGTGAGGGGGTGGGTGCGGCCGAGGGTGTCGGTGGCGCGCAGGATGGTGATCTGGCTGAGGTCGGCTGCGGACTCGGTGTCCCCGACGAGGTTGCGCAGCGCGGCCGCGTTGACGGCGCAGCCCAGGGCGTAGGGGTGGGTCTCGCCGAGCGCGGCGGACATGTCGGCGAGGCTCTCCTCGATCAGCACGTGGGCGTGGTCGCGTTCGCCGACGCTGCGCAGCACCAGCGCGTGGTTGGCGCGGGCACCGATGATGAAGGGGTGGCCCTCGGGCAGCAGCAGTTCGTAGCGGGCGAGGACGGATTCGCTGGCCTCGCGGGCCTGGTCGATGTCGCCGTGCTCGCGGGCGAAGCAGCTCTGGCTGACGGCGGCGGCCAGGGTGTGCGTGTGGGTGTCGCCGAGCTTGCGCTCCAGCCCTTCCAGTACGCGGGTGAGCAGCCCGCCCGCCGCCGCCCGGTCGCCGCCGCGCAGCTTGCACAGGGCGAGGTTGTGCTCGGCGCGCAGGGTGTTCTGGTTGTCCGGGCCCATGACGATGCGGTACTCGCGGACGTTCTTGGCCTGGATGGACTCGGCCTCGGAGTAGCGGCCCAGCAGGCGCAGGTCGACGGCGTAGGAGACCTCGGAGAACAGGGTCCAGGGGTGGCGGCCCTTGAGCAGCTGGCGGCGGGCCTCCAGGGTGCGGGTGTCGAAGCCGCGGGCCTGCTCGTAGCGGCCGAGGAGGCGCAGGGTGAAGCCGAGGTTGTTCTGGGCGTTGAGGGTGCGGGAGTCGTGCTCGCCGAACAGCTCGCGGTAGGTGGGGTACAGCCACTGGTCGAGTTCGAGGGCGTCGTCGTACTGGCCGAGTTCGCGCAGGTCGGCGGCGAGTCCGCCGGCCATCCTCAGATGGTCGAGGTCGTGTTCGCCCCGTTCGGCGCGGAGTTGCTCGCGGGCGGCCCGGTCGATGGCCTCGGTCTCCTGGAAGCGGCCGGCCGAGCGGAGCAGGTTGGCGTAGTGGTAGGTGACCTCCCACACCCGGGGGTGGGACTCGCCGAGCAGTGCGCGCCAGGAGCGCAGGGCGCGGCCGCCGAGGTTGACGCCCGCGGTGTACTCCCCCGCGAACAGCATGTACCGCAGGCAGTTGAGCACCAGCCCCTGCACCTTGCGGTCCTTGCTGCGCAGCACGTCGGCGTATTTGAGGTGCGGGACGATCTCGGCGTACGCGTCCCAGTTGCGGGTGTCGGTGGGGCGGCCGGGGTCGGCTTCGGCCAGGGCGCGGCGGACCACCTCGATGAACTCTTTCCGGTCGGCCTCGGGCATGTCCTTGTGCACGATCTGGTGGACCATCCGGTGCAGATAGACGGACTCGCCGGAGGCGACGACCTCGTCCAGCATGGCCTCGTGCGACTCCAGCCGGACCACGGAGTACTGGCGGAGCTGGTTGACGGCCTTGTTCCACAGCAGCGGGTCGTCCAGCAGTCCGGCGAGCTGTTCGGGCAGGTCGTCGTGGTTCATGTCCTTCAGTAGCCGGACCGGGATGAAGCCGGGGGCGAAGAAGGTGCACAGCCGGAGCAGGTCGACGGATTCGGGGACGGTCTCGCGGAGCTTGTTCAGCAGTATCGACCAGGCGGTCTGGAAGGCGAGCGGGAAGTCCGCGGACACCTTGACCACGTCCTGGTCGATCCCGCCGTCCAGCAGGGCGATGTACTCCTCCACCGACAGGTCGGAGTCGTTGAGCCAGCCCGCGGTCTGGTCGAGCAGCAGCGGCAGGTCCTCGAGGGCCTGGGCGAGCTGGTCGGCGTCGGGTTCGCTGAGCCGGGGCGCGCGGCGGCGGATGAAGGCGACCGACTCGTCCCGGTCGTAGACGGGGACTTCGAGGAGCCTGCTGTTGTGCTCGCTCCACTCGGGGTTGCGGGAGGTGATGAGGACGTGGCCGGGGCCGGTGGGGACGAGGTCCCAGATCTGGTCGGGTTCGTCGGCGCCGTCCAGGACCAGCAGCCAGCGGGAGTACGGGGTGCCCCGGCGCAGCGCGTCGCGGACGGCGCGCAGTCGCTCGCCGTACTCGGCGCCGGTGGACAGCTGGAGTTTGGGGGCGAGTTCGGCCAGGAGGCGGCGGTAGCTGACGCGTTTCTCGGCGTTGACCCACCACACCACGTCGTACTCGGAGCCGAAGCGGTAGACGTACTCGGCGGCCAGCTGGGTCTTGCCGACGCCGGACATGCCGTGCAGGGTGAGGACGCCCGCGCCGGGCTCGCTGCCCTGGAGCAGGTGGTAGGCGTCGTTGAGCAGCGGCTCGCGGCCGGTGAAGCGGGTGTTGCGGCGCGGCACACCGCCCCACACGTCGGGCATGGCGGCCGGGAAGCGGGGCGCGGGGCGGGCCGGGTCGTCGTCCGGGCGGGTGTCGGAGGGCAGGTCGAGGCGGTCCATGAGGCGGCGTTCGGCCTCGTCGGCGCCCATGTTGGTGAGGTCCACGGGGGCGAGGGCGGCGACGGCGGAGGGCACGGAGGCGTTGGTGACGGAGACGGCGGCGAACCGGCCCGGGTCGGCGCCGACCACTTCGCGCAGGGCCGCGTTCCACTCGTCGTGGCCGCGCGGGCCGAGCTGGAAGTACCACTCGCTGACCACGATCAGGGTGCGGCCCTCGGCGAGGGTGAGGTCGCGCAGCAGGTCGGTGAGCGACTGGTCCGGCGGGGCGTCCCAGCGCAGGTAGACCACTCTGAGGCCGCGCCGCTCCAGCCGGTCCCCGATCCAGGCCGCCCAGGCCCGGTTGAACCCGGCGAAGCTGATCGTGACGGTCTGCCTCGCGGCGCCGTTCCCGTTCGGCGCCGTCGACCCGACCGGCGTACGAGCTTCAGACATGCGGCGGCCTCCAGCACGTAGACAGGAAATCCTAGAACCTCAACGCGGCTCTGGGGAGAGTCCGGCGACCGCCGGAACGAGCGCCGCGCTGCGCCGATCTTCGCGCAGCCGGGGGTGCGAAGTCGGCATTTCACCTGTTCGGGATCGGCGGCGTGGGGGGCTGTCGCTGCGCCCACAGGGTGCGCACCGCCTTGACGTACGCCTGCGCGCGCGCCGTGTGCCCTCGTGGTGCGGGGCGGGCGGAGAGCCGTTCGTGGGCGGCGGCCATGCCGTCGACGAACCGGCGGCCGGCCGGGGTGAGGTCGGGTGAGGCGACCAGCGCGGGCAGGGCGGCGGCGACCTGGGCGTGGTAGCGGGCGTGTTCGGCCCAGGCGGCCTCGCGGCGGGCGGGTTCGGCGAGGGCGGTGCGCTGGAAGTGGCCGGCCAGCGCGAGATGCGCGTAGGTGCCGTGCAGCAGTCCGTCGTAGGGCCGGGGGTCGGGGCGCCAGGGGGCGAAGTAGCGGGCCTCGGGTCCGGCCCGGTGCAGTTCCACCAGCTCGCCGAGCGCGGCGAGTTTGGTGTGCTGCATCTCGTGGACGAGGGTCGCGGCGAAGGCGGTCGGGGTGGCGGGGGTGGTGCTGAGCAGCGCGCCGAACGCCTCGCGGCGGGTGCCGCTGGAGCTGCCCCGGCCGTCGGCGCCGGGCGGGGGCGCGAGCGGGACGAGGCAGCGCAGCAGGGCGACGGTCTCGGTGAGCCGCTGTTCGCCGCCGGTGCGCAGCGCCGCAGCCGTGCCGGACCAGGCTTGCAGCCAGCGTTTGCGTTCGGCGTGGTCGGGTCCGCCGGGCCCGCTGAACGCGAACCGTCCGGGGTCGCGGGGCGGGGTGCGGTACGGGTCGAGGTCGTCCAGCGGTACGGGGGCGGCGCCGGGCAGCAGGCCGGGCAGGGCGTGGGCGGGGGTCCAGGCGGGGGCGCCGGACCAGGCGCCGACGCCCTGCTCCAGCCGGACGTGGACGTCGAAGGCGCCGCGCCGGCGCAGGGTCAGGCGTCCGTTCTTGTGCCGTACCTCGACCTCGGCGCCGCCCGTCCGCGCCAAGCGCAGGGCGCCGAGGGAGGGCAGGCAGAGTACGCCGTCGCGGGCGGTGAGTCCGGTGGTGAAGGGCAGGCCCGCGCGGGCGGCGGCGGCCACCGCGAGGGCGCTGAAGTAGGCGAGGTCCAGCTGGAGTTCGTGTGTGCCGGTGCCATCGGGGGTGGTCAGCGCGGTCAGGCAGCGGCGGGCCCAGGGGCCGGTGAGCGGGTGGGTGAGCCGGGTCCGCGCGGGTGAGTGGGGGCCGTCGGTGGCGCGGTCGGCCGCCGCCAGCAGGGCCCAGTCCTCACGCAGCCGCCGCTTGGCGGCGGGCGGGCAGTCGGCGGGGCCGGCCGCCTCGGCGGCGTCGAGGACGGCGCGCAGCAGCAGCATGCGCCGGGTGTCCTGGTCGCGGACGAGGAGGGCGAGGGTGTCGGGGCCGCCCTCGGTGCGGCTGAGTTCGGCGAGGGCGCGGTCCAGGGCCGCGGGAGCCGTCACGGGGTGCCCCCTTCGTCGGTGGCCGGGCGCCTGCTTTCCTCGGCGAGCCGCGCGGCCACGTGCCGGATGAAGCGCTGGAGGTCGGCGCAGTACACCGACGGGTTACGGAAGCCGTGTCCGGCGCGGTACCGGTGGGCGTAGTGGCCGCCCCCGCACACCGTGACCAGCGGGCAGGCCCGGCAGCGCCCGGCGAGGCCCGCGAGTCCGGCCTGCCGGGCGGCGACGCCGGGGTGGGCGAGGGCCTGGTCGAAGTCGTGCCGGAAGACGTCGAGCCCGGTCTCGGCGGCGCCGTCGTACGCCGATTTCAGCGAGTCGACCTGTTCGATGGAGCCGTCGGTCTCGATGACGACGGCGTCGAAGGGGGCGAGGCCCAGCGACTCGGTGGCGGCGGGCAGGCCGAGCAGCAGGGCCACACACTCCTCGAAGAGCCGCACCCGTGTCTCGCGCCGCCCGGCCGACCACCAGCGGTCGAAGACCCGGCACAGCCAGTCGGCGTACCGCTCCTCGCCCCAATGCGGGGGCGGGGCTGACCAGTTGCCGTGCGGCAGCAGCAGGTCGATCGCGGGCGGGCGGAGCGTGAGCAGCGACTCGTAGGTCCCGACGGGGTCGGTGGTGGGGTCGACGACGGTGAGGACGCCCGCGTACGCCTCGGGGAAGCGGTCGGCGACCAGGCGGGCGCCGCGCGCGGCGGCGGGCCAGGAGGGGCGGCCGGCGTGGTCGACGCGGCGGGCGTTGAGCGCGGCGCTCCCGCCGTCGAGGCTGATGCCGACGCGGATGCCGTGCCGGGCGAGGAGGGCCACCCGGTCGTGGGTGAGCAGGGTGGCGTTGGTCTGCACGGTGGCGTGGACGGCACAGTCCTCCGGCACGCGGGCGCGGACGGTGTCGGTGAACGCGGCCAGGGTGTCGGCTCCGGCCAGCAGGGGTTCGCCGCCGTGCAGGACGAGGGAGAGCGCGGTCAGGGCGTGGTCGCGGGCGTGCCGGGCGATGCGGTCGGCGGTGCGGTCGAGTACCTCTGCGGGGGCGGTGGCGGGGCGGGCGCGCCAGGTGCGGTCGGGTCCCTCGTAGAGGTAGCAGTAGCGGCAGGCGAGGTTGCAGCGGCCGTGCGCCTTGACGATGAACTGACGGAAGGGGCGCGGTTCCGCCCGCGTCGGGGCGGCGGTCGTCCCGGACATCCAGCACCCCCGTACCCGTGACGCGGGCGCGGCTCGTTCGCCCGTGTGTGCGGGCGCATTCCCGGCCGCGGCCCGGACCCAAACGCAAACGCGGCGGAACTTGCCGGTTTCCGCCGTCCGGTGACCAGTAGCGAGCGGATCAGAGGCAGTTGTTGAAGCCCCAGAGCATCTCGGCGGGCTTTCTCGCGCGTTCGGTGAGGGTGTCCAGGACCTCGCGCAGGACGGGGTGGTCCATGGTGCGCAGTTCCTCCAGGTCCAGTGTCAGCAGGTCCGGTAGCGGCTCGTCGTGCTCCGGTACGGCCGTCTCGTCGCCCGCGCTCGTCATCGCTGCCTCCCGTGGTGGTCCTCGGTGCGGTGCCGGTCAGCCGAGTCCGGCCAGCCGGTCGGCGGTGTCCTCGGCCGTCGGGGCGCCGGTGCCGAGGCTGTCCTCGGGCAGGCGCGCCCACTCGGCGCGGGCCGCGCGGTACGCCTCGCGGGCCGCGCGCGGCCGGGACGCCGCCTCATAGGACATACCCCGCCAGTGGTGCGCCTGCGCGCCCAGTTCCACGGCGATCCGGCGGTCGCGGTCGGACTCGGCCGCCGCCTCGGCCTCCCGCGCCGACTCGGCCGCCGCGCGGAAGGCGTCCACGGCCTCGTCCAGCCGGGCCGGCCGGGCCAGGCTCCGGTACGCCTCGTACTGCGCCTGTCCCAGCTCCAGGAAGCAGCGCGCGGCCGGCAGCGGGTCGTTCGCCTCGGCCGCCGCGAGCCCGAAGAGATGCTCCGCCTCCCGCAGGTCCACCCGGTCGCCGCGCAGCCGGTAGCGCCGGATCAGGGCGCGGCCCAGCATCAGCAGGCGGTGCGCGGTGTGCGGGCTGCCGGTGTGGGTCTCGCGGCGGCAGTCCCGCAGTACCCGGATCGCGTGGGCCAGCGCCTCCCAGGCCCGCTCCCCGGCCTCGGCGTCCGCCCGCCGCAGCAGCACCTCGCCCCACTCGGCGAGCACACCGGGGTAACCGGCGGCTTCCCTGGAGGTGTCGGCGGCGGCGCGGGCGAACGCCTCTGCGGCATCACGGAGTTCGCGCGGGTCGCCCGTCTCGGCGTACCGGGCGACTCCGATCCGGCCCGCTCTGACGTGGAGTTGGGCGCGCAGGGCTCGTCCTGTGGTGACGGCGAGCGCGGCGTCGACGCGTTCCTGGGCCTCGGCGAGGTCGCCGCCGGAGCGGAGCAGGGCGTCGACCAGGTCGAGCCGTGTCAGCGCGCCGTCGTCACCGGCCGCCGTGTTCCCCGTCGGCCCGGCCGCCAGCGCGTCGCGCAGCGAACCGGCGGCCTGCGCGGCGTAACCCCGCGCCTGTACCGGGTCGTTGGTGGCATCGGCGAGACGCAGCAGGAGTCTGCCGTGTGCGAGGGGAAGCTCGGGCGGGCGGTGCCTGCGGTCGGGCCAGCTGTCGGCGAACGCCTCCAGCATGCCGACCGCGCCCTGGAGCAGCGCGCTGTCCCCGCCGAGCCGCCACTGCGCCTCCAGCGCGCCGACCCGTTCCAGCGTCAGCCGCAGCGCCTGAGCGGGCTCCAGGTCGGGGGCGGCGCAGGCCACGGCGTACTCCCGGTCGGCGCGGCGCAGCAGGTCCAGCGCGGCGGGCCGGTCGCCGCGCCGTCTGCGGTCGGTGGCGGCCGCGCGCAGCACCCGGGCCAGCGCGGCCCGCTCCCGCTGGGCGTGCGGGTGGGCCACGGCCCGCTCGGCGGCGGCCTCCGCCTCGGCCAGCAGCGCGGAGCCGCCCTGCACCTCCCACAGCCGCAAGCTGGCGTGCGCGTACTCGGCCCACAGTCCGGGGTCGTCCCCGGCGGGCCGCTCGTTCTCGGTGGCGCCACGCAGCAGTTGTACGGCGTCGATCACGTCCTGCACCATGCCGTCGGCGTCGAACCGGGCGAGCAGGGTGCGGGCCCGGACCACCGCCGGGTGCGCCGGCCTGGGTCCGGTGGCGGTGCCGGGGCGGGTGCCGTAGAGCCGGAACTGCTCCGGGAGCGGCATGAAACGCTCCAGCACACGCGCGGCGACCTCGGCGAAGGGCTGGGGCACGAGGGTGGCGTCGCCGTTGTCGCCGTCCCCGGGATACGCGCCGTACGGGCGGGAGCCGGGCCCCGCGTCCTCGCCGCGCCCCGGCAGCCCGGTGCCGCCGAGCTGGGCGAGGGCGAGGGCCGGGAAGTTGGCGCCGCCCTTGCCGAAGCGCTGCTCGATGTACTCGGAGCAGTGCTTGAGGACGAGCAGGGCCTCGTCCCGGCCGAGGGTGGACAGCAGCGCCTCCCGCACCTCCGGCTCCATCTCGTACCACTGCCCCGCGTCCGGCCCGTGGTCCTCCCCCGCCCTGCGGACGAGGCCGCCGAGCAGCACCTCGGCGAGTTCGGCGGGGCCGGAGCCGGGCAGCATGGTGCGCTGCACCAGCCGCATCACCGGCAGGCAGAGCGGGGCGGCGGCCAGGTAGACGGCGAGGCGGCCGGCGGCCGGTGACGCGGCGGAGCGGAACCGGCTGACCCGCTCCACCGGGGTCGGCCCGCGTCCGCCGCGTGCCCGCGGTGCGGGCGGCTGGTCGGCGCGCACCCAGCCCACCGCGCCGGGCACGGGCCCGGCACCGGCCCCGGCGAGCAGCCGCGCCCACGCCCCGAGCGCCACCGGTTCGGGCGGCAGCACCGGCACGGGCAGCACGCCCGGCGGGGGGACGAGGGGAGCGCCGTCCGGGGTGCGTACGCGCAGCGCGGTGCCGCCGGGGGTGTCGCCCCGGGTCAGTTCGCCGTAGGTGACCGGCAGCCGGGTGCGGCTCCACAGGCGCTGCGGGAGCGGCTGGAGCACGGCGACGGGGGCGAGCCGGGCCAGCCGGTGCAGCAGCCGGTGCGCGCGGCCGGAGCGCCACAGCGGGCCCGCGCAGTCGCTGACCAGGAGGGTGATCCGGCGCCCGGTGGGGTCGCTGAGCCGGTCGACGGTGTGCTGGGGCGCCCCGCGCGGATCGGCGCTCGCGCTGACCGTGGCCTCGCCGTCGGGCCCGGTGTGCAGATGGGCGATCCGGATGTCCCCGAAGGCGCCCAACTGGGCGAACACGTCCTGGAGTTCGACGAAGAGCCGGTCCCACACCCGCATCGAGGGCGCGGCATCCAGCACCAGCTGGAGCCGGGTGTCCCCGCGCCGCACCTCGCGGTACACGGGGAGGATCAACCCGCCCGCCTGTGCGCTGAGTTCGGCGGTCGCCGTCTCGTCCAGCTCCCGGCGCAGCGGAGGCGCGGCACTGCGGTACGCCTGCAACGGCCGCAAGGCGCGCTGGAGTTCGAGCGCGGAGGGCAGCGCGGGGGCGGCGGGTACGCCGACCGGGAGTGCGGTGAGCCGCGCGGCGGTCCCGGCGCGGGGGTGGCTTTCACGGGGCGCCGGGTAGAGGGGGACGCTCCGGTCGGGGCCTGCGGACAGCAGCCCGGATTCCCTTCGCGGGGCGGGGAGTCGGGGTGCGGACGGGGAGGCGGGCGCGGGTGTGGGCGGCCGGGCCTCACGGGGCCGCTCGACCGGATCGGCCGGCCGCCGTTCGCCAGTCCAGCGGGCCAGCCACAGGGCGTCGCTCAGCCCTTCCACGTCCGGTTCGAGGCCGGCTCCCCGCAGCTGGAGCACGAGTTCGGCGAGCGGGTCGGGGGTGTCGGGGCCGTGTCGTGCCGGTGCGTCGGGCATCGGCTCCTCACCTCGGGCGGTCTAGTCGCTGGATGAGCAGGTCGGCCAGGCGCTCACGGCTCGGCGGGGCGGCCGCGTCGGTGAGGTAGATCGCGTTCAACAGCTGGTCGGTGGCGAGGAGTTCGCTGCGCGAGCGCTCCAGGAAGCGGGCGATCAGATCGTCACCGGCCCGCGCGGCCTCGTCCCCGAGGTGGGCGCGGACGAAGGTGGCGAGCCGGTTGTGGTCGGGGCGGCCCAGCTCCAGGTGGATGCAGCGGCGCATCAGCGGGGCCGGGAAGTCCCGTTCGCCGTTGCTGGTGAGGACCACGAACGGGAAGGAGGTGCAGCGCACCCGGCCGTCGCGCACCCGCACCTTGGTGCCGTCGGCGGTGAGCACCTCGGCCTCGCCGTCGGGCAGCCGGTCGGCGAGGCGCCGCAGCTCGGGTATCTCGAACTCGCCCTCCTCCAGCACGTTCAGCAGGTCGTTGGGCAGGTCGATGTCGCTCTTGTCGAGTTCGTCGATGAGCAGCACGCGCGGGGTGTCCGAGGGCAGCAGGGCAGTGCCGAGCGGGCCGAGCCGGATGTAGCCGCCGATGGCCTCGACGGACCCGGGGCTCCCGGCCGCGCTGCCGTAGCCGCCCTGCGCCGCGATCTGCACGTCCTGGAGGCGGGCGATGGCGTCGTAGTGGTAGAGCCCGTCCTGGAGGGTCGAGCGGCTGACGATGGACCAGCGCAGCACCTCACCGAGCCCCAGCTCGTACGCCACCGAGTGGGCGAGCGTGCTCTTGCCCGCGCCGGGGCTGCCGGTGACGAGGAGCGGGCGGCGCAGATAGAGCGCCGCGTTGATCATCTCCAGCTCCTCGGCACCGGGCCGGTGCAGCTCGGCCAGGTGCCGGTGCGCGCCGAGCCTTCTGTCGCGGGAGCCGTCGCCGTCCTCGGCCGGGTCGTCGGCGGTGTCCGCGCCGCGTCCGGAGAAGTCGCGCCAGGGCGGGGGCGGGGGCAGCCGGCTCATCCCGTCGTGGGGTTCCCCGGCACCTCGGTAGATGAGCCACTCACTGGATTCGGTCATGTCCGGTCCTCGTCGTCGCTCGTCGCTCGTCGCCGGGGGCAGCCTGGGGACGTCCTCACGGTATCGATCCGCCGGACGCCTGGTAAGGGGATCAGGGAGGAACCGGGGCCCCGGATCACGGGGCCTCCAGCAGGTCTCCGGTGCCGGGCAGGGGGCGGTGCGGATCGTCGTACAGCAGCGCTGTTCCGTGGACCCAGTAGGACTCGGTGTCCTCGGCGCCGACCCGTCCGCGCAGCCCGTGCACCGCGTCGGGCAGGAACAGGGCGCCGTCGCCGTCGTCCACGGCTGTCTTCACACCCCGGTGGAACTCCCCGCACACCGCTCCCGGTCGCCGCCGCCACAGCACCACCCCGAACCCGGCCCGCAGCACCCGGCCGAGCGCGGCGGGGTCGTCCGAGAAGCGCGGGTCGCCGGGGCGGCACAGCACCGGCACGGTGTGCGGCGCGAGCCCGCGCAGCGCCGCCGCGTCCGGTATGGGTCTGCGCACGCCGTCGTCGCAGTCCAGCACCTCGGCCTGCGCCTGCCGCAGATGCAGCCGGCGCCAGCGGTCCCGGCGCTCGGCGTCCGGGTCCTCGTCGTCGTACGCCTCCCAGGGCGCGGACCTTTGGCGGCCCACCGGTTCCTCGTCGGGGAGCTGGTCGCGGTCCGAGCAGCGGACCAGGACCGGCCGTTCGGTGCCGAGGGGGACGCCGTCGGGTCCGAGCCGCCAGTCGTCCACGGGCAGGCCCAGGTGCAGATGGGGCAGGGCCGCGTACAGGGTGGCGGGCCGGCCGGGTTCGTCGCAGTGCCGGAACGCCTCGGCCAGGGGCGCGGCCACATGGTCGACGAGGCCGTCCAGCGGGGCGCGTTCGCCCTCGTACAGCCGGGTCGGCTCCTGGTCGGGGCCGCCGCCCACGGAGACCGACCAGTCGCAGTGGTCCGGCTCCCAGCCCCGGCGCAGCACCACCAGCAGCACGGCGGGGGCGAGCGGGGCGGGGGCCTTGGTGAGGGTGGGCTCGAGTAGCGCCGTGTCTCTGCCGCGCGTCCCGAACGCGGCCTGCCGGTGGGCCGCTCGGGTACGGCCGAGCAGCTCCGCCCGCCGCTGGGCGAGGGTGTGCCGGTAACCGCTGTCCAGCCCGGCCGCCGCGTGCCGCACCCACTCCCACAGGGCGCGTTCGGCGGCGAGCGCGCTGGGGGCGGGCGGGCGTCCGGCAGACAGCACGCCCATCGCGTAGTCGAGCACCAGCTTCAGGGCGCCGTCCTGGCGGGCGTGTTCGTAGAGCAGTCCGAGCCCGTCCCGCCAGCCGCGCGGGGCGGGCACGAGGGACGGCACGCGGAAGCCGGGCAGCGAGCGGAGTACGTCGAGCAGTCCGCGGGTGCTGACGGGCGGGGGCAGGTCGGCGAGCAGTCCGAGCAGTTCGCTCCGCTGCTGCGGGCTGAGGGTGCGGCCGGGGCGGGCGCCCAGCTCTCCCTGGATGTCGGCCCAGGTGGGGTCGGGCGAGTCGGCGTTCCGCTGGCGGTCGCGGTGATAGCGGTCGTGGGCGTGGAAGACGGACTGGTAGACGTCGTCGCCGTCCGCGGGGAGCCGCAGCGTGCGCAGGCGCTCGACGCCGATGGAGGTGCCGCCGCCGCCGTGGTCCGCGCGGGACTTGAGCACGCCGACGACCTCACCGCGCACCGGGTCGACCACAGGGCCGCCGGAGACGCCGGAGGGCAGGTCGTTCTGGCCGAGCCGGACCTGCTCCTCGGGCGACCAGGCGCTGATGGTGCCCTGCACGGTGAGCTGGCCGTCCAGGATCTGCAGCCGGCCCCGGGGCGCGGTCCAGCCCGCGTAGAACACCCTGGTCCCGCCGAAGTGGGGGTTGGGCCGCTCGGACATGTACGCGCAGGTGTGGCCGACGGGCTCGCGCAGCCGGACCAGGGCGAGGTCGGGCGCGGGCCAGCTGCCCGGCACAGGACGCCCGGTCTGCTCCGGGAGCATCGCGGCCACGCGTCCGGGCACGGCGCGCGGGTCGTCGTAGGGGCTGGTGCGGTACACCACGGTGACCTCGCCCCCCTCCCCGGCGTGAACCACGTGTGCGCAGGTCAGAACCCAGTTCGGCGCGACGAAGAAGCCGCTGCCGAGGAAGCTGACGGGCTCGTCGTGGGCATACCCGGCCCCCGCGCGATGAATGCGTACGGTCGCCGCCAGAACGAGGTCACGCAGCGCAAGCTCCGCAGCACCGTCCCCCTCGGGTGCGCCCCCGCCGTACCCCACGCTCATCCCGGATGCCCCCACACGCCGAGCAACGCTTCAGGTCGGGGGGTTGGAGTGGGGTGGGGTCGGGGCAAGGAGTACGGCTCGGGGGCCTGTCCCGCGCCCGGTACGTGGTCCGGGTCCGCCGTGAGACCGGGTGCGGGCGTGCCCGGCACCGGCGCTCCCGGCGCAGGACCGCCCGGCACGGGACCGGCGCCCGGCCCGGCTCCGCCCGGCGAGGGCCCGGCCCCCGGCACGGCCCCTGGCCCACCCGTGTCCGGCGCGGCCCCCGGCACGGGACCCGCCCCCGGCACAGGACCCGTCTCCGGTGGGCCTCCGTTCCAGGTCAGGGTGACCGTGAGAGCGGCCTTGGCCTCGCCGTCCGCGAGGAGGCCGACCACCTTGCCGGCCTTCGCGGTCAGCTCGATGCCGAACTCCACGCTGACCTCGTCCGGCCGCACCGCGCTCAGCGGGCCGGACAGCGACCGCGCGACCCCGGTGATCAGCGAGTGCAGGCTCTCCACGCTCGCCTCCACCCGGTCATGGAAGCCGGTGTCGGTGTACGACAGCTCCTCCGCCCCCGAGATCCGGGCCCACACCGGCGTACCGTCCGGCAGCTCGATCCGCGCTACCCGCGTCGATTCCCCGTTCATCGGACTTCCCCGTCCTCTCCCCCGCTCGTCCCCCGTCCCGTACCGCGCCCGGCGCCCCGTCACCACCCGCCCGGCACCGGCTGCCCACCGGGCCCGGCGGCTGCCTATGATTTTCCTGTCCTCTCCCGGCTCCCCAGCCGGAACAGGCGGCGCCCTCTCCCCTCGCGGTCACCTCCGCGAATGAGGGTTCTTCCCGCCCAGGACCGGACCTACCCCTGCATCGACCGACGGAGCGTCATCCATGTACTTCACCGACCGAGGCATCGAAGAACTGGAGAAGCGGCGCGGCGAGCAAGAGGTCACCTTCGAGTGGCTCGCCGAGCAACTGCGTACGTTCGTCGACCTGAACCCCGACTTCGAGGTACCGGTGGAACGCCTGGCCACCTGGCTGGCCCGCCTGGACGACGAGGACGACGAGTAGCCCGCCTCTCCCGCTTGCCCCGCGGGCCCGCCTCATCCGGGCAGGGCCCGCACAGTCATGCCCGCACACCGCCCCTCCGGCAGCGGCCCTCGTCCCCCGAACGGGTGTCTTGACTTCCGACAGCCGCGATATATCGTGATTACCAGGAGACGCGATATGGCGTGACGGGTCGGCATGCCCGCCCACCGCGCATCGCCCCGCTCCGCCCTCTTGTCCGCGTCACGCCCGAGGAGGACCCGTGTCCGAGTGGACCGTCGCCGAACCCGAGAAGCTGAGCTTCGACGCCCCCGTGAGCGAGCTGAACGTCCGCGTCGTCAACGGCACGGTGAACGTGGTGGGCACCGAGGAGAGTTCCGCCCGCCTGGAGGTCTCGGACATCGAGGGCCCACCCCTGATCGTCACGCACCGGCACGGCATCCTGACGGTGGCGTACGAGGACCTGCCGTGGAAGGGCTTCCTGAAGTGGCTGGACCGCGAGGGCTGGCGGCGCAGCGCCGTCGTCTCCCTCGCCGTCCCGGCGGGCACCCGCGTGGAGGTGGGAGTGGTCGGCGCCTCGGCGGTCGTCTCCGGGGTGCGCGGCCCCTCCGCGGTCAAGGGCGTCACCGGTGACACCACCCTCGTCGGCGTCTCCGGCCCGGTCCGCGCGGACACCGTCTCGGGCAATGTGGAGGCCCAGGCCGTCAGCGGCGACCTGCGGTTCAAGTCGGTGTCCGGCGATCTGACGGTGGTCGAAGGGGCGGGCCCCTCCGTCCGGGCCGACTCGGTCAGCGGCTCCATGATCATCGACCTGGACCCGGAAGGCCCCACCGACGTACGCCTGACCAGCGTCTCCGGCGAGATCGCCATACGGCTCCCGCACCCGGCGGACACCGACGTGGAGGCGAACACCGCCAGCGGCTCGATCTCCAACGCCTTCGACGGCCTGCGCGTGCAGGGCCAGTGGGGCGCCCACAAGATCACCGGCCGCCTCGGCTCGGGCAGCGGCAAGCTCCGGGCCACCACGGTCTCCGGCTCCATCGCCCTGCTGCGCCGCCCGGCCGAGGAGGACGACGACACCGCCTGGGAGACCGGTCCCGGCCCCGCCTCCGCCTCCCCCGCGGACGGCACGACCGACAAGAAGGTGCTCTGACATGCCCCCCGTCTTCGCCCACGGCCGCCTCCGCCTGTACCTCCTCAAGCTGCTCGACGAGGCCCCGCGCCACGGCTACGAGGTGATCAGGCTCCTCGAAGAACGCTTCCAGGGGCTGTACGCCCCCTCGGCGGGCACCGTCTACCCGCGCCTGGCCAAGCTGGAGACCGAGGGCCTGGTCACCCACACCACCGAGGGCGGCCGCAAGGTGTACTCCATCACCGACGCGGGCCGCGCCGAGCTGGCCGACCGCAGCGGTGAACTGGTCGACCTGGAGCTGGAGATCCGCGAGTCGGTCGCGGAACTCGCCGCCGAGATCAAGGCCGATGTGCGGGGCGCCGCGGGCGACCTGCGGCGCGAGATGCGCGCGGCGGCCTCCCGGACCCGCAGCAGCAGGGTGGGCGCGGCCCGTCCGGGGGCCTCCGACGAGCCGGCCGGCCAGGGTGACTCCGAGGCGTGGCGGACCGCCAAGGAGGAGATGCGCCGCGCCAAGCAGGAGTGGAAGGAGCAGGCCCGGCGCGCCAAGGACGAGAGCCGCCGTGCCCGCGAGGAGGCCCAGCAGGCCCGGCGCCAGGCCCAGGAGGCACAGTCGCGGGCCAACGCCCAGGCCCAGGAGGAGATGCGCCGCCTCGCCGGCCGGGTCCAGGAGCGGGTTCAGGACCACTTCACGCGCGGCGACTGGCCGACGGGCGTGCGCGAGGGCCTGGCCGAACTCGCGCGGGAGTTCGGCGACTTCGGCAAGGAGCACGGCAAGCGCACCGGCGCGGGAGGGACCGGTGCGGGCGGCGTCAAGGCCGGGCCCGCCCCGGAGTACTCCACCACCCCACCGGACTTCCCGATGGAGTACGAGCCCGCCTGGACCCATGAGCCCCCCACCGGCGACCCGGCCCGCGACCTGGACCGACTGCTGGACCGTTTCCGGGACGACGTCCGGGACGCGGCCCGCGACCACGGCGTCACCGAGGACCAGCTGCGCGACGTCCGCCACCGGCTGTCGACGGCGGCGGCCCACATCGGCGCGATACTCAACGGCCCCAAGGTCTGACCCTCCCCAGGGGGCGCCGAGGGTCCGGCGTCAGCCCGCCTGTGCCGTTCCCTCGCCGTACAGGACCCGCCGCAGCGACTCATCGGTCACTCCATGGTCGGCGAGCACCTCGGCGGGCACTCCGGGCCGCACCGTCAGGGCGAGCAGGAGGTGCTCGTCGCCGATGCGCCGGTCGCGGTGGCCGATGGCGGCGCGCAGCGCCCCCTCCAGCACCTCCTTGGCGTCCTGGTCGAAGGTCCGGCGGCCGGACCAGCCGTCCGTGTCGCGGCGGTCGCCGGACAGCGCCCCGGCGCCGTGCGCCTCCTCGACCCTGGAGACGATCTCCGTGACGTCGATCCCGAGTCCGGCGAGGGCGTCCGCGTCCGCTCGGGTCAGACCCGCCCGGCGCCGCGCCTCGGTCAGCGCCTGGCGCAGGGACTCCCTGCGTTCGGCGAGGCCGAGTGCGGCGAGCGCGAAGGAGGCCCTGCTGCCCTCACGGTCGAGGAGGGCGAGCAGCAGATGTTCGGCGCCGATGGACCGCACGCCCGCGCGTTCCGCGTGGGCGACCGCGCCCTGGACGACTTGACGGGCGTCCTTGGTGAAGCGTTCGAACATCACTGCCTCCCGTATTTCTTGTGCACGGCCTGCCTGCTGACACCCAGCTCGGCGGCGATCTCCTGCCACGACCAGCCCTGATTGCGCGCACCACGCACCTGTACCGCCTCCAGCTGCTCCAGCAGCCTGCGCAGCGCGGCCACGGCCCGCAGCCCGACCCGCGGATCGCGGTCACCGGCCCGCTGGGCGAGATCCGTTGCATCCGTCATGATGTCAACCTAGGTTGACACCCTCTCCTTGTCAACCCATGTTGACAAGGAGGGCCGCGAAAAGGCGGGCCCGACACCCCGGACCCGCCTCCGTACCCGCCCTCTCCGTAAGGGAGTTCAGGAGTTGCTGAACACGATCTTCCCGAAGTGCTCGCCGGACTCCAGCCGTTCGAAGCCCTCGCGGGCGCGGTCCAGCGGGAGCACCTCGTCGATGACGGGGCGCACGCCGGTCGTGGCGCAGAAGGCGAGCAGGTCCTCCAGCTCGTCCTTGGTTCCCATGGTGGAGCCGACGACCTTGAGTTCCAGGAAGAAGATCCGGGTCAGTTCGGCGTGCGAGGGCCGGTCACCGCTGGTGGCACCGGAGATCACTACCGTGCCGCCGGGCCGCAGCGACTTGATGGAGTGCGACCAGGTCGCGGCGCCCACGGTCTCGATGACGGCGTCCACCCGCTGCGGCAGCCGCGCCCCCGGCTCCACGGCCTCGACGGCGCCCAGTTCCAGCGCCCGCTTCCGCTTGGCCTCGTCCCGGCTGGTGGCGAAGACCCGCAGCCCGGCCGCCCGGCCGAGCACGATGGCGGCCGTGGCGACACCCCCGCCCGCTCCCTGTACGAGGACCGAGTCGCCGGGCCGTACCCCGGCGTTGGTGAACAGCATCCGGTACGCCGTCAGCCAGGCGGTGGGCAGGCAGGCGGCCTCGGCGAAGGACAGTTCCCTGGGCTTGGGCAGCACGTTCCAGGTGGGCACGGCGACCTGCTCGGCGAAGGTGCCCTGGTAGCGCTCGGTAAGGATGGAGCGGGGCTCACGGGGGCCGACACCGTGGCCGCTCTGGCCGATGACGGAGTGCAGGACGACCTCGTTGCCGTCCTCGTCGATCCCGGCGGCGTCGCAGCCGAGGATCATCGGCAGCCGGTCCTCGGGGAGCCCGACACCCCGCAGGGACCAGAGGTCATGGTGGTTGAGGGAGGCGGCGCGGACGGTGACGGTGCTCCAGCCGGGCCGGGCCCCGGGGGCCGGGCGCTCCCCCAACTCGAGGCCGGAGAGCGGCTGGTCGCGGTCGATCCGGGCGGCGTAGGCGGCGAACATGGCCTCGACGATAGGTTCCGGCCCGCCCTCGGCGGAACCGGCAGGCGGTGTGACACACGCCCTCTTGCGCGACGGCACCCGCCCGGCGGGCGACACGGCGGACCACCCGGCGGCACCCTGCACGCACCCCCACCCAGCCGACCCGCCGACCCGCCGCACCAGCACCACGGCCGGACCCGTCAGTGCGCAACTCGGCCCGCCGGACGCACGAACGGCCCCGCCCTGCCGGGCGAGGCCGTTCCGCTCAAGCGCCTGCGCGCACCGTCAGCGCCGGGCGACACCCTCCGCACGGGCGGCGGCCGCGACGGCGGCCGTGACCGCCGGGGCGACCCGCTCGTCGAACGGCGAGGGGATCACGTAGTCGGCGGCTAGGTCGTCGCCGACGACGGCGGCGAGCGCCTCGGCCGCGGCGATCTTCATGCCCTCGGTGATCCGGGAGGCCCGCACCTGGAGCGCACCGGCGAAGATGCCGGGGAAGGCGAGCACGTTGTTGATCTGGTTCGGGAAGTCGGAGCGCCCGGTGGCGACGACGGCCGCGTACTTGTGCGCGACCTCCGGGTGCACCTCGGGGTTCGGGTTGGCCATGGCGAAGACGAAGGCGCCCTTCGCCATGGAGGCGACCGCCTCCTCCGCGACCGTGCCGCCGGAGACGCCGATGAACACGTCGGCGCCGGCCAGCGCGTCCTCCAGCGTGCCGGTGAGCCCGGCCTTGTTGGTGAAGGAGGCCAACTCCCGCTTGACGTCGGTCAGATCGGTCCGGTCCGCGGAGACGACGCCCTTGCGGTCGGCGACCGCCACGTCCCCGATGCCGGCCTCGATCAGCATCCGGGCGATGGCGACACCGGCCGCCCCGGCCCCGGAGATGACGACGCGCAGCTGCCCGATCTCGCGCCCGCTGAGCCGGGCCGCGTTGCGCAGCGCCGCCAGCGTGACGACGGCGGTGCCGTGCTGGTCGTCGTGGAAGACCGGGATGTCCAGCCGCTCCTGTAGGCGCCGCTCGATCTCGAAGCAGCGCGGCGCGGAGATGTCCTCCAGGTTCACACCGCCGAAGGACGGGGCGAGCCGGACGACGGTCTCCACGATCTCGTCGACTCCGGTGCAGGCGAGGGCGATCGGCACCGCGTCGACGCCGCCGAACTGCTTGAACAGGATCGCCTTGCCCTCCATCACGGGGAGGGACGCCTCGGGACCGATGTCCCCGAGACCGAGCACGGCCGTGCCGTCGGTGACGACGGCGACGACCGAGGACTTCCAGGTGTAGTCGTTGACCAGCTCCGGCTGTTCCGCGATCGCGGTGCACACGCGCGCGACGCCGGGGGTGTACGCGAGGGAAAGGTCTTCCGTGTCCCGGACCGGCACGGTGGCCTGCACGGCCATCTTGCCGCCGCGGTGCAGCGCGAACGCGGGGTCGAAGGAGTCCAGGGGCTCGGCCCCGCCCTCCGGTCCGGCGCCGCTGTCGCTGCGAGGATTGACGATCTCCGCTGCCACTTTGTCTTACCCCTTAGCTATGCATGGTTGAGGGTTGACCACTCCGGGTGGGGAGTGGGCGGGCACCGCGCACGGCTCGATTGAGGGATACGTACGAGCACATACGCGACGGGCGCGCCGCACACGCGCCCTGAGCCCCGGATGAGGGGTGTAAAGAACCTTCATACCGGACGGACGAGCGGACCACGAGTCCATTAGGCGCAAGGTCACATGTCGCCCCGGAATGCCACCCGGCCCTCCCGGCCCTCCCCGCTCCCCTCGCACGGAGGGCCCGCGGGCGCACCTCAGAGGAACCTCAAGCGCCCCGCGAACCCCCCGAAACCCCGCACAACGCCCGTCCGCATCATGAGACCCGCGCAAGATCTTCCGGTGTGAAAAGTCTATTTCCGCAGATCATCCGGTGTGAATGGAGCGCGGATGTACCGACCTGGTGCGGTTCTCGATCACCCGTTATCCGATTTTGACATTGTGACGGGCCTGAATGGCGTAGTCCGAATGGCAAGATGCCGTAAACCCACGAGGTCGCGGCACCCGAAGGTGTGTGTTCTCGTCGACCCATCGGTACGTCTTCTCTTCCCATCCGCCGGAGGAACCACGATGACCGCAAGCTCCACCCGTCGTACGGCCGCTCGGTCCCGGATCGCAGCGATCGGTGCGATCGCGGTCGCGGGCTCCCTGCTCCTCACCGGCTGCGGTGACCAGACCAAGGGCAAGGACTCCGGCAGCGCCTCCGACAGCAGCGCCCCCCTCGCCGACCTGCTTCCCGCCTCGATCCGGGACAAGGGCGAGATCAAGGTCGGCTCCGACATCCACTACGCCCCGGTCGAGTTCAAGGACTCCTCGGGCAAGGTCGTCGGCATCGACCCGGACCTCGCCACCGCCCTCGGCGACCAGCTCGGCGTCAAGTTCACCTTCGACGACGGCACGTTCGACGGTCTGCTCACCGGCCTGCGCTCCGGCCGCTTCAACATCGCCATGTCCGCGATGACGGACAACAAGAACCGTCAGGAGGGCGTCGACGCCGACACGGGCAAGAAGGTCGGCGAGGGCGTCGACTTCGTCGACTACCTGACGGCGGGTGTCTCCATCTACACGCGCAAGGGCGACACCAAGGGCATCACCGGCTGGTCGGACCTGTGCGGCAAGAAGCTCGCCGTCCAGCGCGGCACGGTCTCGGAGGACCTGGCCAAGCAGGAGACCAAGAAGTGCCCGGCCGGCAAGAAGATCAGCATCGAGCCGTTCGACGACGACCAGCAGTCCCAGACCCGGCTGCGCTCCGGCGGTGTGGACGCCGCCTCCTCCGACTTCCCGGTCGCCGCCTACGCGGTGAAGACCTCCGGCGGCGGCAAGGACTTCGAGGTCGTGGGTGACCAGGTCGAGGCGGCCCCGTACGGCATCGCCGTCGCCAAGAAGGACACGCAGCTGCGCGACGCCCTTAAGGCCGCGCTGAACGCGATCATCAAGAACGGCGAGTACGCGAAGATCCTCAAGACGTGGGGCGCGCAGGACGGCGCCGTCAAGGAAGCCGTGATCAACGGCGGCAAGTGATCCGCGGAACCTCAGCGGCCACCGAGAGGCACTACCTGTGACTGACATCGAGAAGACGGCCGGGGGCAAGGACACTCCCCCGGCCGCGCCGGAGGCCATCAAGGCCATCCCGGTCAAGCACTACGGACGTTACGTGTCCGCCGTCATCGCCATCGCCCTGCTCGCGGCGATCGTGTACGCCTTCAGCCAGGGCAAGATCAACTGGCATGCGATCCCCGACTACTTCTTCGACGACCGCATCCTGACCGGCGTCGGCAAGACCCTGCTGCTGACGGTCCTGTCGATGGTGATCGGCATCGTCGGCGGCATCGTCCTCGCGGTGATGCGGCTGTCGAAGAACCCGGTGACCTCGTCGATCGCCTGGTTCTACATCTGGTTCTTCCGCGGCACCCCGGTGCTGGTGCAGCTGTTCCTGTGGTTCAACCTGGGACTCGTCTTCGAGTACATCAACCTGGGCCCGATCTACAAGAACTACTGGTCGGACTTCATGACGCCGCTGCTGACGGCGCTGCTCGGCCTCGGCCTCAACGAGGCCGCGTACATGGCGGAGATCTGCCGCGCCGGCCTGCTCGCGGTGGACGAGGGCCAGACCGAGGCGTCCCACGCGCTGGGCATGAGCCACGCCAAGACGCTGCGCCGGGTCGTCATCCCGCAGGCGATGCGCGTGATCGTGCCGCCCACGGGCAACGAAGTGATCAACATGCTGAAGACGACCTCGCTCGTGGCGGCCGTCCAGTATCCCGAACTGTTCCGCTACGCCCAGGACATCGGTCAGAACTCCGGCGCACCGGTGGAGATGTACTTCCTCGCCGCCGCCTGGTACCTGATCATGACCTCGGTCCTGAGCGTGGGTCAGTACTACATCGAGCGCTACTACGCCCGAGGCTCCAGCCGTCAACTGCCTGACACTCCATGGCAGAAGGTGCGGGCGAACATGTTCTCCCTGGGCCGTCCGAAGGGAGGCGCGGCATGAGCGACAAGCTGAGCAAGAACGACACCCCGCCGCAGGGGAGCGTTCCGATGGTGAAGTCCGAGGGCGTGCACAAGTCCTTCGGCTCGGTGGAGGTCCTCAAGGGCATCGACCTGGAGGTGAAGCCGGGCGAGGTGTTCTGCCTCATCGGCCCCTCCGGTTCCGGCAAGTCGACGTTCCTCAGGTGCATCAACCACCTGGAGCAGGTCAACTCCGGCCGTCTGTACGTCGACGGCGAGCTGGTCGGCTACCGCCAGAAGGGCGACAAGCTGTACGAGCTGCGGGACAGCGAGGTCGCGCTGAAGCGCCGGAACATCGGCATGGTCTTCCAGCGCTTCAACCTCTTCCCGCACATGACGGCCGCGGAGAACGTCGCCGAGGCACCCGTGCAGGTCAAGGGCGTCTCCCGGCGGGCGGCGCGGGAGCAGGCGATGCAGCTCCTGGAGCGGGTGGGCCTCGGCGACAAGGCGGGCAACTACCCCTCCCAGCTCTCCGGCGGCCAGCAGCAGCGCGTGGCGATCGCGCGGGCGCTCGCCATGGAGCCCAAGCTGATGCTGTTCGACGAGCCGACGTCGGCGCTCGACCCGGAGCTGGTCGGTGACGTCCTCGACGTCATGCGCGACCTCGCCGAGTCCGGCATGACGATGGTCGTCGTCACCCACGAGATGGGCTTCGCCCGCGAGGTGGGCGACAGCCTGGTCTTCATGGACGGCGGAGTGGTCGTCGAGTCCGGCCACCCCCGCGACGTCCTGACCAACCCCCAGCACGAACGCACCCAGTCGTTCCTGTCGAAGGTGCTGTAGGCCGAAGGTGCTGTAGGCGGACAGATCGAGGGGCGGTACGGGTCACCCCGTACCGCCCCTCGTCCGTGCGTCACCTCAGCGCGAGCAGCAGCGTGTCCGACGGCGAGCACCACACCGGCCGCGCCTCCGCGAACCCCTTCTCGCGCAGGGCGGCCGCGTGCGACGCCGCGGAGGGGGTGTCGCCGTCGGCGTGTTCGCCGTAGATCTCGAAGCGGCGGGCGGTAGGGCCGGCGAGGACCGGGTCCTGGGCGGCGACCTGCCACCACTGCGCCCAGTCGAGGGCGCCGTCCCGCTTGGCCCGGTCCATCTGGGCATGCCGCTGAGCCCGCTCGGCGGCGTTGATCCGGGGCGTGGACTCGTCGGTCATGTGGTCCGCGTTCATGAAGACCCCGCCCTCCCGCACCAGCCCGGCGAGCTGCCCGTAGAGCGCCGCGAGGGGTTCGGTGTGCAGCCAGTGGAGCGCGGTGGCCGTGAGGACGGCGTCGTAGTCGGCGTACGGCAGCGCCGTCGTCCACTGAGGGTCCTTGAGGTCGGCCTCGACGAAGGTGACCCGGTCGTCGCCCGCGAAGGTGCCGCGCGCGATGGCGAGCAGGGCCGGGTCGAGGTCCACCCCGGTGCTGACGGCCTCCGGGAAACGCGCCAGCAGCCGCGCGGTGATCGTGCCGGTGCCGCACGCGAGGTCGAGCACGCGCGGGGCGGTGCCGACGAACGCCTCGACCATGTCGAGCATGACCCGGAACCGCTCCTCGCGGTCGGGCATGTACCACTCCTGCTGCCGGTCCCAGCTTTCCTGCCAGGCCGCCCAGTCCGTTCCCGTCCCTATGGTGGTCACGATTCCCCATCCCCTTCGGTGCACGCGTAATACCCTGGAACCACGCCCGGCTGTTACCCGACCGCAGACACGACCATAGAGCGCCCCCGTAAGGACTACAAGTGGAACTGGCCCATTACTCGGATTACGCCGTACGTCTCGTCAACAGCGAGGAGCCGGGCCAGGGCAAGGACTCCCTGACCTCGGTGGAGGCCGTACGCGACCTCTTCGGCGCGAACGCGTCGGCGGCCCGCCGCGCCACCGACGCCGATGTCACCCGCTTCCGCTCGGTCCGCGGCAGGCTGCGCGGAGTGTTCGAGGCGGCGGACGAGGGGGACGAGACGCTGGCCGTGGACCTGCTGAACTCCCTGCTGCTGGAGTTCCCGGTCAGCCCGCAGATCTCCGGCCACGACTTCCGTGACGACGACGGCCGCCCGCTGTGGCACATGCACCTGGCCGACCACCCGTCGAACGCCACCGCCGGCTACGCGGCCATCGCCGCGATGGGCCTGGCGTTCCATCTGACCGAGTACGGCGTCGACCGCCTGGGCCTGTGCCAGGCGGCCCCCTGCCGCAACGCCTACCTGGACACCTCCACCAACCGCTCCCGCCGCTACTGCTCCGACCGCTGCGCGACCCGCGCCAACGTCGCCGCCTACCGCGCCCGGAAACGCCTGGCCGCCGACCGGTCCGACAGCAGCGGCCTGGCCGCGGAGAACGCCCAGCGCACCAGCGCCAGCGGCGAACGCCGGCCCGCGAGCGGGCGGTAGCGCAGCCACGCCCGCCCCAGGATCAGCTCCTCGGGTACGACCCCGTAGTCCGTGCTGTCCCCACCGGCGTACGGGTTGTCGCCGAGCACCCACCAGCCGCCCTCGCGCTGCTCCACCGCCCGCTTGACGACCAGCAGGTCCTGCTGGAAGGGATGACGCAGGACGACGATCCCGCCCGGCCGGACGGGGCTGCCGTACCGCAGCAGCAGGCGGTCCCCGTGGTGCAGCGTGGGCACCATGGAGGGGCCCGTGACCTCGGCAAGACCGAAGGGCGGCAGCGCTCTGCCCCGCTCGGTCTCCTGCGACAGCTCCGGCATGCCCGGTACCTCCCCGGTCCGTTCCTCCACAGTCTCAGTCTGACCCCGGACTTTTGTCCTAAGCCCTGGGGGGCACTCGGGAAAACCAGTCCCTCAGGGAGTAATGTCCCACCTGAGAAGACGATCACGAGGAAGGAACGCTCCATGCTTTCCCGCCTGTTTGCCCCCAAGGTCAAGGTCAGCGCCCACTGCGACCTGCCCTGCGGTGTGTACGACCCGGCTCAGGCCCGCATCGAGGCGGAGTCGGTGAAGGCCATCCAGGAGAAGATGGCCGCCAACGACGACCTGCACTTCCAGATCCGTGCCACGGTGATCAAGGAGCAGCGCGCCGAGCTCGCCAAGCACCACCTGGACGTGCTCTGGAGCGACTACTTCAAGCCGCCGCACTTCGACAGCTACCCCGAGCTGCACACGCTGCTCAACGAGGCCGTCAAGTCCCTCTCCACCGCCAAGGCGTCCACGGACCCGGCGACGGGCCAGAAGGCCCTGGACTACATCGCCCAGATCGACAAGATCTTCTGGGAGACCAAGAAGGCTTGATCTCTGGGTCAGCTCTTCGAGCTATTCGACCGCACCCGGTCCCTCTGAGGGTCTGGGTGCGGTCGTTTTTCGTCGGACAGGAGGGTCGGGCCGTTCCGACTCCCCGACAACAGTGGGTACCCCGGACCGCAGGTGCGCAGCCCATGCTCGCGTCACAGCGAGATGGTGATCCTGAAGCCCGACGTATGGGTCGGGCTGAATCAGCAGCGTGGCGATGCCACGGGCATCGCGCTCTGTGGCCCAGGCGTGATCGAGGCCGGTGAAGTCGTCGTCGATCCAAGCGACAGAGGCGTCACCCGGCCACCGAAACAGCGGGGCGCAAGTGAGATGACCGGCTCCTGCCGTCAGTGTGCTCGCCACCGCTGACAGCGTCCGAGGCGGCCCAGTAACGCCCATCTGGACCTGCCCCGGGCGGGCGGCGACCACTGGCGGGTGCTGGCGGGTGCTGGCGGGTGCTGAGATTCCCGGAAGGAAACGGCTGACCCCGGGCGCTCACCGAAGGCCCGGCCGACGCCGGGCGGCGAAAAAGTTGGCGTGCGGGGCCGACGGAACCGGGTAACGTCTTTGTCATGTTCTTCCAGACGTCGATTCACGAGTGAGAGCGTGATGGGCCTCTGCTGACGTTCTTCGACGTCGCCGCGCGTCCCCATCGATGAATCCGTAGATCTTTCACATCATTACCGGGAGAACCCGTGACCGACAGCAAGAACATCAACAACCCCGTTGGCCAGGGCGGCGGCAAGCGCAAGAAGCTGTCCCGCGCCGAACGGCAGAACAACGGTCCGCACCGCAACCTCGACCGCCAGAATGCAGCGGACAAGAAGGCGGAGCTGGTGCGCAAGATGCGCGAGAAGACAGGCGCAGCTGAGGGCGCCGAGCAGGCGGGCGACGAACCCGCACAGAGCTGACGCACCGCCGCCGCAGGGCGGCACCGCACGGGCAGGGCCCCGACCGCGACGCGCGGTCCGGGCCCTGCTGCCGTACCGGGCGTGACCGGTCCCGCTCACCGGACCACATCCACGCCCTCTGGCTGGGCAGCTTCTTCTCGTCCGAGAACGTGTACATGTGGCGTTGCGAAGAAGGGTGGCGGGTGCACCGCGTTGCCGAGGTTGTTGATTCGGTGGAACCACCGAGCTCATGACGGAGCCGGCAGCTCTATGGAACGGCTTCGGTCCTGCTGGCCCCGGGCAGTCCGCACACAGTCCGCGAGACACCCGATCAAGCTGGCGCCCGTGATCAGCGTGCTCATCGGCGCCTGGGCCACCGACCGGACCCCGCGCTTCGACATGGACGCGTTCAAGACGGTGCTGATCCCTCTGACCATGGGTCTCTCCGCGCACGCCCTCGTCAGGACCTGGCTCGCCGATGGCAAGGGAGTCCGCTGGTCCACGCGCTGCGTGCCGCCCGTACTCGTACTGGTGGCCGGGACGGCCGTAGCCGGGGCGACGACCTACCTCGGCGCCTGAGCTCCGCCCCAGGGCTCCACATCCACCACCGCGGACACCGGCACCGCCCCGTACACATGCGGGAACTCTTCACCCGCCGGTGGCATCGCCTCGTAGCGAACCGGTGCGTCCAGCAGCGCCGGGTCCACCACCAGGACCACAAGGTCGTCCCGGTCGGGGTCGTCGCCGTACAGGAAGGCTGCCACGCGCGGGAGTTGGGCGCGGGTGGAGAAGTGGATGTAGCCGACATCCCGGAGGGTGCGGCCGCGGGTGGACACCTCGTAGGTGCCGTCTTCGCGGGCCGCGTCCCAGAGGGCGCGTTCGGTGAGGTGGAGGATCTCGGGCTGCTGAGACATGGGGGTCACGGTACGGGCGCAGGCCGGGTTGTGGCATGGTCCCGGTTTCCATACCGGGACCCACGCGCCCAGCGTCTTGTGGCGGCCGACGACCGTGTCGACCGACTGTCCGCAGGTGGGGCAGACGTGGCTTTCCCTGTCCATACCCCCAGCGTAGAACGGCCGGGCCCCGCGCACCGTGGGGATGCGCGGGGCCCGGCCCACCCGCCTCAGCTACTGCGCCGGGTGACGAACTCCGCCAGGGCCAGCAGGCCGCCCGCGGCCTCCGGGGCCGGGACCGCCCGGGCCAGTTCCTGGACCGCCCGCGCCATGCGGTCCGCCGCCTCCGCCTGGGCCCAGTCCCGGCCGCCCGCCTGCTCCACGGCGACCGTCGCGCGGGCGATCTCGGCGGTGTCCCCCTCCGTATGCGGGCGGGCGTACAGCGTGGCCAGTTCCGCTGCCGCCGGGGTGCCGGAGGTCAGCGCGGCGACCACAGGCAGGGACTTCTTGCGGACGGCGAGGTCGGCGCCGGCCGGCTTGCCCGTGCGCCGGGGGTCGCCCCATATGCCGATCACGTCGTCGATCAGCTGGAACGCCAGCCCTGCCTGGCGGCCGAAGGTGTCCAGCGCCGCCACGACCTCGTCCTCCGCGCCCGCGTACAGCGCGCCCAGGGCGCAGGCGCAGCCGAGCAGGGCGCCGGTCTTCGCCTCGGCCATGGCGAGCACCTCGTCGAGGGCGACCTCGTCGGGTGGGCGCTGCTCCAGGGCCGTGTCGGTCTGCTGTCCGGCGCACAGTTCGATGACGCACTCCGCGAGCCGGGCCGCCGCCCGGCCGGAGGCCGGATGCGGGTCGTCGGCGAGCAGCCGCAGGGCCAGGGCCTGGAGGGCGTCCCCGGCGAGGATCGCGTCGGGGTCGCCGAACACGGTCCAGGCCGTGGGCCGGTGTCTGCGGGTGGTGTCGCGGTCCATCACGTCGTCGTGCAACAGCGTGAAGTTGTGGACCAGTTCGACCGCCGCCGCGGCCCGCACGGCTGCGGCCCGCGCCTCCGTGCCGCCCAGCGCGGAGGCCGCCGCGAGGACGAGGGCGGGCCGGATCGCCTTGCCCGCGTTGCCCGCGGCCGGGGTGCCGTCCGCGTGGCTCCAGCCGAAGTGGTAGAGCGCGATCCGGCGCAGCTGCCCCGGCAACGAGTCGACGGCGGCGCGCAGTTCGGGGTCCACGACACCCCGTGTGCGCTCCAGCAGGACGATCGCCTCATGGCCGTCCCCCGAGACGTCGCCCCCCGAAGCGCTGTCCCCCGGCACATCGTCCGCCGCCTGTCGCGGCCTCGGTACGGCGTCGGACGCGGCGGCCGGCACGGGCGCGCGCCCTCCGGTCTCCACGATGGACTCGCTCATGGCTCCCCCTCACGATCTCCGGGAACGGTGGGGCCGCCGCCCCGGCGGCAAGGACCGCCGGGGCGGAACACGGCCGTAAGCGGGGACGGTGTCACCGCCACCGGCCGATCTCCA
Organism: Streptomyces sp. NPDC085596; assembly: GCF_044541565.1. Taxonomy (NCBI): domain Bacteria; kingdom Bacillati; phylum Actinomycetota; class Actinomycetes; order Kitasatosporales; family Streptomycetaceae; genus Streptomyces; species Streptomyces sp. NPDC085596. The sequence continues at coordinate 86,107 of NZ_JBITTC010000011.1, read as the reverse complement.
CGTTCTCCAGCACGCCCAGCGCGTCCGGCACCAGCACGGCGGCCGAGTAGTAGGCGGTCACCAGGTAGTTGATGACGGCCTGCTCATTGATGCCCATGAAGCGGACGGACAGGCTGGGCTCGATCTCGTCCGGCAGGCCGGACTGCCTCAGGCCGATCACGCCCTGGTCGGCCTCGCCGGTACGCAGGGCGATGATCGAGGTGGTGCGGGCCTCGCTGACCGGGATCTTGTTGCACGGGTAGATCGGCACCCCGCGCCAGGTGGGGATGCGGTTGCCGCCCACGTCGATGGTCTCGGGGACCAGTCCGCGCTTGTTCAGCTCGCGCCCGATCGCCGCGATGGCGCGCGGGTGGGCGAGCAGGAACTTGGTGCCCCGGCGACGGCTGAGCAGCTCGTCCAGGTCGTCCGGGCCGGGGGCGCCGTCGTGCGGCTGGAGGCGCTGGTCGTACTCGCAGGCGTGCAGGAGGCCGAACTCGCGGTTGTTGACCAGCTCGTGCTCCTGGCGCTCCTTCAGCGCCTCGACCGTGAGCCGCAGCTGCTGCTCGGTCTGGTTCATCGGCTGGTTGTACAGGTCGGCCACGCGGGAGTGGATGCGCAGCACGGTCTGGGCGATGCTGAGTTCGTACTCGCGCGGACGTGCCTCGTAGTCGACGAAGGTGTGCGGGATGTCGGGCTCACCGGAGTGACCGGCCGCCAGCTCGACCTCCTGCTCTCCGTACTTGTTGGTGCGCTGTTCCGGGAGCGCGCGCAGCCGGCCCACGTGTTCGCCGAGGGAGTCGGAGCGCTCGGCGACCTGCTCGAAGTCCGAGCGGCTGAGGACGAGCACCGTGCACGCGGTGGCGGCGCGGGCGGTGTACTCCCAGATGGCGTCGGGGTCCAGCAGTGCCTGCTCGCCGAAGTAGGCGCCGTCGGCGAGGACTTCGAGGACCGCGTCGTCGCCGTACGGGCCCGTGCCGATCTTCTCGACGCGGCCGTGGGCGAGGAGGTAGACCTCCTCGGTGCGGGCGCCGAAGGAGCTGATCACCTCGCCCGCGGCGATGTCCCGCTGCCGGCAGCGCCGGGCCAGCTCGGTCAGCGCCTCTTCGTCCTCGTACGAGCGCAGGGCGGGCAGTTCGCCCAGCTCGGCCGGGATGACCTCGACCTGGTCCCCGGTCTTCACGAAGGTGATGCGGCCGTCGCCGACGGCGTACGTCAGCCTCCGGTTCACCCGGTACGTGCCGCCCTGGACGTCCACCCAGGGCAGGTTGCGCAGCAGCCAGCGGGAGCTGATCTCCTGCATCTGGGGTACGGACTTGGTCGTGGTGGCCAGGTTCCGCGCGGCCGCCGTGCCGAGGGACTGCTGCGGCTTGCCCTGTTCCGTGCGGACCTCTTCGCCTACCGACATAAGGAATTGCCCTCCCATGTATGCCCGGCGCCGAATCTCGCCGGGCACCGGTCTCATGGCTGAGCCTTTCATCACGGAGCGTGCTCGCACCATTACCCGAAAGGAGGGGAATGGATCATCGGACTACTGGGCAGACTGGGGGACCTTGTCGCCGCTTGTCGACTCTTGTCGCCCCTTGTCGACGGCCGCCCGGCATGTTCCCGCCGGGAAATGGCCGGATCGGCTCGCACAGCATGCGAACGATGTGTTCCGGACCGCCCGGCCTCGGTACAAGCAGCGTGACGGGTGGGCCGCCGCGGGCGGCCGGCCCGCACGGTACGGAAACTTCCCGAACGGTACGAAGGAGGCGGCCATGTCCCCACCCATGTCCGCGAGCGGTTTTCTGAGCGCGCTGAAGGCGGAGGGCCTCAAGGTCGTGGAGGTCGCCGGCTGGCGGGTCCACAACCGCAACCACAAGGGCCCCTGGGGCCCGGTCCACGGTGTCATGATCCATCACACGGTGACCAGCGGCAGCGCCCGCACCGTGGAGCTGTGCCGCGAGGGCTACGAGGAGCTTCCGGGCCCGCTCTGCCACGGCGTGATCACCAAGGACGGCAAGGTGCACCTGGTCGGCTACGGCCGCGCCAACCACGCCGGTCTCGGTGATGACGAGGTGCTGCGCGCGGTCATCGCGGAGAAGGGGCTGCCGACCGACAACGAGGCCAACACCGACGGCAACCGGTACTTCTACGGCTTCGAGTGCGAGAACCTCGGCGACGGCGAGGACCCCTGGCCCGAGGCCCAGATGGAGGCGATCGTGCGGGCCGCCGCCGCGATCTGCCGCCACCACGGCTGGACGGAACGTTCAGTCATCGGCCACCGCGAATGGCAGCCGGGCAAGGTGGACCCGCGCGGGTTCACCATGGCCTCGCTGCGATCGCGCATCAAGGAGCGGCTGAAGGGATAGCCGCCCGCCAGGGCGGGGCCGACAGGGCCGGCCGACAGGGGCCGGCCGACAACCGGGGCAGGGCGACAACCGGGGCAGGGCGACGACAATGGGCGGATGACCAGCGCCGACCCCCTCTCCCCGGCACTCCCCTCGCCCCTCGCGGAAGCGCGGGACGACCGTTTCTCCCGGCACGGCGTGCGGCTGCTGCTCAAGCGGGACGATCTGATCCACCCGGAGCTGATCGGCAACAAGTGGCGCAAGCTCATGCCGAACATCGAGGCGGCGCGGGGCCGGGCGCTGGTCACCTTCGGCGGCGCGTACTCCAACCATCTGCGCGCCACCGCGGCCGCCGGGCGGCTGCTCGGCCTGCCCACGGTCGGCGTGGTGCGCGGTGACGAACTGGTCGGCCGCCCGCTGAACCCCTCGCTGGCCAGATGTGCGGCCGACGGCATGCGGCTGCACTTCACGGACCGGGCGGCGTACCGGCGCAAGGGCGAGCCGAAGACCCTGGCCGCGATCCTGCGCGCGGCCCGCGCGGAGGGCGCGTACGTCGTCCCGGAGGGTGGCAGCAACGCCGAGGCGGTGCGCGGCTGCGTGGCACTGGGCGAGGAGCTGCGGGACCGCGCGGAGGTCGTCGCGGTGGCCTGCGGCACCGGTGGCACGCTCGCCGGACTGGCCGCCGGACTGGCGCCCGGGCAGCGCGCGCTCGGCGTGTCCGTGCTCAAGGGCGGCTTCCTGGAGGCCGAGGTGCGCACTCTTCAGGAGCGGGCCTTCGGCACGCGCACCGGCGACTGGTCACTGGAGGACCGGTTCCACTTCGGCGGCTACGCCCGTACGACTTCGGAGCTGGACGCCTTCGCGGCGGACTTCGAGGACCGGCACGGGGTGCCCGTGGAGCGGCTGTATGTCGCCAAGTTGCTGTACGCGCTCGCCGCGCTGGCCGAGGAGGGCGCCTTCCCGCGCGGGACCGCGGTGGCCGCGGTGGTCACGGGACGCCCCTTCCCGGACAGCACGTTTTAGGCCACTTCCCGGTACGCGGCCGCCTCCTCCAGGTCGAGCCGGCGCAGCAGGTCGCGGAGCATCTCGTCGTCGATGTAGCGGTGGTCGCGCAGGCGGACGAAGACATCGCGTTCGGCGCTGATCATCTGGCGGGACAGCCGGCGGTAGGTGTCGTCCACGGACTCGCCGGTGACCGGGTTGGCCTGGCCGAGGCGTTCCCAGACGGAGTCGCGGCGGCGCTCCATCACCGCGCGCAGCCGGTCGGCGAGCGGCGCGGGCAGGGCGTTGCGCTCGTCGGCGAGGAGTTCGTTCAGCCGCGCCTCGGCCGCGCGGGACGCCTGGGCCTGCGCGTTGGCCTCGGCGAGGGTGTCCGCGCGCGGGTCGCGCTCCGGGAAGCGGAGGGCGCGGATCAGCGGGGGCAGGCTCAGGCCCTGGATGACCAGGGTGCCGATGACGGTGGTGAAGGTCAGGAAGAGGATCAGGTTGCGCTGCGGGAAGGGGTGGCCGCCGTGCACGGTCAGCGGGATGGAGAAGGCGATGGCGAGGGAGACCACGCCGCGCATCCCGGCCCAGCCGGTGACCAGCACGCCTCTCCAGGTGGGGTTCTCCTCCCGCTCCCGGACGCGGGCGGAGAGCAGGCGGGGCAGGAACGCGGCCGGGTAGACCCAGGCGAGCCGGGCCAGGACGACGACCACGAAGAGGATCGCGGCGTATCCGACGGCCCGGGTGCCCTCGTTCGCGCCGAGCCCCTCGACGACGACGCGCAGCTGGAGGCCGATCAGGGCGAAGACGGCGGACTCCAGTACGAAGGCGACCATCTTCCACACCGCCTCCTCCTGGAGCCGGGTGGCGAAATCGACCTCCCACGCGCGGTGCCCGAGATAGAGAGCGACGACCACGACCGCGAGCACCCCGGAGGCGTGGAACTGCTCGGCGACGCTGTAGGCGACGAACGGGATGAGCAGGGACAGGGTGTTCTGGAGCAGGGGCTCGCGCAGATGGGTGCGCAGCCAGTGCAGGGGCGCCATCAGGACGAGGCCGACACCGACACCGCCGACCGCGGCGATCAGGAACTCGAGCAGGCCGCCCGCCCAGGTGGCGCCCTCCCCGATGGCGGCGGCGAGGGCGACCTTGTACGCGGTGATGGCGGTGGCGTCGTTCAGCAGGGACTCGCCCTGGAGGATCGTGGTGATCCGGGACGGCAGTCCGAGCCGGCGGGCGACCGCGGTGGCGGCGACCGCGTCGGGCGGTGCCACCACCGCGCCCAGCACCAGCGCGGCGGTCAGCGGCAGGCCGGGCACGATCAGATGCGCGACCCAGCCGACCGCGACGGTGGCGAAGAGGACGTAGCCGACCGACAGCAGTGCCACCGGCCGTACCTGGGCGCGCAGGTCGAGGTAGGAGCTGTCGCTGGCCGAGGTGTACAGCAGCGGGGGCAGCAGCAGCGGGAGGACGACCTCGGGGTCGAGGGTGTAGTCGGGCACCCCTGGCAGGTAGGACGCGGCGAGGCCGACGGCGACCAGCAGCAGCGGCGCGGGTACGGGCCCGCGCCGGGCCACGCCCGCGACGGCGGCGCTCCCCGCGATCAGCAGCAGGAGCGGCATCACGTCCATGTCCTCGCCCACCCTCGTTCTCCGCGCGACTCTCCGCGCACCCGACGTAATCTGGCAATCATGAAACAGTGCACGCACCTCGACGCGCTGCCGCTCCCGGAACCCGGCCCGCTGAGCGAGACGTGCCTGGAGTGTCTCGCGGACGGGACGGACCCGGTGCAACTGCGGCTCTGCCTCACCTGCGGCCATGTCGCGTGCTGCGACTCCTCGCCGAACCGGCACGCGACGAAGCACCACGCGGACTCGGGTCACCCGGTGATGCGGACGTTCGAACCCGGAGACGACTGGCGATGGTGTTTCGTGGACCACGTACTCGTGTGAGAGTGGACGGCACAGCGGCGGGCGGCGCGGCGGCGATTCCGGTGGTTCGACCGCCCGATGCCTGGGTACGTCAACCCGGCGCGCGCTCTTCCCATTTGAATCCGCCCAACCCCCTAGACACGGAGCGTATACGGAGCTTTACTGTGAGTAACGCCAGGGGGCCGGGGGTGCGGGGACAGGAACGTTCCGAGCGCGATAGCGTCACCGCGGAACCACGTACGCGTTACGCCGGGGGCGACCCTCGGCCCCGTGAAGCTTGTACCACCATGGAGGTGAGGGTGTCCCAGATCGCAGGCGAGCCCACGGCGAACCAGGACTTCGTGGAAGTCCGGCTTCCGGCCGCGGGTGCCTACCTGTCGGTGCTGCGGACGGCCACGGCCGGTCTGGCGGCCCGCTTGGACTTCACCTTGGACGAGATCGAGGATCTGCGCATCGCGGTCGACGAAGCCTGCGCGATCCTGCTCCAGCAGGCCGTGCCGGGCTCCGTGCTCAGCTGCGTCTTCCGGCTCGTCGACGACTCGCTGGAGGTCACGGTGTCGGCTCCGACCACCGACGGCCACGCCCCGTCGCGCGACACGTTCGCCTGGACCGTGCTGTCGGCCCTGGCGGGCAAGGTGTCGTCCGCCGTCGACGAGGACCGGACCGTGTCGATCAGCCTCTACAAACAGCGCGGCGCGGGCCCCGGCCCGGCGTGAGGAACGGGGACGGTCCGGTGCGGGACGAAGAGCGCGGCGCGCGAGAACTGCCGACCGGGAAGGCCGAGAGCCTGCGGGCGGCCCCCCAGGACGGCTCCCGGCACATGGCCGACGGCGTCGACGGCATCCCCGAGCAGGCCAGACCCCACCCGGAGGACGACTCCGCACAGGTCGGCGGCGAGGGTGCCGTACGGAGCGCGCCCCAGGGGGAGCGCGGCGGGGACGCGACCGCCGACCGCGCGGGGGCGAGGGCTCGGGGAAGGGCTACGGGCGGGACGATGAGCGAGCACGAGCGATACGCCGAGGGCACCGCGCCGGGCGCGGAGGCCGTGCGGGCGGAACGGCACGACCCTCATGACCGCAGCGGGGCGCGGGCGCTCTTCGTGGAGCTGCGCGGCCTGCAGGACGGCAGCCCGGAGTACGCGGAGCTGCGCAACCGGCTGGTCCGCATGCATCTGCCGCTCGTCGAGCATCTGGCGCGCCGCTTCCGCAACCGCGGCGAACCGCTGGACGACCTCACCCAGGTCGCCACGATCGGACTGATCAAGTCCGTGGACCGGTTCGACCCGGAGCGGGGTGTGGAGTTCTCCACGTACGCCACTCCCACGGTCGTCGGCGAGATCAAGCGGCACTTCCGTGACAAGGGCTGGGCGGTCCGGGTGCCGCGCCGGCTCCAGGAGCTGCGGCTCGCGCTGACCACGGCGACGGCCGAGCTGTCCCAGCTGCACGGCCGCTCCCCCACGGTGCACGAGCTGGCGGAGAAGCTGGCCATCTCCGAGGAGGAGGTGCTGGAGGGGCTGGAGTCGGCGAACGCGTACTCCACGCTGTCGCTGGACGTCCCCGACACCGACGACGAGTCCCCGGCGGTCGCCGACACCCTCGGCTCGGAGGACGAGGCGCTGGAGGGGGTGGAGTACCGGGAGTCGCTCAAGCCGCTGCTGGAGGACCTCCCGCCGCGCGAGAAGCGCATCCTGCTGCTGCGGTTCTTCGGGAACATGACCCAGTCGCAGATCGCGCAGGAGGTCGGCATCTCGCAGATGCACGTCTCCCGGCTGCTGGCCCGCACGCTGGCCCAGCTGCGGGAGAAGCTCCTGGTGGAGGAGTAGGCCGCCCGGAGCAGGACCCCCGTAACAGGACCCGCGTTATTCGGCGCGACCCGGCCCGGTGATCCCGAGGGCGCGGGTCGTGGCCGGACTGACCAGCAGCACCAGCGCGGCCACGGCGACCACCGCGAGGCCGATGCCCGCCGGGATGGCGATGCTGTCGGCCTGGAGCAGGTTGTAGGCGACCGGCAGGGCGAGGATCTGGGTGATCACGGCGGGGCCCCGGCTCCAGCGGCGCGTCAGCCACAGTCCGCGCGCGGCGAGCAGTGGCAGCAGCGCGAGCACCAGCAGGGTGATCCCGCCGGTGACAGCCTGCTGCCGGTCGTCACCGGCGCCGGTGAGACCGAGCGCGAGAACGCACACGCCCGCCACGACGAGGGCGGTCCCCTCCAGCGCGGCCAGCGCGGCGGCGTACGTCAGGCGGCGCGGGCGCTCACCGGCCGGGGCGGGGCCGGTCTCCGGGGCGGGGGTCTGCTCACTGCTCACCCGAGAAGGGTAGCCCCGCGCCCGACGCGGCCCGGAGGGTGCGTGGCGAGGCTCACGCCCCTCGGTCTCGCCCGATCCTCGACTCGCCCTGGGTTCGATACCCCCCAGTAGGTACGCTGCCATGCATGCGTGCACTTCTCGTGGTCAATCCGGCGGCAACCACCACAAGCGCCCGCAGACGCGACGTTCTGATCCACGCGCTGGCCAGCGAGATGAAGCTGGAAGTCGTCCACACCGAGTACCGCGGTCACGCGCGCGATCTGGGGCGGTCGGCTGCGGAGAGTGACGACGTCGACATGGTGGTGGCCCTGGGCGGTGACGGCACCGTGAACGAGGTGGTCAACGGCCTGCTGTACGCCGGCCCCGACCCGGAGCGGCTGCCCGGGCTCGCCGTGGTCCCCGGTGGTTCGACCAATGTCTTCGCCCGCGCGCTGGGTCTGCCCAACGATCCCGTCGAGGCCACCGGCGCCCTGCTGGACGCGCTGCGCGAGCGCCGGGAACGCGTGGTCGGCCTCGGTCTGACCTCGGGTACGCCGGGCACGGCGGACGAGGCGGTGCCGGAGCGCTGGTTCACTTTCAATGCCGGACTGGGCTTTGACGCGGGCGTTGTGGGCAGGGTGGAAAGGGAACGGGAGCGCGGCAAGAAGTCGACGCACGCGCTCTATGTCCGCCAAGTAGCAAGGCAGTTCATGGGTGAACCGAATCGCAGACACGGCACGATCACCCTGGAACGGCCGGACGCGGAGCCGGTGACCGATCTCGCCGTCGCCATAGTCTCGAACACGTCGCCCTGGACGTATCTCGGCAATCGCCCGATGTACACATCGCCTAAGGCGTCGTTCGATAACGGCATCGACGTGCTCGGTCTGAAGCGGCTCTCCACGGCTGCGGTTGCCCGGTATGCGACCCAGTTGCTCACTTCGTCCCCCGAGCGCGGACCCCATGGGAGACACGCGATTTCGCTGCACGACCTGGACCGGTTCACCTTGCATTCGAAGGTCCCTCTACCCCTTCAGATGGACGGTGACCACCTGGGGCTGCGGACGAGCGTGACGTTCACAGGCGTTCGCCGTGCACTGCGTGTGATTGTGTGAGCGGAACGGGCCAAAGTCCTTTCACTCGAACGTTTAGGCCACTGTCCACCCCATGGAAGTACGGCTGTGACCTAGTCGACACCGAGGAATCAAAAAAAATCTTCCGGAAGGGGTTGTATCCGTCGCCGAGGTTTGCGAGTCTCTACATGGCGATCGGGACGGCCCGCAACACCGGCTTCCATTGATCGCCAGAACCCTCTTCAAAACACAGGACCACGCCGGGGAGACCCGGTGATCGGCCCTTCACTTGTTGAGGACTCGTGAAAGCGTTCACATTCACAAGCAATCTGCATGTAATACCAAGGAGAGGTAGCAGCCATGGACTGGCGTCACAACGCCGTTTGCCGCGAGGAAGACCCCGAGCTGTTCTTCCCCATTGGCAACACCGGTCCCGCGCTGCTGCAGATCGAGGAAGCCAAGGCCGTCTGCCGTCGCTGCCCGGTGATCGAGCAGTGTCTGCAGTGGGCGCTCGAGTCCGGTCAGGACTCCGGCGTCTGGGGTGGTCTGAGCGAGGACGAGCGTCGCGCAATGAAGCGCCGCGCCGCCCGCAACCGTGCTCGCCAGGCTTCTGCCTGATGAGTCACCCCTGCTGACAGCCTGAGCTTGGCGGCGCGTTGGCCCGAAGTACCGGGCACCACGCTTCTCCCGCCCCCGAGCCGCAGCGCGCAGTACCCCCGATGCTTTCCCCAGGTCTCGGCCCCGCCGGGCCCGGGGGGCTCCGCCTCAGCGGAGCAGCTCAGCAACGAGCACCAGCCTCGGACCGCTATCGGTCCGAGGCTTTTCGCTTGCCCGCGCCGGCCGGGCCGAGCGTCACCGCCCGGCCGCCCTCACTTCTGCGGGCGCACCGGGATGTCGAGGATGACCCGGGTGCCGCGCTCCGGCGCCGGGACCATGTCGAAGGTGCCGCCCAATTCCCCCTCGACCAGGGTCCGGACGATCTGGAGGCCGAGGTTGCCCGCGGTGTGCGGGTCGAAGCCCTCGGGCAGACCGACCCCGTCGTCCTGGACGGTGACGAGCAGACGGCCCTCCTTGGTGGTGCCGCCCCGGACCGCCGAGACCTCGACCGTGCCGGTGTCGCCCTCACGGAAGCCGTGCTCCAGGGCGTTCTGGAGCACTTCGGTCAGCACCATCGACAGCGGGGTGGCGACCTCGGCGTCCAGCCAGCCGAAGCGGCCGCTGCGCCGGCCGGTCACCTTGCCCGGCGAGATCTCCGCGACCATCGCCAGCACCCGGTCGGCGATGTCGTCGAACTCCACCCGCTCGTCCAGGTTCTGAGACAGCGTCTCGTGCACGATGGCGATCGAGCCGACCCGGCGCACGGCCTCCTCCAGCGCCTCCCGGCCGCGCTCGGAGTCGATGCGGCGGGCCTGGAGCCTGAGCAGGGCGGCCACGGTCTGGAGGTTGTTCTTCACCCGGTGGTGGATCTCCCGGATGGTGGCATCCTTGGTGATCAACTCACGTTCGCGGCGCCGGAGTTCGGTGACGTCCCGGCAGAGCACCAGGGAACCGATGCGGGTGCCCTTGGGTTTGAGCGGGATGGAGCGGAACTGGATCACCCCGTCCTTGGCCTCGATCTCGAACTCGCGGGGCGCCCAGCCGCTGGCCGCCTTGGCGAGCGCCTCGTCCACCGGACCGCGTGTCGGGGCGAGTTCGGCGGTGGTGCGGCCCAGGTGATGGCCGACCAGGTCGGCGGCGAGGCCGAGGCGATGGTAGGCGGAGAGCGCGTTCGGGGAGGCGTACTGGACGATGCCGTCCGCGTCCAGCCGGATCAGGCCGTCGCCCGCGCGCGGGGAGGCGTCCATGTCGACCTGCTGGTCGGGGAAGGGGAAGGAACCGGCCGCGATCATCTGCGCGAGGTCCGAGGCGCTCTGGAGATAGGTGAGTTCCAGCCGGCTCGGGGTGCGCACGGTCAGCAGGTTGGTGTTGCGGGCGATCACTCCGAGGACGCGGCCCTCACGCCGTACCGGGATGGACTCGACCCGTACGGGGACCTCTTCGCGCCATTCCGGGTCGCCCTCGCGCACGATGCGGCCCTCGTCCAGCGCCGCGTCCAGCATGGGGCGGCGCCCGCGCGGGACGAGGTGGCCGACCATGTCGTCCTGGTAGGAGGTCGGGCCGGTGTTCGGGCGCATCTGGGCGACCGAGACGTACCGGGTGCCGTCGCTGGTGGGGACCCACAGGACGAGGTCGGCGAAGGAAAGGTCGGAGAGCAGCTGCCACTCCGAGACCAGCAGATGGAGCCACTCGAGGTCGGTGTCGCCGAGGGCGGTGTGCTGGCGGACGAGTTCGTTCATGGAGGGCACGCTGCGAGCGTACCGGGGGCGCGTCACTGGCCGAAAAGACACCCGCGGGCCGCGGCGCCTGAGAGGGACCCTCAGCCCTCCCCGCGCCGCAGCCCGGAGCATCATCGGCCGTGGGGTGTGCGGTCCCGGTCGGCCGAAGGCCGAGGAGCCGGAGCAGTCAGGGCAGAGAGCACCGGTTCCTCGATCCGCCCTCCTGTGCGGGGAAGGCGGAGGCTTGTCAGCTTGTCGTCCTGCGTTTGCCTCCCCCGCATTCTGGACTAGACCACGAGGGCATGTCCATGGTCGGAGGAGACCCGAACTCGGGGGCGGCGAGGCCGCACCGTACTGGCAAGCCTAGTCGGGCCGGGGCGACCGTGGGGCCCCGTCGGCCTGGCGATTTCCGCCCCGTACGGCCGGGGCCGCTCTGCTAGATTGGTCTAAACCACATACCGACGCTCCCCCGGTCCCCAGCGACCGTCCGCCCTCTTCCAGATCGGCAGGCCCAGCGTGGAAGTTGTCATCGTCCCGGACGCCGCGGCGGGCGGCGAGCTGGTGGCCGAGGCCATGGCCCGGCTGCTGCTGCGCAAGCCCGACGCCCTGCTCGGGGTGGCCACCGGCTCCACCCCGCTGCCCGTCTACCAGGCCCTGGCGGCCAAGGTGCGCTCCGGCGCCGCGGACACCCATCGGGCCAGGATCGCCCAGCTCGACGAGTACGTGGGGCTGCCCGCCGACCACCCCGAGTCCTACCGCTCGGTGCTGCGCCGCGAGGTGCTGGAGCCGCTCGGCATCGGCATGGACGCGTTCATGGGCCCGGACGGCACGGCCGCCGACGTCCAGGCGGCGTGCGAGGAGTACGACCGGGCGCTCGCCTCGGCCGGGGGCGTGGATCTCCAGCTCCTCGGCATCGGCACGGACGGGCACATCGGGTTCAACGAACCGTGCTCCTCGCTCGCCTCGCGGACCCGGATCAAGACGCTGACCGAGCAGACCCGGATCGACAACGCCCGCTTCTTCGACGGCGACATCGACCAGGTCCCGCACCACGTGATCACCCAGGGCATCGGCACCATCCTGGAGGCCCGCCACCTGGTGCTGCTCGCCACCGGCGAGGGCAAGGCGGACGCGCTCGCGGCCACGGTCGAGGGCCCAGTGGCGGCGGTCTGCCCCGCCTCCGCCCTCCAGCTCCACCCGCACGCCACGGTGGTCGCCGACGAGGCCGCCGCCTCCAAGCTGAAGCTGGCGGACTACTTCCGCCACACCTACGCCCACAAGCCGGACTGGCAGGGGCTGTAGAAACACTTCGGTCCCCGTGGGCGCACCACGGGGACCGAGCGCGGGCTCACGCCCCCGCGATGACCTCCGCCGCGGCCCGGCCGCAGACGCGGGCCGCGCCGTGGGTCGCCAGGTGGAGCTGCCCGCGGGGCGGGGACTGCGGGACGCCCATCTCGACGACCACGGTGTCCGGGCGGGCCGCGATGAGCGTGGTCAGGGCCTTCGCCATCCAGGGGTGCCGGTGTTCGTCCCGGACCACCGCGACCACCCGGCGCTCCCCCGCCGCCGCGAGGGCGTCGGAGCCGGCCGAGTCGCCGGTGAAGCTGCCGGTCGACGTGCCCGGGAGCAGCTTCGTCAGCTCGGCGGCCACGCCCCAGGGGGTGTCGTCGCCGACCGCGATGTTGGCGGCCGGGGTGAAGGCGGCGACGTAGGGCGCCTCGGTGAGCGGGGTGAAGGACTCGCCGCCGGTCACCGTCAGGGCACGGCGGGCCGCGCGCTGGCCGGCCTCGGGGTCGGGGGTGGTGTCCCCGGTGGTACCGCTCACGGTCCAGGCGGCGAGTTCGCGCACCCGGCGGGCCGCGTCCGCGAGGCGTTCCTCGGGCAGTTCGCCGGAGCGCACGGCGGCCACCAGGGCGTCACGCAGCCGCCGTACCGTCTCGTCGTCGGCGAGGCCGCCGCCCACGCAGATCGCGTCGGCGCCGGCCGCGACGGCGAGGACGCTGCCGTGCTCGATGCCGTAGGTGCCGGAGACGGCGCGCATCTCCATGCCGTCGGTGACGATGAGGCCCTGGTAGCCGAGTTCGCCGCGCAGCAGGTCGGTGAGGACCGGCCGGGAGAGGGTCGCGGGGCGGTCCGGGTCCAGGGCGGGGACCAGGATGTGGGCACTCATCACCGCGCGGGTGCCCGCCGCGAGGGCGGCGCGGAAGGGGGCGAGTTCGCGGGCCTGCAGCACGTCGGCGGGTACGTCGATGCGGGGCAGCGCGTGGTGGGAGTCGACGGCGGTGTCGCCGTGGCCGGGGAAGTGCTTGGTGCAGGCCGCGACCCCGGCGGACTGGAGGCCGGTGACATAGGCGGCGGTGTGCCGGGCGACCAGGGCGGTGTCGGCGCCGAAGGAGCGGACGCCGATGACCGGGTTGTCGGGGTTGGAGTTGACGTCGGCGGAGGGCGCCCAGTTGAGGTGGACCCCGCAGGCGGCGAGGCGGCGGCCGAGTTCGCGGGCGACGGCGTGGGTCAGCTCCAGGTCGTCCACCGCGCCGAGGGCGTGGTTGCCGGGGAAGGAGGAGCCGGTACGGGCCTCCAGGCGGGTGACGTCGCCGCCCTCCTCGTCTATCGCCACCAGCACATCGGGGCGTTCGGCACGCAACTGTGCGGTGAGCGCGGCCAGTTGTTCCGGCGAGACGATGTTGCGGCCGAACAGGCCGACCGAGGCGAGGCCCTCGCCGAGCCGGCGCAGCAGCCAGTCGGGGGCGGTGGTGCCGGTGAAGCCTGGCTGGAGGACGGTGAGCGCGTCGCGCGTCAGGGTGTCGGTACCGCGGGCGATTGTCGTCATCGGGTGGCGTTATCCCTTCACGGCGCCCGCGGTCAGCCCCGCGGCCATCTTGCGCTGGACGAGGAGGAACAGCACGACGATCGGCACGGCCATCATGGTGGCTCCGGCCATCATCGGGGCGTATTCGGTGCCGTGCTTGGTGGTGAAGTTGCCGAGCCAGACGGTGGCCGTCTGGTTCTCCTGGCTGAGCAGCATCAGGGCGTAGAGGTACTCGTTCCACGCCTGGATGAAGGCGTAGACGGAGGTGGCGACCATGCCGGGGGCGAGCAGCGGGAAGACGACACGGACGAAGGCGCCGGTGCGGGAGCAGCCGTCGACCATGGCCGCCTCCTCCAGCTCGCGCGGGATGTTGACGATGAAGCCGCGCAGGGTCCACACCGTGAACGGCAGGATGAAGGTCAGGTAGGTGATGATCAGCCCGGTGAGCTTGTCGTACTGATGCAGGTCGTTCAGCAGCAGGAAGACCGGGATGATCATGGCGACCAGCGGGATCATCTGGACCGCGAGGATGCCGACGATCACGATCTTCCGGCCCCGGAAGGCGAACCGGGAGATGGCGAGCGCGGCGAGCATGCCGACGACGACACCGATGGCGACGACGGACAGCGAGACGATCAGGCTGCGGCCGACCGGCCCCCAGAAGTCGGCGATGTCGAAGGCCCGGCTGAAGTTGTCCAGGGTGAACCCGGTGGGCAGCAGGCTGGGGTCGGGGTCGATGGCGTCCTTGGCCGGCTTGATCGCGGTGTCGAGCATCCAGTAGACGGGGAAGCCCGCGGTGGCGAAGACGAGGAGGCCGAGGAGGTTCCAGCCGGCCTTGGAGGTCCGGCGGGCGGGGGAAGCCGTGCTGGTCACTCGACCTCTCCGATCTTGAGCATCTGGCGCATGTAGACGGCGACGACGCCGAGCAGCAGCACCACGGTGATGAGGGCGATGGCGGAGCCCTGGGCGTAGTCGTTGACCACGAAGGCGCGGTCGTAGGAGTAGGTGGTCAGCAGCTGGAACTCGTCCTCGGGGTGGCCGTTGCGCATCACGAAGACCTGCGGGAAGACGCCCATGTCCCAGATGACGGAGAGGGTCGTCAGCATGACGACCACCGGCTTGAGCACGGGCAGGGTGACGTACCGGAAGACGCCCCAGGAGCCCGCGCCGTCCAGCCGGGCGGCCTCCTCCAGCTCGGCGGGGACCTGGGTGAGTCCGGCGCTGAGGGTGATGACCACGAAGGGCACCGCGCCCCAGACCACCAGCAGCATGATCACCGCGAGGCCCTCGGGCCCGCTGGCGAACCAGTTGTGGCCGATCAGGTCGACGCCGGGCAGCTTGCTGATCAGGGCGTTGAGGATGCCGTAGTCGGCGTCGAAGAGCCACTTGAAGACGGTGGTGGCGACGATGACGGGCATCCCCCAGCTCGCCACCAGCGCGATGTTGATGAGGGTCTTCACCCAGCCCGAGACCCGCTGGAGCAGCAGGGCGATCAGCATGCCGAGGACCATCGTGACGACGACCGCGCCGGCGGCGAAGACGATGGTGCGCAGCACGACCTGCCAGAAGTCGCCGTCGCCGAGCACCTTGGTGAAGTTGCCGAACCCGACGGACTCCGGCTCCTTGAAGCCCCAGAGCTGGGACTGGCCGAACTCCTGGAACGACAGGGTGACCAGCCGGACCAGGGGGTAGCCCATGACACCGGCGAGGATCAGCAGACAGGGCGCGAGCAGTAGCCAGGGGGTGGCGGCGCCGCCCCTGGCGGAGGCCGGGCGGGGCCGCCGGGGCGGAGGGCCGGGCGGCGGCGCCTGCCGCGGCGGCGGCACCTTGGCAGGCGTGGTCGTGTCTGCGGCACTCATCGCGCTCCTCGGCGATCCCTGAAGTTCTGTGCAGGCGGTACGGCGGTCGCCGCGCGAGCCGGGAAGCCCGCGCGGCGAATCCGGGTCACTTGGTGTTGATGACCTTGTCGATCGCGGCGTCCGCCTCCTTGGCGGCGTCCTGGACCGACTTCTTGCCGGTGCCGATCTGCTGGAGCATGGTCTGCAGGACCTGCGCCTTCTCCACCTGTCCCCAGCCGGGGGCCATCGGCACGAACCAGTTGGACTCGGCCGCGGTGGCCGGCACGACGGTCGCCGGGTCGTTCTTCAGGGTGGCGAGGTCGGTCTTGTTGTTGGGCAGGTTGCCCTTGGCGATCAGGCCCTTCTGGCCCGCGGGACCGGTGAAGGCGTTGATCCACTCGGCGGCGACGGCCTGGTTGCGGGACTTCACCGGGACGGCGAGGTCGGAACCGCCCAGGAACACCGGCATGTTCTTGCCGGACGGGCCGGGCATCACGAAGTTCTCGAGGTTGTCCTTGAGCTTGCCCGTCTTGTCGTTCTTCGGGTCGGCGGAGGTCGCGCCCTCCCAGGCCGCGCCGAAGATCATGGCGGACTTGCCCTGGCCGTAGACGAGGTAACGGTCGGACTCGTCCTTGGTCTTGTCGCCGTGCATGTACTTGTCGACGACCTGCTTGAACGCGGTCAGGCCCTTGACCGACTCCGGCGAGGACAGCGTGCCCTTCCACTGCCCGCCCTCCTCCTTGGCGATGGCGCCGCCCGCGTCGTAGACGAAGGACATGGCCGCGTACCAGTCACGGGTGGGCTGGTACCAGGCGTTGAACTTGTCCCCCTCCTTCTTCTGGATCTTGTCCAGCGCGGCGGTCAGCTCGGGGTAGGTCTTCGGCGGGGTCTTGACACCGACCGAAGCGGCCACGTCCTTGCGCCAGTTGGCGACACGGCCACCGGCGTAGTACGGCACGCCGTAGGTCTTGCCGTCATAGGTGACCGAGGTCTTCAGACCGTCGAGCCAGGCGTCGGAGGCGGCGAACTTGGCGGGGTCGACCGGGGCGAAGGCGCCCTTGACCATGTAGCCGAGCATCTCGCTGTTGCCCATCTCGACCACGTCGGGGGCCTTGTCGGTGGCGAGGACGGCGTCCAGCTTGGCGTTCTTGTCCGGCCAGCCGTAGTACTCGTGCTTGATCTTGAGGTCCGGGTGCTTCTTCTGCACGGCGGCGTCGGCGGCCTTGACCAGGTCGGGCCAGTTGTTCTGCGCGTCGACGGTGAGCCAGACGGTCAACTGGTCGCTGTCGCCCCCCTTGCCGTCGTCGCTGCCGCACGCGGCGATGGAGACGACCATGCCCGCGACACCGATCGCGGCTATCAGTCTGCGCTTCACGCCATCCTCCTTAAGGGATGCCCACAACCCCCCTGCCTCCCCGCGGTGTCACACTTACGCGTCGAACCGCCCTCGGAGCCGGGACTGGACCAATGGTGTAGACCAGCAGGGGGAGCTTGGCCCAGACCAAAAGGGCTGTCAAGGGTGTTCAGGTGGGGTCCGGGCGTCCGTGACGCGACCGAGATATGCAGGGACCTTTCATTGCGCAACCGACAGATCGGACGGACCAGTTCCGGTGGACCACTGGCCCGCTCCGGACGGGTGGACTAGACCAACCGGGGGTGCGGCGGTATACAGGGAGATCACGGAGCGTGCGGGCGGACCCGGCCGCGCGCGGCCGTGCCACGATGTGAGCCGTGACCGATGGCGATGTCGGTCGCCATCGGCATCCGGAGCCGGGAAGGCAGCCATGAGCACCGACGTCAGCAGGGCGGAGAACGAGGCCGGCGCGACCGTCCGTACCGCGCGCGTGCCCAAGTACTACCGTCTGAAGAAGCACCTCCAGGAGATGACGGAGACGCTTCCGCCGGGCACGCCGGTCCCGCCCGAGCGCACGCTGGCCGCGGAGTTCGACACCTCCCGCACCACGGTCCGCCAGGCGCTCCAGGAGCTGGTGGTCGAAGGGCGGCTCGAACGCATCCAGGGCAAGGGCACCTTCGTCGCCAAGCCCAAGGTCGCCCAGACGCTCCAACTCACCTCCTACACCGAGGACATGCGCGCCCAGGGTCTCGAACCCACCTCGCAGCTGCTGGACATCGGCTACATCACGGCCGACGACCGGCTGGCCGGGCTGCTGGACATAAGCGCCGGGGGCCGGGTGCTGCGTATCGAGCGGCTGCGCATGGCCAACGGCGAGCCGATGGCCATAGAGACCACCCACCTCTCCGCCAAGCGCTTTCCCGCGCTGCGCCGTTCGCTGGTGAAGTACACCTCGCTCTACACCGCGCTCGCCGAGGTCTACGACGTGCATCTGGCCGAGGCCGAGGAGACCATCGAGACCTCGCTCGCCACCCCGCGCGAGGCGAGCCTGCTCGGCACCGACGTGGGTCTGCCGATGCTGCTGCTGTCCCGGCATTCCGTGGACCGTGAGGGCCGGCCGGTGGAGTGGGTGCGCTCGGTCTACCGGGGCGACCGCTACAAGTTCGTGGCGCGGCTCAGGCGTCCGCAGGACTGACCGGCTCCGCCTCTGGCGCCCCCACCAGCTCACATCGTCATATCGATACCCGGACGAGGGCTTCCGCTCCGCCGTGCCGTCACCTAGATTGCGTGCGCATTACGCAGTGATCAACGAGGGGACGGAGCCGCAGCATGCCCGAAGATTCCGAAGTGAGGCCACCGGTGGTGACACCGGTCCGTGTGGTCATCGGCCTGTGCCTCGTGGCGCCGTTCGTGGCGATGCTGTGGGTGGGTTCGTTCGCCAAGGTGGACCCGACGTTCATCGGTATCCCGTTCTTCTACTGGTACCAGATGCTGTGGGTGCTGGTCTCCACCTCGCTCACCGTGACCGCCTACCAGCTGTGGCAGCGTGACCAGCGCTCCCGCAAGACCCGGAGCGGGGGTGCGTCGAAGTGAAGGACGGCGTCAACGGCGTGGCGCTCGGCGTCTTCGTCTTCTTCTTCCTGGCCGTCACGGTCCTGGGCTTCCTGGCCTCGCGCTGGCGCAAGGCCGAGAACGAGCACTCGCTGGACGAATGGGGCCTGGGCGGCCGGTCGTTCGGTACCTGGATCACCTGGTTCCTGCTCGGCGGCGACCTGTACACCGCGTACACCTTCGTCGCGGTGCCCGCGGCGATCTACGCGGCCGGCGCGGCCGGGTTCTTCGCGGTGCCGTACACGATCCTGGTGTACCCGCTGATCTTCACGTTCCTGCCCCGGCTGTGGTCGGTCTCGCACCGGCACGGCTATGTCACCACCTCCGACTTCGTGCGCGGCCGGTTCGGCTCCAAGGGGCTGTCGCTGGCGGTGGCGGTCACCGGCATCCTGGCGACCATGCCGTACATCGCGCTCCAGCTCGTCGGCATCCAGGCGGTGCTGGACGTGATGGGCGTGGGCGGCGGTGAGGACACCAACTGGTTCGTGAAGGACCTGCCGCTGCTGATCGCCTTCGGTGTGCTGGCGGCCTACACCTACTCCTCGGGTCTGCGCGCCCCGGCGATGATCGCGTTCGTGAAGGACACGCTGATCTACATCGTCATCGCGGTGGCGATCATCTACATCCCGATCAAGCTGGGCGGCTTCGACGAGATCTTCGCCAAGGCGGGCGAGAAGTACGCCGCCGCCGGCGCGGGCGGGATCGTCCCGGCCCCGGCGGGCCAGTGGACGTACGCCACGCTGGCCCTCGGTTCGGCGCTCGCGCTGTTCATGTACCCGCACTCGATCACCGCGACCCTCTCCTCCAAGAGCCGTGACGTGATCAGGCGCAACACCACGATCCTGCCGCTGTACTCCCTGATGCTCGGCCTGCTGGCCCTGCTGGGCTTCATGGCGATCGCGGCCGGGGTGAAGGTCACCAACGGCCAGCTGGCGATCCCGCAGCTGTTCGAGAACATGTTCCCGGACTGGTTCGCGGGCGTGGCCTTCGCGGCGATCGGCATCGGCGCGCTGGTCCCGGCGGCGATCATGTCGATCGCGGCCGCGAACCTGTTCACCCGCAACATCTACAAGGACTTCATCAAGCCCGACGCGACGCCCGAGCAGGAGACCAAGGTCTCCAAGCTGGTCTCGCTGCTGGTGAAGGTGGGCGCGCTGGTCTTCGTCCTCACCATGGACAAGACGGTGGCGATCAACTTCCAGCTGCTGGGCGGCATCTGGATTCTCCAGACCTTCCCGGCCCTGGTCGGCGGCCTGTTCACCCGCTGGTTCCACCGCTGGGCGCTGCTGGCGGGCTGGGCGGTCGGCATGCTCTACGGCACGCTCGCCGCCTACGGGGTCGCCTCGCCGACCCAGAAGCACTTCGGCGGCTCGGCCAAGGAGATCCCCGGCATCGGTGAGATCGGCTACATCGGCCTCACGGCGTTCGTGCTGAACGTCGTGGTCACGGTGGTCGGGACCTTCGTCCTGAAGGCCGTGAAGGCCCCCGACGGCATCGACGAGACCAGCCCCGGGGACTACACGGCCGACGCGGGCGACCCCGGCGTCGAGGCCGAACTGCCCCCGGCGACGGCGGGCAGCACCCACTAAGGGTCCCGGTTCCACCCGGCCACGGGCCGCCGTAATGCGAGAGCTACGGCGGCCCGTCGTCGTACACACTCGCGGTCATGGAGCCCTTGCCGGCCCTGCCCGACATCACTCTGCTCGCTTACGAGTTGACCCTCTGAAGCCACCGCGACACACAACAGACACAACATCTGGGGGTGACACGACAGCCCGGCACTAGATGTATGCTCGTGCTCGCTGTCGTCGCAGGGGAATCCGGTGCGAATCCGGAACTGTCCCGCAACGGTGTACTTGCGTGCTTCGTGCACGCCAGAGTCAGTCCGAGGACCTGTCGACAGCGGCGCGCCCGGCCGTCCGGCCCGGGTGCTCGAAGACGTCCGGGCCTCGTGGAGTGGGCCGGTGGACGCGACGCCGTGCGCGCTCGTGCCTCCCCCAAGCCCTCCGCCAGGCCCCCGTGCCCAGCGAGGGAGAGCCCCACGTGACCATCGCGCCTGCCGATCCGGCTTCAGCCACCCCGGCGACCGAGGCCCCTGTGGAGAACGACGGCCCCGGCGCCGCGCTGCTGCGGACCCTGACCGAGCTGACCGCCGACCTCCCCGACGCGGACCCCGGACGGGTCGCGGCCGCCGCGCTGCGCGGCCGGTCGGCGCGCGCCGACGAGGCGGAGCTGCGCGAGCTGGCCACCGAGTCCGCCGCCGGTCTGATCTCGGAGGACCCCGCGTACTCCCGGCTGGCCGCCCGGCTGCTCACTCTCTCCATCCGCGCCGAGGCCGCCTCGCAGGGCGTGACGTGCTTCACCGAGTCGGTGACCGTGGGCCACCGCGAGGGCCTGGTCGCCGACCGCACCGCCGACTTCGTGACGCTGCACGCCGCCCGTCTTGACGCCCTGATCGACACCGGCGCCGACGACCGCTTCGGCTACTTCGGCCTGCGCACCCTGCACAGCCGCTACCTGCTGCGCCACCCCATCACCCGCAAGGTGATCGAGACGCCCCAGCACTTCATGCTGCGCGTGGCGAGCGGTCTCGCGGAGAACGACAGCGCCCCCGCCGTGGACGAGGTCGCCGCGCTCTACGGCCTGATGAGCCGCCTGGACTACCTGCCGTCCTCCCCCACCCTGTTCAACTCCGGTACGCGGCACCCCCAGATGTCGTCCTGCTACCTGCTGGACTCCCCGCTGGACGAGCTGGACTCGATCTACGACCGCTACCACCAGGTCGCCCGCCTCTCCAAGCACGCCGGCGGTATCGGCCTGTCCTACTCCCGCATCCGCAGCCGGGGTTCGCTGATCCGGGGCACCAACGGGCACTCCAACGGCATCGTGCCGTTCCTGAAGACGCTGGACGCCTCGGTGGCCGCAGTCAACCAGGGCGGACGGCGCAAGGGCGCGGCCGCGGTGTACCTGGAGACCTGGCACTCCGACATCGAGGAGTTCCTGGAGCTGCGCGACAACACCGGTGAGGACGCGCGCCGTACGCACAATCTGAACCTCGCGCACTGGATTCCGGACGAGTTCATGCGCCGGGTCAACGCGGATGAGCAGTGGTCGCTGTTCTCCCCGGCGGACGTGCCCGAGCTGGTCGACCTGTGGGGCGAGGAGTTCGACGCCGCCTACCGCAAGGCCGAGGCGTCGGGCCTGGCGAAGAAGTCCATGCCGGCCCGCGAGCTGTACGGCCGCATGATGCGCACCCTCGCGCAGACCGGCAACGGCTGGATGACCTTCAAGGACGCCGCCAACCGCACCGCCAACCAGACGGCGCTGCCGGGCAACGTGGTCCACTCCTCCAACCTGTGCACGGAGATCCTCGAGGTCACCGACGACGGGGAGACCGCGGTCTGCAACCTCGGCTCGGTGAACCTGGGCGCCTTCGTGGTGGACGGTGACATCGACTGGGCGCGGCTGGACGAGACCGTCCGTACGGCCGTGACCTTCCTCGACCGGGTCGTGGACATCAACTTCTACCCGACCGAGCAGGCGGGCCGTTCCAACGCCAAGTGGCGCCCGGTGGGCCTCGGCGCGATGGGTCTCCAGGACGTCTTCTTCAAGCTGCGCGTCCCCTTCGACTCCCCCGAGGCGAAGGCGCTGTCGACGAAGATCGCCGAGCGGATCATGCTGGCCTCCTACGAGGCGTCCGCCGACCTCGCCAAGCGCAATGGCCCGCTCCCCGCCTGGGAGCAGACCCGTACCGCGCGGGGCGTGCTGCACCCCGACCACTACGGCGTCGAGCTGAACTGGCCCGAGCGCTGGGCCGCGCTGCGCGCCCGCATCGCCGAGGTCGGCATGCGCAACTCGCTGCTGCTGGCCATCGCGCCGACGGCCACCATCGCCTCCATCGCGGGCGTGTACGAGTGCATCGAGCCGCAGGTGTCCAACCTGTTCAAGCGCGAGACGCTGTCGGGTGAGTTCCTCCAGGTCAACGCGTACCTGGTGCAGGAGCTGAAGGACCTCGGCGTGTGGGACGCGCGCACCCGTGAGGAGCTGCGCGAGGCCAACGGCTCGGTGCAGAGCTTCGCGTGGATTCCCGAGGACGTGCGCCGGCTGTACCGCACGGCGTGGGAGATCCCGCAGCGCGGTCTGATCGACATGGCCGCCGCCCGTACCCCGTTCCTCGACCAGGCGCAGTCGCTGAACCTGTTCCTGGAGACGCCGACCATCGGCAAGCTCTCCTCGATGTACTCCTACGCCTGGAAGTCGGGTCTGAAGACCACGTACTACCTGCGTTCGCGCCCGGCGACCCGGATCGCCCGTGCCGCCCAGGGCCGCGCCCCGGAGGCCAAGACCATCCCCGTCCAGCAGGCGGCCGACCCCGACGCCGTCGCCTGCTCCCTGGAAAACCCCGAGTCCTGCGAGGCCTGCCAGTAATGACCGACAAGAACCTTCTGGACCCCGGCTTCGAGCTGACCCTCCGTCCGATGCGCTACCCGGACTTCTACGAGCGCTACCGGGACGCCATCAAGAACACCTGGACCGTCGAGGAGGTCGACCTCCACTCGGACGTCGCCGACCTCGCGAAGCTGTCGCCGGAGGAGCAGCACCTGATCGGCCGCCTGGTGGCGTTCTTCGCCACGGGTGACTCGATCGTGGCGAACAACCTGGTGCTGACGCTGTACAAGCACATCAACTCCCCCGAGGCGCGGCTCTACCTGAGCCGTCAGCTCTTCGAGGAGGCCGTGCACGTCCAGTTCTATCTGACGCTGCTCGACACCTACCTGCCCGACCCGGAGGACCGCACGGCCGCGTTCGCGGCGGTGGAGAACATCCCCTCCATCCGGGAGAAGGCCGAGTTCTGCTTCAAGTGGATGGACTCGGTCGACCGGCTGGACCAGCTGGAGACCCAGGCCGACCGCCGCAAGTTCCTGCTGAACCTGATCTGCTTCGCCGCGTGCATCGAGGGCCTGTTCTTCTACGGCGCCTTCGCGTACGTCTACTGGTTCCGGAGCCGGGGTCTGCTGCACGGCCTGGCCACCGGCACCAACTGGGTGTTCCGCGACGAGACGATGCACATGTCGTTCGCCTTCGACGTGGTCGACACCGTCCGCAAGGAGGAGCCGGAGCTGTTCGACGACCAGCTGGAGCAGCAGGTCAAGGACATGCTCCGGGAGGCCGTCGAGTCCGAGCTGCAGTTCGCGCGCGACCTGTGCGGTGACGGCCTGCCCGGCATGAACACCGAGTCGATGCGGCAGTACCTGGAGTGCGTCGCCGACCAGCGCCTCACGCGCCTCGGCTTCGCCCCGGTGTACGGCTCGGAGAACCCGTTCTCCTTCATGGAGCTGCAGGGTGTTCAGGAGCTGACGAACTTCTTCGAGCGCCGTCCGTCGGCGTACCAGGTCGCGGTGGAGGGCACCGTGGACCTCGACGAAGACTTCTGAGCCTCCTCTCCGTGGTCCTTCTGGGCCTGCCCGAGCTGTCGGTCGATGCGCCGGTCGCGCACGATGCCGTACACCGAGGGCAGGACCAGGAGGACCAGGATGCCGAGGGTGGCGACCATTCCGATGAGACCTTCGATCTGGTTTCCGTTCATGTCATCAGCCTCGCGCTGAACGCTCCTGTCCAACACTGGCAGGACTGCCGTGGGCCCTCGAATTCCTGCCAGCGCCGAGGCACACTGGCAGCATGCTGAAGAACGTGGTCGCGGTCCTGCTGGACGGGGTGCACCCCTTCGAGCTGGGGGTGGTGTGCGAGGTGTTCGGCATCGACCGCAGCGATGACGGACTGCCGGTCTACGACTTCGCGGTGGCCTCGGCGGAGGGCCCCACTCTGGGCACCCCCTGCGGCTTCACCGTCTCCACCCCGCACGGTCTGGAGCGGCTGGAGGAGGCCGATCTGATCGCCGTCCCGGCCGGCGAGACCTACACCTCCCGCAGCTATCCCCCCGAACTGCTGGACGCCCTGCGCCGGGCCGTGGCCCGCGGTACGCGGGTGCTCAGCGTGTGCTCGGGGGTGTTCGTGCTGGCCGAGGCCGGACTGCTGGACGGGCGCCGGTGCGCGGCCCACTGGTACCACGCCGACGAGCTGGGCCGGCGCCACCCCCGCGTCACCGTCGAACCGGACGTCCTCTACGTGGACGAGGACCCGGTGATCACCTCCGCCGGTACCGCCGCCGGCATCGACGCCTGTCTGCACCTGGTCCGCAAGGAGCAGGGCCCGGAGGTCGCCAACAAGATCGCCCGCCGGATGGTGGTGCCCCCGCACCGGGACGGCGGCCAGGCCCAGTACATCGAGCGCCCGCTGCCCAAGGGCCCCTGCGACACCGTGGGCGAGGTGCTGGTGTGGATGGAGGAGCACCTCGACGACGAGGTCACCGTCGAGCAGCTCGCCGCCCGCGCCCACATGTCCCCGCGCACTTTCGCCCGCCGCTTCCAGCAGGAGACCGGCACCACCCCGTACCGCTGGATT
The DNA here is from genome assembly GCF_044541565.1 of Streptomyces sp. NPDC085596. Lineage (NCBI taxonomy): Bacteria > Bacillati > Actinomycetota > Actinomycetes > Kitasatosporales > Streptomycetaceae > Streptomyces > Streptomyces sp. NPDC085596. The sequence continues at coordinate 61,137 of NZ_JBITTC010000011.1, read as the reverse complement.
CTGCGCCAACGGGTGCTGCTGGCCCAGCGGTTGCTGGAGGGGACCGACGAGACGGTGGACTCGATCGCCTGGCGGGCCGGGTTCGGCAACGCGGCCGCCCTGCGCCACCAGTTCGTGCGGGCACTCGGCACCACCCCGAACGCCTACCGGCGCGCGTTCCGGGGCCCGGAGGCCGCCTGAACGCGCGCCGGCCGGGCGGCGTGACTCCTCACCACTCCACGGGCTCGACCAGCAGCCGGTGCGGGCGCAGGGTGATGCCCACGCGGGTGGTGGCGTCCGAGTCCTCGACCTGACGGAACCGGTACTTCGCCGAGATCGCGGCGACGATCAGGCTCAGCTGGGCCATGGAGAAGTGGTCGCTCGGGCACTTGCGGTTGCCGACGCTGAAGGGGCTCATGGCGTACTTCGGCACCTCCTCGGCCCGTTCCGGCAGCCACCGGTCGGGGTCGAAGTCGAGGTGGCGGGCGTAGGAGCGGCTGTCACGGCCAATCGCGTAGGGGCTGTAGATGATGTCCGCCCCGGCCGGAATGCGATAGGCACCGAGTGCGGTGTCGGTGAGCGCGCGACGCGTCAATATCCATACGGCGGGCCGCAGTCGGAGGGCCTCGACGACGACATTGTTGGTGTGACCGAGCTTGCGTACGTGCTCGAATCCGACCGGCGCACCGCCGGTTACCGATTCAACTTCCGCACGCACCTTCTCAGCGTGCTCCGGATGGTCCGCGAGGATCTCCAGGAGCCACATGATCGTGGAAGCGATTGTCTCGCTTCCGGGGGTGAGTATGGCGACGACCTGGTCGTGGATCTCCTGTTCGCTGATGGGATCGCCATTGTCGTCCTTCGCCTCCAGCAAAGCCGTCAGCAAATCGTCCGGCTTTTGACCGGACGCCCTCCGCTCGGTGACGATCTCGTCCACCAGCAGATGCAGATCGGCCAGTGCCCGGTTGAATTCGCGGTTGGACGGGAACGGCAGCCGGTACAGCGGACCGAGCGGCAGCACCATGCGCCGGTACATGCCCCGGAAGACGGTGGCGAGGTCGGTGCTGAGCCGTTCGGCGCGCTCGTCCATGTACTGGCCGCGCAGCAGGCAGCGGGCCGCGATGCGCACGGCGACCCGGAAGGACTCGGAGGTGGCGTCGACGGGCACGCCGGGCCGCCAGCGCTCGGTGAGGGCGTGTGCCTCCTCCTCCATGATCGGCCCGTAGGCGGGGATCGCGGCGAGCCGGAACGCGGGCTGGATGGTGCGCCGCTGCCGCCGGTGCAGCGGGCCGTTGGCGGTGGCCACGCCCTGCTTGCCGAGCAGCCCCTCCAGGGACTCCCACACCGGTCCGTCGATCTTGTAATCGGGGCTCAGCGCGAGTGCGCCGGTGAGCGCCGGCGCGGTGACGGCGTACACCGTCTTGGGACCGAGCTTGAGGCGCACCACCTCGCCGTGGTCGCGCAGTTGGGACATGAACGCGAGCGGGTCACTGGCCAGTTTCAGGCCGTGTCCGAGCACCGGGACGGCGCCTCCCGCGAGGGGCGGCTCCTTCAGCTCGGCCACTTCCCGCGTCTCGGGATTGACAGAGTCGACGGTCATTTCTCACCTGCCGCTTCGTTGTTGACGTACGGGGGTGTGGACCGGTCCTCCCAGCTGTCGACCATGTAGCGGCCGGACTCGTGGTGGAACCAGTAGACGGTGCTGAACCAGTTCCGCATATTGCCGACACAGGTCCGCACGGCGGCGCTCAGTTCCTTTCCGCGCACGGTGCCGTCGTCGAGTTCGTCGGCGAACCCCATTGCCTCGCGCTCGGCTTCGATGAATTCAGCGATGCATTTCTCGATACGCCGCCTCAGTTCTGCGACGGCTTCTTCGAGGGTGAGCCCGGAATGGGTGATGAGGCTTATTCCGAGATTGTGCACCTCGTCGCCCGCTATCTCCTTCGGCAGCGAGCACAGGTCGTTGTACCAGGCGGCGAATTCCTGGCTCAGCAGGGCCGCGCGCCGGAAGGCCGGGTTCTTCCGTACCGGGTCCGGGAGTTGGCATCCGGCGCTCGGTTCCAGGAGGTCGGTCCATATCCAGTGCGCGAAGGTGAGCCGCCTGAGCGCGAGGTACTCCTCGACGCCGGGTACGCGGCCCTCGACGCGGTTGCGGAACTCGCGGTCGTACGCCTCGATCACCTCGTGGAAGTGCCGGGCGAACCGCTGGTTCCAGGTGGGCGGCAGGAACGCGTAGAGCCGCAGCACGCTGTCCGCGAAGGCGGCCACCAGCGCGTCCTGGTGGTGCAGATGGTCCTCGGGTGCGTCGAGCGCCGTATGGAGACGCTGCCGCAGCCGCCGCCAGTCCTCCGGCCGGCCGTGGACGATGTCACGGTCGTGCCGGTCGTCCCAGACGAAGAACCACGCGCTGTAGTCGGCTATGGCCTGGAGGACGTCGTCGGGGGCGCCCAGGTAGTAGCCGGCCATCAGGTCCGTGTAGCACAGGTCGTCGGCGTACTCACGGACCTTGTCCGGGGACATGAGCCGTTTTTCCAGCAGCCACTGCCGGGTGTTCTCCTGAAGCTTCGGCCAATACGGGTGCAGCTGCCGGGGAAAGGCGTCCTCGATCACCGGGAGTGCGAGGGACGGTGGTACCGCGACCGCTGTCGCCGATGTGGTGCCGCGTGAGAAAGCATGCACGAACTGTCCCCTCTCGACCGCCAGGAGCACACGCCCCTCCCTGCCGTGCCGGGCGTGCGCCGTTGCGTATCCCCGCACCCCCATTCAGCACTACAACTGACCGTTAGGGGAACGGATTTGCTCCATTCACTACCCCAAGTCGCCGGGATTCTTTCGGCGAACAGATGAACGAGCAGACGCACGACGCCCGGCCGGGATGGTCCCGGCCGGGCGTCGTGGCTGTTCGGTGCGGTGGCGCTGGTTCCGCGCGCTCCCGTCAGTCGTTGGCGACCACGTCGTAGCGTGGTTCGTTCTCGGCCATCTGCCGGAGCGCGTCCTTGCGGTCACGCTTGGAGAGGCGGTCGATGTACAGGTAGCCGTACAGATGGTCGGTCTCGTGCTGGAGGCAGCGGGCGAAGTAGCCGGTGCCGCGCACCTTGACGGGGTTGCCCTTCTCGTCCTGCCCGGTCACCTCGGCGTAATCGGGGCGCGCGAGCGGCGCGTACGCCGTGGGCACGGACAGGCAGCCCTCGTTGCTGTCGTCCAGGCGGCGGGCGGCGGCGGGCAGTTCGGCCAGCTTGGGGTTGCAGATCACACCGGTGTGGCGCACACCGTCGTCGTCCGGGCAGTCGTAGACGAAGACCTTCTGGCCCACACCGATCTGGTTGGCGGCCAGACCCACGCCCTCGGCGGTGCGCTGGCTGGCGAACATGTCCGCGACCAGCTGCTCCAGCTCGGGGCCGAACTCGGTGACGTCCGCGCACTCCTTGTGCAGCACCGGGTTGCCGACGACCGTGATCGGCCGCGAGGTCCCGCGCTCGCGCCAGGCGGCCTCGCGCTCCTCGCAGCCCTCCGTGTCGACGACATAACCCTCGTCGTCGACGGGGAGCACGCCCGCGTGCTGCTGATCGGTGTCCTGCTGAGCCATGACCGAGTGACGCCTTCCTCAAAACAAACATGGGGGACTAGCGGATACAGGGTACGTGGACGCGCCTCGAAGGGGCGCGGGTCTGTGTCCTTTGTGCGGCTTGGCCGCGTGGGCGCGACCAGCCACAACGGACCAGCACCGGGCAGCGCCGATCAGCACACCTCTTCGAGATCCCGCCAGGCCCGGGAGTCAGGGCTGTCGGCGACCCACCCGTCCAGCAGCCCCCGGACCAGCGAAGCCGGCGCGGCGATCCCGCACTCCCGCTCAGGCACCCAGAGCTGCCCATCGGTCCGGTGCCCCAGCGGACCGGGATGACCGGGCTCACTGTGATCGTGGGGATCGAGATGCACACCCTCCCCCTCGTCGGACGGCATCCGCGACTCCGAACACATCCGGCACAGCAACCGCACCGAAGAGGACCAGTCCTCGGCCGCGAAACCAGCGTCCGCGGCCAGCTGCTCCAGCGCGTCCCGGTCCGCCTCGGTGGCCGCCTCCAGCAGCACGACCCAGGTCGGCACGGGCGAGGGCGCCCACAGCTCGATCTCGTCGAAGACCGGGTAGGAGTGCCCGGTGGCGGTGGTGCGCTCGCCGTGCGGGACGCCGTCGTGCAGCACGACCTCGCCCCAGCGCCGCCCGGAGGAGGGCAGCGGGATGGACAGCACCTCGATCCGCGCCGGGTCCAGCCTGCGTCCCCAGACCACCTCGGCCTCGCCCTCGGGGGAGAGCCGTACGGCCGCGCTGCCCAGCTCCATGCCGAGCGGCTCACCGAGCGCGGTGGCGCCGCCGGGCACCTTCAGCCCGTACGCCTGCCAGGCGCGGCGGGCCAGCGGCCAGTCCTGGAGAGCGGTGGCGGCGATGCCGACGTTCCACCAGTCGGGCGCGCCGGTCTCCCGGTCCAGCAGGGCCACCGCGCGCAGTCCGGCGGCGCGGGCCTGTTCCCAGTCGTGCCGGAACTTGTGCAGCAGGGCCAGGTTGAACCAGGACTCGGCGAGCCAGGGCTCCAGATCGGCGGCGCGGGTCAGCAGTTCGCCCGCGTCCTCGTACCGGCCGTCGCCGATGAGCGTGAACGCCCGGTCGGTGGCCTGCCGCCAGGAGGCGGAGGGCCGGTTCCGTGCCTTGCCGAAGATCCTCACGATTCCCGCCTGCCAGTTCCGTTCCGCTCAGTGGGCTGGCTCTTGCCCCCGGTCTGCCTCTCACTCGCATCCAACCACGTCGCGTGGGAGAGGCGCTCATTACCCATCGGTTACCCAGCAACCGGCAGGGTCAGACAGTCGCGGGACAGGACCCGCGCCAGTGATTCCACCACCTCGGGGGCGTAGTCCCCGGCGGTGGCGAGCCGCAGTTCCTCCAGGGCGCGCAGCGGGCCCTCGGCCCCGGCGTCGCGCGCCTTCTCCTCGTAGGCGTTGACCGCGCGCACGATGCGGGCGGCGACCGGCTGGTCCCGGTAGGGGTCGGCCTGCCGCTCCACGACCACGGCGACGGCCGCGGCCACCCCGGTCTGCCGGACCACGGCCCCGCCGAGCAGGGCGATGCGGCGCTGCTCCTCGCCGGGCAGCCCGGCGGTGGCGCCCGCGTGGACCGGGTCGACCAGGCTGAGCTGGCCGATGTCGTGCATGAGGGCCGCGTACTCCAGCACGGTCAGTTCGGTCCCGGTGAGCCCGAGGTCCCGGCCCACCGCGAGGCTGAGGGCGGCGACCCGGCGGGCATGCCCGGCCGGGGTGTACCCGGCGATCTCGGTGGCGCGGGCCAGGGAGGTGATGGTCTGCCGGTAGGTGGCGCGCACGGCCGCGTACCGGCGCAGCGACAGCTGGGTCAGCAGCAGCGGGAGGCAGAACACCGGCAGCGCCCACAGGCCGGCGACGGCCACGGCGAGCGCCATCACGGCGCCGGTGGCGCAGACGGCGGAGCCGATGCCGAGCAGCCCGCGCAGTTCCTCGCGCAGCAGCGGACCGAAGGGCCAGCGGGTGCGGGAGTGGGCGAGCGCGGCGGCCAGCACCGCGTCGCACAGCGCGGTCAGGGCGAGGAGGGCGAGGAGCAGCAGCGCGTAGGCGGAGCCGTCCCAGTGGGTGAACACGCCCCGGCTGTACAGGGGTTGGAAGCAGACGGCGGCGAAGCCGACGGTGAGGACCCGGCGCGCGAGGTGGTCCAGGGTGGGGGTGCGGCCGCGCCAGATGTGCGGGACGCCGCCGAGCAGGGAGGCGACGAGCACCACGGTGACGATCTGGGCGGCGCCGTGCTGGGCGGGGTGTCCGGCGTCGGCGCCGAGCAGGGCGTACGAGAGGGAGCCGGCGGTGCCGAGGGGTGCGGCGCGGCGGGTGCCGCCGCCCTTCCAGCGGGTGAGTTCGCCGACGGCTATGAGGACGCCGAAGGCGAGCGCGGTGCCCCGGTCGTCGACGCCGGTCCACAGGGTGGCGCCGAGCGCGAGGGCCGCGACGAGGGCGGCGGCGCCGTGGATGAGGCGCCGGAGGCTCGGCCGGGCGGTCACCGATGGGCTCCCGTCGTCCGGCCGTGGGTGCGCTGGCGGGGCGGGACACCGGGCGCGGGTTCGTCGGCGGTGACCTCGGGGCGCCAGCCGTGGCGGCGCAGCGCGGCGGTGAGCGCGCCGACCATCCGGGGGTCGAACTGGGCGCCCGCGCACCGCTCAAGCTCGGCGACGGCGACCTCGACGGGGCGGGCCCGGCTGTAGGAGCGGGTGGAGGTCATGGCGTCGAAGGCGTCGGCGACGGCGACCACGCGGGCGCACTCGGGGATCTGGGTGCCCGCGAGCCCGTAGGGGTAGCCGCTGCCGTCGAGGCGTTCGTGGTGGTGCAGGATCGCCGCGCGGGCCTCCCCGAGGAAGGAGATGCCGCGGGTCATCTCGTGGCCGTACTCGGGGTGGAGTTCGATGATCCGGCGTTCCTCGGGGGTGAGCGGGCCGTCCTTGCGCAGCAGCCGGGTGGGGACGCCGAGCTTGCCGACGTCGTGCAGGATGCCCGCGAAGCGGAGCACTTCCACGCGTGCGTCGTCCATGCCGAGCTGGCGGGCGATCATCACGGACGCCTGGCCGACGCGCTCGCTGTGGCCCCGGGTGTAGCCGTCCTTGATGTCGACGGCCTGGACGAGGGCGCGGATGGTGGCCTGGTGGGCGGCGCGCTCGCGGTGGTACTGGGCGAACACCCAGCAGGAGACGCCCATCGGCAGCAGGACGAGCAGGGCTGCCACGGGCCCGTAGGGGCTGCGCCACAGCACGGCGGTCATCAGGCCGGCCAGGCCGTGCACGGCGACGGGGGCGAGGGAGCGGGTGAACAGCCCGCGCCAGGCCCGGCGGAGCGGGACCCGGTCGGCGGCGGCGTGCATGACGCCGTCGAGCAGGGTGAGCACCAGGCAGAAGGCGAGCACCGCGGCCCCGGCGGGCAGCAGCGCGTAGGGGAAGACGGAGCCGTCGACGGCGGCACCGCCGTCGAGCGCGTGGTGCGTCCGGGCGGCGGCCCAGACGGCGAGCGCGGGCCGGGCGGCGCGCCAGACGCGGCGCGGGAGCGTGGGTGGGTGCTCGACCGGGGAGAGCAGGGCGGCGAGCAGCGGGACGAGCGCGGCGGTGGCCGGGGGCAGCAGGAAGGCCCCGGCGAGCAGTACGGGGTAGAAGGTGCCGCCGAAGCGGCGGCGGACGACCTGGTCGCAGAGCGCGTAGAGCGCGGCGAGCAGGGCGAGCGTCCCCCAGGGGGTGGGGGTGGCCGGTGCGGGCAGTGCGCAGAGCGCGGCGAGCAGGGCGGCGCCGGCCACACAGGCCCGTGCCCTTGCCGGAACCGCCTCCATGACGCCCTCCCCGCCCGTGCCCCGTCCGGGTGGAGCGTAGGACGGGGCAGGGGGTGGGCGGGGGCTAGTCCCGTGGGATTAGCACGTTCGGGTGATGGAAGCGGCGGTCAGCTCTCGCGTGCTGCCGCGGTCACGTCATGCTCGGGCACGGTGCCGCCGGAGCGGATCAGCTCGATCCGGCCCATGACCTTGGCGCGCAGGTCGGCGGGGACGTCGTCATGTCCGCAGCACCGCTTGACCAGCTTCTTGACGGCCTGCTCCAGGCCGTACTTCTCCAGGCACGGGTGGCATTCCTCGAAGTGGTGCTGGAACTTGTCGCGGTCGACGTCCGGCATCTCGCTGTCGAGGAACTCGTACAGATGGTCGAGGACCTCACTGCAGTCCGTCTCGTGCGGCTCTCCGCAGCTCATGAGCCCGAGCCTTTCGCTTCGTGCGACTCTCCGGCGCCGGCCGGGACCAGTCCGCGCTCGCGCGCGTAGTCCTCCAGCATGCCGCGCAGTTGACGGCGGCCCCGGTGCAGCCGGGACATCACCGTACCGATGGGGGTCCCCATGATGTCCGCGATCTCCTTGTACGCAAAGCCCTCCACGTCCGCGAGGTAGACGGCGATGCGGAACTCCTCGGGGATCGCCTGGAGCGCGGACTTCACGTCCGAGTCCGGCAGGTGGTCCAGCGCCTGGGACTCGGCGGAGCGCAGCCCCGTGGACATGTGCGACTCGGCGCGGGCGAGCTGCCAGTCCTCGATCTCCTCGGCCGCGCTGCGCTGGGGTTCACGCTGCTTCTTGCGGTACGAGTTGATGAAGGTGTTGGTGAGAATCCGGTACAGCCACGCCTTGAGGTTGGTGCCTTCGCGGAACTGGTGGAACGACGCGTACGCCTTGGCGTAGGTCTCCTGCACCAGGTCCTCCGCGTCGGCCGGGTTGCGCGTCATGCGCAGCGCGGCCGAGTACATCTGGTCGAGGTATTCGAGCGCGTCCCGCTCGAAGCGCGCGCTGCGCTCCGTGCTGGTCTCGGCGCCCGTCCCCGCGTTCACGCCCTGGCCCTCGGGCAGCTCCGCCTGGCCGCTGCCGGCCCCTGCGTCGGTCCCAGTGACCGGACCCACCTCCTCAAGTTCCCGCGCGAGGCCGAGACCGACCCCACTCGTTTCGGAGGATAGAACACGACCCGTACCCGCCGCCGCTCGAATCGGAGCGGTCTTGGCCGCGTGCAGCACCGTCCAGTCCAGGTCAGTACGGCTGCTGCGACTCGGACATGCGGTCGAACCCATGCGGCTGACTTCCTCTCCTGCGACGACGCTTCACCAGCGCTCCAGCACTTCTGTCCGCCACAACAGCGGTGCCCCGTCCGGCATTCCCGAGGGTCACCCGAGTGACACGGCCCACCTGACGACGGCGTCCGTCACGGTCTCCAGCGCGGCCTCCTGGGTCACGGGGGCCCGCTTGGGCACCGCGAAGGAGTGGTCACCGAAGGGCACCTCGACGAGTTCGAAACCGCCCTCGGGGAACTCGCCGGGTCTGCCGAAGGGGTCGTTCCCGCCCTGGACGACGAGGGTGGGCACCCCGGCGCCGAGCAGCTCGTCGGCGCGGGACTTCTCCGGCTTGCCCGGCTGATGCAGCGGGAAGCTCAGCGCGAGCACCGCGCGGGCGCCCAGCTCGGTGGCGGTGCGGCAGGCGACGCGGGCGCCCGCGCTGCGGCCGCCGGAGATCACGGGGAGGCCGGGCCGGGTCAGCGCGGGCCACAGGCCCCGCCAGCCGGTGTCCAGCGTCTTCGGCGCGGGGGCGACCTTGCGCCCGGCCACCCGCCAGGGCTGCTCGACCAGGGCGACGCTCACCCCGTGCGCGGGCAGGGCGGCGGCGAGCGCCTGGAGGTCGCGGGCCTCGATACCGCCGCCGGCACCGTGGCTCACGGCCAGGACCAGGCGGGGCTGGTCCGCGGGGTGCCAGGTGACGCGCGCGGTCCCGGCCTCGGTCTCGACGGTCTCGGTCATGCGGGCCTCACGCCAGAATCAGAAGAGGGGGTCAGGTCAGAAGAGTGTGCCCTCCTCCGGCCCCTCCAGCTCCTTCAGCAGCTCCGGGCCGTTGTTGCGGACGTTGCTGACGGCCGTGGGCACCGGGTAGGCCCGCATCAGGCCCTCGGGCGGCGGGGCCAGCAGCTCCCGCAGCTCCTCGGGGTCGGTGCGAGCGGGGTCCAGCCAGGCGTCCCAGCGGTCCGGGGTGAGCATCAGGGGCATCCGGGGGTGGATGTCGGCGAGCGAGCCGGGGCCCTCGGCGGGGGCGACGGCGAGCGGGCTCCGCTCGGCCTCGGTGGTGATCACCGAGCAGGTCGCCCACCAGGCGCCGGGGTGGTCGTCGGGCAGGGTCGCATCGCGCCAGAACTCGTACAGCCCGGCCATGGCGAACACCGAGCCGTCGGCGGGGAGCACGAAGTAGGGCTGCTTGCGGGCCCGCTTCTTCCTGCCCTCCACCTCCAGATCGCGCTCCTGCTCACCGGTGACCCACTCGTAGTAGCCGTCGGCGGGCAGGATGCAGCGGCGGGCGGCGAAGGCGCGGCGGTAGGCGGGCTTCTCGTGCACGGTCTCCGCGCGGGCGTTGATCATCCGGGCGGCGCCCTCGGGGGTCTTGGCCCAGGACGGCACCAGTCCCCACTTCAGCCGGCGCAGCTGGCGAACCGGACGGCGGTCGGCGGCGTCTTTCAGCGGACGGTCCAGGACGGCATGGACCTCCTTGGTGGGGGCCACGTTGTAGTCCGGAGCAAGGGTCTCCTGGGGTTCCGGGGCCCGGCCGCCCCCTTCCGCCGGGGCAGGGGGGACCCCCACCTCGATCCCGAAGACTCCCGCGAGATCCTCTGGGCTACGACTGGCCGCATACCGTCCGCACATACGAGCCACAGTGCCAGAGTCCGTCCGACGACAGGGAGCCACCCGCAGACATGGACAGCAACACGACCACCGCGCTGCCCGATCTCTGGGACCGGCTCAGCGGCACCCAGCCCGGTCCCGACCTGTGGGTGGTCCTCGCCACTCTGGCCGCCGCGCTCGCCGTGGTCGCCCCGCACCCGGTGTGGCGGGTGGCCCGGAACGCGATCACCATCGCGCACGAGGGCGGCCACGGGCTGATCGCCCTCGTCACCGGCCGGAAGCTGACCGCGATACGGCTGCACTCCGACACCAGCGGCCTCACCGTCAGCCGGGGCAAGCCGTACGGGCTCGGCATGATCCTCACGGCCGCCGCGGGCTACACCGCGCCCTCGCTGCTCGGGCTCGGCGGGGCCGCGCTGCTGGCCGCCGGGCGCATCACCCTGCTGCTGTGGGTGGCGACCGCCCTGCTGCTGGCGATGCTGGTGATGATCCGCAACGCCTACGGGGTGCTGACCGTGGTCCTGACCGGCGGGACGTTCCTGCTGGTGTCGTGGCTGGCGGGACCGCAGGTGCAGGCGGCGTTCGCGTACGCGGTGGTGTGGTTCCTGCTGCTGGGCGGGGTGCGTCCGCCCTTCGAGCTGCAGGCCAAGCGCAGGCGGGGCGGCGCCGGGGACTCGGACGCGGACCAGCTGTCCCGGCTCACCCATGTGCCGGCGGGGCTGTGGCTGTTCCTGTTCCACGCGGTGTCGCTGTGCTCGCTGATCGGGGGCGGGCAGTGGCTGCTGCGGCTGTGAGGGGCCGCGCGGGCTTCCGGCCGGGTTCGATCAAGATCCGGGTGCGGTCCCAGCCACTAAAGTGGGGCGCATGACCGTGAACCCCGCCCATACCGCCCTCTGGCCCGCCCCCCACGCGACCGGAGCCGTCGACGCGACGGTCCACGTGCCCGGTTCCAAATCGGTCACCAACCGGGCGCTCGTGCTGGCCGCCCTCGCCTCCGAGCCGGGCTGGCTGCGCCGTCCGCTGCGCTCGCGGGACACGCTGCTGATGGCCGGGGCGCTGCGCGCGATGGGTGTGGAGATCGAGGAGGGCGTCGGCCCGGACGGCTCCGGCGAGGCATGGCGGGTGCTGCCGACGGGGCTGCGCGGTCCGGCCACGGTGGACGTCGGCAACGCGGGCACGGTCATGCGCTTCCTGCCGCCGGTCGCCGCGCTGGCCGACGGCCCGGTCCGCTTCGACGGCGACCCCCGTTCGTACGAGCGTCCGCTGCACGGCGTGATCGACGCGCTGCGCGTGCTGGGCGCCCGGATCGACGACGACGGCCGGGGCGCGCTGCCGCTGACCGTGCACGGCGGCGGGGCGCTGGAGGGCGGCCCGGTGTCGGTGGACGCCTCGTCGTCGTCCCAGTTCGTCTCGGCGCTGCTGCTGTCCGCGCCGCGCTTCAACCAGGGCGTGGAGGTCCGCCACACCGGCGCGACGCTGCCGTCCCTCCCCCACATCCGGATGACGGTGGACATGCTGCGCGCGGTCGGCGCCCAGGTGGACACCCCGGAGTCGGGCGGCGAGCCGAACGTGTGGCGGGTGACGCCGGGCGCCCTGCTGGGCCGGGACCTGACGATCGAGCCGGACCTGTCCAACGCCCAGCCGTTCCTGGCGGCGGCCCTGGTCACCGGCGGCAAGGTGACGATCCCGGACTGGCCGGAGCGCACCACCCAGCCGGGTGACCGGCTGCGGGAGATCTTCACCGAGATGGGTGGCTCCTGCGAGCTGACCGAGTACGGGCTTGCCTTCACCGGTTCCGGCACCGTGCACGGCATCGACGTGGACCTGGGCGACGTGGGCGAGCTGACCCCCGGCATCGCCGCGGTCGCGGCCCTCGCCGACTCCCCCTCGACCCTGCGGGGCGTGGCCCATCTGCGGCTGCACGAGACGGACCGGCTGGCCGCGCTCACCAAGGAGATCAACGAACTCGGCGGTGATGTCACCGAGACCGCCGACGGCCTGCACATCCGCCCGCGCCCGCTGCACGGCGGGGTGTTCCACACCTACGACGACCACCGGATGGCGACGGCCGGCGCGATCATCGGCCTGGCCGTGCCCGGTGTGCGGATCGAGAACGTGGCGACGACGGCGAAGACCCTCCCGGACTTCCCGGAGCTGTGGGCCGGGATGCTCGGTAACTGACGGGCGGACTGACGATCATGCGCCGCTACGGCAAGCACACCGACGAGGACGACATCCGCACGCGTCCCAACCGCAAGGGCAATCGGCCGCGGACGAACATCCGGCCCAAGCACGAGGACGCGGCGGAGGGCATGGTCCTCACCGTCGACCGGGGCCGGCTGACCTGCCTGGTCGACGGGCGCGCCATCACCGCGATGAAGGCCCGTGAGCTGGGCCGCAAGGCGGCCGTGGTGGGCGACCGGGTGTCGCTCGTCGGGGACCTGTCGGGCCAGAAGGACACACTCGCGCGGATCGTGCGCATCGGGGAGCGCTCCTCCCTGCTGCGCCGCACCGCCGACGACGACGACCCCTACGAGCGGGTCGTCGTGGCCAACGCCGACCAGCTCGCCGTCGTCACCGCGCTCGCGGACCCCGAGCCGCGCCCCCGGCTGATCGACCGCTGCCTGGTCGCGGCCTTCGACGGTGGCCTGGAACCCCTGCTGGTCCTGACCAAGTCGGACCTCGCCTCCCCGGACAAGCTGCTGGAGCTGTACGGCGACCTGGACATCCCCTACGTGGTCACCAGCCGCGAGGAGCTGGAGAACGGCGACGCCGCCGACCGGGTCCGCGAGCAGCTGGACGGCAAGATCACGGCGTTCGTCGGCCACTCCGGCGTCGGCAAGACGACCCTGGTCAACGCGCTGGTGCCGAAGGACCTGCGGCGTACGACGGGACACGTCAACGCGGTGACCGGCCGGGGCCGGCACACCACGACCTCCGCGCTCGCGCTGCCGCTCGGCGACGGCACGGGCTGGGTGGTCGACACTCCGGGCGTACGGTCCTTCGGGCTGGCGCACATCGAGCCCTCGCGGGTCATCAACGCCTTCCCGGACCTGGTGCCGGGCACGGCGAACTGCCCGCGCGCGTGCAGCCACGACGAGCCGGAGTGCGCGCTGGACGCCTGGGTGGCCGAGGGGCACGCGGGCCAGGCCCGGCTGTACTCGCTGCGCCGGCTGCTGGCCACGCGGGAGCGCCGGGAAGGCGACTGAGCATCGCGTGGTTTGCCGGGGTGCGGGTTCGGTAAGTGCATAATCGCACCGAGCCGGAGATCCGGACCTACGGGAGGACAGCACATGGCGTGGCTGCTGGTCATCGTCGCCGGGCTTCTGGAGACCGGTTTCGCCGTGTGCCTGAAGCTCTCCCACGGGTTCACCCGGCTGTGGCCGACCATCGCCTTCGCGTCCTTCGCCCTCGGCAGCTTCGGCCTGCTGACCCTGGCCCTGAAGAAGCTCGACGTCGGTCCCGCCTACGCGGTGTGGACCGGCATCGGCGCGGCCGGGACGGCGATCTACGGCATGATCTTCCTCGGTGACCTGGTGTCCACCCTGAAGATCATCTCCATCTCCCTGGTGATCATCGGGGTGATCGGCCTCCAGCTGTCGGGGTCGGCGCACTGAGCGAGCCCTCAGAACTGCTCCCGGTGCAGGGCGTGGTGGACCAGGGCCGCGGTGCCGCCCTCGCCCGCCGGTGCCGCCACACAGGACAGGCCGAGCCGGAGGGCGAGTTCACAGGTGAAGGCCAGCTTGGCGGTGTCGGCCGCGGGGGTGCCGGGTGCGGTGAGGACGGCCACGGCCCGGTCGCGCACGATCCGCAGGAAGTCTCCGGGTGCGGGCAGTGGCCCGTCGGCCCGCCGCTGCGCGGGCACGGTGGAGGTGGAGGGCAGGCCGGGCCGGGCGGGCGCGGGCAGCCGTTCGTTCCAGGCGCCGGTGAGCATGGCCCGTACCAGCGCGTTGGCCCGGGCGGCGGTGGCGGTCCACTCGGCGGTGGCGGCGAGCCGGTCGCGGGGGTCGGCGTGGCCGGCGAGGGCGCGCTCCACCCCGGCGAGGTAGCCGTCGGCCTCGCGCCGCATCAGGGCCCTGGCCAGGCCGTCCTTGCTGCCGAACTCGTTGTAGAGCGTCTGCCGGGACACTCCGGCGGCCGCGGCCACGTCGACCATCCGCACCGTCGACCACGGCCGGTTGGCGAGCGCTCTGCCTGCGGCGTCCAGCAGCGATTCGCGGGCTGCGGGCATCTTCGCCTCCCTGGGGCGAGCTGTGGCGCTTAGATTTGACTCGCCCACCAGCCCTGTCAAGGGTTCGGGGGCGTACCGGGGCGCGGTTCGGCCAGGGCGCCGTACGCCGCGCCCGGTCTGCCCCTGGTGGCTTCCGGACACCCCCGGCCGATACGGTCGTCACATGCCGGACTATCTCGACGATCTGCGCCTCGCCCATGTCCTCGCGGACGCCGCCGACGCCACGACCATGGAGCGCTTCAAGGCCCTCGACCTGAAGGTCGAGACGAAACCGGACATGACGCCGGTCAGCGAGGCGGACAAGGCCGCCGAGGAGCTGATCCGGAACCACCTCCAGCGCGCCCGCCCCCGCGACTCGGTGCTCGGCGAGGAGTACGGCGCCGAGGGCTCGGGCCCCCGCCGCTGGGTGATCGACCCGATCGACGGCACCAAGAACTACGTCCGCGGGGTCCCGGTGTGGGCGACCCTGATCTCGCTGATGGAGGCGGGCCAGGGCGGGTTCCACCCGGTCGTGGGCCTGGTCTCCGCGCCCGCGCTCGGCCGCCGCTGGTGGGCCGCGAAGGGCCACGGCGCCTTCACCGGGCGCAGCCTGACCTCGGCGAGCCGTATGCATGTCTCCCGGGTGAGCGACCTGGCCGACGCCTCCTTCGCCTACTCCTCCCTCACCGGCTGGGAGGAGCGGGGCCGGCTCGGCGGCCTCCTGGACCTGTCCCGCGAGGTGTGGCGCACGCGCGCGTACGGCGACTTCTGGCCGTACATGATGGTGGCGGAGGGCTCGGTGGACATGTGCGCGGAGCCCGAGCTGTCGCTGTGGGACATGGCGGCCAACGCGGTCATCGTCACCGAGGCGGGCGGCACCTTCACCGGTCTCGACGGCCGTCCCGGCCCGCACAGCGGTGACGCGGCGGCCTCCAACGGCCTGCTGCACGACGAGCTGCTGGGGCGGCTCGGCGACTGAGCGCGGCCCGGTCGCGCCCGCGCGGCCCGTGCGCCCTCAACTGGCCGCGCGCGCCCTCTTGTTGACCTCCCTTTTACCTGTCACTCTGAAGCCTCCCTCACTTGTGAATTCGTGAATCCGCGCGTGTGCCGCGCGGGTTCCACAGGAGGTGGCTCCATCCCATGCTCACATCCGCGCCCGCACCCGTCCCCACACTCGTCCGAGACGCCATGAGCACGGTGGTCCTCACCATCGGCCCCGCCCACACCCTCCGCCAGGCCGCCGCCCTGATGTCCGCCCGCCGGATCGGCGCCGCCGTGGTGCTCGACCCGGACGCGGGCGGCATCGGCATCCTCACCGAACGGGACATCCTCAACTCCGTCGGTCTGGGCCAGAACCCGGACGCGGAGACCGCGCACGCCCACACCACCACGTCCGTGGTCTTCGCCGCCCCGGCCTGGACCCTGCACGAGGCCGCCCGCGCCATGACGCACGGCGGCTTCCGGCACCTGGTCGTGCTCGACAGGGGCGAGCCCGCGGGCATCGTCTCGGTCCGCGACATCATCCGCTGCTGGGCCCCGGCCCGCGCCCCGGAACCGGCTCTCTGACCCCGCTCCGGCAGGGTTGGCCCGATAATTGGACTCGGTCCAATCCTGCCCTGATTCCAAAATCACACCTGTTCGGGATCTGTTCGGCCCCCTGTTACGCTGGCTGCCATGAGTGACCTTCTGGACCGGCTGCGTGGACGCGGATGGCGGATGACCTCGCAGCGCCGCGTGGTGGCCGAGGTACTGGACGGCGAGCACGTCCACCTCACGGCCGACGAGGTCCACGCGCGTGCCGCCGTGAAGCTGCCGGAGATCTCCCGCGCGACCGTCTACAACACCCTGGGTGAGCTGGTCTCCCTCGGCGAGGTGCTGGAAGTCAGCACGGACCGGCGCGCCAAGCGGTACGACCCGAACGCGCACCGCCCGCACCATCACCTGGTCTGCTCGCGCTGCGGCGCGATCCGTGACGTGCACCCCGTCGGCGACCCGCTCTCCGACCTCCCCGACACCGAGCGCTTCGGCTTCGCGGTCTCGGACGTCGAGGTGACCTACCGCGGCCTGTGCCCGGAGTGCGCGGCCGCCTGACGAACACCCTGCCGCCCCACACTGGGGCGGCATTTTTGATGCGCGTACGACTTTTGATGCGCATACGACTGAGGGCCGGAATCCATTTCGGATTCCGGCCCTCGGCCTTCAGTAGCGGGGACAGGATTTGAACCTGCGACCTCTGGGTTATGAGCCCAGCGAGCTACCGAGCTGCTCCACCCCGCGTCGATGAATATGACACTACGGGACCCATGGCCGCCGAGGCAAATCCATTCCCCCGCGCCCCTCCGCCCAGGTCACGCGGACAGCTCCTCGCGCAGCGCGTCCCGCAGCCGCGCCGCCCGCTCGGCCACCTCCACCGGGCCCAGCTCCACCGCGCGGGCCGCCCAGCGCTGCCCCTCGGCCAGCTCGCCCCGGCGCGCGTACACCAGGGCCAGGCGCAGCGCGGCCCGGCCGTGCCCGGCGTCGGCGGCGCGGGTCCACCACACGGCCGCCTCGGGCTCGCTGCCCTCGCGGGCCAGCAGCAGCCCCAGGTTGAAGGCGCCGTTGCGGGAGCCGGCCTCGGCGGCCGCCCGGTACCAGCGGGCCGCCTCGACCACGTCGCCGCGCGCCGCCGCGAGCATGCCGACCCGCACCTGGGCGCGCCGGTGACCCTGGCCGGCCGCCCGCTCGTACCACTCCTCGCACTCCGTCTTGTCGTGCACGCTCTCGCCCAGCTCGTGCGCGGGCTCCGGCGGACGGCGCGCGTCCAGCACGGTGGCCAGCCGGTACGCGGCCTCCGCGCTGCCACCGCCGGCCGCGCACCGCAGATGGCGCTCGGCGGTCTGCTCGTCACCCTCGCGCAGCCGGGCGATGCCGACCTGGAGGGCGGCCTCGGTGTGCCCGGCTGCGGCCGCCCGCTCGTACCAGCGCACCGCGGCCTCGGTGTCCCGCTCGGTGTGGCGTCCGGCGTGCAGGATGCCGAGGTTGAACGCGGCGTCCACGCTGCCGGCCTCGGCGGCCTTGGAGAACCAGGGCTCGGCGCCGCTGGTGTCGCCGCCCCGGAGCAGCAGAATGGCCAGCGCGTTCGCCGCCTCCCGGTGCCCCGCGTAGGCGGCGCGCCGGTACCACTGCTCGGCCTGGGCGGTGCGGCCCTGCTCGGCGCAGAGCAGCCCGAGGTTGTAGGCGCCGTTGTCGTCCCCGGCGTCCAGCGCGGCCCGGTACCAGCGCTCGGCGGTCTGGGTCTCGCCGCGCTCGGCGTGCAGCGCGCCGAGGGCGTTGGCCGCGTTGCCGTCGCCGTCCTGGGCGGCGCGCAGCCACCACACGGCCGCGCTCTCGGTGTCACCGGCGTCACGCAGCAGGAAGCCGAGGGCGCAGGCGGCGCGGGCCTCGCCGTCCTTGGCCGAGGTCAGATACCAGCGCCCGGCCTCCTTCAGCTCGCCGCGCTTCTCCAGGATGGCGCCGAGGTGCAGCGCGGCCCGGCGGTGGCCGCGCGCGGCGGCCTGGCGGTACCACTGCTCGGCCTCGGCGGACGCCTCCTCCGTGCCGGGCTCCTCCTCGCGCCCGGCGCCGGGCTCGGCGTCGCCGCCGTCCAGGGAGCGGGCGAGGCGGTAGGCGGCCTCTCGGTGGCCGCGTTCGGCGGCGGCGCGCATCCAGTACGCGGAGCGCGAGTCGCCCCGGTGCTCCAGGAGGTCGGCGAGGGCGTAGGCGCCGAGCACATGGCCCTGCTCGGCGGACTGGCGCAGCCAGTACTCGGCGGCGGGTTCGTCACCGCGCTCGCGGTGATGGCGGCCGAGCGCGTGCGCGGCGGCGGCCGATCCGGCGACGGCGGCGATCCGCCACCAGCCGGCGGCCTCCTCGGCGTAGCCGCGCTGGTGCAGCAGGACACCCAGGTTGTTGGCGGCGGGCCGGTCACCGGCGGACGCGGCGGCGCGGAGCTGGGGTTCGGCCGCGTCGAGGTCGCCGCGGCGCAGCAGCATGGCCCCGAGAACGCTGGCGGCCTCGGCGTCTCCGGTGCGCGCCGCCATCCCGAGGCGCACCTCCTCGGCGTCCTCCCCCATCTCGTCCTCGTCGCGGGACGGTTCCTCACCCGAAGGCTGCACAAATCGCCCTGTCTCGAACAGAGTTGCCTTGTCCCCCATAACGTCCATCGTCGCACCACCTGCAACCTGGGTACACCCGGTGTACCGCAGCCCGTGAGGTCACTTCAGCGTTTTGTCGACATGCCCACAGAGAGACAAGTCAAACACAGTTGGCCCAACTCCGGGCGGCGGCGCGGCCGATGAAACGCCCAGCACATGAGTTCGCACATCACGAAGGCCCGGATCTCGATGAGATCCGGGCCTTCGTTTTCAGTAGCGGGGACAGGATTTGAACCTGCGACCTCTGGGTTATGAGCCCAGCGAGCTACCGAGCTGCTCCACCCCGCGCCGTTGTGTTCCAAACTCTATCACGGCGCGGGGCGTGCTCGGTCAGTCGCCGCTGGTCCGGGGCTTGTCCACCTTGGACTGGGCGTCCTCGGCCCGCCGCAGCGCGTCCTGGAGGTCCTTCTGCGCCTTGGCGTAGGCGTCCCAGTCCGGACCGGACTTGAGGGCCTCCTGGCCCGCGTCGTACGCCTTCTGGGCGTCCTGAAGGGCCTGGCGGACCGTCGGGCTGGTGGACGCCGGCGGTTCGGTGGTGCCGGACTCCGGCGGCTCGGAGCCCTTGACCCCGAAGACCTTGTCCAGTGCCTCGTCCAGGGTGTTCTCGAAGGCGGTCCGGCCCTCGTAGGTCACCAGCACCTTGCGCAGCAGCGGGTACTTCAGCGTGCCGCCGCGCACATAGACCGGCTCCGCGTACAGCAGGCCGCCGTCCAGCGGGACGGTGAGCAGGTTGCCGTACTCGACCTGGGAGTGGCCCCGGCTCAGCAGGCTGATCGTCTCCGCGATGGACGGTTCGGAGTTGAACTGGCTCTGGACCTGCTTGGGGCCGTCGACCGTGGTGCTCGTCGGCAGCTTCAGGATTCTGATCTTGCCGTAGTCGCTGGCGCGCGGATCGGAGTCGACGGCCATGAACGCGCTCAGGTTGTCCCGGCCGTTCGGGGTGAAGGTCGTCGTCAGCGAGAAGACCTGCTGCTTCTGGTCCGGCATCTTCATGCTCAGGTAGTACGGCGGGACCGAGTCGTGCGAGTCGTTGCTCGGGTCGTCCGGGACCTGCCACACCTCGCTGCCGCTGAGGAAGGTCTGCGCGTTGGTCACGTGGTAGCGGGTGAGCAGTTCGCGCTGGACCTTGAACAGGTCCTGCGGGTAGCGCAGATGGGCCATCAGTTCCGGGCTGATCTCCGCGCGGGGCTTCACCGTGTGCGGGAACGCCTTCATCCACGTCTTGAGCACCGGGTCGGCCGCGTCCCACTGGTAGAGCTTGACGTCACCGGTGTACGCGTCGACGGTCGCCTTGACCGAGTTGCGGATGTAGTTGACCTGGTTCTGCTGGGCCACCACCGCGCGGGAGTTGTTGGTCGCGGTCAGCGAGTCGGCCGTGGTGTCCCCGAGCGTGGTGCGCGAGGCGTACGGGTAGCCGTTGCTGGTCGTGTAGGCGTCGACGATCCACTGGATACGCCCGTCCACCACGGCCGGGTAGGCGTCGCCGTCGATGGTCAGCCAGGGCGCGACGGACTCGACGCGGTCCTTGGGGGTGCGGTTGTACAGGATGCGCGAACCGTCGCCGATCGCCCCGGAGTAGAGGATCTGCGGCTCGTTGAACGCCACCGCGTACGCGGCCCGGTTGAGCGGGTTGTCGAGGTTGACGCCGCTCTTGCCCGTGTAGCTGGTGGTCTTCTCGCCCTCGTCGTCGGAGTAGTCGATCTCCTTCTGGGGACCGCCGACGATGGAGTACGTGGTGGTCTTCTCGCCGTAGTAGACCTGCTGCTGGTAGGTGCCCAGGTCGCCCTTGGAGGGCAGGTTCTTCTCGGTGAAGACCGGGCGGCCCTTGTCGTCGGACTCGGTGCCCTTGGCGGCGACCACGCCGTAGCCGTGGGTGTAGCGGAAGTGGTCGTTGATCCAGTTGTTCTTCGGGATGCCGCCCAGGTTCAGCTCACGCAGGCCCAGGACGGTGTCCTGCTCCTTGCCGTCCTTGGTGGTGTACCGGTCGACGTCCAGGTTGGTCGGGAAGCCGTAGTAGTTCCGGATCTGCTGGAGCTGCTGGAACGTGGGCGAGACCACGTTCGGGTCCATGATGCGGATGCTGGCGGTCTTGCCGACCTGGTCGCGCAGCGTCGTCTTGTCGTCGGTCGCCGCCTTGCCCGAGTACTCGCTGACCTTGGTGTGGTCGATGCCGTACGCCTCGCGGGTCGCCTTGAGGTTCTTCTGGACGTACGGGGCTTCCTTGGCCTGCTCGTTGGGCTGGACCTGGAACTTCTGCACGATGGCCGGGTAGAGGCCGCCGATCAGGACCGCGGAGAGCACCATCAGGCCGAAGCCGATGACGGGGAGCTGCCAGGTGCGCCGCCACAGGGTGGCGAAGAACAGCAGCGCGCAGATGACGGCGATGAAGAACAGGATCGTCTTGGCGGGCAGATAGGCGTTGGCGTCCACATAGCGCAGACCCGTCCAGTTGCCCGTCGTCTTGAAGTCGCTGGACTTCACCGCGAGGCCGTACCGGTCGAGCCAGTAGGCGATGGCCTTCAGGGACACGAAGATGCCGAGCAGCACCGACAGATGGCCGGTCGCGGCGGCCGAGGCGCGCGAACCGGGGCTGGTGACGCGCAGTCCGCCGTACAGGTAGTGGGTGAGCGCGGCGGCGATCAGCGACAGGATGGCCGTGGCGAAGCCGAAGGCCAGCAGGAAGCGGTACCAGGGCAGGTCGAAGGCGTAGAAGGAGACGTCCCGGTGGAACTGGGGGTCCTTCTCGTTGAAGGACACGCCGTTGACCCACATCAGCCAGGTCCGCCACTGGCCGGCCGCCGAGGCGCCGGCGATGAGGCCGACCAGCGCGGTGACGGCGAGCAGCAGCCAGGTCTTGTACGGCGCGATCCCCATCCGGTACCGGTCGAGGCTCTGCTGTTCCATCGACATGGCGCTCAGCGGGGGCCGCAGGCGGTGCGCGAGCCAGATGTTGAAGCCCACCGCGAGGGCCATCAGCACGCCGAAGACGAAGAACAGCCCGATCTTCGTCCACAGGGTGGTGGTGAACACCGACGAGTAGTGCACCGACCGGTACCAGAGCCAGTCCGTCCAGAAACCGGCGAACATGGTGAAGGTCATACCGAGGGCGGCCAGCACGCCCAAGGTCACGAGCAGGGTCCTCACCCGCCGGGACGGACGGCCCGCCCTGATCCGTGGCCCCGTCGGGCCTCCGCCGCGGTCCGGCATCTGGAAAGCCAAGGTGCGCACCTCGAAGTCGCTGTCGATCCGTCAGGCCCTCGTGTTCGCGGGCCCTTGGTGGCCCCCTGTGATCGCGGGCCCCCACCTATGCAACTTACTCACGGTTTACTCGGTTCCCGTTTTCGGCCGGGAACGAGGCAGGATTGTGACCATGTCCAACACTCCCATGGCGGCGAGCCCGCTCACCCGGGCCGTACTCGAGATCGACGAGTACGCGTCCGGCCTCGGCTGGGACCAGCCGGCCCGCCTCTTCGCCCTCGTCGACACCGCGCGGCTGCGCACCCAGGAACCCTCTCTCGCGGCCCAGCTGGGCCTGGACGAGGAGACCGGTGCCACCGGTCTCACCCCGATCGAGCAGGACGAGGTCCCGGCCGGCAAGCCGCTCGACGAATTCCTCGCCACCATCGCCTGGCCGGACGCGGTGGTCGGCTGCGCGCTCACCGTGGAGCGCCTGATGCTGCCCTCGTCCGTCGACACACAGGTCCCGCAGGGCCTGAGCGACGCGGAACTGGCCAAGTGGGTGTCCGCGCGCCCGGAGCGGCAGGAGGTGCGGATGACGGTCGCGGTGCTGCGTGACGGCAACCGCGAGTCGGCGCTGCGCCTGCGGGAGAAGGACTCCGCCACCGAGGTCCTGACCGGCCCGGACCTGGTGCCGGGTCTGGCCGAGGCGCTGGCCGCGACGTTCGCCGACTGACTCTTCGTACCGCATACGCGCGCGGGGGCGCCCACCGGAGTTCCGGGGGCGCCCCCGCGCGCGTACGGGATGTGTCTGTGGGTCTCAGCCCTTGGTGGTGCACTTCGGCAGGTCGGCGGTGTGTCCCTCGCGGATGTCCTTGAGGGCGTCCAGGGCGTCGCCGATCTTCTTCACCTTGACCAGGGTGAGGCCGCCCGGGGTGTCCTTGGCGGCGGAGGCGCAGTTGTCGGCCGGGGTCAGGAAGTACTGGGCGCCCTTGTCGCGCGCGCCGACCGTCTTCATCTCGATGCCGCCGATGGGGCCGACCGTGCCGTCGTCGTCGATGGTGCCGGTGCCGGCGATGAACTTGCCGCCGGTGAGGCTGCCGGGGGTGAGCTTGTCGTAGATGCCGAGCGCGAACATCAGTCCGGCGCTGGGGCCGCCCACGTCGGCGAGCTTGATGTCGATGGTGAACGGGAAGGTGTGGTCGGTCCCGGCGGAGATCCCGACGATGGCGCGCGGGGCGCCCTTGTCGGCGGAGTCGGCGGTCGTGATCGTCACGTCCTGGGTCTTCGTCGCCGTCCTGTGCGCCTTCTCGGCGGCCGCCTGCTCCTTGGCGGGGACGACGGTGAAGACGACCTTCTGGCCCGGCTTGTGCTTGGTCACCAGCTTGGCCACGTCGGCGGGCTGCTTGACCCGCGTGCCGTCCACGGCCTTGATCACGTCGCCGGCGTGCAGCCTGCCCTCGGCCGGGGAGTCCTTGATCACCGTGGAGACGATCACCCAGGACGTCACCGGGACGCGCAGCTCATTCAGGGCGGCAACCTTGGCGCTCTCCTGGGACTGGCTGAACTCCTCGGCGTTCTCCTGGGTGGACTGCTCCTCGGTCTTGCCGTCCGGGTAGAGCGTGTCGTGCGGGACGACCTTGGTGTCGTGGGCCAGCCAGCCGTAGACGGCCTCCACCAGGTTCATCCGGAAGTCCGCGCTGGTCACCCGGACGGTGGTCATGTTCAGGTGACCGTCGGCCGGATAGGTGCGGTGGCCCGAGACCTGGAGCACCGGTTCGCCGTCGTGGTCCCCGAGCGTGTTCACGGTCGGCCCCGGCGACATCTCCGCGTACGGCACGGGGATGAGCACTCCCGCGCAGAGCAGCGCGATCAGCATCAGGGTGGACGCGAGCATCGTCGCGGTACGGCGTGGCATGGCACGACAGTACGGGACACGTGTGTCAGCGCCCCGTCAGGGCACCCCCGTCAGGCGCCGGGGGCACCCGTGTGGGACTTCTCCATGGCCTCGCGGAACCGCGCGTAGCCGTCGAGCTCGGGGCCGTCGCCGCGGGTTCTGCGGGTCCGGTTGGCCCAGCTTCCCCACAGACCGGCCGCGACCGCGGCGACAAGCGGAATCAGCAACCAGGCGAGCACCGCCATGCCGACCTCCCAACCCCATGAATGTCCCGCGAACTGAGTGATCAGCAGATTAACCATTCGCACGGACAACGCTCACGCGCGGGGTGCGGTTACGCAACCGGAGCACCCGATGGGCCGAACGTCACCGGCCCGCGCGGGTCAGCAGGCGCCGACCCATTCCTCGGTGCCGTCGGAGAACCGCTGATGCTTCCAGACCGGCACCTCGTGCTTGATGTCGTCGATCAGCTTGCGGCAGGCGTCGAACGCCTCGCCCCGGTGCGGGCACGACACGCCGACGACGACGGCGAGGTCACCGACGGCCAGATCACCCACCCGGTGGACGGCCGCCAGGGCCCGCACCGGGTACTCCGCGACGACCTTCTCCGCGACGCGCCGCATCTCGTCCACGGCGGAGGGGTGGCAGGAGTAGCCGAGGGCGTCGACGTCCGCGCCCCCGTCGTGGTTGCGCACGGTGCCCACGAACAGCGAGATGCCGCCCGCCGCCTCGTCCCCGAGGGCGGCGAACACCTCGTCCACCGAGAGGGGTGTGTCCCGGATGCCGATCAGCTTGATGGGGCTGGGAGCCGCCTGCTCACCGGGGTGTTCGTTCGTGAGTGCCATGTCTCCATGGTGCCGCACGTCGCGCGGGAGGCGGAATGCGACGCTCGGCCGGGTGGGCCCACGGGTGCGGGGCGCTAGATCCGGCGCCGCGCCTTGCGGGCCCGGCGGACCACCGCCGCCGCGCCCAGCAGGGCCACGGTCGCGCCCGCCGCGCCGGCCGCCGTGGCGTCCTTGCGGCCGAGCCTGCGTCCGGCGACCGTGTGCCGGCCGGAGACCTCCGCCAGCAGCTCCGCGAGCACTTCCTCGTTGGTCCAGCGCGGCCGCCACCCGGCCGAGTGCAGCCTGCTCCCGCTGATCACCCAGGGGTACATCGTGTACGCCAGGTCGCCCGCCGGGGACGGGGTGAGGCCGATCCGGTGCAGCCGGGCGGCGGCGCCGAGGGCGACCGCGGAGGGCAGCTCCATCCGCCGGATGCCGCTCAGCTCCTCGACCTCCTCCTGCTCCAGCCAGCCGTCGCAGCCGACGGCGAGTTCCCCGTCGACCTTCTCCAGCACGGCGTACTCCAGCGCCGAGCACAGGTCGTCGACGTGGCAGAACTGCCAGGCGGGCCGCGAGTCGGCGACCACGAGCAGCCGGGGCGACTCGAAGTACCGGGTCAGCGCGGTGTCCGTGCCGCCGACCAGCAGCGCGGGGCGTACCACGGTGACGTTCAGACCGGGGTGCGCGCGGGGCGCCCGGCGGGCCAGGCGTTCGATCTCCAGCAGGTCGGCGACCCCGGTGGCGTCGGCGGTCGCGCGCAGCTCGGCGTCCTCCGACAGCGGCAGCTCGTTGTCCGGCAGCGCCCCGTAGACCATGGCGGACGTGCACAGCACGACCCGGTGCACCCCGGCGGCGGCCGCGGCGGTCAGCACGGTCTGGGTGCCGCGCACGTTGTAGGCGGTGCGGGCGGCCGGGTCGCTGCCCAGGTCCAGGTCGAGCGCCAGGTGGACGACCACGTCGGCGCCGCGCAGCTTCTCCGCGATCGCCGGGTCCCGCACGTCGAGGATGTGCCAGCGCGCCTCCTCGCACTCTCCGCGCCGCTCGTCGATGGCGACGACCTGCCGGATCTCCTCGGACGCGGCGAGCCGCTCGGTGAGCAGCGCGCCGATCCCGGTGGCGGCGCCGGTGACCGCGACGACGGGCCCGCGTACGGCGGGCGAGGGCGATGCGGGCGGAGATGAGAGGTTTCGCGCTGCGCGAACCTGTGGATCTGGGGAACTCACCGGGCGTCTCCAGTGGTTGTCTTCAGTACGAGCGCGGACGACGCGCCCGTACCAGGTGCATCCATCCTGCCGCAGCCCATCTGTGGGCGAAGCACCGAGGCCCTATCCGGTCCGGGTGTCTACGCTGGGTGGTGAAGTCGGGCAGCCGCGCCGCCGGAGAGAACCGGTGGCCTTACCAGCCGAGGAACCCCGTGAGTGACACCCCATTCGGATTCGGCCTTCCGCCGGAGGAGCCGGACGACGGCGACGAGGGCAAGAAGAAGGACCAGCAGAGCGGTGGTGGGCAGGGACCGGCCGACCCGTTCGGGTTCGGCGGTCTGCCGGGAGCCGGTGGCTTCGGCGGCCCCGGCGCCGACAATCCGCTCGCCGCAATGTTCGGTTCCCTGAACCCCAACGACCTGGGCGCGGCGTTCCAGCAGCTGGGCCAGATGCTCTCCTACGAGGGCGGCCCGGTGAACTGGGACATGGCCAAGCAGATCGCCCGCCAGACGGTCGCACAGGGCACCCAGGACGGCGTCAAGGACGCGAGCGTCGGCCCCGCCGAGCACTCCGCGGTCCAGGAGGCCGTGCGCCTGGCGGACCTGTGGCTGGACGACGCGACCTCGCTGCCCTCCGGTGCGAACACGGCCGTGGCCTGGTCGCGCGCGGAGTGGGTCGAGGCGACGCTCCCGGCCTGGAAGGAACTGGTCGACCCGGTCGCCGAGCGGGTCGGCGCGGCCATGGGCGATGTCCTGCCGGAGGAGATGCAGGCCATGGCGGGCCCGCTGATCGGCATGATGCGCTCGATGGGCGGCGCCATGTTCGGCACCCAGATCGGGCAGGCCGTCGGCGTGCTCGCGGGCGAGGTCGTCGGCTCCACCGACATCGGGCTGCCGCTCGGCCCGGCGGGCAAGGCGGCGCTGCTCCCGGTCAACATGGACGCGTTCGGCAAGGACCTGGGCGTCCCCAAGGAGGAGGTGCGGCTCTACCTCGCCCTGCGTGAGGCGGCCCACCAGCGCCTGTTCGCGCATGTGCCGTGGCTGCGCTCGCACCTGTTCGGCGCGGTCGACGGGTACGCGCGCGGCATCAAGGTCGACACCGCCAAGCTGGAGGACGTGGTCGGCCAGTTCGACCCGCAGAACCCCGAGCAGCTGCAGGACGCGCTCCAGCAGGGCATGTTCCAGCCCGAGGACACGCCCGAGCAGAAGGCGGCGCTGGCCCGGCTGGAGACGGCGCTCGCGCTGGTCGAGGGCTGGGTGGACGCGGTGGTCCACGCGGCCGCCAAGCCGCGCCTGTCCTCCGCCGACGCGCTGCGCGAGACGCTGCGCCGCCGTCGCGCGAGCGGCGGTCCGGCGGAGCAGACGTTCGCCACGCTGATCGGTCTGGAGCTGCGCCCGCGCCGGCTGCGCGACGCCTCCCGCCTGTGGGCCTCGCTCACGGACGCGCGCGGGGTCGACGGCCGGGACGCGCTGTGGCACCACCCGGACATGCTGCCGACGGCCACCGACCTGGACGACCCGGACGGCTTCGTCCACCGCGAGCAGCTGGACTTCTCCGAGCTGGACAAGATGCTCGGCGAGGCTGCGGGCGGCACGAACAAGCCCGACCTGAAGAAGCCCGACCTGAAGAAGGACGAGGGCGACGGCAAGGGCGAGAGCAAGGGCGACGAGACCGAGTGAGCCTGTACGACGACGCGGTCCTCGTGCTCAAGGGCTACGAGGACCAGGCGGAGCTGCGCGACGCCTATCTGACCCACCTGGCCGCCCAGCCGGACGGCATGTGGAAGTCCTGCCACGCGGGGCATCTCACGGCCAGCGCCCTGGTGATCGACCCTGAGCACGGCCGCGTCCTGCTCACCCTGCACAGGAAGCTGCGGATGTGGCTCCAGATGGGCGGCCACTGCGAGCCGGGCGACATCTCCGTGGCGGGCGCGGCTCTGCGCGAGGCGACGGAGGAGTCCGGCATCGCCGGTCTGACCCTGCTGCCCGGCGGCCCGGTCCGCCTGGACCGGCACCCGATCCCGGCACCGTGCCACTGGCACTACGACGTGCAGTACGCGGTGCTGGCCCCGCGCGGCGCCGAGCACGCGATCAGCGACGAGTCGCTGGATCTGCGCTGGTTCGGCTACGACGAGGTCGCGGACGTGGCGGACGACTCGGTCGTACGGCTGCTGGAGGCCACGCGCGCCCGGCTGTGATCAGGGCTGCGGCGCGGCTGGGGCCGGCTGTGGACGTGGTCCGGCTTTGAACATGGTCCGGCTTTGAACGTGGTCCGGCTCTGAACGTGGTCCGGCTTTGAACGTGTAAGGGGCGCCCGCCAGTGTGGGCGCCCCTTACGTTTGCTCTGTTACGTCCGCTCCGGCGCGACCGCTCTTCGCGGTCAGCTCCAGACGTTGCCCTGGTTCTGCCCCCGCACACCCTGCTGGCCCATGCCGAACTGGGCCGCGACACCGCCGCCGATCTGCGCGTGCTGCGGCGGCAGCAGCTCGCTGGGCTGCACCAGGGCGAAGCCGGAGCCCATGAAGCTCAGCTCCCAGCCCTCACCGGTGCTGCCGCGCCGCCGCCACACCCCGGAGGAGTGGGTCTGGGCCTGCATCTGGACCCGCAGCGAGGTGGACCAGGCGACGATGGCGTCCGCGTCGCAGTTGACGTACCGGTCCGGCGTGACCCGCATCAGCAGGGGCGCGCCGGAGGTCATCAGGGCGACCTTGCCGCGTCCGGTGATGTTGAGCTGGTACTTCCCGGAGCCGGAGATCCCGTAGAGGCTGTCCACGGCGATGACCTCGTGGTGCAGCGAGGAGTCCATGGCGAGGACGTAGGAGCTGTCGACGGTCAGGCCGTCCTGCTCGACGTCCAGGAGGTGGACGTGCTGGGCGAGGTTGGCGAGATAGACGGTGCCCTGGCCGTGACAGCGCATCAGGTCCAGGCCCTCACCGGTGTGGGCCCGCGCCCGGCGCTGGCCCTGGCCCCGGTACTCGGCGTCGAACTCGACCATGCCCTGGTAGGCGACCATGGTGCCCTTGCGGGCCAGCAGGTCGTCGTGGCCCTGCAGGGTGACGCGGAGCATCTGCGCGTTCTGCAGGCTCCAGCGCTCCTGGGTCTGGAGGTCGTTGTGCGCGAAAAGCGGACTCTGCATGGTGTGTGCTCCCCTCAGCCCCGGAACCGGAGACGGTCGGTGCTGTCCTCGCTGGGCTGGACGACGACGATGCCCTGCCCGGAGAAGGCCATCTGGTACGCCTCGCCGCTGCCCCGGCCGATCAGCGACTGCGCCTTGAAGCTGCGCTTGCCCTTCACCTTGAGGTTCGGGGACCACGCCACCAGCGCGTCGGGGTCGACATAGGTCTCGTCCTCGCCGCCGCCGCAGTCCACGACGATCGGGGTGCCGCGCGAGGTCAGCGCGACCCAGCCCTGCCCGGAGATCCGGGTGTTCCACAGGCCCTGCCCGGCGAACTTGGCGAGTCCCTTGACCCGCTCCACGCTCCAGGTCAGCTGGGCGTCGAAGGCGAGCAGGTTGGTGGCGTTGACGGAGATGCCGTCGCCGCCGAGGTTGATCACGACCACGTCGGCGCCGTAGTCGGCGAGGTAGAGCAGGCCGTCGCCGGAGCACTTCATCAGCGGGGCGCCCTCGCCGGTCATCCAGTCGCGGGCGATCTGACGGACGGCGGGCGGGTTGGGCTCGTACTGGATGAAGCCCTCATAGGCGATCATCGAGCCCACGCGCGCGAGGAGATCGTTGCCGGTCTGCATGGCGACCTTCAGCATGTGGCTGCCGTGGTTCTCCATGCGGGCGGTGACAGGTGCGGGGGCGAAGCCCGCGAGCGGCTGGTTCATGACGGGCTCCCTCAGACCTCGTACGGCTGGACGACGATGAAGTTGCCGGGCGCGCCCCGGAACTGGAGGTTGACGCTCTCCCCGGTGTCGCCCTGGTAGGAGTGCCGGCGGGTGCGCACCTGGCTGGAGACGATCACCTGTGCGGCGGCCGACCAGGCGACGACCGCGTGACAGTCGGCGAAGGTCGTGGGCGTCACGGGCAGCACCACGGGCGTGCCGTGCGTCTTGACGACGAGCGTGCCGGTGCCCTGGAACTGCATGGTGAACAGCGCGCCGCCTGGAATGCCGTGGCCCTCGATCCGGCGGACCTCGTACTGCAGGCTCTCGTCGAAGGCGAGGACGTTCTCGGCGGAGACGCAGAGCGCGTCGCCCTGGAGCTCGATCGGGTGGAGGTGGGTGGAGTTGTCGGCGAGGAACACCTGGCCCTGGCCGGTGCAGCGCATCAACTGCATCTCCTGGCCGGTGGCGTTGCCGGCCAGCCGTCCGGCGAATCCGGCGCCCTTGTAGTTGAAGTCGACCTTGCCCTGGTAGAGCACCATGCTGCCCTGCCGGGCCAGCACCGGCTGGCCGCCGGCGCCGAGGTCGACGCGGACCAGCCTCTGGTTCTGCTGGGTCCAGCGCTGACCGGTGGGCGCCTCCTTGAACTTCTGGAGCGCGGCGCCCACTCCGGCCGCTCCCTGGGGCGTGCCCTGCGGGACGCCGTAGGAGGGGGTGCCCTGGCCGGGGACCTGGGCGTAGCCGGGGGGCATGGGGGCGGTCGGCTGTCCGCCGTGGGAGGGCGGGGTGTTGTAGCCGGGGGGTGCGGGGGCGGCCGGGGGGTGGCCGGGGGTCTGGCCGGGGGTCTGGCCGTAGCCGGCTGGTGTCGGCGGGGCTGCGGGCTGGCCGTAGCCCGGTGGCAGGGGTGCGCTCGGCGCAGCGGGGTGGCCGAAGGCGGCGGGTGCCGGGGCGGGCGGCGGGACCGTGCCGGCGGGCGGGGTCAGGGGTTCGACCAGGGTGGGAGCCGCGTGCACGTCGGGCCGGGGCGCCGGGGGCGGCGTGAACGCCTGGGGCGCGGAGGGCGTGGCCGGTCCTGCGGGGACGGCGAAGGCGGGCGGGGCGAAGCCGGGGGCGGCGGGGGCGGCGGGCTCCGGCTGGGCCGGCGCGGGCGCCTCCTCCTCGGCGACCTCGCCGCCGAAGTTCTTCAGCAGCGCCTCCAGACCGCCGTCGAAGCCCTGTCCGACCGCGGCGAACCGCCATACGTCCTTGAGGTAGAGGTCGCCGAGCATCACGGCGCGCTCGGTGGAGAACTCGGCGCCGGTGAAGGAGTACCGCGCGACCTCCTCACCGCCCGCCACGATGCGCAGATAGCCGGGCGCGATCCGGGACATCTGCCCGTCGCCGTCGATGGTCGCGGTGAACGACAGTTTGTGGATGCCGGCCGGAATCCGGTCCAGCGTGATCCGGAACGACTCGGTGTCACCCGCCTGAGCACCCAGCAGCTGGATGGACTCCTCGGGGGACTTCGGCTGGTTGAAGAAGACGAAGTACCGGTCGTCGGAGAGGCGTTCGTCGGCGTCGAGACCGAAGCAGCTGATGTCGAAGGCCAGTCCGGGGGCGGAGATCTGCACACCCACGTACAGATCCGTACCCGCGGTGAGGTCACTGATCCTGGCCTTGTGGCCACGTTGGAATTCCCTGGACATGCGTTACGTCCGTCCCCCGTCCGGAAAGCTAGTACGTCGCGTCAGGCTAACCGCAAATACCGACATCGGCCTCAGCCGGTACACACCCGGTACAGAACCGCGTCCCGGACCTCACACCTCCTCGTCGTCCGATACTTCCGGCGGTACGTCCGGCAGCCGTGCGGTGGCGGCCACGCCCTCCAGGTAGCCGCGGGCCCGCTCGGTGCGCGGGTACGACTCCAACAGCCGCCAGAAGTCCGGGCCGTGACCGGGCACCAGCAGATGCGCCAGCTCGTGGCAGAGCACGTAGTCGACGACGTACTCGGGCATCCCCCGCAGGCGGTGCGAGAGCCGGATGGTGCCCTCCGCCGGGGTGCACGAGCCCCAGCGGGTGTTCTGGTTGGTCACCCAGCGCACCGAACCGGGCCGTGCCCGGCCCTCGAAGTACCGCTCCGACAGCCGCCCGGCGCGCTCGGTCAGTTCGGCGTCACCGCCAGGCGTGGTCCGTCTGGCCTCCTTGGCGGCGAGCCGGTCGAGCATGGCGGTGACCCAGCGCCGCTCCTCCGCCTTCGACATGCGGGCGGGGATCAGCACGATGGTGCGGTCGCCCTCGCGGTACGCGGAGACGGTCCGGCGGCGCCGGTCGCTCCGCCGGACCTCGACGGGGCCGTGCGCGGCGAGCGGCTGCTGTTCGGTGGGATCGATGGGCACGTCTCGACGGTACCCGTCCGTGCCGACAGCGGACGGGGCCTGTGGACAGCGGAGCCCACCCGCAGGCAGCTTGTACGACGATCACCCTGTGCCTGTGGACAACTCTCGGCACGTTCTCCGGAACCCGGCCATGCTGGCAGTCGTCGGAGCGAGCAGGACCGGCTCGGCCGACGTACGAAAGGCGGAACGACGCACGCCCGGCCCGGGTGTGCGCGAGATCTGGGGACACGGGGGCCCGTCATGCATCCGATGGTGAAACCGGCGCTGCGGCGCGGCTGGCGCGATCTCGGCACCGTGCAGTTCGGCATGACTCCGGCGCACGCGATCACCCTGGGTCCGGTGGACCTGGCCACGGGCAGCTTCCTGGAACTGCTCGACGGCACCCGTGATGTGCCCCTGCTCCGGGAGGAGGCCCGGCGGATGAATCTCCCGGACGGTCATGCCGACCGGCTGGTCCGGCGGTTGGGCCGGGCGGGGCTGCTCGACGACACACGGGACTGCTCGCCCGCCGCGACCGCGCTGCGGGAGAGAGGAGGGGAGGCGCTGGAGCGGCTGCGCCCGGATCTCGCCTCGCTGTCGCTGACCACGGCGGAGCCGGGCGGCGCGCTCAGCCGCCTCGCCGCCCGGCGCGCCTTGCGGGTGCGGGTCCTGGGTGCGGGCCGGGTGGGGTCCGTGCTGGCGGCGCTGCTGTCCGGGGCGGGGGTCGGAGAGGTCGATGTGCGCGATGTGGGCCGGGTGCAGCCGTGGGACGTGGCGCCGGGCGGACTGCCGTCGGAGGCGGTGGGCGAGCGGCGGGAAGACGCGGCGCGGGCGGCCGTGCGCCGTGCGGCCCCGGACCGCCCGCCACGCCGGACCCGGCACGGCAGGCTCTCCGATCCCGTCCCGGACGTCGAGCCAGGTCTGTCCCTGGTGGTCCTCGCCCCGCGCGACGAGGTCGCGGTGCATGCCCCGGACCCGTTCCTCGCCGAGCCGCTCATGATCTCCGGGACTCCGCATCTCTACGCGGGTGTGGTGGAGGGCACCGGTGTCGTCGGGCCGCTGGTGCTGCCCGGCAGGACGGGGTGCGCGGGCTGTCTCCAGCAGCACCGCACCG
Organism: Streptomyces sp. NPDC085596; assembly: GCF_044541565.1. Classification (NCBI taxonomy): domain Bacteria; kingdom Bacillati; phylum Actinomycetota; class Actinomycetes; order Kitasatosporales; family Streptomycetaceae; genus Streptomyces; species Streptomyces sp. NPDC085596. The sequence goes on along the minus strand of NZ_JBITTC010000011.1, from coordinate 28,146 downwards.
ACGAGGACCCGGTGTGGCCCCGGCTGATCACCCAGTGGCGTTCGGGCAGGGCGCGCCGGGTGGGCGCCTGCGATCTGACACTGGCCACGGCGGTGGCGGGACTCGCCTCCGCCCACGCCCTGAGCTTCCTCGACGGGGCCGAACCGGCCGCCACCGGCACCCGCTGGGAGGCCGCCTTACCCGCTCTGACCTGGGACGCTCGCCCCATCGCTCCGCATCCGGCATGCGGCTGCGGGGCGAAGGAGAGGAGGAGAGGGAGCACCCCGGCGCGGGCCGGGGAGAAAGCCGAGGGGGAGCACTCCTCAACGCGAGGGCTGCCGCGCGCGACAATGGCGGTGCAACGGCCGTCGGCCGAGCGGCGACGCGAGACCGGCGTCGCGCGGCCGACAGGGACTTGGAGGGCGCATGTCTGATCTTCCCCGGAAGGCGGTCACCCGGACCGCGAAGCTCGCCGCGCTCCCGCTCGGCTTCGCCGGCCGGGCCACCTGGGGGCTGGGCAAGCGGATCGTGGGCGAGTCGGCGGAGCTCGTCGGCCGGGAGCTCCAGCAGCGGACGGCCGAACAGCTCTTCAAGGTCCTCGGTGAGCTGAAGGGGGGCGCGATGAAGTTCGGGCAGGCACTGTCCGTCTTCGAGTCCGCGCTGCCCGAGGAGATCGCCGGGCCCTACCGGGCCGCGCTGACCAAGCTCCAGGAAGCGGCGCCCCCGATGCCGACCCGCACGGTGCACGCCGTGCTGGAGGAGCGGATGGGCGAGGACTGGCGGGAGCTGTTCCTGGAGTTCGAGGACAAGCCCTCGGCGGCGGCCTCGATCGGGCAGGTGCACCGGGCGGTGTGGCACGACGGCCGGGAAGTGGCGGTCAAGGTCCAGTATCCGGGCGCGGGTGAGGCACTGCTGTCGGACCTGAACCAACTGAGCCGGTTCGTAAGGCTGTTGGGGCCGCTCATCCCCGGCATGGACATCAAGCCACTGATCGCGGAGCTGAAGGACCGGGTCTCCGAGGAGCTGGACTACGAGCTGGAGGCGCACGCGCAGGCCGCGCACGCGGCGGAGTTCGCGGACGACCCGGACGTGCTGGTCCCGGCGGTGGTGCAGCAGTACGACCAGGTGCTGGTGACCGAGTGGATCGACGGCGTTCCGCTGTCGGAGGTCATCTCCGGCGGCACCGAGGAGCAGCGCGACCGGGCCGGGCAGCTGCTGGCGCGTTTCCTCTTCTCCGGCCCCGCCCGCACCGGCCTGTTGCACGCCGATCCGCATCCGGGCAACTTCCGGCTGCTGCCGGTGGGGCCGGACGGCGAGGACGGCTGGCGTCTCGGCGTGCTGGACTTCGGGACGGTCGACCGGCTCCCCGGCGGTCTGCCGTCGACCATCGGGGTGGCGCTTCGGATGACGCTGGAGGGCGACGCCGAGCCGGTCTACGAGATGCTGTGCGAGGAAGGGTTCATCAAGGAGTCCATGGACCTGGACCCCGACGCGGTCCTCGACTATCTGCTGCCGATCATCGAGCCCGCGCAGGTGGACACCTTCACCTTCACCCGCTCGTGGATGCGCGGTCAGGCGGCCCGTGTCGCCGACCCCCGCTCCCCCGCGTACCAGCTCGGCAAGCAGCTGAACCTGCCGCCGTCCTATCTGCTGATCCACCGGGTGACGCTGAGCACCATCGGTGTGCTGTGCCAGCTGGGCGCGACGGTGCGGCTCCGGGAGGAGCTGGAGGAGTGGCTGCCGGGGTTCGGTCCGGACGCGGATCTGCCGGAGGCGGACGCGGAGGCAGCGGAGTCCGAGGAGGAGGAAGCACCGGAGGCGCCGGCGGCACAGGCGTAGGCGGCCCGCAGGCGTAGGCCCGGCGCCGGCGGACATGCCTCGGGGGCCGGTCCGTTCGGCCGGACCGGCCCCCGAGGGGAAGACTTCGCCTCCCTGCGCCGGGAGGCCACCGCTTCGGGTGGGTGCGCTCAGCGCGCTGCGAGGGCGGCGCCTACTGCATGACGGCGACGGCGAGCGCACGGCGGGCACGCAGGGAGGCGCGCTCCGCCCGGCGCTGCATCCGCCGGGCGGTGGCCAGGCTCATGGCCCGGCGCTCCCGCTGGGCGTCATGCAGGCGCTCGTGCATATGCGCACGAGCCAGGGCTTCTGGGATGAGTTGCATTTCGCGGGTCCTGTTCGTCTGGCGCGAGCCTGTCACGCCACGAGTGTTGAGGTCTGGGGTCGCCGAGCCGGTGGGCTCGCTGGTGGACGGCTTCATCGGGGCCTGCTTCTTGGGGTCGTGCGTGAGGGGACGGTCGATCGTTCCTGCGGTGTTCATGCCTGCGGTGTTCATGCCGTGACCGGGTTCTTGCGCGGGCGGCCGCGGGGCCGCTTCCGGGCGACGACGACACCCTGGACGAACAGCTCCCCGCCCCAGACGCCCCAGGGCTCGCGGCGCTCCTTGGCCCCGGCGAGGCATGCCTCGACCAGCGGGCAGGTGCGGCAGAGCGACTTGGCGTACTCGACATCGGCCGGCGACTCGGCGAAGAACACCTCCGGGTCGTAGGAACGGCAGGGGACGGGCACGCCGAGGTTCTCGATGGCGTCGTCGAGCGCGGTGAGCGCGGTGAGGGGGAGCAAGGCGGGGTCCTCCGTGGAGCCGAGCTGCGGGATCGTTTGCGAAGGCGGTACTGACGGGGCGTGCGCTTCGAGTTGCACGGGGTGTTTTCCTCGTCTGGTCGTTCCGGCCGGTGGACCGGGTGTCGGCTGGGTACCGGGTTCTTTTGTTGTCCCGAGGCGCCTTCGGTTTGTCGTCCCCGTTCGGGGAAAACAGAAGGGCCGCGGTTCCCGGGTGGGGTTCCGCGGCCCTGAAGGCGCCTGCCTGATCAACGATCAGGCTGGATCACTCCAGGGTTCTGGCCCACGGAAGGCCCACATCTGGGGGTGCTGCGTCGTCTGCTTCCGGAATCCGGCACCGGCCGCCGCGAAGCCATAGGCGGCCTGCGCCTGTGCCTCTACCGCTGCCAGTGCCTTGGTCGGTCGCTCATTGCGCTCGCGGACCGGGAGGTCCGCGGAGAGCAGGGAGGACGCCGGACGGGCGGCATGAATGCCGGACAGACCGGTGCCCTGGGAGGGCGCGCCGAGCATGCACAGGGAGACGGCCGGACGATCGGTCAGTTTGACCGGGCTGCTGATGCTGGTCTCGATGCTGATCACTGGGCTCGCCTCCTCTCGGCGTCTTGGGGACCGGTTCGATTCGGTCCTCGGATATAGAAGTACAGCACGGAATCACAGCCTTCGAGAAGGCCGCCGTTTCCGTGCCTAGAACCTATGGGGATTCGCGGCGCGGGCGCAAACTATTTTTTCGACGAGTTCGTATCAGTCGTCGAACCCGCGTTCCGAAGGTCCGTCTCAACCTCCTGGCCTGCGCAGATGGCCAGTACGTCGGTGCCGTAGCGACGCAGCTTGCGGTCCAGGACGCCGGGGATGCGGGAGAGTTCGGCGGCGCAGTCCGGGCGGTTCTCGGCGATGGCCATCAGGGTGCGGTCGGTGAAGACGCAGAAGTCCGGCTGTCCGCTCTGTCCCGCTTCCACGGACCGCCACTGCCGCAGCCGCTCGTACAGGCCCTCGTCCATGTCGGAGGGGCAGTCCTCGCAGCGCATCAGCTTCATCTCGCCCGCGTCGGTGAGGGTGCGGCCGCAGACCCGGCAGCGGGCCGGGGTGCGCTGGGCGCGCCGGGGCGCCGCCGGCAGGCCGCCGGGGGTGCCGCGCTCGACGCCGCCGGTGCCGGTCGCGGCGCGGCCCACGGTGGCGGTGGAGCCGGGGCGCAGTCCGTCGAGGAAGCGGCTCGGCCTGCGGCCCGCCCTGCCGCCGGGCGAACGGGCGAGCGACCAGGACAGGTGGAGCCGCGCGCGGGCGCGGGTGACGCCGACATAGAGGAGGCGGCGTTCCTCCTCGATCTGTTCGTCGGTCTTGGCATAGGTGATCGGCAGCATGCCCTCGGCGACGCCGACCAGGAAGACGGCGTCCCACTCCAGGCCCTTGGCGGCGTGCAGGGAGGCGAGGGTGACGCCCTGCACGGTCGGGGCGTGCTGGGCACTGGCCCGCTCGTCCAGTTCCGCGACCAGGTCGCTCAGGGTGGCCTTGGGCTGGGCGGCGGTGAAGTCGTGGGCGAGGGCGACCAGGGCGGCCAGTGACTCCCAGCGTTCGCGGGCGGCGCCGGAGCCGGCCGGGGGTTCGCTGCTCCAGCCCTCGCCGGAGAGCACGGCGCGCACCTGGGAGGGCAGGTCGACCGCCTCGTCCAGCAGGGAGTCGTTGCCGCCGAAGCGGGCGGCGGCGCGCAGGGCGACGCCCGCCTTGCGCACCTCGGGCCGGTCGAAGAAGCGTTCGGCGCCGCGCAGCTGGTAGGGGACGCCGGCGTCGGCGAGGGCCTGTTCGTAGGTCTCGGACTGGGAGTTGGTGCGGAACAGGACGGCGATCTCGGCGGCCGGGGTCCCGGCGGCGATCAGCTCGCGGATGCGGCGGGCGGCGCCCTCGGCCTCGGCGGGCTCGTCGGTGTACTCGGTGTAGACGGGTTCGGGGCCGGGGGCGCGCTGGGAGATCAGTTCCAGCCGGTGGTCGGCGGCGCGGCCGTGGGCCTGGGCGAGCAGGCCGTTGGCGAGGCGGACCACCTGTGGGGTGGAGCGGTAGTCGCGGACCAGCTTGACGATGGTGGCGCCGGGATGGCGGTGACGGAAGTCGAGGAGGTGGTCGGGAGTTGCTCCCGTGAACGAGTAGATGGTCTGGCTGGCGTCACCGACGACGCACAGGCTGTCGCGGTCGCCGAGCCAGAGGTCGAGCAGGCGCTGCTGGAGGGGGCTGACGTCCTGGTACTCGTCGACGACGAAGTGCTGGTACTGGGCGCGTACCTGGTCGGCGATGTCGTGCCGGTCCTGGAGGACGGCGACGGTGAGCAGCAGCACGTCCTCGAAGTCGATGACGGCGCGGTCGCGCTTGAGGTTCTCGTAGGCCGCGTAGAGGTGGGCGATCTCGGCCGGGTCGCGCGGGGTCTCGCGGCCCGCCTTCACTGCCGCGTACGGATAGTCGGCCGGGACGGTCTGGGTGACCTTGCACCACTCGATCTCGGCGGTGGCGTCGCGCAGCTCGCCCCGGTCCAGGCGGAGCCCGCAGGCGGCGGCCGCGTCGGCGACCAGCTGGATCTTGCGGTCGACCAGCCGGGGCATGCCGCCGCCGATCGCTTTCGGCCAGAAGTACTGGAGCTGACGGAGCGCGGCGGAGTGGAAGGTGCGGGCCTGCACGCCCTGGGCGCCGAGCTGGCGGAGCCGGCCGCGCATCTCGCCCGCGGCGCGGTTGGTGAAGGTGACGGCGAGCACGCTGGAGGGCTGGAGGAGACCGGAGCGCACTCCGTACGCGATGCGGTGGGTGATCGCGCGGGTCTTGCCCGTGCCCGCTCCGGCCAGGACGCACACCGGCCCGTGCAGGGCGGTGGCGACCTCGCGCTGCTCGGGGTCGAGCCCTTCGAGCACCGCGTCGGCCGAGTCCGGGGTCCGCGGGAAGAGGGAGGAGGGCGTTGCTGCTGTCACATGGCCATGCTGCCAGGTTGTCCGGGACCACCGCGTCCGTTGTCCACAGGCGGGCCCCGATAGTCGTTTTAATGCGGCGGGTGTCACAGCGCCGGGTGCGGCGGGGGTCACATCGGAGTCACAGCCGTGGGAATTCATCCCCGGTCCCCCGCGTTTGCCCTGTGCACGACGTAACGACGTACCCCCCGGCCGCCTGAGGAGCGCGAGACATGCAGGGCACTGTGACGATGTACAGCACCACTTGGTGTGGTTACTGCCGCCGGCTGAAGGGCCAGCTGGACCGGGAGGGCATCCCCTTCACCGAGATCAACATCGAGCACGACCCGGAGTCCGCCGCGTTCGTGGAGAAGGCGAACGACGGCAACCAGACGGTTCCGACCGTGCGCGTCGTGCCCGCCGGCGGTGGCCCCGAGGCCGTCATGACCAACCCGAGCCTCGCCCAGGTGAAGCAGGCGCTCGGCGCCTGACCCCTGTACCGCGAGAACCCCGGCCGCCCAGGAACACGAAGAGGGCGGCCGGGGTTCTCGCGTGTCCGGGGCCCTAGATGGCGCTCCGGGTCGGCAGCGGCTTGCCGTACCACATCTCGATCAGCCGGGCGGCGATGGAGATGCCGTAGGGCGGCAGCACCTCGCCGGACTCGAAGGCCGCGCCCAGCTCGTCGCGGGAGAACCAGCGGGCCTCCTCGATCTCCTCGCCGTCGGCGTCGATCTCGGTGGAGGTGGCGTGGGCGAAGAAGCCGAGCATCAGGCTGGACGGGAAGGGCCAGGGCTGGCTGGCCACGTACTCCACCCGGTCGACGGTGATGCCCGCCTCCTCGAAGACCTCGCGGCGCACCGACTGCTCGATGGACTCGCCGGGCTCGACGAATCCGGCGAGCGTGGAGAAGCGGCCCTCGGGCCAGTGCACCTGGCGGCCGAGCAGGATGCGGTCCTGTTCGTCGGTGACCGCCATGATCACCGCCGGGTCGGTGCGCGGGTAGTGCTCGGCACCGCACGCCTGGCACCGGCGGATGTGCCCGGCGGCGGCGATGACGGTGCGCTCGCCGCAGCGGGAGCAGAAACGGTGGGTGCGCTGCCAGTTCTCCAGGCCGACCGCGTGCACCATCAGCCCGGCGTCGCGCGGGGAGAGCAGCAGGCCCGCCTCGCGCAGTCCGGCGGGGCGCGCGGACTGGTCGATGCGGCCGGGCAGGGAGTCCTTCTGGAGCGCGAAGTAGCTGACGCCGTCCTCGTCCTCGCCCAGGAAGTAGCGGTGGGCCTCGGTGAGAGGGGCCTCGAAGGAGGGGGTCATGACGAGTTCGGTACGCCCGTCGGACGTCTCGTCGATGAGTACCTGGCCGCCGGAGACCACGAAGCAGCGGGTCGTGGGGTGGCTCCACGCCGCCGCGAGCCAGGCTTCGTCGAGCCGGTGGTGGGCGGCTCGGTCGATGCCGCTCGGGGCGGTGAGCGAGATGGGTCGGTCAGCGGTGTGGTCGGTCCGGGTGGTCACGGGTGCTTCCAACTCCCCCAATGGAACGGTTCGGTTCGGCGGGCGGTTCGGCGGGACACGGGTCAGGGGCACCGCTGCCGGGCGGGGGCGGTCGGGCCGGGCGGTCCTTCCAGTGTGCCCGGCGCGCGGCGCCGACCCGAACGGCGGCTGTTCGTCAGGGCGCGGGACGCCAGTTCTCGGCGAGGTCGCTCCACAGGTGGGCGCTGGTCTCGACGCCCTTGAACAGCAGGTCCAGCTCGACCTTCTCGTTCGGGGCGTGCCAGCCGTCGGAGGGGACGGAGATGCCGAGGAAGAGGACCGGGGCGCCGAGCACCTCCTGGAGGTCGGCGGCGGGGCCGGAGCCTCCTTCCCGGGTGAAGCGCACCGGCGCCTGGAAGGCGCGGCCCATCGCGCGGGCCACGGACTCGAGGGCGGGGTGGTCGAGCGGGGTGAGGCAGGGGCGCGTACCGGGGCTGAACTCGGTCTCCAGCCGGATTCCGGCGGGCGCCTGCCGCTCGGCCCAGTCGCGCACGGCCTTCTCGACGGTGCCGAGGTCCTGGCCGGCGACCAGCCGGAAGGACAGCTTCACCACGGCCGAGGAGGGGATGATCGTCTTGCTGCCGGCGCCCTGGTAGCCGCCGCCGATGCCGTTGACCTCGGCGGTCGGGCGGGCCCAGATGCGTTCCAGGGTGCTGTACCCGGCCTCGCCGTGCGCCGCGTGCGACTTGGCGGTGCGCAGCCACTCGGCCTCGTCGAAGGGCAGCTCGGCGAAGAGTTCGCGCTCGCGGCCGGTCAGCTCCACGACGCCGTCGTAGAAGCCGGGGACGGCCACGCGCCCGTGGTCGTCGTGCAGGGCGGCGACCAGGCGGGCGGCGGCGGTGGCCGGGTTGGGCACGGCGCCGCCGAAGGAGCCGGCGTGGATGTCCTGGTCAGGTCCGTAGAACCGGATCTCGCACTCGGCGAGGCCCCGCATGCCGGTGCACACGGTGGGGGTGTCGGCGGACCACATGCCGGTGTCGGAGACGATCACGGCATCGGCGGCGAGCCGGTCGGCGTGCTCCTCGACGAGGGCGCGGAAGTTCGGGGAGCCGGACTCCTCCTCACCCTCGATCAGCAGCTTGAGGTTGACGGCGGGCGCCGTACGGCCGGTCGCGGCGAGGTGCGCGCGGACGCCGAGTGTGTGGAAGAACACCTGGCCCTTGTCGTCGGCGGCACCCCGCGCGAAGAGCTGGTTCCCGCGTACGACGGGCTCGAAGGGGTCGGTGTCCCAGCCGTCCTCGCGGGCGGCGGGCTGGACGTCGTGGTGGCCGTAGACCAGCACGGTGGGGGCCCCGGGGTCGTCCGAGGGCCATTCGGCGTAGACGGCCGGGGCGCCGGCGGTGGGCCAGACCTCGGCCACCGGGAAGCCCGTCCCGGTGAGTTTCGCGGCGAGCCAGTCGGCGCTGCGCCGGACATCGGGGGCGTGTTCCGGCTGGGCGGACACGGACGGGATGCGCAGCCACGCGGCGAGGTCGTCGAGGAAGGCGGCGCGGTGCCGGTCGATGTACGCGTGGACGGCGCTGTCCGGGGTCTGGCTCATGCTCACGAGCCTATCGGCCCGCACGGACATCCTCGGCGGGCGGTTCGTCACACCCGGGCGTCCCCGTCGCCCCGGTTCGCTCCCCTTCGAGCAGTCGCGCCAGCTCCTCCCGGCCGGGCAGCCGGTCCGGACGGTCGACCTCGCCGGTGCGCACGTACAGGAACGCGGCCGTGACCGATTCGGGCGGGATGCCCTGCTGCTCGGCCCAGGCCAGCCGGTAGACGGCGAGCTGGAGCGGGTCGGCGCTGTGGCTGCGGCCGGTCTTCCAGTCGAGGATCTCGTACGTGGCGTCCTCGCCGTCGCCGTCCTTGTAGACGGCGTCGATCCGGCCGCGTACGACCCGGCCGGCGAGGGTGAGCTGTACGGGGACCTCGACGCGGTAGGGCGTGCGCCGGGCGTACTCGGTGCGCTCGAAGGCTTCCTTGAGGGCTTCGAGGTCGGCCTCGTCGGCGATCTCGGCGTCGGTGCCGGGCAGGTCGTCCGGTTCCAGCAGGGGCAGCATCAGCTCCTCGTAGCGGGCCTCGACCCAGGCGTGGAAGCGGGTGCCGCGGCGCGCGGCCGGCTGCGGGGGGCGCGGCATGGGGCGCGCGAGTTCCTGCGCGAGCCCGTCCGGGTCCTCGGCGAGCCGGAGCATCTGGGTGGCGGTGAGGACGGCGGGCAGCGGCACCTCGGTGACGCTGCGCCGGGCGCGCATCAGTTCCCCGGCGAGGGCGTCGAGGTCCCGGTCCCAGGAGGCGACCGCGCGGGCTTCCTCCGGGGTGAGCCGGGGCTGCGGCTCGGGGGCGGACGCCTGGTGCGGGACGGGGAGGGAGGGGCGGTCGCCGCTCCAGGAGTCCCAGTCGTCGGGGTCGTCCGGGAACTCGGGGTCCTCGGGCTCCTCGGGCTCCTCGAAGGCGTCGTACGGGTCGTCGTCCTCCGGTGGCGGGGTGGGCCACTCGGGGTCGTCGTACGGGGCCGGGGCGGTGGTGGGCGGGGTGCGGAGGTGGGTGCGGACGGTGTGGGCGGCCCGCCGACGGCGTTCGAAGGCGGTGGCGTCCAGGGGCAGCGGCCATGCCTGGTCGGCGCCGGCGGTGTGCAGGGCGGGGTTCTCGTCGCCCTCGTCGGGGGCGTCCGCCCACACCTCGGTCTCGCCGTACCCGGCGGCGCAGTGGTCGTGCAGGGCCTGGAGGAAGTCGGAGGGGCCGCGCGGCTTCTTCTGGCTGGGGCCCCACCAGTGGCCGGAGCCGAGGAGGAGGGAGCGGGGGCGGGTGAAGGTGACGTAGCCGAGGCGGAGTTCCTCGGTGTGCTGGTGCTCCTTCATGGCCTCGTGGAAGCCCTTGACGCCCTTGGCGTCCCAGGAGTCCACGTCGGGCAGCGTGGCGGTGTCGCCGCGCAGGGCGTGCGGGAGCACCTTGGCCTGCGCGGTCCACTTCTCGCGCCCCTGGGCGCTGGGGAAAGTGCCTTTGACCAGCCCGGGGACGGCGACCACGTCCCACTCCAGCCCCTTGGACTTGTGCGCGGTGAGCACCTTGACGGTGTTCTCACCGCCGGGCAGGGCGTTGTCGAGGCCCTTCTCGTACTGGGCGGCGGTGCGCAGGAAGGCGAGGAAGGCGAGCAGGGTGGCCTCGCCGTCGCCGGCCGCGAAGGAGGCGGCCACGTCGAGGAAGTTGGACAGGGTCTCCCGGCGGCGGGCGGCGAGCGCGTGCGGGGACGCCGACAGCTCGACCTCCAGGCCGGTGACGGCGAGCACCCGGTGCAGCACGTCCATCAGCGGGTCGGACAGGCTGCGCCGCAGGTCGCGCAGTTCGGCGGCGAGGCGGGCGAAGCGCACGCGCGCGTCCGGGGAGAACGGCAGCTCGTCGTCGTACCCGTCCGTGCCGAAGGAGGTCTCCAGGAAGGTGTCCAGGGCGTCCGCGAGCGAGGTCACCTCGGAGGGGTCGACGCCCTCCACGGCCTCGGCGAGCCTGCGGTCGGGGTCGTCGGTGCCGTCCACGCGCGCGTGGGCGACGAGCAGCCGGGCGCGGCGGCCGAGCAGGGCCAGGTCGCGCGGGCCGATGCGCCAGCGCGGGCCGGTGAGCAGCCGGACCAGGGCGGCGTTGGCGCCGGGGTCCTGGAGCACCTCGCAGACGGCGACCAGGTCGGCGACCTCGGGCAGGTGCAGCAGCCCGGACAGGCCGACGACCTCCACGGGCACGTCACGGGCGACCAGCGCGCCCTGGATCTCCGCGAAGTCGGTCGCGGTGCGGCACAGTACGGCGATCTCGCCGGGCGGGGTGCCCGTGCGCACCAGGTGGGCGAGGGAGTCGGCGAGCCAGTCGATCTCCTCGGCATGAGTGGGCAGCAGGGCGCAGCGGACCAGCCCGTCGTGTTCGGCGCCGGGGGCGGGGCGCAGCGCCTCCACGCCCGCGTGCATGGCGCGCAGGGGCTCCGCGAGGCCGTTGGCGAGGTCGAGGAGGCGGCCGCCGCTGCGCCGGTTCTCGCTGAGCGCCTGCCGGGCGGCGGGGCTGCCGTCGGCGCGGGCGAAGTGCTCGGGGAAGTCGTCCAGGTTGGCCACGGAGGCGCCGCGCCAGCCGTAGATGGCCTGGCAGGGGTCGCCGACGGCGGTGACGGGGTGTCCGGTGCCCTGGCCGAAGAGGCCGGCGAGCAGGACGCGCTGGGCGACGGAGGTGTCCTGGTACTCGTCCAGCAGGACGACCCGGAACTCCTCGCGCAGCACGCGGCCCACCTCGGGGATGCGGGCGAGGCGGGCCGACAGGGCGATCTGGTCGCCGAAGTCGAGGAGGTCGCGGGCGCGTTTGGCGGCCCGGTAGCGCTGGACGAGCCCGGCGAGTTCCCCGCGCGCGGCCAGCGTCTCCGGGACCTTGCGCAGGTCGGCGTTGCTGAGCTTGACGCCGTCGAGGGTGGTCAGCAGGTCGGCGTCCCAGGCACGCAGCTCCTCGGGGTCGACCAGGTGCTCGGACAGCTCGGAGTCGAGCGCGAGCAGGTCGGTGACGAGGTCCGCGAAGGAGCGGGTCAGCGCCGGGTAGGGGCCCGGCGCCTCGCGCAGCACCCGGGCGGCGAGCTGGAAGCGGGTGGCGTCCGCGAGCAGCCGGGAGCTGGGCTCCAGGCCGAGGCGCAGACCGTGGTCGGTGAGCAGCCGTCCGGCGAAGGCGTGGTACGTCGAGATGACCGGCTCGCCGGGCGGGTTGTCCGGGTCGATGGCGTCCGGGTCGGTGATCCCGGCCTTGATCAGTGCCTTGCGGACGCGTTCGGCGAGTTCGCCGGCCGCCTTGTTGGTGAAGGTCAGGCCGAGCACCTGCTCGGGGGCGACCTGGCCGGTGCCGACCAGCCAGACCACGCGGGCGGCCATCACGGTGGTCTTGCCCGAACCGGCTCCGGCCACGATCACCTGCGGAGCCGGCGGCGCGATGACGCAGGCCGTCTGCTCCGGGGTGAACGGGATGCCGAGCAGCTCTTTGAGCTGCTCGGGGTCGGTGAGGTGCGCGGGCATGCGGGGAAGGCTAGCGGCGACCGCCGACAAGTGGGCGCCGGTGCTGTGGAAAGCCCAGGTCAGCGGGGTGCGGTGGTGCCGTACGTCACTCCACGACCTGCCGTCCCTCGGGGCGGGCGCTGCACGAGGCGCGGAAGGAGCAGTGGGTGCAGTGCTGGCCGGTGGTGGGGGTGAACCGTTCGTCCAGCACCTTTCCGGCGGCGGTGGCCAGCAGGTCCCCGACCCACTCCCCGGCGAGCGGCTCCTGGGCCTGCACCTTGGGCAGGCTCTCGCCGCCGTCCTTCTTCGCCGCGCCCTGTCTGAGCTGGACGAGTTCGGCGCCGCCGGGCTCCGGGCGGGCGCCGTCGAAGGCGTCGTCCACCGCGCCCTCGGCCACGGCGAGCTGGTAGACGGCGAGCTGGGGGTGGCGGTCCACCTCGGCGGCGGTGGGGGTGTTCTTGCCGGTCTTGAAGTCCACGACGTAGGCCCGGCCGTCGCCGTCCGTCTCGACGCGGTCCATCTGGCCCCGGATGCGGACCTGGTACTCGCCCGCCTCCAGGGTCACGTCGAAGTCCCGCTCGCTGGCTATGGGCGTGCGGGTGGCGCGGTCCAGGACGTGCCAGTTCAGGAAGCGTTCGAGCGCCGCGCGGGCGGTCTCCTTCTCCTGGGCGGACTTCCAGGGCGCGTCGAAGGCGAGCGCGTTCCACACCGAGTCCAGGCGTTCCATCAGGACGTCGAGGTCGGCGGGGGTACGGCCGGAAGCCACCTCGTCGGCCAGGACGTGGACGACGTTGCCGAAGCCCTGGGCGGCCGTGGCGGGCGCGTCGGCCTTCACCTCGCGGCCCAGGAACCACTGGAGGGCGCAGGTGTTGGCGAGCTGGTCCAGCGCGCTGCCGGAGAGCACCACGGGCTGATCGCGGTCGCGCAGCGGCACCTTGCTCGCGGTCGGCTCGTACATCCCCCACCAGCGGTCGGGGTGCGCGGCGGGCACCAGCGGGCGGCCGTCCTCGTCGGCGAGCGCGGCGAGCCGGGCCAGCCGGCGCGCGGCCGCGTCCCGCAGGCCGTCCGAGACGTTCGGGTCGACGGTGGTGGCGCGTAGTTCGGCGACGAGCGCGGCGACCGCGAGCGGGCGGCGCGGACGGCCGGTGACGTCGCGGGGTTCGACGCCCAGCTCGGTCAGGAAACGGGACGGCTGGTCGCCGTCGTCGGCCGGCGCCTTCACGGCGGTGACGACGAGACGGTCCCGCGCGCGCGTGGCGGCCACGTAGAACAGCCTGCGCTCCTCCGCGAGCAGGGCGCCCGGGGTCAGCGGCTCGGCAAGGCCGTCGCGGCCGATCCGGTCGGCCTCCAGCAGGGAGCCCCGGCGGCGCAGGTCGGGCCAGAGCCCCTCCTGCACGCCCGCGACGACGACCAGCCGCCATTCCAGCCCCTTGGAGCGGTGCGCGGTCATCAGGCGTACGGCGTCGGGGCGCACCGCGCGGCGGGTGAGGGTGTCGGCGGCGATGTCCTCGGCGTCGATCTCCTCCAGGAAGTTCAGCGCGCCGCGTCCGCCGGTGCGCTCCTCCGCGCGGGCGGCCGTGGCGAACAGCGCGCAGACGGCGTCCAGGTCCCGGTCGGCGTTACGGCCCGCCGCGCCCCCGCGCCGCGCGGACCGCTCCAGCCTGCTGGGCCAGGGCGTGCCGTTCCACAGCGCCCACAGCGCCTCCTCGGCGGTGCCGCCCTCGGCCAGGCACACACGCGCCTTCCGCAGCAGCGCGCCCAGCCGCTGCGCTCCGCGCGCGTACGCCGGATCGTGCGCGACGAGCCGCTCGGGCTCCGCGAGCGCCCGTGCGAGCAGCACGTCGGACGGCGCGGGCAGGGCCTGGCCCGCGGCCCGCTCCTCCTCCCGCAGGGCCCGGCCGAGCCGGCGCAGATCGGCGGCGTCCATGCCGCCGAGGGGTGAGGAGAGAAGGGTTATGGCGGTCTCGGCGTCCAGCCAGGGGGCGGGGGCCTCCGACGGCTCGGTCTCAGAGGGCTCCTCCGAGGGCTCGGTCTCCGAGGGTTGTTCCTGCGGCGGAGAACCGTCGGCAGCTCCCGTCTCCGCCAGTGCCACCGCCCGCAGCGCCGTGAGCAGCGGGGCGACCGCCGGTTCGTGGCGCAGCGGGAGGTCGTCGCCGTCGATGTCCAGGGGGACGCCCGCCGCCGTCAGGGCGCGGCGCAGGGTCGGGATGCTGTGGGAGCCCGCGCGGACGAGGACCGCCATGTCGTTCCACGGGATGCCGTCCTCGAGGTGGGCACGACGCAGGATGTCGGCGATGTTGTCCAGCTCGGTGCCGGAGGTCGGGTAGGTGTACACCTCCACCTGGCCACCGTCACGGACGGCCGTGGGCTCCCGGTGGACGCGCAGCTTCTCGGCGGGGAGCTGGGACAGCGGCATGCGCTGTGTGATGCGGCGGGTCGCGGCCAGCAGGACGGCCCCGGAGCGGCGGGAGGTGCGCAGCACCTCGACGGGGGCGGGGGTGCCGTCCGCGCGCGGGAAGGCGGCCGGGAAGTCGAGGATGCCGTTCACGTCGGCGCCCCGGAAGGTGTAGATCGACTGGTCGGGGTCGCCGAGGGCGACCAGGGTGCGGCCGCCCCCGGCCAGCGCGTGCAGCAGCCGTACCTGCGCGGGGTCGGTGTCCTGGTACTCGTCGACGTACACGGCGTCGTAGGACGCGGCGAGGCGCTCGGCGACCTCGGGGCGGTGGGCGAGGAGCACCGCGCGGTGGACGAGTTCGGCGTAGTCGATGACGCCCTGGAGGTCGATCACGTCCAGGTACTCGGCGAGGAACGCGGCCGCCGCGCGCCAGTCGGGGCGGCCGATGCGGCGCGCGAAGGCGTCCAGCGCGCCGGGCGCGAGCCCCAGCTCGCGGCTGCGCGCGAGGACCGCGCGGACCTCGTCGGCGAAGCCGCGCGTGGTCAGGCAGGCGCGCAGGTCGTCGGGCCAGCGCACATGCGTGAGCCCGAGCCGCTCCAGCTCGGGCTGCCCGGCGAGCAGCTCGCGCACGGTGACGTCCTGCTCGGGGCCGGAGAGCAGGCGCAGTGGCTGGGCGAAGCGGTCGCTGTCCTGGTGGGCGCGGACCAGGGCGTAGCAGTAGGAGTGGAAGGTGGTGGCGCGGGGCGCGCGGGCGGCGCCCATGCGCCGGGCCATCCGGTCGCGCAGCTCGACGGCGGCCTTGCGGCTGAAGGTCAGCACCAGGATGCGCTCGGGGTCGGCGCCTCGGGCGACGCGCGCGGCGACGGACTCCACCAGGGTGGTCGTCTTGCCGGTGCCGGGCCCGGCGAGGACGAGCAGCGGGCCGCTCTCGTGCTCGATCACCGCGCGCTGGGCGGCGTCCGGCCGGGGCTGAGGTGTCTGTGCGGGCGGGGTGCGGAGCAGCCGGTAGGCACCACGAGGCGCCTGCCGACCCTGGGGGTGCGACAGGCGTCCGGTGGAGGAGGTGGTGCTCACGTGGGTTCGCCGGTCCTGGTGGTGGTGCGGGGTGGTCGTAAGGGCGTACAAAGGCGGGCGCCTCGGGGGCGACCCGTCCCAACGAACGTACGTCATGTCGCGGACGTGCCCGATGTCCCCCGTACGAGCGGACCTGAGCCGCAAACCTTGCCGGAGGCCCTCAGCTGTGGTTCTGCGTGGCGCCGTCCCAGCGGGCCCGTCTCATGTCGAGGCGCGGCAGATGCCCCTCGGCGCTGCGGGACGCCTGCTTCAGCGGGGTGCCCTCGGCGCGGTAGTGGTCCAGGGCACGCAGCTCATGGCCGGGCAGCAGCGCACCGTCGGCCCGCACCACGCGCCACCACGGCACCGCGCCCCCGTACAGCGCCATCACCCGGCCCACCTGGCGCGGCCCGCCCTCCTCCAGCCATTCCGCGACGTCCCCGTAGGTCATGACCCGGCCCGGCGGAATCCGCTCGGCCACGTCGAGCACGCGCTCGGCGTACTCCGGAAGCGCGTCCGCGCGCCCCTCCTCGGCAGGGCTCTGCTCGCTCATCCACCCCATCCTGCCGTACGCCTACGACAATGGGACGAGGCCGGCCAGGGGCGTCCGGACGGGCCGGCAGTCCGCCCAAACGCACTTTTCGCACCCCCATCCGCACCCTGATGCCCCCTCGCGCCCCT
Organism: Streptomyces sp. NPDC085596; assembly: GCF_044541565.1. Lineage (NCBI taxonomy): Bacteria > Bacillati > Actinomycetota > Actinomycetes > Kitasatosporales > Streptomycetaceae > Streptomyces > Streptomyces sp. NPDC085596. The sequence goes on along the minus strand of NZ_JBITTC010000011.1, from coordinate 11,986 downwards.
CAGTCGTGCCACCATCGTGCGGGCGGTGACCGGTGATACGAGACCAAGAAGAGATCATGAAACAGCAGGGTGTGCACCCCGACGACGCGGAGGGCACCCCTGGCGCGTCCGCGCGCCCCGGCGCCTCCCGCGAAGCCACCGACGGCCCCGGCGGACCTTCCGGGGACGACGTCACGCGCGCGCGTGAGGGCGACCGGAACGAACCGGACGCCACCAAGGGGAGCGGCCTGCCCGCGCGGGCGCACGCCTCCGGGCGCCCCGGCGACGACGTCCTCCACCCCGAGGAGGTCGAGGGCGACGAACCGCTCCTCCCCGCGCGCGTGCACCGCCCCTCCGACCTCATGCGGCTGCTGGTGGGCGTGCTGGCGATCGCCCTGCTGCTCGCCATCGCCGCGTTCGCGCACGGCACCACCTCGGGGCTCGAACAGGACATCAACAAGGGCACCGGCCAGGCGCCCGACCTGCTGATCAAGATCGCGGGGCTGGCGTCCAGCATCGCCATCCTGCTGGTCCCGGTCGCGTTCGCCATCGAGCGGCTGATCAAACGCGACGGGCTGCGGATCGCGGACGGTGTGCTCGCGGCGGTCCTCGCGCACGGGGTCACCCTCGCCACGGACCTCTGGGTCGCCCGCGCCGCCCCCGGCTCCATCCAGGAGGCGCTGACCCAGCCCGCCCCCGGCGACGTCCATGCCCTGACCGACCCGGTACACGGCTACCTCGCGCCCGTCATCGCCTATATGACGGCCGTCGGCATGTCCCGCAGACCCCGCTGGCGCGCGGTGCTGTGGATCGTGCTGCTGCTCGACGCGTTCTCCATGCTGGTCACCGGCTACACCACCCCGTTCGCCATCATCCTGACGGTGCTGATCGGCTGGACCATCGCCTACGGCACCCTGTACGCCGTCGGCTCCCCCAACGTCCGCCCCACCGGCCGCACCCTGATGGCGGGCCTGCGCCACGTCGGCTTCCACCCGGTCAGCGCGGTCCGCGAAGAGGGCCCCGACGCGGAGAACGGCGACCGGGGGCGGCGCTACTTCGTCACCCTGGAGGACGGCCCACCGCTCGACGTGACCGTCGTCGACCGGGAACAGCAGGCCCAGGGCTTCTTCTACCGCGCCTGGCGCAACCTCACCCTGCGCGGCTTCGCCACCCGCTCCAGCCTCCAGTCGCTGCGGCAGGCCCTGGAGCAGGAGGCGCTGCTCGCGTACGCCGCCATCGCGGCCGGCGCCAACGCGCCCAAGCTGATCGCCACCTCCGAGCTGGGCCCGGACGCGGTCATGCTGGTCTACGAGCACACCGGCGGCCGCACCCTGGACTCGCTGGCCGACGACGAGATCACCGACGAGCTGCTGCACAAGGTCTGGCACCAGGTGCGGGCCCTGCAGTCCCGGCGCATCGCGCACCGCAGGCTCGCGGGTGACGCCGTACTGGTGGATCGTTCCGGCAAGGTGATCCTCGCCGAGCTGCGCGGCGGTGAGATCGCGGCGGGCGATCTGCTGCTACGCATGGACGTGGCCCAGATGCTCACCACGCTCGGCCTGCGGGTGGGCGCCGAGCGGGCCGTGGCGTCGGCGGTCGCGGTGCTCGGCCCGGACGCGGTGGCCAACTGCCTGCCGATGCTCCAGCCCATCGCGCTGACCCGCTCCACCCGCGCCACCCTGCGCAAGCTGGGCCGCGAGCGCGCCGAGCGGGAGCGGGAGGCGGTGCTGGAGTCGTCCCGGCTGGCCAAGCAGGCCCGGCTGGAGGCCGCCTCCGAGGAGGGCGCGGCCCTTCCGGAGAAGCCCGACAAGAAGACCGTCCGCGCCGAGCAGCGAGCCGAGAAGCGGGCCATCGACGAGGCGATCGACGAGGCCCGCGAGGAGGACCTGCTCACCCAGATCCGGCACCAGGTGCTGCGGATCAGGCCGCAGGCCCCGGTGGAGCCGGCCCGGCTGGAGCGCATCCGGCCCCGCACCCTGATCAGCTTCATCGCGGGCGCGATCGGCGCGTACTTCCTGCTCACCCAGCTCACCCACATCGAGTTCGGCAAGCTGTTCGCGCAGGCCCAGTGGGGCTGGGTGGCGGCTGCGGTGGCGTTCTCCGCGCTCAGCTATGTGGCCGCCGCGATGGCGCTCCTCGGGTTCGTGCCGGAGCGGGTGCCGTTCGTGCGGACGGTGGCGGCTCAGGTCGCCGGTTCCTTCGTGAAGATCGTCGCTCCGGCGGCGGTCGGCGGTGTCGCGCTGAACACGCGGTTCCTCCAGCGACAGGGGGTGCGGCCGGGGCTCGCGGTGGCGAGTGTGGGCGCGTCCCAGCTGTTCGGTCTTGGCTGCCACATCCTGATGCTGCTGTCCTTCGGCTACCTCACCGGCACCGAGAAGACGCCATCGCTGTCGCCGTCCCGGACGGTCATCGCCGGTCTGCTGACGGTCGCGGTGCTGGTGCTCGTGGTGACGTCGGTGCCGCTGCTGCGGAAGTTCGTCGTCACGCGCGTGCGGTCGCTGTTCGCCGGGGTGGTGCCGCGCATGCTGGACGTGCTCCAGCGGCCGCAGAAGCTGGTCACCGGCATCGGCGGCATGCTGCTGCTCACCGGGTGCTTCGTGATGTGCCTGGACGCCTCGATCCGGGCGTTCGGCGACGAGTCGGCGCACATCAGCATCGCCAGCGTCGCGGTCGTCTTCCTCGCGGGCAACGCGCTCGGCTCCGCCGCGCCGACCCCGGGCGGGGTCGGCGCCGTCGAGGCGACGCTCACCGTGGGTCTGATCGCGGTCGGGCTGCCCAAGGAGGTGGCGGCTCCGGCGGTGCTGCTGTTCCGGCTGCTGACGCTGTGGCTGCCGGTGCTGCCGGGGTGGCTGGCGTTCAACCATCTGACCCGTAAGGGAGCCCTGTAGGGGTGGGGTGACCCCTAGGGGGCGCTGTGCGGGTCGGCCGGCTGCCAGGGCATCCCCTACGGGTCGGCGCTCCCGTACTCCTTACGGACCGTGCCCCGCGCGGAGTGGCGGATGCGCCGTGAGGATGGCTGTATGCCGAACCCTTCCCGGCCGCGTGCCGCCGCCCTGACGACCGGTGCCGTGCTCGTGGCCGCCCTGCTGGCCGGCTGCGGCGGCGGGTCGGGGCACGGGGATCTGACGAAGCAGAAGCTGGAGTGGGAGGACTGTCCGGCCCCGTCCGAGGCGGAGGGCGGCGGCCCGGCCCCGTCGCCGCTGCCCGGTGGCACGAAGTGGCAGTGCGCGACCATGAAGGCGCCGCTGAACTGGGGCGAGCCCAAGGGCGACACCATCGGCATCGCCCTGATCCGCGCCAAGGCGGACGGCCCGGCGAAGGACCGGATCGGCTCGCTGGTATTCAACTTCGGCGGCCCCGGCGGCAGCGGTGTCACGACGCTGCCCGCGTTCGGCGAGGACTACGCGGCTCTGCGCACCCGGTACGACCTGGTCAGCTTCGACCCGCGCGGGGTGGGCCGCAGCGCGCCGGTGCTCTGTGAGAGCGACTCCCAGCTCGACACGTACTTCCAGCAGGACGCGACGCCCGAGGACACCGCCGAGCAGAAGCAACTCATCTCCCGCACCGAGAAGTTCAACGACGCGTGCGAGCAACGGTCCAAGAAGATCCTGCCCCATGTGCGCACCACGGACGCGGCCCGCGACATGGACCTGATGCGCCAGGTGCTCGGTGACGCCAAGCTGCACTACTTCGGCATCTCCTACGGCACCGAACTCGGCGGTGTCTACGCGCACTTGTTCCCCGGACATGTGGGGAGGGCCGTCTTCGACGCGGTCGTTGACCCCACCCAGACCCCGGAGCAGGGGGCGCTGAGCCAGGCGCGCGGGTTCCAGCTCGCGCTGGACAACTTCGCCGAGGACTGCACGTCCAAGGCCGAGGACTGCCCCATCGGGGACACCCCCGAGGACGTGAAGAAACGTATCGCGGGGCTTCTGAAGGATCTGGAGAAGAAACCCATCCCCGGCATCTCCCCGCGCCGGCTGACCCAGACGGCGGCGACCAACGGCATCGCGCAGTCGCTGTACTCCAAGGACTTCTGGGAGTACCTCACCGAGGGGCTGGAGCAGGCGTACGACGGTGACGGCAGGGTGCTGATGGTGCTGTCCGACTCGATGAACGGGCGCGGGGAGGACGGCGGGTACAGCAACATCACCGCGGCCAACATCGCCATCAACTGCTCGGACGAGAAGCCTCGTTACGACCCGGCCTACATCCAGTCCAAGCTCCCCGACTTCCGCGACGCCTCCCCCGTGTTCGGGGACTACCTCGCCTGGGGCATGGCCGGCTGCACCGACTGGGCCGTCCCCGGCGCCGCCGACCATCCCGACGTCCACGCCCCCGGCTCCGCCCCGATCCTGGTCGTCGGCAACACCGGCGACCCGGCGACCCCGTACGAAGGCGCCCGCGCGATGGCCGACGCCCTCGGCAAGGGAGTCGCCGTAGAACTCACCTACAAGGGCCAGGGGCACGGCGCGTACGACAGCAAGAACAGGTGCGTCCAGAAGGCGGTCAACGACTACCTGTTGACGGGCAGGACCCCTGAGCCGAACACGGTGTGCACCTGACGGGTGGCCTACGACGGTTCGGTACGACTCTCCGGCACGGCCGGCGTGGGCCCGGTGAGCCGGGCGACATCGACACCCCGCGCCCGCAGATACGCCTCGGCGTGGTCGGCCAGCCGCCGGAAGCGCGGCCAGGTCGGCATTCCCGCCACCTGCGAATCCCGGTACTCCAGGAACGTCCCGCCGGCGTGCTTCAGCCTGACCAGCGGCACCGCCCACAGTTCGAGGACGTCCTTCTCGCCCACGTACCCCTTGTGGCAGTAGAGGCCAACGACGTCGAAGGCGGCGAGCGCCCGATTGACGACGGCGTACTCCTCCCCGCTCAACTCCTCCACCCGCACCCCCCGCTCCTGCATCAGGAACACAGTCCGCCTGCCCTGCTGCAGCTCAGGACTGATCAGCCACTCGTGCAGCTTGAGCAGGGCGTCTCTGCGGTCCTTCCGCCGGGCCACATAGAGCGACAGCACACTGATGACCACAGCGGCCACCGAAATGACGACCGACGCACCCTCACCGTCCACCCGCGGCTCCCCCCACTCCCCCGACAGCCCGGTCCAGGGCTGCCCATCCCCGGCGAGGCGCAAACAGGCGCCTGCCCGGCAGTCCCTACCGCACCTCGATCCGGCGCGGGGCCACGCCGAGGACGAGGTTTTCCAGGGCTTGGGGGGCGGGGCCGAAGGAGGCTATCCAGGTCTCGACGAGGTAGATCTCATCGACCTCGTCGATGGCCAGGAAGAACCGTCCGTGATCGAGCTCGCCGACTGGGAAGAGGCGGCGCCCGATGGACTCGCTCCACTCAAGGAACCGGTCCTCCTCGCCCCCGGCCAGCTCCGGGTCCAGCTCGAACGGTGTGCGGGCACAGGTGATTCCCGGCCCGCTGACGTTCATGGTCAGCCCGCCGAACTCTCGCAGGAAGGCTTCCGCGGCGCCATGCATGACAAGGCCGACGGGTTCGAACATGGATCGCCAGCAACCTGTGTCCACCCTTCGCCCAGGTGCCCACCCCGACGCCTCCAGCACCCTGACGACCTCTGGAGTCCAGTCGTTCATCCTGCGGCCCTCCGTGTGCGGTTCCGGCACCGCGCCATCATCGGGCCTCGACCAACTCGAAGGTCGACACCGGCCCCTCGCGCAGCGGATGGCAGGGACGGCGAAGGCCCACGCCCCCGTGTGATCAGGGGACGCGGGCCTTCGCCGCAGGAAAGTGTCAGTACACCGGCTTGCTCGGCTCGATCTGGTTGACCCAGCCGATCACGCCGCCGCCCACGTGGACCGCGTCCGCGAAGCCCGCCGACTTCAGGACGGCCAGGACCTCCGCACTGCGGACGCCCGTCTTGCAGTGCAGGACGATGCGCCTGTCGTGCGGGAGGGACTCCAGAGCGGTGCCCATGAGGAACTCGTTCTTGGGGATCAGCTTGGCGCCGGGGATGGAGACGATCTCGTACTCGTTCGGCTCGCGGACGTCGATGATCTCGATGTTCTCGCCGTCGTCGATCCACTCCTTGAGCTGCTTGGGAGTGATCGTGGAGCCGGCCGCGGCCTCCTGGGCCTCCTCGGAGACGACACCGCAGAACGCCTCGTAGTCGATGAGTTCCGTGACCGTCGGGTTCTCGCCGCACACCGCGCAGTCGGGGTCCTTGCGGACCTTGACCTGGCGGTACTGCATCTCCAGGGCGTCGTAGATCATCAGGCGGCCGACCAGCGGGTCGCCGATGCCGACGAGCAGCTTGATCGCCTCGTTGACCTGGATCGAGCCGATGGACGCGCACAGCACGCCGAGCACGCCGCCCTCGGCGCAGGAGGGGACCATGCCGGGCGGCGGGGGCTCCGGGTAGAGGCAGCGGTAGCAGGGGCCGTGCTCGGACCAGAAGACGGACGCCTGGCCGTCGAAGCGGTAGATCGAGCCCCAGACATACGGCTTGTTCAGCAGCACGCACGCGTCGTTGACCAGGTAGCGCGTGGCGAAGTTGTCCGTGCCGTCGACGATCAGGTCGTACTGGCTGAAGATGTCCATCACGTTCTCGGCCTCGAGCCGTTCCGCGTGAAGGACCACGTCCACGTACGGGTTGATGCCCTTGACCGTGTCCCGCGCGGACTCCGCCTTCGAGCGGCCGATGTCCGCCTGGCTGTGGATGATCTGCCGCTGGAGGTTGGACTCGTCGACCTCGTCGAACTCCACGATGCCGAGCGTGCCGACACCGGCCGCCGCGAGGTACATCAGCGCGGGCGAACCCAGGCCGCCGGCGCCCACGCAGAGCACCTTGGCGTTCTTCAGCCGCTTCTGCCCTTCCATCCCCACGTCCGGGATGATCAGGTGGCGGGAGTACCGGCGGACCTCGTCTACGGTGAGCTCGGAAGCGGGCTCGACCAGGGGTGGCAGCGACACGGGGACTCCGTTGGTCGGTCGATCACTACGGGTTGTTCTCCCCGTAACACTGCCACGGCCTTCTTCATTCCGAGACACCCGTTCCGACCAGCGAGACGAATTCGTCCCAGTGGCCGGGCATGGTCTCCCACGGGTTGGCCCGGCCGCCGCGGTCCGTGCGGTCGGTGAAGTAGATCGTCCCGGCGCCCTGCCAGCGGGCGATGCGCAGCGCCTCCTCCAGATGGCCGCGCGGCACCCCGTGCACGAAGTGGCAGAAACGGTCGGACGGATAGTCGGCGGTCCACTCGGCCACCTGCGACCAGCGGTAGTCGGACCAGGAGCCCCGGAAGGTCACCAGCTGGTCGGCGTTCTCCGCGTACCCCGGACAGGGGTGGCCGCCGTGGCCCAGGACGATGTGGGTGTCCCCGGCGAGCGCGCGGAGCATGCCGATCACGCGGCGGACCTCGGGGAGCGCCGTCCGGTCGCCGGGGCACCGCTCCAGCAGGAAGCCGTCGACGCGGTACCAGTCGAGGTGGCGGTGCGCGTCGGAGACCAGGTCGGCGAAGGGGCGGATGCCGTGGGCGAGGTCCAGATGGCCCAGGACGCGGACGCCGCCGTTGCGCAGCCGGCCCGCCGCCTCCAGGCAGTGCGGGTCGGGGCGGGCGCCGGGCCCGGCCGCGACGTTGAGCACCACCCAGTCCAACGGCGTTCCGGGGCGGGCCAGTTCGGACCACTGGGCGGGCGCGGTCAGCGGGTGCGCGTAGTCGGGTACGCCGATCGCGGTGCGTACGGCGATGGCGGCGGGCTGCTCGGGGGCGCTGGTCAGATGCGGCACGCCGCCTCCATCCAGATGTCCGCGAGGGACTCCTCCAGGTTGATCCGGGGGCGCCAGCCGAGCCGGTCGCGGGCGGTGCGCACGTCGGCCTGCTGCCAGCTGCCGCAGCCGTCCGGGTAGGGGTACGCGACCGGCACCGCGTGGTCCAGGTCGCCGCGCGGATGCCCGATCGGGCCGCGCAACGGTCCCGGCGGGGCGTCGAGTTCGTTGAGCGCACCGCCGTACCCGGCGACGCGGGCGAGGACGGTGGCGGCGTCGCGCAGGCGCACGGCACGGCCGGAGCCGATGTTGATGACGCCCTGCGCGGCGGAGAGCGAGGCGGCGTGCACGGCGCGGGCGACATCGCGTACGTCGACGAAGTCGCGCTGTACGCCGAGCCCGGCGAGCTTGAGTTCGCCGTCGCCCGCCTGCATGGCGCGGCGCATGGCCTCCGCGAGTCTCCCCAGGGGGGACCCTGCCGGGGTGCCGGGTCCGGCGGGCGAGAAGACGCGCAGCACGACGGCGTCCAGGCCGGAGCCGAGGACCAGTTCGGTCGCGGCGAGCTTGCTGACCCCGTAGGGGCCGCCCGGACGGGGTACGGCGTCCTCGGCCGTGGAGGAGCCGGGCTGGCTGGGCCCGTACTCGGAGCCGCAGCCGACCTGCACCAGCCGGGCCCCGCAGCCGCTGCGGCGCAGTGCCTCGCAGACGGTGGCCACAGCGACGGTGTTGTGCCGGGTGAGATCGCGGGCGCCGCCCCGGGTCGCACCGGCGCAGTTGACGACGACGCCGGGGTGCACGGCGTCCAGGAACCTCGTGAGCGCGCCGGGGCTGCCGGTGGCGAGGTCGAAGCGGACGTCGGCGTCGTCGCCCCGGCCGAGCACGGTGAGCTGCACGGCCGGGTCGGCGAGGAGACGGTCGGCGACGAAGCGGCCGATGTACCCGTTGGCTCCGATCAGCAGAACCCTCATAGAGCGGCTCCCGAGGGGTGCGCCGCGGCTGCTCCCACGGACCCGGCCACTGCGGTGACTCCGTGTCGGGAGGTGGTCATCTGGTGTTCTCCTTCTCAGGGATGAAGGGGGAGAGGACATAGGGGCGGTGGGGCGCCGGTGCCGTGGGGGGAGGGTGGGGGGCGTGGCGCGCATGGCGCGGACCACCGGGAACGCCTGCGGGAAGCCTCACTCCGGGCCTCCCACAGGCGCGTGGGCCGAGGCTCGGGTGAGGGTGCGCAGGGCGTGGGTCAGGAGAATCAGGGCCGCGCAGCCACAGCTCAGGGCCGGGACAGCGGGCGCCCCCAGGGGGTCCACCAGGGTCGTCACCGGGACGGCGAGGAAGCCGCAGCCGGGGAGGCGCCCGCTCAGGATCAGCGCCGGGGCGGCCAGTTCGGCGGCCGCCGCCGCGCCCAGGACCACGGCCGGGGCGTGGCGGTGCCGGTGGGCGGTGAGAAGGCGGGCGAGGAACAGCAGGGCGCCCAGGGTGAGGGCCTGCGGGTAGGCGGGGTTCTCGTCCAGTACGGCGCCGGTCAGTGCGAGGAGGCAGGTCAGGGCTGCCAGGTAGAGGGCGAGGACGCCGAGCAGCAGGGGTCGCGCGCCGGAGGTGAAGTCCTCCAGGCCCCGGCTGCCCGCGAGCCGTCGGCGGGCGCCGAGGTCGAGGAGGTGGGCGCACCAGGCGGCGGGGGCGCAGGCCAGCGCGAGGGCCAGTACGGGCGCGGCGGCGGCGGGCCAGGGGCCGTCCGGGGCCCCGGTGGGCAGGGCGTCGGGGCCGCCGCTCACCACGGCGTCCAGGAGGCCGTCGCCGAGGAGGGCGTAGCCGAGGAGGCAGACGGTCCACACGGGGGCGGAGGGCCGCGGGGCCGCGCCGGGGCGGGCCGCGAGGGGGCCCCGGCCGAGGGCGGCGCGTACGGCGAGGGTCACGGCGAGCAGTCCGCCGAGCGCCACCAGGGGGCGGGCGGTGCCGTGGCTGAGCCGCAGCCCCACCACGGTGCCCGAGGCAACCGCCCCGGGCAGCAGGGTGAGCAGTACCCACCCGGTACGGATACGGGGGCCGGGGCCGGGCGTGGGCTCGGGGGACGGGTCCGCGTCGCGGGGCACGCGCGCGTACAGCTCCTCGGCGAGCGAGAACACGTCCCGGTGCCGGTACCGGGCGGCGGACCGGTCGGTGAAGCCGTGCGACTCCAGTCCGGCCGCGATCTCCAGCGGGTCCACGGCCCGCTCGCACAGCTCCCGGTGCTGGTGCAGCAGCGCCTTCACGGGGTCGACGGCACCCCTGCGGGGGGCACTGCTCCGGGCGTCGCCCTCGGCTTCCGGGGTCCCGCCGGCACCGGAGGCTGCCCCCGGCGTCACCGTGCCGTTCCCCGACCCCGGCCCGGTTCTCTCCACGCCCCTCATCGCGCCCCCTCGGTCGCGCGGACCGGCGCCGGTGAGCCCCGGCCGCGCAGGAGGGTGCGGGCCGTGGGGACGGTCCAGCGGCCGGGTACGTGGGCCTCGGCGGGGACGGCGAACGGCAGGGGCTCACCGGCGTCGTCGACGACGACCCTCCGCACCGGACAGTGCGACATGATCTCCAGGTAAATGCCGTGAAATGCCGTGATGTTCTGTTCGACGCCGAACAGCTCCAGCGCGCGGGCCCGCGCCGCCGCCCCCAGGCGCGCACGGCGCTCGGGGTCACGCAGCAGCGCCACGCACGCCTCGCCGAGCGCCCGGGGATTGCGCGGCGGTACGACGAGCCCGGTGCCCCCGATGACCTCGACCACCGCGCCCACGTCCGTGGACACCGTGGCCCGGCCGCAGAACATGGCCTCGGCCAGGCTGACCGGGAACCCCTCGACCACGCTGGACAGCACGACGACGGCACCGGCGGCGTACGCGTCGGGCAGCGTCGGCGCGTCGGGCGCCCCCACCTCGGTGAACGACACGGGGTTGTCCCCTACGGCGTGCAGCCCTTCCGCCTCGTCCGGGAAGAGCTGGGCGGCCAGCGCCCGGCACTGCGCGAGGTACGCCTCCCCCTCGGCCCCTACGGGTACGCCCACGATGCGCAGCCGCGCGTGCGGCTCCTCCTTGCGGACCTCGGCGAAGGCGTGCAGCAGGGAGACCAGGTCGCGGGCGGGCTCGATCCGGCCGACCCAGACCAGCGTGTCGGCGTCGGCGCGGTCGGGTGCCTCGCCGACCTCGGCGAAGCGGTCGGCGTCCATGCCGGGATGGACGGTGCGGATGCGGGCGCGGTCGGCGCCGCATCGCTCCTGCCAGCGGCGGGCGTGGGTGCTGCCGGGCGTGAGGATCTCGGCACGCCGGTAGACCTCGGTGGCGAGCCGCCCGTGGAAGGCGGCGAGGAGCGCGCGTACCGCGGGGGCGGCGGTGTCGGGGCCGAGCGCGAGGTAGTGGGCGCGGAGTTGGACGCCGTACTCGGTGACCAGCAGCGGGACGCCGGAGAAGTGCCGGGCGAGCAGGCCGGGCAGGGCGGCGGCGCCGCCGGAGGTGGCGTGGCAGAGGTCGACGGCGCCGAGGGCGGCGTCTCCGTACCAGTCGAGGGAGAGAGGGCGCAGGGCGCGGGCGAGGTGGTCGGTGACGGCCAGCAGGTCGGGGACGCGCGCCTCGTGCGCCGTGCGCGGCGTGCCGGGGGCGCGGCAGGCGCGCTCCAGGGCGCTGACGGCGTGGTCGGAGCGGAGCGCTCCGGTCAGGGCGCCGGTGTCGCGGGCGAGTTCGGCGAGGCTGTACAGCGCGTTGCCGAAACGGTCCGCCACTTCGGCGGAGGAGCCCTCCGGCGAGGCATCGGGCGGGGCGCACACCGCGCCGAGCAGCTCGCCGTAGTGCTCGGCGAACCGCTTGCGGGCGCGGCGGCCCGGCGTGGCACCCTCGTCCCCGGCCGTCCAGAGCGGGGCGGTGCGCACCCGCCTGACCTGCGGCGGGAGCGGCACCCAGCCGTCGTCCTCCTGGTGCCTGCCGCTCTTGAGCGCGTAGACGTCGAACTCGTGCTGCCCGAGCCCGCGCACGAGCCGGTCGCACCAGAGCCCGGTGTCACCGCCGACATACGGATAGCCACTCTCGGTAAGCAGTCCGATGCGCACGCGTGCACCCCCGATCTCCCGTGTGTGGGAGCCGCCGTCGTCCCGGCGGCTCGCAGCGGGACGAACGTACGCGGAGAGGGCGGTGGGGGGGGGGGGGGGGGGGGGGGGGGGCGTCCCTAGGGGCGGGCCGGGTGTTATATTATTGGGGGGGGGGCGGGGCGGGCCCGGAGAATGTAGGCGTGGGGGGGGGAGCGGGCGGAAGCGGA
>NZ_JBITTC010000010.1:0-284405 GCF_044541565.1 Streptomyces sp. NPDC085596 | reverse complement strand
GCCACCGCTAGCGGGTCACCACACCTTTGGGCCGGGGGGATAACCCCCGCGGCCCCCACCCCTACCCCGCCCCGGGGGGGGCCCGGGCGGCCCGCCCCCCCGGGGGCCCGCCCCCCCGTCCGCCCTCCGGCGTCAGATCACGGAAGCCAGCGCTTCCACTGCTCCGGGTGGGCCTCCACCCACTTCTTCGCGGCCTCCTCCGGGCTGAGCTTCTGATCGGCGATCATGAGGGAGACCTCGTTCTGGTCCTCCGTCGTCCACTGGAACTTCTTCAGGAACGCGGCCGCCTTGCCGCCGGACTTGGCGAAGTCGGCGTTGAGGAACTTGCGCAGCGGGGTCTTCGGATAGGCGCAGGTGATCTTCGCGGTGTCGGTGTCGCAGCCCTCCTTGTACGGCGGGAGCTTCACCTCCGTCATCGGGACCTTCTTGAAGAGCCACTGGGGGGTGTACCAGTAGCTCAGGAAGGGCTTCTTCTCCTTGGCGAACTGCTTGATCTGGGTGATCTGCGCGGCCTCGGAGCCGGCGAAGACGACCTGGTAGTTGAGCTTCAGGTTCTTCACCAGGGCCTTGTCATGGGTGACGTAGGCCGGGGAGCCGTCCATGAGCTGGCCCTTGCCGCCGGACTCGGCGGTGCGGAACTGGGAGGCGTACTTGTTGAGGTTCTTCCAGTTCGTGACGTCCGGGTGCTGCTTGGCGAAGTACGTCGGCACGAACCAGCCGATGTGCCCGGTGACGCCGAGACCGCCCGCGTAGGAGACGGTCTTCTTGTCGTGGACGTACCGCTTCTCCTGCTCGGGGTGGCTCCAGTCCTCCAGCAGGGCGTCCACGCGGCCCTGGCTGAGCGCGTCCCAGGCGGGGACCTCGTCGACCTGGACGGTGTCGACGCGGTAGCCCATCTTGTGTTCCAGCAGGTACTTGGCCACGGCCACGTTGGACTGCGCGCCCACCCAGGACTGCACGGACAGGGTGAGGGACTTGGCCCCGCCCGCGTTGGCGAAGGGACTGGCCTGCTTGGTCATGTCGGCGGCGCCGCAGCCGGTGAGCAGGGCGAGCGCGGACGCGGCCGCGACGCTCACCGAGAGGGTCGTACGGAATCGCATGTCACGCTCCCTTCTTCGTGCGGCGGCCGGTGGGCTGGGTCACCCGGTCGAGCATCAGGCCGAGGCAGACGATCGCGGCACCGGCCACCAGGCCGGTCGCCAGGTCGCCCTGGGCGAGGCCGAAGGCGACGTCGTAGCCGAGGGCGCCCGCGCCGACCAGGCCGCCGATGATGACGACGGCGAGGACCAGGACCACGCCCTGGTTGACGGCGAGCAGCAGCGAGCGCCGGGCCAGCGGGAGCTGGACCTGCCAGAGCTGCTGGCGGCCGGTGGCGCCCAGCGAACGGGCCGACTCCAGCGCGGCCGGGTCGACCTGGCGCAGGCCCTGCGCGGTGATCCGGACGACGGCCGGGAGGGCGTAGACCACGGCGGCGGCGACGGCGGGGGCGCGGCCGACGCCGAACAGGGCGACGACCGGGATCAGGTAGACGAACTGCGGCATGGTCTGGAACACGTCCAGCACCGGGCGCAGTATCCGCTCCACGCGGTCGCTGCGGGCGGCCGCGATGCCGGTGGCGATGCCGAGGACCAGGGTGACGGCGACGGCGGCCAGCACCTGGGAGAGGGTGTCGAGGGAGGAGTCCCACACGCCGAGCACGCCGATCGCGGCCATGGCGAGGGTGGCGGTCAGCGCGGTGCGCCAGGTGCCGATCAGCCAGGCGAGCGCGGCCACCAGCAGCAGCACCGACCACCAGGGCAGCGCGCGCAGGCCGTCGCGCAGCGGGTCCAGCATCCAGGTGGTGAAGTGCGCGGCCCAGTCGGCGGTGCCGCCGATGACGGGGACGCCGGAGTAGAGATGGGCGGTCATCCAGTTGACGGCGTGGTTGACCGGCTCCGCGATGTTCAGGGTCGCGCCCCCGGGCCACTCGGCGCGGCCGATCAGCCGGGCGGCGACCGCCGCGGCGACGGTGGCCGCGAGCGCGAGGAGCCACGTCCTGCCGCGGGATTCGCCGGCGTTGTCGGCGGCGCGGCCGGCGGCGCCGGTCACGCGGTCCAGGACGACGGCGAGCAGCACGATCGGGATGCCGGCCGCGAGGGCGGCGCCGACGTCGACGGAGGCGAGCGCCTGGTAGACGCGGTCACCGAGACCGCCGGCGCCGATGACGGAGGCGATGACGGCCATGGACAGCGCCATCATGATCGTCTGGTTGAGGCCGAGCAGGAGTTCCTTGCGGGCCAGCGGGATACGGGCGGTCAGCAGCCGCTGGCGCGAGGTGGCGCCGAGCGAGCGCACGGCCTCCAGCACCTCGGGGTCGGCGCCGCGCAGGCCGAGCGCGGTGAGACGCGCCATCGGCGGGGCGGCGTAGACCACGGTGGCGAGGACGGCGGCGGGGACGCCGATACCGAAGACCAGCACCACGGGCAGCAGGTAGGCGAAGGCCGGAAGCACCTGCATGGTGTCCAGCACCGGGCGCAGGGCGCGGTCCAGCCGGTCGGAGAGCCCGGCGGCGAGGCCGAGCAGGACGCCGACGGCGACGGAGGCGAGTACGGCGGCCACCATGAGCGCGAGCGTCTGCATGGTGGGCAGCCACATACCGAGCGCGCCGCAGGCGAGGAACGCCACGGCCGTACCGGCGGCCAGCCTGACCCCGGCCACCCGCCAGGCGACCAGGGCGCCGAGCGCGGTGACGCCGACCCAGCCCATGGCGAGCAGGGCCAGGTAGACACCGCGTACGCAGAGCACGACGGCGTTGCTGATGTGGCCGAAGAAGTACAGGAACAGCGGGTGGCTGTCCCGGTTGTTCATCACCCAGTCGCTGGCGTCGCCGAGCGGGCCGGTGAGGCTCACGGTCAGCGCGTGCGGCCAGTGTCCGCTGCCCCAGCGGCTGTCGAGCAGGGGGACGAGGATCACGGCGGCGACGGCGAGCGTGAGGAGCTTGGCCGCCGGGCGGGACCTGAGCAGGCCGGGCAGGGTGCGCCGGGCCGTGGGGGCGGTGATGGTAGCCATCAGACCGCCTTGGGCTCGGGGGCGGCGGACACGAGGGCGGGCTCGGCCTCCCGCTCGGCGGGGGCGGCCGTGCCGGTGCCCGCGACCACGTTCAGCAGCGCGTCGGAGTCGACGACGCCCATGCAGGTGCCGTCGTCCATCACCCGGGCCGGTTCGCCCGCGCGGGCGACGGCCTCGATGGCCTCGGCGACGGGGGCCTCGGGGCGGACGGCGGGGCCGCTGCCGGCCTCCTCCAGGGAGGCGGGGCGCATGGCGGTGCGGCAGGTGACGACCTGCTCGCGCGGCACGTCGCGGACGAACTCGCGGACGTAGTCGTCGGCCGGGGAGTTGACGATCTCCTCGGGGGTGCCGAGCTGGACCACGCGGCCGTCGCGCATCAGGGCGATGCGGTCGCCGAGCTTGAGGGCCTCGGTGAGGTCGTGGGTGATGAAGACCATGGTGCGGCCCTCTTCGCTGTGCAGGCGGGCGACCTCGTCCTGCATGTCGCGCCGGATCAGCGGGTCGAGCGCGCTGAACGGCTCGTCGAAGAGCAGCACCTCGGGGTCGACGGCGAGAGCGCGGGCGAGGCCGACACGCTGGCGCTGGCCGCCGGAGAGCTGACCCGGACGGCGCTTCTCGAAGCCTTCCAGGCCGACCTTGGCGACGACCTCGGCGGCCTTCTCGCGCCGCTCGGCGCGGCCCATGCCCTGGATCTCCAGGCCGTAGGCGACGTTGTCGAGGACGGTGCGGTGCGGCAGCAGGCCGAAGTGCTGGAAGACCATCGCGGCGCGGTGGCGGCGCAGTTCGCGCAGCCGGCCGCGGTCCATGGCGCGCACGTCCTCGCCGTCGATGGAGATAGTGCCGGCGGTGGGCTCGATCAGCCGGGTCAGGCAGCGCACCAGGGTGGACTTGCCGGAGCCGGACAGGCCCATGACGACGAAGACCTCGCCCTTGCGGACCTCGAAGGACACGTCCCGCACGGCGGCCGTGCAGCCGGTCTCGGCGCGCAGCTCGGCGGGGCTCAGCGCGGCCAGCTCGGGGTCGGCCGGGACGCGCTCGGGCTTGGGTCCGAACACCTTCCACAGGCCGTCGACGGCGAAGACCGGCGCGCCGGACTCTGCGGCGGAGGTGGGCGGCTTACGGGTGGGAACAGTGAGCGTCATCGCGCGTCACCACCGATCAGTTCGACGGCCTTCTCCCCGACCATGAGCACTCCGATCATCGGGTTCACCGCGGTCATCGTCGGGAAGACGGACGCGTCGGCTATGCGGATGCCGTTCAGACCCCGGATACGCAACTCGGGGTCCACCACGGCGAGTTCGTCATCGGCGGCGCCCATCTTGCAGGTGCCGGCCGGGTGGTACACGGTGTGCGCGACCTTGCGCGCGTACTCGCTCAGCTCCTCGTCGCCCTGGACCTCGGGGCCGGGGCAGACCTCGCGCTTGAGCCAGTGGGCCAGCGGCTCCGACTTCGCTACCTCGCGGGCGATACGGATGCCGTCGACCAGGGTCTTGGCGTCGTAGTCGTCCTCGTCGGTGAAGTACCGGAAGTCCAGCGCGGGCTTGACCTCGGGGTCGGCGCTGGTGAGGTAAAGGCGGCCGCGGCTCTTGGGCTTGGGGATGTTCGGGGTCATGGAGACGCCGAACTCGGGCCGCTCGTAGCCCAGTCGCTCCGGATTGTCCGTGAACGGGATCTGGTAGAAGTGGAACATCAGGTCCGGGCCCGCGTGTTCGGGGTCACGGCGGACGAACAGGCCCGCGTCGGAGTCCATCGCGGAGTTCTCCGGGATGGGTCCGTTGGTCTCCCAGACGATGACCGACTCCGGGTGGTCGAGCAGGTTCTCGCCGACGCCGGGCAGGTCGAGCACGACCGGGATGCCGAGGGCCTCCAGGTCGGCGCGCGGGCCGATGCCCGAGTGCATCAGCAGGCGCGGGGTGTCGACGGCGCCCGCGCAGAGCACCACCTCGTTGCGCGCCTTGACCAGCAGTTCCTGGCCGTCCTTGGTGCGCACGTGGACGCCTTCGGCGCGGGTGCCGTCCAGCTCCAGCTTGTACGCCCAGGTCTCCAGGAAGAGGTGGAGGTTCGGGCGCTCGTCCATCACCGGGTGGAGGTAGGCGACGGAGGCCGAGGAGCGCTTGTTGTTCTCGGGGTGGTAAGAGAGGTCGAAGAAGCCGACGCCCTCGGTGAACGGCTTCTTGTTGAAGCCCTCGACACGCGGCACACCGAGCGTGGACTGCGCGGCGTCCACGAAGTCCCGCGCGATGGCGTTGCGGTCCTTCTCGTCCACCGAGACGATGTTGTTCTTCAGCCGGGCGAAGTACGCCTCCATCGGGACGGCGCCCCAGCCCGTCGCCCCCGCCTGCTCCCACTCGTCCCAGTCGGACGGGAGCGGCTTGAAGGAGATCAGGGTGTTGTGCGAGGAGCAGCCGCCGAGGACGCGGGCCCGGCTGTGCCGGATGTGGGAGTTGCCGCGCGGCTGCTCGGTGGTCGGGTAGTCGTAGTCGAGGTCGCCGCCGAGCAGGCCCATCCAGCGGCGCAGCGTGAGCACGTCGTCGCGGTCGACGTCGCTCGGGCCGCCCTCGATGACGGCGACGGTGACGTCCGGGTTCTCGGTCAGGCGGGAGGCGATGACGGAGCCCGCCGTGCCGCCGCCGACGACGACGTAGTCGTACTCGTGGATGTGTTCGGGCATGGGGTGTCTGACTCCTGGGGGCAGGGAGGTCGTACGAGGAGGTCTCGGGGGGCCGGGATCAGCCCGCGAACCAGCGCACCGGGCTCGGGGCGAGGTTCTGGTACACGTGCTTGGTCTCGCGGTACTCGGCGAGGCCGGCGGGGCCCAGTTCGCGGCCGGTGCCGCTCTTGCCGAAGCCGCCCCACTCCGCCTGCGGCAGGTAGGGGTGGAAATCGTTGATCCACACGGTGCCGTGGCGCAGCCGGCCGGCGACGCGCCGGGCGCGGCCGGCGTCGGCGGTCCAGACGGCGCCCGCGAGGCCGTACTCGGTGTCGTTGGCGAGGGTGATCGCCTCGTCCTCGGTGCGGAAGGTCTCGACGGTGAGGACGGGTCCGAAGACCTCCTCCCGCACTACGCGCATCTCGCGGTGGCAGTGGTCGAGGACGGTCGGCTCGTAGAAGTAGCCGGACTCGGGGCGGTCGGCGGTGGGCTCGGGGCGCTTGCCGCCGCAGACCAGGCGCGCGCCCTCGGCGAGCGCGGAGGCGACGAAGTCCTCGGTCCTGGCGCGCTGCTGCTCGGAGACGAGGGGGCCGCACTCGACACCGGGTACGGTGCCCCGGCCGAGCCTGATCTTCCGGGCGCGCAGGGCGAGTTCGGCGACGAAGCGGTCCCGGACGGACTCCTCGACGATGAGCCGGCCGCCCGCCGAGCAGACCTGGCCGCTGTGGATGAACGCGGCGTTGAGGGCCTGGTCGACGGCGGTGTCGAAGCCCTCCTCGGTGGCGCAGGCGTCGGCGAAGACCACGTTGGGGTTCTTGCCGCCGAGTTCCAGGGCGACCTTCTTCACGCTCGGCGCGGCCGCCTGGGCCACCTTGACGCCGCTGACCAGGCCGCCGGTGAAGGAGACCAGGTCGACGTCGGGGTGGTCGGCGAGGCGGGCGCCCACCGTGTGGCCGGGGCCGGTGACCAGGCCCGCGACGCCCTCGGGGAGTCCGGCCTCCACCAGCAGCTCGATGAGCGCGATGGTGGTCATCGGGGTGATCTCGCTGGGCTTGATCACGAAGGTGTTGCCCGCGGCGAGCGCCGGGGCGATCTTCCAACTTGCCTGGAGCAGCGGATAGTTCCAGGGGGTGATCAGCGAGCAGACACCGACCGGCTCGTGCACGACGACGCTGTGGATGTCGGGCGAGCCGGCGTCGACCACCCGGCCGGGCGCCTCGGCGGCGACCAGGTCCGCGAAGTAGCGGAAGGCGTCGGCGACGCAGTCGATGTCGACGCGGCCCTCCTCGACGGTCTTGCCCGCGTCCCGGCTCTCCAGCAGGCCCAGCTCCTCGCGGTCGCGCACCAGGAGGTCGGCGACGCGGCGCAGCAGGGCGGCGCGCTCGGCGACCGGGGTGTGCGGCCAGGGGCCCTCGTCGAACGCGCGGCGCGCGGCGGCCACCGCACGGTCGACGTCCTTGGCGTCACCCTCCGCGACCACGGCGAAGGGGCGGCCGTCCGCGGGGTCGAGGATCTCGCGGGTCGCGCCGGAGTCTGCTTCCAGCCACTCGCCTCCCGCGTGAATGGTGGCCGTAGCCGGTCGTTCCGTTCTGTCCGCCATGATCGGTTTTGCCTTCCGTTCCTGTTCAGCCGCCCTGCGTGACAGAGCTGCCACGTCCGGGCGGATGACCGCATGCCCTCGGCCGGCGAACCGCATGCGCATTCAGTGGCCGAAAGTGTGCTGCGTCACGGAAATTACGGGAGAAAGGCGGAGGAATCGGACGCGTGAGGGTGGCATAGATCACGACGGCGGTACGCACAGGAGCGAACCGGGTCGATTCGATCAGTCCAGCGCCGCGTTCCCGTCCGGGTCGCAGTTCATGCCGGGCGGGCAGAACCAGGCGAGCGCGGTGGTGAGGAGTTCCAGCTCGTCGTCCCGGCCGTCGGCGTCGGCGCCGTACGCGGCGAGGGCGTAGATCTTGCCGTCCGCCGCGACGAACCGCTCGTCATAGACGTGCCAGGTGCCCACCTCGGGCTCGTCCCGGATGGTGTCGGCCACGTACTCCAGGCGGGAGCCGGTGAAGTCGCCCTCGTCGAGGTTGGTCAGCGCCAGCTTCTCGAAGCCGCGCGGCTTCGCCGTCCCGGCCGACAGATACAGCTCGAAGGAGGCGTCCGGGGACCCCTCCGACACCTCGTACACCTGGAGCCTGCGCTCCCGGTCGGGGCTGCGGAAGTTGACCACGGACATGCCGTACTGGGAGGGCACCTCGGCGCGCGTCCATCCCTCGGGCACCGCGACCCGGAAGCCCTCAGTGTCGTCGCGCACCTCGTATCCGGCGGGGGGTGCGCTGGGCGCGGGGGTGGGTGTGGGTGTGGTGGTGGCGGGGCTCTGACTGCCGGACACCCGGGCGGAGGGGGTGTGCCGGGCGGCGGGACGCTGGTCGTCGCCCTCGTCCTGGCCGACGACCAGCGTCAGCACAAGGCTCACCGCGACCCCGGCCGCCGCCGCACCGACGATCACCGACCAGAGAACCCGGCGACTGGGGCCCTTGGCGGGCGGCACCGGGGCCGGGTCGGCGGGGGGCCAGGGGGCGGTGGCCGGGAGCGCCGAGGTCGAGCCGGCGGGGGGCCAGGAGGCGGTCGGGGGCTCGGCGGGGGGCGCGGGCGGCCAGGCGGAGGTCTGCGGATCGGCATGGTGCGCGGGCGGCCAGGCGGCGGGCGGCGGGTCCACGGGCGCGGAGGGCTCGGCCGGCGGCCAGGGGGCGTGAGGGGGCGTCCGCCGGCCTGCGGGCGGCCAGGAGGATGCCGCCGGGTCGGCCGATGCCGAGGGGGCAGCCGGGGGCAGGGCGGAAGCCGGCGGGTCGGCAGGGGCCGAGGAGTCGGCGGAGGCCGGCGGGTCGACGGAGGCCGAGGGAGCAGTCGGGGGCAGGGCGGAAGTCGGCGGGTCGGCAGGGGCCGAGGAGTCGGCAGAGGCCGGCGGGTCGACGCAGGCCGAGGGGTCGGCCGGGGGCCGGGAGGCGTCAGGGGGTGTGCGTCGGTCTGCGGGTGGCCAGGTGGGGGCTGGGGCGTCGGCGGCCTCCGAGGGCTCGGCCGGGGGCCAGGCGGGAGCCGTGGGCGGGTGGGCCGGGCGGGACGGGGGTGGTGGGGTCGCCCCGGCCCGGGTGGCGGTGCCGTCCTCCCAGCGTTGGGTGTCCTCGTTCCAGTACCGCTCTCCCCCGCTCATCGCGGCCCCCTTCTGGTCTTCCGGTCACATTCCGAGCAGGCCGGCCACGGCGCCCGCCGAGGCGAGCACGCTCAGCAGGGCCTGCGAGTCGTCCAGCAGCTGCCGCAGGCGTTCCCGGCGGGTGGGGCCCGCCTGGCCGGTGCGGGTGATCTCGGTCTCGGTCTCGGCGAGCGCCGCGTCCAGCGCGGCCGTCTGCTCGGTGCCCCGCACCCTCTCCAGGTCGGCACGCAACTCCCGTACCGCACGCAGGAGTTCCTGGTCACCCGAGTCGCCCGAGCCATGGTGGTGACTCTCGGCGTGGGCATGGCTGCCGATGGCGAAGGTGCTCCCTGACACATCGCCGAGGCGTATGTTCGGCTCGTCACCGGCCATTTCCGGCTCCCTTCTGCGGCGCGGGCGCGCTCATGGAGGTGGCGGTGGCGTGGCTGCCGACCGCGAAGGTGCTGCCCTCGACGCGGCCGATGTGCACGTCACCGTTGCGGATGTTGACGATCTTCCGGACGAACTCGCCGGTCTGGTAACCGGATTCGGCGAGCGCGGACCGCACGCCGTCGGCCACCCGGTCCTGCACGCCGCGCAGATAGCGGGCCACGTCCATCTCCTGGAACAGCGAGCCGACGGGCGTGGAGCCCAGTTCGCGCACCGAGAGGGCGGGGCCGTCGGGGAGGGCACCCGCGTAGCCGCCGGTCAGCAGCCGCCAGCCGTGCACCAGGCCCCGGCCCAGCTGGGCGAGCGCCCGGCCCGCCGAGCCCGGTACCAGGACGAGGGCGGTGACGGCCTTGCCGAGGGAGTTGTTGTGGCGGAACCGGTGGGCCATCCGGTCGGCGTCCTTGAAGTCCTCGCGCACCGGAGTCAGCACATGCGGGGCGATCTCCAGCATCAGCATGCCGCCCTGGGTGTGGACGCGGACGTAGACCGTGACGACCAGCTCCTCGTCCCAGCCGCCGACCCGGACGCGCAGGAAGTGCCGCCGCTTCTCGGCCCCCTCCTCCACGGCCCGCGCCCGGTGCTCCTCGAACGCCTCGGGGGTGTACGGCGCCTGGTCGCGGGTGAGGAGCCCCTCCGCCGGGAGGAACACGCACTCGTCGATCTCCAGCCGGCGCAGCCGGTCCCGGACGCCGGGGCCCGCGTACTCGGCCGGGACGCGCAGCTGCTCCAGGCGGGGGCGGATCTTCTCCAGGATCGCCCGGTTGCTCAGCGGCTGCCGCTCCTTCGTCAGCTCGTCCGGCTTGAGTTCCACGGCGAGCACCCAGGTGTCGTACGCGTCTCCGGCACCGCAGAAGGGGCGGGCCTCGTGGTACATGACCAGCGGGGCGTGCTGCTCCAGCCGGATGCGCTGCCTGAGCCGCTGGAAGCGGGGGCTCGGCGCCCGCTCGGCGGGGTCGGCGGTGGCGTCCGGGAAGCGCTGCGGGGACAGCTCGGCGGCGAGGGCCCGGCTGAACTGGGTGCGCTGGGCGTGTACGCACAGCGCGATCAGCGCCAGCACGACGAGCGCGAACCACGCCTGCCAGGTCTCCACGGTGGGGGTGAGCGAGTCGGAGAAGTCCTCGGGGCTGCCGTACCCGTAGGGGTCGTAGGACGGCTCGTCGGCCGCACCCCCGCCGAACGCGGCGAAGACGGTGAGGACGAACAGCGCGGCGAACCACGCGCGCCCCCACCACCGCGCCAGGAAGGCGAAGGCCACGCGGTACAGCGGCGGCCGCGCGGCCCGCCCGCGCAGCCACGGGGCGAGCGCGAGCCAGATGCTGGGCCACAGGTACAGCGCGAGCAGCCCGCCGCTGAGCGGCATGCCCACCAGCCACAGCGCGGCGATCGCGCCCGCCCAGACCAGCTCCTGGCGCCGCGCCCGCAGCGCGTGGGCGAGCACCCTGGCCGCGTCGAAACCGAGCGAAGGCGCCACGATCCGCTGTTCGTTGAGGTGGAGTTCCTCGATGACGCGGTCCCGGTAGCCGGAGTCCAGATAGACGCCCGCGCACAGCAGCCGGGTCGCCTCACTCGCGTGGGGCGGGGTGGGCGGCGGACCGGCCGGCGCCCTCTCGGCCATGGCCCGCTCCGTCTGCGGCGGCACGTGAGCACTGCTCATGCCATCCCCCGATGCATGGAAGTCCCTCGTCCACCAGTGGGCGGACGAGCGCTGAGCATAGAGGGGTGATGGTCGGTCAGGAAACCCGAATCCGCGCTACGCCGGTTTCACCGGGGCGGCCGGAACCGTACCCGCCCCGTGCGCTCCCCCGCCCCGGAGCGCGTAGCATCGCCCTCCCCCCACCGATGATCAACTCCGGTCCGGTAGACCCGAGTTGTCCACTTCTAGGAGCCGTGCATGCCCGCGCTGCTGAACCCTGTCCTCGATCTGCTGATGCTCCGGGGCACCGTGACCGCCGTGGAACGGTTCACCGCGCGGATGCGGCGCCTGCGGATCGAGGGCGACGCGCTGGCCGGGCTCGACGTGCTGCCCGGACAACAGGTCCGGGTGCTGGTGGGCTCCGCGCTCACCCGGCGCACCTACTCGGTGTGGCGCTACGAGTCGTCCGGTGCCGTCGAGTTGTGCGTGCTGGACCACGCCGGGGACGGGCCCGGCGCCCGCTGGGCGCGCGAGGCCACGGTCGGCGACGAGGTGCGGATGGGCAAGCCGGAGGGCTCGTTCACGCTGCGCCCGGACGCCGCGCACCATGTGTTCGTCGGGGACGAGACGGCGTCCGTCGCCTTCGGCGCGATGCTCGCCGCGCTGCCCGCCGGGGCACGGGTCTCGGGCTGCGTGGAGACCGGCACGGCGGCCGACCGGCTCCCGCTGGCCCAGGCGGGACGGCTCGACTGGGTGCTGCGCGGTGAGGTCCCGCTGCCCGAGGCGGTGGGCCGGCTGGCGCCCGCGCCGGGCGGGGTGGCGTACGTCGCCGGTGAGGCGCGCACCGTGCAGGCGGTACGGCATGTGCTGCGGGACGCGGGCTGGGACCGGCGCTCGGTGCTGACCAAGCCGTTCTGGGCGCCGGGCAAGCGCGGCCTGGAGTAGGCGGGACACGGGAACGGGCCCCGTCCGGAAGACCGGAGGGGGCCCGTCACTCGTGCTTATGGGGCTCAGAGGAGGCCGAGACCGCGGACCGCGTCGCGCTCCTCCGCCAGCTCCTGCACGGAGGCGTCGATGCGGGCGCGGGAGAACTCGTTGATGTCCAGGCCCTGGACGATCTCGTACTTGCCGTCCTTGGTGGTGACCGGGAAGGACGAGATCAGGCCCTCCGGGACGCCGTAGGAGCCGTCCGACGGGATGCCCATCGAGGTCCAGTCGCCCTCGTCGGTGCCGTTGACCCAGGTGTACACGTGGTCGATGGCGGCGTTGGCGGCGGAGGCGGCCGAGGAGGCGCCGCGCGCCTCGATGATCGCGGCACCGCGCTTGGCGACGGTCGGGATGAAGTCGTCGGCCAGCCACTGCTCGTCGTTCACGACCTCGGCGGCGTTCTTGCCCGCGACCGTGGCGTGGAAGATGTCCGGGTACTGGGTCGCGGAGTGGTTGCCCCAGATCGTCAGGCGCTTGATCTCGGAGACCGGGGTGCCCGTCTTCTTCGCCAGCTGGGTCAGCGCGCGGTTGTGGTCGAGGCGGGTCATCGCGGTGAAGCGCTCGGCCGGTACGTCCGGGGCGGCGGCCTGCGCGATGAGCGCGTTGGTGTTGGCCGGGTTGCCGACGACGAGGACCTTGATGTCGTCCGCGGCGTTGTCGTTGATGGCCTTGCCCTGCGGCTTGAAGATGCCGCCGTTGGCCTCCAGCAGGTCACCGCGCTCCATGCCCTTGGTGCGGGGGCGGGCGCCGACGAGGAGGGCGACGTTGGTGCCGTCGAAGGCGACGTTCGGGTCGTCGGTGATCGTGATGCCGCTCAGCAGCGGGAACGCGCAGTCGTCCAGCTCCATGGCCGTGCCCTCGGCCGCCTTGAGCGCGGGGGTGATCTCGAGGAGGCGGAGGTTGACCGGCACGTCCGCGCCGAGCAGCTGGCCGGAGGCGATGCGGAAGAGCAGGGCGTAACCGATCTGGCCGGCCGCGCCGGTGACGGTGACGTTCACGGGAGTGCGGGTCATGGCGTTCTCCGTATGACAGCTGGCGGTGGGGCGTCGCTGCCCCGGGCGGATGATCGATCTCTTGGCATCAAGAGAGATCAGCGGTCAGGCTATCGCGCATCCGGCATGCCGGACGTCCGGGGCCCTGTGGCCCGCCCCACAGCGCGACTTCGCGGGCCCGC
This sequence comes from Streptomyces sp. NPDC085596, assembly GCF_044541565.1. Taxonomy (NCBI): domain Bacteria; kingdom Bacillati; phylum Actinomycetota; class Actinomycetes; order Kitasatosporales; family Streptomycetaceae; genus Streptomyces; species Streptomyces sp. NPDC085596. Next base: position 271,282 of record NZ_JBITTC010000010.1, on the reverse strand, counting down.
CGCCACACACGGCGGCGGCCGCCCGTCCGGGAGAGGAGGACGAAGGCGGCCGCCGGTGGGGGTACCGGCTCGCCGGACTCCCGTGGGGGGTACTTGTCCGCGTGCCCCGGTTCCGGCGTCCCATGCGTCCGTCGCCGGAAAACTCGCTCACTTCGTGCAGCCGGTCCGCCCGGCCGCCAGGGTCACACACGCCTCGGCCTCGCCCGCGCCGCCGACGGCGACCATCGGCGTGTACGCGAAGGTGTCCCCGGCGGCGGTGTCACCCCGCTCGGCCGTCCTGCCCGCCGTGATGCGCACCTGGTCGCCCAGGGCGGCGCCGGTGATCCGGCCCCAGGCCGCGCCGCAGGTCCTGCTGTAGCGGACCTCCAGCGTGGCGGCGCCGACGGTGGCGGTCTTGGCGGTGGTCACCAGGTCGCCGCTGCATCCCATGGCCTCGGCGTCCTTGCCCGCGCAGCCGGAGCCCACACACTTCACGCCGGGCGGGAGATCGGCGGCGCCGGTGGCGGACGGCGAGGGGGACTTGGCCGCGTCCGGCTTCTCACCCCCGTCACCCCGGCCGGTGAGCAGGAAGACACCACCGATGACGACGAGTACGGCCACGGCGCCCGCGAGGAAGAGCAGCAGCCGGCGCCTGCCCTCATGAGGCTCGCCGGCCACCGTGCGCGAAGGCCCGGCGTTCCGGGCGTCCCCCTCCCCCGCCCTCGGCTGGGGCGGGATCACCGGCGGAGCACCGGCCGCCCCCGTCCCCGCGCGTGCGGTCCGGACGCCGCCCGCCGCTTCCGCCTCGGCCCGTGCCCCGCCGAAGTCGCCCAGCTCGGCGCGGGCCTGGGTGATCCGGATCTGCTCCATGGTGCGGTCGTGCCGCATCTCCGCGCGGCTCCAGGCGCGTTCGGCCAGCTCCCACATGGTGGTGAGGTGGACCGGACTGGTCCCGGTGACCTCGGCGAGCGCGACGATCGCCCCCTTGGGCGCGAGCAGCCGCCCGTTCAGATACCGCTCCCAGGACGTCTTGCTGTACCCGGTGCGGTCGGCCAGCGCGGCGACGCTCAGACCACCCTGGTCCACGAGCCGCCGCAACTGGCCGGTGAACTCCCCGATCTGCGGATCAAGATCGTCCGGCAGCGCTTTCCAACGAGCCATGGTTCCCCCCTCGTTCCTCCCCCGGCAGGCACCGCGACGCCTCCCCGCGTCACGCCACCGCCCCCGCTCCACGGTAGCCCGCGGGAGGCCGAGGGAGGGGCGCCTTCGTAACGTATCCGGCGAACTGCCCCTGTTCCGGCGTCGATTGCCCGGCTGTGGCAGGGCGCGGACACGGTGGCGGAACGGTCACCTCCGTGCCACAGCGCACGGACAGGCGTTGCCCGGCACGCACGACGGCCGCCAGGGTGAAGTCCCGGTGGCTCGCCCCTGATCGGGGGTGGGGGCGAGCCACCGGCCTTGCCTCAAGGGCTAGTTGGCCACCGTGAAGTGCAGGGTGTCCTTCAGGAACGGGAGCTGCAGCAGGGGATCGGGCTGCGCCATCAGGGCCAGCAGGACGATCACGAGGCCCAGCACCCCGTAGGTGACGATGTCCGTGAACCGGGAGCGGACGGCCAGCATGCCGACGCCGGGGAGCGTCCAGCGCAGGGCGCCGCCCGCCAGCAGGGCGGCGCCCATCAGCAGCAGGCCGACGCGGGTCAGGTCGAAGGCGATCAGCAGCAGGCCGAGGCCGGCCGTGGAGAGCACGACGAGCATGGGCCACTGCCGCGCGGGCGCCGGGGCGTCACCGGCCGCGGCCCGGCCGCCGCCCTCGGGGCGCGCGGTGTCCTTGGTGAACAGCGGGAAGCGGCGGGTGATGCGCCTCGTACGCCCCTGCGCGTCGGGCGCGCTGATCGCGTCCCGCACCTGCGGCTCCCCGGAATCCTCAGCCGGCACGGCGCTCCGCCGCCTCCACGACGTTGACCAGCAGCTGGGCGCGGGTCATGGGGCCCACGCCACCGGGGTTCGGGGAGATCCACCCGGCGACCTCGGCGACGTCCGGGTGGACATCGCCGACGATCTTGCCCTCGGCGTTGCGGGAGACGCCGACGTCCAGCACGGCCGCGCCCGGCTTGATGTCCTCGGCGCGGATCAGGTGCGGGGCACCGGCGGCCGAGATGACGATGTCGGCCCGCTTGAGGTGGAAGGCGAGGTCACGGGTGCCGGTGTGGCACTGGGTGACGGTGGCGTTCTCGCTGCGCCGGGTGAGCAGCAGCGGCATCGAGCGCCCGATGGTCACACCGCGGCCGACGACCACGACCTCGGCACCCTTGGTCTCCACGCCGTACTGGCGCAGCAGGGTGAGCACGCCGTTGGGGGTGCAGGGCAGCGGGGCGGGCTCGTTGAGGACCAGGCGGCCGAGGTTCATCGGGTGGAGGCCGTCGGCGTCCTTCTCCGGGTCCATCAGCTCGAGGATGCGGTTCTCGTCGATGCCCTTGGGCAGCGGGAGCTGGACGATGTAGCCGGTGCAGTCGGGGTCCTCGTTCAGCTCGCGGACGACCGCCTCGATCTCCTCCTGCGTGGCCGTCGCGGGCAGCTCGCGCTGGATGGAGGAGATGCCGACCTGGGCGCAGTCGCGGTGCTTGCCCGCGACGTACTTCTGGCTGCCGGGGTCCTCACCGACCAGGACGGTGCCGAGGCCGGGCGTGATTCCCTTCTCCTTCAGCGCCGCCACGCGGGCGGTCAGATCGGACTTGATCGCGGCTGCGGTGGCCTTGCCATCGAGAATCTGGGCGGTCATGCACCCATCCTCGCGGATGACCGGCCCCCGGTTCCAATCCGGTCCGCGTGGGCTGCGCCACCGTCGCGTCCCAGATGTCCGCCGATGATCGTTGATGTTGCACTTGCACAACACATCGGGAATGCGGCTGGACAAGGAGTTGTGGCTCCACAACGATGAACGGCGCATACATCGCGGTCCGGTGGGGGGCAAACCGCTCAGATCTTGACGTTCCTCCGTGCGTTCCGTGTCGTCCCCGCAGTTCAACGGAGGAAACCAGCCATGAGTTTCGGCTCGCCCCAAAACCCTTACGGTCAGCCGCAGGACCCCCAGCAGGGGTACGGGCAGCCGCAGCAGCCCGGCTACCCGCAGGCGCCGCAGGGCGTGCCGCAGCAGCCGGGTTACGGCTACCCGCAGGCGCCCCCGGTCCCGCAGCAGGCGGGCTACGGCTACCCCGGCTACCCGCAGCAGGCCGGCTACGGCACGCAGCCCCCGTACGCGAACTGGGGCCAGCGGTTCCTGGCCAAGCTGGTCGACATGCTGATCTACGCGGTGCCGTACGGCCTGCTGGTCGCTGGTGCCAAGAACGCGCCGGTGCTGTCGATCATCGGTTTCCTCGCGCTGCTCGGCCTGTTCATCTGGCAGATCATCAGGGAGGGCAGCACGGGCCAGACCATCGGCAAGAAGGTGGTCGGCATCCGCACCCTCAAGGAGGACACGGGCCAGACGATCGGCGGCGGCATGGCGTTCGTGCGCCAGCTGGCGCACTTCCTCGACAGCCTGCCCTGCTACCTCGGCTACCTGTGGCCGGCCTGGGACTCCAAGCGCCAGACCTTCTCCGACAAGGTCTGCGGCACGATCGTCATCCGCAGCAAGTAGGCACCGTACGACAGGCGGCCGCCCGCTCCCCTTCCGCGAGGGGAGCGGGCGGCCGCCTTTTTCACGCCCGGGTGCAGCTCAGTGGAAGAAGTGCCGCGTGCCCGTGAAGTACATGGTCACGCCCGCCTCCTTCGCGGCCTCCACGACCTGCTCGTCCCGGATCGAGCCGCCCGGCTGCACGATGGCGCGCACCCCGGCGTCGATCAGGATCTGCGGTCCGTCCGGGAACGGGAAGAAGGCGTCGGAGGCCGCGAAAGCGCCCTGGGCCCGCTCCTCGCCCGCCCGCTCGACAGCCAGCTTGCAGGAGTCGACGCGGTTGACCTGGCCCATGCCGACGCCGACCGAGGCGCCGTCCTTGGCGAGCAGGATCGCGTTGGACTTCACCGCCCGGCACGCCTTCCAGGCGAAGGCCAGCTCGGCCAGCTCCGCCGGGGAGAGCGCGTCACCGCTGGCCAGCGTCCAGTTGGCCGGGTCGTCCCCGTCCGCCTGGAGCCGGTCGGCCTCCTGGACCAGCACCCCGCCGTCGATCGGCTTGATCTCGACGGTGGCGGCGGGCCCGTGCGGGGCCTTGAGCACCCGGATGTTCTTCTTCCGGGCGAGGGCCTCCAGCGCGCCCTCCTCGTAGTCCGGCGCCACGATGACCTCGGTGAAGATCTCCGCGACCTGCTCGGCCATTTCCTTGCTGACCGGCCGGTTCACCGCGATGACCCCGCCGAACGCGGACAGCGGGTCGCAGGCGTGCGCCTTGCGGTGCGCCTCGGCCACGTCCGCGCCGACCGCGATGCCGCACGGGTTGGCGTGCTTGATGATCGCCACGCAGGGCTCGTCGTGGTCGTACGCGGCACGGCGGGCGGCGTCCGTGTCCGTGTAGTTGTTGTACGACATCTCCTTGCCGTGCAGCTGCTCCGCCTGCGCGAGGCCCTGCGCGCCCGGCTCGACGTACAGCGCGGCCGGCTGGTGCGGGTTCTCGCCGTAGCGCAGGGTGTGCGCGCGGTCCCAGGTGTCCCCGAGGAAGTCGGGGAAGGGGGAGTCGTCGACCGGGGCGTACTCGGTGGCGAACCAGTCGGCGACGGCCACGTCGTACGCGGCGGTGTGCCGGAACGCCTCGGCGGCGAGCCGCTTGCGGGTGGCGAGGTCGAAGCCGCCGTCCTTGACGGCGCCGAGGACGTCGGCGTACCGCTCGGGGCTGGTGACCACGGCGACCGAGGGGTGGTTCTTGGCGGCGGCGCGGACCATGGACGGGCCGCCGATGTCGATCTGCTCCACGCACTCGTCGGGCGAGGCGCCGGAGGCGACGGTCTCCCGGAACGGGTACAGGTTGACCACGACCAGGTCGAACGGCGTGACGCCCAGCTCGTCGAGCTGCTCGCGGTGGCTGTCCAGGCGCAGGTCGGCGAGGATGCCCGCGTGCACCTTGGGGTGCAGGGTCTTGACCCGGCCGTCCAGGCACTCGGGGAAGCCGGTCAGCTCCTCGACCGCTGTGACGGGGACGCCCGCTGCGGCGATACGGCCTGCGGTGGACCCGGTGGAGACGAGCTCCACCCCGGCCTCGTGCAGCCCGCGCGCGAGGTCTTCCAGGCCGGTCTTGTCGTAGACGCTGACGAGCGCCCGGCGAATGGGCCGCTTGGTGCTCTCGGCGGTGGCGGTCACGGGATAACTACCTTTCGTCCCTCAATGCGATGGCCGTTACGGGCGAGCCGCCCCACGACCTCGACGAGCAGCCTTCGCTCGACGTCCTTGATGCGCTCGTGCAGCGCGCTCTCGTCGTCCTCGTCCCGGATCTCCACCACGCCCTGCGCGATGACCGGCCCGGTGTCGACGCCGTCGTCGACGAAGTGGACGGTGCAGCCGGTGACCTTGGCGCCGTACGCGAGCGCGTCCCGTACGCCGTGGGCCCCCGGAAAGCTCGGCAGCAGGGCCGGGTGGGTGTTGACGAACCGCCCGCCGAACCTCGCCAGGAACTCCTTGCCGACGATTCGCATGAACCCGGCCGAGATCACGAGGTCCGGGTCGTGGGCGGCGACCGCCCCGGCGAGGGCCGCGTCCCACTCCTCGCGGCTCGCGTGGTCCCTCACCCGGCACACGAAGGTGGGCAGCCCGGCGCGCTCGGCGCGGGCCAGCCCCTCGATGCCGTCGCGGTCGGACCCCACGGCGACGATCCGCGCGCCGTACGCCTCGGCTCCGACGCGCTCGATCTCGTCCAGCAGGGCCTGGAGATTGGTGCCGGAACCGGAGACCAGCACGACGAGTCGCCGGACCGCTGGACCGGCGGGGTTGGCGGCCACGATGGGGCCCTTTCTCGGGACGGCGATGTGTCCGGCCGGCGTTTGTAGGGTTCTACGAATGCTTCGCGTCCCGCCATACGGGGAAGTCTACGAAGCGGCCGGCCGCCAGCAACGATACCGGCACTCCGGACGGCCCCCACGGGACGGGGGCGTGGCCGGAAGGTAGCGTTCTGGACGAGCCGGCTCGGGAACGCGGTCGTCGTGCGGCGCGTTCACGGGATGACAGCTCACGTCGGACTTTGAACCACCTAGGGGAAGACGCTCCTTTGATGCCCGATCGCAGCCCGCGACTCCTCACGTTCCCGCCGCTGACCGGCCAGGAGGGCGAGCGTGGCGTTGTCCTGCTGCGGGAGCGGCCGACCTCGCCGCCCCAGGCGCCCTCCGGCGGCCGCGACGACGACCGGGGCGGTGACCAGCAGGACGACAACCCCTACGCGCCCCCGCCCGAGGACCGCCCCGACCAGCCCTGGCGCCCGCGCCACCCCGAGGGCGGCTCCGACGACTCGCGCTGGGGCAGCCAGTGGAGCGACCGCCAGCCCGGCGGCGCCCCCGGCGGCTTCGGCGAGCGCCCCGGCTCCGGCCCCGAGGGCCAGGGCGGCGGCAGCGGCAAGCAGCGCTGGGACCCGACGGACCCGGCCCAGCGCCGTGCGCGGTACGCACTGCTGTCCGGAATGTGGGCCGTCTTCTTCGTCCTCCTCGGCTGGCCCTACGTCTCCCTCCTCCTGGGCGCCCTCGCCCTCTACTGGGGCGGCAGCTCCCTGCGGGCCAAGCCCCGCACGCCCTCCCCCGACGAGCCCGCCGCCCTCCAGAGCGTCCGCCCCCGGACCACGGCGGCAATCGCCGGCATGGTCACCGCCGCCCTCGCCCTCGTCCTGGTCGGCGCGGTCTTCACCGTCCAGCTGGTCTACCGCGACTACTACACGTGCGTGAACGACGCCCTGACCCAGCAGTCGAAACAGTCCTGCGACCAGCTCCTGCCGGAGAACCTGCGGGGAGTGCTGGGGTCGACGAACTCCTGAGGGGCGCTGCGCCCGGCTTCGGCGGGGCGGGCCGGGGGGCTCAGGTGGAGGAGTCCGGCTGAGCCGGGTCCGGGGTGCCCTCGGGGGCTTCCGGGGTTCGGGCCGGGGTTCGGCTCAGGGTCAGGGCCTCGGCGACCTCGGGGGCCTCGGGGTTGTGGGGCGCTGCCGCCGCTTCGGGGGCTTCGGGCTCGTCGGGGCTCTGGTGCGGGAAGGTGCCGGCCGGTTCAGGGGGCCGGGGCGGAGACGGGGCTTTCGGGGCTTCCGGGGGTGTCGGGGCTTCCGGAGCTTTCGGGGCTTCCGGGGGTGTCGGGGTGCGCGGCGCGGTCAGGGCGTCGGTTTCGCGGGGGTCCGACTCCAGGAAGTCGTACAGCTCATCCTTCTCGGGCTCCGGGGTGGGCTCGGCGGGCCTCGGGGTCGTCTCCGCCGCTCGGGACGCTTTCGCTCTGGCCAGCCGGCCGGGCTTCTTCGCGGGGCGGGGTCTGCGCGAAGGCAGCGCGCCGCTGCGGCGGAGGGTGTGCAGGCGCCAGGCTCGTGCCGTCAGGGTTACCGGGGTGCCCAGGAGGACGAGCCAGAGGGCGGCTGCCGGGCCGGTCTGCCAGCCGTAGGGGCCGAAGCGGGAGAGCGCGGAGGCGCCCAGTGGGCCGCCGGACAGTTCGGCGAGCAGGGTGAGGACGACGGCGCAGGCCAGGGCCGCCAGCGCCAGTACGCCCATGCTCCGCCCCGCCGACCAGTGCAGCCACGGCCGGGCCGGGGTCACGGCCGCCGACGCCACGAACCAGCCCGCGGTCACCCCGGCCGCGATCGGCACCAGGGCGACCGCCCAGTTCAGCGGGGTGCCGGGGCCCGCGTCGGGGACGGCCGCGAGCAGGGGGAACGGGGGCAGCAGCGGGGCGGGGTCCGAGGTGAGGGGGTGCACCATGTGCCCGGCGCCGAGCGCGAAGCCGGGGCCGAGGGCATAGGAAGCCGACCACACCGCCGCGTTGGGGATCAGGGTGATGGCGAGCAGCAGCACCGTGAACCGTCCGGTCCAGCCCTCCGTCAGCTGGGTGAAGGCCAGCCGGGCGGTGTCCCCGTGCCAGACCAGGGACGCGCCGAGCAGCAGCGCCCCGCCCCCGGTGAGCACGGACGTGGCCGCTCCGGCCGCGCGGGCCGCCGTACCGAGCGCGTCCGCGCCGGACAGCAGCCCGCGTACCCAGCGAGGCAGCAGCCGGGACGAGAGAGGCGGGTGCGGCCGCCCGCAGCCCGCCCAGACACCGACCCCCGCGGCGCCTCCGACGAGCAGCGGCAGACAGACCGTCACCCAGAGCCACTCGGGCCGGGGTTCACCGCCGGACGCGTACAGCGCGGCCGCGGCGCCCACGCCGAGGTAGCCGAGGACGACCCCCGTCCACGCGGTGCGCGCGGGAACCGGCGGCGGGCCGTCGGGTTCGTCGGACGCGTCCATGGCGTCCCGCGCCGCCCGGTACACCAGCCACACCGGCAGCGCGAGCAGCAGCAGCGGGGTCAGCCCGACCGGCTGGGGCACCCCGGAGAGCGTGTCGGCGCGGACCAGTTCGACCCCGTGGGCCAGCAGCCACAGCGCGGCCGCGACATGCAGCGCGCCGCCGGGCCCGCTGTCCGGGTAGGGCGAACTGACCCACAGCACCATCACCAGCGCCGCGCACGCGCCGAGCCCGAGCCCGGCCGCGAGCGCGCCGCCCGCGAGACCGGCGCCCAGGCCTGGTGAACGATCACGCATCCGGGACCGCAGGGACGACGACATGCGACGGAGTGTCAGCTGCATCACGCCCGCCATGCTCCCAACGACACGCGCTTTACCGGCGTAACAGGCGAACCCCGGAAGTGTCGCCCAATATGTGTTTATGTGCCTTTTCACGCAGAGGGGTGAGCTGTGACGCGGAGCACCACCGCCCGCCGGGACCGCACCACGAACCCGACGGGCACTCAGGAAGCCTCCCTCCGGGGCGGGGCGATCCCGAAGACGCCCTCCTTGACCCCCGATCAGTCGTTCGACGCGCTGTACGCGTTCTGCGCCCCCGCCCTGGTCCGGCAGACCTATCTGCTCACCGGGCGGCGGGAGTTGGCCCGCGAGGCGGTGGAGCGGGCCTTCCAGCTGGCCTGGCAGCGCTGGCCCGAGGTGGCCCGCGACCGGGACCCCGGCGGCTGGGTCCGGGCGACGGCGTACGAGTACGCCCTCTCCCCCTGGCACGGCTTCCGCCCCCGCTACCGCACCCCCGAGCCCCCGCCCGCCGACCCGTCCGCGCGTGCCCTGCTGCACGCGCTGCTCCGGCTCCCGCCCTCCTACCGCCGCACCCTCGTGCTGTACGACGGTGTCGGCCTCGACCTCCCCGAGACGGCGGCCGAGACCGAGGCGAGCACCCCGGCGGCGGCGAGCCGGCTGACCCGCGCCCGCGAGGCCGTCGCCGCACAGGTCCCGGAGCTGGCCGACCCGGACGCCCTGCACCGGCGCCTGACCGAACTCGCCGCCACGGAACGGCTCCGCGCCGACGCCCCGAACTCGGTCCGCACCTGCGGCGAGCGCCGCAACGTCTTCTGGACCCGCGCCGCCATCGCCTTCACCGTCGCCATCATCGGCGCGACCGGCCTCACCCTGAGGACGGCGCCCACGCACTACGAGGCGCCCATCGCCCCCGCCCAGGCCGTGCGTGGCGTACCCCCGGCCCCCGCCCTCGGCCCGCTCTCGCGGACCGAGCTGTCGCTGCGCGCCAAGCTGCGCGCGGAGGCGGAGAACGGCCCGGAACGGCTGGTGCCGTCGCCCGGATGACCCCGCGCGCGGAAAACAGCGGCGGGCCCGCCCCCACGAAGGGGACGGGCCCGCCGGTGTGCTGCCCGAAGGGGCCGAGCGTCAGGCGCTCAGGATCTCCCGCGCCAGCTTGGCCGTCTCGGTCGGCGTCTTGCCGACCTTGACGCCCGCGGCCTCCAGGGCCTCCTTCTTCGCCTGGGCGGTACCGGACGAACCGGAGACGATCGCGCCGGCGTGGCCCATCGTCTTGCCCTCGGGCGCGGTGAAGCCCGCGACGTAGCCGACGACCGGCTTGGTCACGTTGTCCTTGATGAACGCGGCCGCGCGCTCCTCGGCGTCGCCACCGATCTCACCGATCATCACGATCAGGTCGGTGTCGGGGTCGTCCTGGAACGCGGCCAGGGCGTCGATGTGCGTGGTGCCGATGATCGGGTCGCCACCGATGCCGACGGCGGTCGAGAAGCCCAGGTCACGCAGCTCGTACATCATCTGGTACGTCAGCGTGCCGGACTTCGAGACCAGGCCGATGCGGCCCGGCTTGGTGATGTCGCCCGGGATGATGCCGACGTTGGACTGGCCCGGCGTGATGATGCCGGGGCAGTTCGGGCCGATGATCCGGGTCTTGTTGCCCTTCTTGCCGGCGTACGCCCAGAAGGCGGCCGTGTCGTGCACGGCGATGCCCTCGGTGATCACGACGGCCAGCGGGATCTCGGCGTCGATCGCCTCGACGACCGCGTCCTTGGTGAACTTCTCCGGCACGAAGATGACGGAGACGTTCGCGCCGGTCTTCTCGACGGCCTCCTTGACGGTCCCGAAGACGGGTACCTCGGTGCCTTCGAAGTCCACGGTCTGACCCGCCTTGCGCGGGTTGACGCCGCCCACGACCTCGGTGCCGTCACCCAGCATGAGCTTGGTGTGCTTCATGCCAGTGGCGCCGGTCATGCCCTGGACGATGACCTTGCTGTCCTTGTTGAGCCAGATAGCCATGGTGTGTTGGTGTCCTCGTCCTGAGTGCTTACTTTGCGGCGTGGGCCAGCTCGGCGGCCTTCGCGGCCGCGCCGTCCATGGTGTCGACGCGCTGGACCAGCGGGTGGTCGGCGTCGGTGAGGATCTTGCGGCCCAACTCGGCGTTGTTGCCGTCGAGGCGGACGACGAGCGGCTTCTCGACCTTCTCGCCGCGCTCCTCCAGGAGCTGCAGCGCCTGGACGATGCCGTTGGCGACCTCGTCGCAGGCGGTGATGCCGCCGAAGACGTTGACGAACACGGACTTGACGTCCGGGTCGCCCAGGATGATCTCCAGGCCGTTCGCCATGACCTGGGCGGAGGCACCGCCACCGATGTCCAGGAAGTTGGCGGGCTTCACGTTGCCGTGGTTCTCACCGGCGTACGCGACGACGTCCAGGGTGCTCATGACGAGACCCGCGCCGTTGCCGATGATGCCGACCTCGCCGTCGAGCTTGACGTAGTTGAGGCCCTTCGCCTTGGCGGCGGCCTCGAGCGGGTTGGCCGCTTCCTTGTCGTGCAGCTCTTCGTACTCGGGGTGACGGAACTCGGCGTTCTCGTCGAGCGACACCTTGCCGTCGAGCGCGAGGACCTCACCGGAGGCGACCTTCGCCAGCGGGTTGACCTCGACGAGGAGGGCGTCCGACTTGATGAAGGTGTCCCACAGCTTGATCAGGACGTTGACGACCTTGTCCCCGACCTCGGCCGGGAACTTGGCGGCCTCGACGATCTCGCGGGCCTTGGCCTCGTCCACGCCGTCGATGGCGTCGATCGCGATCTTCGCGACGGCCTCCGGGCGGGTGGCCGCCACCTCCTCGATGTCCATGCCGCCCTCGACGGAGGCGATGGCGAGGAACGTGCGGTTCGCACGGTCGAGGAGGAAGGAGACGTAGTACTCCTCGACGATCTCCGGAGCGGTCTCGGCGATCATCACCTTGTGGACCGTGTGGCCCTTGATGTCCATGCCGAGGATATCCGTCGCGCGGGCGACGGCCTCGTCCGGGGTGGCGGCGAGCTTGACGCCGCCGGCCTTGCCACGACCACCGACCTTCACCTGCGCCTTGACGACGGACTTGCCGCCCAGACGCTCGGTGATCTCGCGCGCCGCCTCAGGCGTGTCGATGACTTCACCGGCCAGCACCGGTACATCGTGCTTGGCGAAGAGGTCCCTCGCCTGGTACTCGAACAGGTCCACGCGCTTCCGTCCCTATCAGTGATCTCGCGGTCGTTGGATGCGTGGGCGTGCCGCGAAGGGCAACGTGACGTCCGCTTGTCACAAGGGGTGCGCACACGGTGTCCGAGCGCGCGGCATGTCCGTCTCGCAGGTTATCCCTGGTTGCCGGGGGCCTCTAAATCGCGGGTCACACCCAGGCGGTGATACCTGTCACATGATGCCGTTTTCCCTGACACGCCGTGCCTTGTGGGGTGCATTTGTTCGACCGGAGCACGCATCCGCCTTGTCACGCGGTGTCCGGTATGGGCAGCGGCCGCTTCTCGATGGCGGCGGCCATCACCTCCGGGAACAGGTCCGGGGTGCACGCGAACGCCGGTGCCCCGAGAGCGGCCAGCGCGGCCGCGTGCTCCCGGTCGTAGGCGGGCGCCCCCTCGTCGGAGAGCGCGAGCAGGGTCACGAACTGCACGCCGGACGCCTTCATCGCCGCGACCCGCTTGAGCATCTCGTCGCGGATGCCGCCCTCGTACAGATCGCTGATCAGCACGACCACCGTCTCGGCGGGCCGGGTGATCTTCGACTGGCAGTAGGCGAGCGCCCGGTTGATGTCGGTGCCGCCGCCGAGCTGGGTGCCGAAGAGGACGTCCACCGGGTCGTCCAGCTGGTCGGTGAGGTCGACGACGGAGGTGTCGAAGACGACCATGCGCGTACTGATCGACCGCATCGAGGCGAGCACCGCACCGAACACCGACGCGTAGACCACGGACGCGGCCATCGAGCCGGACTGGTCGATGCAGAGGACGACCTCCTTCTTCACCGACTGCGCGGCCCGCCCGTACCCGATGAGCCGCTCCGGCACGATCGTCCGGTACTCCGGCAGGTAGTGCTTGAGGTTGGCCGCGATGGTGCGGTTCCAGTCGATGTCGTGGTGGCGCGGCCGGCTGACGCGGGCGCTGCGGTCGAGGGCGCCGGTGAGGGTGGCCCGGGTGCGGGTCGCCAGCCGCTTCTCCAGATCCTCGACCACCTTGCGCACGACCGCCCGCGCGGTCTCCTTGGTGGTCTCCGGCATCGCCTTGTTGAGCGAGAGCAGGGTGCCGACCAGGTGCACGTCGGCCTCCACCGCCTCCAGCATCTCCGGCTCCAGCAGCAGCGCGGCCAGCCCGAGCCGGTCGATGGCGTCGCGCTGCATGACCTGCACGACGGAGGAGGGGAAGTAGGTGCGGATGTCCCCGAGCCAGCGCGCCACGGAGGGCGCCGAACCGCCGAGCCCTGCCGAACGCTCCCGTCCCGCCGGGCTCTTGCCCGCCTTGTCGCCCCTGCCGTACAGCGCGGTCAGGGTGCCGTCCATCGCCGCGTCCCGGCCGGACAGCGCGACGCCGGTGCCGTCCGCCTGGTCCCCGCCGAGCACCAGCCGCCACCGGCGCAGCCGCTCGGCGTCGCTGTCGTGCAGTGCCGTCCCGGTCGTCATGTACCCACCCCCGCGTAGCTGTTGTCGTCCATCGGTTCCGGCTGCGCGGGCGTCAGGCCGAGCAGCAGGCGCAGCACCGGCAGCACGGCGTCCGCGCGCCCGGTGTCGGGTTCCGGCGCGAAGCCGGGCGAGGTCGCCGGGTGGGCCGTGGCCCCGGTGCCGCTGCCCGGACCGCGCCGGACCAGCTCGCCGAGGGTCCTGCGCACACCGGGCTCGTACGCCGAGAAGGTGCGGCGCAGCAGCGGCAGCACGTCGGTGAACGCGTCGGCGGGTACGGAGGTCAGCCAGGCGTCGACCAGCCCGAGCAGCCGCTCGTCGTGCACCAGCAGCAGCCCTCCCCCGCCGCCCCCGACGAACCCCTCGACCCACGCGGCCGCGTCACCGGGCAAAGTCCCCGGCGACAGCGCCAGCCCCATGAGCCGGGCCACGTCCTCGGCCTCCAGCACCCCGTCGTCCAGCAGCAGCCGCACCGCCCGGCCCCGGATGAGACCGGGCACGGTGTCCCGCCGGGAGAGGGTGCGCAGCACGGCCCGCCAGCGCGGCCGGAGTTCGTCATGCCCGGTGAGCGTCTCGGCCAGCAGCCCGACCGCGCCGTGCACGGCGTCCACATGGCCCCGCATCTCCTGGGCGGCGACGGTGTCCAGGGTGGTGCAGGCGGGCGGGAGGCCGATGAAGACGCGTTCCGCGAGGGCGGCCGCGACGTCGGCGAGGGCGCCGGTGTCGGTGCCGCGTACGTCGCCGTAGCGCAGCGAGCGGACCAGGGCGGGGAGCGCCTGGGCGAGGTGGCCCACGTCGGCGTCGAGGGCCGCGCGGTCGGCGAGCACCCGCATCACCACGGGCAGCGCGTCCGGCAGCCCGGCGAGCAGGCACTGCTCAGCCAGCGCGGTCACCTCGGCGAGGGCCCGCGCGCCGATCGCGTCCGCCTCGGCCTTGGCCGTGGCCGCGCCCAGCACCGTGGTGCCCCACACCCCGGCCTCGGCGATCCGTACCGACAGCTCAGGCTCCCAGCGCAGCCGCCAGGTCTCCCGGAAGGTGCCCGTGCTCCCGCGCGAGCGGGCCGGTTCGCCCCAGCCGACGCCGAGCAGCCGCAGCCGGTGCAGCAGCCGGGCGCGCGCGGCGTCGGTGTCCTTGCGGAGGTCCAGCTCCAGCTCGCGCTCCAGCGCCTCCGGCTTGAGCCGCAGCCGGCGCTGCTCACGGGCCAGGTCACGCTGCAACGGCACGGCGGGCGCGGACTCGGGGACCTCGCCGAGCACGTCCCCGACCACCAGCCGGTCGTACACCAGGGACAGCGGCACGTCCGAGCCCTCGCAGAGCACCGCGCGCACGGCGTCCGTGGTCTCGGTGAGGCCCGGCAGGGGGCGGCCGCGCATCACCGCGAGGGTGTCGGCCAGCCGGACCGCCTCGATGACATGGGCGGAGGACACGATCCGGTCCTCCTCGCGCAGCAGCCCGGCGACCTTGGTGAGCCACCGCTCCACGGGCCGGTCCGGCGCACCGAACAGGTGCGCGTACCAGCCCGGCGAGTCGATCCCGGCGCCGTATCCGCTGGAGCGGGCCAGCCTGCGGTGGGTCCAGGGCACCCAGGTGAGGTCGGTCCTGAGCTTGGGCAGGCCCTTGAGGAGCGCCCGGTCGGCGGTGACGGTGGCCTTCGCGCGGAGGGCGGGCACGTGCCAGGCGCCGCAGACCACGGCCACCTCGTCCCCGGACTCCTTGCGGGCGGCGCGGATCTGGAGCCGCATGTACGCCTCGCGCGCGAGGTCGCGCGGGCGGCCTCCGTCGCCGTACCGCTCCCGCAGGGCGCCCATGGCGTCCTCCAGCGCGGCGAACGGCGCGAACGGCTCGTCCCGGCCCGGACCCCGGTGCTCGACGGCGTCCTCCCACCAGCGCTCGGGGTCGTCGTACCCGGCGGCCTCGGCCAGGGCGGCGAGCGGGTCCACGCGCGCATGCTCGGCCGCCCCCTCCTCGGCACCGGCCGGTTCGGTGTCCTCCTCCCAGGCCAGGCTGTGGGTCGCGGGCAGGTCGATGAAGCGGGCCGGGACCCCCCGCTCGACGGCCCACCGGATCGCCACCCACTCGGGGCTGAACTCGGCCAGCGGCCAGAACGCCGAGCGGCCGGGCTCGTCCACAGCGTGGGCGAGCAGGGCGACCGGCGGACGCAGGCCGGGGTCGGCGGCCAGCGGGATCAGCGGGTCGGCCTCGGGCGGGCCCTCGATGAGGACGACGGCGGGCGAGGCGGCGTCCAGCGCGGCCCGCACCGCCCGCGCGGAGCCCGGCCCGTGGTGCCGGACGCCCAGCAGCAGCGGGCCGGCGTCGAACGCCCCGGCCGGGGGCGGGGCGTCGCTCACGCGCTCACCTCCCGGCAGGCCCGGTAGAAGTCCGTCCATCCGTCGCGCTCGCGTACGACCGTCTCCAGGTACTCCTGCCAGACGACCCGGTCGGCGGCCGGGTCGCGGACCACGGCACCGAGGATGCCCGCGGCGACGTCCCCGGCGCGCAGCACGCCGTCGCCGAAGTGGGCCGCCAGGGCGAGGCCGTTGGTGACGACGGAGATGGCCTCCGCCGTGGACAGGGTGCCGCTCGGCGACTTCAGCTTCGTCCGGCCGTCGGCGGTCACCCCGTCGCGCAGCTCGCGGAAGACGGTGACGACGCGGCGGATCTCGTCCAGGCCCTCGGGCGCCTCGGGCAGGTCGAGCGAGCGGCCCAGCTGGTCGACGCGGCGGCTGACGATGTCGACCTCGGCGTCGGCACTCTCCGGCAGCGGCAGCACCACCGTGTTGAAGCGGCGGCGCAGCGCGCTGGAGAGGTCGTTGACGCCCCGGTCGCGGTCGTTGGCGGTGGCGATGAGGTTGAAGCCGCGCACGGCCTGCACCTCCTCGCCCAGCTCCGGGATCGGCAGGGTCTTCTCGGACAGGATGGTGATCAGGGTGTCCTGCACATCGGCCGGTATCCGGGTCAGCTCCTCGACCCGCGCCGTCATGCCCTCGGCCATGGCGCGCATGACGGGGCTCGGCACGAGGGCGTCACGGCTGGGGCCGTGGGCCAGGAGACGGGCGTAGTTCCAGCCGTAGCGGATGGCCTCCTCCGGGGTGCCGGCGGTGCCCTGCACGAGAAGGGTGGAGTCGCCGCTGACGGCGGCCGCCAGATGCTCCGACACCCAGGTCTTGGCGGTGCCGGGCACGCCGAGCAGGAGCAGGGCGCGGTCGGTGGCCAGCGTGGTGACGGCGACCTCGACGATGCGGCGCGGGCCCACGTACTTGGGTGTGATCACGGTGCCGTCCGGCAGGGTGCCGCCGAGGAGATACGTGGCGACCGCCCACGGCGACAGCTTCCAGCGGGCCGGGCGCGGCCGGTCGTCCTGCGCGGCGAGCGCGGTGAGTTCGGCCGCGAAGGCGTCTTCGGCATGCGGTCGCAACTCCTGCGGCGCCTGGCTCGGGATCGGTTCGACGTTCGTGGGTTCCATGGACACAGTCATGGCTGAGGCCCCCTCCAGCTCGGCCGCGGGTCATCTGGCATCCACCATGCAGCACCCCACTGACAATCACCCTGACCTGCTCAAACGTGCTCGCATGACCGATTGTCAGTGGGGGGTTCTAACGTCGTTGGCATGACTCAGCAGGGGGTGCGCCGGACTGCGGAACAGGTGCTGGCTCTGGCGCCTGACGCGTCGTCGCGCAAAGCGGGAAGCAAACTGGGTGTGGCGGGGCCGTGGTCCGGTGCGGGCAGCGGCCGGGAGGGGGCGGTGTGGGGGCTGTGCAAGGGCAGCGGCAGCAAGCCGTACCAGACGGTGGTGGACCTGTCGGACCCGGCCGGGCCCGCGTACAAGTGCAGTTGCCCGAGCCGGAAGTTCCCGTGCAAGCACGCGCTGGGACTGCTGCTGCTCTGGGCGGGGGACGAGGGCGCGGTGCCCGCCTCGGACGCGGCGCCGGACTGGGCCGAGCAGTGGCTCGCGGGCAGACGCGGGCGGGCGGAGGTCAAGAAGGCGCAGGACAAGGCTGGTTCGGCGGCCGCTCCCGAGGCCGCGCGTCGGCGTGCGGAGCGGCGGGACCAACGGGTCACCGCGGGCGCCACCGAGCTGGAGCGCCGCCTCGCCGACCTGCTCCGCGACGGCCTGGCCTCGGCCGAGCGCGCGGGGTACGGGCTGTGGGAGGAGACGGCGGCCCGCATGGTCGACGCCCAGGCACCCGGACTCGCCTCGCGCGTAAGGGAGCTGGGGGCCATACCGGCGTCCGGTACGGGCTGGCCGGCCCGGCTGCTGGAGGAGTGCGCGCTGCTCCACCTCCTCGACCAGGGCTGGCTGCACCGTGACCGGCTCCCGGACGCCCTCGCGGCCACGGTCCGCACCCGACTCGGCCTGCCCACCTCGGCGGACGGGTCACCGGTGCGCGACCACTGGCAGGTGCTCGCGCAGTACGACACGGCCGACGCCAAGCTGACCACCCGCCGCATCTGGCTGCACGGCGCGGCCTCGGGCCACACCCGCCTGCTCCTCTCCTTCGGAGCGGCGGGCCGTGCCCCCGAACTCTCCCTCCCGGTCGGCCTGTCCCTGGACGCGGACCTGTCCGACTACCCCGGCGCGGGCCGGCTCCGGGCCGCCCTCGGCGAGCGGCACGCCCCGGCGGCCCCCGCCGTTTCCCGCCCACCCGGCATCACCACCACCCAGGCGCTGACGTCCTACGGCGAAGCGCTCCGCGAAGACCCCTGGCTGGAGTCCGTACCGGTCACCCTGGACGCGGTCGTACCCGTCCCGGACGACGCCTCCGGCTCCTGGCACCTGACCGACGCCGGCTCGGACACGGCGCTGCCGCTGGCCTCGGCGTTCCTGTCCCGTCCGGGCCTGTGGCGCCTGGTCGCCCTGGCCGGAGGGACTCCGCTCAAGGTCTTCGGCGAGTGCGGCCACCGAGGCTTCACGCCCCTGACGGCGTGGCCGGAAGGGGCGGCGGAGCCGGTGACCCTGTGCTGAAAACCCCGCCCGCACCGAAGACCTGCCCGGAAGGGAACCCCATGACCCCGGCGCCCACCTGGGACGACCTCCTCACCACCGCCCTCCTCGGCACCGACCGCCGCCCCCTCCCCGTCGGCCCCGTCGCCCCCGCCGGACGCGAGGCCCCGGCCGCCCTGCTGGACGCCGCCGCAGTGGCAGCCGTACAGCGGCGGGCCGGGCTGCGCCCCGGACGGGTAAGCACCCGACCGGACCCAGCGCCCGAAGACACCCGGCCCGCACTCCCGCCCGCCGCGGCCCACCGGCTCACGCTGCTCCTGGCCGACCGCCCCGGCGGAGGCGGCGGCCGCCGTGGCAGCACCCCCGACCTGACCGAGCTCCTCCCCCAGTGGCTGGCGGCGGCCAACGCACAGGGTTACGCGGCACCCCCGCAGACGGTGCCGGCCCTGCTGGACGCGGCCCGCGCCCGTACCGATCTCCGCCCGGCCGCGCTGGAGTTCGCGGGCGCGCGGGCCCTGTGGCTGGCCCGGCTGAACCCGGACTGGCGGTTCGCCCAGCGCTCGGCGTCCGGGGGCACCTCGGCCCTGCCCGGCGCCGAGGACGGGGAGGCGGTGCGACGGCTGTGGCAGGAGGGGCTGTTCGCGGAGCGGGTGGCCCTGCTGACCAGGCTGCGCGCCCGTACGCCCGCCTTCGCGCGGGAGTTGCTCGCGGAGACCTGGGCGCAGGAACGGGCCGAGGACCGGCTGATGTTCCTGGACTCGCTGCGCGCGGGCCTGTCGGCCGACGACGAGCCCTTCCTCGAGCAGGCGCTCGGCGACCGCAGCCGCAATGTCCGGGCCACGGCGGCCGAGCTGCTGTCCACCCTGCCCGGATCGGCGCTCGCCGCACGGATGGCGAAGCGGGCCGCGACCTGCGTGGCCCTGGACCACACCGGCAGCGCGGCCGCGATAGTCGTGGAGGCGCCGGCCGCCTGCGACCCGGACATGGAGCGCGACGGCGTGACCGCCAGACCTCCGGCGGGCCGGGGTGAACGGTCCTGGTGGCTGGGCCAGTTGGTGGAAGCGGCGCCGCTCGGCACCTGGCCGGACCGGCTCGGCGGGCGTACGCCGGAACAGATCGTGGCGCTGCCCGTGACGGACGGCTGGCAGGCCGAGCTGCACGCCGCCTGGTGCCGTGCGGCCGTACGACAGCGGGACGCGCGGTGGGCGCGGGCGCTGCTGGGGTCGCCGTCGGCGCCGGAGGCGGGCGGCCCTGGCGCGGTGTCCCTGGCGGACCGGGCCAAGCTGCTGGCGGCGCTGGAGGCGGACGAACGGGCCGCGTGGGTGGCCGGGTTCATATCCGGGCACGGCCTCTCGGAGGCGTTCCAGCTGCTCGGGGTGTGCGCGCTGCCCTGGACGGCACCGCTGGGCCGCGCGGTCGTGGACGCCCTCGACATCGCGCGGGACGCGGGCAGTTACCCGTGGAGCTTCAGCGGGGTGATGGGCCTGGCCGAGCGCTGTCTCGACCCGGCGGAGACGGCCCGGCTGGACAGTCTGCTGGCCGTACCCGACGAGCGGGAGGACGCCTCCCCCGGCGCCGGGGGCTACTGGGCGGAGGCGTTCCAACGGCTGGCGACCACCCTGCGGCTGCGCGCGGCGATGGCGGGCGAGCTGGCCCCGGACGACCGGGCCGGCCCGTGAGGAGGGCTCAGCCGGAGGCGGCCGGCTGACGCGCGTTCTTCCGCACCCACTCCACGATGGACGTGGTGGTCGCACCGGGCGTGAAGATCTCGGCGACACCCTTCTGCCGCAGCGGCGGGATGTCCTCCTCCGGGATGATGCCGCCGCCGAAGACCAGGATGTCGGCGGCGTCGCGCTCCTTGAGGAGGTCGATGACCGCGGCGAAGAGCGTGTTGTGGGCGCCCGAGAGGATGGACAGGCCGATCGCGTCGGCGTCCTCCTGGATCGCCGTGGCGACGATCTGCTCCGGCGTCTGGTGAAGGCCGGTGTAGATGACCTCCATGCCCGCGTCGCGCAGCGCGCGGGCGATGACCTTGGCCCCGCGATCGTGGCCGTCGAGCCCCGGCTTGGCCACCACCACACGGATCGGACCGGCTGCCACACCCATCACTGCCTCCATCAAGCGACCACCGTCAAGGGACCGCGGAAGCGGCCGCTTCCGTCCCGTACCGACAAGTACCGCACACCTGGCACGTTCCGCCACCTGTCGAGAAGTGAACGAACGTTATCTCCAGCATCCCCCAGCCGACTGTTTTACGGCACGCGGCGAGGGGGAAATCACATGGTGGGACATGAGGGCACGCGGGGGACAGAGCCGCCCCCCTCGTGCCGACAGGAGGTCGGCCAATGAAGGTCACCGGGGTATTGCCACTCTTCCTCCCGATCTGCCGGCGTCTGTGGCCCGGCAGACTGGCCTCCGAGTCCGTCACGCTGGTGAAGGCCACCGCGCTCGAGGCCGCGATCCTGGCCGGTCACATGCTGCTGTACCCGACCGGCCTCACCCAGGAGCGCCGCCAGGCCGCCCTTCCCTCGCCGGCGGGCACGGCGAGGCTCCCTGTCCCGACCGGGCCGCCGGTCGTGCTGCTGCACGGCTTCATCGACAACCGCTCGGTGTTCGTCCTGCTGCGCCGCAGCCTCGCCCAGCACGGCAGGCAGCGCGTGGAATCGCTGAACTACTCCCCGCTGACCTGCGACATCCGCACGGCGGCCGAGCTGCTGGGCAGGCATGTGGAGGAGATCTGCGAGCGCACCGGCAGCGCCCAGGTGGACATCGTGGGTCACAGCCTGGGCGGCTTGATCGCCCGGTACTACGCGCAGTGCCTGGGCGGTGACGTCCGGGTGCGCACCGTGGTCACCCTGGGCACCCCGCACTCCGGGACACGCGCGGTTCCGCTGGCCAACGCGCACCCGATCGTGCGGCAGATGCGCCCCGACTCGCCGGTGATCGAGGAGCTGGCCCGTCCGGCGCCGGGCTGCCGTACGCGGTTCGTGAGCTTCTGGAGCGACCTGGACTCCGTGATGGCCCCGCTGGAGGCGGCCTGCGTCGACCACCCCGACCTGGAGGCGCACAACATCCGGGTGAGCGGCATCGGCCACCTCGCCCTGCCGGTCCACCCCACCGTGGCGGCGGGGATACGGGAGGCACTCGACTCCGAGTCCGCCATGAGGCGACAGGAGGGCGGCGGCCTCACCGTCGCCTGAGCAGACGCCGAGGAGCCTTTCGAGGGAGCGTTTCGGGGCGGATACACACCGTTACGAACTGTGGGCCCGCTGCCCGCTCCCCTCGCATCGCGACTTCCACACTTGGCACGCGGAGTGGCCGGCGGCCCTGTCACAGGCTTCCCATGGGTGACGCAGCGTCACAGATCCTCGAACACTCTTCGAACACAGGGCCAAACTCGCGTCCAGCGAACCCCGAAACACGGCCGAATGCCCGTTTCCCGTCCACATGAAACCAGCGGAAGATTGTCGCGCCCGCATACCGCCGGGTACAGTCGCCGCACTGCTCTGGCAGCCCCTGTTGTCGAGGCGAAAGAGAAGTTGGTGAACGACCGTCACCCGTCGGGGACCATGACCCCGGCTCCGGCTTCCGACGCCTCCCACGCGCACTACGCGCCGTACGGAGCACCGGAAGTCCCGTACGACGACCTCACCACGTACGGCGGTTACGACGCCAACGGTTTCCCTCTGGGCGAGGCGGCCTACGCCGCCGACCCGCACCTCGGCGGCTATCCGGCCGGCCCGCACACCACGGGCGCGTACGACACGACGCACTGGCAGACCGGCGACGGCGGGCACCTCGCCCACGACCCCTACGCGGCCCAGCAGCACACCGGCCACGACACGGGCGCCTACGACACCGCCGCCTGGACCGTCCCCGCGCAGGGCACCCCCGAGGACACCGGCGCCTGGGACCCCAACGCCTGGTCCCAGCAAGGGCAGCAGATCACCCCGGACCCCGCCCAGCAGTGGGACTGGGGCACCCAGACCTTCGACACCGGCGCCTACGACGCCACCCAGTGGAACACCGACGGCACGGCGCCCGAGCACCAGCGGGCCGAGGAGCCGTTCGACCAGCAGGCGACGGCCACCTTCGACCAGGTGACCCACGACCCGTACGGGGACGACGCCGCGTACGCGGAATACGCCGACCACCAGTACGGCGAACACCCCGACGCGGACGACGAGTTGACCGGTACCGGCGAACTCCCCGCCGTGCCCGTCCTCCTGGACGACCAGGAAGAGGTCATCCCGGCACCGCGAGCCGGTTCCCGCGCCGCGGCCCGCTCCCGCCGCCGTACACCGGCCAAGCGTTCCGCCCTGCTGACCGTCGCCGTGCCCTCGGCCTGTGTGATGGGGGTGGCCGGGATCGCCGCCGCCTCGGTCGGTGATCTGACCGGTGACACGCAGGAGGCCGCCGCCTCCGCGGCCGACGCGCACACCGTGAAGCCGTCCGTCGCCAACAGCAAGCTCGACACCCAGCTGCGGACCCTGTCCGCCGGGGCCGACGACTTCACCGACCGGGTGAGCCGGACCCAGGAGCGCATCGACCTCAGGGCGCAGCAGGCGCTGGAGAAGAAGAAGGCCGCCGCCGAGGCCGCGCTCAAGGAGAGACTCCGCCCCAAGTTCGCCATCCCGGTGCTCCAGAAGGGGCTCAGCGCCCAGTTCGGGCAGGCGGGCGTGAACTGGATGTCCGTCCACACCGGCATCGACTTCCCCGTGTCGTACGGCACCACCGTGATGGCCGCGACCGACGGCGTCGTCTCGACCAAGTGGAACAGCGCCTACGGCAACATGCTGGTCCTGACGGCGAAGGACGGCACGGAGACCTGGTACTGCCATCTCTCCAGCTACCGCGTCCCCTCCGGCACCACCGTCAAGGCGGGCGAGCCGGTCGCCTACTCCGGCAACTCGGGCAACTCCACGGGCCCGCACCTGCACTTCGAGGTCCGCCCGGCGGGCGGCGCGGCCATCGACCCGCTCCCCTGGCTGCGCAGCCACGGCCTGGACCCGACCTGATCCCCGCTGTCCTGAAGGACGAGCCCCGCCGGTCCGGCGGGGCTCGTCCTGTCTAGAGCTTCTCCACCGGCGCGTACCGCAGCAGCAGCCGCTTGGCGTTGCCGCCGCCGAAGTCGATCGTGGCCTGCGCCTTGTCGCCATCGCCGGCCACCGCGACCACCGTGCCCAGACCGAACTGGTCGTGGGTGACGCGGTCGCCGATCGCCAGCGACACCACCGGCTTGTCGCCGGTCCTGCGGGTGGCGAACCCGGAGGCACCGGCCGCCGACGAGCGGGACCGGGACGAGGAGAGGGTGGACGCGACCGAGGAGGCGGCCTTGCCGAACGCGGGCGCGGACGAGGCACCGGTCCGCTTCCACTCCAGGTGGGTGGCCGGGATCTCCTCCAGGAACCGGGAGGGCGGGTTGTACGACGGCTGGCCCCAGGCGCTGCGCAGCGCGGCACGGGTGAGGTAGAGCCGCTCCCGCGCGCGCGTGATGCCGACGTAGGCCAGGCGCCGTTCCTCCTCCAGCTCCTTGGTCTGATTGAGGGCGCGCATGTGCGGGAAGACGCCGTCCTCCATGCCGGTGACGAAGACGACCGGGAACTCCAGGCCCTTGGCGGTGTGCAGGGTCATCAGCGTGATGACGCCGTCGCCGTCCTCCTCGTCGGGGATCTGGTCGGAGTCGGCGACGAGCGCGACGCGCTCCAGGAACTCGGCCAGCGTGCCCTGCTCGCCGTCCTCGCGCTCCTGCTCGAACTCCAGCGCCACGGCCGCGAGTTCCTGGAGGTTCTCGATCCGGGTCTCGTCCTGCGGGTCGGTTGACGCCTGCAACTCGGCCAGATAGCCGGTGCGTTCGAGGACCGCCTCCAGCACGGTGGCCGGTCCGGCGCCGGACTCGACGACGGTGCGCAGGTCGTCCATCAGCGCGTTGAACCGCCGCACCGCGTTGGTGGAGCGCGCGGCCATGCCGTACGCCTCGTCCACCCGCTTCAGCGCCTGCGGGAAGCTGATCTTCTCCCGCTGGGCGAGGGCGTCGACCATCGCCTCGGCGCGCTCCCCGATGCCCCGCTTGGGCACGTTGAGGATGCGGCGCATCGGCACCGAGTCCTCGGGGTTGGCGAGGACGCGCAGGTAGGCCAGGACGTCCCGGACCTCCTTGCGCTCGTAGAAGCGCACACCGCCGACGACCTTGTACGGCAGGCCGACGCGGATGAAGATCTCCTCGAACACACGGGACTGCGCGTTGGTGCGGTAGAACACCGCCACGTCCCCGGCCTTGGCGTCGCCCGCGTCGGTGAGGCGGTCTATCTCGTCGGCGACGAACTGGGCCTCGTCGTGCTCGTTGTCCGCGACATAGCCGATGATGCCGGCGCCCTGGCCCGCGTTGGTCCACAGGTTCTTGGGGCGGCGCGACTCGTTGCGCTCGATGACCGCGTTGGCGGCGGACAGGATGGTCTGCGTGGAGCGGTAGTTCTGCTCCAGCAGGATCGTCGTCGCGTCCGGGTAGTCCTCCTCGAACTGGAGGATGTTGCGGATGGTCGCGCCCCGGAAGGCGTAGATCGACTGGTCCGCGTCACCCACGACGCACAGCTCGGCCGGCGGGACGTCGTACTCGCTGGGCGGCACGTCGGCGTCCTCTGCGGCACGGGCACCGGTCCCGACCAGCTCCCGGACCAGCGCGTACTGCGCGTGGTTGGTGTCCTGGTACTCGTCGACCATGACGTGCCGGAAGCGGCGGCGGTAGTGCTCGGCCACGTCGGGGAAGGCGCGCAGCAGGTTGACCGTGGTCATGATCAGGTCGTCGAAGTCGAGCGCGTTGGCCTCGCGCAGCCGCGACTGGTAGAGCGCGTACGCCTGGGCGAGGGTCTTCTCGAAGCCGTCGGTCGCCTGGGCGGCGAAGTCCTCCTCGTCGATCAGCTCGTTCTTGAGGTTGCTGATCTTGGCGCTGAAGGACTTCGGCGGGTAGCGCTTGGGGTCGAGGTCCAGATCGCGGCAGACCAGGGCCATCAGGCGCTTGCTGTCGGCCGCGTCGTAGATCGAGAAGGACGAGGTGAAGCCCAGCCGCTTCGACTCGCGGCGCAGGATGCGGACGCAGGCGCTGTGGAAGGTCATGACCCACATCGCGCCCGCGCGCGGGCCGACGAGCTGCTCGACGCGCTCCTTCATCTCGCCCGCGGCCTTGTTGGTGAAGGTGATCGCCAGGATCTGGCCGGGGTGCACATGCCGCTCGGCCAGGAGGTGGGCGATGCGGTGGGTGAGCACACGCGTCTTGCCGGAACCGGCGCCCGCGACGATGAGCAGCGGGGAGCCCGCGTGGACGACGGCCGCGCGCTGGTTCTCGTTCAGCCCCTCCAGGAGGGCCGCCGCGTCGATCGGGGGGCGCGGGGCGCCGTCGCGGTAGTGGGTGTCCCGGTCCGGGGGCGCGTCGAACTTCCCCCCGAACAGGTCGTCCGGGACCGACTCCGGAGCGTGCTCGTCCTCGGGCGGCGCGGATTCCTCCTCGTGCCCGCGCGGGGGCTGGAGGCTGGCCAGGAAGCTGTCGTCAAAGAGGCTGCTCATCGCTCTACGAGTCTAGGGCGCCCCACCGACAACCGGTCCCCGTCCCGGGAACATGGCCGGATTCCCGGCGGGACGATCTCCGCAGGGGCCGGTCCTCTTTTTTCGAGCCCCACGCGCGCGTGCCCTCCCCGCCGGGGGCGTGCCGCTCCCTAGCATCAAGGACATGTCGGGCATCTCGGGTATGCGCACGTGGGTGGCGGAGCGTCCTCCGGCGGCGGGAACGGCCGTCATGGCGACCGCCGTCGTCTCCATCGGCCTGCGGCTGGCGGGCGTCGAGGTGGTGTCCCGGATCTTTCTGGTACTGGCCTGCCTCGCCTGGCTGGCCCTCGCCGCCACCTTCGCGGTACGGCTGGCGGGACAGCGGGGGCGCTGGGCGGAGGAGGCCCACGACCCGGCCGCGCCCACGGCCGTGGCGGCCACCGCGGTGCTCGGCACCCGGTTCTCGCTGCTCGGCGTCCAGCCTCTGGCCGAGGCCCTGCTGGCCCTGGCGGCACTGCTCTGGCCGGTCCTGATCATCGCCGTCCTACGGCACTGGGGGCAGCGCATGCCGGGCACAGTGTTCATGTGTTGTGTGGCCACACAGGCGCTCGCGGTGCTGGCGGCCACGCTGGCGGGGGCGGAGGCGACGGCGTGGCTCGCGCACACCGCGCTGGTGCTGTTCTGGCTGGGCCTGCTGCTCTACGCGCTGGCCCTGCCCCGCTTCGACACCCGCCAGGTGCTTCAGGGGCCGGGCGACCACTGGATCGCGGGCGGCGCGCTGTCGATCTCGGCGCTGGCCGGGGCCCGGCTGATCTCCGCCGACAGCCCGCGGCTGTATCTGTGGAACAAGGACGACAGCGGCGTCCTGCGCGAGGTGACCGTGATCCTGCTGGTGCTGGACCTCGCCTGCTACGCCGCCCTGGTGCTGGCCGAGCTCGCACGCCCCCGGCCGCGCTACGGCCTGCTGCGGTGGGCGACGGTGTTCTCGATGGGCATGACGGCGGCGGCGACCCTCGCGGTCGCGGCCGCCCTGGACGTGGCCTGGCTGAGCGGACCGGGGAAGGTGCTGGTGTGGGTGGCGGTCGCGGTGTGGCTGGCGGCGGCCCTGGGTGCGGTGCTCGCGGCGCGCGGCGGGAGCACCGGGCCCCAGGGGGCGGGAGCGCCGGACGTCACGTCCACAGCACGGCGATGAAGATGTTCGCCGTGGTCAGGGCGCCGACCAGCCCGAACATGCCCTTGTCGACCGTCTCCTCGTCGCGCTTCACATAGACGAGACCGAGGATCACGATCAGCAGGGCCAGCTTGATGCCGATCTTGATGTTGTTGACGTGGTGGCCGTCCGCCTCGTTGAGGCCGACCAGCACCACGCCGGTGACCAGCATCGTGATCGCGCCGTGCAGCATGGCGGGCACGAAGCGGGCCGTACCCCGGCCCATCGCCTTCATCTGGGTGAGGAAGCCGCCGAGCAGCGCGGCGATGCCGATGATGTGCAGGCCGACGAAGACATGGATGAGTACGGTCATAAAAAGCGAGCCTAGTTCGGGACACCCCGTCACCCCCGTACCGGCCCCGCGTCCGGCTCGCGGCCCCGGTGGATCTCACCCGCTCGCGGGCTGTAGCACCTCCTGCCTCCCTCGGGTCCCGTCTTCCTCTCTTTGATCATCCCGCTGCGGGAAGGCGACTCCTTCACCCCGGTATTCCGGTCAAACACGGTCGCTGCCCGGTCCGTCGAGGACAGTTCCGTACACGCGTTACCGACCCGTCACCATCCGGCCTAGCGTCCTCCCCCAGGTGACCGGCTCCCCACAGCCGCCCGGACCAGGGGCGGCAGCCGGACATCACCGCCGAGGACCGTCCGTCGGCCGCCGTCTCCCCTGTGCGGACGGCCGCCGGACACCGGCCCCGCTGGGGCACGGCGTCCTCGGCCGCACGAGTCCCATGGAAGGACGTGACGGTCCAGGTGGCAGCGCACCGAAAGCTCCGAGCGCGCTCACTCAGCGGCAACACGGCCCGCACGGCCGCCACTCTCGCCCTGGCGGGAGCGGCGACCGCGACGGCCTTCGACGGAACGGGACACGCCGAGCCGCAACTCACCACGGCCCAGGTCAAGAGCAAGGTGGACCGGCTGTACCAGGAGGCGGAGACCGCCACCGAGAAGTACAACGGCGCACACGAGAAGGCGAGCGCCGCCCAGCACCGGCTGAACTCCCTGCGCGACGAGACCGCCCGCCGGCAGACCAGACTCGACACCGCCCGCGGCGCACTGGGTTCCTTCGCCGCCGCGCAGTACCGCGACGGCGCGATCGCCCCGAGCTGGCAGCTCGCCCTCTCCAGCAACCCCGACCGCTACCTGGACGGCGCGGCCTTCGCCGAACGCGCCGGTGACCGCCAGGCCAAGCAGGTGGCCCGCGTACGCGCCCAGCTCCGGGAGATCGAGCAGCTACGCGGTGCGGCCCGCGTCGAGGCGCAGTCGGTACGGTCCCGGCAGGCCGAGCTGAAGCGGCAGAAGGACACCGTCACCACCAAGCTCAAGCAGGCCCGGCACCTGCTCGAACGGCTCACCCCGCCCGAGCGCGCCAAGGCCACCAGCGGCGCCCCCGCGACACTGGCCCGCGCCACCCGCACCGGCACCGGCGGCCGCTCCGCCCCGGCTCCGGCCGTCCCCGCCAAGGCGTCCTCCAGGCGGACGGCCGCGCCCACCGGCCGGGCCACCGCGCCCGACTCCCGTGCCTCGGCGGCCGTCGCCTACGCCTACCGGAAGCTCGGCAGCCCCTACGTCTGGGGCGCGACCGGCCCGAACGCCTTCGACTGCTCGGGCCTGATCCAGGCCGCCTACCGCTCCGCGGGCATCTCCCTCCCCCGCACCACCTACGCCCAGATCAACGCGGGCCGGCGCGTCTCCCGGTCCCAGCTCCAGCCCGGCGACCTGGTGTTCTTCTACTCCGGGATCAGCCACGTGGGCATGTACGTCGGCAACGGCCGCATGATCCACGCCCCCAACCCCTCGGCACCGGTCCGGGTGGCGCCCATCGACCAGATGCCGTTCGCGGGAGCGACTCGGGTGGCCTGAGCGGAGCCGCGCCCCCTGGGGGTTCCGTCGGGGACTTCCGTAAGGGGCCCTCGGGGTCAGACCAGCCTGCGGGCCGTCGCCCAGCGGGTCAGCTCGTGCCGGTTGGACAGCTGGAGCTTGCGCAGCACCGCCGAGACATGGGACTCGACCGTCTTCACCGAGATGAACAGCTGCTTGCCGATCTCCTTGTACGCGTAGCCACGCGCGATCAGGCGCAGCACCTCACGCTCGCGCTGGGTGAGACGGTCCATGTCCTCGTCGACCGGCGGGGCGTCGGTGGAGGCGAAGGCGTCCAGCACGAACCCGGCCAGCCGGGGCGAGAAGACGGCGTCGCCCTCCTGCACGCGGAAGATCGAGTCGATCAGGTCGGACCCGGTGATGGTCTTGGTGACATAGCCGCGCGCCCCGCCCCGGATCACCCCGATCACGTCCTCCGCCGCGTCGGAGACCGAGAGCGCGAGGAAGCGCACGGGCTGCTCGGGGTCCGCCATCAGGGCCGCGCTGCGCCGGAGGACCTCGACCCCGCCGCCGCCGGGCAGATGGACGTCGAGCAGGACCACCTCGGGCCGGGTCGTGGTGATGACCGAGACCGCCTGGTCGACGTCCGCGGCCTCGCCGACCACCTCGACCCCGGTCCGCGCGGTCTGCCCGATCTCCGCCTGCACCCCGGTGCGGAACATGCGGTGGTCGTCCACGAGCACCACCCGGACACGGCGCCCGGCCGTGCCCTCCGCCTCCGCCGGCTCCGCGGTGTCGCGTCCGGGATCGGCCACCTCCGCCTCCCCCGTCGTGCCGTTCGCCTCGGTCGCGTCACTCATGCCGTCTTCTCCGCCCTCTCCATCTCCAACTCGACTTCCGTGCCGACGTCCGGCACCGACCGCAGCCGGGCCGTACCGCCGTTGCGCTCCATACGCCCGATGATCGACTCCCTGACCCCCATGCGGTCGGCGGGTATGGAGTCGAGGTCGAAGCCAGGCCCCCGGTCGCGGACGGACACGAAGACCGTACGGCCCTCGACTTCGGCGTAGACCTGCACGGCACCGCCTTCGCCACCGTACTTGGCGGCGTTCACCATCGCTTCGCGCGCGGCCTGCATCTGCGCGCTCGTCCGGTCGTCCAGAGGGCAGTCGCCCACCACCACGACCTCTATGGGCACTCCGTGCTTGTCCTCCACCTCGGCCGCGTTGCGCCGCACCGCCTCCGCGACCGTGTCCGGTTCGTCGGCCTCGTCCTTGCCGGTGCCCTCCGGCTTGTACAGCCAGGTGCGCAGGTCCCGTTCCTGCGCCCGGGCCAGGCGGCGCACCTCGCCCGCGTTGTCCGCGTTGCGCTGGATCAGGGTGAGGGTGTGCAGCACCGAGTCGTGGACGTGCGCGGCGACCTCGGCCCGCTCCTGGGCGCGGATGCGCATCAGGCGTTCCTCGGACAGGTCCTGGGTCACGCGGACGAGATAGGGACCGGCGAGCAGGGTGATGCCGACGAGGACGGCGAGTGCGGCCTCCAGCACCGCTCCCAGGTGGGCGGCGGAGACCTGCATCACGAAGATGGCGGAGACCCCGGCGGTGACCAGCAGCACGCCCACGCCGGCCCGGAGCAGGGTGAGCGTGCGCCGGTGGCTGCCGACCTCGACCCAGCGGGCCCGGCGGGCGTTGTCCGCCTGACGCCACACCAGGGCGACGCCGGCCGCGACGAGCACGGCCGGCACCAGGTACGCCTTGGCCGTGTTGGTCAGATTGACGCTGCCCAGGAAGACGATGGACACGATGACCATGAGGAGCAGGGCGACCATCTGCCCCTTGTCGGGCTTACGGGCCACCAGTCTGCGGCGCCCGTCCGGCGAGGTCTCGGTGCCGACCAGCGAGGCGGGCTTGTGGTCGCCCACACCGCCCACCCCGAGCGGGACGAAGAACCAGAACGCGGCGTACAGCAGCGCGCCCAGGCCGTTCGCCATGAACAGGCCGGCGAAGGCCAGCCGCACCCACACCACGGGCAGCCCGAGATGCCCGGCGAGGCCCCGCGCCACTCCGCCCAGCCAGCGACCGTCACCGCTGCGGTAGAGCTTGCGCGGCGGCCGCGGGTCTTCGAGTGGGAGTGCTGCGGCTTCCGGCATGCCAACGATGGTCACACGGCGGTGGGTGCCGGGGCATCAGGGTCGTCCCCCGAGACTCCCCTGATCTTCGCCGGGGTTTCCCTGATCTCCGGCAGACCGCACCGGGATCTCCGGCAGACCGCACCGGCCGGAGCGTGGCCCGGAGCGGAGACCCGGAGTCGAACAGATTCCCGTCCCGTCTCAGGGGCGATTTCAGGGTTCGACCAGGGTCGACCCGACTGCCCTGACGGCTCCCGGACCGTCACCATGGACACATGACGGATCACGAGCACGCCGCGACGGGTCCGGGACCCGGCTCCGGCCCACGCCCGGCCTCGGGCACCGGGCCGACGGATGCCGCACCCGCCGCGACGGAGCGGACGGGTCCGGACCAGGCAGACAGTACGGATGCGCAGGAGACGCCCGCCGGAGCGCAGGGCGCGGAGAGAGGAGGTGAAGGAGTGAGGGACTCGGGTGTGAGGGACTCGGGAGCGAAGAACTCGGGTGTGCAGGACACAGCGGAAGCGGGCACCGCGGCAGGGCATCGGCCCGGCACCGCCGAGGCCCCCCGCCGCTTCCGCCGCGACCGGCGGCACAAGACGATCGCGGGTGTGTGCGCGGGCCTCGGCCGGCACACGGACATGGACCCGGTGATCTTCCGCATCACCCTGGCCGTGCTGGCCGCGACCGGCGGCATCGGCCTCGTCTTCTACGGCTTCGCCTGGCTCCTCGTGCCGTGCGACGACGAGGAGGAGAACGAGGTACGCAAACTGCTGACCGGCCGGGTCGACGGGCAGGCGCTGGCCGCCGTCCTGTTCGCCCTGATCGGCTGCGGGGTCATCCTGACCACGCTGCGCAACGGCGGGGTGCTGACCTTCGCCGTGGTGCTCTCCCTGCTGCTGGCCGGGGCCGGGTACTGGTCACGGCACCGGGCCACCACCGACCCCGCCCCCTCCCCGAGTGACGAGCCGAAGTCGCCCAGGGGCCACCCCATAGCCGCGCAGGCGGCGGCAGACGCCCCGCCGGAGACCCAGGCACCGCCGATCTACTACAGCGGGCCCTCCTGGTGGCGGGACCCGATCGTCAAGGACGGCACCCACGTCGGCGGCACCGGGTACTTCTGGGGCCCCGGCGACGCCTACGAAGAGCACGTCATGCCCTCCCCGCCCCTCGACTTCGTCATGCGGCTCCCCTGGCCCCACTCCCTCGCCGGCCGTATACCGGGCGACAAGCGGTCCAAGTCTCGGGGACCACGCTGGATCAGCGGCTGGGTGTTCCTGCTCGCCCTGCTGGCGGGCGGCCTGGGCGGCAGCCGTACCTGGGAGACGCGCCCGCTGGCCACCAGCCTCCAGACCGGACTGGCCTGCGCCCTGGTGGTGTTCGGACTGGGCATAGCCGTCAGCGCCTTCCTCGGGCGCACGGGAGGCGGGTCCGCCTTCCTGGCCCTGATCACGGCGCTGCTGCTGGCCGGAAGTGCCGCGCTGCCGAGCGATGTCACCTCCCACTGGAGGCACACGGCCTGGCGGCCGGCGGCCACGGCGGACGTCCGCCCCGTCTACGAGCTGGGGTCCGGCTCCGCCACCCTCGACCTGACCGAGCTCCACCTGACCAAGGACCAGACGGTGGCCACCAGGGCGGGACTGGGAGCGGGCCGGCTGAGAGTGATCGTCCCGGCGGACGCGACCGCGGTGCTGAGTATCGACGTGGGGGTGGGCGACATCCGGTTGCCCGGTGACGACGGAAAGGACGTGGACGTGCGGCCGGGCAGGCACGAGACGGCGAACCTGGCCCCGGACAAGAGCACCAAGGAGACGGGCGTGCTGCGGATCGATCTGCATGTGGGCGTCGGACAGGTGGAGGTCAGCCGTGCTGCGTCATGAGTTCCAGCCCGGACGGCTGGTCGGCGGAATCTGCCTCACCGTCGCGGGCGCCCTCTACCTGGGGGACGTGCGCGGTCTGTGGGAGGTGCCCTGGTTCACGGCGGTCCCCCTGGCCGTCGGCGGCCTGTTCCTGGCGGGATTGACCACCGCCCTCACCCGCGCCATACGCAGACGGAGCGGCGCGGAGGACGAGAAGGTCTGAGGGCGGCCCGGCCCGGCCCCGCCAGGCCCGGCCCCGCCCGGCCCGGCCCGGCCCCGCCAAGCGCCGCCCAGCCCTATTCCAGCCCCTCCCCGCCCGGCTCTAGCGGTAGCCGCCCGACCGGCGTCGGCGGCGGTCCCGGAGGGAGGCGTCGAGGGAGAGATAGGGGGTGCCGGCGAGGACGAGGGGGAGCCAGGCCATCAGGTAGGCGAGGTCGTTGCCGTAGTAGTAGGGGCTGGAGGCCCAGCTGACGGTCAGCCACAGGCTCAGCGAGATCAGCGCGCCGCCCAGGGCGGCCAGCCGGCCGAGGAGTCCGATCAGGATGCCGATGCCCACGGCCAGCTCACCGAAGGCGATGGCGTAGCCGAAGCCGACGGGGCTCTTCAGGGCCAGGTCGACGAGGGCCGGGATGGCGGAGGAGTCCCGGACCGCGCGCATCGTGTCGCCGAGCGAACCGGCGCCGCCGGCCTTCATGAAGGCGCTGTCGGTGAGCTTGTCCAGGCCCGCGTAGACGAACGTGACACCGAGGAAGATCCGGAGTGGGAGGAGGGCGTAACGGGTGGCGGTGGCCCGCCAGTCACGGTCTCCGTCGAGATGGGAGGTGCGCGTGTCCGTCCGCATACCGTGAGTCATCACTTCATTCGCCTCTCGCCCGCCGTGCCGGACCCCTCACACGACGATACGTATGACGAAGGGAGCCGGTTCAATCCTCCCCCGGAGGTTTTCCGGATATCGGCGCACCGTACGGGGGCGTGGGGGGCTCAGTCCGTCACTTCGATGGGGTAGCGGTTGGTGGCCAGCCCGGCGGCCGTCACCACCTGCACCTCCACCGCGCCGGGCTCCACCTCGACCGGTACCGGGACGGTGAGGATGCTGTCGGTGGGGTTGCGGAAGCCTCCGGCGACCGGGATCAGGGGCACATGGACGTCGACCGCGCCGATGCGGACGACCATGCGGGCGAGGTGGTCGGCGCCCTGGGCGCCGGGCGGGACGAAGCCGGTGCCCCGGATCTCGATGTCGTCCCCGGTGCGGATCGGCCCGTCCAGGTCGCCGGGTTCGCGGGCGCGGACCACGGAGAGGACCACCGGGCGGCCGCCCTCGGCGTACTTGCCCGCCAGGTAGGTGGCCGCAGAGATCAGCACCAGCACGGCCAGCCCCCAGGGCAGGTCGGGCAGTTGGTCGGGGTGGCGGCCGAGGCGGACGGCGGCGAAGACCAGGGCGACGGCGCTGATGACGACGTACTGGATGTCGGCGAAGGCGCCCCGGCCCGCGTCGTCGGTGAGCAGGTCGGCGGCGCGCGGCCGGTGCGCGGGGACCTTCTGGAGCCGCTGACCGAGGACGCGGAGTCCGACCACCCGGCGCACCAGGACGGAGATGCCGCACACCACGGCGAGGACGGTCACCACGCCCGCGCCGCGGGCGAGGTCGAGACCGGCGAGGAGGGCGTCGCGTTCGGCGGGGTGGGAGGCGGCGGCGAGCCGGCCCGCCAGCAGCAGGACGGCGTAGGCGACGAAGAGCACCCAGCAGGCCGCGACCGTGCGGGAGGTCGACATCCGGTTGTCCTCGCCGATCATCGGGGCCAGCGCCCCGCCCCGCGCCCGGTGGAAGAAGCCGGCGAGGGTCAGCGCGCCCGACACGGCCACCGCGGCGAGCAGTCCGGCGGTGCGGGCGCTGCTCCAGCCCGCGCCGATCGCGGTGAGGGCCTGGGCGAGCAGCAGGACCACCACGGCACCCCAGGCCAGGAACGCCGTGCGGGTCCACAGCCCGGCCAGCCAGGCGTCGCCCTCGGCGCGGCCCCGCTCGGCGACCGCCTCGGCCCGCTGGGCCAGTTCGGCGGAGATCCACTGGCGGGACGCCGAGGCCGAGTGCGCCACGGCCGGGGGCAGCCCGCGTCCGGCGGCGAACTCGTCCCGGCCGCGCCTGAAGGCGGCGAGGGCACGGCGGTGCCCCTCGCGCGCCCCGTGCGGGCAGTCCCCGCACGCACAGCCGCCTCCATGGGCCCCCGCGCCGTCCGCTGCCGCGCTCTGCCTCGCCTCCTGCACCGCCACGACCGACGCCCGCCTTCCCCGCTACCGCTACCGCTACCCGAGACCCAAGACGCGGCCGCCGTCACCCACTGTGCATGCTCGGCCGCGCAACTCCCCTTTGACAAAAGCGAATTGTGCCCTACGCCGGGCGGCCGGGGTTCGCCGGTCCACGTCGGGCGGAAAGGACCGCCCATCCTGCTGACCCAGTCGCACGTCTGTCCGAACAGCTCAGCTCAGGAGGTCGGGTTCGCTCTGGCTGATGTCCTGCCACAGGGGCTGGTAGTTGATCCAGGCCACGAGGTCGCCGCCGAGCTGTTCGCGGGTGGCGACCGCCTGCCGGTGTTCGATGAGGACGGGACGGCCGGCGGCCTCGGCGGTGAGCTGGACCTCGCAGGACCGTTCCATGGACATGAACCACCAGGCAGCCGCGTCGACCGAGTCGCCCACGGTGAGCAGGCCGTGGTTGCGCAGCACGAGGGCCTTGCGGGAGCCGAGCACGGACGCGATGCGGCGCCCCTCCTCGGCGTCGACGGTGACGCCGGTGTAGGCGTCGTAGAGCGCGGTGTCCTCGTAGAAGGCGCAGCTCTCCTGGGTGATGGGGTCGGGGACCTCACCGAGGGCGGCGAGCGCGCGGCCGTGGACGGAGTGGCAGTGGGCGACGGCGACGACGTCCGGGCGGGCCGCGTGGACCGCCGCGTGGACGGTGAAGGCGGCCTGGTTGACGTGGTAGCGGCCCTCGACGACCTGGCCGTCCTTGTTGGCCAGGACGAGGTCGCTCACGGTGACGTGCCGGAAGGGCATCCCGAAGGGGTTGACCCAGAAGCAGTCGCTGAACTCCGGGTCGCGGGCGGTGATGTGGCCCGACACGCCGTCCTCGAACCCGGCGCGCCCGAAGAGGCGCAGGGCGCCCGCGAGGCGTTCCTTGCGGTGGCGGCGCTCGTCGTCGACCGACTCGTGCATGGGCGGCATGGCGAACCGCAGCTTGTCGGTGGGCAGCGGCGAGGGAGGGGTGGGCCGGTGCATGAGTCCTCCAGCGCTGGGGTGCTTTACGGACCGGAAGTTACCGTCGGGTGGCGGGGTACCAAAAGAGGCCGGGGTACCAAAAAGAGGTGGAACGGCCGGAGCCGTTCCACCTCGGGCGGCGCCGGTCAGCGGGCCGGCGCCGGGGTCACTCCCACTCGATGGTGCCCGGCGGCTTGGAGGTCACGTCGACGACGACGCGGTTGACGTCGCGGACCTCGTTGGTGATCCGGGTGGAGATCTTCGCGAGGACGTCGTACGGCAGCCGCGACCAGTCGGCGGTCATGGCGTCCTCGGAGGAGACCGGGCGCAGCACGATCGGGTGGCCGTAGGTGCGGCCGTCGCCCTGGACGCCGACCGAGCGGACGTCGGCGAGCAGCACGACCGGGCACTGCCAGATCTCGCGGTCGAGACCGGCGGCGGTCAGCTCCTCGCGGGCGATGGCGTCGGCGTCGCGCAGCAGGTCCAGGCGGTCCTTGGTGACGTCACCGACGATGCGGATGCCGAGGCCGGGGCCGGGGAAGGGCTGGCGCTGGACGATCTCCTCGGGCAGGCCCAGCTCCTGGCCCACCATGCGGACCTCGTCCTTGAACAGCTTGCGCAGCGGCTCGATGAGCTGGAACTCGAGGTCCTCGGGGAGGCCGCCGACGTTGTGGTGCGACTTGATGTTGGCGGTGCCGGTGCCGCCGCCGGACTCGACCACGTCCGGGTACAGGGTGCCCTGGACCAGGAACTCCACGGCCGGGCCCTCGTCCGCGATGATCTCGGCCTGGGCCTGCTCGAAGACGCGGATGAACTCGCGCCCGATGATCTTCCGCTTCTCCTCGGGGTCGGAGACCCCGGCGAGCGCCTTGAGGAAGCGCTCCTCGGCGTCGACGACCTTCAGCTGGACGCCGGTGGCCGCGACGAAGTCCTTCTCGACCTGCTCGGTCTCGCCCTTGCGCATCAGGCCGTGGTCGACGTAGACGCAGGTCAGCTGGGAGCCGATGGCCTTCTGGACCAGGGCCGCGGCGACGGCGGAGTCCACGCCGCCGGACAGGCCGCAGATGGCGCGCTTGTCGCCGACCTGCTCGCGGATCGCGGCGACCTGCTCCTCGATGACGTTGCCCGTGGTCCAGGACGGGGTCAGGCCCGCGCCCCGGTACAGGAAGTGCTCCAGCACCTGCTGGCCGTGCGTGGAGTGCATGACCTCGGGGTGGTACTGGACGCCGTAGAGCTTCTTCTCGTCGTTCTCGAAGGCGGCGACCGGAACCACGTCGGTGGAGGCGGTGACGGTGAAGCCCTCGGGGGCGGCGGAGCAGGCGTCGCCGTGGGACATCCACACGGGCTGCTCGTCCGGGGTGCCCTCGAACAGGGTGGAGCCGGACTTGGAGACGTGCAAGCCGGTACGGCCGTACTCACGGGCGCCGCTGTTGTCGACGGTGCCGCCGAGGGTCTGCGCCATCAGCTGGAAGCCGTAGCACATGCCGAAGACGGGGACGCCGGCCTCGAAGAGGGCGCCGTCGAGCTGGGGGGCGTTCTCCGCGTAGACGGAGGAGGGGCCTCCGGAGAGGATGATCGCCGCGGGGTTCTTGGCGAGCATCTCGGCGACCGGCATGGTGCTGGGCACGATCTCGCTGTAGACCCGCGCCTCGCGGACGCGACGGGCGATGAGCTGGGCGTACTGCGCGCCGAAGTCGACGACCAGGACGGTGTCGGGGGCGGCGGCAGACTGGGTCGCTGATGACACGGGGTGCCTTCCGGCGGTTGGGCGGGGGTCTGTATGACCGATTCTAACGGGGTGGGCGCCGACCCCCTCCCCGATGCCGGAGGGCGATGTCCACAGCCGGTCCGGGGTGACTGGCAGCCGTGGCATACTGACCCCGTGTTCACCCAGACGACCTTCCGCTTTACCTATGGCACCGGGCCCGCCGGCTGCCATGGTCGTTCTGCTTGAGCACATAACAAGCGACTTCCGACAGGCGCTCCGGGCCGACAAGGCCCGGAGCGCCTGTCGTCTTTCCGGGTCCTGCCGGTCCGGGGCGGCCATGAGCACCAGGAGCCCCGAATGACCACTGCCACCCCGCACACCGAGCCGGAGCGGACCATCGACGACGCCCGTGAGCGGATCGACGCGCTGGACGACCGGATCATCGGTCTCGTCCAGGAGCGGATGGCCGTCTCCTCCGTGGTCCAGCGGACCCGGATCGCCTCCGGCGGGCGCCGGGTGAGCCTGTCGCGCGAGATGGAGATCCTCGGCCGCTACCGGGACGCCCTCGGCAAGCCGGGCACGGCGCTCGCCATGACCCTGCTGGAGCTGTGCCGGGGTCGTATCTGAGTTCGGTGCCGCTCTCACCCGTACGGC
This sequence comes from Streptomyces sp. NPDC085596, assembly GCF_044541565.1. Classification (NCBI taxonomy): domain Bacteria; kingdom Bacillati; phylum Actinomycetota; class Actinomycetes; order Kitasatosporales; family Streptomycetaceae; genus Streptomyces; species Streptomyces sp. NPDC085596. The sequence continues at coordinate 232,853 of NZ_JBITTC010000010.1, read as the reverse complement.
GCGTGACCGGCTCGCGCACGGCTTCGTTGAGCCCGTTGTCCGTGCCAGCCAGGGGCGGGCCCGACAGAACCACGCGTGGCTCGCCGGGGCGATGAGGGGTACGGGTCGTGCCGTACGCCGTGGGACCTCGTCCCGGAGAAGTGACCGGACGGCAGGGGACAGCAGCCCGGTCACCCAGGAGAAACGGCCGGCTCCGGGGACGCCCGGAGCCGTCCGGCGGACAACTGCACACATGAACCAGTGCCGGGCCGGCGGCCGCGGACGCCTCAGGGCGTGCGGTACGCGGCGCACCCTCCCCCATGTCCCCCGCGCACACCCCGGCACCCTCCCCGCACCACCCCCACCGCCCTCAGGTGCGGGACCACCGAGGCGGGCGGCGCGACCCCCCGGCGCCGCTTCCCCGGCACCGGCACACCTCCCTGACGCCGGTGCCGCCGACAAGGGCCCCGCGGCCGAGTCCCGCGGGGCCCTTCGTCATGCCCGCCCCCACATGTGATCGACGCCACATCGAAATGCGGGGCCGCGCTACAACCCCCGGCCGTCCTCGCGCATCGAACCAGGCACCGGGATCAAGAAAACGGTGAGAATCGAGGGACCTGCGTTCGGAGGGGGACGCAGGTCCCTGTCTCTTTCCCGCAGGACCCCTCAGTGTCTCTTTCCCGCAGGACCCCCTCAGTCCTTCTTGCGCGGCACCTCGGGAACCGCCAGCAGCGGCAGCCGGAGCGCGCCGAAGGCGTCCGCCGGGACCGCGGGAGTGCGCGGCGCCACGGCCTCCAGCCGCTGGTACGCCGCGCCAGGGGCCGGCCGCGGGTCCGCCTCACCCTTGTTCGGCCAGTACGACATGGCCCGCTCGGCCTGCGCGGTGATCGTCAGCGACGGATTCACGCCCAGGTTCGCGGAGACCGCCGCACCGTCGACCACCGAGATGCCGGGGTGGCCGTACAGCCGGTGGTACGGGTCGATCACGCCGGTCTCCGGGGAGTCGCCGATGGGGCAGCCGCCGAGGAAGTGCGCGGTCAGCGGGGTGCCCATCAGCTCGCCGATATTGCTGCCCGCGAAGCCGTTGATCTCGGCGGCGAGCGCGGAGGCGGCCCGGGTGGCGGCCTTGATCTGGGTCGGGTTCGGCGCGCCGTGGCCCTGCCGGGCGGTCAGCAGTCCCTTGCCGACGCCGCCGGGCTTCAGGTACGTCGTCAGGGAGTTGTCCAGCGACTGCATCACCAGGCCGATGATGGTCCGCTCCGACCAGCGCCGGTTGGAGACCGAGCGGGCCAGCTGCACCGGATGCCGGACCGCGTGCGCGAGCCAGCCGAGGACGCGCGAGGAGCCTTCGGCGTAGGGCACCTGGAGGATGGTAAGGCCGCCCATCGAGTTGGAGCCCTTGCCGTAGCGGACCGGCTCGATGTGGGTGTTGGCGTCCGGGTGGACGGAGGACGTGATGGCCACCCCACGCGTGAAGTCGACCTTGTCCGCGCCGTGCGCCTTGCGGTAGCGCCGGTCGTCGGTCTGGGCGCCGACCAGGGCCTCGGAGTTGGTGCGGGTGAGGTCGCCGAGCCGGGTGGAGAGGTGGGGCAGCTGGTGGTTCGCCTTCATGCGGTGCAGCAGGGTCTGGGTGCCGTAGGTACCGGCCGCGAGGACGACTCGGCGGGCGGTGAACAGCCGTCCCTGGCCGGTGCGTTTGCGGTCGGTGGGCAGGGTGGCGACCGCGTAGCCGCCGCGCGAGTCGTCCGTGACGGAGACGACGGTGGTCAGCGGGTGCACCACCGCGCCCGCCTTCTCCGCGAGGTACAGGTAGTTCTCGTTGAGGGTGTTCTTCGCGCCGTGCCGGCACCCGGTCATGCACTCACCGCACTCGGTACAGGCCCGGCGCGCGGGCCCGGCGCCGCCGAAGTACGGGTCCGCGACCTGCTCGCCGGGCCGCGCCTCGGCCGTGCCGTCGGCGTCCTCGCCGTCCCCGAAGAACACGCCGACAGGCGCCATGTGGAAGGTGTCACCGACGCCCATCCGCTGCGCCGCCGCCTTCAGGTGCTTGTCGGACGGGGTGGTCGTCGGGTTGAGCCGGACCCCGAGCATCCGCTTGGCCTGGTCGTAGTACGGCGACAGCTCGTCCTGCCAGTCGGTGATGTGCCGCCACTGGGCGTCCTCGAAGAACGGCTTCGGCGGCACGTACAGGGTGTTGGCGTAGTTGAGGGAGCCGCCGCCGACGCCCGCGCCGGCCAGCACCATGACGTTGCCCAGCAGATGGATGCGCTGGATGCCGTACAGGCCGAGTTTCGGGGCCCAGAGATAGTTGCGCAGGTCCCAGGAGTTGCGGGGCAGGGTGGCGCGGGTGAAGCGGCGGCCCGCCTCCAGTACGCCGACGCGGTAGCCCTTCTCGGTCAGGCGCAGGGCGGTCACCGAGCCGCCGAAGCCGGAGCCGACCACGAGCACGTCGTAGTCGTAACCGTCGTCGCGCCCTTCCTCGTTCCGGGTCTGGACAGTCTTCTCCTGCGACACGTGCTCTCCTCGTCGAGAACGGTGGTGGAACGGCGGGTCGGGCGGCAGTACAGCGGTCAGCGGAAGCGGAGCGCCTTCATCACCTTCAGGCTGCGGCTCATGAAGGCCGCGTACGCGGCGTCGTCCATGCCGAGCGAGGGCGCCATGGGCAGCAGCCGCTGGCGGGCGACGGTCTGGGCCTCGGTGTACTTGAGGATGCCCTCGGAGCCGTGGCGGCGGCCGAGGCCGGAGTCCTTCATGCCGCCCATCGGGGACTGGGCGCTGCCGTAGGCGGATGCGTAGCCCTCGTTGACGTTGACCGTGCCGGTGCGCAGCCGGGCGGCGATGTCCAGGCCGCGCTTCGCGTCGGTCGTCCACACCGAGGCGTTGAGGCCGTACGGCGTGGCGTTGGCGCGCTCCACGGCCTCGTCGTCGGAGCCGAAGCGGTAGACGGAGACGACCGGGCCGAAGGTCTCCTCGGCGCAGACGGACATGGTGTCGTCGACGCCGTCGAGGACGGTCGGCTCGAAGAAGTACGGGCCGATGTCGGGCCGGGCCACCCCGCCCGCGAGCACCTTGGCGCCCTTGGCGACGGCCTCCGTCACATGCGCCTCGACGGCCTTGAGCTGGCGTTCCCCGGCGAGCGAGCCCATGTCGGCGCCGTAGGCGAGGGCGGTGCCGAGCCGCATGGCCTTCGTCCGGGCGGCGAAGCGCTCCAGGAAGGCGTCGGCGACCGACTCGTGGACGTACAGCCGCTCGATGGAGATGCAGAGCTGGCCGGCCGAGGAGAAGCAGGCGCGTACGGCGCCGGCGGCGGCCTTCTCGATGTCGGCGTCGTCCAGGACCAGCATGGCGTTCTTGCCGCCGAGTTCGAGGGAGACGCCGATCAGGCGGGCGGCGGCGCCCTGGGCGACCTCGCGGCCGGTGCGGGTGGAGCCGGTGAAGGAGACGTAGTCGGCGTGCCGGACGATCTCCGGGCCGACCACCGGGCCCTCGCCGAGCACCACTTGGAAGACTCCGGCGGGCAGTCCGGCCTCGATGAGCAGGTCGCGGGCCCACAGGGCGGTCAGGCAGGTCTCGGTGTCCGGCTTCATCACGACCGCGTTGCCGGTGACGAAGGCGGGCAGGGCGTCGCCGACGGAGAGTTCGAGCGGGTAGTTCCAGGGGACGATCTGGCCCACCACTCCACGCGGGTGCCGCAGTTCGGTGACCCTGGTCAGGGTCGGCATGGCGCCGGTGTGCCGCTTGGGCCGCAGATAGGCGGGGGCCCGGCGGCCGTAGTGCCGGGCGGCGACGGCGACGGCCTGCACCTCCTCGTGCGCGTGCAGCCGGGCCTTGCCGGTCTCCAGCTGGATGAGGTCGAGCACCTCCGACTGGCGCTCCAGCAGCAGGTCGTGGAAGCGGAGCAGCACGGCGGCCCGTTCGCGCACCGGGGTCCGCTCCCACACGCGCTGGGCGGCGCGGGCGGCCTCGAAGGCGGCGGTGACGTCGTCCGGGGTGGACTCGGGCAGGTCGGCCAGCCTGGCCCCGGTGAGCGGGGTGTGGTTGCTGGTCCGGCCCGAGCCGGTGACGCCCTTGGTGAGCTGGGCCACCAGTTCCGGGGTGACCACGTCCGAGGCGGTGCGCACGCCCTCGGGGGCCGGGGCGATCGGGTTGGTGCCGGTGACTTCCGGGGCCTGCGAGTCCGTCATGAGCCGCAGGGTATGCCGGGGGGCGGGCTTTCGGTACCCGTCGGTAACGGGGTTTCACCGGCCGCACACATTCCGCCAGTGATCACTGGCGATGAATGCGCTGATCAGGGCGTTGTCGGCCCGGTCAGCCCGGTCACTCGACTCCGGATTTTTTCGACAGCAGCAGCCCGAGGGCCGCGAGCGGGGTACGGCGCACGGCGGGGGCGGGCGTCACGACGGTCTGCGTCAGCTCGACGGGCTCCGGTTCGGCTGCCGCCTCCTCCGCCTTCACTCCGGCACATGTCTCCAGCGCCGCCGCCACCTCCGCCGCGTCCGGCCGGGCGTCGGGGTCCGGGGCGCGCAGGCGGTCCAGCAGCGGGCCGAGCGGGCCGGGGTCGCCGTCGGCCATGGCGGCGAGCAGCGCGCCGAGCGACCACAGGTCGCAGGCGGGGCCGGCACCGCGCCCGGACGCCCGCTCCGGGGCGACGAACCCCTCCGGCGCGTCCTTTGTGTGCCCGTCGCCGATCCCGAAGTCGGTGACGACGACGCGCCCGGTGCCGGACTCGATGAGCACGTTGGCGGGCTTGATGTCCCGGTGCACGATGCCGACCGCGTGCGCGGCGCGCAGGGCGCCCAGTACGGCGAGCCCGATCCGGGCCGCCTCGGCGGGCGGCAGCGGACCGCGCCGTACGGTCTCGCGCAGCGACTCGCCCTCGACCCACTCCATGACGATCCAGGGCAGCCCGTCCTCGCTGACCACGTCCCGGAGCCGGACGGCGGAGGGGTGGCGCACCCGGGCCGCGGCGCCGGCCTCGCGCTGGAGCCGGTGCGCGATCCGCCCACTGGCCTCGTCCCCGGCCGGATCGCCGGGCAGCCGGGGCTCCTTGACGGCGACCGTGTCACCGTCCCGCTCGTCGCGGGCGCGCCAGACGGTGCCGGTCGGCCCGGCCCCGACGCGTTCGAGGAGCCGGTAGCGGCCGCCGACCGCAGGGGGTGCGCCGTCTTCACTCATGCCCCATGAGTACCGCGCGCACCCGGCGCTTGTCGACGCGGTACGCGCCCTCGACTCGGCTGGTTTCAGGGCTTGTCGAAGCGCAGTCCGGCGATGGCCTCCTTGGCCACCTCCTGGCCGCGCGCGGTGAGGTCGCCCTTGCCGGGATAGCCGACGACGAGCTTGTACATGTCGCCCGAGGTGGTGCGGTAGTAGAAGAGCTCCAGCTCGCGCGGGAGCGGGTTCTGGGTGTCGTCGGTGGTGTAGACGACAGTGTTCCGGGCGGCCTTGCGCCCCTGGTAGGTCGCCGAGCCGTCGGGACGGGTCTTCGCGCCGCTGGGCATCTCGAGCTGGTACGCGCCCTGCTTCTTGAACTGCTCGTCGTCGGCGTACATCTGGGCGGCGGCGTTGCTCTGGATGTCGTGCAGGGAGTCGTCGGCCCTGCGGTCCAGGCTCAGCACGACGGAGACGGCTCCGCTCCAGTCGGTGTACGACACCCAGTTCCGGTCGGTGTCGTCCTTCTTGGGGAGCTTCACCTGGTAGCTCTCCGGGACGGCGAGGGTGGCGCCCAGGGCAGGCGCCTTCCGGTTCGTCCAGCCGTCGGGCAGCGGGCCCGCGAACGGGTCGGCGAGCAGCAGCCATCCGGCGACGGCGGCCGCGACCACGACCGCTCCGGCACCCAGCCAGGTCCTGCGGCCCGGACGCCACCTGGGTGCGGACACCACCTCGGTGCGGGTCGGCGGCGAGGGCGCCGGGGGCCTGACAGCCGCCTCCAGCAGGGCCCGTACCTGAGGCGCCGTCGGCCGGGTGGCCGGGTCCTTGCGGAGCAGGCCGTCGATGACCTCGGCCAGCGGACCCCGTGCGGCGGGCGGTGCCGGGGTGGCGTGCAGCACGGACTGGAGGGTGGCCGGGGTGTTGCTGCGGCGGAACGGCGACACGCCCTCGGTGGCCGTGTACAGGACGACCCCGAGGGACCACAGGTCGCTCGCCGGGCCGGGCCGCCGGCCCAGCACCCTTTCCGGCGCGGTGTATTCGGGCGAGCCGACGAAGCCGCCGGTGTCGGTGAGCTGGGTCTCGCCCTCGATCTGGGCGATGCCGAAGTCGGTGAGGACGACGCGGTCGTGCCGGCCCAGCAGGACGTTGTCCGGCTTCACGTCCCGGTGCAGGACGCCCGCCGCGTGCGCGGTCTCCAGCGCGCCGAGCACGTCGAGGCCGATCCGGGCCGCCTCGCGCGAATCCAGCGTGCCTTCCTGGAGGGCGCTGCCGAGGGAGCGGCCGTGCACCAGCTCCATGACGATCCAGGGGCGGCCGTCGACCACGGCGACGTCGTGCACCTCGACCACGGCCGGGTGGTCGAGGCGGGCGGCGGCACGGGCCTCGCGGCGCATCCGCTCGAAGACATTGCCGCGTTCGCGCTCGGAGAGGTGGTCGGGCACACGGGGTTCCTTGACGGCGACCTCGCGTTCCACCGTCTCGTCCCTGGCCCGCCAGACCGTGCCCATGCCGCCGTGCCCGAGCTTGGCGAGCAGCCGGTACCGTCCGGCGATCAGCCGCCCGGCGCCCTGTTCCTCGGGTTCCTCGGGTGGGGGCGGCTGCGCGGGTACGGCGGGCTCGCGCGGTGGGCCGGCGTCCTGGTCCGGCGGGCGCAGTACAAAACTCGTCGTGTCGTCGGCCGCCCGGCCGACTCCCCCGTCGCTGCTCATGGTTCCATCCCTATCGCGCCGTCCACGCGGACAGCCAGGGGGAACGCGAACCGGTCACAGAGCCGTGACCAAGCGGCGGCCGGCTCAGCGGGCCGTGACGGTGAAGGTGTCCACGGCCACGTCGAAGTGCTCGCGGGCCTCGCGCACCTTGCCGACCGGGCCCGACACCCACACGTCGTACATCCGGCCGTCCTCCTCCCAGCACAGGTCGTAGGTGTGCCGGGCGCCCTCGGCGGGGCTGTAGCCGTTCCAGGTGAACTCCCAGAGCGCGGCGGGGTGTTTCTCGTGGCTGGTCTCGGTGACCCGGCCGTCGCGGTAACCGGGGTTGCTGTCCGCGCCCTCGGCCGCGAGGCGCTCCAGGACGGCGGCCGGGCCGCCGGGTTCGGGCGGGGAGATCTTGATGCCGAGGCGGAAGGTCCCTCCGGCGGAGAGGTAGAAGACGCGCTCGCCCTGCCGTTCGCGGGTGAAGCCGTCCGGCACCGCCAGGGTGAAGCCCGCCGGGTCGCGGGCGGTGCGGTACCCGGAGGGTGCCGTGGTACCCGTGGGGCCGGGTGTCCGGGAGGCGGAGGGGGCGCCGGGCGAGTCGTCGCTCCCGCCGCGTTCGTCGTGGAGCATCAGCACCGCCGCCGACACCGCCGCCCCGGCCACCGCGGCGACCAGCAGGGCGGCGATCAGCCTGGCCCGTCTCGGCGGCCGGCGCCAGGACCGCGGGGCCGCTACGGCGGGGCCCTGCGCGGCGTCGGGACCGGCCGGTGGCGGCGTTTCGGACTTGGCGCCGCGTACCCCGCCGAGCAGCCGGAGGGTGCGCGCGGCTGCCGGGACGCCGGACGCGGGCGGCATACGGCCGGTGTCCAGGTAGGTGCGCAGCATCCGCTCGGCGTCGGCCGCGCCGAGCCGCAGCTCGGGGTCGCGCTCCAGCAGGCCCCGGATGACGGGGAGCAGCGGGCCGGCCTCGGCGGGCGGCCGGATCTCGTCGGTGACGACGGCGTGCAGGATGCCGCCGAGCGAGTCGCGCCGGAAGGGCGACTCGCCGCTGAGTACCGCGCACAGCAGCGCGCCGAGCGACCACAGGTCGGACGCGGGCCCGCCGCGCAGCCCCGACATCCGCTCGGGGGCGGTGTATTCGGGCGAGCCGACGAACGAACCGGTCTCGGTGAGGGTCGTGGCGCCCGCGACCCGCGCGATGCCGAAGTCGGTGAGCACGACCCGGTCGGTGCCGGACTCCAGGAGCACGTTGGCGGGCTTGATGTCCCGGTGCAGCACCCCGGCCGCGTGCGCGGTGGCCAGCGCGCTCAGCAGGTCGGCGCCGATCCGGGCGGCCTCGGCGGCGTCCACCGGGCCGTCGGCGGCGATCCGCTCGGCGAGCGAACAGCCATCGATCAACTCCATGACCAGGTAGGGCCGTTCGTCCTGCTCGACCACGTCGTGCACCACGATGATGTGCGGATGCCGCAGCTGGGCGACCGCCCGCGCCTCACGGAAGGAGTGCTCCCGTCGCCTGCGGGCGTCCTCCTCCGACAGGGAGTCGTCCAGGGTGAGTTCCTTGACGGCCACCTGACGGCCCAGCACCAGGTCGTCGGCCCGCCAGACGACGCCCATCCCACCGCGTCCGATGCGCGCCTCAAGGCGGTAACGGCCCGCGATCACACGGAGGTCGTGCCCCTCGGTCCCCATGGGGCCCATCATGCCGTACCGGACGTATCCCCTCCGGGGCGCTGACCGGCCAAGGTGCGAGGGAGGCGGCCGATTCGGCCCTCGCGTGGCCGCCGGCTCCGGCGCCGTGCGGGGAAACGGATGGCTGGAATCACGCTGTCATGTGAATCATGAAAGTAAACATCAGCGGCTGGGTCAAGGACACCGCTGCCGATGGTCACCATGTGGCCATTCGATTCGTTTCCATAGACGAAGGCACCGGATGGGTGACGGAGTGGCCCTGGCATTCCGAATACGACGGAAACGGATCGACGACCTCCTTCACCACCTACGCGTCGCCCTCCGGCGATGACCTCGACCACATCGGCGCCCAGGTGGCGGTCATAGAGGGAAGCAAGATCGTCCGCGTTTGCTCGGACTACGCCTGAGCCGGTCACCCCTCCTGGAAACTCCGCAGAATCCAGTTGAACTGCTTTTTGGTGGTGTCCCAGTCGTCGGCCGGCGAGGACGCGTAGATGGCGTACTCGGTTTCCTCACTGTTCATGTAGCCGACGTCGATCGCGTGGTAGGGCCCCGGAAAGTAGTGCGGCCCGTCCTTGGCCAGCGCGTTCCACGTGTACTCCCAGCGGGCGCCCGGCAGGTCGCGGAAGAGCTCCTCTTTCAGGTTCAGCCGCCTGTAGTCCAGCAGCCGCGGTGAGACCCGCTGGTCCAGGTTGGTCAGGTGCTCGTAGGAGGTGCGGAAGTCCGGCTCGGTGTCGACGGCGACCCGCACCAGGTGCTTGCCCTTGTCGGGCGAGTAGTCGACCTGCCGGATGCCGTCCTGGTCGATGGAGACGGACCGCTTCCACTCCTTGGGCAGCAAGAGGCTGAAACCGACCGGGTCGTCGTACCGCACCCAGTCGTCGGGGACGGTGCCGGGGCTCGCCGTGGCCGACGCGGAGGCGGAGGGGCCTTCGGTGGGGTCGTCCTCGGCCGCCGTGTGGTGGCCGCCGCCCCACTGGAGGTAGCCGGCGGTCAGGCTCGCGCAGAACACCACGACGGCGGCGGCGACCAGCGCGAGCGTCCGGGTATGGCGTCCGCGCCGGGACGGGGCGGGGGCGACGGGCGTGACGGCGGTGTCCCGGGAGGCGGGGACGGCACTGTGCGGACCCGGCGCCGGGGACGGCGGGAACACCGGCACGGTCTCAATCCGCCGGCCCGCGGCCGCGTCGTCCAGCATCCGCTCGGCCGTGTGCAGGTCCGGGCGCCGGGCGGGGTCCTTGTGCAGCAGCGCGGCGATGACCGGGCCGAGCGCACCGGCGTTACGGGGCTCCTCGGCGTTCTCCTCCACGACGGCCTGCATGGTGCCCAGCGCCGAGGTGCGGCGGAACGGCGAACGTCCCTCGACAGCGGTGTACAGCGTCGCGCCGAGCGCCCACAGGTCGGAGGCGGGGCCGGGATCGTGGCCACGTATTCGCTCCGGAGCGAGGTAGTCCACCGAGCCGACGACCTCCCCGGTACGGGTGATGGTGCTGTCGCCCTCGATCTGGGCGATGCCGAAGTCGGTGAGCAGGACCCGGCCGTCCCGGCCGAGCAGGACGTTGCCGGGCTTCACATCGCGGTGCAGCACGCCCGCCGTGTGCGCGGCGCGCAGCGCCCTCAGCACCCACAGGCCGATCCGGGCGGCCTCGCGGGACTCGATCCGGCCCCGCTCCTTGACCGCGTCGGCCAGCGACTCGCCCTCGACCAGCTCCATCACGATCCACGGACGGCCGTCATGTTCGAGGACGTCGTGCACGGTGACGACGGCCGAGTGGTTGATGCGCGCGGCGGCACGGGCCTCGGCGCGGGTGCGGGCCAGCAGGATGTGCTGGTCGCTCTCGGAGACGTAGAGCGCCGCGGTCAGCTCCTTGACGGCGACCTTCCGGTGCAGCACCTCGTCATGGGCGCGCCACACCCGGCCCATGCCGCCGCTGCCGATGGAATCGGTGAGCCGGTAGCGGCCCGCCACGAGCTGGCCCTGCATCTGATTCACGTTGCCCCGCAATGCTCTTGTCAGGGTCAGACTATGGACCGGCCCTCGCACAGGGAACCGGCGGGGTACCACGGAAACAGCACTGTGACTGTTGTCGCTTCCGCACAGTCCGGGGAACCGAACGCCCGCTTCCGCAAAGGGTCCTGTCGGTGTGTCGCCTCAGCCGGTGTAGCGGTAAGTGGCCGTCGCCTGGTCGTAGAGCCGGGTGACCTCGTCGCGCTCCGCCTCCGGGCCGCGGACCTGCACGATGTGGTACCGCCCGTTCAGCAGCATCGCCATGTTGCGCACGAACAGGTCGCGGCCCTGGGCATCGGTCCAGGTGAACTGCCCCTCGGCCATGGTCCGTCCGCCCACCTCGATGGTGCGCAGCCCCGACGCGGTGGCCCAGCTGGAGTCGCGGTACGGCTGCAACTCCCGCTCCTTGTCCCGCTGGTACACCATCGGGTCGCTGCCGTAGGTGGCGGTACTGTCCCGGCCGGGCACGACGACCAACTCGAAGTTCCGGTGCGCATAGACGACTTGGCCGCTGCTGTTGCGCGGCGCGTGGTCCCAGCCCTTGGCGACGGCGACCTTGAAGCCGGCCGGGTCGGTGCGCAGGGTGAACCCGTCCGCGGCCGAACCGCCGCCGGTCTGGGTCTCGGTGGCGGGCGAGGAGGCGGTCGGGCCGTCGCCCGGGGTGCTCTCCTCGCTCGACGGCTGCTGCGCACGGGAGGGCGCGGGACTCGCCGGGCCCGCCGCCCCCCTCCGGTCGCCGCTCTCGCCCTGCTTGGGCATGAACATCACCGCGTAGGCCACGGCTCCGGCCAGCAGCAGGAAGACGAACAGCAGCAGGACACGGCCGAGGCTGCGCGGCGAACCGGCGGCCTCCTGCCGGGCCCGCTTGTGCCTGCCGTGCGGATGGGGCACGGGCGCCTTGTTCCGGCGACGCCACCGGGCCAGCTCACCGCGCCGCCGCACTATCGGCAGCCGGGTCGGGTCGGCGGGCGGCACCGGCACCACATGGGCACCGGCGTCCGGCTCGGGCGCGGACCGCACCAGCGAACGCAGCCAGCCGCTCAGCTCCTCGAAGTCCAGCCGCTCGGTGGGGTCCTGACGCAGCAGTGACTCCACGACCGGGCGCAGCGGGCCGCACTCCTCGGCGTAGGCGGGCGGCTCCGCGCAGACCAGCTGCACCAGCTCGGCGGTGGACTCCTCCGGGTAGGGCGCGTGGCCCTGGACGGCACGGAAGAGGAGCGCGCCGAGCGCCCACAGGTCGGTCGCGGGCCCCACGGGCGCGGCCAGCTGCCAGTTCTCGTGCACCGGACCGGCCTGCTCGGGCGCCCACCGCTCGGTCACCGGCCCCACGACGGTCATCCGCATGTGCCGCGCCCGCTCCGCCGCGATCGCGGTACCGGGACCGCGCCGCGCCCCGGCGGCCTCCGGCTCGTCCCACCCGGACACGCCCGGCCCGCCGTTCTGCGCGGGCAGCGCGGGGCGCGGCGGAGCGGGCACGCCCGGCTGGGCCGGGTTCAGCGGATAGGGCGGCGCCGCTTCCTGCCGGGCGGGGGTGCCGGGGCGGGGTACGGCGCCGTGCCAGGGCCGCCCGGCCACCCCGTACGGGTCAGCCACGGAACCGGGCGGCGTACCGTCCTCCCCCGCGATCTCACCCTCGGCGGGCAGGGCGGTACGGCCGCCCCGCTCCGTCTCCTGTACGCGGGCGGCGGCCCGGGCACCGGCGCGGTACGCGGCGATGGCCCCGGCGCGGGCGGCCCGGATGTCGTCGCCGCTCTCCGGCACCCGTGGCAGGGCCGGGACGACGGCGCCGGAGTCTCCGTTCGAGGCGGGTACGGGCAGTCCGCCGGTCACCCGCGCCTGTATCGCGGCACGCCGTGCGGCCTCGGGGTCCGTGTCGGCGGCGGCTGCGGCGGCCGTGCGGGCAACGGCACCCCCGGCAGCCTGCCGCTGGTCCGGCGCGGGCGGTTCCTCCGGCCCGTCCTGGGCCGGGACGGGGTCGTACCCGCAGAGCGCCTCCTCCGCCGCGCCGACCGCGAGGCCGGTCAGCATGACCCGGCCGTCGTCGCAGACCAGGACCGTGCGGGAGGTGATGTTGCGGTGGGTCCAGCCGTGGGCGTGCAGTACGCGCAGCGCCATCACCACGTCGGCCGCGACCTCGGCGGCCCGGTAGGGCGTCAGCGGCTGCTCGGCGAGGAGCGCGGACAGCGGGCGCGCCGACACCGCCTCGCTGACGATCCACAGCGAACCGCCCTCGGCGAACACGTCGAAGACCTGGTCCAGGCGCGGATGGTCGGGTATCCGGGCCGCCGCCTGCGCGGCCTCCACGGCGCGCCGGACGGCGGGGTCCTTGGGCGTACGGGTGGCGCTGCGGCCCGCCGGGGCACGGCGCCCGCGCTCACGCGCGGTGAACCCCTCGGGCAGTCCCTCGGCGTCGATCACCTCGGCCTCGACGACCTCCGGCAACGGCACCTGACGGACCAGCACCTCCTGCCCGCTGTAGGTGTCGAAGGCGTACGTCTCGGTGAGTTCGTACTCGTCGGAGGGCGGCAGCGGCAGGCGGTAGCGGTCGGCGAGCACCCGTCCCGCGTAGTCGTCCATGCCTGCCACCCCCTGCCGTTCCGGTCGCCCGCGATCGTTCACCGCCCGTCAGGCGTCACACCCGGCTGCGTACGGTTCTCAACCATTCACGATACGTGCCGGAGGCAACCCGCACCGGGGGGATGACCGATTCCCGGCTCCCAACCCGAGCTCGTTCAGGTCACGACTTGGGGTCGAAGGACGTAGTGAACGTCTTCCAGGTGTCCTCGCGCAGCGAGTCGTCCCATCCGGAGCTCTTCGCGGTGTACATCAGCGCGTGCCCGAGGTGGTCGTTGACCACGAAACCCCGGTCGATGGACCGGTACTTGGTGCCGCCGTCGACGTAGGTGAACTCCCAGTCGGCCGTGTTCCAGCCCCGGTAGTCCACCTTCGCTATGCGGATGCGGTCGTACTGGGAGCGGACCATGTACCGCTCCTGGTTCTCCCAGTCCTTCACCGGGTCGCTCTTGGGCGTGCTGGTCCAGCCGACGAGCAGCTTCTGCCCCTCGGGGCCGGTGTAGCGGTCGCCCGCGTCGCTCGTCGACACGTACTTCCAGCCCTTGGGCAGGCCGATCGAGTAGCCCTGGGGGCTCTTGCGCGTCGACACGGCGGACCCGCTGCCGGAGCCCTTGTCCCCGGCGGACCCGGAGGCGGAGTCGTCGTCCGAATCGCCGCTGCTGCCCTTGCCGTCGGAGTCGCCGGCGGTGCTCGCGTCACTGGCCTCGCCGGAGCGGGAGCCGTCGGTGGCGGCCGAGGAGCCCGAGCCGTCCGCGCCGGTGCCGCCGCCCTTGCCCGTGTCCCGCTTGGTGGAGGAACTCGCGCTGGGCGCGGCCTTGGCCCCGCCGTCACCCTTGTCGTCGTCGCCGAGCGTGAGGGCGAGGACGGTGCCGAGCACCAGCACGGCCAGGGCGATCACCACCGCGACGATGACCAGCGTGCGCCTGGGCACCACATCGGTGAGCGATGCCTTCGGCATGGGCCTCGGCGCGAGATCCATGTCCGGCGGCGGCATCACGGGCCAGCCCGAACTTGGCTTGTTCGCGCTGGTGTTCGGCGTGTCGGAACCTCCGCGCCCATTGGCGCCCGTCGACGCCGCGGCGCCGCTCTTCGGCCGGGCGGCAGCGGCGGCCGATGCCACCCCGGCGGCCTTGCGGACCGAGCGCAGCGCCCCGCGCACCTTGTCGCCGGACTCCTCCCGCTTGGTCTCGGGGGAGTCGGGCTGCGCCGGGATCGGCACGACCCGTGTGGCGTCCAGGGGTTCCGGGTCGGCGGCGTGGATGACCTTGGTGAGCATGGCCCGCGCGCCGGCGTCGTCGAGCCGCTGGGCGGGCTCCTTGGTGAGCAGACCCTGGATGACGTCGGCCAGCGGGCCCGCGTTCTTGGGCTCCTCCGGGTTCTCGGTCATCACGGCGGTCAGCGTGGCGATGGCCGACCCCTTGTCGTACGGCGGCACACCCTCGACCGAGGCGTACAGCAGTCCGCCCAGCGACCACAGGTCGGCGGCGGGGCCGGGCTTGTGGCCGCGAGCCCGCTCCGGGGAGATGTAGGAGGGGGCGCCGACGAGCATGCCGGTGGAGGTGATGGACGGGTCGCCCTCGACCTGGGCGATGCCGAAGTCGGTGAGCACGACCCGGCCGTCGTCGGCGATCAGCACGTTGGACGGCTTCACATCGCGGTGCAGGATGCCCTCGCGGTGCGCGGAGCGCAGCACGTCCAGCACGGCGAGCCCGACCTCCGCGGCCCGACGGGGCGTCAGCACACCGTCCTCACGGATGACCTCGGCCAGGGACTTGCCCTCGACCAGCTCCATGACGATCCAGGGCCGGTCGTCCTCGTCGACCACGTCGAAGACCGTCACCGCGCTGTTGTTGCGGATACGGGCGATCGCCTTGGCCTCGCGCAGCGTGCGCGTGATCAGGCGCCGCTTCTCCTCCTCGTCGATGTTCGACGGGAACCGCAGCTCCTTGACGGCCACCGTCCGGCCCAGGGTCTCGTCCTCGGCACGCCAGACCGTGCCCATGCCACCCCGGCCCAGCACGTCCCCCAGCCGGTACCGCCCGGCGAGAAGACGACGCTCGTTCTTGCCCTGACGAGTCTCCTGACGGGGTGACCCCGCCCGCTCCGCCTCCGACATGCGTCCCCTCATGCAACCCGCCCTGACAGAGCCTTCATTGTCCCTCACGCGACAACCGGCCGACGCCCAGGGGGCCCCTGTGGGCGTACCTCGTCCGGAGTGCCGGCGGACCCCCTGAACCAGATGTTCCAGTTGCCGGGATGATGTCCCCCGACACGGAAGGAGCCAGGGATGCCGACCCTTCGGACAGTCTTGTCCATACCGGTTCTCGTGGCTCTGCTGCTCACCCCCACGGCTCCCGGCGCGACCCCCGTCGCCGGATTCTCGGACACTGTGCTTCCGCTGCTGGTCAGCGAGGGTGGAGCCCCCGCCGCGGCCCTGCTCGCGCAGGACCGTCATGGCACACGCCGCGCATGGCGCTACGCGGACGCGGGCCGGGGTGTCGCCCGTGCCGACCATTTCCGCGCCGGGAGCGTCACCAAGACCTTCGTGGCGACCGTCGTGCTGCAACTCGCCGCGGAAAACCGGCTTTCCCTGTCCGACACCGTCGAACAGCACCTCCCCGGTCTCCTGCCCCGGCTCAGCGCCGGGACACGGCACTCCGGCGAGGAATCCGGCCGCGTCGCCCCTGCCGGTCCGATCCGGTCGCCTCAGCGGCCTCCCGGGCCGCACCCGTCCACCGCACCCCGCGTCGACGGCACCCGCATCACACTGCGCGACCTGCTCACCCACACCAGCGGTATCGCCGACTTCGCCGACGCCACCCATGGCGACGTGCCCCTGACCCCGCTTCAGGCCGTCCGTCTCGCGCTCGCCCTCCCTTCCGGCCGCCAGGGCCGCCATTCGTACGCCAGCACCAACTACGTCCTGCTCGGCATGGTGATCCGTCAGGTCACCGGCCGCCCCTACGCCGCCGAGGCACAGCGCAGGATCATCGCCCCGCTGGGCCTGACGGGCACCTCCTTCCCCGGCTCACGCCGCTCCCTTCCCCCACCGCACGGCCGGGCCTACGCCCCCGACGGCTCCGACGTCACCGAACTCGACCCCCGCGTGGCCGGGGCGGCGGGCGAGCTGGTGTCCACGCTCGACGACCTGGACCGCTTCTACGCGGCCCTGCTGGGCGGAGCTCTGCTGCCCTCGCACTGGCTGCGCGAGATGCTGGACACGCGGGCCGCGCATGGCGCGTACGGCATGGGTCTGTATCCGGCCCGGCTTCCGTGCGGGCTCACCGTCTGGGGACACAACGGACGGATCGCGGGAAGCTATGTGCGCACCGCGGCCACCGCCGACGGCAGCCGGGTGCTCACCTTCCGGGTGAACACGGACGCGGAGACGGACCCCCGGCTCGAATCGGCCCTGCTCGCCGCCGAGTTCTGTCCCCGCACCTGGTAGAACGACCGGGCCGGGAACGGAGATCCCGAACCCGGCCACTCGTTCGAGTGAAGCCGCCGGGCGGTCGTCCCGCCCGCTCGAAGCGTCCTACAGCGGCACGATGTCCGGCGCCCCCAGCCGGGCCGCGTCCGCCGTCAGGTCGTCGGGCTGGCGCTGGGACTCCCGCTCGGCCTCGACCCGCTTCTCGTAGTGCTCGACCTCGCGGGCGATCTGGTCCTCGTCCCACCCGAGCACCGGTGCCATCAGCTCGGCGGCCTCGCGGGCGCTGCGGGTGCCCCGGTCGAAGGTCTCGATGGAGATGCGGGTGCGGCGGGTGAGGACGTCGTCCAGGTGCCGGGCGCCCTCATGGGAGGCGGCGTAGACGATCTCGGCGCGCAGATAGTCGTCCGCGTACCGCAGGGGTTCGCCCAGGGTGGGGTCGGCGGCTATGAGGTCGAGGAGCTGGTCGGTCATCGAGCCGTACCGGTTCAGCAGGTGCTCGACCCGGGCCACATGGAGTCCGCTGCGGTCGGCTATGCGCTCGCGGGCGTTCCACATCGCCGGGTAGCCCTCGGCGCCGAGCAGCGGGATCTCCTCGGTGACCGACTCGGCCACCCGCCGGTCCAGACCGTGCACCGCCGCGTCGACGGCGTCCTCCGCCATCACCCGGTACGTCGTGTACTTGCCGCCCGCGACGACCACCAGGCCCGGCACCGGATGCGCCACGGTGTGCTCGCGGGACAGCTTGCTGGTGGCCTCGGACTCGCCGGCCAGCAGGGGCCGCAGGCCCGCGTAGACACCCTCGACGTCGTCCCGGGTGAGCGGCACCGAGAGCACCGAGTTCACATGCTCCAGCAGGTAGTCGATGTCGGCGCTGGAGGCGGCCGGGTGCGCCTTGTCGAGGTCCCACGCGGTGTCGGTGGTGCCGACGATCCAGTGCCGGCCCCAGGGGATGACGAAGAGGACGGACTTCTCGGTGCGCAGGATCAGGCCGGTGCTGGAGTGGATGCGGTCCTTGGGCACGACCAGGTGGATGCCCTTGGACGCCTTGACGTGGAACTGGCCGCGCTCCCCCACCAGCCCCTGGGTGTCGTCGGTCCACACACCGGTGGCGTTGACGACCTGGCGGGCGCGGATCTCGTACTCCCCGCCGCCCTCCACGTCCTCCACCCGGACCCCGACGACGCGCTCGCCCTCGCGCAGGAAACCGGTGACGCGAGCTCGGTTGGCGACCTTGGCGCCGTAGGACGCCGCCGTGCGGACCAGGGTGGCGACGAAGCGGGCGTCGTCCACCTCGGCGTCGTAGTACTGGAGGGCGCCGACCAGGGCGTCCTTGCGCAGGCAGGGAGCGACGCGCAGGGCGCGGTTGCGGCTGAGGTGGCGGTGCGTGGGCAGGCCCCGGCCGTGGCCCCGGGCCATGGACATCACGTCGTAGAGCGCGACGCCCGTGCCCGCGTACAGCCGCTCCCAGCCGCGGTGCTGGAGGGGGTAGAGGAACGGCACCGGTTTGACCAGGTGCGGGGCGAGCCGCTCCAGCAGCAGGCCGCGCTCCTTCAGGGCCTCGCGCACGAGGGGGAAGTCGAGCATCTCCAGATAGCGCAGGCCGCCGTGTATCAGCTTGCTGGACCGGCTGGAGGTGCCGGACGCCCAGTCGCGCGCCTCGACCAGCCCGGTGGACAGGCCACGGGTGGCCGCGTCCAGCGCGGTGCCCGCGCCGACGATGCCGCCGCCGACCACCAGCACGTCCAGTTCACGCTCGGCCATCTCCGCCAGTGCCTCGGCGCGCCGCGCCGGGTCGAGGGTCGCTGTCCTCACCGCTGCCTCCCGCTCTCGCAAACCCGCTGGTGGGCCGCGCCGGTGAAGCGCGGCCCCTTCGTCCCCTCCTCATGCCCAGAACCTCTTGCTCAAAAGTGTGGCGGTGTCGGGCGGCTTCGGCCACCACGGGCTCCCAGCCTGTGGACAACCTGCGTGTATCACCCCGAAGACACACGAACACAATCACACATAACGGTCATATTTGTACCTAGTCTGACTGTGCGCCCGCTCGTCCAGTCCACAGGGCTTGCGCACCATTCCCACTTCGGCTATCGGGAAGGACGGCTCACGCCATGCCCGCAGATCTCGCCGTCATCGGACTCGGTCCCTACGGCCTGCCGCTGGCCCAGGCCGCCGTCACCGCAGGCATCCCCACCATCGGGTACGCCACCGGCCCCGAGGCGGGGTCCCTCAGCCCCGCCGAGCTGCGCCGGATGCGCTCCACCGGCTTCCGGCCCTGCACCGACCCGGCCCAGCTCGGCCGGGTCCGCACCGCCGTCATCTGCGCGCCCACCCCGCGCGGCGCCGACGGCGAACTCGACCTCGGCCAGGTCGAGGCGGCCGCCCGCACCCTGGCCGGGCGGCTGCGCCCGCACACCACGGTCATCCTGGAGTCGCCCGTCCTGCCCGGCACCACCGAGGACTTCCTGCGCCCGATCCTGGAGCAGGGTTCCGGACTGCGCGCCGGACGGGACTTCCACCTCGCCTACTCCCCCAGCCGGGTCGACCCCGGCAGCCGCGACCACACCCAGGCCCACACCCCCAGGGTCATCGGCGGCCTCACCCCCGCCTGCACCGAGTCGGCCGCCGCCTTCTACGGCCGGCTCACCGACAAGGTCGTCCGCGCGCGCGGGCTGCGCGAGGCGGAGGCCGTACGGCTGCTGGAGACCAACTTCCGGCATGTCAACATCGCGCTCGTCAACGAGATGGCCGTCGTCTGCCACGAGCTGGGCGTCGACCTGTGGGACGTGATCCGCTGCGCGGAGACCAAGCCGTTCGGCTTCCAGGCGTTCCGGCCGGGCCCCGGCGTCGGCGGCCACGGCGTGCCGCAGGACCTCACCGGCCACGCGAGCCGGGGCCTGCGCATGGTGGAGCTGGCCCAGCAGGTCAACGAGCGCATGCCGCACTACGTCGTCCAGCGCGCCGCCGCCCTCCTCAACGAGCACGGCAAGTCCGCCCGGGGCGCCCGCGTCCTCCTCCTCGGCGTCACCTACAAGGCCGACCTCGCCGACCAGCAGGGCACCCCCGCCCACGAGATCGCCGTCCGCCTGATGGAACTGGGCGCCTCCATCAGCTACCACGACCCCCACATCCCCGCCTGGCACGTCCTGGACCGCCCGGTCCCCCGCGCCGACTCCCTCTACGAAGCCGCGGCCGCCGCCGACCTCACCCTCCTCCTCCAGCCCCACCGCACCTACGACCTCCAGGGCCTCTCGGTAAAGGCCCAACTCCTCCTGGACACCAGAGGAGCGACCCCAACGGGCGCGGCGCACCGTCTCTGAGCCGACGGCACGCACGCAGAAGGGCCCGGTCACCCCCGTGGTGACCGGGCCCTCTCCGCGAAAAAAAATCAGCGGCGGTGCTGGCTGTCCGCGACCGTGACCTCTACGCGCTGGAATTCCTTCAGCTCGCTGTAGCCGGTGGTGGCCATGGCGCGGCGGAGGGCGCCGAAGAAGTTCATGGAGCCGTCGGGGATGCGGGAGGGGCCGGTGAGGACCTCCTCCAGGGTGCCGACGGTGCCGAGGTCGACCTTCTGGCCGCGCGGCAGCTCCTCGTTGACCGCCTCCATGCCCCAGTGATGGCCCTTGCCGGGCGCGTCCGTGGCACGGGCCAGCGGGGAGCCCATCATCACCGCGTCGGCGCCGCAGGCGATCGCCTTGGGCAGATCGCCGGACCAGCCGACACCGCCGTCCGCGATCACGTGCACGTACCGGCCGCCGGACTCGTCCATGTAGTCGCGGCGGGCGGCGGCCACGTCGGCGACCGCGGTCGCCATCGGGACCTGGATGCCCAGCACGTTGCGCGTGGTGTGCGCGGCGCCGCCGCCGAAGCCGACCAGCACACCCGCCGCGCCGGTGCGCATCAGGTGCAGGGCCGCGGTGTACGTGGCGCAGCCGCCGACGATCACCGGAACGTCCAGCTCGTAGATGAACTGCTTCAGGTTCAGCGGCTCGTGCGAGGAGGAGACGTGCTCCGCCGAGACCGTGGTGCCGCGGATGACGAAGATGTCCACACCCGCGTCGACGACCGCCTTGGAGAACTCGGCGGTGCGCTGCGGGGAGAGCGCGGCGGCGGTGACCACACCGGCGTCGCGCACCTCCTTGATGCGCTGGCCGATCAGCTCCTCCTTGACGGGAGCCGCGTAGATCTCCTGCAGGCGGCGGGTGGCCAGCTCGGCCGGCAGCTCGGCGATCTCGTCCAGCAGCGGCTGCGGGTCCTCGTGCCGGGTCCACAGGCCCTCGAGGTTGAGGACACCCAGGCCGCCCAGCTCACCGATGCGGATCGCGGTGGCCGGGGAGACGACCGAGTCCATGGGAGCGGCCAGGAACGGCAGCTCGAAACGGTAGGCGTCGATCTGCCAGGCGATCGAGACCTCCTTCGGGTCCCGCGTACGGCGGCTGGGGACGACGGCGATGTCGTCGAAGGCGTACGCCCGGCGGCCGCGCTTGCCGCGCCCGATCTCGATCTCAGTCACGTCATGCCTTTCCCTGATGCTTACAGCGTCTTCCAGTATCGCCGACCGGCCGGGCGATGGCCGTCCACGGCGACGAGGAGGGCGGTCCCGGATGCCCCGGAACCGCCCTCGTCACGACCCGCACGCGTGCGCGTGCGTCACTTCTTGCTGCTGTAGTTCGGCGCCTCGACCGTCATCTGGATGTCGTGCGGGTGGCTCTCCTTGAGACCCGCCGAGGTGATCCGGACGAACCGGCCGTTGTCCTGGAGCTCGGGCACGGTCCGGCCGCCGACGTAGAACATCGACTGGCGCAGACCGCCGACCAGCTGGTGCACCACGGAGGACAGCGGACCCCGGTAGGGCACCTGGCCCTCGATGCCCTCGGGGATCAGCGCCTCGTCGGAGGCGACGCCCTCCTGGAAGTAGCGGTCCTTGGAGAACGACCGGCGGTCGCCACGCGTCTGCATCGCGCCCAGCGAACCCATGCCCCGGTACGACTTGAACTGCTTGCCGTTGATGAACAGCAGCTCGCCCGGCGACTCCTCGCAGCCCGCGAGCAGCGAGCCGAGCATCACCGTGTCGGCGCCCGCGACCAGGGCCTTGGCGATGTCGCCGGAGTACTGCAGGCCACCGTCGCCGATGACCGGAACACCGGCCTCCTTGGCGGCGAGCGCGGCCTCGTAGATCGCGGTGACCTGCGGGACACCGACACCGGCGACCACACGGGTGGTACAGATCGAGCCGGGGCCGACGCCGACCTTGATGCCGTCCGCGCCCGCGTCCACCAGCGCCTTGGCGCCGTCGCGGGTGGCGATGTTGCCGCCGATCACGTCGATGCCGGAGGAGTTGGACTTGATCTTGGCGATCATGTCGCCGACCAGGCGGGAGTGACCGTGCGCGGTGTCGACGACGATGAAGTCGGCGCCCGCCTCGATCAGCGCCTGGGCGCGCTCGAAGGAGTCACCGGCCACACCGACCGCCGCGCCGACCAGCAGCCGGCCCTCGGAGTCCTTGGCCGCGTTCGGGTACTGCTCGGCCTTGACGAAGTCCTTGACCGTGATCAGACCCTTGAGCACACCGCGCTCGTCGACCAGCGGCAGCTTCTCGATCTTGTGCTTGCGCAGCAGCTCCATGGCCTCCGGGCCGGAGATGCCGACCTTGCCGGTGACCAGCGGCATCGGCGTCATGACCTCGTGCACCCGCCGAGTGCGGTCGTTCTCGAAGGCCATGTCGCGGTTGGTGACGATGCCGAGCAGCCGCTTGTCGCCGTCGGTGACGGGCACGCCGCTGATGCGGAACTTGGCGCACAGCGCGTCGGCCTCGGCGAGCGTGGCCTCCGGGTGGATCGTGATCGGGTCGGTGACCATGCCCGACTCGGACCGCTTCACCAGGTCGACCTGGTTGGCCTGGTCCTCGATGGACAGGTTCCGGTGCAGCACGCCCACGCCGCCCTGACGGGCCATGGCGATCGCCATGCGGGACTCGGTCACCTTGTCCATGGCCGCGGACAGCAGCGGGATGTTGACCCGCACGTTCCGGGAGACGTACGAGGCGGTGTCGATCTCGTCGGGCGCCATGTCCGACGAGCCCGGCAGCAGCAGCACGTCGTCGTAGGTCAGCCCGAGCGTCTGGAATTTACCGGGCACTCCGTCGACGTTGGCAGTCATGACACCTTCCCCAAATGGCCTTGATCGGTGCGGATGTCCATGCTAACGGGAAGCGTCGTAAGCAAATTCCACGCTATGGGGGCGCTTCAGGCTTCGTATGTTCGTACGGATTCGGCGGCGCGCGTGCTCACGCACGGGTCCGCGCCGGGTCGGCGCCGGGCCCTCTCGGGCCTCTCACCGGCTCGTTCACGCCAGGGCGAATCCGCCGCCGGCACGCCGGGGCGCACCTCGGCATGGCGGTCGCGGGCTACTGCTCGGCCAGGGCGCGCAGGCGGCTCAGCGCGCGATGCTGGGCCACTCGCACCGCTCCTGGTGACATTCCCAACATCTGCCCTGTCTCCTCCGCGGTCAAGCCCACGGCGATCCGGAGCAGCAGCAGTTCGCGCTGGTTCTCGGGGAGGTTTGCCAGCAGCTTCTTCGCCCAGGCGGCGTCGGAGCTGAGCAGGGCGCGCTCCTCGGGACCGAGGGAGTCGTCGGGCCGCTCCGGCATCTCGTCCGAGGGGACGGCGGTGGAGCCGGGGTGGCGCATCGCGGCGCGCTGGAGGTCCGCCACCTTGTGGGAGGCGATGGCGAAGACGAACGCCTCGAAGGGGCGGCCGGTGTCGCGGTAGCGCGGCAGGGCGAGCAGCACCGCCACGCAGACCTCCTGGGCGAGGTCCTCCACGAAGTGGCGGGCGTCGCCGGGCAGCCGGGACAGGCGGGTGCGGCAGTAGCGCAGCGCGAGGGGGTGGACGTGCGCGAGCAGGTCGTGCGTGGCCTGCTCGTCCCCGTCGACGGCACGGTGCACCAGGGCTCCGATCGGCCCGGGGGCCGTGCCCGCCTCGTCGTCGCGCATCGGTCCATGGTGCCTTGCGGCCGTCCGGTCCGTGGCATCGCGTTCGTGGTTGTGCACCGAAGCGTTATGAGCAGGTGCGCCGGCACTCATCTCCTGCGCCCTCCCCTTCCGCTCGTTTTCCGCTCGCTCGACTCGTCCCCGAGAGACTCCACACCTCAAGGATGCGGCATCCCCGCCGAAACAAGCAGCACGCGGTCCCTCGCGGGGCGTGGACAGAGGGGAATCCACCGGGTCCGACGCCCACTGTGCCGGTACGGACGTGCCCGTGAGCACCTGCTTCAGCAGCGCCGCCACCGGTCTGCCGGCCCACGGGGCTCAGCCGCGGCGGGCGGCCCCCGGCGTCGGCCGACGCGGAACCCGTCCGACGAGGGTCCCCGCCACCGATGGACACCGGACGCGGCCGACCGCACCCGGTACCGGGACGGTACGGCCGAGGGACGACCCCGGCGTCGACCGACAGCGGACCCGACGGATCGCGTAGGCAAAGGGCACTTCCGGCGCCCGACCCCGGCCCCGCCGAGTCGCGTCCGGCACCGGCCGGAACTCGACCCGGAACAAGCTCCGCCCGACCGCTCCCACGCGGGGCGCCCCCGGCACCGGCCGAAACCGAGCCGGGCCGGCCGCGTCCGCGAAGGGCACCGCCGACAGCCGGAACCGCCCCCGGCCGGGAGCCCGTCCGGTCGCTTCCGACGCACACACTCTCGGCATCGGCCGAAACCGACCCCGCTGCCGGCGGCCCCGACGGGCCACGCCCATCAGGCACACCGACGGCACCAGCCGAGAGCAGCTCCGCCAGAAAGCCCAACCAGGCAACCGCGACGACGTCAGCGGAGACCGACCCCGCCGCCGGGGCCGACCGCCCGCACACCCGAACACCCTCCGACGCCCGCCGAGAAGCACAGAGCCAAGGCCGGGCGCAGCGGCTGCGCATGCCCTTACCGGACCAGTCCCCAGCGGAAGCCGAGTGCCACCGCGTGGGCGCGGTCCGAGGCGCCGAGCTTCTTGAACAGGCGCCGGGCGTGGGTCTTGACGGTGTCCTCGGAGAGGAACAGCTCGCGGCCGATCTCCGCGTTGGAGCGGCCGTGGCTCATGCCCTCCAGCACCTGGATCTCACGCGCGGTGAGCGTGGGCGCGGCGCCCATCTCGGCCGAGCGCAGCCGGCGCGGGGCCAGCCGCCAGGTGGGGTCGGCGAGGGCCTGCGTCACCGTCGCGCGCAGCTCGGCGCGGGAGGCGTCCTTGTGCAGATAGCCCCGCGCGCCCGCGGCCACCGCGAGGGCGACGCCGTCGAGGTCCTCGGCGACGGTCAGCATGATGATGCGCGCGCCCGGATCGGCGGACAGCAGACGGCGCACGGTCTCGACGCCGCCCAGGCCGGGCATGCGTACGTCCATGAGAATGAGGTCGGAGCGGTCGGCGCCCCACCGGCGGAGGACTTCCTCGCCGTTGGCAGCCGTCGTCACGCGCTCGACGCCGGGCACGGTCGCAACCGCGCGGCGAAGCGCCTCTCGGGCAAGCGGGGAGTCGTCGCAGACGAGGACGGAAGTCATGACCGCCCTCCGCAGCTGATGCGCGTCACCTTGAGCCTCCAGGCTGGTACGGAATCGTCACCTGTGCGGTCGACCGTCTCGGACGCCTGCCCGAGCACTTGTGTTTTCAACCGCCTCCGCACTCTCAACGACGGTCACCCGAAAGAGTTACGGGTCGGCGTACTGACTTCGGCACTCTACGTGAGGGCTCCGACACGGTGCAGACATGCTCGACGGACCCACGGCTTTTCATCACAACCCGTGCCCCATTTAGCCGTTTTTGGTCCCGTTTCTCGGTGTCTGAGGCTAGATTCGCAATGAGTCATATTTTCATCTCCTTAGACCGGAGATGTACGGTCGAAGGCACAGTATCCGCCCAGAACGGCTACAAGGGGTCACGTAATGGCAGATTTCTCCCGCCTTCCCGGACCGAACGCGGACCTGTGGGACTGGCAGCTGCTGGCAGCCTGCCGAGGGGTGGACAGCTCGCTCTTCTTCCACCCGGAGGGCGAGCGCGGTGCGGCGCGGAGTGCACGTGAGAACTCGGCCAAGGAGGTCTGCATGCGGTGCCCGGTCCGAGCGCAGTGCGCGGCCCACGCGTTGGCGGTGCGTGAGCCGTACGGCGTGTGGGGCGGGCTGACCGAGGACGAGCGCGAAGAGCTGATGGGCCGGGCCCGCAACCGTCTGGTGTCCACCACCAGCGGGGGCGTCGGCCCGCACGCCTGAAGGAACGTTTCTGCAATCACCAGGGCGCGCACACGCGTGCCCCTGACCCGTGCCTACGCGCGGGAAGCCGCCCGGCCCAGCTGCTCCAACGTCGCGGCCACGGCCGGGACCTGGGCCAGGTCGGGGAGGGTGAGGGCGACGATCTCCCGTCGTACCGCGGGCTCCAGCCGGACCACGCGCACTCCCCTGGGCCGTACCGACTCCACCGCCAGCCGGGGCAGTACGGCCACGCCCAGGCCGGCGCCGACCAGGCCGACCACGGCCGGGTAGTCGTCGGTGGCGAAGTCGATGCGGGGGGTGAATCCGGCGCCCTCGCAGACCCGCACCAGCTGGCCGCGGCAGCGTGGGCAGCCCGCGATCCAGGGCTCCTCGGCCAGTTCTCCGATGGCGACGGTGTCGGCGCCCGCGAGCCGGTGCCGTTCGGGGACCAGGGCGACCAGACGGTCCGTCAGCAGCCGTCGTACGACCAGGTCGTCCCACTCCTCGGTGGGGGCGGCGCCCTCGTAGCGGAAGGCGAGGGCCAGGTCGCAGTCGCCCTCGCGGAGCAGCTCCACGGATCTCGGCGGTTCGGCCTCCTCCAGGGAGACCCGGGTGCCGGGGTGGGCGGCGCGCAGGGCGGCGAGGGCGGTGGGGACCAGGGTGGAGGTGCCGCTGGGGAAGGAGACGAGCCGGACCCGGCCCGCGCGCAGGCCCGCGATGGCGGCGACCTCCTCCTCGGCGGCGGTGAGCCCGGCGAGGATGCCGGAGGCATGCCTGACCAGGGCTTCTCCGGCCTGGGTCAGTCGCATCTCGCGGCCGCCCCGGACCAGCAGCGGGGTGCCGACGGAGGTTTCGAGCGCCTTCATCTGCTGGCTGACGGCGGGCTGGGTGCAGCCCAGCTCGCGCCCCGCCGCCGAGAAGGAACCGGTGGTGGCGACGGCGCGCAGGACGCGGAGATGGCGGGCCTCGATCACCCTTCGAGCATAAGGCGTGCTTGGGACCGGGTCCCGATATCGCGTCGACGCTTTGGGGAACGGTCACGTACCGTGCGCGCATGAAGCTTCTCTCCGTCAATCTGGGGCGACCCCGCGCGGTGCCGTACACCGACCAGGCCGCGGGGGTGACGGGCATCGACAAGCGCCCCGTCGACGGGCCGGTGCGGGTGGCGGCGCCGGGGCCGAAGGGGGTCGGCGGCAGCGGGCTGGCCGGGGACGCGGTGTGCGAGCTGCGCCATCACGGCGGGGACGACCAGGCGGTGTACGCGTTCGCGCGCGAGGACCTGGACGAGTGGGAACGCGAGCTGGGCCGGCCGCTGGGCAACGGCTTCTTCGGCGAGAACCTCACCACGGCCGGGCTGGACGTGTGCGGCGCGCTGATCGGCGAACGCTGGCGGATCGGTTCCGGGGTGGTGCTGGAGGTGACGTCGGGGCGGATTCCGTGCCGTACGTTCCAGGGCCACATGGCCGAGCGGGGCTGGGTGAAGAGGTTCACCCGGAAGGGCGTCACGGGTGCCTACCTGCGGGTGATCGAGCCGGGCGAGATACGGGCGGGCGACGCGGTGGAGATCGTGCACCGCCCGGACCACGGGGTGACGGCTGCGACGCAGTTCCGCGCGGTGACCACCGAGCGCGAGCTGCTGCCGTCGCTGCTCGCGGCGGGCGACGCCCTGCACGGCGAGACGCTGGCCAGGGTCCACAAGTACCTGGCGGAGCAGGCACGCTGAGCAGCCGTCACGACGGACCGGAGGCCGCCCTACTCTTGGGCCATGACAACGGCTCTGATTACGGGATCGACCGCGGGCATCGGCGCCGCGTTCGCGCGGCGGCTGGCGGCGGACGGGCACGACCTGGTGCTGGTGGCGCGCGACACGGCGCGGCTGCGGGAGCAGGCGACCGAGTTGCACGACCGGCACGGCATCGAGGCGGAGGTGCTGACCGCCGACCTCGCCGAGGACAAGGGCATCGAGACGGTGGCCGAGCGGCTCGGTGACCGCCGGCACCCGGTCGATCTGCTGGTCAACAACGCCGGGTTCGGCAACAAGGGCCGCTATCTCGACGTCTCCATGGCCGACGAGCTGAAGATGATCAAGGTGCACTGCGAGGCGGTGCTCCGGCTGACGTCGGCGGCGGCGGAGGCGATGCGGGAGCGCGGGCGCGGCGGGGTGGTGAACGTCGCCTCGGTGGCGGCCTTCGTCCCGCGCGGCACGTACGGCGCCTCGAAGGCGTGGGTCGTGCAGTTCACCCAGGGCGCGGCGAAGGACCTGGCGGGCAGCGGGGTCCGGCTGATGGCGCTGTGCCCCGGCTTCGTGCGGACCGAGTTCCACGAGCGGGCCGGGATGGGTACGGACAACATCCCCGGCTGGATGTGGCTGGACGCCGACAAGCTGGTCGCCGAGGCGCTGACCGACCTCGCGCGCGGCAAGACCGTCTCCATCCCCGACCCCCGCTACAAGGCCCTGATGGGCCTGGCGAAGGTGGCACCCCGGGGCCTGCTGGGCGGGATCAGCGCCCGCACGGGCCGCAAGTACGGGCCGCGCTGACGGAGGTTGGCCCGGGTCGCCGCCCCGGCCGACGTCATCCCAGTACCGCGGACAGCACTTCGCCCCGCCGGGAGAACCCGACGGGGCGAAGTCGGTGGCCCGAGGGGCCGGTGTGTCAGTGGGAGTGACCGTGGCTGTGGCCGTGGCCCGCCGCGGACTCCTCCTCTTCCTTCTTCTCGACGACCAGGGTCTCGGTCGTGAGGAGGAGGGAGGCGATGGAGGCGGCGTTCTCCAGGGCGGAGCGGGTGACCTTGACCGGGTCGATGACGCCGGCCTTGACCAGGTCGCCGTACTCGCCGGTCGCGGCGTTGTAGCCGTGGCCCTTCTCCAGGTCCTTGACCTTGGAGACGATGACGTAGCCCTCCTGGCCGGCGTTCTCGCCGATCCAGCGCAGCGGCTCGACGACCGCGTTGCGGACGACGCTCACACCGGTGGCCTCGTCGCCGGTCTTGCCGAGACCGTCCTGGAGGACCTTCGCGGCGTGCACCAGCGCGGAGCCACCACCGGAGACGATGCCCTCCTCGACCGCGGCGCGGGTCGCGGAGATGGCGTCCTCCAGACGGTGCTTCTTCTCCTTCAGCTCCACCTCGGTGGCGGCGCCGACCTTGATCACGCACACGCCGCCGGCCAGCTTGGCGAGGCGCTCCTGGAGCTTCTCGCGGTCCCAGTCGGAGTCGGTGTTCTCGATCTCGGCCTTGATCTGCCCGATGCGGCCCTGCACGTCGGCGGAGTCGCCGCCACCCTCGACGATGGTGGTGTCGTCCTTGGTGACGGTCACGCGGCGGGCGGAACCGAGCACGTCCAGGCCGGCCTGGTCGAGCTTGAGGCCGACCTCCTCGGAGATGACCGTGGCGCCGGTGAGGGCGGCCATGTCCTGGAGCATCGCCTTGCGACGGTCGCCGAAGCCGGGGGCCTTCACCGCGACGGCGTTGAAGGTGCCACGGATCTTGTTGACCACCAGGGTCGACAGGGCCTCGCCCTCGACGTCCTCGGCGATGATCAGCAGCGGCCGGGAGGCGTTGGTCTGGATGATCTTCTCGAGCAGCGGGAGCAGCTCGGTGATCGAGGAGATCTTGCCCTGGTTGATCAGGATGTACGGGTCGTCGAGGACGGCCTCCATACGCTCCTGGTCGGTGACGAAGTACGGGGACAGGTAGCCCTTGTCGAAGGCCATGCCCTCGGTGAAGTCCAGCTCCAGACCGAAGGTGTTGGACTCCTCGACGGTGATGACACCGTCCTTGCCGACCTTGTCCATGGCCTCGGCGATCAGCTCGCCGACCTGCTGGTCCTGGGCGGACAGCGCGGCGACGGCGGCGATGTCGGACTTCTCGTCGATCGGGCGGGCCGAGGCGAGCAGCTCCTCGGAGATCGCCTTGACCGCGGCGTCGATGCCCTTCTTCAGGGCGGCCGGGGACGCGCCGGCGGCGACGTTCTTCAGACCCTCGCGGACCAGCGCCTGCGCGAGCACGGTGGCGGTGGTGGTGCCGTCACCCGCGATGTCGTTGGTCTTGGTCGCCACCTCCTTCACCAGCTGGGCGCCGAGGTTCTCGAACGGGTCCTCGATCTCGACCTCACGGGCGATCGTGACACCGTCGTTGGTGATGGTGGGCGCGCCGAACTTCTTGTCGATGACGACGTTGCGGCCACGGGGGCCGATCGTCACCTTCACCGTGTCGGCAAGCTTGTTGACGCCGCGCTCAAGGGCGCGACGGGCGTCCTCGTCGAACTTCAGTGTCTTCGCCATGACAGCGGGAGCCCTCTCGGAAAATCTGGGTGGATGTGCCTGCGCCCCTGGACGCCCGGCTTCTTTAACGGTCGCGGGAACCAGGGGCGCAGTGGTGAAGCAGATGCTTCGGGGTGAACTACTTCTCGATGACCGCGAGAACGTCGCGGGCCGAGAGGACGAGGTACTCGTCGCCGTTGTACTTCACCTCGGTGCCGCCGTACTTGCTGTACAGCACGATGTCGCCGACCTTGACGTCGAGCGGCAGGCGCTCGCCGTTCTCGAAGCGGCCCGGACCGACGGCGAGGACGGCGCCCTCCTGGGGCTTCTCCTTCGCGGTGTCCGGGATGACCAGGCCAGAGGCCGTGGTCTGCTCGGCGTCCAGCGGCTGGACCACGATGCGGTCCTCGAGCGGCTTGATGGCAACCTTGGAGCTGGTGGTCGTCACGATCCGACCTCCCCCTTCTGAGAATTCACGGGGTTGACTGTCTGAGGTGGCGACCAGGTCGATCCGTCGTCGCGGGTGCCGGATCTGCCCGTCGCTTTGTTGGCACTCTCATGTGCCGAGTGCCAGTGCCGAGACTATGACCGGGGTTAGCACTCGGTCAAGCGGAGTGCCAATTGCCGTGCGGCGCGTCGGCGTCGGGTACCTGTTTGGCGTGCCTTCACTGTGCTGTTGGTCCGCTTGCCCCGCCTCGTCCTCGAACGCCGGACGGGCTGGACGGGCTGGACTTACAGGTAGTCCTCCAGGTTTCCCACCGTCAGGGCCCGTTCCTGGACCTCCCTCAGCACGCGGGCTGTGCGCCCGGCAAGGCCGCCCTCGCGCTCCGGGGTGACGCGGATGATGTCGCCGGGGGCCAGGCGCTCGGGGCCGCCGGTGTAGGCGAGGCCGTCCCGTGTGGTCCCGGCGCGCCAGCGGACGAGGGCGGTGATGCCGCAGTCGGCGGCCGCGCGCAGGGTGGTGGTGTCGTACGCGGCCGCACGCGGGCGCAGCAGCCGGGGGCGGGTGCCCAGGCGGGCGGCGAGGCGGCCCTGGCGGGCGCACAGTTCGTCCCGCTGGCGGGCGCGGGACAGTCCGGGCAGGACCGGGCGGCGCGGGAGGCGGCCGCCGACGGTGACGCCCGCCGCGAGGAGCCGGGCGGGGCGGCCGGGGCCGAGGCCGTCGGGGGTCGTGAAGACGGTGACCGGCAGGCGCAGTTCGCCGATCAGCCCGGTCAGGCTCCGGTCGTGTACGGCCGCGTCGTCGTAGGTGAGGAAGACGACGCGGTCGGTGGTGGCGATGCGGTCCACCACGCCGGCGTGGCCGAGCGTGCGGGTGGCCAGGGGGCGGGCCAGGTGGCGGGGCGGGGCGGCGAGCGGGGTCGCCAGGCCCCAGCGGCGGTAGGCGCGTTCGGGGGCCGGGGCCGAGCGGCGGACGCCCTCCGCGGCCTTCTTGCCGAGGCGTTCGATGGGGTCGACCGACTGGGCGCAGCCGGTGAGCAGCAGCACGGCCGAGGCGAGCGCGACGGCCCGCGCCGTAAGGTGGCCGCGGGCCGGCCGCGCCCGGCGCTTCACAGGTAGTCCTCCAGGCGTGCCACGGCGTATCCCTCGCGGGTGACCTTGTCGAGGAAGCGGCGCATGTCGTCGACCATCGTGCCGTCCCACTCGTCGGTGCCCCGGAAGTGGGTGAGGACGATGTCGCCGCGGCGCAGCCGCCTGTCGTCCTCGCGGTACTCCCAGTGGTCGACGAAGACCTCCTCGTTCCAGATCGGCGCGTACTTGATGCCGCAGGACTTGGCGGCGCGCAGGGTGTCCTGGTTGTAGTCGCCGTAGGGCGGGCGCAGGACCTCGGGGCGCTTGCCGTACTGCTTCTCCATGATGTCCTGCATGCCGCAGATCTCCCGCCGCTGCTGCTCGTAGGAAAGGCCGGGCAGATAGGGGTGGGTCAGGGTGTGGTTGTCGAGCGTGTTGCCGTACGACTGGCTCTTGCGGAAGTAGCCGTAGTCGTCCTTCACCAGGTAGTCGCTGAGGAAGGCGGTGTACGGGACCTTCAGCTCGCGCATCATCGAGAGGAACCGGGGGTCTTTCTCGGCGCCGTCGTCGATCGTGAGGAAGACGATCTTCTTGTCGGTGGGGACGGTGGTGAAGACCGGGGGCAGGTTCTCGTCCTCCTGGTGGTCCACCTCGAAGCCGTCGCGGGCGGTGATCCTCGGCTTGACCTTCGGCGGGGCCGGGGCCGTGAGCGGGACCTGGTCGAGCCGCCACTTACGGGCCGCTGCCACCATGCGCCGCTGCTCCGCGAAGCGGGCCGAGGCGGCGTCAGGGGCCTTGGCGGGGCCTCCCTGCCCGGCGGGAGCGGAGCCGGAGGAGCCGGAGTCCGCGCAGCCGGTGAGAGCGGCGGCGGTGGCCAGGGCGGCGACCGAGCAACGGACGGCCAGGGACCGGGACCCGGCCCGAAACCCGGCCCGGGATTTGTCATTTTGTACTACATGTCGCATGGTGCCGGATCTTGGCAGGCACCGGCGCCGATCCCGG
Organism: Streptomyces sp. NPDC085596; assembly: GCF_044541565.1. Lineage (NCBI taxonomy): Bacteria > Bacillati > Actinomycetota > Actinomycetes > Kitasatosporales > Streptomycetaceae > Streptomyces > Streptomyces sp. NPDC085596. The sequence goes on along the minus strand of NZ_JBITTC010000010.1, from coordinate 200,336 downwards.
CCCGACACCGCCGCCGGAGGCGCGCGGTCCACCGACTGGCCCACAATGAGCCGGTGAACGACCAGCTCTCCGCCCTCCAGGGATTCCACGCGCTGCGCACCGACGAGGGCCGGGCCCTCCTCGACGAGGTGCGCGGCACCGCGCCGGCCGACGAACTCGCCGTGGCCACCCGGCTGCGCCGCACCCACCCGGCAGGACTGGTGTCGGCCGCGCTCGGCCAGGCCCGGCTGCGACAGCGGGCCGCTGCCAAGTTCGGGGCCGAGGACGCGGACCGGATGTTCTTCACCCCGAACGGCGTCGAGCAGTCGACGCGGGCCACCGTGGCGACGTACCGCGCGGAGCGGATGCGGGCGCTCGGCATCACCTCGGTGGCCGACCTGTGCTGCGGGATCGGCGGCGACGCCCTCGCGCTGGCCCGCGCCGGAATCCGGGTGCTCGCGGTGGACCGGGACCCGCTGACGGCGGCCGTGGCGCGCGCCAACGCCGAGGTGCTGGGCCTCGGCGACCTGATCGAGGTGCGCGAGGCCGATGTCACCGAGGTGGACACCGCCGGGTACGACGCGGTGTTCGTGGACCCCGCCCGGCGCGGCGGACGCGGCCGCATCTTCGACCCGGAGGCGTACTCCCCGCCCCTGTCCTGGGCCGTGGCCACCGCGCTCGCCGCGCCCCGCGCCGCCCTGAAGATCGCCCCCGGCATCCCGCACGAGGCGGTGCCCGCCGAGGCCGAGGCCGAGTGGATCTCGGACGGGGGCGATGTGAAGGAGGCCGTGCTGTGGTTCGGCACCGGCGCGCCGGGCGGTGTCCGCGCCACCCTGCTGCCGGGCCCCCGCACCCTTCAGGGCCGGGGCCTGCCCGACCCGGCGGTCCGCCCGCCCGGCCGGTACCTGTACGAGCCGGACGGCGCCGTGATCCGGGCCCACCTGGTCGCGGAGGTCGCCGAGGAGCTGGACGGCGGCCTGCTGGACGAGACGATCGCGTACATCACCGCCGACGGACTCCGCCCGACCCCGTACGCCTCTGCCTACGAGATCACCGACCGGATGCCGTTCAACGTGAAGAAGCTGAAGGCGCTGCTGCGGGAGCGCGGGGTGGGCACGCTGACCGTGAAGAAGCGCGGCTCGGCGGTCGAGCCGGAGGAACTGCGCCGCAAGGTCAAGCCGCAGGGCCCCCACTCGGCGACGGTGTTCATGACCCGCGTGGCGGGCGCCCCGACCATGCTGATCGGGCACCCGGCGTAGGCCCTTCGAAAGTTTCGCCACGCCCCCTAGGGAGCCGGCGCCGCCGTGCTCGACCGCACCACCAGGCTGGTCGCCAGCTCCAGCCGGGTGGTCGTACGCTCCCGTTCCCCGCGCCCCAGCTCCAGCACCAGCCGGGCGGCCGCCTCGGCCATCTCGGTCAGCGGCTGGCGCACGGTGGTCAGCGGCGGCCCCACCCAGCGGGCGACGGGCAGATCGTCGAAGCCGACCACGCTCACGTCCTCCGGGACGCGCAGCCCCAGCTCGCGGGCGGCCTCGTACAGGCCGAGCGCCTGGAGGTCGTTGCCCGCGAAGACGGCCGTGGGCCGGTCCGGGCGGCCGAGCAGGTCGAGGCCGAGGCGGTGGCCGGACTCGTGGTGGAAGTCGCCCTCCCGGATCAGCGCCGGGTCGGCGGGCAGCCCGGCGGTCTCCAGCGCCGAGCGGTAGCCGTCGAGGCGGGCGCGGGCGCACATCATGCGGGAGGGGCCGCCGATCGCGCCGATCCGGGTGTGGCCGAGGTCGATCAGATGCCGGGTGGCGGCGAGTCCGCCCTGCCAGTTGGTGGCGCCGACCGAGGGGACGTCGGCCCCCGGATCGCCCGCCGGGTCCATCACCACGAAGGGCACCGAACGGCTGGTCAGCAGGGCCCGCTGGGACTCGTCGAGCCCGGACAGCACCAGGATCACCCCGTGCGGGCGGCGCCCGGCCACCTGGTCGGCCCAGGTGCGGCCGGGGGTCAGGCGCCCGGCGCTCTCGGAGAGGACCACGCTCAGCCCCGCGTCGCGGGCCACGTTCTCCACGCCCCGGATGACCTCCATCGCCCAGGCGCTCTCCAGCTCGTGGAAGACCAGGTCGATCAGCGGCGAGCGGGTGACCTCGGCCCGCCTGCGCCGGTAGCCGTGGGTGCGCAGCAGCTCCTCGACGCGGGTGCGGGTGGCCGCCGCCACGTCGGCCCGGCCGTTGAGCACCTTCGAAACAGTCGGAGCCGACACCCCGGCCTCTCGGGCGATCTCGGCGAGCGTGGCGCTCCGCTTCGCTGCGGTCTTCGACGGTTCCATGGCCGTGATCGTAGCTCTGCGCGACCTCTTGACGAACCCTCAGGACGGCCTTACGTTCCCGGAACATTCGAGTTGCCGCTCGAAACTTTCGGTCGCGATCGTGAGGGGTGCCCGGCACATGGAGACCTACAGCAGACGCTGGTTCCTCGGCGCGGGCGCCACCGCCCTCGTCTCGGCCGCCGGGCTGACCGCCTGCGGCTCCGGCGGGCCCGGCGGCTCGGACGGCACCCTCACGGCGTTCGTGTACGGCGACGACGCGGCGAAGGTGCAGGCGAAGGCGGTCTCCCGGTTCAACGGCTCGGCGGCGGCCCGCGAGACCAAGGGCAGCCTCCGGCTGGAGAAGGTGCCCGGCGCGGAGTACCCGGCCAAGCTGCGTACCGCGATGGGCTCGCCCAACGCCCCCGACGTGTTCTTCAACTGGGGCGGCGGCTCCATCAAGGCGTACCAGGAGGCCGGCCAGGTCCTCGACCTCACCGGCACCATCGCCGGTGACCCGGTGCTGAAGAACGGCTTCCTGCCCTCCGTCCTCGCCGCCGGGGCGCTCGGCGGCCGGGAGTACGGCATCCCGATGCGCGGCATGCAGCCGGTGATCCTCTTCTACAACAAGACCCTGTTCGCCGAGCACGGCCTGAAGCCGCCCGCCACCTGGGACCAGCTCCTCGACAACAACGCGAAGCTGAGGAAGGCCGGGATCACCCCCTTCGCCCTCGGCGGCGCGGACATCTGGCCCGAACTCATGTGGCTGGAGTACCTGGTGGACCGGATCGGCGGCCCGAAGGTGTTCGACCGGATCAAGAACGGCGACGCGGCCGGCTGGGGCGACCCCGCTGTGCTGGCGGCCGCCCGGACGGTGCGGGAACTCGTCGGCGACGGCGCCTTCGGCAAGGGCTTCAGCTCGGTGGCGTACACCAACGGCGGGGCGCCTGCCGCCCTCGCCAAGGGCCGGGCCGCCATGCATCTGATGGGGTCCTGGGAGTACTCCACCCAGCTCGGCAAGTTCCCGGACTTCGCCCGCAAGCACCTGGGCTGGTGCCCGTTCCCGGAGTTCGACGGCGGCGCCGGCGACATCCGCAACGTGGTCGGCAACCCCACCAACTACTGGTCGGTGAACACCCGTACCCGGAACAAGGACACCGCGCTCGCCTTCCTGCGCACCTGCGCCTCGGACACCTACGCCCGCGAGCTGATCGCCAACGGGGACGTGCCCGCCACCGCGAACGCCGACAAGCTGCTGGACGCCTCCCCCAGCCCCGAGTTCGCCCGCTTCCAGTACCGGATGGTCCGCGAGGCCCCCGCCTTCACGCTGAGCTGGGACCAGGCGGTCGACCCGGACGCGGCCACGCCGATGCTCACCGAGGTCAACAAGCTGTTCGTCGGCAAGTCGTCGCCGGAGGCGTTCGTGGCGGCGCTGAAGAAGCTGAAGTGAGCGCCGGCAGAGGCGCCGGACGCCCGCACCCGTCCTGGGCGCTGCCCGCCGTGCTGTTCTTCGGCTTCTTCGCCCTGGTCCCTATGGCCCTGGCGTTCGGCCTGTCCTTCACCACCTGGAACGGCCTGGGCGAGCCGCGCCCGGCCGGACTCGCCAACTGGCATGCCCTGCTGACCGACGGCCGGCTGACCCGCTCGCTGGCCGTCACCGTCCTGCTGACCGTGGTGAGCTGCGCCTTCCAGACGACCGCCGCCCTGCTCCTCGGGGTGTGGGCGGCGGGCCCGCAGCGCAACCGGGCCGTGCTGTCGGCCATCTTCTTCGTACCGTTCCTGCTCTCCTCGACCGCGGTCTCGCTGCTCTTCTACGCCCTGCTCGACCCCAACTTCGGCATCGTGCCCGGCGACACCCTCGGCACGACCTCCGGAGCCTTCCTCGCCCTCGTCTTCGTCGGCGGCTGGCAGTTCATCCCCTTCCACACCCTCATCTACCAGGGCGGCGCCCGGCAGATCCCCGAGGTCCTCTACCAGGCGGCGGCGATCGACGGCGCCGGACGCCTGCGCCGGTTCCGCTCCATCACCCTGCCCCAGCTCCGCAACACCGCGGCCACCTCCGGTGTGCTGATGGTCGTCGGCTCGCTGACCTACTTCGAGACCGTCCTGATCCTCACCCAGGGCGGTCCGGGCACCGACACCGCGATCCTGCCGTACCTGATGTACGAGGCGGGCTTCAAGGCTTATGACTTCGGCTACGCGAGCGCCATCGCGTCCTTCCTGGTCGTGGCCGCCACCGCGCTGTCGCTGCTGCTGGTCCGGGTGACCGGCTTCGGCGCCATGCGCAGCACCCGGGAAGGGATGTGACGCCGTGACCCGTCCGGCCAACCCGCTGGCGGGCCTGGGCGCGGTGGTCTGGCTCGCCGTCGTCCTCGTCCCGGTCTACGTCATGGTCTCGGTGTCCGTGACCCGCCAGGACGAGGCGCTCGGCGCGAACGCCCTCCGGCCGCCGCGCCACCCCACCCTCGCCAACTACGGCACCGTGCTGGCGGGCGGCTTCGGCCACTTCCTGGCCAACACCGTGCTGGTCGCGGCGGTGGTGGTGGGCATCGTCCTGGTGCTGTGCGTCCCGCTGGCGTACGTGGCCGTGCGCACCCGCGGCTTCTGGTCGGGCGGGGCCTTCCGGCTGTTCCTGCTGGGCGTGGCCGTCCCCGCGCAGGCCGTGGTGGTCCCGCTCTACCTGATGATCACCAAGCTGCATCTGTACGACAGCCTGCTCGCCGTAGCGCTGCCGACCGCGGCCTTCGCCATGCCGGTGTCGGTGCTGGTGCTCACCGGCACCCTGCGGGACATCCCCGAGGAGCTGTACGAGGCGATGGCCCTGGACGGCGCGTCCCCGGCGCGGATGCTGTTCCGGCTCGTCGTGCCCCTGGCCAGGGGCGGCATCGGCACCGTGGTCGTCTACGCGTCCCTCCAGGCGTGGAACGGCTTCCTCTTCCCGCTGATCTTCACCCAGTCCGAGGACAGCCGGGTGCTGACCCTGGGCCTGTTCACCTTCGTCAGCCAGTTCGGCGTGGACATCCCCGCCCTGCTCGCCTCGGTCGTCCTCTCCGGCATCCCCGTGTTCGCCGTCTACCTGGTGGCCCGGCGCACCCTGGTCGGCGGCCTGATGGGCGCGGGCGGCAAGTGACCCCCTCCGTACGACCCTCCCGACTGGAGCTCCATGACCACCACCGCCGCCTGGCGTGATCCCGCCCTGCCCGCCGCCGAACGCGTCGAGGACCTGCTGTCCCGGATGACGCTGCGGGAGAAGACCGCCCAGCTGTACGGCGTCTGGGTGGGCGCCGGTCCGGACGGCGGTGAAGTCGCCCCGCTGCAGAGCGAGATGAGCGCGGTGCCGGACTGGGACGAGCTGATCGCGCACGGCCTCGGCCAGCTCACCCGCTCCTTCGGCACCGCCCCGGTCGACCCCGGGCGGGGCGCCCGCGCGCTCGCCGCCGCCCAGCGCCGGATCGCCGCCGCGAACCGCTTCGGCATCCCGGCGCTCGCCCACGAGGAGTGCCTCGCGGGGTTCACCGCCTGGGGTGCGACCGCCTACCCGGTGCCGCTCGCCTGGGGCGCCTCCTTCGACCCGGCGCTGGTGGCCGAGGTGGGCGCCCGCATCGGCCGGGACCTGCGCTCGGCCGGCGTCCACCAGGGTCTCGCCCCGGTGCTTGACGTCGTCCGCGATCCGCGCTGGGGCCGGGTGGAGGAGACCATAGGCGAGGACCCGTACCTGGTCGGCACGGTCGGCGCCGCCTACGTTCGCGGCCTGGAGTCGGCCGGGATCGTGGCCACGCTCAAGCACTTCGCCGGGTACGCGGCCTCGGCGGGCGCCCGCAATCTCGCCCCGGTGCGGGCGGGCGCGCGGGAGCTGGCGGACGTGACGCTGCCGCCGTTCGAGCTGGCGCTGCGCGAGGGCGGGGCCCGGTCGGTGATGGCGGCGTACACCGAGACCGACGGGGTGCCCGCCTCGGCCGACGCCCGGCTGCTGACCGGGGTGCTGCGCGAGGAGTGGGGCTTCACCGGCACGGTGGTCGCGGACTACTTCGGCGTCGGCTTCCTGCGCACCCAGCACCGGCTGGCCGGGGACCGCGCCGGGGCGGCCCACCTGGCGCTGGCGGCGGGCGTGGACGTGGAGCTGCCCACCGTGGACTGCTACGGAACTCCGCTGGTGGACGCCGTCCAGGCGGGCCGCGTCCCGGAGGCCCTGGTGGACCGGGCGGCCCGCCGGGTGCTGCTCCAGAAGTGCGAGCTGGGCCTGCTGGACCCCGACTGGCGCCCGGAGCCGGCGGGTCCCGTCGTCCTGGACTCCCCCGAGGGGCGGGCGCTGGCCCGGAGGCTGGCGGAGGAGTCGGTGATCCTGCTGGAGAACCCGGCGGGGCTGCTCCCCCTCGCACCGGGCGCCCGGATCGCGGTGGTCGGGCCGCGCGCGGCGGACCCGCTGGCCATGCTCGGCTGCTACTCCTTCCCGGCGCACGTCCTCCCCCATCACCCCGGTGTCGAGCCGGGCATCGCGATCCCGGCCGTGCTGGAGGCGCTGCGGGCCGAACTCCCGGATGCGGAGGTCACGTTCACGCAGGGGTGCGGGGTGTCGGACACGGACACCTCCGGGTTCGCCGGGGCGGTGGCCCGCGCGGCGGAGGCCGATGTGTGCGTGGCGGTGCTCGGCGACCGGGCGGGCCTGTTCGGGCGCGGCACCTCCGGCGAGGGGTGCGACGCGGCCGACCTGCGGCTGCCGGGGGTCCAGGGCGAGCTGCTGGACGCGCTGGTGGCGACCGGTACGCCGGTGGTGCTGGTGCTGCTCACCGGGCGCCCCTACGCGCTGGGCCGCTGGTCGGGGCGGCTCGGCGCGGTGGTGCAGGCGTTCTTCCCCGGCGAGGAGGGCGGCCCGGCGCTGGCCGGGGTCCTGACGGGCCGGGTGAACCCCTCCGGGCGCCTGCCGGTGAGCGTGCCTCGCGGGCCGGGCGGCCAGCCGTGGACCTACCTCCAGCCGCCGCTGGGCCTGGCGAGCGAGGTCAGCAGCCTGGACCCGACCCCGCTGCACCCCTTCGGCCACGGCCTGTCGTACACGGCATTCGCCTGGACGGACTTCGGCGCGGCGGAGGCGGAGACCGGCACCGACGGCTCGTACGACCTCGCGGTGACCGTACGCAACACCGGGGAGCAGGCGGGGGCGGAGGTGGTGCAGCTCTATCTGCACGACCCGGTGGCCTCGGTGACCCGGCCGGACGTACGGCTGGTCGGCTATCAGCGGGTGGAGCTGGCGCCCGGCGAGGCCAGCCGGGTCACCTTCGCCTTCCACGCCGACCTCGCGTCCTTCACCGGGGCCCCGGGGGTACGGGTGGTCGAGCCGGGCCTGCTGGAGCTGCGGCTCGGCCCGTCCAGCACCGAGGTCCGGCACACCACACGGCTGCGGCTGACGGGGCCGGTGCGGGAGGCCGGACCGGGGCGGGTGCTGCGCTGCGGGACCACGGTGGCACCGGCGGGGTGAGCCGGGAACGGCGAAGGCCGCCCCGGTCGAAACCGGAGCGGCCTTCTGATCTGAGCGCTGGGCAGGTCTTGCACCTGCATTTCCCCGCAGGAAGCGGGGCGTCTTGACTTGGACCACCAACGCGCGGCGTTCGTACCGGAGTTGTTCCGGCCGTTCGCTGTGTGATGATCATAACCAGAGATCACCGACGCGCGCCACTCCAGCTCGCGGATCAGTCCGCGACGGGCTCGAACCGCCACCGGTGCACCGGCCGGGACACCAGCCCGGTGTCCGGCGCGGGCAGTTCCGGCACGTCCGCGTCGTAGGCCGCGTCCCACCAGGTGATGACCAGCACCCGGTCGCCCGGCGCGCGGAAGGTCTCGCGGCGCAGCGGGCGCGTGGCCAGTTCCTGCGCGCGGGCCCAGTCCAGCAGCTCCCCGCCCCGGCCCTCGGCGGCCCGCGCCTCCCACATCAGGGCGACGGTCATGAGTAGAGGTTCTCCTTGCTGACCTCGTGCACATGGTCGTGGCTGTGGCCGGTGCCCGGCACATGCGGGTCGGTGACCGGCAGGGAGGAGTCGGCGGACAGGTCCCAGTCGGAGGCGGCCCGGTTGCGGGCGACCATCTCGGCGCCGAGCGCGGCGACCATCGCGCCGTTGTCCGTGCACAGCTTGGGGCGCGGCACGCGCAGCCGGATACCGGCCGCCTCGCAGCGCTCCTGGGCCAGCGCGCGCAGCCGGGAGTTGGCCGCGACACCGCCGCCGATCATCAGGTGGTCGACGCCCTCGTCCTTGCAGGCGCGCACCGCCTTGCGGGTCAGCACGTCCACCACGGCCTCCTGGAAGGACGCGGCCACATCACGCACCGGCACCTCCTCGCCCGCCGCGCGCTTGGCCTCGATCCAGCGGGCCACGGCGGTCTTCAGGCCGGAGAAGGAGAAGTCGTACGCGGGGTCGCGGGGGCCGCTCAGGCCGCGCGGGAAGGCGATGGCCTTCGGGTCGCCCTCGCGGGCGTAGCGGTCGATGACCGGGCCGCCGGGGAAGCCCAGGTTCAGCACGCGGGCGATCTTGTCGAACGCCTCACCGGCCGCGTCGTCGATGGTGGCGCCCATCGGCCGCACGTCGGAGGTGATGTCCGAGGACAGCAGCAGCGAGGAGTGCCCGCCGGAGACCAGCAGCGCCATGGTCGGCTCGGGCAGCGGGCCGTGCTCCAGCTGGTCCACGCAGATGTGCGACGCCAGATGGTTCACACCGTAAAGAGGCTTGCCGAGGGCGTAGGCGTACGCCTTGGCCGCCGAGACGCCGACCAGCAGGGCGCCCGCGAGGCCGGGACCGGCGGTGACGGCGATGCCGTCGAGGTCGCGGGCGGTGACGCCCGCCTCCTTCAGCGCGCGTTCGATGGTCGGGACCATCGCCTCCAGATGCGCGCGGGACGCCACCTCGGGCACGACACCGCCGAAGCGGGCATGCTCCTCGACGCTGGAGGCGACCGCGTCGGCGAGCAGGGTGGTGCCGCGCACGATGCCGACGCCGGTCTCGTCGCAGGAGGTCTCGATGCCGAGGACGAGAGGTTCGTCAGCCATTGATCTCGGTTCCTTGTACGTCTTCCAGCGAGGAAGAGGGGTCGGTCAGGCGCATCACCAGGGCGTCCACATTGCCCGGCTGGTAGTAGCCGCGCCGGAAGCCGATGGGGGCGAAGCCGAAGCGCTCGTAGAGCTTCTGGGCGCGGGTGTTGTCCACCCGGCACTCCAGCATCACCTCGGCGCACTCGAAGGCGGTCGCGGCCCGCAGCAGCTCGGTCAGCAGCCGGGCGCCGAGGCCGGTGCCCTGCTGGTCACGGGCGACGGCGATGGTCTGCACGTCACCGAGGTCGCCCGAGGAGGCGAGCCCGGCGTACCCGACGAGCCGGCCGTCGTTCTCGGCGACGAGGTAGCGGCGGGTGGCGCCGTCGCCCCGGGCGTGGGCCAGCTCGGACCAGAACATGCCCCGCGACCAGGCGTCCTCGGGGAAGAGGTCCTTCTCGAGCCCCAGGACCCGGTCGATGTCCCACCAGCGCATCTCGCGCAGCTGCGCGGTCACTTGGGGGTGACCACCTTGTAGTTCTTGGGCACCTGGGCGTCGGGCCTGCGCAGGTACAGCGGGCGGGGCTCCGGCAGCTCCTCCCCCGCGGCCAGCTTCCCGGCGGCCAGCGAGGCGAGCGCGGCGGCGGACACATGCTCGGGCTCGTGGGCGTCGGGGAAGGTGTCCGGGTAGAGCAGCGCGCCCGCGCCCACGGCGGGCAGCCCCGCGACGCGCTCGGCGATGTCGGCCGGGCGGTCCACGGCCGGGCCGGTGAGCCGGGTGCGGGAGTCGGCGTACGTCGCCCAGTAGACCTCCTTGCGCCGGGCGTCGGTCGCCACGACGAAGGGGCCCTTCTCGATGTCGGCCGCGTAGGCCAGGCCGTCCAGGGTGCACACGCCGTGCACGGGGACGCCGAGGGCGAGCCCGAAGGTGTCGGCGGTCATCAGGCCGACCCGCAGACCGGTGTAGGGGCCGGGGCCGGTGCCGACGACGATGCCGGTGACGGCGTCCAGCCCCAGCCCGGCGGCGGCGAGCACGCGGTCGACGGCGGGCAGCAGCAGCTCTCCGTGGCGGCGGGCGTCCACCTGGCTCGACGAGGCGACGACGTCCGTCCCGTCGTGCAGGGCGACGGTGACGGCGGGGGTGGCGGTATCCAGAGCGAGCAGAAGCACGCGAACAGCCTACGGCGCCGACGGCTCGCGCACGGCCGTCCCGGTCGGACCGTCACTGACTGCTACGGTCTGTATGAAGTACGACATATTCCGCGAACCGTACGGGTCGGTACGAGGCAGAGGTGGCGCACGTGGCAGGGACCAGCTCGGGGATCGTGGCCGGACTCACCGCGGTGGCCGTCGGCACCGTCGGCCTCCTCGCCTACCAGGCCCACGCGGACGTCCCGGCGAGCCTGCGCGCCCCCTCGGCGAGCGCCTCCCCCTCGGTGGCCGTCACCAAGGCCCCGCGCGACCGCCGCCACCCCACGGCCCTGCCGGCGAACTCCGGCAAGGGCGAGCGGGTCGTGTACTCGGTCGACGACGACCGCGTCTGGCTGGTGGACGACCACGGCCGCGTCCGGCGCACCTTCGGCGTCCACCCCGGCGGCGTCGACCCCGCCCCCGGCTCCTACTGGGTCACCTCGCGCTCCAACGCCATCACCGGCAGCGACGGCCTCCCGGTCGAACACGTCGTCCGCTTCACCACGGTCGACGGCGTGACGATCGGCTTCAGCGCCGCCACCCGCAACGAAAACGAACCCGCCGAACCCGGCTCCTCGCGCACCGGCGGCATCCGCGAAACCCGCCCGGACGGCAACGCCATGTGGCAGTTCGCCACGATCGGGGTGCCGGTGGTGGTGATCCGCTGACGCGAGGGCGCGCCGCTCAGGCCGCCTCGCGGTGGTCCGGGGTGCATGCGGCGGGGGCCGGTGCCGGGGGTGGGGTGGAGATCGCTTCTGCCGCCGCGCAGGATGCCAGGAGGTCGCGCATGGGGATCTGCGGGGCCGCCTCGGCGAGCGGCGTGCGCTCGGGGCCGGCCGTGGGACGCGGGACGGACATGGGGCGCCTCCTGAGCTGCGGGGGCGGGCGGAGTTAGGTATGCCTAACCACGGGCTGAGTACCATGTGACCACGCCCGGTACGTCCCGCGCAATACGATTCCGACACCCTGTCGGGATATCGGCGCCCTCAGCCCGCGAGCGAGTCCAGGTCCGCCTTCGCCCAGCGGTCGCCGAGGCCGGTCAGGGTGACGTGGCGGACCTCGTCGGTGGTGTCGCCGACCGCGCGGTGGATGAGGATCTCCAGCCGGTCGTCGGTCAGTTCCTCGACCTTGCCCTCGCCCCACTCCACGACGATCACCGACTCGGGCAGGGACACGTCGAGATCGAGGTCCTCCATGTCGTCGAGCCCGCCGGAGAGACGGTAGGCGTCGACGTGGACCAGCGGTGGGCCGTCGACCAGCGAGGGGTGGACCCGCGCGATCACGAAGGTCGGCGAGGTGACCGCGCCGCGCACCCCGAGACCCTCGCCGAGCCCCCGGGTCAGCGTCGTCTTGCCCGCGCCCAGCTCCCCGGTGAGCATCACCAGGTCGCCCGCGCGCAGCAGCCCGGCCAGTTTCAGGCCCAGCTCCCGCATCTGCTCGGGGGAGGTGACGGTGAGCCGGGTCTCAGCCGGGTTGTGCGGTGCCGCTGCCGCTGGTGCCTCTTCCATAACCGCTTACGGTAGCCCCTGCCGGGACCGCGCCCGCGCGGGTGAGCAGGTCGGCGAGGCGGTCGGTGACGACCTCGGGATGCTCCAGCATCACCAGGTGCCCGGCGTCCGGCACGAGCACCAGCTCGGCGTCGGGGAGCAGGTCCGCGATGGCCTCGCTGTGCTCGCTCGGGGTGACCAGGTCCCGCACCCCGGCCAGCACCAGCACCGGCATGTCCGCGAAGCAGGCCAGCGCCTCGGTCTTGTCGTGGTCGGTGAAGGCCGGGTAGAACTCCGCGACCACGTCGATCGGCGTGGACTCGATCATCCGCTCCGCGAACCGCCCGACCGCCGGGTCGATGTCCCGCCCCGCGAACGAGTACCGCTTGATGACCCCGGCGAACAGCTCGGCGGTGGCCCGGCGCCCCTTCTCCACCAGCTCCGCCTGCTGCCCCAGCGCCTTCAGCACGCCCGGCAGGAACCGGCGCACGGCGTTGACCCCGGCCACCGGCAGCCCGAAGTTGACCTCGCCGAGCCTGCCGGAGGAGGTGCCGACGAACGCGGTGGCGACGACCCGGTCCCGGATGTACTCCGGGTACTGCGCGGCCAGCGCCATCACCGTCATCCCGCCCATCGAGTGCCCCACCAGCACCACCGGCCCCTCGGGCACCGCCGCGTCCAGCACCGCCTTCAGGTCCCGGCCGAGCTGGTCGATGGTGACCGGCAGCCCGTCGCGGGTCTGGGCCACGCCCCGCCCGGACTCGCCGTGGCTGCGCTGGTCCCAGTGGACGGTGCGGACGACGCCGCGCAGGGCGGCCCGCTGGAAGTGCCAGGAGTCCTGGGCGAGGCAGTAGCCGTGGCAGAAGACGACGGTCACCGGGGCGGGCGCCTTGCGGCCGAAGAGCCTGCGGCGGCGCGGCGAGACGCTCGGGCCGGGGTCGGGGTCGATGTCGTCGACCTCGTAGTACAGCTCGGTGCCGTCGTCGGCGACGGCCCTGCCGGGGGTGCCGCGCAGGGTGCCGTAGGGGCCCGTGGAGTCCAGCGCCAGTACGGCCTTGCGGCGTATGTCGCGCCCGACCGTCATCCGCTCGATGGCCACCCCGGCCGCCGCGCCCGCGGCCAGGACGCCTATCGCGGCGCCGGCGAGGCCGGTCGCCTTGCGCCAGCCGCCGGACGCGGCCGTCGCGGCGACCGCGTCCACCACGGCCTCCGCACTGCTCTCGCTCACGTGCCGTTCCTCCTCGCCGTACTGCGGTCCGCCGGGCCGGTGCGCCCAGGGGCTACCGGACGGTAGCGTGCCCGGCCCCCGTACGGGTCATCCGCCCGTCTCGCCGTTCACATGGACGCGGGGCACGCGTGTGCCGATCCGGGTGACGATCTCGTACGCGATCGTCCCGCACACCTGCGCCCAGTCCTCGGCGGTGGGTTCGCCCCCGTCGCCCGGTCCGAACAGCACGGCCCGCGTGCCCGCCCCGGGCTCGTCGCCGCCGAGGTCGACCACGAACTGGTCCATCGCCACCCGCCCCGCGACGGTCCGCAGCTTGCCGTCGATCAGTACCGGCCCGCCGCCCGAGGCGTGCCGGGGGATGCCGTCGGCGTAGCCCAGCGGCACCAGGCCGAGGGTGGTCTCGCCGGGGGTGACGTAGTGGTGGCCGTAGCTGACGCCGTGGCCGCCCGGCACCCGCTTGACCAGCGCCAGCGACGCGCTCAGCGTCATCACCGGGCGCAGCCCGAAGTCGGCCGGGGTACCCAGCTCGGGGCTGGGCGAGATGCCGTACATGGCGATGCCGGTGCGGACCAGGTCGAAGTGGGTCTCCGGAAGGGTCAGCGTGGCCGGGGAGTTGGCGATGTGCCGCACCTCGGGGGCCACGCCCCGCTCCTCGGCGTGAGCCACCATCTCCCGGAACCGGGTCAGCTGGGCGGCGATGGAGGGGTGGCCGGGCTCGTCGGCACAGGCGAAGTGGGACCACAGGCCGGTGACCCGGATCAGCCCGGCGGCCTCGGCCTCCAGCGCCTCGGCGACCAGTTCGGGCCAGTCGTCGGGCTGGCAGCCGTTGCGGCCGAGGCCGGTGTCCGCCTTGAGCTGCACGCGCGCGGGACGGCCCGCCTCACGGGCGGCCGCGGTGACCTCGCGCAGCGCCCACATGCCGCTGACGGACACGTCGAGGTCGGCCTCGATCGCCTGCCGCCAGGGTCCGCCGGGTACCCAGAGCCAGCACATGATCCGGCCCGGCAGCCCGGCCGCGCGCAGCGCGAGCGCCTCCTCCGGGGTGGCCGTGCCCAGCCAGGTCGCCCCGGCGTCCAGGGCGGCGCGGGCGCACGGCACGGCGCCGTGGCCGTAGGCGTCCGACTTGACGACGGCCATCAGGTGCGCGCCCTCGGCACGGGCGCGCAGCGCCCGGACGTTGGCGCGCAGGGCACCCAGATCGATCTCGGCGCGGGCGCGCAGGGGCGCGGTCGGCACAGCAGAAGTCTCACTCATGGCGCCCCCAGTCTCTCAGAGGGCGTCGGCGGCCCCCGGCCGCACTCCTCGGTGATCCGCGCCGGCCGCGCCTGACCGCGCCTCAGTCCCGTACGACGTCCCGCCACGCCTCGGGAACCCGCTCGGCGATGTCCAGCGCGGCGATGGGAGCGCCCCGCGAGGCCAGGCGTCCGGCGAGGCCGTGGAGGTACGCGGCGACGCTGCCCGCGTCCAGCGCCGACAGGTGGGAGGCGAGCAGCGATCCGGCGAGCCCTGACAGCACGTCACCGCTGCCCGCGGTGGCCAGCCAGCCGGTGCCGGTGGAGTTGACCCGGACCGGGCCGCCGCCGGGGTCGGCCACCAGCGTGGTGGAGCCCTTCAGCAGCACCGTCGCCCGGTATTTCGCGGCCAGTTCCCGCACCGAGGCCAGCCGGGCCGCCTCGACCTCCTCGCGGCGTACCCCCAGCAGGGCGGCTGCTTCCCCGGCGTGAGGGGTCATCAGGGTCGGTGCGGTGCGCCCGCGTACGACGTCCCGGCCGGCGAGGCGCAGCCCGTCGGCGTCCAGCAGTACGGGCACGTCCGCGCCGAGCACCTTGGCCACGGTCGGGGCGTCCTCCCCGGCGCCGGGTCCCACCACCCACGCCTGCACCCGGCCCGCGTGATCGGGGCCCTGGTCGGAGACGAGGGTCTCGGGGAAGCGGGCGATGACCGCGTCCCCGGCGGGACCGACGTACCGTACGGCGCCCGCGCCGCCGCGCAGTGCGCCCGAGACGGCGAGGACGGCCGCGCCGGGGTAGCGCGCGGACCCGGCGGCGACGCCGAGCACCCCGCGCCGGTACTTGTCGCTCTCGGCGTCGGGCCGGGGCAGCAGCCGCGCCACGTCCTCGTGCTGGAGGGCCTGAAGCACCGGGTCCGGGGGCAGTTCGAGGCCGATCTCGATGAGGCGCACCGTCCCCGCGTACTCCCGGCCGGGGTCGATCAGCAGGCCGGGCTTGTACGCGCCGAAGGTGACGGTCAGGTCGGCGCGGACGGCGGAGCCGGACACCTCGCCGGTGTCCGCGTCGACCCCGCTGGGCAGGTCCACGGCGACGACCGCGGCCCGCGACCGCTCGGCGGCCGAGGCCAGCCGGGCGGCGTCGGGCCTGAGGCCCCCCTTGCCGCCGATGCCGACGACGCCGTCCACCACGAGGTCGGCCCGCTCGATCGCGCCGAGGGCCCGCTCGGGGCCGATGACGGCGCCGCCGGCCTGGCGCAGCGCGGCGAGGCCGCCCTGGTGGGCGCGGTCGGGCGAGAGGAGGACGGCGGTGACTCCGGCGCCGCGCCGGCGCAGCCGGGCTCCGGCGTACAGCGCGTCGCCGCCGTTGTCCCCGCTGCCGACGAGCAGCACCACCCGGCTGCCGTACACCCGCCCGAGGAACTCGGCGCAGGCGGCGGCCAGTCCGGCGGCCGCCCGCCCCATCAGGGTGCCCTCGGGCAGCCGGGCCATCAGGGCGCGCTCGGCGGCCCGTACCGTCTCCACGCTGTACGCAGTACGCATGGGTCCGAGTCTGCCCCCGAAGCGCGGGGAGGCGCACCCGGATGGTTCACGCCTCGGCGATGACCACGGCGGAGGCGACGCCCGCGTCATGGCTGAGCGAGACGTGCCAGGACCGCACCCCCAGCTCGGCCGCGCGCGCCGCGACGGTGCCCTTCACCCGCAGCCGGGGCTGCCCGCTGTCCTCGACGTACACCTCGGCGTCGGTCCAGAGCAGTCCGGCGGGCGCGCCCAGCGCCTTGGCGAGGGCCTCCTTGGCCGCGAACCGGGCCGCGAGCGAGGCGATCCCGCGCCGCTCCCCGCCCGGCAGCGTCAGCTCCCCCGCGACGAACAGCCGGGCGGCCAGATTGGGCGTACGCTCCAGCGCCGCCCGGAACCGGTCGATCTCGGCCACGTCGATCCCGACCCCGATGATGCTCATGCCGGGAGCCTACGGCCGTCCCCCTACTCGACCGTCACCGACTTCGCCAGGTTCCTCGGCTGGTCCACCTCGTTGCCGCGCGCGGTGGCCAGTTCGCAGGCGAACACCTGGAGCGGCACCGCGGAGACCAGCGGCTGGAGCAGGGTCGGCGTGGCCGGGATGCGGATCAGGTGGTCGGCGTACGGGACGACCGCCTCGTCGCCCTCCTCGGCGATGACGATGGTGCGGGCGCCCCGGGCGCGGATCTCCTGGATGTTGGAGACGATCTTGTCGTGCAGCACGGACCGGCCGCGCGGGGAGGGCACGATCACGACGACCGGCACGTCCTGCTCGATCAGCGCGATCGGGCCGTGCTTCAGCTCGCCCGCCGCGAAGCCCTCGGCGTGCATGTAGGCGAGTTCCTTGAGCTTGAGGGCGCCCTCCAGGGCGACGGGGTAGCCCACATGGCGGCCCAGGAAGAGGACCGTGTTCTTCCCGGCGAGGGAGCGGGCCAGCTCCCGTACCGGCTCCATGGTCTCCAGGACCCGGTCGACCGCGCCGGAGATGTGGGAGAGGTCCCGGATGACGTCCCCGATCTCGTCGCCCCACTTGGTGCCGCGCACCTGGCCCAGATAGAGGGCGACGAGGTAGCAGGCGACCAGCTGGGTCAGGAACGCCTTGGTGGAGGCGACGGCGACCTCGGGGCCGGCGTGCGTGTACAGCACGGCGTCGGACTCGCGCGGGATGGTCGAGCCGTTGGTGTTGCAGATGGCCAGCACCTTGGACCCCTGCTCACGGGCGTGCCTCAGCGCCATCAGGGTGTCCATGGTCTCGCCGGACTGGGAGATGGCGATGACCAGCGAACGCCCGTCCAGGATCGGGTCCCGGTAGCGGAACTCGCTCGCCAGCTCGACCTCGCAGGGGATGCGCGTCCAGTGCTCGATGGCGTACTTGGCGATCAGACCGGCGTGGAAGGCGGTGCCGCAGGCGACGATGACGACCTTGTCCACCTCGCGCAGCTCGGCGGCGCCGATGCGCACCTCGTCCAGGGTGAGCGAGCCGGAGGGGTCGATGCGGCCGAGGAGGGTGTCCGCGACGGCCTTCGGCTGCTCGGCGATCTCCTTGAGCATGAAGTAGTCGTAGCCGCCCTTCTCGGCCGCCGAGGCGTCCCAGTCCACGTGGTAGGCGCGGGTCTCGGCCGGGCTGCCGTCGAAGCCGGTCACCGTGACGCCCTCGCGGCGCAGCTCGACGACCTGGTCCTGGCCCAGCTCGATCGCCTCACGGGTGTGCGCGATGAACGCGGCCACGTCGGAGGCGAGGAACGCCTCGCCCTCGCCGACGCCCACCACCAGCGGGGAGTTGCGCCGGGCGCCCACCACCACGTCCGGCTCGTCGGCGTGCACCGCGACCAGGGTGAACGCGCCCTCCAGGCGGCGGCACACCATCCGCATCGCCTCCGCGAGGTCGGCGCTCGCGGAGAACTCCTCCGCCAGCAGATGCGCGACCACCTCGGTGTCCGTCTCCGAGGCCAGGTCGTGCCCCCGCTCGGCCAGTTCGGCGCGCAGCACGGCGAAGTTCTCGATGATGCCGTTGTGCACGACCGCGACCCGGCCCGCGTTGTCCAGGTGCGGGTGGGCGTTGGCGTCCGTCGGGCCGCCGTGGGTGGCCCAGCGGGTGTGCCCGATGCCGGTGGTGCCGGCCGGGAGCGGGCGTTCGCCCAGTTCCTTCTCCAGGTTGACCAGCTTCCCGGCCCGCTTCGCCGTGGCCAGTCCGCCGTCCGCGAGCACCGCGACACCCGCGGAGTCGTACCCCCGGTACTCCAGCCGCTTCAGCCCGGCCATCACCACATCGAGCGCCGACTGCGCCCCTACGTATCCCACGATTCCGCACATGTGCCGCAGCCTACGGTCCGTCAGCGATCGAAAACCGCCGCCGCGTGCCCGAAATCGGAAATTCCCACGGGGGTACGAAGCCCTGGTTGGCAAAAAAAAGGGGGGCACCGCGGGACGGCTGTCCCCGCGGTGCCCCCCCTTCCGGCTCAGCGCCTGCGCAGCGCCGGCGCCTCCAGGCCGAAGGAGGCGCTGTTCAGCCAGCGCCGCATGTACAGCGCGATCGGGCGCTCGACGAGCCGGTGCACCACGTAGGCCAGCAGGATCAGCGCGGCCGTCGTGGACAGGACCAGGAGGCGGGGGTCGACCCGGTCACCGAAGTGGTGGGCGACGGTCAGACCGATCACGTCGTGCAGCAGGTACAGCGGGAAGGTCATGGTTCCCGCGACGCTCAGCCAGCGCCACTGGATGCGGCTGGTCCAGCCGAGCGCGATCACGGCGATCAGCGCGTAGAAGCCCGTGATCGTCAGCACCAGCCAGCCACGCCACGGGTGCCAGGCGTCCCAGGCGATGCGGCCGCCGTGCGGGGTCAGGATGAAGTGCATCGAGAGCAGCCACGACATGAGGACGATCCCCCACAGCAGCGGGGTCGCCCGGAACCGGTACATCAGGTAGAAGGCCATGCCCGCGATGAAGAACGGCGCGGAGACCGGGTTGACCAGCACCGTCAGCAGCGGGAGGTGGGCGGCGGGCGCGAGCACCGCGGCGACCGTCCAGATGCCGCAGAAGACCGCCACGCGCGTGTAGGTGAGGCCCTTCCACACCACGATCGAGAAGGTCAGGTAGAAGCAGAGCTCGGGCCAGAGCGTCCAGTACACCGAGTCCAGGTTGTCCACACCGAGCGGCTTCTGGAGCATCGTGAGGTTGGCGAAGACCACGCGCGGGTTCGGGTGCCCCATCGGGGTGTCGAACAGGTAGATCACGGCCGCCGACACCAGCACGCCGATCCAGTACATCGGGTACAGCCGGGTGACCCGGGATATGAAGAAGTCCCGCGGGGACCGGCCCCACGCGCTCATGCAGATGACGAAGCCGCTGATCAGGAAGAACAGGTCGACGCCGAGCCGGCCGAAGGCCAGATAGCGGTGCGAGTCGGGGAAGATCGCCTGGTAGGGGCGCCCCCATATGTGCTCCATCGTCTCGGGCACCTGGCCGGTGAAGTGGAAGACCACCACCGCGACGGCCGCCAGGAACCGCAGCCCGTCCAGCGCGGCCAGCCGCTGCCCCTTGCCGCGAGCGCTCGGCGCGGCCTCCTTCGGCTCCGAGGGCGCCTGCGAAACCGGGACATGGACGGTGGTGGCCTCCTCAACGCGTCGCTCATCGGCCGTGGCGGCCACAGCCGTGCCATCCGTCTGGATCATCCATCCACCGTTTCAGTACCAGTCGCTGTGTTCGTGCTGTGCGGACTTAGGTTCACATGACACGTGAGCGGGAGGAAAGTTGTCCTGCCGTCTTCGGACAACCTCCGACGCCGCCCCACACGGCCCTCACACCTTCGCCCTCCGACGGCCGGCGCCGACCGACCCCGCCCACGGGGTACGAGCCCTCGCCGGCCCTCCGCTGGGCCGGTCAGCCCAGCTTGGCCACCTGCGCGGCGATGACGTCGGCCGGGACCTTGTAGTCCTTGCCCGCGGCCATCGCGGCCATGTTGATCGTGCTGAAGGTGGCCACCGTGGCGTCCTTGCGGACGACGACGACCTTGACCGGGGCCTTGACGCCCTCGTCGGCGGCCATGGTCAGGTTCACCGCGACACCTTCGTCCCCGCCCTGCGGTGCGGCGGCCGTGGCGACCTTGAGGAACCGGGTCTTCTCGCCGTCGACGGTGGCCGTGAAGCCGCCCGCGCACTTCTGCGCGGCCGCGCTCAGCCCCTTCAGGGCGGCCTCCGCGGCGCCGCCGTCGTAGGAGGCGAGCCCGATCAGCGTCTTGTTCACGTCGAGCGCGGCCAGCAGCGCGTCCTCGGGCTTGGTGCCGGGCGCCGGCTTCTTCGGCGTGCCGAGCCAGGACCGCTTCGCCGTCGACGCGGGCTCGCCCTGCGCCACGCCCGCATGGGCGCGGGCCAGCGGCAGGCACGCCTCGTTGTCGGCGGTGACCTTGTCCGGGGCGATGTCGTCGCCCGCCGGGAGCTTGGTGGTGACCTTGCCGCTCTTCACGTCCGACTGGGCGAGGGCGGCCTTCTCCAGCTCGGCGGCGGTCAGCGCCTTGGCCGCCGGGGCGGACGCGGCGGCGGACGAGCCGCCCTCGCCCTTGCCCTCGGCTCCCTTGTCCGCGTCGCCGGAGCCACCGCAGGCGGTGGCGAGCAGGGCCAGCGCGGCGGCGGACGCGGCGAGGGCGGTACGGCGGACGGCGGTGGCACTCACGTGAACGCTCTTCTCTTCGAACGGCGGACGACGTCCGCGACAGTTTCCCCGCGCTTTACGCACAGTTGTCACGCACATTACGCACAGCCGACGCACAGATGACGCGCAGATGATCATCGGGGCACCAGCCGGTACCCGACCGTGACGGCCGCGTGATCTTCGGTTCGGCGCGCGTGACGCACCCCACGCCCACCCCCGTTCAAACAGCGTTAACAATGGAATGTGATCTCACCGGTCTCCGCGATTCCCCGGAGCGCCCACCGGCACAGGCCGGAGGCGACTCCCTACGTCGATCTCACCCGCGCCGAATGGAGCGCGCTGCGCCACAAGACGCCGCAGCCGCTCACCGCCGAGGAGGTGGAGAAGCTGCGCGGCCTCGGCGATGTCATCGACCTCGACGAGGTGCGGGACATCTACCTCCCGCTCTCCCGCCTGCTCAACCTCTACGTCGGCGCCACCGACGGCCTCAGAGGCGCCCTGAACACCTTCCTCGGCGAGAAGGGCTCCCAGTCCGGCACCCCCTTCGTCATAGGCGTCGCCGGCTCCGTGGCGGTCGGCAAGTCCACCGTGGCCCGTCTGCTCCAGGCCCTGCTCTCCCGCTGGCCCGAGCACCCCCGCGTCGAGCTGGTCACCACCGACGGCTTCCTGCTGCCCACCAAGGAGCTGCAGGCCCGCGGCCTGATGTCCCGGAAGGGCTTCCCCGAGTCCTACGACCGCCGCGCGCTCACCCGCTTCGTCGCCGACATCAAGGCCGGCAAGGACGAGGTGACCGCGCCCGTCTACTCCCACCTCATCTACGACATCGTCCCCGGCGAGCGCCTCACCGTCCGCCGCCCGGACATCCTCATCGTCGAGGGCCTGAACGTCCTCCAGCCCGCCCTGCCCGGCAGTGACGGCCGCACCCGCGTCGGACTCGCCGACTACTTCGACTTCAGCGTGTACGTCGACGCGAGCGGCGAGGACATCGAGCGCTGGTACCTGGAGCGGTTCAAGAAGCTGCGTCAGACCGCCTTCCAGAACCCGTCCTCGTACTTCCGCAAGTACACCCAGGTCTCCGAGCAGGAGGCGGTGGACTACGCGCGCGGGCTGTGGCGGACCATCAACAAGCCCAACCTGACCGAGAACATCGCCCCCACCCGCGGCCGGGCCACGCTGGTGCTGCGCAAGGGCGCGGACCACACCGTGCAGCGGCTGCGCCTGCGAAAGCTGTAGCGGGGGCGGTTGGATGGGCGCATGCTGCATCTGCGCCTGATCGTCCCGGCCGACCGCACGGACGAGGTGGTGCGCCTGATCGGGGAAACGGTCGGCGCCACCCACCTCGTGGTCCTGCCCGGCGCCGCCCGCGACCCGGCCGGGGACGTGGTCATGTGCGACGTGGCACGGGAGGCGGGCGACGGCCTGCTCTCCCGGCTCCAGCGGCTCGGCCTCGACCGCTCCGGCTCGATCGCCGTGGAGGACATCGACCTGTCACTGTCCCGGCGCGCCGACCGCGCCGAGGAGGAGGCGCCCGGCGAGGCGGCGGACGCCGTGCTGTGGCAGCACCTGGTCGAGGAGACCCACGAGGAGTCGACCCTCTCGGTGACCTACGTCGCCTTCCTCACCATCGCCACGATGCTGGCGGCCTGCGGTGTGGTCCTGGACAACGCGGTGCTGATCGTGGGCGCGATGGCGGTGGGCCCGGAGTTCGGTCCGCTCGCCGGGATCAGCACCGCGCTGGTGCGCCGCAAGCCCCGGCTGGCGTCCCGCTCGCTGCTGGCACTGGTGGTCGGCTTCGCGGCCGCGATGGCGCTGACGGTCGGCTTCAGCGTGCTGATGGACGCCGCCGGACTGTTCACCGAGGCCGGGCTGGAGGGCGACCGGCCCAACACCGGGTTCGTGTACGCGCCGGACGCCTTCTCGTTCGTCGTGGCGCTGCTCGCGGGCGCGGCGGGCACGCTCTCGCTGACCTCGGCCAAGTCCGGCGCCCTGGTCGGCGTGGCCATCTCGGTCACGACGGTCCCGGCCGCCGCGAACGCCGCCGTGGCACTGGCCTACGGGGACACCACGCAGACCGTCGGCTCCAGCGAGCAACTGCTGCTGAACCTGTTCGGCATCGTGGTGGCGGGCGTGCTGACGCTCCTGGCCCAGAAAACGTTCTGGGCCAGGAAGGGCAGGAAGAACCCGCAGAGCCCGAAGGCCGAAACGGCTTAGCCCAGCGCCGACTTGACCGCGTCGGCCAGCCGGCCGGCGATCGTGCGGGCCTGGTCGATGTCGGCGGCCTCCACCATGACCCGGACCAGCGGCTCGGTACCCGAGGGGCGCAGCAACACCCGTCCGGTCTCCCCGAGTTCACGCTCGGCCTCGCCCACGGCGGCCGCGAGGTCGGCCGAGGTGCGCACCCGCGAGCGGTCCACGTCCGGGACGTTGACCAGGACCTGCGGCAGCCGGTCCATCACCGAGGCCAGCTCCCGCAGCGCCCGCCCGGTCTCGGCGACCCGCGCCGCCAGCAGCAGGCCGGTCAGCGTGCCGTCACCGGTGGTGGCGTGGTCCAGGATGATGACGTGCCCGGACTGCTCGCCGCCGAGCGTGAAGCCGTGCTCCTTCATCTCCTCCAGCACGTACCGGTCACCGACGGCCGTCTGCACCAGGCGGATGCCGGCCCGCTCCATGGCGAGCTTGAAGCCCAGGTTGGACATGACGGTGGCCACCACGGTGTCGGAGGCCAGCGCAGAGTGCTCCCGCATCGCCAGCGCGAGCACCGCGAGGATCTGGTCGCCGTCGACCTCCTCGCCGGTGTGGTCCACGGCCAGGCAGCGGTCGGCGTCACCGTCGTGCGCGATGCCCAGGTCCGCGCCGTGCTCCAGCACGGCGGCCTTCAGCAGGCCCAGGTGGGTCGAGCCGCAGCCGTCGTTGATATTGAGACCGTCCGGCTCGGCGCCGATGGTGACGATGGTCGCACCGGCCCGCGAGAACGCCTCCGGGGAGACGCCGGAGGCCGCGCCGTGCGCCTCGTCCAGAACGATCTTCAGCCCGTCCAGCCGGTTCGGCAGCACCGACAGCAGGTGGGTGACGTAGGTCTCGAAGCCCGTCTCGTAGTCACGGACCCGGCCCACCCCGGCGCCGGTGGGGCGCTCCCAGGGCTCGCCGTGGCGGTGCGAGTCGTAGACGGCCTCGATACGGCCCTCCAGCTCGTCCGCCAGCTTGTGGCCGCCACGGGCGAAGAACTTGACGCCGTTGTCCGGCATCGCGTTGTGGCTGGCGGAGAGCATCACACCGAGGTCGGCGCCGAGCACGCCGGTCAGGTGGGCGACGGCGGGCGTCGGCAGCACGCCGACACGCAGCACGTCCACGCCCGCGCTGGCCAGGCCCGCGACCACGGCCGCCTCCAGGAACTCCCCGGACGCACGCGGGTCCCGGCCCACCACCGCGGTCGGCCGATGGCCCTCGAACGTGCCCGCCTCGGCCAGTACGTGAGCCGCCGCGACGGACAGGCCGAGCGCCATCTCGGCCGTCAGGTCCGCGTTGGCGACGCCACGCACGCCGTCGGTACCGAAGAGTCGTCCCACTTGTCCTCCCGAGGAAGCGTCACTGCTGCCAGGAATCATGGCATGCGCCCGAGCGTTCGATCACACAAGCCTTTGAGCGTCTTGTGTCGTTATACGCCCTTGGCGGAGATAAACGAACGCCCCGGCGGCACACAGGGCGTGCCGCCGGGGCGTTCGGAGTACGCGCGAAGCGCCGCTGTTTAGCGCTTGCTGTACTGCGGGGCCTTACGGGCCTTCTTCAGACCGGCCTTCTTGCGCTCGACCGCACGGTCGTCGCGCTTGAGGAAGCCGGCCTTCTTCAGGGCGCCGCGGTTGTTGTCGACGTCCGCCTCGTTCAGCGCACGGGCGACACCCAGACGGAGCGCACCGGCCTGACCGGAGACACCGCCACCCGCGATGCGGGCGACGACGTCGTAGCGGTCGTCCAGCTCGAGCACCTTGAAGGGCTCGTTGACTTCCTGCTGGTGCACCTTGTTCGGGAAGTAGTCCTCGAGGGTGCGACCGTTGATCTTCCACTTGCCGGTGCCCGGAACGATCCGGACGCGGGCGATGGCGTTCTTGCGACGGCCCAGGCCGGCGGCCGGCTGCGGCTCACCGAACTGGGACGCGAGGGACTCCGACGTGTACTCGCCCTCGACGGGGAGCTCGGTCTCGGTGGTGTAGCTCTCGATGTCGACGAGCTCAGTCTCTTCGACCGGCTGCTCGGGGGTGGTCTCGGCCACGATTCTCCTCAGATTCTCTTCAGTCTTAAAGGGTGGCCGGAACTACTGCGCGACCTGGGTGATCTCGAACGGCACCGGCTGCTGGGCAGCGTGCGGGTGCTGGTCACCCTTGTAGACCTTCAGCTTCGAGAGCATCTGACGGCCAAGGGAGTTCTTGGGGAGCATGCCCTTGATGGCCTTCTCGACGGCCTTCTCGGGGTTCTTGTCGAGCAGCTCGTCGTAACGGACCGAGCGCAGACCACCGGGGTAGCCGGAGTGGCGGTAGGCCATCTTCTGGGTCCGCTTGTTGCCGGACAGGTGCACCTTGTCGGCGTTGACGACGATGACGAAGTCACCGGTGTCGACATGCGGCGCATAGATCGGCTTGTGCTTGCCCCGGAGAAGGGTCGCGGCGGTGGTGGCGAGACGACCCAGGACGATGTCCTGAGCGTCGATGACGTACCACTGGCGCGTCACATCGCCGGGCTTGGGGCTGTACGTACGCACGGTTCGTAGCCTTCGCTTCGAGTGAATGGTCCTGAACAGGTCACCGAAACGATCACGACAGCCTCGATCGCACTGCGGTGACGCAACCGCGTGCAGATCGCTGGTCATCGGCCCGGTGGACCGGTGTAAGGGCCCGTCCCGTGAGAATGAGCAAGCCAATACACAACGAGGAGCCAGCCTACCGGCCCGTCCCGGACGGGTCAAAACGAGCTTGCCGGGAATCCCGCCCGGCCGAGATGTTCCCCCGTGCGCCGAAGGTCCCCCTATCGCCTTACGGCCGCCTCACCTCGGGCGTACAGGGACCCTCCGGCCCCCTCTAAGATGCGCCCCATGAGTTATGGGCAGGGGGGTCCCCAGTCTCAGTGGGACCCTTGGACACCTCAATCTGAGCAGCCGTGGAAGAACGGCGGCGACGACGGCACCCCGGACTGGGCCGCGCTCGCGGACGCCTCGGAGAACCGCAAGAAGCGCCGCAAGGTGCTGCTCATCGCGGGCGGCGTGCTCGCCACGGGCGCGGTCGGCACCGCCGTCGCCATGGCCGTGGTGAACGCCGGCGGCGACAACCGGGCCGGCGGTCCCTCCGGCCTGCCCGCCACCGCCTCCCTGCCGGGCGGCACGGCGACCACGGCACCGTCCTTCGCGCCGACCAGCGCGCCACCGCCGCTTGACCCCAAGGACTTCATAGCCAGCGCCAACAAGGACACCGCTCCGCTGAGCCCCGAGACCCTGTTCCCCGGGACCCAGCTCACCATGGGCGAGACGGTGTACAAGAAGGGCGCCACCAGCGACAGCAAGAACTGCGCGTCCGGCGCGGGCGGCACCCTGCCCAAGGCGCTCGCCGCCGGCGACTGCACCCGGCTGATGCGGGTCAGCTACGTCAAGGACGGCGTGGCCGTCACGGTCGGCGTCGCGGTCTTCGACAACGACACCGACGCCCAGCGGTTCAAGGACCGGGCGGACAAGAAGAGCATCGTCGCCGCGCTGCCCGGCAAGGGCGTCAAGTCGTTCTGCGACTCCGCGATCTGCCGCTCCACCACCAACACCCTCGGCCGTTACGCCTACTTCACCATCGCCGGGTTCACCAACGGCAAGGACGTGACGACCAAGGACACCAAGGTCTTCGCCGCCGGCAACGACCTGGCCGAGTTCTCCTTCCGCCAGATCCGGCGACGCGGGGAAGCGCAGGCGTCGGCGGCCGCGGGCCAGTAGCGGCCCGCGCCCCCTCGGCTCAGCAGCACCCCGCCGACGGCAGCGAGCGCCGGTTCCGCGCCTCCTTGTTCCGCGCGGCCAGCAGCTCGTCGGCGGGGTAGCCGACCTCCTCCAGCGTCAGCCCGTGCGGCCGCACCACATGCACGGCGGAGTCCCGCACCCCGGCGCCGAGCACCTTCCCCGGCCACTCGGGCCCCCGGTGCCCGTCACCGACGAACAGCAGCGCGCCGATCAGCGAGCGCACCATGTTGTGGCAGAAGGCGTCCGCGCGCACCGTCGCCGTGATCACCCCGTCCGCCCCGCGCACCAGGCTCAGCTCCTGGAGGGTACGGATGGTGGTGGCGCCCTCGCGCTTCTTGCAGTACGCCGCGAAGTCGTGCTCGCCCAGCAGGGCGCGGGCCGCCTCGTTCATCGCGTCCACGTCCAGCGGCCAGTCGTGCCACAGCACATGGCCGCGCAGCAGCGGGTCGACGCCGCCGGCGTTGTCGGTGACGCGGTAGGCGTAGCGCCGCCAGATGGCGGAGAAACGGGCGTTGAAGCCGGGCGGGGCCTCGGTCAGGGACCAGACCCGTACGTCCTTCGACAGCCGGCCGGCGAGCCGCTTCAGCAGCTTCTCCCGGTGCTCGGCCCACACCGTCTCCGGCAGGTCGACATGGGCGACCTGGCCGCGCGCGTGCACGCCGGCGTCCGTCCGCCCGGCGACCGTCAGCTCGTACGTCTCCTTCGACCGGGTCACCGTGCGCAGGGCGTCCTCGATCTCGCCCTGCACGGTCCGCCTCCCGCCGGCCTGCTTGGCCCACCCGTGGAAGTCGCTGCCGTCGTAGGACAGGTCGAGGCGGATACGGACATGGCCGGGCTGTGCTTCGTCACTCACGGAGAAATCCTCTCAGGGCGCCATGCTGGGAAAAACGTGAGAGCGGGCCCGCCCCGTGAAGGGCGGGCCCGCTCTCAGGCGTCAGGCAGAGCCTCAGGCGTCCTTCGACTCCTCGGCCGGAGCCTCGGTGGCCTCGGTCTGCTCGACCTTCGCCTCGTCGGACTCCTTGACCGCACGCTTGGTGGCGGCCTCGGCCTCACCGGTGGCCTGCTGCGCGACGGTCAGCGCCTCGACCAGCTCGATGACAGCCATGGGCGCGTTGTCGCCACGACGGTTACCGATCTTGGTGATGCGGGTGTAACCACCGGGGCGGTTCTCGTAGCGCGGGCCGATCTCGGTGAAGAGCGTGTGAACGATGCCCTTGTCCGTGATCACCTGGAGCACCTGACGGCGGTTGTGAAGGTCGCCCTTCTTCGCCTTGGTGACCAGACGCTCGGCGTACGGGCGCAGACGGCGCGCCTTCGCCTCGGTGGTGGTGATGCGGCCGTGCTCGAAGAGGCTCTTCGCGAGGTTCGCGAGGAGGAGCTTCTCGTGCGCGGCGCTGCCGCCCAGACGGGCACCCTTGGCGGGCTTCGGCATGGTGTTTCTCCTAAGTGTCTGCCCCGGCCGTGTCAGGTACCGAAGTCAGTATCCGAGCAGACGGTTGTCTGTCGGAGATCCGGGCAGCGCCCCGCAGGGCCTGCTCGGAGGGGGCGCGGGGAACTGCGCGATCAAGCACAGCGCCCCCGCACCCGAGTACGGACCAGAAGGTCCGAGCTCTTAGTACTGCTCGGTCTCGACGAACCCGGCGTCCGCGTCGTCGTCGGCGCCGAAGGCGTCGGCGGCGGCGGTCGGGTCGAATCCGGGCGGGCTGTCCTTGAGCGCCAGGCCCATGCCGGCCAGCTTCGCCTTGACCTCGTCGATCGACTTCGCACCGAAGTTACGAATGTCGAGCAGGTCGGCCTCGGAGCGGGCGACGAGCTCACCCACGGAGTGGATGCCCTCACGCTTGAGGCAGTTGTACGACCGAACGGTGAGCTCGAGCTCCTCGATCGGAAGCGCCAGATCAGCGGCGAGCGCGGCGTCCGTCGGGGACGGACCCATGTCGATGCCCTCGGCGTCGATGTTCAGCTCGCGAGCGAGACCGAACAGCTCGACCAGCGTCTTACCGGCGGAGGCCATGGCGTCACGGGGACGCATCGCCTGCTTGGTCTCGACGTCGACGATCAGCTTGTCGAAGTCGGTGCGCTGCTCGACACGCGTGGCCTCGACCTTGTACGTCACCTTCAGCACCGGGCTGTAGATGGAGTCGACCGGAATACGGCCGATCTCCTGGCCCACCTGCTTGTTCTGCACGGCGGAGACGTAGCCGCGACCGCGCTCGACGGTCAGCTCCATCTCCAGCTTGCCCTTGCCGTTGAGCGTGGCGAGGACCAGGTCGGGGTTGTGCACCTCGACACCGGCCGGGGGCGCGATGTCAGCGGCGGTGACCAGACCCGGACCCTGCTTGCGCAGGTACATCACGACCGGCTCGTCGTGCTCCGAGGAGACGACCAGCTGCTTGATGTTGAGGATCATGTCCGTGACGTCTTCCTTGACGCCCGGCACGGTGGTGAACTCGTGCAGGACGCCGTCGACGCGGATGCTGGTGACAGCAGCGCCGGGGATCGACGACAGGAGGGTACGGCGCAGGGAGTTGCCGAGGGTGTAGCCGAAGCCCGGCTCCAGCGGCTCGATCACGAACCGGGAGCGGAACTCGTCGACGACCTCTTCGGTCAACGAGGGACGCTGAGCGATCAGCATGGTGTGAATCCTTCAGTCAGGGGCGCCCGCTATTTGACGCCCGAGCAGTACTGCAAGGGTACGGGCGGCACGGCCCGAAAGAGCCGTACCGCCCGGAACCACAGCCTGTGAAGCGGCCTGCGTCAGACGCGGCGGCGCTTCGGCGGGCGGCAGCCGTTGTGCGGGGTCGGGGTGACGTCCTGGATGGAGCCGACCTCGAGGCCCGTGGCCTGCAGGGAGCGGATCGCGGTCTCACGACCGGAGCCCGGGCCCTTGACGAACACGTCGACCTTGCGCATGCCGTGCTCCTGAGCGCGGCGGGCAGCCGACTCGGCGGCCATCTGCGCGGCGAACGGCGTCGACTTCCGGGAACCCTTGAAGCCGACGTGGCCGGCGGAGGCCCAGGAGATCACGTTGCCGGACGGGTCCGTGATCGAGACGATCGTGTTGTTGAACGTGCTCTTGATGTGCGCGTGGCCGTGAGCGACGTTCTTCTTTTCCTTGCGGCGCACCTTCTTGGCAGCGCCCTGACGACCCTTGGGGGGCATCTATTACTCCTACGGGAGGTGGTCGGTCCTTCAGCGAAGACCGTGGACAGTCGTCCGCTTCGGACTACTTCTTGCCCGGCTTCTTCTTGCCGGCGATGGCGCGACGCGGGCCCTTGCGGGTACGAGCGTTGGTGCTGGTGCGCTGACCGCGGACGGGCAGACCGCGACGGTGGCGGAGGCCCTGGTAGCAGCCGATCTCGACCTTGCGGCGGATGTCGGCCTGGATCTCGCGACGGAGGTCACCCTCGGTCTTGATGTTGCTGTCGACGAACTCGCGGATCGCGACCAGCTGCTCTTCGGTCAGGTCACGAACGCGGGTGTTCGGGTCGACGCCGGTCGCAGCCAGCGTCTCCTGAGACAGGGTCCGGCCAATGCCGAACACGTAGGTGAGGGCAACCTCCACGCGCTTTTCGCGCGGGATGTCAACACCGGAAACGCGTGCCATTCAATGGCTCCTGGTGATTCTTCGGAGGTCTTCCACAGAACCTGGTCCCGGCCGCCGTACGAGGTACGAACCGGGTCCTCGGCCTCCGACCGAGGGTGTCGAGCTGGTTGGCTCGGGCTCTGCGTATGAACAAATTCAGCTTGCGTCGCGCGAAGACTCTGCGAGGAGTGCAGAGGGTTCGGCCGTGCGTCAGCCCTGGCGCTGCTTGTGGCGCGGGTTGTCGCAGATGACCATGACCCGGCCGTGACGGCGGATCACCCTGCACTTGTCGCAGATCTTCTTGACGCTCGGCTTGACCTTCATGGGGTGAGGTTCTCCGGGTCAGTGCCATCACCCCGGCGTGAACCGGGATGCGGGCAAGATCTACTTGTACCGGTAGACGATCCGGCCACGCGTGAGGTCGTACGGAGACAGCTCCACCACGACCCGGTCATCAGGGAGGATACGGATGTAGTGCATACGCATCTTGCCGCTGATGTGTGCCAGGACCTGGTGGCCGTTCTGGAGCTCGACCTTGAACATGGCGTTCGGCAGAGACTCGACGACAGTGCCCTCGATCTCGATGGCACCTTGCTTCTTGGCCACGCTTTGCCCTTCGAATCGACTACCTTGATCGACTCTCACGCTTTCCCTTACGGGCGCACGCGGACATGCGGGTGCACGAGAGCCGACGAGTCAGTCTACGTCAGCGCACCCGGAAACACGAATCGAGAAAGTCTGCCCCATACCACTGATCCTTATGCAAGCGGATCAGGAGCGACCGTGACGCCGTACTCCGCCAGCTTCGCCCGGCCGCCGTCCGGCGATGTCAGGACCAAGGGGCCCTGCTCGGTGAGGGCGACCGAGTGTTCCCAGTGGGAGGACCAGGTGCCGTCCGTCGTGATGACCGTCCAGTCGTCCTCGAGGACCTTCGTGCGGGGGGTGCCGAGGGAGACCATGGGCTCGATGGCGAGGCAGAGGCCGGGGACCAGCTTGGGGCCCTTGCCGCGGCGGCGCTCGACGTAGTTCAGCAGATGCGGGTCCATGTGCATCTCGGTGCCGATGCCGTGGCCGCCGTAGTCCTCGACGATGCCGTACTTGCCGCCGCCGGGCTTCGGCTGGCGGCGGATGTAGGTCTCGATCGCGCGGGAGATGTCGACCAGCCGGTTGCCCAGCTTCATCGCGGCGATCCCCGCCCACATCGACTCCTCGGTCACGCGGGACAGCTCGATGAGCTCCGGGGCGTGGCCG
Source organism: Streptomyces sp. NPDC085596 (assembly GCF_044541565.1). Taxonomy (NCBI): domain Bacteria; kingdom Bacillati; phylum Actinomycetota; class Actinomycetes; order Kitasatosporales; family Streptomycetaceae; genus Streptomyces; species Streptomyces sp. NPDC085596. Next base: position 168,936 of record NZ_JBITTC010000010.1, on the reverse strand, counting down.
GAGCCGACGAAGGCGGTGTAGGCCGCGTCACCGTGCCAGCCGTCCACGATCGCGCCGCAGTCGATGGAGATGATGTCGCCGTCACTGAGGACGACGTCCTCGGAGGGGATGCCGTGCACCACCACGTCGTTGACCGACGTGCAGATGGTCGCGGGGAAACCGCCGTACCCGAGGAAGTTCGACTTCGCGCCGTGCTCGTCGAGCACCTTGCGCGCCACGTCGTCCAGGTCCTTGGTGGTCGCGCCGGGCACCGCCGCCTCTCGGGTGGCCGCGTGGATCGCGGCGACGACCAGCCCCGCCGCCCGCATCTTCGCGATCTGCTCGGGGGTCTTGATCTGCACCATGGGGGGCCTGCGCTCTCCGTCACTCGTCACCGACTGGGTTACCTGCACAACACTACGGCCGCGGCGCCCTGGGCGGGCACCGCGGCCGTGAGGACCGGGGGGTCTTACTCGCTGCCGGCCTTCTCGCGCTTGAGAGCCTCCAGCGCCCGCTTGGTGATCTCGTCCACCGGGCCCAGCGAGGAGATCGTCACGACGAGCCCCTGCGCCTTGTAGTAGTCGATGATCGGCTCGGTCTGTGTGTGGTAGACCTCGAGCCGCTTGCGGACGGTGTCCTCGGAGTCGTCGTCACGCTGGTACAGCTCGCCGCCGCACTTGTCGCACACGCCGTCCTGCTCCGGCTTGCTGTACGTCACGTGGAAGACGTGCGAGGAGTCCTTGCGGCAGATGCGCCGGCCGGCGATCCGCTTGACGACCTCTTCCTCCGGGACCTCCAGGTCCAGGACGGCGTCCAGCTTGATGCCCTCGCTCTGAAGCAATTCGTCCAGCGCCTGGGCCTGGGAGACGTTGCGCGGGAAGCCGTCGAGCAGGAAGCCGTTCTCGGCGTCCGGCTGCTCCATGCGGTCCTTGGCCATGGCGATGGTGACCTCGTCCGGAACGAGGTTGCCCGCGTCCATGTAGGACTTGGCCAGCTTGCCCAGCTCCGTCTGCCGGCTGATGTTGGCCCGGAACAGGTCGCCCGTGGAGATGTGCGGGACACCCAGCTTCTCGGCGAGGCGGACGGCTTGCGTTCCCTTACCGGCACCCGGCGGCCCGACGAGGACGATACGCATCAGCGGAGGAACCCTTCGTAATTGCGCTGCTGGAGCTGGCTCTCGATCTGCTTCACCGTCTCGAGGCCGACACCCACGATGATCAGGATGCTGGTCCCGCCGAAGGGGAAGTTCTGACTTGCCCCGAAGCCCACCAACGCCATCGTCGGTACCAGAGCGATCAGACCCAGATACAGCGAGCCCGGCCAGGTGATCCGGTTGAGTACGTAACTCAGGTACTCAGCGGTCGGCCGGCCTGCCCGGATGCCCGGAATGAAGCCACCATACTTCTTCATGTTGTCGGCGACTTCCTCGGGGTTGAAGGAGATCGCCACGTAGAAGAACGCGAAGAACACGATGAGAAGGAAGTACATCGAGATGTAGATCGGGTGGTCGCCCTTGGTCAGGTTCGCCGTGATCCAGCGCTTCCAGCTCGAGTCCCCGCCCGCGAACTGCGCGATCAGAGCCGGGATGTAGAGCAGCGACGAGGCGAAGATGACCGGGATCACACCGGCCTGGTTGACCTTCAGCGGGATGTACGTCGACGTACCCCCGTAGGAACGGCGGCCGATCATGCGCTTCGCGTACTGCACCGGGATGCGGCGCTGGGCCTGCTCCACGAAGACCACGAGCGCGACCATGACCAGGCCGACCAGGATGACGGTGCCGAACTCGATCCAGCCGCCGGCCAGGGTGCCCTGCTTCTTGATGGCCCACAGCGCGGACGGGAAGGTCGCGGCGATCGAGATGAACATCAGGATCGACATGCCGTTGCCGATACCGCGGTCGGTGATCAGCTCACCGAGCCACATCACCAGCGCCGTACCGGCGGTCATGCAGATGACCATGGTGATGGTAGTGAAGATCGCCTGGTCCGGGACGATGTTCCCGGCGACCGTGCAGCCGCTGAACAGGGCGCCGCTGCGGGCGGTGGCCACCAGGCCGGTCCCCTGCAGGATGGCGAGCGCCACGGTCAGATAGCGGGTGTACTGCGTGATCTTCGCGGTGCCGGACTGCCCCTCCTTCTTGAGGGCCTCCAGACGCGGGATCACCACGGTCAGCAGCTGAAGAATGATGCTCGCCGTGATGTACGGCATGATGCCGAGGGCGAAGATCGTGATCTGGAGCAGAGCTCCGCCACTGAACATGTTGACCAGTCCGAACAGGCCCTGGTTGCCGGAAGCCTCGGTCACACAGGTCTGGACGGCCTTGTAGTTGACGCCGGGGATCGGGACGTGGGTACCGACCCGGTAGACCACGATGACGCCCAGCGTGAAGAGCAGCTTCTTGCGCAGGTCGGGCGTCCTGAACGCCCGGGCGAACGCGGTGAGCACGGTGCCTCCTGCGACCCCCGCGCAACTGCGTCAAGGGTGACGGTCTAGAGGTTCGACGAATAAGTGAAAGGGAACAGCGCTGGCCACCTTACCGGCGACACCGCCCCCCTAGGAACGACCAACCGGGGATACCCCATTGTGGGGTATCCCCGGTCGGGATCGTCTATGTCATCGAGAGACCTGAGGGACTCAGACCAGCTCGGTGACCGTACCGCCGGCAGCGGCGATCTTCTCCTTGGCGGAGCCGGAGACGGCGTCGACCGTCACCTGCAGCGCCACGGAGATCTCGCCCTGGCCCAGGACCTTGACGAGGCTGTTCTTGCGAACGGCACCCTTGGCCACCAGACCCTCGACGGTGACCTCGCCACCCTCGGGGTAGAGCGCGGCCAGCTTGTCGAGGTTCACGACCTGGAACTCGGTCTTGAACGGGTTCTTGAAGCCCTTGAGCTTCGGCAGGCGCATGTGGAGGGGCATCTGGCCACCCTCGAAGCGCTGCGGAACCTGGTAACGGGCCTTGGTGCCCTTGGTACCACGTCCAGCCGTCTTACCCTTCGACGCCTCACCACGACCGACACGGGTCTTGGCGGTCTTGGCGCCCGGGGCGGGACGGAGGTTGTGGATCTTGAGCGGGTTGTTCTCCGCCATGATCAGACCTCCTCAACCGTCACGAGGTGGCGGACGGTGTGCACCATGCCGCGGAACTCGGGGCGGTCCTCCTTGACGACCTGCGTGTTGATGCCCTTGAGACCAAGGGAACGCAGGGTGTCACGGTGGTTCTGCTTGCTGCCGATGTACGACTTGACCTGCGTGATCTTGAGCTGCGCCATTACGCACCAGCCCCGGCACGCGCACGAAGCAGAGCCGCGGGAGCGACGTCCTCGAGGGGCAGGCCACGGCGGGCCGCGACCTCCTCGGGACGCTGCAGGCCCTTGAGGGCCGCCACGGTCGCGTGCACGATGTTGATCGCGTTGGACGAGCCGAGCGACTTCGACAGGATGTCGTGGATACCGGCGCACTCGAGCACGGCGCGCACCGGGCCACCGGCGATAACGCCGGTACCGGGGGACGCGGGCTTGAGCAGCACGACGCCGGCAGCCTTCTCACCCGTGATCGGGTGCGGGATGGTGCCCTGGATACGGGGGACCTTGAAGAAGTGCTTCTTGGCCTCCTCAACACCCTTGGCGATGGCGGCCGGCACCTCCTTGGCCTTGCCGTAACCGACACCGACGGTGCCGTCACCATCGCCCACCACGACCAGCGCGGTGAAGCTGAAGCGACGACCACCCTTCACAACCTTGGCGACGCGGTTGATCGCGACAACGCGCTCAACGTACGCGGTCTTCTCGGCGGCAGCTGCGCCGCCGTCACGGCCCTTCCGGTCCCGCCGCTCGCCGCCACCGGCACCGCCACCGCGGCGCTGGGGTCCAGCCATTGGAATTACCTCTCTTCGATTTCCGCTAGCTACGCAGTGACATCAGTCGCTGCGCGACGGGGACTCAGAACTTGAGTCCGGCTTCGCGGGCGGCGTCCGCCAGGGCGGCGATGCGCCCGGCGTACTGGTTGCCACCACGGTCGAATACGACAGCCTCGACACCGGCAGCCTTGGCGCGCTCGGCGACAAGAGCGCCGACCGACTTGGCCTGCGCCGACTTGTCGCTCTCGCCACCGCGGATCGAGGCGTCCAGGGTCGACGCCGACGCCAGGGTGTGACCCTTGATGTCGTCGATGACCTGGGCCACGATGTGGCGGTTGGAGCGCGTCACAACGAGACGCGGACGCTCAGCCGTACCCGAGATGTGCTTGCGGATCCGGATGTGGCGGCGCTTGATCGCGGCGCGCTTGTAGGCGTCGCCCTTGAGGATCTTCTGTCCGTATGCCATGGCTTACTTACCCGCCTTTCCGACCTTGCGGCGGATAACTTCGCCCTCGTACTTGACGCCCTTGGCCTTGTACGGGTCAGGCTTGCGCAGCTTGCGGATGTTCGCCGCAACCTCGCCGACCTTCTGCTTGTCGATGCCCTCGACCTGGAAGCGGGTCGGGGTCTCGACCTTGAAGGTGATGCCCTCGGGCGCCTCGACGGTGATCGAGTGGCTGTAGCCGAGCGCGAACTCGAGGTTCGAACCCTTGGCCGCAACGCGGTAACCGACACCGCTGATCTCGAGCTTCTTCACGTAACCCTGGGTCACGCCGGTGATCATGTTCGCCACCAGCGTGCGGGACAGGCCGTGCAGGGCCTTGTTCTGACGCTCGTCGTTGGGGCGGGTGACGTTCAGAACGCCGTCCTCACCCTTGGCGATGTCGATCGGCGCCACAACGGTGTGGGTCAGCGAGCCCTTGGGGCCCTTGACCGAAACCGTACGGCCGTCGATGGTGACGTCCACGCCGGCGGGAACCGTGATGGGGAGCTTGCCAATACGCGACATAGCTGTTTCCTCCGTTCCCTTCCGTTACCAGACGTAGGCGAGAACTTCTCCGCCTACGCCCTTCTTGCCGGCCTGCTTGTCGGTGAGGAGACCGTGGGACGTGGAGATGATCGCCACGCCCAGGCCGCCGAGCACCTTCGGCAGGTTGGTGGACTTCGCGTAAACCCGGAGACCGGGCTTCGAGATCCGCTTGATGCCCGCGATGGAGCGCTCACGGTTCGGGCCGAACTTCAGCTCGAGGACGAGGTTCTTGCCAACCTCGGCGTCCTCGGTCTTCCAGCCGGTGATGAAGCCCTCCTGCTGGAGGATCTCCGCGATGTGAGACTTGATCTTCGACGCCGGCATCGTCACGGAGTCGTGGTATGCCGAGTTCGCGTTACGCAGACGCGTAAGCATGTCTGCGATCGGATCAGTCATGGTCATGAATTGGCCTTCGGCCTCTCTCGCCGGGGTTTCCTGGTGCGCCATCCCTCTCCCCGATCCGAGACGGGGCGGGTGCGGCGCGGTGGACCTACGGCGTAGTAAGTCGTACGGGCACGACAGGCGCCCAACCCCACCAGCCTACGGCATGGAGGGGCGGGCCCCTGTCGACCCAGTTGCTTACCGAGAGCTTCGGGAATCCCTGTTTAGGGGGATTACCAGGAGCTCTTGGTCACGCCCGGCAGCTCGCCACGGTGAGCCATCTCACGAAGGCACACGCGGCAGAGGCCGAACTTGCGGTACACGGAGTGCGGACGGCCGCAGCGCTGGCAGCGCGTGTAGCCTCGCACGCCGAACTTGGGCTTGCGAGCAGCCTTAGCGATAAGAGCCTTCTTCGCCATCTCGCTCACGCCTCCTTGAACGGGAAGCCGAGGTGACGAAGGAGCGCGCGGCCCTCAGCGTCGTTGGTCGCCGTGGTGACCACGGTGATGTCCATACCCCGGACGCGGTCGATCTTGTCCTGGTCGATCTCGTGGAACATGACCTGCTCCGTGAGACCGAAGGTGTAGTTGCCACGGCCGTCGAACTGCTTGGGGGACAGGCCGCGGAAGTCGCGGATGCGCGGAAGCGCGAGCGACAGGGTGCGGTCGAGGAACTCCCACATGCGGTCGCCACGGAGCGTGACGTGGGCACCGATCGGCTGACCCTCGCGCAGCTTGAACTGCGCGATGGACTTGCGGGCCTTGGTGACGGCCGGCTTCTGACCGGTGATCGTGGTGAGGTCGCGAATGGCGCCATCGATCAGCTTGGAGTCGCGGGCGGCGTCGCCCACACCCATGTTGACCACGATCTTGACGAGGCCGGGGATCTGCATGACGTTCTCGTACTTGAACTCGTCACGCAGCTTGCCCGCGATCTCCTCGCGGTACTTCGTCTTCAGACGCGGAGTGGTGGTGGTAGCCATCAGATGTCCTCACCCGTCCGCTTGGCAACGCGGATCTTGTTGCCTTCGTCGTCGAAGCGGAAGCCGACACGCGTGACGACCTTGTTGCCATCCTTCTCAACGACCAGCTGGACGTTGGAGACGTGGATAGGCGCCTCGGTCGTGACGATGCCGCCCGCCTGCGAACCGCTGGCGGTCGGGCCGGCCTTGGTGTGCTTCTTGACCCGGTTGACACCCTCGACCAGGACACGCTCGTCGCGCGGGAAAGCGGCAATGACCTTGCCCTGCTTGCCCTTGTCCTTACCGGTGATGACCTGAACCAGGTCGCCCTTCTTGATCTTCATGCTTACAGCACCTCCGGCGCGAGCGAGATGATCTTCATGAACTTCTTCTCGCGCAGCTCACGGCCGACAGGGCCGAAGATACGGGTGCCGCGAGGGTCGCCGTCGTTCTTGAGAATGACAGCGGCGTTCTCGTCGAAGCGGATGTACGAGCCGTCGGGACGACGGCGCTCCTTGACGGTACGAACGATGACCGCCTTGATGACGTCACCCTTCTTCACGTTACCGCCGGGGATCGCGTCCTTGACGGTGGCGACGATGACGTCACCGATGCCCGCGTAGCGGCGACCGGAGCCACCGAGCACACGGATGCAAAGGATCTCCTTCGCACCAGTGTTGTCGGCGACACGCAGCCGCGACTCCTGCTGGATCACGTCTATCTCCTGATTGTCTGCCGGTTCCCGGCCGGGGCCCTGTTACGGACCCCGACCGAGCCTGGCGGAACTGACCTGCGAGTTTTCCCCGCAGGAATACCTTGCTAAAGGAACTCCCTTACGGGAATTACTTGGCCTTCTCGAGGATCTCGACGATGCGCCAGCGCTTCGTCGAGGACAGCGGCCGGGTCTCCGCGAGGAGGACACGGTCGCCGACACCGGCGGCGTTCTGCTCGTCGTGCGCCTTGAGCTTGTTCGTACGGCGGATGACCTTGCCGTACAGCGCGTGCTTCACACGGTCCTCGACAGCGACGACGACAGTCTTGTCCATCTTGTCGCTGACGACGAGACCCTCACGGGTCTTGCGGAAGCCGCGGGCCTCTGCGTTCTCAGTCACGTTCTTCTCGCTCATCAGGCGTTCTCCACCGTCTCGATGCCCAGCTCACGCTCGCGCATCAGGGTGTAGATCCGCGCGATGTCCTTGCGGACCGCCTTCAGACGGCCGTGGTTCTCGAGCTGCCCTGTCGCCGCCTGGAAGCGGAGATTGAACAGCTCTTCCTTGGCCTCGCGGAGCTTCGCAAGAAGCTCTTCGTTGCCCAGCTCGCGCAGCTCGGACGCCTTAGTACCGGCCGACATCACGCTTCACCTGCCTCGCGCTTGACGATCCGGCACTTCATCGGCAGCTTGTGAGCCGCACGAGTGAGGGCCTCACGCGCAATCTTCTCGTTGGGATACGACAGCTCGAACATCACGCGTCCGGGCTTGACGTTGGCGATCCACCACTCCGGGGAACCCTTACCGGAACCCATGCGGGTCTCGGCAGGCTTCTTGGTGAGGGGACGGTCCGGGTAAATGTTGATCCAGACCTTGCCGCCACGCTTGATGTGGCGGGTCATGGCGATACGAGCCGCTTCGATCTGACGGTTCGTCACATACGCCGGGGTCAGCGCCTGGATGCCGTACTCGCCGAACGCAACCTGCGTGCCGCCCTTGGCCATGCCGCTGCGCTTGGGGTGGTGCTGCTTGCGGTGCTTGACCCTACGGGGGATCAGCATTTCGGTCAGGCCTCCGTTCCGGTGCTCTCAGCCGGAGCGGCGGCGGCGGGAGCCTCGGCCTTGGGGGCCTCGGCGCCGGCAGCCTGCTGCGGCTTACGACCACGCCCGCCACGCTCGCCACCGCGGCCACCACGGGCCGGGCGGTCGGCGCCACCACGGGCCGGGCGGTTACCCGCACGGGCCGCAGCGTTCTCGGCGCGGACCTCGGCGATGTTCTTGACATCGCCCTTGTAGATCCAGACCTTCACACCGATGCGGCCGAAGGTCGTCTTGGCCTCGAAGAAGCCGTAGTCCACGTTCGCGCGGAGCGTGTGCAGGGGCACACGGCCCTCGCGGTAGAACTCCGAGCGGGACATCTCGGCGCCGCCGAGGCGGCCACCGCACTGGATCTTGATGCCCTTGGCGCCGGCCTTCATCGACGACTGCATGCTCTTACGCATGGCGCGTCGGAAGGAGACACGCGAGGACAGCTGCTCGGCGACGGCCTGAGCAACCAGCTGGGCATCCGTCTCGGGGTTCTTGACCTCGAGGATGTTCAGCTGGACCTGCTTGCCCGTCAGCTTCTCCAGCTGACCGCGGATCTTGTCGGCCTCCGCACCGCGGCGGCCGATGACGATGCCCGGACGCGCGGTGTGGATGTCCACGCGGACACGGTCACGGGTGCGCTCGATCTCCACCTTGGAGATACCCGCGCGCTCCATGCCCTGCGTCAGCATGCGACGGATGGCCACGTCTTCCTTGACGTAGTCCTTGTACAGCTTGTCGGCGTACCAACGCGACTTGAAGTCGGTCGTGACACCGAGCCGGAACCCGTGCGGGTTTACCTTCTGGCCCATTACCGGGTTCCTTCCTTGCTGCTGACGACCACGGTGATGTGGCTGGTCCGCTTGCGGATCCGGTAGGCACGGCCCTGGGCGCGCGGCCGGAACCGCTTCAGGGTCGGGCCCTCGTCGACGTACGCCTCGGAGATGTAGAGGCTGTCGGCGTCGGTGTGGTCGTAGTTGTGCGCGGCGTTGGCGATGGCGCTGTCGAGCACCTTGCCGACCGGCACGGAGGCGGCCTGCGGAGCGAATCGCAGGACGGCCTGGGCCTCCGTGGCGTGCATGCCACGGATGAGGTCCACCACGCGGCGGGCCTTCATGGGCGTGACGCGGATGTACCGCGCCTGGGCCCTGGCTTCCATGGTTGTCCCTTCAGTTACTTACGTGTCTGAATGCGATCCGCTGTTAGCGGCGCTTCGACTTCCGGTCGTCCTTGACGTGGCCGCGGAAGGTGCGAGTCGGCGAGAACTCGCCGAGCTTGTGGCCGACCATCGCCTCGGTGACGAACACCGGGATGTGGGTCTTGCCGTTGTGCACCGCGATCGTGTGGCCCAGCATCGCCGGGACGATCATCGAGCGACGGGACCAGGTCTTGATGACGTTCTTGGTGCCCGATTCGTTCTGGACGTCCACCTTCTTGATCAGGTGGTCGTCGACGAAGGGCCCCTTCTTCAAGCTACGAGGCATCTCAACCCGTCCTTAACGCTTCTTGTTCGTCTTGCGGCGGCGGACGATGTACTTGTTCGACGCCTTCTTGGGCGAACGAGTACGGCCTTCCTTCTTGCCCCACGGGGACACAGGGTGGCGACCACCGGAAGTCCGGCCCTCACCACCACCGTGCGGGTGGTCGACCGGGTTCATGACCACACCACGGACGGTCGGGCGAACGCCCAGCCACCGCTTACGGCCGGCCTTACCCCAGTTGATGTTGCTCTGCTCGGCGTTGCCGACCTCACCGACGGTGGCGCGGCAGCGCGCGTCGACAAGACGGATCTCACCGGACGGCATGCGCAGGTGGGCCATGGAGCCCTCCTTCGCGAGCAGCTGCACGGAGGCACCGGCGGAACGAGCGAACTTGGCACCGCCACCGGGACGGAGCTCGATCGCGTGGATCGTGGTACCGACCGGGATGTTGCGGAGCGCCAGGTTGTTGCCCGGCTTGATGTCAGCGCCCGGACCGTTCTCGACGCGGTCACCCTGCTGCAGGTTGCGCGGGGCGAGGATGTAGCGCTTCTCGCCGTCCGCGTAGTGCAGCAGCGCGATGCGCGCGGTGCGGTTGGGGTCGTACTCGATGTGCGCGACCTTCGCCGGCACGCCGTCCTTGTCGTGACGACGGAAGTCGATCACTCGGTAGGCGCGCTTGTGTCCGCCACCCTGGTGGCGAACGGTCACACGACCGGCGTTGTTACGGCCGCCCTTGCTGTGCAGAGGGCGGACCAGCGACTTCTCCGGCGTGGACCGCGTGACCTCGACGAAGTCGGCGACGCTGGCGCCACGACGGCCCGGCGTAGTCGGCTTGTACTTGCGGATTCCCATTTCTCAGTCCTCGTCCGATATCGGACGATCCAGACCGCCGTCAGGCGGTCGGACCGCCGAAGATGTCGATACGGTCGCCCTCAGCGAGGGTCACGATCGCGCGCTTGCTGCCGGCACGCTGACCGAAACCGGTCTTCGTGCGCTTGCGCTTGCCCTGGCGGTTGATCGTGTTGACCCCGGTGACCTTGACGTCGAAGACCGCCTGGACGGCCTGCTTGATCTGGGTCTTGTTGGCGTTCGGGGCGACGATGAACGTGTACTTGCCCTCGTCGAGGAGCGCGTAGCTCTTCTCCGAGACGACCGGCTTGAGCAGCACGTCACGGGGGTCCGTGAAGGACTTGCTCAGCGGGGTCTCGACGGTGTTCTTGCCCTCGGTCGCGTGACGCTTCGCCTTGGCGACGCGCGCGACCTTGGCGGCCTTGGCGGCCTTCGAGGCGATGCTCGGGTGGCGCGTAGCCATCAGGCCTCGCTCCCTTCGGTGTCATTGGCCTTCGGGCCGGACACGAAGGACTCGAAAGCGGCCTGGGTGAAGACCACGTCGTCCGAGACGAGAACGTCGTACGTGTTCAGCTGGCCCGGCTCCAGGATGTGGACCTGGGGCAGGTTGCGCGCGGAAAGCAGCGCGGCCTCGTCGGAGCGCTCGATGACCAGGAGCACGTTCTTGCGCTCGCTGACCTTGCCGAGGAAGCTCTTGGCGGCCTTGGTGGAGGGGGTCTCGCCCTCGACCACGTTGGTGATGACGTGGATACGAGCGTTGCGGGCCCGGTCGGTGAGGGCGTGGCGCAGGGCCGCGGCCTTCATCTTCTTCGGGGTCCGCTGCGAGTAGTCACGCGGCGTGGGGCCGTGGACGACGCCACCGCCGGCGAACTGCGGCGCACGGGTCGAACCCTGGCGCGCGCGGCCGGTGCCCTTCTGACGGTAGGGCTTCCTACCGCCACCGCGGACCTCGCCACGACGCTTGACCTTGTGCGTGCCCTGACGGGCGGCGGCCAGCTGCGCGACGACGACCTGGTGAAGCAGCGGAACGCTGATCTTCTCCACGTCGAAGATCTCGGCCGGGAGCTCTACGGTCCCGGCGTTGTCGCCGGAGGGCGACTGAATGTCAATGGTGCTCATAGTCCTCAGGCCCCCTTGGCCGCGGTGCGGACCAGGACGAGGCCGCCGTTCGGACCAGGAACCGCGCCCTTGATGAGGAGCAGGCCCTTCTCCGCGTCAACGGCGTGAACGGTCAGGTTCTGGGTGGTGACCCGCTCGTTGCCCATGCGACCCGCCATGCGCATGCCCTTGAAGACACGGCCGGGGGTGGCACAGCCACCGATGGAACCGGGCATGCGGTGCACACGGTGGGCACCGTGGGACGCCTTGCCACCCTTGAAGTTGTGGCGCTTCATGACACCGGCGAAGCCCTTGCCCTTGCTCTTCGCGGTGACGTCAACCTTGACGCCCGACTCGAAGACCTCGGCAGTGATCTCCTGACCCAGCGTGTACTCGCTGGCGTCGGAGGTACGGAGCTCCACCAGGTGGCGGCGCGGAGTTACGTCGGCCTTGGCGAAGTGGCCCTTGAGGGGCTTGTTCACCTTGCGCGGGTCGATCTCGCCGAAGGCGATCTGGACCGACTCGTAGCCGTCGACGTCGTTCGTGCGGACCTGGGTCACGACGTTCGGACCGGCCTTGACGACGGTGACCGGAACAACACGGTTGTTCTCGTCCCACACCTGCGTCATGCCGAGCTTCTCGCCCAGGATGCCCTTGATCTGCTTAGCCATTCTCAGATCACCGACCCTTAGAGCTTGATCTCGATGTCGACACCGGCCGGGAGGTCGAGTCGCATCAGGGAGTCAACGGTCTTCGGAGTCGGGTCGAGGATGTCGATCAGGCGCTTGTGCGTGCGCATCTCGAAGTGCTCGCGCGAGTCCTTGTACTTGTGCGGCGACTTGATGACGCAGTACACGTTCTTCTCAGTGGGCAGCGGCACCGGGCCCGCGACCGACGCACCAGTGCGGGTCACCGTCTCGACGATCTTCTTCGCCGAGGAGTCGATGACCTCGTGGTCGTAGGCCTTGAGCCGGATGCGGATCTTCTGTCCCGCCATGGCTACTCAGTAGTCCTGTCTTCTTCTCACGCTCTGGAACCCGGCGGTTTCACACTGCCTTCTCTCCGACCCACGCGGTCGGGCGTGTCGCACTGCCGCTGACGCGGATGCCCATCACTGGAACATCCCTCCAGGGAATGCACACGGCCCTGCCGGAACCGCGGGCCGGGGGCGGAAGGCCCACCGGGTGCCTGGTCGGTATTGCGCTCACGCTTCCCGGAAGATTCCCGTACGTCCAACCCGCAGGGGGTTGACGAGTACTGTGGGACTCGCTTCCGGTCCTCCCGGCGGGAGGCGCGCAGCATCAACGCTCGACCGAGCAACTCCGACAGTCTGCCATATGGCCTACCCCCCTGGCCAATCGAGCCGAGTAGATTACCCCGATAGTGACGCAGGTCAAACTCCCCCCGCACTATGGGTCCTCATCAACTCCCGCCGAAGGCAGGGGAAGCGGCCGGGAAACGCCCCGCGCGCCCGCCCAACGCCCTGTGGGGCAGCCAGGCATGGCACGATGCCGGCAACAGCAGAGAGGCCCGCACGACCTGAGTCGTGCGGGCCTCTCTGGGTCAGTCAGTGACCCTCAGGCAAGCGAATGCTTACTTGACGATCTTGGTGACCTGGCCGGCGCCCACCGTGCGGCCACCCTCGCGGATGGCGAACTTCAGGCCCTCTTCCATCGCGACGGGCTGGATGAGCGAAACGGTCATCTCAGTGTTGTCGCCCGGCATGACCATCTCGGTGCCCTCGGGGAGGGTCACGACGCCGGTCACGTCCGTGGTACGGAAGTAGAACTGCGGGCGGTAGTTGTTGAAGAACGGCGTGTGGCGGCCACCCTCGTCCTTGGACAGGATGTAGGCCTGGGCCTCGAACTCGGTGTGCGGGGTGACCGAACCGGGCTTGATGATGACCTGGCCGCGCTCGACGTCCTCGCGCTTGATGCCGCGGAGCAGCAGACCGACGTTCTCACCGGCCTGGCCCTCGTCGAGCAGCTTGCGGAACATCTCGATGCCGGTGACCGTGGTGGTGGTCTTGTCCTGCTTGATGCCCACGATGTCGACGGTCTCGTTGACCTTGAGGACACCACGCTCGATACGACCGGTGACGACGGTGCCACGACCGGTGATCGTGAAGACGTCCTCGATCGGCATCAGGAACGGCTTGTCGACGTCACGCTCGGGCTGCGGGATGCTCTCGTCGACGGCCTTCATCAGGTCGAGGACGGTCTGGCCCCACTCCTTGTCGCCCTCGAGCGCCTTGAGCGCCGAGACCTTGACGACCGGCAGGTCGTCGCCCGGGAACTCGTACTCGGAGAGGAGCTCACGGACCTCGAGCTCGACGAGCTCCAGGATCTCCTCGTCGTCCACCATGTCGGCCTTGTTCAGGGCGACGACGATGTAGGGAACGCCGACCTGGCGGGCCAGGAGCACGTGCTCCTTGGTCTGCGGCATCGGGCCGTCGGTGGCGGCGACCACGAGGATGGCGCCGTCCATCTGCGCCGCACCCGTGATCATGTTCTTGATGTAGTCCGCGTGACCGGGGCAGTCGACGTGGGCGTAGTGACGCGTCTCGGTCTGGTACTCGACGTGCGCGATCGAGATCGTGATACCGCGCTGGCGCTCCTCGGGAGCCTTGTCGATCTGGTCGAAGGCCGAGGCCTCGTTCAGGTCCGGGTACGCGTCGTGCAGCACCTTGGTAATGGCGGCCGTGAGGGTCGTCTTACCGTGGTCGATGTGACCGATGGTGCCGATGTTGACGTGCGGCTTAGTCCGCTCGAACTTCGCCTTCGCCACTGGGTCCTCCTGTGGAGTGGTTCTGGTACGCCTTACTCATCGGCGCCAGGTGATCTTTGCTGGGATGCCGCCCGCCAGGGTCTTTCCGCGTGGTCCGACCCTGGCGGTCGGTGTCAAGCCTAAAGCGTGCGAACGGGGTGCGTTACTCGCCCTTGGCCTTCGCGATGATCTCCTCGGCGACGTTCCGGGGAACCTCGGCGTAGGAGTCGAACTGCATCGAGTAGCTTGCGCGACCCGAGGTCTTGCTGCGGAGGTCGCCGACGTAGCCGAACATCTCCGAGAGGGGCACGAGGCCCTTCACGATGCGAGCGCCCATCCGCTCCTCCATGGCCTGGATCTGGCCACGGCGGGAGTTGATGTCGCCGATGACCTCGCCCATGTAGTCCTCGGGCGTGGTGACCTCAACGGCCATCATCGGCTCGAGGAGCACGGGGGAAGCCTTGCGCGCGGCCTCCTTGAAGGCCTGCGAACCGGCGATCTTGAAGGCCAGCTCGGAGGAGTCGACCTCGTGGTAGCCACCGTCGAGAAGAATGACGCGGACGCCCGTCATCTCGTAGCCGGCCAGGATGCCGAACTGCATGGCCTCCTGCGCACCGGCGTCCACCGAAGGGATGTACTCCTTCGGGATGCGGCCACCGGTGACCTTGTTCACGAACTCGTACGAGGCGTCGCCGCCCTCGATCGGCTCGATCGCGATCTGCACCTTGGCGAACTGACCGGTACCACCGGTCTGCTTCTTGTGCGTGTAGTCGAGTCGCTCGACGGCCTTGCGGATCGTCTCGCGGTACGCGACCTGCGGCTTGCCGACGTTCGCCTCGACCTTGAACTCACGGCGCATACGGTCGACCAGCACCTCGAGGTGCAGCTCGCCCATACCACCGATGATGGTCTGGCCGGTCTCCTCGTCCGAGTGAACCTGGAAGGAGGGGTCCTCCTCCGCGAGACGCTGGATGGCAACACCCAGCTTCTCCTGGTCACCCTTGGACTTGGGCTCGATGGCGACCTGGATCACCGGCGCCGGGAAGTCCATGGACTCCAGGATGACCGGGTTCTTGTCGTCGGACAGCGTCTCACCGGTGGTGGTCTGCTTCAGGCCCATGACGGCGACGATGTCACCGGCGCCCACCGACTCGATCTCCTCACGCTTGTTCGCGTGCATGCGGTAGATCTTGCCGATGCGCTCCTTCTTGCCCTTGACGGAGTTCAGCACCGAGGTGCCGGACTCCAGGCGGCCCGAGTAGACCCGGACGAAGGTGAGCTTGCCGAGGTGCGGGTCGCTCATGATCTTGAACGCCAGCGCCGACAGCGGCTCGTCCTCGGACGGCTTGCGCTTGACGACGACCTCGGGGTCCTTGACGTCGTGGCCCTCGATGGCCTCGACGTCGAGCGGGGTCGGCAGGTAGCGCACGACCGCGTCGAGCAGGGGCTGAACGCCCTTGTTCTTGAACGCGGTGCCACAGAACACCGGGGTGACCGTGACGCCATCGGACTTGCCGGACGCGATGGTGATGCGACGGATCGCGGCGTAGAGCTGCTCCTCGGTGGGCTCCTGGCCCTCCAGGAACAGCTCCATGATCTCGTCGTCGTGCTCCGCGACGGTCTCGACCAGCTTGCCGCGGTACTCCTCGGCAGCCTCGACGTGCGTGGCCGGGATGTCGACAACGTCGTACATCTCGCCCTTGGCCGCCTCGGCGGACCACACGAGCGCCTTCATGCGGACGAGGTCCACAACGCCCTGGAAGTCCATCTCGGCACCGATCGGGAGCTGCATGATGATCGGGACAGCGCCGAGGCGGTCCTTGATCATGTCCACGCAGCGGTGGAACTCGGCGCCGGTACGGTCCAGCTTGTTCACGAAGCAGATGCGCGGCACGCCGTAACGGTCGGCCTGACGCCACACCGTCTCGGACTGCGGCTCGACACCGGCGACACCGTCGAACACCGTGACGGCACCGTCGAGGACGCGGAGCGAACGCTCCACCTCGACCGTGAAGTCGACGTGCCCGGGGGTGTCGATGATGTTGATGGTGTAGTCGTCGCCCTCAAGCGGCCAGTGACAGGTGGTGGCAGCAGACGTGATCGTGATGCCACGCTCCTGCTCCTGCTCCATCCAGTCCATGGTGGCAGCGCCGTCGTGGACCTCACCGATCTTGTAGCTGACGCCGGTGTAGAAGAGGATCCGCTCGGTGGTGGTCGTCTTGCCCGCGTCGATGTGGGCCATGATCCCGATGTTGCGGACCTTGGCCAGGTCAAGTGAAGTGGTAGCCATAAGGCTTCAGTCTTCTCTCGGTCTCGATGTGGGTAGCGACTACCAGCGGTAGTGCGCGAAGGCCTTGTTGGACTCGGCCATCTTGTGCGTGTCCTCGCGCTTCTTGACGGCCGCACCGAGGCCGTTCGAAGCGTCGAGAAGCTCGTTGAGCAGACGCTCGGTCATCGTCTTCTCGCGACGGGCGCGGGAGTAACCGACGAGCCAGCGCAGCGCGAGCGTGCTGGCGCGACCGGGCTTGACCTCGATCGGCACCTGGTACGTCGCACCGCCGACGCGGCGGGACTTGACCTCGAGGGTCGGCTTGATGTTCTCCAGCGCGCGCTTCAGCGTGATGACCGGGTCGTTGCCGGTCTTCTCACGCAGACCCTCCATGGCGCCGTAGACGATGCGCTCGGCGGTGGAGCGCTTGCCGTTCAGCAGCACCTTGTTGATGAGGGAGGTCACCAGAGGAGAACCGTAGACCGGGTCGATGATGACCGGGCGCTTCGGGGCGGGGCCCTTACGAGGCATTCTTACTTCTCCTTCTTGGCGCCGTAGCGGCTGCGGGCCTGCTTGCGGTTCTTGACACCCTGGGTGTCGAGCGAGCCGCGGATGATCTTGTAGCGAACACCCGGCAGGTCCTTCACACGGCCGCCGCGCACGAGCACGATGGAGTGCTCCTGCAGGTTGTGTCCCTCACCCGGAATGTAAGCGGTGACTTCGATCCCACTGGTCAGACGCACACGCGCGACCTTACGCAGGGCCGAGTTCGGCTTCTTCGGGGTGGTCGTGAACACACGCGTGCAGACGCCACGACGCTGGGGCGAACCCTCGAGTGCGGGCGTCTTGTTCTTCTCGACCTTGTCCTGCCGGCCCTTCCGGACCAGCTGCTGGATCGTAGGCACTACTTCTCCGGTTTCTGTGTGCCGAATGGTGAAGCTAACCTGGAACGCCCCCGACCCACGCGGTCGGGTGTGTCGAACCCGCGGACTCCCGCCGCAAAGGGAAGGACGCAGATTTCGGTGGCCGTTGTCAGCTCGCCGTGCGGTGAAAAGCACACGCGGGAACCAGGGCACACCCCAGGCACAAGGTCTGAGCGTACCTATCGCACGGACTTCGGTCAAAACAAATGCCAGGCGGCCACCCGCGACGGACAGGTCATGTCAAGTCCCAACGCCGCCAACGATCTTCGATTTCACGTAGCGCACACACCGCGCCACGCTCCCGTCATCGGTCCAGCACGCCCACCGCGATCAGCAGCAGCCAGAACAGGGCCCAGCCGCCGACGGACAGCCAGCCCATAACAAGGCCGGTCAGAGCCAGTCCGTCCCCGTCCTCGCCGGTGCGGCGGATCTCCGCGCGCGCGGTGTGCCCGAGCACCACCGCCGGGATTCCGGTGAGTCCCGCGGTCAGCAGGCACAGCAGCCCGCACACCGCGGACCCGACCGCCTTGCCGTTCGCCGCCGGCCGCGGTGTGGGCAGAAACACCTGCGGTACGGGCGTCACGGGCGCCGGATACGGCGCGGGCCCCTGCGGGAGGTCGGCCACCACCAGCGCCAGCTCGCCGACCGTACGGGCCGCGTAGACCCGGCCCACCCGGCGGTCGAACTCGTCCTTCTCCAGCCGCCCTTCGGCGAACCCGGCGCGCAGCACGTCCACGGCCCGCTCCCGGTCGGCGTGCGAGGCCAGCATGAACGGGGCTCCGCCGCCCTGGCCCTGGGGCGGCCCCGGCCAGTGAGCGGGGGGCCGGGGCTGGAAGGGGCCCGCGAAGGGCGCCACAGGCCACTCCTGCGGCCGCGGCGGAGCCGGTGGTGTGCCGGCCGCCGCCGGGTCGTTGTTGTCCGGCCACGACGGATGCCACGACGGTTGCGACACGGAGCACCTCCCGAACCCCCGACCGGGGTTCTTCCATGATGCGCCCAAATGTCCGCCGGGCGGAGGGAAACGCCGAAGGGCGGCACCCCCGAGAGGATGCCGCCCTTCAGTTCAAGCGCCTTTCGGCTGCTCGCCTACTGGTTGTACGGACCGTAGTCGTAGTCCTCCAGCGGAACGGCCTGGCCGGAGCCGGCGCCGAACGGCGAGTAGTCGATGTCGTCGTAGCCGACGGCCGAGTACATCGCGGCCTTGGCCTCCTCGGTCGGCTCGACCCGGATGTTGCGGTAGCGGGACAGACCCGTACCAGCCGGGATGAGCTTACCGATGATGACGTTCTCCTTGAGGCCGATCAGGGAGTCGGACTTGGCGTTGATCGCCGCGTCCGTCAGGACCCTGGTCGTCTCCTGGAAGGAGGCCGCGGACAGCCACGACTCGGTCGCCAGCGACGCCTTGGTGATACCCATCAGCTGCGGGCGGCCGGAGGCGGGGTGACCGTTCTCCTGGACCACACGACGGTTCTCGGTCTCGAACTTCGAGCGCTCGACCAGCTCGCCGGGCAGCAGCTCGGCGTCGCCCGACTCGATGATCGTCACACGGCGGAGCATCTGCCGGATGATGATCTCGATGTGCTTGTCGTGGATCGACACACCCTGCGAGTTGTAGACCTTCTGGACCTCGCCGACCAGGTGGACCTGGACGGCACGCTGACCCAGGATGCGCAGCACGTCGTGCGGGTTGGTGGCACCCACGGTGAGCTGCTGGCCCACCTCGACGTGCTCGCCGTCGCGGACCAGGACCTTGGCACGCTTCGAGATCGGGAACGGCGTCTCTTCGCTGCCGTCGTCCGGGGTCACGACGAGCTTCTTGGTCTTCTCGGTCTCCTCGATCCGCACGCGGCCGCTGGCCTCGGAGATCGGGGCGACACCCTTCGGGGTACGGGCCTCGAAGAGCTCGACGACACGCGGCAGACCCTGGGTGATGTCGTCACCGGCCACACCACCGGTGTGGAAGGTACGCATCGTCAGCTGGGTACCGGGCTCACCGATGGACTGGGCGGCGATGATGCCGACCGCCTCACCGATGTCCACCAGCTTGCCGGTGGCCAGCGAACGGCCGTAGCACATCGCGCAGGTACCGACGGCGGACTCGCAGGTCAGGACCGAGCGGGTCTTGACCTCCTCGACGCCGGCCTTGACCAGCTGGTCGATGAGGACGTCACCGAGGTCGACGCCCGCCGGGGCGAGCACCTTGCCGTCGACGACGATGTCCTCGGCGAGGCAGCGCGCGTACACGGACGTCTCGACGTTGTCCGCCTTGCGCAGCACACCGTCGGCGCCGCGCTCGGCGATCGACAGCTTGAGGCCGCGCTCGGTGCCGCAGTCCTCCTCGCGGATGATGACGTCCTGCGAGACGTCCACCAGACGACGGGTGAGGTAACCCGAGTCGGCGGTACGCAGGGCGGTGTCCGCCAGACCCTTACGGGCACCGTGGGTGGAGATGAAGTACTCCAGCACGGACAGGCCCTCACGGAAGGACGCCTTGATCGGACGCGGGATGGTCTCGTTCTTGGCGTTCGACACCAGACCACGCATACCGGCGATCTGCCGCATCTGCATCATGTTTCCTCGGGCACCCGAGTCAACCATCATGAAGATGGGGTTCGTCTTGGGGAAGTTCGCGTTCATCGCCTCGGCAACCTCGTTGGTCGCCTTGGTCCAGATCGCGATGAGCTCCTGAGTGCGCTCTTCCTTGGTGATCAGACCGCGCTCGTACTGCTTCTGGACCTTCTCGTCCTGCGCCTCGTAGCCCTTGACGATCTCCTTCTTCGCCTCGGGAACGACGACGTCGGAGATGGCCACGGTGACGCCGGAACGGGTCGCCCAGTAGAAGCCCGCCGCCTTCAGGTTGTCGAGCGTCGCCGCCACGATGACCTTGGGGTAGCGCTCGGCCAGGTCGTTGACGATCTCGGAGAGCTGCTTCTTGCCCACCGAGTAGTCGACGAACGGGTAGTCCTCGGGCAGCAGCTCGTTGAAGAGCGCGCGGCCCAGGGTGGTGCGCAGCCGGAAGGTGTCGCCCGTCTGGTACTCGGGCTCGCCCTCCTCGCGCGCCGGCGGCGTCCAGCCACGCGGCGGGATGGTGCCCACCGGGAAGCGGATGTCGATCGGCGACTGGAGCGCCAGCTCGCCGGCGTCGAACGCCATGATCGCCTCGGCCGTGGAGCCGAACGCGCGGCCCTCGCCCTTGGTGTCACGCAGTTCACCGTCGGTGGTGAGGAAGAACAGACCGAGGACCATGTCCTGGGTCGGCATCGTCACCGGACGGCCGTCGGCGGGCTTGAGGATGTTGTTCGAGGACAGCATCAGGATGCGGGCCTCGGCCTGCGCCTCCGCGGACAGCGGCAGGTGCACGGCCATCTGGTCACCGTCGAAGTCCGCGTTGAACGCGGTGCAGACGAGCGGGTGGATCTGGATGGCCTTGCCCTCGACCAGCTGCGGCTCGAAGGCCTGGATGCCGAGGCGGTGCAGGGTGGGAGCACGGTTCAGCAGAACCGGGTGCTCGGCGATGACCTCTTCGAGGACGTCGTACACGACCGTGCGGCCGCGCTCCACCATGCGCTTGGCGCTCTTGATGTTCTGCGCGTGGTTCAGGTCGACCAGACGCTTCATCACGAACGGCTTGAAGAGCTCCAGCGCCATGGCCTTGGGCAGACCACACTGGTGCAGCTTCAGCTGCGGGCCGACGACGATGACGGAACGCGCCGAGTAGTCGACTCGCTTGCCGAGCAGGTTCTGACGGAAACGACCCTGCTTGCCCTTCAGCATGTCGCTGAGGGACTTCAGCGGACGGTTGCCGGGGCCCGTGACCGGGCGACCACGACGGCCGTTGTCGAAGAGGGCGTCGACCGCCTCCTGGAGCATGCGCTTCTCGTTGTTCACGATGATCTCGGGCGCGCCGAGGTCGAGAAGCCGCTTCAGGCGGTTGTTGCGGTTGATCACACGGCGGTACAGGTCGTTCAGGTCGGAGGTCGCGAAGCGGCCACCGTCCAGCTGCACCATCGGACGCAGGTCCGGCGGGATGACCGGGACGCAGTCCAGGACCATGCCCTTGGGGCTGTTGGAGGTCTGCAGGAACGCGGAGACGACCTTCAGCCGCTTCAGGGCACGGGTCTTCTTCTGGCCCTTGCCGGTGCGGATGATCTCGCGGAGGCGCTCGGCCTCCTCCTCCAGGTCGAAGGACTCCAGGCGCTTCTGCAGCGCCGCGGCACCCATCGAGCCGTCGAAGTACGTGCCGAAGCGGTCACGCAGCTCGCGGTAGAGCAGCTCGTCGCCCTCGAGGTCCTGGACCTTGAGGTTCTTGAAGCGGCTCCACACCTCGTCGAGACGGTCGATCTCGCGCTGCGCACGGTCGCGCAGCTGCTTCATCTCGCGCTCGGCACCCTCGCGCACCTTGCGGCGCACGTCGGCCTTGGCGCCCTCGGCCTCCAGCTCGGCCAGGTCGGTCTCGAGCTTCTTGGCGCGGGCCTCCAGGTCGGAGTCGCGGCGGTTCTCGATCTGCTGACGCTCGACGGAGACGTGAGCCTCCAGCGACGGCAGGTCGCGCTGACGACGCTCCTCGTCGACGTACGTGATCATGTACGCGGCGAAGTAGATGACCTTCTCGAGGTCCTTCGGGGCGAGGTCGAGCAGGTAGCCCAGCCGCGACGGAACGCCCTTGAAGTACCAGATGTGGGTGACGGGGGCGGCAAGCTCGATGTGGCCCATCCGCTCACGGCGCACCTTGGCGCGCGTGACCTCGACGCCACAGCGCTCACAGATGATGCCCTTGAAGCGGACGCGCTTGTACTTGCCGCAGTAGCACTCCCAGTCCCGGGTCGGACCGAAGATCTTCTCGCAGAAGAGTCCGTCCTTCTCGGGCTTGAGCGTGCGGTAGTTGATGGTCTCCGGCTTCTTGACCTCGCCGTGGCTCCACTGACGGATGTCGTCAGCGGTGGCCAGACCGATCCGGAGCTCGTCGAAGAAGTTGACGTCGAGCACTATGCGTCAATCCCTCTCAGGGTTGTAAGTCATGGGGTCTGATACGGGGGTCCTGGGGCCGGTCGGGGGCTCGTTGCCGAGCCCCCGGCCGGAACTCCCGTCAGACCTCTTCGACGCTGCTCGGCTCACGCCGGGACAGGTCGATGCCAAGCTCCTCCGCTGCGCGGAAGACGTCCTCGTCGGTGTCGCGCATCTCGATGGACATGCCGTCCGAGGACAGCACCTCCACGTTGAGGCACAGGGACTGCATCTCCTTGATGAGCACCTTGAAGGACTCGGGGATGCCGGGCTCGGGGATGTTCTCGCCCTTGACGATGGCCTCGTAGACCTTCACGCGGCCGGTGACGTCGTCGGACTTGATGGTCAGCAGCTCCTGGAGGGCGTACGCGGCGCCGTATGCCTCGAGCGCCCACACCTCCATCTCACCGAAGCGCTGGCCACCGAACTGAGCCTTACCACCCAGCGGCTGCTGGGTGATCATCGAGTACGGACCGGTCGAACGAGCGTGCAGCTTGTCGTCGACCAGGTGGTGGAGCTTCAGGATGTACATGTAGCCGACCGAGATCGGCTCCGGGAACGGCTCACCCGAGCGACCGTCGAACAGCGGCGCCTTACCGGTCGGGAGCACCATGCGCTCTCCGTCGCGGTTCGGGATCGTGTGCTCGAGCAGGCCGGCGAGCTCGTCCTCACGCGCACCGTCGAACACCGGGGTGGCGACGTTGGTGCCGGGGTCGACCTGGTCGGCGCCGATCGCCTGGAGGCGCTCGGCCCACTCGTCCGCGAGGCCGGAGACGTCCCAGCCGCGGCTGGCGAGCCAGCCGAGGTGGATCTCCAGGACCTGTCCCGGGTTCATTCGGGACGGGACACCCAGCGGGTTCAGGATGATGTCGACCGGGGTGCCGTCCTCCAGGAACGGCATGTCCTCGATCGGCAGGATCTTGGAGATGACACCCTTGTTGCCGTGACGGCCGGCAAGCTTGTCACCGTCGGTGATCTTGCGCTTCTGCGCGACGTAGACGCGGACCAGCTGGTTCACGCCCGGCGGCAGCTCGTCGCCCTCTTCGCGGTCGAAGACGCGGACACCGATGATCTTGCCGGTCTCGCCGTGCGGCACCTTCAGCGAGGTGTCGCGGACCTCACGGGCCTTCTCACCGAAGATCGCGCGCAGCAGACGCTCCTCGGGCGTCAGCTCGGTCTCACCCTTGGGCGTGACCTTGCCGACGAGAATGTCGCCCGCGGTGACCTCGGCGCCGATGCGGATGATGCCGCGCTCGTCCAGGTCGGCCAGGACCTCCTCGGAGACGTTCGGGATGTCCCGCGTGATCTCCTCGGGGCCGAGCTTGGTGTCACGGGCGTCGACCTCGTGCTCCTCGATGTGGATCGAGGAGAGGACGTCGTCCTGCACGAGGCGCTGCGACAGGATGATCGCGTCCTCGTAGTTGTGACCCTCCCACGGCATGAACGCCACGAGCAGGTTCTTGCCGAGGGCCATCTCGCCGTTCTCGGTGGCCGGACCGTCGGCCAGGACCTGGCCTTCGATGATCCGGTCGCCCTCGTTGACGATGACCTTCTGGTTGACCGACGTTCCCTGGTTGGACCGGGAGAACTTGTGCAGGCGGTACGTGATGTACGTGCCGTCGTCGTTGGTCGTGGTGACGTAGTCCGCGGAGACCTCCTGGACCACACCCGCCTTCGTGGCCTTGACCACGTCGCCGGCGTCGACGGCGGAGCGGTACTCCATGCCGGTGCCGACGAGCGGGGCCTCGCTCTTGATGAGCGGCACGGCCTGACGCATCATGTTCGCGCCCATGAGGGCACGGTTGGCGTCGTCGTGCTCGAGGAACGGGATCATGGCGGTCGCGACCGACACCATCTGGCGCGGCGAGACGTCCATGTAGTCGACCTCGTCACCAGGGACGTAGTCGACCTCGCCGCCACGACGGCGGACCAGGACGCGGGCCTCCTCGAAGCGCATGTCGTCGCTGAGCGTGGCGTTGGCCTGCGCGATGACGAAGCGGTCCTCCTCGTCGGCGGTCAGGTAGTCCACCTCGTCGGTGACCTGGCCGTCGACGACCTTGCGGTACGGAGTCTCGACGAAACCGAACGCGTTGACCCGGCCGTAGGAGGCGAGCGAGCCGATCAGACCGATGTTCGGGCCTTCGGGCGTCTCGATCGGGCACATGCGGCCGTAGTGCGAGGGGTGCACGTCACGGACCTCGAAGCCGGCCCGCTCACGGGAGAGACCACCCGGACCAAGCGCCGACAGACGGCGCTTGTGGGTGAGACCCGACAGCGGGTTGTTCTGGTCCATGAACTGCGACAGCTGGCTGGTGCCGAAGAACTCCTTGATGGAGGCGACGACCGGCCGGATGTTGATCAGGGTCTGCGGCGTGATCGCCTCGACGTCCTGGGTGGTCATGCGCTCACGCACGACACGCTCCATACGGGCGAGACCCGTACGGACCTGGTTCTGGATCAGCTCGCCGACGCTGCGCAGGCGACGGTTGCCGAAGTGGTCGATGTCGTCGGTCTCGACGACGATCGACTGACCGCTGTCGCCGACCGTCTCGGTCTCACCGGCGTGCAGCTTCACCAGGTACTTGATCGTCGAGATGATGTCCTCGACGGTCAGGACACCCGCGTTCAGCGGAGCGTCCGCACCCAGCTTCTTGTTGACCTTGTAGCGGCCGACCTTGGCGAGGTCGTAGCGCTTGGGGTTGAAGTAGAGGTTCTCGAGCAGCGTCTGCGCGGCCTCACGCGTGGGGGGCTCGCCCGGACGCAGCTTGCGGTAGATGTCGAGCAGCGCGTCGTCCTGGCCCTGGGTGTGGTCCTTCTCCAGGGTGGCGCGCATGGACTCGTACTCGCCGAACTCCTCGAGGATCTGCTCGGTGGTCCAGCCGAGAGCCTTGAGCAGTACGGTGACCGACTGCTTGCGCTTGCGGTCGATGCGGACACCGACCATGTCTCGCTTGTCGATCTCCATCTCCAGCCAGGCACCCCGGGACGGGATGATCTTGGAGGAGAAGATGTCCTTGTCGGACGTCTTGTCGATGGACGAGTCGAAGTAGACACCCGGCGAGCGGACCAGCTGCGACACCACGACACGCTCGGTGCCGTTGATGACGAAGGTGCCCTTGTTCGTCATGAGCGGGAAGTCGCCCATGAAGACCGTCTGGGACTTGATCTCGCCGGTCTCGTTGTTGGTGAACTCGGCGGTGACGAAGAGCGGCGCGGCGTACGTGAAGTCGCGGTCCTTGCACTCGTCGATGGAGTTCTTCGGCGGCTCGAAGCGGTGGTCGCGGAAGGTCAGCGACATCGACCCGGAGAAGTCCTCGATCGGCGAGATCTCCTCGAAGATCTCTTCGAGGCCGGACTTGGTGGGTACGTCCTGGCCGTTCTCGAGGGCCTTCTCGACGCGAGCCTTCCAGGCGTCGTTGCCGAGCAGCCAGTCGAAGCTCTCGGTCTGGAGCGCAAGAAGGTTCGGAACCTCGAGGGGCTCCTTGATCTTTGCAAAGGAGATGCGCAGCGGGGCGGTGCTGGCGCCGTTGTTCGTATTCGCGGTCGAGGCAGTGCGCGAGGCGGCCAAGAGGGGGTCCTTCCGAGGGCTCGGACTCACTACGCGCGTACCGGTCCCTCTCCCAGGCTCACGACGGGAAACCCCAGCTCAGGGAAGTTCGGTCGTCGGTGCTCGGGTGGGGGCAGACCCCTGGTGACGGGCAGGGGACAGCTAACAGGCAGCGCAAAGGGTCAGTGTAGCCACTTGGCACACTGATGTCCAGTGCGGGTTTTGGAG
The DNA here is from genome assembly GCF_044541565.1 of Streptomyces sp. NPDC085596. Taxonomy (NCBI): domain Bacteria; kingdom Bacillati; phylum Actinomycetota; class Actinomycetes; order Kitasatosporales; family Streptomycetaceae; genus Streptomyces; species Streptomyces sp. NPDC085596. Next base: position 142,764 of record NZ_JBITTC010000010.1, on the reverse strand, counting down.
ACCCTCGTTTTCCTCAACGCCCTCGTCTTCGACGCCCTCGGCATGCTTGCCCTCAACGCACGATGATCCTGCCCTCTTCGCCGTCGATCCATGCCTCGGATTCGGATCGTTGTGACGACGCGTCCTGAGAATTGCGCGCTGCGTGCGGTTCGTCAAGGCCCCCCAGCCGGAACGGGGCCTTCCGGAGACACGACGAAGATCACCATACCCCTCGCCACGACGAGTGCAAGGCAACCGTGGTCGTCCCCCGGATACGCCGAAGAGCGACCACCCGGATGGATGATCGCTCTTCGGTGCGTTCGCGTTACAGCCTCAGGAGGCCGTGTTCACGCGCGAGAGGTTCGCGGAACCCCGTGAGGTGTTACTTGACCTCGACGGAGGCGCCAGCGGCCTTGAGGGACTCGGCAGCCTTCTCCGCGGCCTCCTTGGTGACCTTCTCGAGGACCGGCTTCGGGGTGCCGTCGACGAGGTCCTTGGCCTCCTTCAGACCCAGGGAGGTCAGCTCACGCACGACCTTGATGACCTGGATCTTCTTCTCGCCGGCGCCGGTGAGGACGACGTCGAACTCGTCCTGCTCCTCAGCGGCCTCGGCCGGGGCGCCGGGGGCGGCGGGGCCGGCAACGGCGACCGCGGCGGCGGCGGTGACGTCGAACTTGTCCTCGAAGGCCTTCACGAACTCGGAGAGCTCGATGAGGGTCATCTCCTCGAACTGGGCAAGCAGCTCGTCCTGGGTGAGCTTCGCCATGATGGCGGTCCTTCCACTCGATCGGCGGGTGCCGGATGTACGGGATGTGGCGGGCGTACTTCGGCCCGCTGCGACCCTTGCCGCATCAGGCGGCGAGGGTCAGAAAGCGAGCCGAATTACTCGGCACCGCCCTGCTCGGCCTGCTTGGCACGGAGCGCGTCCACGGTGCGGACGAGCTTCGAGGGCAGCGCCTGGAAGAGCTGAGCAGCCTGAGACTGCTTGCCCTTGAAGGCACCGGCCAGCTTGCTGAGCAGAACCTCGCGGGACTCGAGGTCCGCAAGCTTCTTGATCTCGTCGGCGGACAGCGCCTTACCGTCAAGGACACCGCCCTTGATGACGAGATTCGGGTTGTCCTTGGCGAAGTCACGGAGACCCTTCGCCGACTCCACCGGGTCACCGGTGACGAAGGCGACAGCCGTCGGACCGTTGAACAGGTCGTCCAGCGTCGTGATCCCGGCCTCGTTGGCCGCGATCTTGGTCAGCGTGTTCTTCACCACGGCGTACTTGGCGTTCTCACCGAGCGACCGGCGCAGGTTCTTGACCTGCGCCACGGTGAGACCGCGGTACTCGGTAAGCACGGCAGCGTTGGAGTTGCGGAACTGCTCCGTCAACTCGGCCACTGCGGCAGCCTTGTCGGGCCTCGCCATAGAGCCTCGGCCTCCTTCCGGGTGATTCTGACCGCGCGGACCCGAAGGAGACTTGAGAAAACGAAACGCCCCGGCGCAGGCGCTCGGGGCGGACTCGACCGGATGCTTACGCGTGGACGCGTCTACTCCGGGAGTACTTCCACTTACACCTGCGCGGGTCGCCCACTTTGCAGTAGGTCCTTCGGCCACCACACCCTCAGGTGAGCGTGCGGCAACGACCAGCGGTCTTTGGCTTCTCGAGGAGAGTACGGGACTCGGGCGCTGTCGAGCAAATCCGGTCGGAGCGGACCCCGTCCGGGGGTGCTCAGCGGGCGCCGGTGATGCCTTTGGAGCGCGCCAGCTTCGTGAAGTCCTGGGTGTCGGCGGCCGGGGGCGCCACGGCGGCGATACGGACGCCGTAGTCCCGGTAGTACGCGGTGCTGACCAGGCTGCCCTGCGCGGTGTCGGCCCGCTCGACCTTCTTGACCAGCAGGTTCCGGTGGTCGATCCAGAGATCGACGGTCTCCGTGGTGACCCCGGCCTGGTCCAGCTGGCGCTTGAGGCCGGCCAGCTCGCGGGCGCTGAGGCCGCTGTCCCGGCCCGCCAGGTCGGCGACACGGACCCGGCCCCGGTAGTGCGTGGCCGCGGTGCCCTGGACCCGCTCGGCGCCGACCCTGCGCACGTCCCCGGAGGCCAGCAGCATCTTCACCGACTGGTTGGGGGTGGTGTTGCGCATCTGGTCCTTCAGATACATCCCGAGGCCGTCTCCGCCGCGGGCGAGGTCGGCGTACGCGTACTTGATCCAGTGCCGGCCGCCGGCCCGCTTCGCGAAGGTGTCGCTCATGCGCGCGTAGTAGGCGTCCGGGAGATAGCGGGCCCGCAGGGACGGGGTGCCGGCCTTGCGCATGGCGGCGGCGAGGGTGCCGCCGGTGTAGCGGATCGTGAGGTGGCCGGTGACGCCGTCGTCCCAGCGCAGGGCGCCGTCGGAGGACAGGGAGAGGGCCTTGCCGTAGCTGAGCGTGGAGCGGACGCGGACCGACTCGGCGCGGTCGGTGGACCGCTCGGCGGAGCGCAGGGCGGCCAGCGGGCGGTCCTGGCCGCCGTCCTGGGCGTCGCCACAGGCGGCCGGCGTGGTCAGCGCCAGCGCCAGCGCCGCGAACCCCACCCGGCGCACTGTCGTGCTCCTCATCCGGTCCCCCACCCCTGTACGCGCCCTCTGCCCGCACCGTAACCCAGGGCACCGACCACCGGGAGGGGATCACCCGGAGCGGCCGGAGAACAGGGAAGGACCCCGCACCTTCGAAAGGTGCGGGGTCCTCGACCTGCGTACGCGTCGCTGCCGCGGCTACCGGGTGAGCTGGGCTCAGACGGCGGCGCGGTCCTCCTCGACGAGGAGGTTGCGGGTGCGGTTCTGGTCCACCAGGATGCCGGGGCCCATCGTGGTGCTGATGGCGGCCTTCTTGATGTAGCGACCCTTGGCGGCGGACGGCTTCAGACGGAGGATCTCCTCCAGCGCGGCGCCGTAGTTCTCCACCAGCTGGGTGTCGTCGAACGACGTCTTGCCGATGATGAAGTGCAGGTTCGAGTGCTTGTCGACGCGGAACTCGATCTTGCCGCCCTTGATCTCGGTCACGGCCTTGGCCACGTCCGGGGTCACGGTGCCGGTCTTCGGGTTCGGCATCAGACCACGCGGGCCGAGGACGCGGCCGAGGCGGCCGACCTTGCCCATGAGGTCCGGGGTGGCGACGACGGCGTCGAAGTCCAGACGGCCCTTCGCGACCTCGTCGATCAGCTCGTCGGAGCCGACGATGTCGGCGCCCGCGGCGAGCGCGGCCTCAGCACGGTCACCGGTCGCGAAGACCAGGACCCGGGCGGTCTTGCCGGTGCCGTGCGGGAGGTTCACGGTGCCACGGACCATCTGGTCGGCCTTGCGCGGGTCGACACCCAGGCGGAAGGCGACCTCGACGGTGCCGTCGAACTTGGTCGTGGAGGTCTCCTTGGCGAGACGGACGGCCTCGAGCGGGGCGTAGAGCTTCTCCCGGTCGATCTTGGCGTCCGCAGCGCGGAGAGCCTTGCTGCGCTTGCTCACAACTGCTCCTGTGTGTTCTGAAAGGAGTCGTGGTACGGGCCGAGCGGGCCCTGCCACGTGCGACCGGCTACGGCCGCATGACTACGAGGTGGGTGTCAGCCCTCGACCGTGATGCCCATGGAACGGGCGGTGCCGGCGATGATCTTCGACGCGGCGTCCAGGTCGTTGGCGTTGAGGTCGGGCATCTTGGTCGTGGCGATCTCGCGGACCTGCGCCTCGGTGATCTTGGCGACCTTGGTCTTGTGCGGCTCGCCGGAGCCCTTCTCGACACCCGCGGCCTTGAGGATCATCTTCGCGGCCGGCGGAGTCTTGGTGACGAAGGTGAAGGAGCGGTCCTCGTAGACCGTGATCTCCACCGGGATCACCCAGCCACGCTGCGACTCGGTCGCGGCGTTGTAGGCCTTGCAGAACTCCATGATGTTGACGCCGTGCTGACCGAGCGCGGGGCCGACCGGCGGGGCCGGGTTCGCCGCACCGGCGTTGATCTGGAGCTTGATGAGCCCCGTGACCTTCTTCTTCTTGGGAGGCATAGCTCTCCGGGTCCTTTCGATTCGGGTCCTGCCCGCGTAAGGGGACCAACCCGGACGCAGGCATACCGCACAACGATAGCGGGTATGGATGTGCGGCTAAAAACCGTGCAGGTCAGACCGGCTGCGAGAGCCTGTCTGACCTGCGCGGAAGCGTGTGCCCAGAAAGAACTAGTTCTTCTGGATCTGGTCGAAGCTCAGCTCGACCGGGGTCTCGCGGCCGAAGATCTCGACGAGACCCTTGACCTTCTTCGAGTCGGCGTTGATCTCGTTGATCGTCGCCTGGAGGGTGGCGAAGGGGCCGTCGGTGACGGTGACCGAGTCGCCGACCTCGAAGTCCAGCACCTGGACCTCGACCTTGCGCTGCGGGACGGGCTTGCCCTCGGCCTCGGCGGCCTCGCGGGCGGCCTTCTCCTCGGCCTCCGGGGCGAGCATCTTGACGATCTCGTCCAGGGTCAGCGGGTAGGGGTCGTAGGCGTTGCCGACGAAACCGGTGACACCGGGGGTGTTGCGGACGACGCCCCAGGACTCGTTCGTCAGGTCCATGCGGACCAGGACGTAACCCGGCAGCTTGTTCTGCTTGATCGTCTTGCGCTCGCCGTTCTTGATCTGCGCGACCTCTTCCTGCGGCACCTCGGCCTGGAAGATGAAGTCCTCGACGTTCAGCGAGACGGCGCGCTGCTCCAGGTTCGTCTTCACGCGGTTCTCGTAGCCCGCGTAGGTGTGGATGACGTACCACTCGCCGGGCAGCGTGCGCAGCTCCTCGCGGAGCGCGGTGACGGGGTCGACCGGCTCGGCGGGCTCTTCCTCGACGATCTCGACGGCTTCGGCGACCTCGTCGGTCTCGACGACGTCCTCGACGTCCTCGTCGACCTCGGCTACCGCCTCGGCGTCACCGTCGACGTGCAGCGCGGCCTCTTCGGCGGGCTCGCCCGCCGCGGCCTCGGCAGCCTCGAACTCGTCCTGCTCGTCCGCGCCCTCGACGATGTCGAGCTCGGCGTCCACCGCCTCGACGGTTTCTCGGCGAGGCTCGGTGGCGTCGTTCAGGTTCGGGTCAGACACGATGGCTGCTTCTTCCTGGATACATAGGGGTGGAACATGCGAAAAAAGGCGCCGGTACCACGGCGCCCTTCGCTCTTGGCTCAGCCGAAGACGTACTTGGCCGCATGGTTGAGGCCATAGTCAATCACGGTGACCAAGCCAATCATGATGACGACGAAGACGATCACAACGGTCGTGTACGACGTCAGCTGATTGCGGGTCGGCCAGACGACCTTGCGGAGTTCCGCGATGATCTGGCGGTAGAAGGTGGCAAGACGCTTCAGCGGGCCCTTCTTGGCTCGCTTGCCGCCCTTGCGGGGCTTCTTGGCATCCGACAGCTCGTCCTGGGCATCAGGCGTGTCGATGGAGCCCACGGCGTCCGTCATGCGTCCTCACCTGATCCCGGAATCGTGGCCGTGCCGCGCCCGGTGAATTCAGAGCCGCACGGCGGTGCATTGCTGTACGTACATACGCACACATCCTGGCGGTGTGTGTAGCAGGGCCGGAGGGACTTGAACCCCCAACCGCCGGTTTTGGAGACCGGTGCTCTACCAATTGAGCTACGACCCTTTGTTGTGTCCCCCAACCTACCGCATCCGTCCGACCGCTCGGTGTAGACCGGTCTCGCGGTGGCTGCTGGAGGCCAACGAGGTGAGAGTGTACGTGTTCAACGGCCCGGCGTCGAACAGAAAGTGCCCGGCCGGGGGCCCAGTGTGGAAGATCGTCCTGGCCGCGGCCCGGATTCGGACCCTTGTTCCGGTGGCCGCCCGGTGCTGTTCAGTCTGTGAAACCCGTGTGCCCGCCGTGTTTCCGGTCTGGAACGATGGGCGCATGAGCGCTGCAACCCCTCCCACCGAGCGCCGGGTCTCCGCCCGAGTCGGCGCGATCTCCGAGTCCGCCACCCTCGCCGTGGACGCCAAGGCCAAGGCCCTCAAGGCCGCCGGGCGTCCGGTGATCGGCTTCGGCGCCGGTGAACCCGACTTCCCGACCCCGGACTACATCGTCGAGGCGGCCGTAGAGGCCTGCCGGAACCCGAAGTACCACCGCTACACCCCGGCCGGCGGCCTGCCGGAGCTGAAGGCGGCCATCGCCGCGAAGACCCTGCGGGACTCGGGCTACGAGGTCGACGCCTCCCAGATCCTGGTGACCAACGGCGGCAAGCAGGCCATCTACGAGGCGTTCGCCGCGATCCTCGACCCGGGCGACGAGGTCATCGTCCCGGCCCCGTACTGGACCACGTACCCGGAGTCGATCCGGCTCGCGGGCGGTGTCCCGGTGGAGGTCGTGGCCGACGAGACGACCGGCTACCGCGTCACCGTCGAGCAGCTGGAGGCGGCGCGCACGGAGAAGACGAAGGTCGTCCTCTTCGTCTCCCCGTCCAACCCGACCGGCGCGGTCTACAGCGAGGCCGAGGCGGAGGCCATCGGCCGCTGGGCCGTCGAGCACGGCCTGTGGGTGCTGACCGACGAGATCTACGAGCACCTGGTCTACGGCGACGCCACCTTCGCCTCGCTCCCTGCGATCCTGCCCGAGCTGCGGGACAAGTGCGTCGTGGTCAACGGTGTCGCCAAGACGTACGCCATGACCGGCTGGCGGGTGGGCTGGGTCATCGGCCCGAAGGACGTGGTCAAGGCCGCGACCAACCTCCAGTCGCACGCCACCTCCAACGTCTCCAACGTGGCGCAGGCCGCCGCGCTGGCCGCCGTCTCCGGTGATCTGAAGGCCGTGGCGGAGATGCGCGAGGCGTTCGACCGGCGCCGCCGGACGATCGTGCGGATGCTGAACGAGATCGACGGCGTGCTCTGCCCGGAGCCCGAGGGCGCCTTCTACGTCTACCCGTCGGTGAAGGACCTGCTGGGCAGGGAGATCCGGGGCAAGCGCCCGGAGACCACCGTCGAGCTGGCCGCGCTGATCCTGGAGGAGGCCGAGGTCGCGGTCGTGCCGGGCGAGGCGTTCGGCACGCCGGGCTACCTGCGGCTCTCGTACGCGCTGGGTGACGAGGACCTGATCGAGGGCGTCAGCCGGATGCAGAAGCTGCTGGCGGAGGCGCGGGACTGAGGTCCCCTCTTTTCCAGGTCTTTTCCAAGCGGGCCGTCTTCCTCCGGGAAGGCGGCCCGCTTCTGTGTGCGAGCAAGCCCACTAAAGGGGAACCGGCTACCGGTGTGGCGTCCCGGTGCGGCAGGATCTCTGGATGGAGCGTGTACGTGATCTCTCGGAGCTTCCCAAGGCCCATCTGCATCTGCACTTCACCGGCTCGATGCGACCGGGCACCGTCCTGGAGCTGGCCGACAAATACGGGGTGCGGCTGCCCGAGACGCTGATCGAGGCCCTGACCAGCGGCGAACCGCCGAGACTGCGGGCCACCGACGAGCGCGGCTGGTTCCGCTTCCAGCGGCTTTACGACGCGGCGCGCTCGTGCGTGCGCGAGCCCGAGGACATCCGGCGGCTGGTCCGGGAGGCCGCCGAGGAGGATGTCCGGGACGGCTCGGGCTGGCTGGAGATCCAGGTGGACCCGACCTCGTACGCGCCCCGGCTGGGCGGGCTGATCCCGGCGCTGGAGATCATCCTGGACGCGGTGGACACGGCGTCCCGCGAGACCGGGCTCGGGATGCGGGTGCTGGTGGCCGCGAACCGGATGAAGCACCCGCTGGACGCGCGCACCCTGGCCCGGCTCGCGGTGCGGTACGCGGACCGGGGCATCGTCGGCTTCGGCCTCTCCAACGACGAGCGGCGCGGCATGGCCCGCGACTTCGACCGGGCCTTCCACATCGCCCGCGAGGGCGGCCTGCTGTCGGCGCCGCACGGCGGTGAGCTGACGGGGCCGGCGTCGGTGCGCGACTGCCTGGACGATCTGCACGCCACCCGGATCGGGCACGGGGTGCGCGCGGCGGAGGACCCGCGCCTGATGAAGCGGCTGGCGGACCGGGGCATCACCTGCGAGGTCTGCCCGTCGTCCAACGTGGCCCTCGGTGTCTACGAGAAGCCCGAAGACGTCCCCCTGCGCACCCTGTTCGAGAGCGGTGTCCCGCTGGCCCTCGGCGCCGACGACCCCCTTCTCTTCGGCTCCCGGCTGGCCGCCCAGTACGAGATCGCCCGCCACCACCACGCCTTCACGGACGCCGAACTCGCCGAACTGGCCCGCCAGTCGGTACGCGGCTCGGCGGCGCCGGCGGACACGAAGGAGCGCCTCCTTGCGGGCGTCGACGACTGGCTGACCCAGCCGGTGGCCTGAGGGGTACAGGGGTACAGGGGTACAGGGACGTCATGAGACTGACCGTTTTCGGCGCCACCGGCGGTGTGGGTGGCGAGATCGTCCGGCAGGCCCTGGACGGGGGGCACGAGGTGACGGCCGTCGTCCGGGACCCCGCCCGGCTCACCGTCACCGGGGACCGGCTGCACGTCGTCCGGGCCGACCTGTCCGACCCCGAGGCGCTGCGCGGCGCTGTCGCGGGCCGGGACGCGGTCCTGTCCGGGCTGGGCGCGCGCAGCCGCAAGGACGCGGGGGTGACCGCCCGGCTGACCCGCGTGGTGCTGGCCGCGATGGCGGCGGAGGGGACGCGGCGGCTGGTGATCGTCAGCGCCGCCCCGGTGGGCCCGGCCCCCGAGGACGACGGCCTCCTGGACCGCGCGCTGCGGTCCGTGGTGTCTTCCGTCTTCAAGGACGTCTACGCCGACCTGCGCGAGACGGAGGCGGAGCTGGCCCGCAGCACGACCGAGTGGACGTCGGTGCGCCCGCCGCGCCTGCTGGACCGGCCCCTGACCGGCCGCTACCGCACGGTGCTGGGCGGCTTCCCGCGCGGCGGCCGGGCCATCGGGCGGGCGGACGTGGCGCACGCGATGCTGGCGACGACCGGTGACCCGGCGACGGTCCGGCAGGGCGTCGGGGTGGCGTACTAGTCGGGTGGCGTACTAGTCGGGGGGCGTACTAGTCGGTGGCGTACTAGAGGCCGACGCCGATGGTCACTGGTTCGTTGACCAGTGTCACGCCGAATGCCTCGTGGACGCCGGCGACGACCTCGCGGGCCAGGGCCAGCAGGTCCTCGGTGGTGGCCTCGCCCCGGTTGGTGAGGGCGAGGGTGTGCTTGGTGGAGATACGGGCGGGCCCGGTGCCGTACCCCTTGGTGAAGCCGGCCTTGTCGATCAGCCAGGCCGCGGAGGTCTTCGTACGCCCCTCCCCCGCCGGGTAGGCGGGCGGCGTCGCGTCCTCGCCGAGCCGTTCCCGCACCCGGTCCCGGAACGCGGCGAACTGGTCCTCGTCGAGGATCGGGTTGGTGAAGAAGGACCCGGCGGACCAGGTGTCGTGGTCCTCGGCGTCGAGGACCATGCCCTTGCCCGCGCGCAGCTTCAGCACGGTCTCGCGGGCGGCGGCCAGCGGCACCCGGTCGTCCGGCTCGACGCCGAGGACGCGCGCGGTCTCCGCGTACCGGATCGGCGCCGAGAGCCCGCCCGCGTCCTCCAGCCCGAAGCGGACGCGGAGCACGACATGGCGCTCGGGGTCGGCCTTGAAGCGGCTGTGGCGGTAGGAGAAGGCGCACTCCTCGCCGGTGAGCGTGACCGTCTCGCCCGCCCGGCGGTCGTAGGCGACCACCTCGGTGATGGTGGCGGAGACCTCCTGGCCGTACGCGCCGACGTTCTGGATCGGGGTGGCGCCGGCCGAGCCGGGGATACCGGCCAGGCATTCGATCCCGGCGAGCCCGGCCTCGACGGTGCGGGCGACGGCGTCGGTCCAGACCTCGCCGGCGGCCAGTTCCAGGGTGGTGCCACGCAGTTCGACACCACGGGTGGCGATGCGCAGGGCGGTGCCGTCGAAGCCCTTGTCGCCGATGACCAGGTTGGAGCCGCCGCCGATGACGAGCAGCGGGGTACCGCTGTCGTCGGCCTCGCGGACGGCGGCGATCACCTCGGCGTCGGTGGTGGCGGTGACCAGCCGGGTCGCGGGACCGCCCAGCCGGAAGGTGGTCAGCGGGGCGAGGGGGGCGTCGTGGAGTACGTGCACGGGGCAAGACTACGAGACGCGGGAAACGGTAAGGGGCGCCCGCCATTGCCGGACGCCCCTTACTTCTGCCGCTGTGTGTCAGGCCAGCCGGACGACCGCCCTGGACATGCCCAGCACCTTCAGCCCGGCGCTGGTCGCGACGAGGTCGACGCGGACGGTGTTGTCGTCCAGCTTGGCCGCGACCTTGGCCGAGACCTCGATCAGCGCGCCCTTGTCGTCGTCGGGCACGGGGACCGGCTTGGTGAAGCGGACGCCGTACTCCACGACCGCGGCCGGGTCACCGGTCCAGTCGGTGACGACGCGGATCGCCTCGGCCATGGTGAACATGCCGTGCGCGATGACGTCCGGCAGGCCGACCTCCTTGGCGAACCGCTCGTTCCAGTGGATGGGGTTGAAGTCCCCGGAGGCGCCCGCGTAGCGCACGAGCGTGGCGCGGGTCACGGGGAAGGTCTGCGCCGGGAGTTCGGTGCCGACCTCGATGTCGTCGTACGCGATCTTCGCGGTCATCGCTGCTCAGACCTCCTCGGCCGCGCGGGCCACCAGCTTGGTCCAGGCGGTCACCACGTGTTCGCCGGACTCGTCGTGCACCTCACCCCGGATGTCCAGGATGTCGTTGCCCGCCATGGACTTGATGGCCTCGATGGTGGAGGTGACGGTGAGACGGTCACCGGCGCGCACCGGGCGGGTGTAGGCGAACTTCTGGTCGCCGTGCACCACGCGGCTGTAGTCCAGGCCGAGCTGGGGGTCCTCGATGACCTGTCCGGCGGCGCGGAAGGTGATGGAGAACACGAAGGTCGGCGGGGCGATCACATCGGCGTGCCCGTAAGCCTTGGCGGCCTCCGGGTCGGTGTACGCCGGGTTGGTGTCGCCGACGGCCTCGGCGAACTCGCGGATCTTCTCGCGGCCCACCTCATAGGGCGCGGTGGGCGGGTAGGTACGCCCCACGAAGGACTGGTCGAGCGCCATGGGCCCGGCACCTCCTGGTCTAGCGGAATGACTGCTGGAAAACGACTTGAGGCCGCCCCCCATAGTGCCGGGGGCGACCTCAAGTACGAGCCTGAAATTATCGCGTTTCGCGATGCGCGGTGTGCGCATTGCAACGCGGGCAGTGCTTCTTCATCTCCAGACGATCCGGGTTGTTACGCCGGTTCTTCTTGGTGATGTAGTTCCGCTCCTTGCACTCCACGCAGGCCAGCGTGATCTTCGGGCGGACGTCGGTGGCAGCCACGTGAGTGCTCCTAGGACGAACGGATGGGCTAGTTCAACGCATGTAAGAGTAGCCGATCGAAGGACCGACCCCGCAATCGGCTACTATCAGTAGCGGTGACCGGACTTGAACCGGTGACACAGCGATTATGAGCCGCTTGCTCTACCGACTGAGCTACACCGCTTTGATGAGATCGGAACCCGCCTTACGGCGGGTACCTCTCACACCAGAGCCCCAAAACGGAATCGAACCGTTGACCTTCTCCTTACCATGGAGACGCTCTGCCGACTGAGCTATTGGGGCGAGCGAGGAAGACATTACACGGTCCGCCGCCGTTCGCCCAAATCCGTATCCGGGCGCCCATCACGGGCCGTCTCCCGGGCCCCTGGAGCCGCTCCGGCACCGCCCAGGACCCGTGCCACGCCGGTACGACTATTGCCCTCCTCCGCGGTCCGCGCGGCCGTCGACCCTACGCTCGACCCACTTCGCGTGATCTTGATCTCTCCCCCTGATCTCTGTCCCCCGCTTCCTGGAGTCCGAGAGCCCGATGCCCGACAGCCAGCCGCCGCCGCACCCCGCTCCGGAGCCGCCGGGCCCCGCCGATCAGGGCGCCCTCGTGCTGTGCGGGGCGCGGCTCACCGACGGGCGGACGGTGGACGTACGGCTGGGCGGCGGGCGCATCGAGGCGGTCGGCACGGCGGGCAGCCTGGCGCGAGGCCCCGCCCGCGCCGGCGCCCCACGGGTGGACCTGCGCGGCTATCTGCTGCTCCCGGCCCCCGTCGAGCCGCACGCCCACGGCGACACCTGCCTGACCGCCGAACCCCCCGGCCCGGCCTCGACCGCCCCCGAGGACGTGCAACGCAGAGTGACCGAGGCGACCCTGCTCCAGCTCGGACACGGCGCGACGGCGGTACGGGCCCAGGTGCGGATCGGCGATGTACAGGGACTCGGCGCGCTGGAGGCGGTGCTCCAGGCCCGCCGTTCGCTGCGCGGGCTCGCGGAGCTGACCACGGTGGCGGTGCCGAGGCTGCTGACCGGGATCGCGGGCGCGGACGGTCTGGCGATGCTGCGGGACGCGGTGAAGATGGGCGCCTCCGTGGTGGGCGGCTGCCCCGACCTGGACCCCGACCCCATCGGCTATGTGGAGGCGGTGCTGGAGGTGGCCGCCGAGCAGGGCTGCCCGGTCGATCTGCACACCGACGCCGCCGACTCCGCCCGGCTGTCCCGGCTCGCGGCGATGGCGGGCGGGCTGCGCCCCGGTGTGGCGCTCGGCCCGTGCGCGGGTCTGGCCCGGCTGCCCGCCGAGACGGCCCACCGCGTGGCGGACCGGCTCGCGGCGGCGGGTATCGCGGTGGTGTGCCTGCCCCAGGGCGGCTGCGCGGGCACTGACCGGCGGGGCACCGCGCCGGTACGGCTGCTGCGCGCGGCCGGGGTACGGGTCGCGGCGGGCAGCGGCGCCCTGCGGGACGTGGCCAACCCGGTGGGCCGGGGCGATCCGCTGGAGGCGGCGTATCTCCTCGCCTCCGGCCACGGCATGCGCCCGGCCGACGCCTACGACGCGGTGAGCGCGTCGGCGCGGGCGGTGCTGGGGCTGCCGGAGGTGCGGGTGGAGGCGGGGTTCCCGGCCGAGCTGCTGGCGGTGCGTGGGGACCAGCTGGCGGGGGCCCTGTCGCTGGCGTACAGCCGGATCGTCGTACATCGGGGGCGGGTGGTGGCCCGGACGAGCGCGGTGCGGGAGTACTGCAACTCGGCGGCCGAGGCGGAGTTGGGGCTGCCTCGGCAGGGGCGCGGGAAGCTGTCATAACAGCGTTTTATCTGCGGGGAGTTGAGCTTGTCGCGGTACGGGCGGGCGCCGCGTGCGCCCCCGGTTGCCGCCGTGCGCCGTGGTCCCTCGGGGGGAAGCTCTGCGGCCGGCTCGGGCTCGTGGGGCGAATGGGTTGTGCCGGGCGTACGGTCGTAGTCATGCGCATTGTCATCGCTGGAGGTCATGGTCAGATCGCGCTGCGGCTGGAGCGGCTGCTCTCGGCGCGCGGGGACGAGGTCGCGGGCATCATCCGCAAGCCGGAACAGGCGGCGGATCTGCGGGCGGCCGGTGCCGACCCGGTCCTGCTGGACCTGGAGTCCGCGTCGGTGGAGGAGGTCGCGGAGCGGTTGCGGGGTGCCGACGCGGCGGTGTTCGCGGCGGGCGCCGGCCCGGGCAGCGGCAACGCCCGCAAGGAGACGGTGGACAAGGGCGCGGCGGTGCTGTTCGCGGACGCGGCGGTGCGGGCCGGGGTACGCCGGTTCGTGGTGGTCTCCTCGATGGGCGCGGACCCCTCGCACACCGGTGACGAGACCTTCGACGTGTACCTGCGGGCCAAGGGCGAGGCCGACGCGTACGTCACCGCGCAGGACGCCCTCGACTGGACGATCCTGCGCCCCGGTTCGCTGACGAACGAGCCGGGCACGGGGCTGGTCGAGCTGGCGGCGCACACCGGGCGGGGTCAGGTCGCGCGGGACGACGTGGCGGCCGTGCTGGCGGAGCTGGTGGAGACCTCGTCGACGGCGGGGCTGACGCTGGAACTGATCGAGGGGTCGGTGCCGGTGGCGGTCGCGGTGAAGGCGGTCGCGGGGAACTGAGGGGTGCTCAGCGGGGCTTTCGTGTCCGTTGGTTGGTGCCCTGGCGGCGCGTTGGCGGGACCTCGGCGCGGTCAGAAGAGCGGGAGCTGGCCGGGGAAGTCAGGGACGACATAGCCGTCCAGCGTGGGCTGGGCCGCGCCGATCTGGGCGGGCTGCCGGGAGCCCGCGCACGAGACCATCTCCTGGCTCTCCCGCGCGCCGGGCGGGTCGTGGCGCGCGAATCGGCCGGCGACGACGGCGATCTCGCGGTGGCACACGGGACAGGTTCTGCGGCGCGAGGACATGGGGCCAGTGTGCCCCGAGGGTCTGACAGGACGACCGGGGACCACCCTCGGCCCCGGACCTCTGTTACTCACTTTCGGGTGACGCCCCTGGAGCGGCTGGGGTGGCGTGACCTGGCGAAACAGCGCCTCGCCTCAGTGATCACAAGGATTCTCGGCCCACATAGGCGTCAACTCGGTGCATTTTTCCTATGAATGGACGTTACAGGCGAGAGTCACGGAAATATGGCCGATCGGTAACACGGTTCACGTATCCACCACATCTCGTCCGCATCTCGGACAAGGTTGTGAATGCGCGGCCAGCTGGTCGCCATCCGCACACCGCACGCCTTCCGCATACGGTTGCCCCGTATACGGGTGTGCCCGCACCTTGCAGGAGCCCCTGTGACTGCTTCGTCTTCCGTGACCGCCCGTCGCCTGGCCGCCGCCGCTCTCGCCGCCGGGGCGCTGGTCGGAGCGGTGGCCCTGCCGGCCTCCGCCGCGGACCGCTCGCACCGCGAGAACGTCGAGATCAGCCGCGTGCAGTACGACTCTCCCGGTTGGGACAACGGCTCCAACCGCTCCCTCAACAACGAGTGGGTGGAGGTCACCAACAACTCCCGCCACCGGGTGAACCTCGACGGCTGGAGGCTGACGGAGGACCGGCGCGGGGTCACCTACACGTTCCGCCACTTCAGCCTCGGCGGCCACCAGTCGGTCCGCGTCCACACGGGCGTCGGCCGTGACACCTCGCGCGACCTGTTCCAGGACCGCCGCAACTACGTCTGGGACAACCGCCGCGACACCGCGACGCTCCGCAACGACAACCGCCGCGTCGTCGACAGCGCCTCGTGGGGCGACCGCAACCACCGCGACGACGACAACCGCGGCCACGACGGCCGCGGCCACCACCGCCGCTGAACCTTGTGACGAACGGCGCGGCACCTCTCTCGGGGGGTGCCGCGCCGCTTTTGTGCCTGAACTCCCTTCGAAAGTTCCGAGTTCAGAACCTCCGGATGTGCAGGGCGCAGCCGCCGTGGCGCCGCTGTCAGCACGTGACCGTAGCCTTCGGCCATGCGCATAGGTTCGATCACACGTGACGCCGTACTCAAGACCATCGCCGAGTACGACCAACTGGGCCGGACGGAGTTCCTTACCAAGTACGGCTTCGCCGAGTCCCTTTCCTACGTTCTCGTGTACGAGGGGCGTTGGTACGACTCCAAGGCCATCGCCGGTGCGGCACACCAGTGGGACCACGGCCGGGCACTGCTGCCCTCGGAATTCAGCGGCGGCAGGGATCATGCAGCAGCCTGGCTCAAACAAGCCGGGTTCACAGTCAAGACCGTCAAGAACCCTGACTGGGCACGTGATGAGATCATCCTGGCCTGTCAGCTTGTGATGGCCAACGGCTGGAGGGGGCTCGACGCGAGCGACCAGCGTGTCGTCGAGCTATCCGGCCTCTTGCAACTGATGCCGATTCACGCCGAAGCCGACCGCAACGAAAAGTTCCGGAACCCGAATGGGGTGGCCAGGAAGACGTTCGACATTGCGACACGGCATCCGGAATACCGAGGCAAGCCCACCAACGGCGGAGCCCTCGATGTTGAAGTGCTGAATGACTTCCTTGCCAAGCCGGCCGAGATGACTGAGGTGGCTCAGCTCATCCGGCAGGGCATCGCCACAGGCGACCTCCAGGACCTCGCGCCCGACCAGGAGGAGGAACTGGATGACTACAGCGCGCCCGAGGGACGCCTGCTGATGCGTCGGCACAGGAGCCGGGAACGGAACAAGGCCCTGCGCAAGAAGAAAATCGCTGCGGTCCTCCGACAGGGCGGACGTCTCGCATGCGAGGCGTGCGGCTTCGATTTTCAGGAGGTCTACGGCGAGCGCGGAAACGGCTACATCGAGTGTCACCACGTCGTCCCCCTGCACGAGGCCGGCGAAGGCCGCACCAAGCTCAGTGACCTCGCCCTCATCTGCGCCAACTGCCACCGAATGATCCACCGCCGCGCACCGTGGCCTACGCCTAAGGAACTCCAGGCACTCATTGAGACCCGCCGGGTGAGCCAGAGCTCCATCCCTGGGCAGCAACAGATCACGTCGGGTGCTGAGGAGTCCGGTCACCTCGCGTAGGGGGCCGGGCGCCGCTGCCAGGTGCCTGTGTTGAGTCAGCGCAGGCAGGAGTGGGGCCCACTGCGGTCACCCAAAACGAAGAAACCCCCTCCGAACAGCCGTAATGGCTGTTCGGAGGGGGTTTTTCCCAATGTGGCGGCGCCAGGATTCGAACCTGGGAAGGCTGAGCCGGCAGATTTACAGTCTGCTCCCTTTGGCCGCTCGGGCACACCGCCTGGGTTGTTGTAAGGGGGCCCGCCTTGGCGATGCTCCCTGGCAACGACGTAAACGATACCTGATGCGAGGGGGTGCTTCGCCACCCGGTTGATCGCCGTTCCCGGGGTCCGGGGGTGGCTAGGCTGGTGCGGATGCGGTCCGGCTGGATGCCGGGCTCGGCGGCCGGCGCCCCGGCGCACGGTCCGCACCCGTTCCGCCCCCGATGCAAGGAGCCACAGGACATGGCCGACTCCAGTTTCGACATCGTCTCGAAGGTCGAGCGGCAGGAGGTCGACAACGCCCTCAACCAGACCGCCAAGGAGATCTCGCAGCGCTACGACTTCAAGGGCGTGGGCGCCTCGATCTCGTGGTCCGGCGAGAAGATCCTCATGGAGGCGAACTCCGAGGACCGGGTCAAGGCCGTGCTCGACGTCTTCGAGTCCAAGCTGATCAAGCGTGGCATCTCCCTCAAGTCGCTGGACGCGGGCGAGCCCCAGCTGTCCGGCAAGGAGTACAAGATCTTCGCGTCCATCGAGGAGGGCATCTCCCAGGACAACGCCAAGAAGGTGGCGAAGATCATCCGCGATGAGGGCCCCAAGGGCATCAAGGCCCAGGTCCAGGGCGAGGAGCTGCGCGTCAGCTCCAAGAGCCGCGACGACCTCCAGACCGTCATCGCGCTGCTCAAGGGCAAGGACTTCGACTTCGCGCTGCAGTTCGTGAACTACCGGTAGGACTTCCGGCAGGACACACCGCTGAGCGCGGGCCCCGCCCCGGCTTCCCCGGCGGCGGGGCCGGCCATGTGCGATCGTTCCCGCATGAGCAGTGACTACGACCGTGTCCGCACCGGTATCGAGTTCATGACTGCCTATGTCTCCGGGGACGAGCTCCTGACGGAGTATCTGGAGGAGCGGCGGCAGGAGGACCCCGCGGCGACGGACACGCTGCTGGACGGTACGGCGGCCCTGTGCGCGGCGCTGCTGCACACGCTGGCCCGTACGACGCGGCGCTCCGAGCACGAGATCCTCCAGGAGCTGGCCCGCGGCACCCACCGCAGCGAACGCCGCTCCGAGGACTGAGCCCCTCCTGAGAAGACCCCGCTCAGTCGCGGCTGTTGCCGAAGATGACCCGGTAGAGGACCAGCAGGACCAGGGAGCCGCCGATCGCGGCGGCCCAGGTGGCGCCGTCGTAGAAGTGCTTGGAGACCGGGTGGTCCAGCCAGCGCGACGAGATCCAGCCGCCGATGAAGGCGCCCGCGACGCCGATCAGGGTCGTGCCGATGAAGCCGCCCGGGTCACGGCCGGGCAGCAGCAGCTTGGCGATGGCTCCGGCCAGCAGGCCCAGGATGATCCAACCGAGAATGCTCATGCCAGGAACCTGCCCTCCCGCGCCACGTCCGCACACCTGGCCGCGTAAGAAGCCGGTGTGCCCTGTCAGGTCGTAGGACGCCGCGCGGGCGGGTTCCGGTTGCCCTCAGGCGACGCGCGCCCCGAACGGCTCGTCCGTGCGGACGATCTCGCGGCCCAGCGGGAGCAGGGACACCGGGATCAGCTTGAAGTTGGCGATGCCGAACGGGATGCCGATGATCGTCAGGCACAGCGCGATGCCCGTGGTGATGTGGGCCAGGGCCAGCCACCACCCCGCCAGTACCAGCCAGAGCACATTGCCGACGCACGAGGGCGCGCCCGCCTCCCCGCGCTCGATCGTGGTGTACCCGAAGGGCCACAGGGCGTAGACGCCGATACGGAAGGCGGCTATCCCGAAGGGGATGCCGATGATCGTGACGCACAGCAGCACGCCGGCGAGCAGGTAGCCGAGGAACAGCCAGAAGCCGCTCAGGACGAGCCAGATGATGTTCAGTAGGGTCTTCACCGGTTTCGACCTGCCATCTTCTCCAGTCGGGCGATCCGCTCGGCCATCGGCGGGTGCGTGGAGAACATCCGCGAGAGTCCCTGGCCGGGCCGGAACGGGTTGGCGATCATCATGTGGCTCGCGGTCTCGATACGCGGCTCCGGGGGCAGCGGGAGCTGCTGGGTGCCGCTCTCCAGCTTGCGCAGCGCGTCCGCGAGGGCCAGCGGGTCGCCGGTGAGCTGGGCGCCGGAGGCGTCCGCCTCGTACTCCCTGGAGCGGCTGACGGCCATCTGGATGAGGGTGGCCGCGAGCGGGCCGAGGAGCATGGTCAGCAGCATGCCGATCAGGCCCGGACCCTCGTCGTCGTCCGAGCGGCCGATCGGGATCAGCCACGCGAAGTTGACCAGGAACATGATCACGGAGGCGAGGGCGCCGGCCACGGACGAGATGAGGATGTCGCGGTTGTAGACATGGCTCAGCTCATGGCCGAGGACACCGCGCAGCTCGCGCGGGTCGAGCAGGCGCAGGATGCCCTCGGTGCAGCAGACGGCCGCGTGGCGCGGGTTGCGGCCGGTGGCGAAGGCGTTGGGGGCCTCCGTGGGCGAGATGTACAGCCGGGGCATGGGCTGGCGGGCCTCGGTGGAGAGCTCGCGCACGATGCGGTACAGCTCGGGTGCCTCGAACTCGCTCACCGGGCGCGCCCGCATGGCGCGCAGGGCCAGCTTGTCGCTGTTCCAGTACGCGTACGCGTTCGTGCCGAGCGCCACCAGGACCGCGACGATCAGCCCCGTACGGCCGAAGAAGCTGCCGATGACGATGATGATCGCCGACAGTGCCCCGAGGAGTACTGCGGTCCTGAGCCCGTTGTGCCGGCGGTGCACCCTGGCCCTCCAAATCGTGCGGCGGGGGAACCCTTCGGTCCAGTGGACCCTCCCGTTCTGGTCAACGCGAGGCGACGGCCGCGAGTTCCCAGGTGGGCGCGGTGGCGCGGACACCCGTACGAGTGAGGGGCTGCCGGCGGCGCCCGTCAGAAGAGGCTGGTGGCGGCGAAGCGCAGCACCAGCTGGGGTGCGCCCGAGAGGGCCACGCCGACGGCGCCGGTGAGGGCGAGCGCGACGGTGAGCGGGGCGGGGACGCGGTGCCGTACGGGTTCGCCCTCGGGGGCGCGGAACAGCAGGGCCGTCCACCGGAGGTAGTAGTAGAGCGCGATCACGACGTTGACGGCCATGACCACGGCGAGCCAGCCGAGCCCGGCGTCCACGGCCGCGGAGAACACCGTGACCTTGGCGAAGAGCCCGATCACGCCGGGCGGGAGTCCGGCCAGGCACAGCAGGAAGAAGGCCAGGAGGACGGCGGTGACCGGGTTGGTGGCGTACAGGCCCCGGTAGTCGCTGATCCGGTTGAGCCGCTTCGTACGGCCCACCAGGGCGGCCACCGCGAAGGCGCCGAGGTTCACGGCGGCGTACATCAGGGCGTAGGCGACGGTGGAGCCGATCGCCTTCTGGCCGTCCCCGGTGTATCCGGCGGCGGCGATCGGCACCAGGAGGTAGCCGGCCTGGCCGATGGAGGACCAGGCGAGGAGGCGTACGGCGCTGTACGCGCGCGTGGCCCGCTGCCGCAGGGCGCCGGCGTTCCCGGCGGTCATGGTGAGCGCGGCCAGGACGGCGAGGGCGGGGCCCCAGACGTCGGCGTACGCCGGGAAGGCGATCACGGTGACGAGGATCAGGCCGGAGAAGCCGACGGCCTTGCCCACGACCGAGAGGTAGGCGGCGACCGGGAGCGGCGCGCCCACGTAGGTCTCGAGGACCCAGAAGTGGAAGGGCACGGCGGCCGTCTTGAAGGCGAAGCCGATCAGGGTGAGGACGACGCCGGTCTGGACGAGGGTGTGGAGCTGGCCGTCGACCTGAGGGAGGCGCCGGGCGATCTCGGTGAGGTGCAGGGTGCCGGTGGCGGCGTAGACGAAGCTGACGCCCATCAGGCTGACGGCGGTGGCGGTGACCGAGGAGAGGAAGAACTTCAGGGCGGCCTCGGCCGAGCGCGCCTCGCCGTGCCGGATGCCGACGAGGGCGAAGGCGGGCAGGGAGGCGACCTCCAGGGCGACGATCAGGGTGGCGAGGTCGCGGGAGGCGGGCAGCAGGGCGGCGCCGGCCGCCGAGGAGAGCAGCAGGAACCAGAACTCGCCGGCCGGGACGCGCCGCCGGTCGTCCTGGACGCCGGTCACGGACAGCAGGGCCGCGAGCAGGGCGCCGCCGAGGACGAGGAACTGGATGACGACCGTGAAGTGGTCGGCGGTGTAGCTGCACGCGCGCGTGGAGCCGGTCAGGCAGAAGGTGGCGCGGTCGCCGTTCAGCAGGGGCAGCAGCATGAGCGCGGCGGCGGCCAGGCCCGCGATGGAGAGCCATCCCAGGAGCGGCTTGCGGCCCTCGGGCAGGAACAGGTCGGTGACGAGCACGGCGAGGGCCGTGACGGCGACGATGACGGGCGGGGCGACGGCGAGCCAGTCGACGGACTGGATCAGTGCGTCGACCGCCGGTGCGGCCAGGTGCTCCACCGCCGCCTGGGCCGCCGTGTGGAGCGCATAGTCGGCCGCGTGGCCGCCGGGGGACTGGGCCAGGGCGCTCATCGGGTGCCTCCTGCGAGGAGCTGCTGCACGGCCGGGTCGCTGAGGCCGAGCAGGGCCCTGGGCCAGAGTCCGGCGAGGACGGTGAGGACGACGAGCGGGGTCCAGGCGGCGAACTCGTAGCCGCGTACGTCGGCGAGTTCGGGCAGGTCCTGGTTCGGGTCGCCCATGCAGACGCGGCGGACCACGACCAGCAGGTACGCGGCGGTCAGCAGGGTGCCGAAGGCGCCGATCGCCAGGAAGACGAGGTAGGCGGGGCGGCTGAGCCCGGCGGCGGGCTGGAACGCGCCGAACAGGGCGAGCATCTCGCCCCAGAACCCGGCGAGTCCGGGCAGCCCGAGCGAGGCGACGGCGCCGAAAGCGAGCAGCCCGCCGAGACGCGGGGCCCTTCCGTACAGGGCGCCCCCGCTGTGCGCGGCCAGGGTGTCGAGGTCGGTGTTGCCGGTGCGGTCCTTCAGGGCGCCGACCAGGAAGAACAGCAGGCCGGTGATGAGGCCGTGGGCGATGTTGGCGAACAGGGCGCCGTTGACGCCGGTCGGGGTCATGGTGGAGATGCCGAGCAGTACGAAGCCCATGTGGCCGACCGAGGAGTAGGCGATCAGCCGCTTCAGGTCGCCCTTCGCACCCCGCTTGGCGAGGGCGAGGCAGGCCAGGGACCCGTAGATGATGCCGACGACGGCGAACGCGGCGAGGTAGGGCGCGAAGACCCGGAATCCGTCGGGCGCGACCGGGAGCAGGATGCGGACGAACCCGTACGTGCCCAGCTTCAGCAGGACGCCGGCGAGCAGCACCGAGCCGACGGTCGGGGCGGCGGTGTGGGCGTCCGGGAGCCAGCTGTGCAGGGGCCACATCGGGGCCTTCACGGCGAGCCCGATCCCGATCGCCAGAACGGCGATGACCTGCACGGACGTGGTCAGCGACCGGCCGTTGTCAGTGGCGAGTGCCACCATGTCGAACGTGCCCGCTTTGATCCCGATCAGGAGCAGGCCGAGCAGCATGATCACGGAGCCGAGCAGCGTGTACAGGATGAACTTCCACGCGGCGCGGGTCCGGCCCTCGCCGCCCCAGCGGGCGATGAGGAAGTACATCGGGATCAGCACGGTCTCGAAGGCGAGGAAGAAGAGGACGAGGTCGAGCACGGCGAAGGAGGCGAGGGTGCCGCCTTCGAGCAGCAGTACCAGGGCGGTGAACGCCTTCGGGGAGGGTCCCGTGGGCGGCTTGAAGTAGGAGTAGAGCGCGCAGAGGAAGGTCAGCAGCGCGGTCAGGAGAAGAAGGGGGAGGGAGATGCCGTCGATGCCGAGGTGGATGCGCACCTGGAGTGCGGGAATCCAGCTGATGTCGGTCGTGGCCTGCATCTTCGAGGGGTGGTCGTGGTCGAAACCGAGCGCGAGGACGATCGCGGCGATGAGGACCACGCCGGTCACGCTCACGCCGTGCCGGAGCACGGCCTGCTCGGGCGACTTCCCCTTCAGTCCCGGCGGGGCCGGGAGAAGAGCGGCGGCCGCGCCGAGGAGCGGCACGGCGACGACGAACGCCAGAAGGAACTGCATCACTGATTCGCTGATACCGATCACGCCGGCTCACGCTCCCGAGGCGACGAGGAGGACGGCGACCGTCAGGACGACGGTGCCGGCGAGCAGCGCGCTCACATAGGTCTGCACATTGCCGGTCTGCGCCCGCCGTACGGCCGCGCCGAGCAGCCGGGGCAGGGCGGCGGCGCCGCGTACGTAAGTGTCGACGACCTCGCGGTCCAGGAAGCGGACGAGGCTCGCGGCGCCCAGGACGGGGCGGACGAACAGCGCCGAGTACACGGCGTCGAGGTGGAAGCCCGCGGCGGCGGGCCCGTACAGCGGGCCGAGCAGCAGGCGGCCGGGGTCGGCCGGGTCGGGGGCCCCCGCGATGTCGCCGTACGCCGGTTCGTGGGCGGCGATGGCCTCGGCCTCGACCAGGCCCGCGTCGCCCTCCGGATGAGCGGCGACGGCGCCCAGCGGGACGCGGGGCGCGCGGGCGGCGGCGCGCTGCCAGGCGCCGTAGGCCAGGAGTCCGCCGACCACGGCGAGGCCGGTGCCGAGGATGGAGGTGAGCAGGGTGGGGGCGAGGCTGCGGCCGTCGAACCAGCCGGGCAGCGCCCGGTAGGCGAGCGCGCCGAAGGCCAGCGAGGGCACGGCCAGTACCCAGAGCACGACGGTCATGGTCTGCGGCTGGCGGCCGTGGTTGGGGGCCTCGGCGCCCCGGCCCCGGAAGGCCAGCAGCCAGAGCCTGGTGGCGTAGGCGGCGGTGAGCAGGGCCGTGGCGAGCGCGGCGACGAGCACGATCCAGCCGGCGGCGCCCGGTGCCGGGCCGGGGTGGCCGGTGGCGAGGCGTTCGGCGGCGCCGAGGACGGACTCCTTGGAGAAGAACCCGCTGAACGGCGGGATCGCGGCCAGCGCGAGCAGGGCCACGGTCATCGTCCAGAAGGCGTCCGGGACGCGGTCGCGCAGGTGGCTCATCCGGGACATGGCGGCCAGCGAGTTGGTGCCGGCGGCGTGGATGACGGCTCCGGCGGCGAGGAACAGCAGCGCCTTGAAGGCGCCGTGGGCGAGGAGGTGGAAGACGGCGGCACCGCGGTCGCCGACGGCGAGGGCTCCGGTCATGTAGCCGAGCTGGCCGATCGTCGAGTAGGCGAGGACGCGCTTGATGTCGTCCTGGGCGAGCGCGGCGAGGCCGGAGCCCAGCATGGTCACGGCGGCCATCACGGCGAGGACCGTCATCGCGGCGGCGGACGCCTCGAACACGGGGAGGAGACGGGCGACGAAGTAGACACCGGCGGCGACCATCGTGGCCGCGTGGATCAGCGCGGAGACGGGCGTGGGGCCCGCCATCGCGTCGGGGAGCCAGGTGTGCAGCGGGAACTGCGCCGACTTGCCCGCCACGCCCGCGAGGAGCAGCAGCGCGATCAGGGTGGGGTGGTCGAGTCCGCCGCTCGCCACGGCGCCGAGGACGCGGGTGATGCGGAAGGACCCGGCGTCGGTGCCGAGCGCGAACAGGCCGATCAGGAACGGCACGTCACCGAGCTTGGTGACCAGGAACGCCTTGAGGGAGGCGGCGCGGGCCTCGGGGGTGCCCCAGTAGTGGCCGACGAGGAAGTAGGAGCAGATGCCCATGACTTCCCAGCCGACCAGCAGCACGATCAGGTCGCCGGAGTAGACGACGAGGAGCATCGCGGAGGTGAAGAGGGAGACGAGGGCCGCGTAGGAGGGGTAGCGGGGGTCGTCGCGCAGGTAGCCGGTGGAGTAGATCTGCACGCAGGTCGCCACGAAGGCGACCAGGATCGCGACGAGCGCGGCGAAGCCGTCGATGTGCAGCGCCAGGTCGACCGGGACCGAGCCGGTGGGCGTCAGCAGGGTGTACGCGTCGATGGCCCGGCCGCCGCCCTGGCGGGCCGCGACCAGCGCGGCCAGTACGAGCGCGGCCAGCGGCGGCAGTACGGCGAGCGGGCGGACGAAGCCGGGCGCGGTGCGGCCCAGCAGGAGTCCGGCGACGGCGCCGAGGAAGGGCAGGGCGGGGACGAGGGCGGCGAGGGTGGTGGTGGTCACGCGGTGGCCTCAGCCTTCTCGGCCCCAAAGGCGTCGGGGTGGTCGGGGTCGTCGCCGGAGGTCTCGGCGGTGTCGCGGAGCTTGTCGATGTCGGCGGTGCCCCGGTCGCGGTACACGGCGAGGACGATCGCCAGGCCGATGCCGATCTCGGCGGCCGCGATGGCGATGGTGAACAGGGTCAGCGCCTGGCCGGAGTGCAGGGTGTCCTTGGCGGCCCGGCTGAGCCAGACGTCGAAGGCGACGAGGTTGAGGTTGACGGCGTTGAGCATCAGCTCGACCGACATCAGGACCAGGATCGCGTTGCGGCGGGCGAGGACGCCGTAGAGGCCGGTGCAGAAGAGGAGGGCGGCGAGGACGGCGGGGTAGGCGAGGTGCATCAGCGGGCGCCTTCCTTCTCGCCGGGGGTCTTGGTGGTCTTGGTGAGCTTCGGGGCGTCGGGGGCCTGGTCCGCCTTGTTCTTGCGGGACAGCACGATCGCGCCGACCAGGGCGGCGAGGAGCAGGACGGACAGCGCCTCGAAGGGCAGCACCCAGTGCCGGAAGAGGCTCTCGCCGGTGACGCGGGTGGTGCCGGCGGCCGGGCCGTCCAGGTCGATCCAGGTGGCGCGGAACGCGTCCGTCACCACCCAGACCAGGGCGCCCGCCGAACCCACGGCGACGACGAGGGCGGGCAGCCGGTTGCCGGAGTCGGCGTCCGGGGAGCGGCCGATGGGGGCCCTGGTGAGCATCAGCCCGAAGAGAAGGAGGACGACCACGGAACCGACGTAGATGAGGACCTGCACCCAGGCGATGAACTCGGCGGTGAGCAGGAGGTATTCGACGGCCAGCCCGCCGAGCGTGACCACCAGCCACAGGGCGGCGTGCACCAGCTGGCGGGTGGTGACGGTGATCAGCGCGGCGCCGAGGGTGACCAGACCGACGAGGACGAACGCGATCTCGACGCCGGTCGGGGACAGGAAGCCGTGCGGGGCGGTGGCGGCGAGGCTCACTGCTCTCCCTCCTGTTGCTGGTCGTCGGGGTGCGCTGCCTCTTCGGCGGCTCGGGCTTCTTCGGCGGCCTGGGCGGCGGCCAGTTTGTCGGCGCTCTTGCGGGCGGCGGCGATCTCCTTCGGCTCCTCCGCGCCCGGGTCCAGCGCGGGCGGGGCCGGGACGGTCCACATCCACTCGCGGAGCTTGTCGCGCTCGTGGGTCAGCTCGAGGATGTCGGTCTCGGCGTACTCGAACTCCGGGGACCAGAACAGCGCGTCGAAGGGGCAGACCTCGATGCAGATACCGCAGTACATGCAGAGGGAGAAGTCGATGGCGAACCGGTCGAGGACGTTGCGGCTGCGCTCGCGGCCGCCGGGGGCGGCGGCCGGGACCGTCTCCTTGTGGGAGTCGATGTAGATGCACCAGTCGGGGCACTCACGGGCGCAGAGCATGCAGACCGTGCAGTTCTCCTCGAACAGGCCGATCACCCCGCGAGTGCGGGGCGGCAGGTCGGGCTGGACGTCGGGGTAGCGCTCGGTGACCGTCTTCCTGGTCATCGTGCGCAGGGTGACGGCCAGGCCCTTGGCCAGGCCGGAGCCGGGGATGGGAGACATTTAGGCGATCACCACCTTGATGACGCCGGTGAGGGCGATCTGGGCGAGGGCGAGCGGGACGAGGACGGTCCAGGACAGCTTCTGGAGCTGGTCCTCGCGCAGCCGGGGGTAGGTGACGCGGAGCCAGATCACCAGGAAGGCGAGGATCGCGGTCTTCACCAGGGTCCACACCCAGCCGAGTCCGTCGGCACCCCAGGGGCCGTGCCAGCCGCCCAGGAAGAGCACGGTGGTCAGACCGCACAGGACGACGATGCCCGCGTACTCGGCGAGCAGGAACAGGGCGAAGCGCAGGCCGGTGTACTCGGTGTACGCGCCGAAGATGATCTCCGAGTCGGCCACCGGCATGTCGAACGGCGGCCGTTGCAGCTCGGCGAGTCCGGCCACGAAGAACACGACCGCGCCGGTGAGCTGCCACGGCAGCCACCACCAGTGGAAGGCACTGACGATGCCGGGCAGGGAGACCGTGCCGGCCGCCATCGCCACGGAGGCGGCGGCGAGCAGCATCGGGAGTTCGTAGGCAAGCAGCTGGGCGGCGGTGCGCAGGCCGCCGAGCATGGAGAACTTGTTCGCGCTGGCCCAGCCCGCCATCAGCGAGCCGAGGACGCCGACGCCCATCACCGCGAGCACGAAGAAGATGCCCGCGTCCAGCACCTGGCCGACGGCCCCCGCGCTCGGCCCGATCGGGATGGCGAGCAGCACCAGCAGGTACGGCAGCAGGGCCACGGCGGGGGCGAGCTGGAAGACGCGGCGGTCGGCACCGGCCGGGACCACGTCCTCCTTCTGCGCGAACTTCACACCGTCCGCGACGAGCTGCGCCCAGCCGTGGAAGCCGCCCGCGTACATCGGGCCGAGGCGGCCCTGCATATGGGCCATCACCTTGTGCTCCGTCTGGCCGATGACCAGCGGGAACGTCAGGAAGACGACGAACACGACGAGGAGCCGCAGGATGACGTCCAGCACGTCGTTCACTGCGCGCCTCCGGTGGGTTCGTCGGGGGTTTCGGTTGGTTCCTGCCCGGGAGCAGGGGGTGTCTTCGGGGACTCGTCCGGCTCCTCGAAGGCCGGCCGGGCGTGATGCCAGGGGGCGTCGGCACTGCGCGGGGCAGCCTTACGCTCCGCCGGCTGGGCGAGCTCGCTCGGCTCGATTGGCTCGCTCGGCTCCGAGGGCCCGCTCGGCTCAGTCGGCGCTGAAGACTCAGCGGCCTCCGGAGTCTCGGTCCGCTGCGAAGCCGACCCCTGCGAGGCACTCCGCGACCTGCGCGGCCCCCTCGGTGCCTCGGCCGGCGTCTCGGCCGGAGCCTCCGTGCCCTCCGGCGCCCCCTGGCCGGCCGACCCCTGACTCGCACTCCGCGTCCGGCGCGGCGCAGCAGTCCCGGCATCCGGCTCCGGCGAACTCTGGCTCGCCGAACCCTCACTCCCACTCCGCATCCGCCGAGGCGGCGCCGCACCGGCATCCGGCTCCCCCGGAACCTGACGAGCCGAACCCTCGCTCGCACTCCGCGCCCGACGCGGCCGGACGGTCTCTGCCTCGGCGCCGGCCGGCGCCCCGCTGCCCTCCGCCGAGGTCCGGGCCCGCCGGGCCGGCCGCTCCCCCGCCGCCCCCCGCGCGGGACGCGAAGGCGCGGGCGGCAACTGCCCCTTCAGCGGCCCCCACTCGTTGGGGTCAGGCCCCCCCGGCGGCAGCATCTGGCGGCGCTTGGGCCCGCCGTGCTCGGACTCCCCCGGTTCCTTCGCGCCCGGCCACGCCTTGGCGACGCGGGCGGCGAGGACGAAGTCCTTGCGCAGCGGGTGGCCCTCGAAGTTCTCCGGGAGGAGCAGGTGGTCCAGGGCGGGGTGGCCGGTGAAGTCGACCCCGAACATCTCGTGGGTCTCCCGCTCGTGCCAGGCGGCGCCCGCGTACACACCGACGGCGCTGGGCAGCACCGGCGCCTCGTGCGGGACGGTCGTACGGACCAGCAGGCGGCGGACCGGGTTCAGGGCGACGACGTGGGCGGACACCCAAAAGCCGGTGCCGGGTTCGTCGACCGCGCTCAGCCAGTCGAAGTAGGTGCAGGTCAGCGTCGTACGGGCCGTCTCCAGGGCAGTGAGCCAGGCGGCGGGGGGCACGTCGACGGTGAGGACGTCGTAGGACTCCTCGGCGGTGGCTTCGGGGCCGAAGAGTTCCTCGGCGGAGGCGGGCAGCCAGCCGGGCGCGGTCATCGCGCGTCCCCCTCAGGAGCGGCGGGCGCGGGCGGCCGGACCAGGTCGCTCTGCAACGCGGCGGCGGACGGGCGGGCGGCGCCCCCCTTGCCGTACCGCTCCGCCAGCGACTCACGGGCGATCTTCTCCTGGAGCTTCAGGATGCCCTGGAGCAGTGCCTCGGGGCGCGGCGGGCAGCCCGGCACGTACACGTCGACCGGGATGATCTGGTCGACGCCCTTGGTGACGGAGTAGGAGTCCCAGTACGGTCCGCCGCAGTTGGAGCAGGCGCCGAAGGAGATGACGTACTTCGGCTCGGGCATCTGCTCGTACAGCCGCTTCACGGCGGGCGCCATCTTGTCGGTGACCGTGCCGGAGACGACCATCAGGTCGGCCTGGCGGGGGCCCGGCGCGAAGGGGATGACGCCGAGCCGGATGAAGTCGTGGCGGGCCATCGACGCGGCGATGAACTCGATCGCGCAGCAGGCGAGGCCGAAGTTGAAGACCCAGAGCGAGTAGCGGCGGCCCCAGTTCAGGACGACCTTCATCGGCTCGGGGGCGAGCCGGGCGAGCGCGCCCAGCCGCTTCGGCTCGGGCAGCAGCACCGGCTCGGGGGCGGCCGGGTTCACGTCCATGTCAGGACGCCCTTCTTGTAGGCGTACAGCAGGCCGACGGCGAGGAAGCCCAGGAAGATGAACATCTCCACCAGGGTGGCCGCGCCGTAGCCGGGGGCGGCGAAGACCGTCGCCCAGGGGAACAGGAAGATCGAGTCGACGGCGAAGATCACGTACAGGAAGGCGTAGACGTAGTAGCGGACCTGGGTGTGGGCCCAGCCCTCCCCGACGGGGTCGACGCCGCACTCGTAGGTCATGAGCTTCTCGGGGGTGGGCACCACGGGCCGCAGCAGGCGGCCGGCGCCGAAGGCGGCCGCGACGAAGAGCACGCCGATGACGGCGAGCAGCCCCACGACCGAGTAGGACCCGAAGTAGTCCGACGCGGTGTCGGCCGCGGCGACCGTCGTTACCCCCAACGTCTCGCGCACCGTGCGTCCCTCGCTCCCTGACCCGCGTGTCCTCCGTGACCTCCGCGCACCGTGTGACGGGATGCGGTCAGAGGTTTGCGTACGCACGGGAGTCTAGGCCCTGATAAAGCGCCGGTAAGCAGCCCGTCACGCCGTGCGAGGCCGGGAGCGGGCCGGGGGTGGGGTTTTCCCCAGGGACCGGAAGGCGGTCCACCGCATGGCGTGGGGGCCGCCGGGCACGGCAGTCTGACCGCCATGACCGCTCCCGCTCCCGCCGCCGGACCGGCCGGCGACACCGGCCGTCCGCCGCCCGCCCGGCTCGCCTTCGACGCGCACACCTGGAAGGAGATCGCGCATCTCCTGCTGAACCTGCCGCTGGCGGTGGTGGGCTTCGTCTACGCGGTCACCGCGCTGTCCGTGAGCGGGGGCCTCACCGTCACGGTACTCGGGCTGCCGCTGCTGGCGGGCTCCCTGCTGGGCGCCCGGCTGCTGGGCCGGCTGGAGCGGGCGCGGGTCCGGGCGCTGCTCGGGGTGCGGGTGCCCGAGCCGTCGCCGCTGCCGTTCGCCCGGAGCGGTGGGGTGGTGCGGCGGCTGTGGCTGGCGCTGCGGGACCCGGTGGGCTGGCGGTCGATGCTCTACTGCCTGATCCGGCTGCCCTGGGGCGTGCTGACCTTCGGCACGGTGCTGACCTCGCTCTTCGTGCTGTGGCCGGTGCTGGGGTTCCTGGCGCGAGGTCTTGCGAACGTGGACCGGGCGCTGGCGCGGGCGCTGCTGGCGCCGTCGGACGAGCTGGAGCGCCGGATAGCGGAGCTGGAGTCGGACCGGGGTGTGGTCGTCGACACCGCCGCCGCCGATCTACGGCGTATCGAGCGGGACCTGCACGACGGAGCACAGGCCCGCCTGGTCAACCTCGCCATGGAACTCGGACTCGCCAAGGAAAAACTCCACCACGACCCCGAAACAGCCGCCCGCATGGTCGAAGAAGCCCACGGCGAAGTCAAAACCGCCCTCAAAGAACTCCGCGACCTCGCCCGAGGCATCCACCCCGCCATCCTCACCGACCGAGGACTCGACGCAGCCCTCTCCCACATCGCCACCCGCTGCACCGTCCCCGTCACCCTCACCGTCGACCTCCCCACCCGACCCGCACCCGCCATCGAAGGCATCACCTACTACACCGCCAGCGAACTCCTCCAGAACATCAGCAAACACAGCCACGCCCACACCGCCACCCTCGACCTCCGGCACACCCCCCACCACCTCACACTCCAAATCCGAGACGACGGAATCGGCGGAGCAGACCCCGCCCACGGATCAGGGCTGGCGGGACTCGCCGAACGCCTCGGCGCCGTCGACGGCGTGTTCGTCGTGGACTCCCCGCCCGGCGGGCCGACGGTCGTCACGGCCGAGCTGCCCTGGCGGGGCCGTGACGACGAGCACGGCGCCGGACGGTAGGGAAAACCCCCTGGTCGAGACGGGGACGCGCGCCATGGTCCGCACCGGGTGCGGACGAGCACGCTGAGCAGGCAAGTCACCACGAGGAGAACGGGGAAGACACCGATGGCCACGCATTACACGCCGTACCGGGAAGAGCAGGGCCGCCACCGCCTCCCCGCCGCGCTGCGGGCACCGCTGGAGGCGCGGACCTGGCGGGAGCTGGGATACGTACTGCTCGGTCTGCCGGTGGCCATCGCCCTGTTCGTCTGGTCGGTGACGATGATCTCGCTCGGCGCCGGCCTGCTGGTGACCTTCGTCGGGGTGCCCGTGCTGGCGCTGGCCCTGGTCGGCTGCCGGGGCTTCGGGGCGCTGGAGCGGGCGCGGGCGGGCGCGCTGCTCAAGGTGCGGGTGGCCGCGCCGGAGCCGCTCAGGCCCAGCGGGCCGGGGCTGCTGCCGTGGCTGGGCGCGGTGCTCAAGAGCGGCTCTTCCTGGCGGCACCTGGTGTACGCGCTGGTCCACTTCCCGTGGGCGGTGTTCTCGTTCTCGGTGGCCATCAGCTTCTGGACGTACGGCTGGGCGCTGCTGACGTACCCGCTGTGGTTCTGGGTGTTCCCGATGTGGGCCGGGCAGGGCGGCATCCAGCTGTACGGAGACGACCACCACAGCGTCTACGTGGACAACCCCTTCGAGATCACCGTGACCGCGCTGATCGGGCTGGTGTTCACGCTGGTCACTCCGTGGCTGCTGCGGGGGCTCACTACGGTGGACGGGCTGCTGGTGCGCGGCCTGCTCGGCCCGTCCCGGCTGACGGCACGCGTGGAGGAGCTGGAGTCGGACCGGGGTGTGGTCGTCGACACCGCCGCCGCCGACCTACGGCGTATCGAGCGGGACCTCCACGACGGAGCACAGGCCCGCCTGGTCAACCTCGCCATGGAACTCGGACTCGCCAAGGAAAAACTCCACCACGACCCCGAAACAGCCGCCCGCATGGTCGAAGAAGCCCACGGCGAAGTCAAAACCGCCCTCAAAGAACTCCGCGACCTCGCCCGAGGCATCCACCCCGCCATCCTCACCGACCGAGGACTCGACGCAGCCCTCTCCCACATCGCCACCCGCTGCACCGTCCCCGTCACCCTCACCGTCGACCTCCCCACCCGACCCGCACCCGCCATCGAAGGCATCACCTACTACACCGCCAGCGAACTCCTCCAGAACATCAGCAAACACAGCCACGCCCACACCGCCACCCTCGACCTCCGGCACACCCCCCACCACCTCACACTCCAAATCCGAGACGACGGAATCGGCGGAGCAGACCCCGCCCACGGATCAGGGCTGGCGGGACTCGCCGAACGCCTCGGCGCCGTCGACGGTGTCCTGGTGGTGGACTCGCCGCCCGGCGGGCCGACCACCGTGACCGCGGAACTGCCCTGGCGCACCTGAAGAAGCTGGAATGCTGGGCCTCCTTGTCGGCAGGCGTGTGGGGGCTCGGGAAATCGTGGAGAACAAGGTGCGCGTGGTCATCGCCGAGGACTCGGTACTGCTCAGGGAGGGGCTGACCCGGCTGCTGACCGACCTCGGGCACGAGGTGGTGGCCGGGGTCGCGGACGCGGAGGCGCTGCTCGCCACCATCGCGGAGCTGGCCGGACGGGACGAGCTGCCCGACGTGGTGGTGGCGGACGTACGGATGCCGCCGACGCACACCGACGAAGGGGTGCGGGCCGCCGTGGAGCTGCGTAAACGCCACCCCGAACTGGGAGTGCTGGTGCTGTCGCAGTACGTGGAGGAGCGCTACGCCACCGAACTGCTGGCCGGTTCCAGCCGGGGCGTCGGCTATCTGCTCAAGGACCGGGTCGCGGACGTGCGCGAGTTCGTCGCCGCGGTGGAGCGGGTCGCCGGCGGCGGTACGGCGCTGGACCCGGAGGTGGTGGCGCAGCTGCTGGGTCGCAGCCGCAAGCAGGACGTGCTGGCGGCGCTGACCCCGCGCGAGCGCGAGGTGCTGGGGCTGATGGCGGAGGGGCGGACCAACTCGGCCGTGGCCCGGCAGCTCGTGGTGAGCGACGGCGCGGTGGAGAAGCACGTCAGCAACATCTTCATGAAGCTGGGTCTGACCCCGAGCGACGGAGACCACCGGCGTGTTCTGGCGGTGCTGACCTACCTGAACTCCTGACGCACCGAGACTGGGCGGCGTAGCAAGTCCATATAACGGGAGATACGCAGCGATCCTCGGAAGCCGACCCTAAGCGACGTAGGGTTGATCCTGGGATTGGTCCGGGGGAAGACCGCCCCCGGACGGCCGCCTCGAAGGAGGTCCAGTTCAGTGACCAGTCAGGTCAGCAGCCCAGCGGAGCAGGCCGACGAGAACGTCGTGGCAGAGCAGCGCAGACCGGGCGGAGCGAAGGACGTGCGGCGTCTGGACCGGGTGATCATCCGGTTCGCGGGGGACTCCGGTGACGGTATGCAGCTCACCGGCGACCGGTTCACCTCGGAGACCGCGTCCTTCGGCAACGACCTCTCCACCCTTCCCAACTTCCCCGCCGAGATCCGCGCCCCCGCCGGCACCCTGCCCGGCGTCTCCTCCTTCCAGCTCCACTTCGCCGACCACGACATCCTCACCCCGGGCGACGCGCCGAACGTGCTGGTCGCCATGAACCCGGCCGCGCTGAAGGCCAACGTCGGCGATCTGCCGCGCGGCGCCGAGATCATCGTCAACACCGACGAATTCACCAAGCGCGCCCTGGCGAAGGTGGGGTACGCCGATTCCCCGCTGGACGACGGCTCGCTCGATGGCTACCACCTGCACCCGGTGCCGCTGACCACGCTCACGGTCGAGGCGCTGAAGGAGTTCGACCTCTCCCGCAAGGAGGCCGAGCGCAGCAAGAACATGTTCGCGCTGGGTCTGCTGAGCTGGATGTACCACCGGCCCACCGAGGCCACCGAGAAGTTCCTGACAGCCAAGTTCGCCAAGAGGCCGGACATCGCGGCGGCCAACGTGGCCGCGTTCCGGGCGGGCTGGAACTTCGGTGAGACGACGGAGGACTTCGCCGTCTCCTACGAGGTGGCGCCGGCCGCGCGGGCCTTCCCTCCGGGTGTCTACCGCAACATCTCCGGGAACCTGGCCCTGGCCTACGGGCTGATCGCCGCCTCCAAGCAGGCGGATCTGCCGCTGTTCCTGGGCTCGTACCCGATCACCCCGGCCTCCGACATCCTGCACGAGCTGTCGAAGCACAAGAACTTCGGTGTGCGGACCTTCCAGGCGGAGGACGAGATCGCGGGCATCGGCGCGGCGCTGGGCGCGGCGTTCGGCGGTTCGCTCGCGGTGACGACGACGTCCGGTCCCGGTGTGGCGCTCAAGAGCGAGACGATCGGTCTCGCGGTGTCGCTGGAGCTGCCGCTGCTGGTGATCGACATCCAGCGCGGCGGTCCGTCGACGGGTCTGCCGACCAAGACCGAGCAGGCCGACCTGCTCCAGGCGATGTACGGGCGCAACGGCGAGGCACCGGTCCCGGTGGTGGCGCCGCGCACCCCGGCCGACTGCTTCGACGCGGCGCTGGAGGCGGCCCGGATCGCGGTGACGTACCGCACCCCGGTGTTCCTGCTCTCCGACGGCTACCTGGCCAACGGCTCGGAGCCGTGGCGCATCCCGGACCTGGACGAACTCCCGGACTTCCAGGTGCAGTTCGCGCAGGGCCCGAACCACACGCTGGAGGACGGCACCGAGGTCTTCTGGCCGTACGAACGGGACCCGCGCACGCTGGCCCGCCCCTGGGCGGTGCCGGGCACACCGGGCCTGGAGCACCGCATCGGCGGCATCGAGAAGCAGGACGGCACGGGCAACATCTCCTACGACCCGGCCAACCACGACCTGATGGTCCGCACCCGCCAGGCCAAGATCGACGGCATCGAGGTCCCCGAGGTCGAGGTGGACGACCCGGACGGCGCGCGGACGCTGGTGCTCGGCTGGGGTTCGACGTACGGCCCGATCACCGCGGCGGTACGGCGGCTGCGCGCGGCCGGCGAGTCCATCGCGCAGGCCCATCTGCGCCATCTCAACCCGTTCCCGGCGAACCTCGGCGAGGTGCTGAAGGGATACGACAAGGTGGTGGTCCCGGAGATGAACCTGGGGCAGCTCGCCACCCTGATCCGGGCGAAGTACCTGGTCGACGCCCGCTCGTTCAACCAGGTCAACGGCATGCCGTTCAAGGCGGAACAGCTCGCCACCGCGCTCAAGGAGGCCATCGATGACTGACTCCGCACGCGAGCTGCTCCAGCTGGTCCCCAAGGCCGAGGGCAAGCAGTCGATGAAGGACTTCAAGTCCGACCAGGAGGTCCGCTGGTGCCCCGGCTGCGGTGACTACGCGATCCTGGCGGCCGTGCAGGGGTTCATGCCGGAGCTGGGGCTGGCGAAGGAGAACATCGTCTTCGTCTCGGGCATCGGCTGCTCGTCCCGCTTCCCGTACTACATGAACACCTACGGGATGCACTCCATCCACGGCCGCGCCCCGGCCATCGCCACCGGGCTCGCGTCCTCGCGGCGGGACCTGTCGGTGTGGGTGGTCACCGGTGACGGGGACGCCCTGTCGATCGGCGGCAACCATCTGATCCACGCGCTGCGCCGCAATGTGAACCTCAAGATCCTGCTGTTCAACAACCGGATCTACGGGCTGACCAAGGGCCAGTACTCCCCGACCTCCGAACTCGGCAAGATCACCAAGTCGACGCCGATGGGGTCGCTGGACGCGCCGTTCAACCCGGTCTCGCTGGCGCTGGGCGCGGAGGCGTCGTTCGTCGCCCGCACCATCGACTCCGACCGCAAGCATCTGACCGAGGTGCTGCGGGCGGCCGCCGACCATCCGGGCACGGCGCTGATCGAGATCTACCAGAACTGCAACATCTTCAACGACGGTGCCTTCGACGCCCTCAAGGACAGGCAGCGGGCCGAGGAGGCGCTGATCCGGCTGGAGCACGGGCAGCCGGTGCGGTTCGGCGCGGACAACTCGCGCGGTGTCGTACGGGACCGGACCGGGGAGCTGACGGTGGTCACCGTGACCCCGGACAACGAGGCGGACCTGCTGGTCCACGACGCGCACGCGGCCTCCCCCACCACGGCGTTCGCGCTGTCCCGGCTGGCCGACCCCGACACCCTGCACCACACCCCGGTCGGGGTGTTCCGGGCGGTGGACCGGCCGGTCTACGACAGCCTGATGTCCGAGCAGCTGGACACCGCGATCGAGCAGCAGGGCAAGGGCGATCTGGCCGCGCTGCTGGCGGGCGGGGACACCTGGACGGTCGTCGGCTGAGGTCGTCTGCCGTCGGCTGAGACTGTTCTACGAGGTCCGGGAGCGAGCCTCCCGGACCTCGTCGTAGGTGCGGCGCGCCTTCTCCACCTGGTCCATACGGTCCTGGGTCCAGACGGACAGCGCCCTGACCTGCTCGGCGGCCTCGCGGCCGAGGTCGGTGAGGGAGTAGTCGACGCGGGGCGGGATGACCGGCTTGGCGTCCCGGTGCACCAGGCCGTCGCGCTCCAGGGTCTGGAGGGTCTGGGTGAGCATCTTCTCGCTGACCTCCCGGCCGCCCCAGCTCCCGACCGCCCGCCGCAGCTCCCCGAACCGGTAGGACCGGTCCAGCAGCTCGATCAGTACGAGC
Organism: Streptomyces sp. NPDC085596; assembly: GCF_044541565.1. Lineage (NCBI taxonomy): Bacteria > Bacillati > Actinomycetota > Actinomycetes > Kitasatosporales > Streptomycetaceae > Streptomyces > Streptomyces sp. NPDC085596. The sequence goes on along the minus strand of NZ_JBITTC010000010.1, from coordinate 106,421 downwards.
ACGCCCCAGCGGCTCGTCACATGCTCCAGCACCAGCCGCTGCGGGCACAGGACGTCGCTGACCTCGTTACTTACCGCCATAGCAGTACCTTACTTGAAAGTGGGTACTGTCGTTTGGTTAGCGCACTTCCTAGGGTTAGTGACATCACCCGAAGTTCCCCCTAGGAGAGACCCCCATGAGCATCGTCGTCACCGGAGCCACCGGCCACCTCGGCCGCCATGTCATCGCCCAGCTGCTGGAGCGGGTGCCCGCGGAGCAGATCACCGCCGTCGTACGGGACGAGGCGAAGGGCGCCGAATTCGCCGAGCGCGGTGTGCGGCTCGCCGTCGCCGACTACAACGCGCCCGAGACCTTCGACGGGCTCTTCTCGGCCGGCGACAAGGTGCTGCTGATCTCGGGCAACGAGTTCGACAAGGGCCGGGTGGGCCAGCACCAGGTCGTCATCGACGCGGCGAAGGAGGCGGGCGTGGCGCTGCTCGCGTACACCAGCGCGCCGGGCACCCTGACCGCGACGCTGGCCGACGACCACCGGGCCACCGAGCAGGCGGTGCTCGCCTCCGGGCTGCCGTACTCGCTGCTGCGCAACGGCTGGTACCACGAGAACTACACCGAGAACCTGGCCCCCGTGCTCGCCCACGACGCGGTGGTCACGGCAGCGGGCGACGGCCGGGTCTCCTCGGCCGCCCGCGCCGACTACGCCGCCGCCGCGGTCGCCGTGCTGACCGGCGCGGGCCACGAGAACACCACGTACGAGCTGGGCGGCGACGTGGCGTGGGGCTTCGCCGAGTACGCGGCCGAGCTGAGCGCGCGGACCGGGCGGACGATCACCTACCAGCCCGTGTCCGGGGAGACCCTCAAGGGCATCCTGTCCGGCGCGGGGCTGCCGGAGGCGCTCGCGGAGATGCTGGTCGGGGTGGACGCGTCGATCGCGCGGGGCGAGCTGGTCGTGGCGGGCGGGGAGCTGTCCCGGCTGATCGGCCGGCCGACGACGCCGCTCGCGGTGGCGGTGGAGGAGGGGCTGAAGGCGAGCTGAAGGGCCGAGCCGGTTCCGGGCGCGCCGCCCTCTCCGTCTCGGTCATGACCGTATGGCGATACGGGCATGACAGGCGGGGTGGGGCGGCGTTACCTTCGTTCTCGCGTGGCGGAATGCGAGAAGGAGGAGCCCGTGGCCGGGACGTCCAAGGGTGAACACCGAATAGGTCTGCTGAACGGCATTGCCGCGTACGGCATGTGGGGGCTCGTCCCCCTCTTCTGGCCGCTGCTGAAGCCGGCGGGCGCCATGGAGATCCTGGCCCACCGGATGGTGTGGTCCCTGGTCTTCGTCGCCGTCGCGCTGCTGTTCGTGCGGCGCTGGGCCTGGGCGGGGCAGTTGCTGCGCCAGCCACGCCGTCTCGGACTGGTCGCGGTGGCAGCCGCCGTCATCACCGTGAACTGGGGCGTCTACATCTGGGCCGTGAACTCCGGCCATGTGGTGGAGGCGTCCCTCGGGTACTTCATCAACCCGCTGATGACCATCGCGCTGGGTGTGCTGCTGCTGAAGGAACGGCTGCGGCCGGTGCAGTGGGCGGCGGTCGGCGTCGGCTTCGCGGCGGTGATCGTGCTGACCGTGGGGTACGGGCAGCCGCCGTGGATCTCCCTCTGCCTCGCGGTCTCCTTCGCCACGTACGGACTGGTGAAGAAGAAGGTCGGCCTCGGCGGCGTCGAATCCCTGGCCGCCGAGACGGCGATCCAGTTCCTCCCCGCGCTCGCCTACCTGCTCTGGCTCAGCACCCACGGCGACCTCACCTTCGCCACGGAGGGGCCCGGCCACGCCGCCCTCCTCGCCTCCACCGGCATCGTGACGGCCCTCCCCCTGGTCTGCTTCGGCGCCGCCGCGATCCGCGTCCCCCTCTCCACCCTCGGCCTCCTCCAATACCTGGCCCCCGTCTTCCAGTTCCTCCTCGGCATCCTCTACTTCCACGAGGCGATGCCCCCGGAGCGCTGGGCGGGCTTCGCCCTGGTCTGGCTGGCGCTGGTGTTGCTGACAGCAGACGCGATGCGCTCCGCGCACCGGGCACGGGTGGTGGCGATGTCCCGCCCGGCGGACCCGGCTACGGCTGCGGTGGACGCGGTGGATGTCTGACGGGCTGAAATTCGAGGAGTACGCGGCTTGGGCGCAGGAGGACCCGGCGGGGGCCTACCGGCCAGCCTGAGGAGGACTCAGCCTGGGTTCCTGGGTTCCTGGGACGAAGGGCGGGTTCTCCGAGGTGAAGGTGCGCGAGCTGGAGGCCATGCGGCGGGCGATCGTTGTTTCTGCTCAGGGGGTTGGGTCTGCCAGTCCTAATCCGCCGGTGGGGTGCGTCATCCTGGATCGGGGCGGGCGGAATGTCGGTGAGGGGTTTCACCGGCGCAAGGGGGAGGCGCATGCCGAGGTCAATGCGCTTGCGGTGGCTGGGGAGCGGGCGTTGGGCGGGACGGCCGTGGTCACGCTCGAGCCGTGCAATCACTACGGGCGCACTCCCCCTTGCCGTGAGGCGCTGATCGACGCGGGGGTCTCCCGAGTCGTCATCGCCGTGATGGACCCGACCTCGCGTGGGGAAGGCGGGGCTGCGCTGCTCCGGGAGGCCGGGGTGGAGGTCGAGCAGGGGTTTCTCGCGGATGAAGCGCTGTTGGTTCTCGGACCCTGGCTGGCCTCCCTCACCCATGAGCGCCCTTTCATCACGTGGATCCATCAGGCAGGACCCGGCGGTGCTCCTCTCGCGGACGAGGTCAGCCTGCTGCGGCAGTCGCATGACCTCGTGATGTGGGCGGAGGGAGGGATTGAGGAGGGGCGGCCGGGGAGTCATGGGGCCGGAGTGTTCCGGGTTCCGGCCCTTCCGCTGGGGAGCGACGCCGGTGAAGCGGTGAAGGTGCTCGGTGAGGCAGGCGCGCGTTCCGTGCTGGTCGTGGGGACTCCCGATTCGCCAGGGCTGGAGCAGTTGGCGGACCGGGTGATCTGCTACCTGCCGTTCACGGCGGAGCCGTGGTCGCCTCTGCCTGCGGGGTACCGGCTCAGCGAGGTCACGCGGGGTGTGGCGTACGTACGTGTGGTCGGGCAACAGGTCCAGGCGCGCGGAAGTGTGGCAACTGGCCATGTGGGTGGGCGTCCGGCGATATAAGGGCTGTATGGCGACTTCTTCATCGCGGCCTGCGCCGCTGCATTGGAAGGTTGTGGTCGACGCGGTCGACCCGCATACGCAGGCCGACTTCTGGGGTGCTGCGTTGCATTACGAGCCCGAGGACAACAGTGCGTTGATCGAGCGGCTGCTGTCGTTCGGGGCGTTGTCCGGTGAGGCGACGGTCGAGTATCACGGGCGGCCGGCGTTCCGGGATCTTGTGGCTGTACGGCACCCCGACGACCCCTACGACCCCGAGACGGGGACCGGGTTGGGGCGGCGTCTCCTCTTCCAGCGCGTGCCGGAGGCGAAGGACGGCAAGAATCGTCTCCACCTCGACCTTCATGCCGGCCCGGAGCGGCGGAAGGACGAGGTGGCGCGGCTGACCGCGCTGGGGGCGACCGTGCTGCGTGAGGTGAGTGAGCCCGCGGGGTCGTGGACCGTGCTGGCGGACCCTGAGGGGAACGAGTTCTGCGTCCAGTAGTAGACAGAGGCATGAGCATCCGTGAGTTTCTGAGACCCGTCCTCGTCGTCGCGCTGCTGGCCCCGGTCGGCGCTTGTGCCGGGGCGAGCCACCCTGCGGGTACCGCGACCGCTTCCAAGTCCGCGCGTGCGAACCCCCGTCCCGTCTCCGCCGTCATGCCGGACATCACCGGCGGCAACGCCGGCCGCGCGGTCGAGCAGATGGGCCCCGACACCGAGGTGGCCTTCAAGGACGTGAGCGGGAAGGGGCGTTCGGTGGACGGCCCGGCCGCGTGGAAGGTCTGCGAGACCCGGCCGGGGCCGAACCAGCAGATCACCGGCTATCCCGTGATCCTCGGCGTGGTGCGGGTCGCGGAGAGCTGCGAGGGCACTGTCCTGAAGTGAGGTGACCTCACGCGTCGGCCGCGGCCGCGCGTGCGGTCAGCCGGGTCATCCGGGTGTGGGCCGACTCCAGGGGGCGGGGGTCGGCTGCTGCCGGGCCGGGCTTCGCCGCGAGCGCGGTCCATACGTCGATCAGGTCGCGGCCCATCCGGAGCGCCTGCTCCGGGTCGCCCACCGCCCGCCACGCGGTCGCCGCGCTGCGTACGTTGCCGTAGGCCGCCGCCGGGTCACCCGCTTCGGCGCGCTTACGGGCCAGGTCCAGGGACAGGTCGAAGGCGCGGGCCGGGTCGCCGGTCAAGTACGCGATGTACGCGCACAGTTCACGCAGATGCAGCACCTCGGGGTGGCGGGGGCCCAACGTGCCGGACGCCTCGGCGACCGCCCGGCTCGCCAGCTCGGCCGCCCGCTCGACCTGTCCGTCCCGTACGGCGTCCCCGACGCGACCCAGCGCCGCCGTCCACACCTCGGCCCCGTCCGGCGTCTCCGCCGCGGGCGCCTCCGCGAGCATCTCCTCCGCGATGGCGTCGAAACGGCTCGGGGGGATGGGCTCGGGGTCGGACGGGGGGACGGCTTCCGGGGTCGGCTCGGGGCCGAGGACGAGTTCGGGTCCCGGCTTGGTACCGGGGGTGGTAGCAGGTCCCGAACTTGGCTTGCTTTTCGTGTAGTTGACGGACCGGCGAGTGGCCCCGGGTATCCGCTCCGCCGGAGGCGCCCCGAGCGGCGCACTCCGGGGAGTGGGAGTGGGTTCCGCTGCGGACAGGGACGCCGCCGGAGGCACGGGCGCCACCCCCAGCCCGCCCGCCGAAGAAGTGGGCTCAGCCTCCACCGAAGGCGCACCCCCCATGACCGGCGGCGGCCCGAAAACCCCCCGAGGCGGCTGTACGGTCCCCGGCGCCGCGGGCAGCCGCGTCGGGGTCCCCGTCATCCGGGTCGTCCCGTCGGGCGAGATCTCCAGCGGGATCAGGCAGCCCGCCGCGTCGTCGTGGATGGTGGCCCGTATCGGGGTGCCGTGGGCCGTGGCCAGGTGGTGGAGGTGGCTGAGTACGGCGTCGTGGATGTCCTCGTCCGGAGCCGGACGTACGGGGGTGCCGGCGACCGACGCCGCGCCGGTGGCCGAGACGCGGACCTGGACCGGCCGGTCCCCGCGCCGCTTCTCGAAGATCGGTCGAGACATCCGTTTCCCTCACTCCCCCGGCGCCGCGCTCCGGTCGTACGCCTCCTGGCAACCAGTCTCGCCGCCCGCCGCGCCCCGCGCGTCACCACGACGTCACAGCCTCGCACCAGCCGCCCTTGCCGCGCGATACTTGCATGTGCATAAGATGCGTACAGATCTATTGTGGCTTCAACCGCACTCGCCCCAGGGGTCCCCATGAGCCGTCGCTTTCTCTTCGTCCTGGGCAGCGCCCGCACCCAGGGCAACACGGAGTTCCTCGCCCGCGCGGCCGCCGAGCAGTTGCCCGAGGGCGTGGAGCAGGAGTGGGTCCGGCTGGCCGGGCTCCCGCTGCCCGAGGCCGAGGACCTGCGGCACGACAGCGACCACGTACGGCCCGCCGCCGACACCCCGGCCGGGATGCTGCTGGACGCCACCCTCGCCGCCACGGACATCGTGATCGCCTCGCCGCTGTACTGGTACTCGCTGTCCAGCCTCACCAAGCGGTACCTGGACCACTGGTCGGGCTGGCTGCGCATCCCCGAGGCCGGCTTCAAGGGCGCCATGGCGGGCCGGACCCTGTGGGGCGTGACGGCGCTCGCGGACCGTGACCCCTCGGTCGCCGAGCCGCTCATCGGCACCCTCAACAACTCCGCCGCGTACCTGAAGATGCGCTTCGGCGGGGTGCTGCTGGGCAACGGCAGCGGACCCGGCGACGTACGCGCGGACACCGAGGCGCTGGCCCGGGCGAAGACGTTCTTCGAGCGCGAGGCACCCCTCGCCCGCTTCCCCGGCGCCTGAGCCGGCTCAGGCCGTGATGTCCTTCGTCGTGAACCGCGCCCACGCCGCCGTGCCGAAGACCGCCGCGTAGACCGCCTGGAGACCGAGGTTGTGGCGGAGGTCGTCCCAGAGGACCGGGTCGCGCAGGAGGTCGGCGAAGGACAGCCAGTAGTGGGAGAACAGATACGGCTGGATGGCATGCAGCTGCGGGATCTGGTCGAGGATCTGGACCGTGATCAGCAGTCCCACGGTGGTCGCCATCGCCGCGATCCCGCTGTTGGTCAGCGTCGACACGAACAGCCCGAGCGCCGCCACGCCGATCAGCGAAGCCGCCACGGCCAGGGCGATCAGCAGCGCCCGGAGCAGACCCTCGCCGAAGCCGATCCGGGTGCCGGAGATGGTCGTGACCTCGCCGAGCGGGAACAGCAGCGCACCCACGGCCAGCGCGGAGACCGCGACGACCAGGGTGGCCAGCAGGCAGAAGGCCAGGACGGTCGCGTACTTGGTCAGCAGCAGCCGGGTACGGCCCGCCGGGGCGACCAGCAGATAGCGCAGCGTGCCCGCGCCCGCCTCGCCCGCGACGGCGTCACCGGCGATCACACCGACCACCAGCGGCAGGAAGAACGGCAGAGTCGCCGCGAGCGCGGTGAAGACCAGGAACAGGCCGTTGTTGGTGATCTGCGCGATGAACGCCGGACCGCCGCCGCCCCGGTCCGCGTCCCCGCCGCCGCCCGTCTCGATCCGCACCGCGATCCCGATCAGCACCGGTACCGCCGCGAGCACCGCGAGCAGCACCAGGGTGCGCCAGCGGCGCAGGGTGGTGACCAGCTCGCTGCGCAGCAGCCCGAAGGTCCACAGCGGCCGGGGCACGGCGGGGTACGTCGGCTCAGCCCGCGACATCGAAGCCCTCTCCGGTCAGTGCCACGAACGCGTCCTCCAGCGAGGCCCGTTCCAGCGTGAATCCCCGTACCCGCACGCCCGCCGCGACCAGGGCCGCGTTCACCTCGGCGAGGTCGCGGGCGGGCGGTTCGCCGGTGACCGTCTCGCCGGTCACGGTGAGGTCGGTGACGCCTTGTTCCTTGAGCACACGGGCCGCGTCGGCCGGGTCCGGGGTGGTCACGGCGAGCCGGCCGCGCGCCCCGGCGGACAGGTCGGCCACCGCGCCCTGGATCACGAGCCGGCCGCGGGTCATCACCGCCGCGTGGGTACAGACCTGCTCGATCTCGTCGAGGAGGTGGGAGGAGAGGAAGACGGTGGTGCCGTCGGCGGCCAGTTCGCGGACCAGGCCGCGGATCTCGCGCATGCCCTGCGGGTCGAGACCGTTGGTGGGCTCGTCCAGCACGAGCAGGCGGCGCGGCCGGAGCAGGGCGGCGGCGAGCCCGAGGCGCTGCTTCATGCCGAGGGAGTACGCCTTCGCCCTCTTGCCTCCGGCCGCGGCGAGCCCGACCCGCTCCAGCGCGGCGGCGACGCGGGCGCGCCGGGTGCGGGGGTCGGCGGCCGGGTCGGCGGCGTCGTAGCGCAGCAGGTTGTCCCGGCCGGAGAGGAAACCGTAGAGCGCGGGGCCCTCGATGAGGGCGCCGACCTCGGGCAGTACGGCGCGGGTGGCGCCCGGCATGGGGCGGCCCAGGACGTGCGCGGTGCCCGAGGTCGGGTCGATCAGGCCCATCAGCATGCGGATGGTGGTGGTCTTGCCGGAGCCGTTGGGGCCGAGGAAGCCGAAGACGCTGCCCGCCGGGACGGTCAGGTCCAGACCGTCCACGGCGAGCTGGCCGCCCCGGAACCGCTTGGTGAGGCCGCGCGTGGCGATGACCGGCGCGGCCTCGTGTCCGGCGGCGGACGGTGGCTCCATCGGTTCCCCTCGTGTCTCGGGCGGCTCCGGCGGGCGGTCACTTGTCCGCGTCGGCCGCCTTCACCAGGGCGTCCTTGGTGACCGCGCCCGCGTACACCGTGCCGTCGTCGGTGATCAGGGCGTTGACCAGGCGGGTGGAGAAGACGGTGCCCTTGCCGAAGTCGCCGGAGACCTGGTCGCCGAGCGAGCCGAGGAAGCCGCCCATCGCGCCCTCCTGGGAGCTGGTGGGCCCGCCCTTGGCGCCGGTGTCGAACTTGGCGATGGTGGTCCAGCCCTCGCCGATGGTGTCGGCGCCGCTCAGACCGCCCGGCGCGAACTCCTCGCCGAAGCCCGGAGCGTGCTCCCGCCGGCCGTCCTCGCCCGGCTTCTCCTCGGTCACCTTCGCGCCCTTGGGCGGGCGGAAGTCGAAGGTGGAGGCGGGCGGCGCGGCGAAGGAGACCTTGGTGAAGCCCGCGTCGAGGACGGGGGCGCCGCCGCTCTTCGGGGCGAGGGTGAACTTCAGCGGCAGACCGGTCTTGGCGTCGACGCCGATGGTGACGGCGCGGACGGTGGAGCCGGCCTGCTTGGGCTTGATGACCAGCTGGTAGGCGTCGCGGCCGGCGATCCGGGTGGTGCCGTCGACGGTGACCGAGGTGGTGTCGTCGACCGACTTCAGGGCCTCTTCGGCGAAGTCGTCGGGCGTGGCGGACGGCTGGTGCTCGCGCTTGTCGCCCTTCTCGCCGGAGTGCTGGGCGGTGGTGTGGAAGACCTCGTTGCTCGCGCTGTCGTAGCCCCACACGTCCTTGCTGTTGTGGATGAGGCTGTACTCGGCGTCGCGCTGCAGCAGCGAGACCTTCTGCCGCTCGGGGCCGTCGGCGGCCACACGCAGGGTGTGGGTGCCGGAGGTCAGTTCGGTGAGCTTGGTCCGCGGGTCGGCGGAGGAGCCGTCGCCCTCCTGGCCGGAGCCCAGGCTGTCCTGGAGGCCGCCGAGGTCGGGCAGGCCGAGGTCGGTGCTGACCTTGACGGTGCCGGACATCCGCTGGACGTCGGACTTGGCGATCTTCTCGATGAGCTGCTGGGCGCTGATCTTCGGCAGGTCCGGGTCGCCGGAGGCGGCGAGTGCCGGGACCAGCCCGATGGTGGCCGCCGCGACACCCACCACCGCGACGGGCACGACGTACCGGGCGGCCTTGCGGCGTCCGGAACGCGGGTCCTCGTCGGGGCCGGTGCCGGTCGCGTGGTCGGATTCGTACGGTGCCATGTGTGCCTTACCTCCGTCGTCGGCGGCGGCTGCGCTCGCTGTGGTCCACCTGAGCCGCCATTCTCACCCGAATCGGTGAGGAGTGGTGGTTTCCCTGGTTCCCATCAGACCAAATCGGCAGTCCTGGGGCGTCAGCCCACGGAGCCAACTCGGCGTACACCTGCGGTATGACGTACGGGCCGGGCGCCCGCGCCGACCCGTAGGGGTCGGGTGAGGCGCCCGCCCCTCCCGGTCATCCGGCCCGGTGCACCACGGCGTCGCACAGCTCGATCAGCGCCGCCTTGGCGGTGCACTCCTTCAGCGGGGCGAGCGCGGCGCGGGCCTCCTCCGCGTACCGCACCGCGTCGCGGCGGGCCTGCTCCAGCGCGGGGTGCGCGCGGAGCGCGGCCAGTGCCTCGGCGAGCCGGGCGTCGTCGGTGAGGTCGGAGTCCAGCAGCTCGCACAGCGCGAGGTCACCGGGCTCGCCGAGCCGGGCGGCGCGCTCGCGCAGCCGCAGCACGGGCAGCGTGGGGACGCCCTCGCGCAGGTCGGTGCCGGGGGTCTTGCCGGACTCGTCGGAGTCGGAGGCGATGTCCAGCACGTCGTCGGCGAGCTGGAAGGCGACGCCGAGCCGCTCGCCGTACTGGGTGAGCACGTCGACGACGCTCTCGTCGGCGCCGGACATCATGGCGCCGAACCGGCAGGACACGGCGACCAGGGAGCCGGTCTTGCCGGAAAGCACGTCGAGGTAGTGCTCGACGGGGTCGCGGCCGTCCTGGGGACCCGCGGTCTCCAGTATCTGGCCGGTGACGAGGCGCTCGAAGGCGAGGGCCTGTACGCGGACGGCCTCGGGGCCGAGATCGGCGAGTATCTGCGTGGCGCGGGCGAAGAGGAAGTCACCGGTGAGCACCGCGACGGAGTTGCCCCAGCGGGTGTTGGCGCTGTCCACGCCGCGCCGCACGGCCGCCTCGTCCATGACGTCGTCGTGGTAGAGCGTGGCCAGGTGGGTCAGCTCGACGACGACGGCGGAGGGCACGATGCGCGGGGCGTGCCGGTCGCCGAACTGGGCCGCCAGCAGCACGAGCAGCGGACGGAACCGCTTGCCGCCGGCCCGCACCAGGTGCTGGGCGGACCCGGTGATGAAGGGGACCTCGCTCTTGGTGGCCTCTAGCAGGCCCGCCTCGACAGCCGCCAGTCCGGCCTGGACATCGGCTTCCAGTGCCTGGTCCCGCACGCTCAGCCCGAACGGCCCGACGACGGTCACGAGGTATCTCCTGTCTGCTGGTGTCTGCTGGCGACTTCACGGCTTGTCGATAGGTCGCTGCCATCAGTCAAGTCAGCGTATCCGGTCCTCTTTGGATCACCGATCGCACCCACCGGTCCAGCTCACGAGGTATCGGTTTTCGTCCGGCATGTCCTGGATGAGTGGACAAGGGCCGATATGGAGGGAGTCGGTCGGACGATCCGGCACTCCGGGGGGCATGCCGATCCAACGAACGGGAGCGTCCCAGAGGTTCCGCCCCAGGGGGACCGACACTCCCTAATACCCACAGACGGCCCAAATGCACATAATCCCCCATGTCTGATTTTGCGTATTTTGCGATTCCGTGAGTTGGCTCACGCGGGCCACCCCCTCGCGCCTACCCCCGCAAACCCTCCTCTCACCCCCTTCTTACCGTGCCCGGTACGGAAGTTGAGGATTGGCGACCGCAAAGGATCAAGTAGGCCATTTGGGACAGATCAAGGTCAACTAGTACTTCGGGTGAATCCGGTACTTGTTCCGGACATGTGCGGTCGCATACGTTCCCGCCCTGTCAGGCGAACGCCGAATCCTGCCGCGCCTGGCACACCCATTCACGAACTCATTCGTACGGCAGGAGCGGGGGACCCAGGTAAGCCGCCGGACCGGTCGACACATGTCGCGCCGGAACGGCTCGGGGTGAAGCCATGACGTCCCCGGTGTCCGACGGGCACCGGGGACGACGCGGCCGGGCACCTCCCCGCCCGAACCCGACAGCTCACCTCGCAGGCGACGGAGAGGAACTTCGACATGTCTGCTGTTGCTCAGCCGCGCCGTGCCCGCACCAAGCGCATCGTCCGCACGCTCGCCGTCACCGGTACCGGTGCCGCGCTGTTCGCGCTCCCCCTCATCGGCGCCACCAGCGCCTCCGCCGCCCCGGCCGCCAAGCCCGCCGCCGCCTCCACCGTGTACCCGAACAACCTCGACGGCTGGATCCGCCAGTCCCTGGCGATCATGGCCGAGAAGGGCATCCCGGGCACCTACAACGGCATCCACCGCAACGTGATGCGGGAGTCCTCGGGCAACCCGCTGGCCATCAACAACTGGGACATCAACGCCATCAACGGCACCCCGTCCAAGGGCCTGCTCCAGGTGATCGACCCCACCTTCAGCACCTACCACGTGGCCGGCACCTCCTTCGACCCGTACAACCCGGTCGCCAACATCACCGCCGCCTGCAACTACGCGGCCCACCGCTACGGCTCGATCGACAACGTCAACGGCCCGTACTAGAGGGACCGGCCGTACGGCCTCCGCACCGCGCCCCCGTCGCACGCCTCGCGCGTACGGCGGGGGCCGTCGGCGTCACAGGGCGAAGAGGCGCTCCAGGACGACGGCCACCCCGTCGTCCTCGTTGGAGAGGGTGACCTCGTCGGCCACCGCCTTCAGTTCCGGGTGGGCGCCGGCCATCGCGACACCGTGGGCCGCCCACTGGAACATCGGGATGTCGTTCGGCATGTCGCCGAAGGCGACCGTGTCCCGGCGGGCGAGGCCCAGGTGCTCGGCGGCCAGCGCGAGACCGGTCGCCTTGGTGATCCCGCACGGCTGCAGCTCGACCGTGCCGGGGCCCGACATGGTGACCGTGGCCAGCGAGCCGACGACCGAGCGGGCCGTGGCCGCCAGCTCGTCGTCGGACAGGCCGGGGTGGCGCAGCAGCACCTTGCTGATCGGTTCGCACCACAGCTCCTCGCGCCGCTCCACCCGTACGGCGGGCAGGGTCGGGTGCGGCATCCGGTAGCCGGGCTCGATCAGGGTGAGCCCGTCCACGCCGTCCTGGTCGACGGCCGCGTGGACCTGGCCCACCTCGGCCTCGATCTTGCCGAGGGCGGTCTCGGCCAGCTCCCGGTCCAGCCGGACCGACCACAGCAGGGTGCCGGTGGCGGCGTCGTAGACCTGGGCGCCCTGCGCGCACACCGCGAGCCCCGTGCCGCCGAGCGCGGCCAGCAGGGGGCGTACGCGGGGCGCGGGGCGGCCCGTCACCACGAGGTGCCGGGCTCCGGCGCGTGCCGCCCCCGCGAGCGCGGTGAGCGACCTGGCGGAGACCGTGTCGTCGCCGCGCAGCAGCGTCCCGTCCAGGTCGGTGGCGATGAGTGAGCGAGTGGAGGGTGCGGCCATGATCAGAGAATACGGACCGCGGCTCCCCCCGACTCACCACGCGCGCACCGGAGTTGACGCGTCGGTCAGCTCCGCGCGCCGTGTGCCGCCGCCAGGTGCTTCGCCAGGCGCGGGGAGGCGAATTCCGTGCCGCACACGAAGCGCATCACCGGGCCGTACGACGCGGCCGCCGGCAGGCCGGTGAAGTACAGGCCGGGCAGCGAGGAGACATAGCCGGGGCCGAGGCGGGGAGCGCCCCTGGTGGCCGCGAGGCCGGTGCGCAGGCCGGGGCCCAGGAAGTCCAGCGCGGCCAGGTCGACCCGGTAGCCGGTGGCCGCGATGACGTGGTCGGCGGTGAGCCGGTCGGTGCGGCCGCCGTGGGTGCGCACGGTGAGCACCGACGCGCCGTCCACCGCCTCGACGGACTTGACCCGCGCCACCTCCCGCACCCGCACCCGGCCCTCGAAGCGGTCGCGCAGCCACCAGGCGCCGAGCGGGCCGAGGACCCGGCGGACCAGCTGGTGCCGGGTGGCCTCGGGCAGGAAGCGGTAGGGCTGGGCGTAGTAGCTGAGCGCCCACAGCGACCAGGCGCGGCCGAACGGCGACTCGGGCCGGAACCTGGGCTGCTCCCAGGGCGGCGCGCCGAAGGCGACCTTCCCCCGGCCGCGCGAGACGACCCGTACCTTCGCGCCCGCCTCGGCGGCGAGGGCGGCCGTCTCCAGCGCGGACTGTCCGGCGCCGACGACGATCAGCTCCTTGCCCGCGAACCGGCCGAGGTCGTGATGGTGGGAGCTGTGCGAGACCAGTGCGGGCCCGCCGAGCGCCGCCCCGGCCAGCTCGGCGGGCAGGTGGGCGAAGCCGGAAAGACCGGTGGCGACCACGACGGCGCGGGCGGCGAACTGCTCCCCCGAGTCGAGCTTCAGCTCGAACCCGCCGGGCCGCGCACGCTCCACGGACACCACCCGGACCTGCTCAAGATCCGGCACCAGCCGCTGCTGGAACCACTCCCCGTAGGCGATGAAGGTCTCCGCCGGGATGATGTCCTCGTCGGTGACCAGGCGCCGGACGCCCGCCGCGTCGCAGTAGTCGGCGAGGGTGTGGCCGGGCTGGGGGCAGTCGAGGCTGGAGGCGGCCGGAGTGGATTTCAGGAGCATGCCCTCGGGCATGTGGTCGCGCCAGCTGACCATGGGGTCGCCGAAGACGCGTACGGGGATGCCGCGCGCCCGCAGATGGGCGGCGGTGGACAGGCCGTACGGCCCGGCCCCGATGACTGCAACCGGTCGGATCACGAAGTCCCTCCCAGGACGCGGTGCGCCACGTGCGTGGCCTTGCCTACTTCGTGGAGTGCGGGGTGCCGCCGCCCCGGCGGTTGGTCCGCCAGAGCTGGTAGAGGTGCTTCGCGCCGGGGCGGACGAAGCGGGCGAGCATCGTGAGGAACGGCATCGGGTCGTCGCCCGCGAGCCAGGCCAGCTCGGTCCCGCTGGCCCGCGCCGGGGCGTTCGGCGTGGTGTAGCCGCTGCGCCGGTAGGCGAGCAGCGCGGGCAGGTCGATGTTCTCCACGACGAACCGCCGCCCGGCCTGCTGCTCGCCCTCGGGGACGGCCCGGCCGGTGAGGTTCAGGTGCAGGGCCCGTACGACGTCCACGCCCGACTCGCTCTCGAAGAGCCGGAACTGGGCGCCCGTACGGGGGTTGAAGTCCAGCAGCTTGTACTGCCCGTCACGGCGGTCGAAGCGCAGGTCGAGGTCGACGACACCGGCGAAGCCGAGCTGTTTCACGAACCTGGTTGCCAGGTCAGCGAGTTCGGGGTTGTCGACGACATAGGCGTGGGCCGTCATGCCCGCGTGCGGGGGCCAGGAGCGGACCTTGACGCCGGTGAAGACGGCGAGCGGGTTCGCGTCCGCGTCGAAACAGGCGTGCACGATCCAGTCCTCGGCGGCCTCCCTCGGCAGATACTCCTGGAGGATCACGCCGGGGTCGTCGCCCCAGTCGCGGGCGAGGGCGAGCAGGCCGGCGCGGGTGCCGATCCGGGTGGTGCCGCCCACGGCGGGGCGTCTGCGCCGGACGAACGCCTCGCGGTTCTTGGCCACCACCGGGAACAGCGCCTGGTCCGCGAAGGCCACGATCTCGTCGTACGAGCGCGGGAAGACGGTCGTCGGGGTGGCGATGCCGTGCTCCTGGCACAGCTCGTGCAGCCCCTGCTTGCTGGCCAGCCGCCTCGGCAGGGCCGCTTCGACGCGCGGGAACAGGAAGGCACCGGACAGCTCGTCCTGGTGCTCGGCGACGAGTACGGCCGCTTCCTCGTCGGTCGGGATCAGGACGGCCGGGCGGCCGATGCGGCGGCCGATCCTCCGTAACCCCTCGACCAGGTGCTCCGGTTCCTCCGCGCCGGTCGTCGGCCAGACGAACGCCCGCTCCAGATAGCGGGATGCGGCGGCCGGCGTGTACGGGTCCTCGGTGATGGCATACATCGGCACACCCAGCCGGCCGAGGCTGCGGATCGCGCCGACGCCACCGTGATGCAGCGGATATCCGCCGAACTTGACTATCAGGCCGGGCACTTCACGGTCCGCCTCAAAAGGCGCGCCGAAGCGGCTTCCGGCCACGGGTCCCCCCACGTGTCCCCCTTTTGGACCGGACCCACCCCGTCCGTGTCCCCCGAAGGACGCTAAGCCGGAACACTTCCCTCCGACAAGAGCCATTCGGACATTGCGAACTCTTTAGACACGGCCCCGGCCGGCCCCCCGCACCCTGCCCAACACACCGTCTCCGGACGTAACGTGTGGCCCGACGCCATGGATCATCAACCCAGGCCGAAGCGGATGAGAGTGAGGCAGCACCCCATGCCCCCCGTGCCACCGTTCGACGTTCCCGAGGGTGACCCCTTCGGTCCGCACAACCTTCCCCTTGGCGTGTTCTCGCCCTCCGGCAGCACCGATCGCCGGGTCGGTGTCCGGCTCGGCGGCCATGTCCTGGACGCGGGCGCCGCCGCCACCGCGCTGGACTCCCCGCACGCGGAACTGCTCACGGCGCCGACCCTCAACCCACTGCTGGCCGCCGGGCCCGCCGTCTGGTCCGAGGTGCGCGCGGCGCTGACCGAGTGGGTCACACTGCCCGCTCACCGGGCCACCGTGGAGCCGCACTTCCACGAGCTGTCGCAGGTCACGCTCCATCTGCCGTTCGAGGTCGCCGACTACGTCGACTTCTACGCCTCCGAGCACCACGCCCGTAATGTCGGGCAGATCTTCCGTCCCGACTCCCCCGACCCGCTCACCCCCAACTGGAAGCACCTGCCCATCGGTTACCACGGCCGGGCGGGCACGATCGTGGTCTCCGGCACCGATGTCGTACGCCCCTTCGGCCAGCGCAAGGCCCCCGCCGACCCGGCGCCGGTCTTCGGGCCCTCCGTCCGGCTGGACATCGAGGCGGAGGTCGGCTTCGTGGTGGGCGTGCCCTCCGCGCAGGGCACCCCGGTCCCGCTGACCGGGTTCCGGGACCACGTCTTCGGCCTCTGTCTGCTCAACGACTGGTCGGCTCGGGACATCCAGGCATGGGAGTACGTCCCGCTCGGCCCCTTCCTCGGCAAGTCCTTCGCCACCTCGGTCTCGGCGTGGATCACCCCGCTGGCCGCGCTGGAGGACGCGCGGGTGGCCCCGCCCGAGCGCACCCACCCGCTGCTGCCCTACCTCGACGACTCCGTCCCCGGCATCGAGCCCGGCGGCTACGACCTGCGGATCTCCGTGGCGATCAACGGCCAGGTGGTGGCCGAGCCGCCCTTCTCCACCATGTACTGGACCGGCGCCCAGCAGCTCGCCCACCTCACGGTCAACGGCGCCTCGCTGCGCACCGGCGACCTGTACGCCTCCGGCACGGTCAGCGGCCCGGCCGAGGGGCAGCGCGGTTCGCTGCTGGAGCTGACCTGGAACGGCCGCGACCCCCTCGAACTCCCCGACGGCAAGCGGGCGTTCCTGGAGGACGGCGACGTGGTCACCTTCACGGCCTGGGCGCCGGGGAAGGACGGGAGCCGGATCGGGCTCGGCGAGGTCGAGGGGCGGATCGTCAGCGGCTGAGGCGGGGGCGGGCCGACGGGGTGCGTGTGGTGCCGTACGCCTGTCTTCGGCGGGCCGGGGCCGTCATACTGACGGCATACGAACCGGGCGGCACGCACCCGCGTCCCAGCGGGCCGTACCTCTTTCCGACCAGGCACGTCCGAACAGGAACCGGAGCCCCGGCATGACCGTCTGCCTGCTCCTGCTGACCGTCCTCGCCCTGACGGCCGCCGTACCGGCGCCCCGTGCGCTGACCCGCGCCGACTGGCCGGAGCGGGAGCCGGTGGTGGCGCTGTGGGTGTGGCAGTGCCTGGTCGCCACGGTCCTGCTGTGCTGTCTGACCGCGCTGGTCCTGGGCGCGGCGGCCGTCTTCCACACCGTGCGTGACCATGTCTTCGCCCCGGCCCCGCCCGCCGTCACCGCCGCCTACGACCTCTCCGCCGCGCCCGCCTGGGCCGCCGCCCTCACTCTGCTGCTGGCCTCCGGCGCCGCCTGGACCACGGCGATGCTGGGCCGCGAGCTGACCGAGGCCCGGCGGCGGCGCGGGGTGGCCCGCGCGCAGCTGCGGGAGCCGGACCTGCCCGCCGGGCTGCCCCCGGCGCGCGGTCCGCTGCTGGTGCTGGAGGACGAGTATCCGGACGCCTGGTGGATGCCCGGTCATCCGGCCCAGCTGGTGGTGACCACGGGGGCACTGCACCGGCTCACCGGGCATCAGGTCGACGCGGTCCTCACCCATGAGCGGGGCCACGCCCGCGCCCACCACGACTGGCTGCTGCATCTGTCGAGCGCTCTCGCCACGGGCTTTCCGCGCATCCCGCTCTTCGCCCACTTCTGCGACCAGACGCACCGGCTGGTCGAGCTGGCCGCCGACGACACCGCCTCCCGGCGCTGCGGCCATGTCACCACCGCGCTGGCCCTGATCGAGCTGAACCAGCACCGGGGCGTGCTGTCCTGCGCCTCCAGCCACCGGCTTCTCGGGGAGCGCGTGGACCGGCTGCTGGAGCCGCCGCCCCGGCTGCCGCGCGGGCGCCGGGCGCTGACCACCGCCGTGGCCGCGCTGGTGCCGTTGCTGCCGCTGCTGATCACCTTCGCGCCGGGGCTGACGGCGCTGGCGTGACCCTGCCGGTCAGGACCAGTCCGGCTCCGGCTCCTCCTCGCCCTCGGGCCAGTAGAGGTCGGGGGAAGCGGCGGAGGCTGATGCGGGGGCGTGGGCGGGTGCGGGTGCCTGGGCCTTGGGTGCCGCTTCCGGTGAGCCGGCCGGGGCGGCCTGGGCCTCCAGCACCGCGAGCACACCCTCCCCGTACGTGGCGAGCTTCTTCTCGCCGACCCCGTTCAGCGTGCCCAGCTCGCGCACCGAGCGGGGGTGGCTGGTGGCGATCTCGCGGAGCGTGGCGTCATGGAAGATGACGTACGCCGGGACGCCCTGCTCCTTCGCCTGCTCCGCGCGCCAGGCGCGCAGCGCCTCGAAGACGGGCACCAGCTCGGCGGGCAGCTCGGCCGCCGCGGTCTTCCCCCTGCGCTCGCCCCGGCCGGAGGAGCGGGCGACGGTCGGGCGCTTCGGCTCCTTGCGCAGCGGCACCTCGCGCTCGCGCCGCAGCACCTCCCCGCTCGTCTCGGTGATCACCAGCGTGCCGTACTCCCCCTCGACGGCCAGCAGGCCCTGGGCGAGCAACTGCCGCACCACGCCCCGCCATTCGCCCTCGGCCAGGTCCTCGCCGATACCGAAGACGGACAGCTGGTCGTGGTCGAACTGGATCACCTTCGCGGTGCGCTTGCCGAGCAGGATGTCCACGATCTGCACGGTGCCGAACTTCTGGCCACGCTCGCGCTGGAGCCGCACCACGGTGGAGAGCACCTTCTGCGCGGCCACCGTGCCGTCCCAGGTCTCCGGCGGGGTGAGGCAGGTGTCGCAGTTGCCGCAGCCCGCCTGGTCCGGGTCCTGGCCGAAGTAGGCGAGGAGCTGGCCGCGGCGGCACCGGACGGTCTCGCACAGGGCGAGCATCGCGTCGAGGTGGGCGCCGGCGCGGCGGCGGAACGCCTCGTCGCCCTCGCCGGACTGGATCAGCTTGCGCTGCTGCACGACGTCGTTGAGCCCGTACGCCATCCAGGCGGTGGAGGGCAGTCCGTCGCGGCCCGCGCGGCCGGTCTCCTGGTAGTAGCCCTCGATGGACTTGGGCAGGTCGAGGTGGGCGACGAAGCGGACGTCGGGCTTGTCGATGCCCATGCCGAAGGCGATGGTGGCGACCACGATCAGGCCGTCCTCGCGCAGGAACCGGGACTGGTGGTCGGCGCGCACGGCCGCGTCCAGGCCCGCGTGGTACGGGACGGCCGCGATGCCGTTGGCGGTGAGGAACTCGGCGGTGCGCTCCACCGAGTTCCGGGAGAGGCAGTAGACGATGCCGGCGTCGCCCGCGTGCTCCTCGCGGAGGAAGGCGAGGAGCTGCTTCTTGGGGTCGGCCTTGGGGATGATCCGGTACTGGATGTTGGGCCGGTCGAAGCTGGCGACGAAGTGCCGGGCCTCGGGGAGGTTCAGCCGCTGGGTGATCTCCTCGTGGGTGGCATGGGTGGCCGTGGCCGTGAGCGCGATCCTCGGCACGTCCGGCCAGCGCTCGCCGAGCAGGGAGAGGGACAGGTAGTCGGGGCGGAAGTCGTGACCCCACTGGGAGACACAGTGCGCCTCATCGATGGCGAAGACGGAGATCTTGCCCCGGGAGAGCAGATTGAGCGTGGCGTCCACGCGCAGCCGCTCCGGGGCCAGGTAGAGCAGGTCCAGCTCGCCGGCGAGGAACTCGGCCTCCACCGTGCGCCGCTCGTCGAACCCCTGCGTGGAGTTGATGAAGCCGGCCCGGACACCGAGGGCGCGCAGCGCGTCCACCTGGTCCTGCATCAGCGCGATCAGCGGCGAGACCACCACGCCCGTGCCGGGGCGGACCATGGCCGGGATCTGGTAGCACAGCGACTTGCCGCCACCGGTCGGCATGAGCACCAGGGCGTCACCGCCCGCCACCACATGCTCGATGATCGCTTCCTGCTCACCGCGGAAGGAGTCGTACCCGAAGACCCGGTGCAGCGTGGCCAGCGCCTCACTCTGGTCCGCGCCCGGCTCCTCGGTCACCGTCGTCATCTCGCTGATCCCACCTGTCCCGCTCATCGCCATCCCCGGTGCGCCGTCCCTCGACCACCGCCTCCACCATAGGCGCCCCCGCCGACAGCCCCTTGAGTTATCCACAGGAGACCTGCCCGTTTCCCGTCGATAGTCTGGATGCTCCGGCGAGACTCCGTCCCATGGGAGCACTGATGAGCGTCGCACCGAAGGCGTCCACATCCGCCTGGCCGACCCCGCCGGAGGGCGGGTGGACCGCCGACGACCTGGACCAGCTTCCGAATCTTCCTCCGCACACGGAGTTGATCGACGGGAGCCTCGTCTTCGTGAGTCCGCAGACCATCTTTCACGAGCGTGCCATCGACTACCTCAAGTGGCAGCTGCAGTCCGTCGCACCGGACGACTTGGAGATCTTCCGCGAACTCACCATCGATCTGGACCAGCAGAACAGGCCGGAGCCCGACGTGGTCGTGGTGCGCGCGGACGCGGCGGAAGACATGACGCAGACGCGGTTCCCCGTGAGCGCGGTCGTGCTGGCCATCGAGGTCATGTCCGAGGAGTCCGTGTCCCGGGACCGCGAGACCAAGCCCATGAAATACGCCCGCGCGAAGATCCCTCACTTCTGGCGGGTCGAGAACGAGCGGGGCCGCGCCGTGATCCACGCCTTCGAGCTGGAGCCGACCACCGGCACCTACACCAGCGTGGGCATCTTCCGGGACCGGATGAAGGTCGAGGCGCCTTTCGCCGTCGACCTGGACCTCACCCGGATCAAGACCCGCCGGGACACGGCCGAGTAGCCACCGCTCGCACACGCACGACGGCCCGGCACCCCCCGAGACTGGGGTGCCGGGCCGTCGTGTCGGGTCAGCGGACGAAGACCCCCGCCTGTCCCGCCAGGTCCAGGAAGTACTGGGGTGCCACGCCCAGGACCACCGTCACCGCCACGCCCACCGCGATGGCGGTCATGGTCAGCGGGGACGGGACCGCGACCGTGGGGCCGTCCGGCCTCGGGTCGCTGAAGAACATCAGGACGATCACCCGGATGTAGAAGAAGGCGGCGATGGCCGAGGAGATCACGCCGACCACGACCAGCGGGGCCGCGCCGCCCTCCGCCGCCGCCCGGAACACCGCGAACTTCCCCGCGAAACCGCTGGTCAGCGGGATACCGGCGAAGGCCAGCAGGAAGACCGCGAAGACCGCCGCGACCAGGGGTGAGCGGCGGCCGAGCCCGGCCCACTGGGAGAGGTGCGTCGCCTCGCCGCCCGCGTCGCGGACCAGGGTGACCACGGCGAAGGCGCCGATCGTCACGAAGGAGTACCCGGCGAGGTAGAAGAGGACCGCCGAGACACCGTCCTCCGTCGTGGCGATCACACCCGCGAGGATGAAGCCCGCGTGCGCGATGGACGAGTACGCCAGCAGCCGCTTGATGTCGGTCTGGGTGATGGCGACGATCGCGCCGGCCAGCATGGTGACGATCGCCACGCCCCACATCACCGGCCGCCAGTCCCAGCGCAGCCCCGGCAGCACCACGTACAGCAGCCGCAGCAGCGCGCCGAACGCGGCCACCTTGGTCGCCGCCGCCATGAAGCCGGTCACCGGGGTCGGGGCGCCCTGGTACACGTCCGGGGTCCACATGTGGAACGGCACCGCGCCCACCTTGAACAGCAGGCCCATCACCAGCAGCGCCATGCCGATCAGCAGCAGCGCGTCATTGCCCATGGTGTCCGCGAGCGCCGGGTCGACCCCGCTGACCGTGCCGTCCACCACGGCCGCGATGCGCGCGTACGACACCGAGCCCGCGTAGCCGTACAGCAGGGCGATGCCGAACAGGGTGAACGCCGAGGCGAAGGCGCCGAGCAGGAAGTACTTGACCGCGGCCTCCTGCGACATCAGCCGCTTGCGGCGGGCCAGCGCGCACAGCAGGTACAGCGGGAGGGAGAGCACCTCCAGGGCCACGAACAGCGTCAGCAGGTCGTTCGCCGCGGGGAAGACCAGCATGCCCGCGACCGCGAAGAGCAGTAGCGGGAACACCTCGGTGGTGGTGAACCCGGCCTTCACGGCCGCCTGTTCGCCCTCACCGCCCGGCACGGCGGCGGCCTGCGCCGCGAAGGAGTCGACCCGGTTGCCGTGCGCCGCCGGGTCCAGCCGCCGCTCCGCGAAGGTGAACAGGCCGACCAGCCCGGCCAGCAGGATCGTGCCCTGCAGGAACAGGGCCGGTCCGTCCACCGCGATGGCGCCCATGGCCGCGATGTGCGCCTTGGTGGTGCCGTACCCGCCGGCCGCGAGCGCGACGACCGCGGCGAACGCGGCGCACAGCGCGACGGCGGAGACGAACACCTGGGCGTAGTAGCGGGAGCGGCGCGGCACGAACGCCTCGACGAGCACCCCGATCAGGGCGGCGCCGAACACGATCAGCGTCGGCGACAATTGTCCGTATTCGATCTTCGGCGCGTCGATCTTGGAGATCGGATCGGCCGCCGTTGTCCACAGGCTGTGGACGGCTGTTGTGCTCACTTGGCCGCCTCCACCGCGGGCTTGGGGTCCTTCTCGTGTACGTCGGACATGGTCTGCTTGACCGCCGGGTCGACGATGTCGGTGAGGGGCTTCGGATAGACGCCCAGGAAGACCAGCAGCACGATCAGCGGCGCCACCACCAGCACCTCACGCACCCTCAGGTCGGGCATCGCCGAGACCTCCGGCTTCACCGGGCCGGTCATCGTGCGCTGGTACAGCACCAGCGTGTACAGCGCGGCGAGGACGATGCCGAGGGTGGCGATGATCCCGATCACCGGATACCGGCTGAACGTGCCGACCAGCACCAGGAACTCGCTGACGAACGGCGCGAGTCCCGGCAGCGACAACGTCGCCAGACCGCCGATCAGGAACGTGCCGGCGAGCACCGGGGCGACCTTCTGCACACCGCCGTAGTCCGCGATGAGCCGGGAGCCGCGCCGGGAGATCAGGAACCCGGCGACCAGCATCAGCGCGGCCGTCGAGATGCCGTGGTTGACCATGTAGAGGGTCGCGCCGGACTGGCCCTGGGTGGTCATGGCGAAGATGCCCATGACGATGAAGCCGAAGTGCGAGATCGACGCGTACGCCACCAGCCGCTTGATGTCCCGCTGGCCGACCGCGAGCAGCGCCCCGTAGACGATGCCGATCAGCGCCAGGACGAGGATCACGGGCGTCGCCCACTTCGACGCCTCCGGGAAGAGCTGGAGGCAGAAGCGGAGCATGGCGAAGGTACCGACCTTGTCGACCACCGCCGTGATGAGCACCGCGACCGGCGCGGTGGACTCCTGCATGGCGTTGGGCAGCCAGGTGTGCAGCGGCCACAGCGGCGCCTTCACCGCGAAGGCGAAGAAGAAGCCGAGGAACAGCCAGCGTTCGGTGCTCGTCGCCATGGTCAGCGAGCCGTTCGCGCGGGCCTCACCGATCTCCTGGAGGCTGAAGCTCCCGGCGACGACATACAGCCCGATCACCGCGGCCAGCATGATCAGGCCGCCGGCCAGGTTGTAGAGGAGGAACTTCACGGCCGCGTACGACCGTTGCCGCGAAGCCGCCTCCTCGCCCTGGCTGTGGGCCCGGTCCCCGAAGCCGCCGATGAGGAAGTACATCGGGATCAGCATGGCTTCGAAGAAGATGTAGAAGACGAAGACGTCGGTCGCCTCGAAGGAGATGATCACCATCGCCTCGACGGCCAGGATCAGCGCGAAGAAGCCCTGGGTGGGCCGCCACCGCTTGCTGCCCGTCTCCAGGGGGTCGGCGTCGTGCCAGCCCGCCAGCACGATGAAGGGCATCAGCAGCGCGGTCAGCCCGATCAGGGCCACCGCGATGCCGTCCACGCCCAGTTCGTAGCGGACCCCGAAGTCCCTGATCCAGGAGTGCGACTCGGTGAGCTGGTAGCGGGCGCCGTCCGGGTCGAAGCGGACCAGGACGACGATCGCCAGCGCGAGCGTGGCCAGGGAGACCAGCAGGGCCAGCCACTTGGCGGCGGTGCGCCGCCGGGCCGGCACGGCGGCCGTGGCCACCGCCCCGAGCGCCGGGAGCAGCGCTGTCGCGGTCAGCAGGGGAAATGACATCGAAGCCATCGGTATCAGACCGCCCTCATCAGCAGGGTCGCGGCGACCAGGAGGGCCGCGCCGCCGAACATCGAGACCGCGTAGGAGCGGGCGAAGCCGTTCTGGACACGGCGCAGCCGCCCGGACAGGCCGCCGAAACCGGCCGCCGAGCCGTTGACGACACCGTCGACCAGGGTGTGGTCGACGTAGACCAGCGACCGCGTCAGGTGCTCGCCGCCGCGCACCAGCACGACATGGTTGAAGTCGTCCTGGTACAGATCGCGCCGGGCGGCGCGGGTGAGCACGGAGCCGCGCGGGGCGACGGCGGGGACCGGCTTGCGGCCGTACTGCGCCCAGGCCAGGCCCACGCCGACGACCAGGCAGACCATGGTCGCGCCGGTGACGGTGGCCGCGCTGAGCGGCGAGTCGCCCTCGGCGTGACCGGTGACGGGCTCCAGCCAGTGCAGGAAGCGGTCGCCCAGGTTGAAGAAGAAGCCTCCGGCGACCGAGCCGACTGCCAGCACGATCATCGGGATCGTCATGGTCCGCGGGGACTCGTGCGGGTGCGGTTCGCGGCCCTCGGCATCGGGCTGCCAGCGCTTCTCGCCGAAGAACGTCATCAGCATCACGCGGGTCATGTAGAACGCGGTGATCGCCGCGCCCAGCAGGGCCACCCCGCCGAGAATCCAGCCCTCGGTGCCGCCCTTGGCGAACGCCGCCTCGATGATCTTGTCCTTGGAGAAGAAGCCGGACAGACCGGGGAAGCCGATGATGGCCAGGTAGCCGAGGCCGAAGGTGATGAAGGTGATCGGCATGTACTTCCGCAGGCCGCCGTACTTGCGCATGTCGACCTCGTCGTTCATGCCGTGCATCA
Organism: Streptomyces sp. NPDC085596; assembly: GCF_044541565.1. NCBI lineage: Bacteria > Bacillati > Actinomycetota > Actinomycetes > Kitasatosporales > Streptomycetaceae > Streptomyces > Streptomyces sp. NPDC085596. Next base: position 81,946 of record NZ_JBITTC010000010.1, on the reverse strand, counting down.
CCGAGCCGGCGCCGAGGAACAGCCCGGCCTTGAAGAAGCCGTGGGTGACCAGGTGCATGATCGCGAAGACATAGCCGATCGGGCCGAGGCCCGCCGCGAGGACCATGTAGCCGATCTGCGACATGGTCGAACCGGCCAGCGCCTTCTTGATGTCGTCCTTGGCGCAACCGACGATCGCACCGAACAGCAGCGTGACCCCGCCGACGACGGTGACGACGAGCTGCGCGTCCGGGGCACCGTTGAAGATCGCGGCGGAACGGACGATGAGGTAGACGCCCGCCGTGACCATGGTGGCCGCGTGGATCAGGGCCGAGACCGGGGTCGGGCCCTCCATCGCGTCACCGAGCCAGGACTGCAGCGGCACCTGGGCGGACTTGCCGCACGCGGCGAGCAGCAGCATCAGGCCGATCGCGGTGAGCCGGCCCTCGGACGCCCGGCCCGCGTTCTCCAGCACCGGCCCGAAGGCGAAGGTGCCGAAGGTGGTGAACATCAGCATGATGGCGATGGACAGGCCCACGTCGCCGACCCGGTTGACCAGGAACGCCTTCTTCGCGGCGGTCGCGGCGCTGGGCTTGTGCTGCCAGAAGCCGATCAGCAGGTACGAGGCGAGGCCCACGCCCTCCCAGCCGACGTACAGCAGCAGGTAGTTGTCGGCGAGGACCAGCAGGAGCATCGCCGCGAGGAACAGGTTGAGGTAGCCGAAGAAGCGGCGGCGCCGCTCGTCGTGCTCCATGTACCCGATGGAGTAGAGGTGGATCAGCGAGCCGACACCCGTGATCAGCAGGACGAACGTCATCGACAGCTGGTCGAGCCGCAGGGTGACGTCGGCCTGGAAGTCGCCGACCGAGATCCAGCTCCACAGGTGCTGGGTCCAGGTGCGGTGTTCGGCGTCCTTGCCGAGCAGCCCGGCGAAGAGGACCAGGCCGATCACGAAGGAGGCGGTCGACAGCAGGGTGCCGACCCAGTGGCCGACGGCGTCCAGGCGCCGGCCGCCGAGCAGGAGCACGACGGCTCCGAGCAGGGGCGCCGCGATGAGCAGCGCGATCAGGTTCTCCACGATTCTTCCGACCCCTTACAGCTTCATCAGGCTGGCGTCGTCGACCGAGGCCGAGTGGCGGGTGCGGAACAGCGACACGATGATCGCCAGGCCCACCACGACCTCCGCGGCGGCGACGACCATCGTGAAGAAGGCGATGATCTGGCCGTCGAGGTTGCCGTGCATCCGGGAGAAGGTGACGAAGGCGAGGTTGCAGGCGTTGAGCATCAGCTCCACGCACATGAACACCACGATCGCGTTCCGCCGGATCAGCACGCCGGTGGCGCCGATGGTGAACAACAGGGCCGCGAGATAGAGGTAGTTGACGGGGTTCACTGGGCCGCGTCCTCCGTCCGCTTGAAGTTCGCCGGTTCGTTCTCCGTGCGCTCCAGGCGTTCCTCGGCGCGCTGTTCCAGCGCCTTGAGGTCGCCCAGGGCCTGTGCGGAGACGTCCCGGATCTGGCCGCGTTCGCGCAGCGTCCGGCTGACGCTCAGCTCTGCGGGGGTGCCGTCGGGCAGCAGGCCCGCGATGTCCACCGCGTTGTGCCGGGCGTAGACGCCGGGGGCGGGCAGCGGGGGTACGTGCTTGTTCTCGCGGACCCGCTCGGCGGCCAGCTCGCGCTGGGTCTTGGCCCGCTCCGTGCGCTCGCGGTGGGTGAGCACCATGGCGCCGATCGCGGCGGTGATCAGCAGGGCGCCGGTCAGCTCGAAGGCGAAGACGTACTTGGTGAAGATGAGGGTCGCCAGACCCTCCACGTTGCCGCCCGCGTTGGCCTGGCCGGTGCCGTTGAACTGGGTCAGGGAGGCGTTGGCGATGCCGCCCACCAGCAGGACACCGAACCCGAGCCCGCACAGCAGGGCCAGCCAGCGCTGGCCCCTGATGGTCTCCTTCAGCGAGTCCGCGGCGGTCACGCCGACGAGCATCACCACGAAGAGGAAGAGCATCATGATCGCGCCGGTGTAGACGACGATCTGCACGACCCCCAGGAAATAGGCGCCGTTGGCGAGGTAGAACACCGCCAGGATGATCATGGTCCCGGCGAGACAGAGCGCGCTGTGCACGGCCCGCCGCATCAGGACGGTGCACAGGGCGCCGATCACCGCGACGCTGCCGAGAATCCAGAACTGGACCGCCTCACCGGTGGAGGTGCCCGCGGAGAGAGTGGCCGCGGCGGCCAGCTGCGCGCTCATGCCTCCACCCCCTCGTCCTCGGGCTTCTCGCCCTTGGAGATGGCCACTTGGCGGACCGTGCCCGGAGCGGCCTCGGTCACCAGGCCCCGGTAGTAGTCCTGTTCGTCGGTGCCGGGGAAGATCGAGTGAGGGGCGTCGACCATGCCCTCGTCCAGACCGGCGAGCAACTGCTCCTTGGTGTAGATGAGGTTGGCCCGGCTGGAGTCGGCCAGCTCGAACTCGTTGGTCATCGTCAGCGCGCGGGTGGGGCACGCCTCGATGCACAGGCCGCACAGGATGCAGCGGGCGTAGTTGATCTGGTAGACGCGGCCGTACCGCTCGCCCGGCGAGTAGCGTTCCTCGTCGGTGTTGTCGGCGCCCTCGACATAGATGGCGTCGGCGGGGCAGGCCCAGGCGCACAGCTCGCAGCCCACGCACTTCTCCAGGCCGTCCGGATGGCGGTTGAGCTGGTGCCGTCCGTGGAAGCGGGGAGCGGTGGTCTTCTTCTGCTCCGGGTACTGCTCGGTCAGCCGCTTCTTGAACATGGCCTTGAAGGTCACGGCGAAGCCGGCCACGGGATTCTGGAAACCGGGTGCGGTCTCCTTGGGCTCCTCAGCCATCGGACGCCTCCTTTCCATCCGAAGTTTCGTCACTGACAGTGTCCACTCCGCCACTGACAATCAGCTCCCGCTCCTGGCGCGACCGGCGCCGGGGCACCGGGGGCAGCTGCTGTCCGGGCAGTGGCGGTACGGGGAAACCGCCCGCCAGCGGATCGAATCCGGGCTCCGGGGCCGGTGCCTCGTCGCCCTTGGCCCTGTCGCGGAACATGTCGGCGACGAAGGAGATCAGCAGCAGGGCGAGCACACCACCGCCGACGTAGAGCGCGATGTCGGCGAACTCGTAGTTCTCGTTGCGCAGCACCCGCACGGTCGCCACCAGCATCAGCCAGACCACCGAGACCGGGATGAGCACCTTCCAGCCGAGCTTCATCAGCTGGTCGTAGCGGACGCGGGGCAGGGTGCCGCGCAGCCAGATGAAGAAGAACAGCAGCAGCTGGACCTTGATGACGAACCAGAGCATCGGCCACCAGCCGTGGTTGGCGCCCTCCCAGAAGGTGCTGATCGGCCAGGGGGCCCGCCAGCCGCCGAGGAAGAGGGTGGCCGTCACCGCCGACACCGTCACCATGTTCATGTACTCGGCGAGCATGAACAGCGCGAACTTGATCGACGAGTACTCGGTGTTGAAGCCGCCGACCAGGTCGCCCTCGGACTCCGGCATGTCGAAGGGGGCGCGGTTGGTCTCGCCCACCATCGTGATGACGTAGAGGATGAAGGAGACCGGCAGCAGCAGGATGTACCAGCGGTCGTGCTGCTGTTCCACGATGGTGGAGGTCGACATCGACCCCGAGTAGAGGAACACCGAGGCGAATGCGGCGCCCATGGCGATCTCGTACGAGATCATCTGCGCGCAACTGCGCAGACCGCCCAGCAGCGGGTACGTCGAGCCGGAGCTCCAGCCCGCCAGCACGATGCCGTAGATGCCGACCGAGGCGACCGCCAGGATGTACAGCATGGCGATCGGCAGGTCGGTGAGCTGCATCGTGGTGCGGTGGCCGAAGATCGAGATCTCGTTGTCGGCGGGGCCGAAGGGGATCACCGCGATCGCCATGCAGGCCGGGATGGCCGCGATGATCGGCGCGAGGACGTAGATCACCTTGTCCGCGCGTTTGACGACGACGTCCTCCTTGAGCATCAGCTTCACGCCGTCGGCGAGCGACTGGAGCATGCCCCAGGGGCCGTGCCGGTTGGGTCCGACGCGCAGCTGCATCCAGGCGACGACCTTGCGCTCCCAGACGATGGAGAACAGCACCGTCAGCATCAGGAACGCGAAGCAGAACACCGCCTTGACGACGACGAGCCACCAGGGGTCGCGGCCGAACAGCGAGAGGTCTTCAGCGGCGAGGAACGGGCTCATCCTCGAACCTCCTTGGGGGCCTCGTCGGCATGCACCGCCGGGCCGATACGGACGAGGGAGCCGGGCCGGGCCCCGGTGTCGGAGGCGACGCCCCGGCCCACCGAGTCCAGCGGGAGCCAGACCACCCGGTCGGGCATCTCGGTGACCTGAAGCGGGAGTTCGGTCGTCCCGGCGGGGCCGGTGACGGCGAGCGCGTCGCCGTCCTTGACGCCCGCCTCGGCGGCCGTCGCCGCGGACACGCGCGCGTGGGCGGCGTGCCGGGTGCCGGCCAGCGCCTCGTCGCCCTGCTGGAGGACGCCGAGGTCGAGCAGGAGCCGGTGCCCGGCGAGCACGGCCTCCCCGGCGGCCGGGCGGGGCAGCACGGCCCCGCTGTGCAGCGGGTCGGCGGCAGTGGCTCCGGTCCAGGCGCCGAGCCGGTCGATCTCCGCGCGGATGGTGCGCAGGTCCGGCAGGCCCAAGTGGACGTCCAAGGCATCTGCCAGCATCTGGAGAACGCGGGCGTCGGCCGGGGCGAGGCGGCGGGTCATCTGGTCGGGCTTGAGCGCGGCCTCGAAGAAGCGGACCCGGCCCTCCCAGTTGAGGAAGGTGCCCGCCTTCTCGACCACCGCCGCGACCGGCAGCACCACGTCGGCGCGCTCGGTGACCTCGCTGGGCCGCAGCTCCAGCGAGACCAGGAAGCCGACGCTGTCGAGCGCCTCACGCGCGCGTGCCGGGTCGGGCAGGTCGGCGACCTCCACCCCGGCGACGAGGAGCGCGGACAGCTCGCCGGTGGCGGCGGCCTCCACGATCTGCTGGGTGTCGCGCCCGTAACGGGCGGGGAGTTCGGCCAGCCCCCAGACGGCGGCGACCTCCTCCCGCGCGCGCGGGTCGGTGGCCGGGCGGCCGCCCGGCAGCAGCGAGGGCAGCGCGCCCGCCTCGACGGCACCGCGCTCCCCCGCCCGCCGGGGAATCCACACCAGCCGGGCGCCGGTCGCGGCGGCCACGCGCGCGGCGGCCGTCAGGCCGCCCTCGACCCCCGCGAGCCGCTCGCCGACCACGATCACCGCGCCCTCGGCGCGCAGCGCCTCGGCCGCCTCGGTGCCGGCGTCCTCCAGGCCGACCCCGCCGGCCAGCGCGTCCAGCCACTCGGGCTCGGTGCCGGGCGCGGCGGGCAGCAGGGTGCCGCCCGCCTTCGTCAGGCCCCGGGTGGCGTGCGTGGCCAGGGCGTACACCTTCTGGCCGTGCTTGCGCCACGCCTTGCGCAGCCGCAGGAAGACGCCGGGCGCCTCCTCCTCGGCCTCGAACCCGACCAGCAGCACGGCGGGCGCCTGCTCCAGCACGGTGTACGTGACCCCGGTGCCGTCGAGGTCGCGGCCCCGGCCGGCCACCCGGGCGGCCAGGAAGTCGGCCTCCTCGCCGCTGTGCACGCGGGCGCGGAAGTCGATGTCGTTGGTGTCGAGCGCCACCCGCGCGAACTTGCTGTACGCGTAGGCGTCCTCGACGGTCAGCCGGCCCCCGGTGAGCACCCCGGCACGGGACCGGGCGGCACTGAGGCCCCGCGCGGCCGCGTCCAGCGCCTCCGGCCAGGAGGCCGGCTCCAGCACGCCCTCGGCGTTGCGGACCAGCGGGGTGTCGAGCCGGTCGCGGAGCTGGGCGTAGCGGAACGCGAAGCGGCCCTTGTCGCAGACCCAGTCCTCGTTGACCTCGGGGTCGTTGGCGGCGAGCCGCCGCATGACCTTGCCGCGCCGGTGGTCGGTGCGCGTCGCGCAGCCGCCCGAGCAGTGCTCGCACACCGACGGCGAGGAGATCAGGTCGAAGGGGCGCGAGCGGAACCGGTAGGCGGCCGAGGTGAGCGCGCCGACCGGGCAGATCTGGATGGTGTTGCCGGAGAAGTACGACTCGAACGGGTCGCCCTCGCCGGTGCCGACCTGCTGGAGCGCGCCCCGCTCGATCAGCTCGATCATCGGGTCGCCCGCGACCTGGTTGGAGAACCGGGTGCAGCGGGCGCACAGCACGCACCGCTCGCGGTCGAGCAGCACCTGGGTGGAGATCGGCAGCGGCTTGGCGTAGGTGCGCTTGCGTCCCTCGAAGCGGGACTCGGCGTTGCCGTGCGACATGGCCTGGTTCTGGAGCGGGCACTCGCCGCCCTTGTCGCAGACCGGGCAGTCCAGCGGGTGGTTGATGAGCAGCAGCTCCATCACCCCGTGCTGCGCCTTCTCGGCGACCGGCGAGGTGAGCTGGGTCTTCACCACCATGCCGTCGGTGCAGGTGATGGTGCAGGACGCCATCGGCTTGCGCTGGCCCTCCACCTCCACGATGCACTGGCGGCAGGCGCCGGCCGGGTCCAGCAGGGGGTGGTCGCAGAAGCGCGGGATCTCGATGCCGAGCTGCTCGGCGGCCCGGATGACCAGGGTGCCCTTGGGCACGCTGAGTTCGATGCCGTCGATCGTCAGCGTGACGAGGTCCTCCGGCGGGACCGCCGCCTGCCCCCCTCCTGAGGGGGCATTTGTGGTCACGGTCATGCGTTCACCTCCGGGCGGTCCGCCCAGGCCGTCGACTTGGCCGGGTCGAAGGGGCAGCCCCGGCCCGTGATGTGCTGCTCGTACTCCTCGCGGAAGTACTTCAGCGAGGAGAAGATCGGCGAGGCCGCGCCGTCGCCCAGGGCGCAGAAGGACTTGCCGTTGATGTTGTCGGCGATGTCGTTCAGCTTGTCGAGGTCGGACATCGCCCCCTTGCCCGCCTCGATGTCGCGCAGCAACTGCACCAGCCAGTACGTCCCTTCGCGGCAGGGCGTGCACTTGCCGCAGGACTCGTGGGCGTAGAACTCGGTCCAGCGGGTGACCGCCCGCACCACGCAGGTGGTCTCGTCGAAGCACTGGAGCGCCTTGGTGCCGAGCATGGAACCGGCGGCGCCGACGCCCTCGTAGTCGAGGGGGACGTCGAGGTGTTCGTCGGTGAACATCGGGGTGGAGGAGCCGCCCGGTGTCCAGAACTTCAGCCGGTGGCCGGGGCGCATGCCGCCGCTCATGTCGAGCAGCTGGCGCAGGGTGATGCCGAGCGGCGCCTCGAACTGGCCGGGGCTCGCCACGTGCCCGCTGAGCGAATAGAGCGTGAAGCCGGGCGACTTCTCGCTGCCCATCGAGCGGAACCAGTCCTTGCCCTGGTGCATGATCGCGGGAACCGAGGCGATCGACTCGACGTTGTTCACGACCGTGGGGCAGGCGTACAGGCCCTCGACGGCCGGGAAGGGGGGACGCAGTCGCGGCTGGCCGCGGCGCCCCTCCAGCGAGTCGAGCAGCGCGGTCTCCTCGCCGCAGATGTACGCGCCCGCGCCCGCGTGCACGGTGAGTTCGAGGTCGAGTCCGCTGCCGAGGACGTCCTCGCCGAGGAACCCGGCCGCGTACGCCTCGCGCACCGCCTCGTGCAGCCTGCGCAGTACGGGGACGACCTCGCCGCGCAGATAGATGAAGGCGTGCGAGGAGCGGATCGCGTAGCAGGCGATCACGATGCCCTCGATGAGGCTGTGCGGGTTGGCGTAGAGGAGCGGGATGTCCTTGCAGGTGCCGGGCTCGGACTCGTCGGCGTTGACGACCAGGTAGTGCGGCTTGCCGTCGCCCTGCGGGATGAACTGCCACTTCATGCCGGTCGGGAAGCCGGCGCCGCCGCGGCCGCGCAGTCCGGATTCCTTGACGTAGGCGATCAGGTCGTCCGGGGACATGGCGAGCGCCTTGCGCAGGCCCTCGTAGCCGTCGTGCCTGCGGTAGACGTCCAGCGACCAGGACCGGTCCTCGTCCCAGAAGGCCGAGAGCACGGGGGCGAGCAGCTTCTCGGGGCTGGTGTCCTTGACGTCGGGTACCACGGTCATCACTCCCCCTCCTCTGCGGTCGGGCCGGCCGGATGGTCCGGGTCGGAGGCGGAGGTCTCCAGCGGGGCGTCGTGGGAGCTGAGCTGCTCGGCCGGCGAGGGGTCGTGCACCGCGCCCTCCTCGTGTGGGCCGCCGTCGCGCGGGTGGACCACGCGCGCGGGGTGCGCCTCGCCCTTGGCCAGGCGGAGTCCCACCAGGGAGGCGTGGCCCGCGCTGCCGCCCTCTTCGACGGCGCCGGGGCGCTCGTCGGGGAAGCCGGCCAGGATGCGGGCGGTCTCCTTGAAGGTGCACAGCCGGGCGCCGCGCGTGGGCTCCACGGGCTCTCCGGCGCGCAGGTCGTCGACGAGGCGGGTGGCGCTGGCCGGGGTCTGGTTGTCGAAGAACTCCCAGTTGACCATCACGACGGGCGCGAAGTCGCAGGCCGCGTTGCACTCGATGTGCTCCAGGGTGACCAGGCCGTCGCCGGTGGTCTCGCCGTTGCCGACGCCCAGGTGCTCCTGGAGGGTCTCGAAGATGGCGTCGCCGCCCATGACCGCGCACAGGGTGTTGGTGCAGACACCCACCTGGTAGTCGCCGGAGGGGCGGCGCCGGTACATCGAGTAGAAGGTGGCGACCGCGGTGACCTCGGCGGTGGTCAGCTCCAGCACGTCGGCGCAGAACTTCATGCCGGTGCGGGTGACGTAGCCGTCCTCGGACTGCACGAGGTGCAGCAGCGGCAGCAGGGCGGAGCGGGAGTCGGGGTAGCGCGCGATCACCTCGCGCGCGTCCGCCTCCAGCCGGGCCCGGACGTCGTCCGGGTAGGCGGGCGGGGGCAGTTCCGGCATGCCCAGGCCGACGCCCCGCTCGGAAGAAGAGGTGGTCACCGGTCGACGCCTCCCATCACGGGGTCGATGGACGCCACGGCCACGATGACGTCGGCGACCTGGCCGCCCTCGCACATCGCCGCCATGGCCTGGAGATTGGTGAAGGACGGGTCGCGGAAGTGGACCCGGTAGGGGCGGGTGCCGCCGTCGGAGACGGCGTGCACGCCGAGTTCGCCCTTGGGCGACTCCACGGCCGCGTACGCCTGGCCCGGCGGGACCCGGAAGCCCTCGGTGACCAGCTTGAAGTGGTGGATCAGGGCCTCCATGGAGGTGCCCATGATCTTCTTGATGTGGTCCAGGGAGTTGCCGAGCCCGTCCGGGCCGAGCGCGAGCTGCGCGGGCCAGGCGATCTTCTTGTCGGCGACCATGACCGGGCCCGGCTGGAGCCGGTCCAGGCACTGCTCGATGATCCTGAGCGACTGGCGCATCTCCTCAAGCCGGATCAGGAAGCGGCCGTAGGCGTCGCAGGTCTCGGCGGTGGGCACGTCGAAGTCGTAGGTCTCGTAGCCGCAGTACGGCTGGGCCTTGCGCAGGTCGTGCGGGAGGCCGGTGGAGCGCAGGATCGGGCCGGTGGCGCCGAGCGCCATGCAGCCGGCCAGGTCGAGGTGGCCGATGTCCTGCATACGGGCCTTGAAGATGGGGTTCCCGGTGGCGAGCTTGTCGTACTCCGGGAGGTTCTTCTTCATCTTCTTGACGAACTCGCGGATCTGGTCGACCGCGCCGGGCGGCAGGTCCTGGGCGAGTCCGCCGGGGCGGATGTACGCGTGGTTCATCCGGAGGCCGGTGATCAGCTCGTAGATGTCGAGGATCATCTCCCGGTCACGGAAGCCGTAGATCATGATCGTGGTGGCGCCCAGCTCCATGCCGCCGGTGGCCACGCACACCAGGTGGGAGGACATCCGGTTCAGCTCCATCAGGAGCACCCGGATGATGTCGGTGCGGTCGGTGATCTGGTCCTCGATGCCGAGGAGCTTCTCGACGGCGAGGCAGTAGGCGGTCTCGTTGAAGAAGGACGTCAGGTAATCCATGCGCGTGACGAAGGTGGTGCCCTGCGTCCACGTGCGGTACTCGAGGTTCTTCTCGATGCCGGTGTGCAGATAGCCGATGCCGCAGCGGGCCTCGGTGACCGTCTCGCCCTCGATCTCCAGGATCAGGCGGAGCACTCCGTGGGTGGACGGGTGCTGGGGACCCATGTTGACGACGATGCGCTCGTCGTCCGCCCTGGCCGCGGACTGGACGACCTCGTCCCAGTCGCCACCGGTGACCGTGTAGACGGTGCCCTCGGTGGTCTCGCGGGAGGCTGCTGACTGCGTGCTCACGAGTACGACCTCCGCTGGTCCGGAGCCGGGATCTGGGCGCCCTTGTACTCGACGGCGATGCCGCCGAGGGGGTAGTCCTTGCGCTGCGGGTGGCCCTGCCAGTCGTCCGGCATCATGATCCGGGTGAGGGCCGGGTGGCCGTCGAAGACGAGCCCGAAGAAGTCGTACGTCTCGCGCTCGTGCCAGTCGTTGGTCGGGTAGACCGCGACCAGGGACGGGATGCGCGGGTCGGCGTCGGGGGCGCTGACCTCCAGCCGGATCAGCCTGTTGTGGGTGATCGAGCGCAGGTGGTAGACGGCGTGCAGCTCGCGGCCCTTGTCGCCGGGGTAGTGCACCCCGCTGACGCCGGTGCACAGCTCGAAGCGGAGCGCCGGGTCGTCGCGCAGGGTACGGGCGACGCGGACCAGGTGCTCGCGCTCGATGTGGAAGGTCAGTTCGTCGCGGTCGACGACGGTCCGCTCGATGGCGTTCTCCGGGAGCAGGCCCTGCTCCTCCAGCGCGCCCTCCAGCTCGTCGGCGACCTCGTCGAACCAGCCGCCGTAGGGCCGGTTCGCCGGGCCGGGGAGGCGGATCGAGCGGACCAGGCCGTCGTAGCCGGAGGTGTCGCCGCCGTTGTCGGCGCCGAACATGCCGCGCTGGACGCGGATCTCCTCGCCGCCCTGGCCGCGCTGGCCGGGGAGGTTGGAGGCCGAGAGGTCCTTCTCGGGGTTGACGCCGTTGGTGCCGTTCTCGTCGCTCACCGCAGCAGCCCCTTCATCTCGATCGTGGGCAGGGCCTTGAGCGCGGCTTCCTCCGCCTCGCGGGCGGCTTCCTCGGCGTTGACGCCGAGCTTCGTGCCCTGGATCTTCTGGTGGAGCTTGAGGATCGCGTCCAGCAGCATCTCGGGGCGGGGCGGGCAGCCGGGGAGATAGATGTCGACCGGGACGATGTGGTCGACGCCCTGGACGATCGCGTAGTTGTTGAACATGCCGCCCGAGGACGCGCAGACGCCCATGGAGATGACCCACTTCGGGTTGGGCATCTGGTCGTAGACCTGCCGCAGCACCGGCGCCATCTTCTGGCTGACCCGGCCCGCGACGATCATCAGGTCGGCCTGGCGCGGTGAGCCGCGGAAGACCTCCATGCCGAAGCGGGCGAGGTCGTAGCGTCCGGCGCCGGTGGTCATCATCTCGATGGCACAGCAGGCGAGTCCGAAGGTGGCCGGGAAGACGGACGCCTTGCGCACCCAGCCCGCGGCCTGCTCGACGGTGGTCAGCAGAAAGCCGCTCGGCAGCTTTTCTTCGAGTCCCATGACTTAAAGGCCCCTCAGTCCCATTCCAGGCCGCCGCGCCGCCATACGTACGCGTACGCGACGAAGACGGTGAGCACGAAGAGCAGCATCTCCACGAGCCCGAAGACCCCGAGCGCGTCGAAGGTGACGGCCCAGGGGTAGAGGAAGACGATCTCGATGTCGAAGACGATGAAGAGCATCGCCGTCAGGTAGTACTTGATGGGGAAGCGCCCGCCGCCGGCCGGCGTGGGGGTCGGCTCGATGCCGCATTCGTAGGCTTCGAGCTTCGCGCGGTTGTAGCGCTTCGGACCGATCAGCGCGGCCATGACCACGGAGAAGATCGCAAAGCCTGCCCCGAGGGCTCCCAGTACGAGGATGGGCGCGTACGCGTTCACCGCTCCTCGCTCCCTTCAGTCGGCATTGACTGGTGGCGGTTCAGGGGCTCACAGCTGCCTCTTCCGTCCCACCGACCCCACCCGTCCCGGCGAAGATCGAGAACATGTGAAGCAGGTCACAAGCCCAACTGCTCCGCATCCTATGCCCGACGCTCTGTGATCTGCGACACGGGGTATTCCACAAGCTTTGTGATCTCCACCACCTGACGAAGGATCATGAAGGCGGAGGATGGGTGATCTTCGCACGCGAAGCGTTCAGTTGATCACCAGAAGTGACAATCCCGCTCGTCGATGCAGGCCAGAGGGGGTGCGGAGGGGGTGCGGAGGGGGTGCCTCAATATCAAGAGGGTTCCGGTGCATGCAAATTGGTGCTGGGCGCATGTGCCTGCTAGTGCGGGGCATTCACACCTCGGAGGGAGATCCGGGGCGCGATGTGGACGCGGTCCGGGCGCGTGCGCGCGTTCACGAACTCCGGCGGCGCAGCCGTCCACCGCGGACGCGAGCGCTCCGGTGACCGTTCCGTGACCTCCACCACACCGGTGGCGGCCGTTCCGGAGCCGGGCTTGGCCATCGACCCCAACCGATGGTAGGTGCGGGGCAATTCGGACGTAATGATCAAAGACCGTGATCAACGGGCCAATGGGCCCCGTCCGCTATGTCCGTTACGGCGTCAATAAAGAGTGACGCGACCAGATTTCGGGGACCCGATTGAACAATTGTGGCGCAGCACACGTTTGTTGAAGATATGAAGGAGCCCCTGGTACCGGTTGTTCCCATGTCCCACACCGCTCACATACGCAGCCACCGGAAGCCCCGCCGCAGCGCGTCGTCCATCGCCGTGCGCTCCGGTGCCGCCGTCGGCGTCCTCAGCACCCTGGCGGTCGCCGGAGCGGCCGGCTACGCGAACGCGGCCGAGGCCGAGCCCGTGACGCAGACGCTCGAACTCCCCACCCTCACCGCCGACGTGGCCACCCAGGTCGCGCAGTCCGCGGACGCCACCCAGCTGGCGGCCGCGAACTACGAGCTGCAGGCCGAGCGTGACGCGGCCGCCGCCAGCGCCGCGAAGCAGGCCAAGGCGGACCTCGCCGAGGCCCAGCAGAAGGCCGAGGCGAAGAAGAAGGCGCAGGAGGAGGCCCGTAAGGAGGCCGCCGCCCGCGCCACCCGCAACGCCGAGCGCACCGTGCTGTCCGCCAGCGCGGGCACCGACGCGGGCAGCTCGACCATCACCGGCTCGTCCAGCGCGACCGGTTCGGCCGCGTCCATCGTGTCGTTCGTGAAGTCCCAGGTCGGCAAGGCGTATGTGTCCGGCGCCACGGGTCCGTCCGCCTACGACTGCTCCGGTCTGGTGCAGACGGCGTTCAAGCAGGTCGGCATCAGCCTGCCGCGCGTCTCCCAGGACCAGTCCACGGCCGGCACCCAGGTCTCGCTGAGCAACCTCCAGCCCGGCGACATCCTCTACTGGGGCAGCGCGGGCAGCGCGTACCACGTGGGCGTCTACGTCGGCGACGGCATGTTCGTCGGCGCCCAGAACCCCTCCTCGGGCGTAGCCGAGAAGCCCCTCTCCTACGACCCCCCGACCGGCGCGGTCCGGGTCCTCTGACCCAGCCCCACCCGAACACGAAAGGCCGCTGCCCTCGGGGGGCAGCGGCCTTCGTGCGTCTCCTGCCATGCTCGGGCCCGGGCCGCCGGTCGGCGGTCGTCCGAGGAGCAGAGGGAGACAGTGCGATGCCACGCGTGTTCGTCCAGGGAAGTCCCGCCGAGTACTACCCGCGTCATGCCCCGGAGGCCGGGCGCGGTGCGGTGCGTCGTGTCACCGAGACCGGCGAGGAGGTTCTGCACAAACCGTGCCGGGACGTCACGGAGTTCGGGCCCGACCTCGCCGCGCTCATCGACGACATGTTCCGCACCATGTACGTCGCCGAGGGCGCCGGGCTCGCGGCGAACCAGGTCGGCGTCGGTCTGCGGCTCTTCGTGTACGACTGCCCCGACGACGACGGCATCCGCCATGTCGGGCACATCGTCAACCCGGTGCTGGAATCCGCCCCGGCGGGGCGGCCGTTGCTCGACGACGTCGAGGGGTGCCTCTCGGTCCCCGGTGCCGTGCTGTCCGTACCCCGGCCCGAACGGGCCGTCGTACGCGGGCAGGACAAGGACGGCAACCCGCTTGTCATCGAGGGCACCGGGTACTTCGCGCGCTGCCTGGCCCACGAGACGGACCACACCCACGGGTTCGTCTACCTGGACCGCCTCTCCAAGCGGGAGAGGCGGGACGCGCTGCGGCAGGTGGCGGCCCGGCGGGACGAGGTGCTCGCCCGCCGGGCGGCCAGGGCAACTCGGTCGAGCTGACCCTGGAGCGGGCTCACGCCTTCGGAGCGACCTTGGTCAGGCCGTTGATGATCCGGTCCATGGCGTCGCCGCCGGTGGGGTCGGTGAGGTTGGCGAGGAGTTTGAGGATGAACTTCATCAGGACGGGGTGGGTCAGGCCGCGCTGGGCGCCGATCTGCATGACCTTCGGGTTGCCGATGAGCTTCACGAAGGCGCGGCCGAGGGTGTAGTAGCCGCCGTAGGTGTCCTTCAGGACGCGCGGGTAGCGCTGGAGGGCGATCTCGCGGGTGGCCGGGGTCGGGCGGGCGTGGGCCTGCACGATGACGTCGGCGGCGAGCTGGCCGGACTCCATGGCGTAGGCGATGCCCTCGCCGTTGAAGGGGTTCACCATGCCGCCGGCGTCACCGACCAGCAGCAGGCCCTTGGTGTAGTGCGGCTGGCGGTTGAAGGCCATCGGCAGGGCCGCGCCCCGGATCGGGCCGGTCATGTTCTCCGGGGTGTAGCCCCACTCCTCCGGCATGGACGCGCACCACGCCTTGAGGACCTCGCGCCAGTCCAGCTCCTTGAAGGAGTCGGAGGTGTTCAGCACGCCGAGGCCGACGTTGGACGTGCCGTCACCCATGCCGAAGATCCAGCCGTAGCCGGGCAGCAGGCGGTCCTGGGCGCCCCGGCGGTCCCACAGCTCCAGCCAGGACTCCAGGTAGTCGTCCTCGTGACGGGGCGACTCGAAGTACGTACGCACCGCCACGCCCATCGGGCGGTCCTCCCGGCGGTGCAGGCCCATCGCCAGCGACAGCCGGGTGGAGTTGCCGTCGGCCGCGACCACCAGCGGAGCGCGGAACGTCACCTGGCGCTTCTCGTCGCCCAGCTTCGCCGTCACGCCCGTGATCCGGCCCGTGCGGTCGTCGATGATCGGCCCGCTGACGTTGCACAGCTCGAAGAGGCGGGCGCCCGCCTTCTGCGCCTGCCGGGCCAGCTGCTCGTCGAAGTCGTCGCGCTTACGGACCAGGCCGAAGTTCGGGTAGGAGGCGAGATCGGGCCAGTCCAGCTGGAGCCGGGAGCCGCCGCCGATGATGCGCAGGCCCTTGTTGCGCAGCCAGCCCGCCTCCTCGGAGATGTCGATGCCCATGGCCACGAGCTGCTTGACCGCACGCGGGGTGAGGCCGTCGCCGCAGACCTTTTCCCTGGGGAACTCGGTCTTCTCCAGCAGCAGGACATCGAGTCCGGCCTTGGCGAGGTGGTAGGCGGTGGTGGAGCCGGCCGGCCCCGCGCCCACGACGATCACGTCTGCGGTGTTGTCGGAGAGGGGCTCAGTCACGGCGGGTTCTCCCCAAGGTTGTGAATCTTCGTGCCGACGGGCACTGGACATGGGCAGTCTATTCAGCAGAATTGATCAACCGGCTGAAGGGCTCCCCCGTGAACCGAACTCACCCCGTAGTACGGCTGCGTGTGCCCACCGACGAGGACGCCTTCGTCTGGCACCGGGTCTTCGCCGATCCCGAGGTCATGCGGTTCCACGGGGGACGCGCGGCCGAGCTGTCCGTGTACGAGGAACTCACCGCGCGGCAGCGGCGGCACGACGCCGAGCTGGGGTTCTGCCTGTGGTCCGTGCTGGACGACTCCGATGACGTCGTCGGGTTCACCGGGGCTCAGCCCTGGCCCCACACCTGGGGGCCCGCCGGGGAGATCGAGATCGGGTGGCGGCTGGGGCGGGCGCACTGGGGGCTGGGATACGCGTCCGCCGCCGCTTCGGCCTGTGTCGAGCGGGTGCGCGCCGCCGGGGTCCGGCGGGTGGTCGCCATGGTCGACGCCGAGAACGAGCGGTCCATCGCTGTCACCCGGCGGCTGGGGATGCGGCTCTCCGAGCGGTTCGTGACGCCCTCCTCCGAGCGGGAAGGGCATTGCTACTCGCTTGAGTTGTGACGCTCAGTAGCTAATTGTTACAGAAAGACAGACATCGCTTCCGAGTGGGCCTGCCCGGGGTTACCCTGCCAGTACCACTGGGGGTGACATCAGTGCGAATACCACCCAAAACGCCCGAGGTGCGGGTGCCTCGGCTGGTCGGGCTCATGGCTGTGGACGCCCGCGAGGCCGCTCGCGCCCGGGGGCTCTTCCTCAACTCGCCGGACCGGCCCGAATTCCAGCGCGTGGTCGTCGATTACGTCGTGCGGCAGTATCCGCCCGCCGGTGCCGAGGTTCCACCCGACTCGATGGTCTACGTGTGGTTCGACCTCGGGGACGGCGAAGGGGGCGGGGGTGTGCGGGAACCCCGGCCTCCCGTACCGCCCTCCGGTGGGCTTCAGCGGGAACTCGGGGAGCCCGGCGACGCGTTCGAGATGATCGGGCGCTGAGGTGCCCTCCGTCAGGGCTGCTTGAAGCCCCTGTGCAGGGCCACCACGCCTCCGGTGAGGTTCCGCCACGCCACCCTCGACCAGCCCGCCTTCTGGAGCTTCTCCGCCAGCGCCGGCTGGTCGGGCCAGGCTCGGATGGATTCCGCCAGGTACACGTACGCGTCCGGGTTCGACGAGACCGAGCGGGCCACCGGGGGGAGCGCCCGCATCAGGTACTCCGTGTACACCGTGCGGAACGGGGTCCACGTGGGGTGCGAGAACTCGCAGATCACCACCCTGCCGCCGGGCTTCGTCACGCGGTACAGCTCGCTCAGCGCGGCGTCCGTGTCCTGGACGTTGCGCAGGCCGAAGGAGATCGTCACCGCGTCGAAGGTGTCGTCCTTGAACGGCAGCCTCGTCGCGTCTCCCGCGGTGATCGGCAGCCACGGGTACTTCTTCTTGCCCACCTGGAGCATGCCCAGGGAGAAGTCGCAGGGGACCACGTAGGCGCCTGTGCGGGCGAAGGGGAGGGACGAGGTCGCCGTGCCCGCCGCCAGGTCCAGGACCTTCTGCGCGGGGCGCGCGTCCACCGCCTTCGCCACCTCCTTGCGCCAGCGCCGGTCCTGGCCGAGCGACAGCACGTCGTTCGTCAGGTCGTACCGTTCCGCCACGTCGTCGAACATCTCGGCGACTTCGTGCGGCTGCTTGTTCAGGGAAGCGCGGGTCACGTTGTCATTGTTGCAGGCTCGTCCGCCGGGGATCGGTTCGGTGGGGGGTGCCGGGTGGTGCGTCGTGGGGCGGGGCCGCGCCGGGGGGTGTCCGTCCTCGGTCCGGCGACTCCTGTTTCCTCGATGCGTTCGACTTGGTGTTTCGCCGGCCGCTGCGGGCGGACACCCCCCGACACGTCCCCTCGCCGCCGTCGCCCGCTGTCCCGCCGTTTCGGTCAGCGGCTTCGGTGGACCATACGGCCCTCGATCACCGTCGCCACGCAGGTGCTTGCGCCCTGCTTCACCAAGTCCTCGCGGGTCGCGACATCGAACACCGCGAATCTGGCCGGGGTCCCCGGTGCCAGTGGGGGCATGAGGATCAGGGGGGTCGGGGAGAGTGCCGGGGGGCCCGGTAGGCGGGGTGGGCGTTGGCCTACTGCCAAGCCTGCTCTGCGTACTACGTCCGCCACCGTGCGCGTGCGCAGGTCGCCTGCCACCGCCACCGTGCCGTGGGCCAGCATGCGCTGTACGCCCCTGCGCGCGCTCGCGCCCAGCCGGGAGGGGGTGCTGTTGAGGAGCTGCCGCGCCCGCTCGCCGGTGATGGGGGCCGAGCCCAGAGTGTCTGACTCCCTGGGGTCCGGGTGGTAGGTGGACTCCAGCAGCTCCGGGGCGTACGGGTTCAGCAGGCCGGGCAGCAGGATGCCGGGCCAGCGCCGCACCCTGGCCCCAGGGGCGGCGGCGGTCAGTTTCTCGTACGGGCCTACGGCTGCCACCGACGCCCCGTCGATCAGGACCGCCGCCTCGGGCGAGTACTCGGCGACGTGAAGTGTCAGCACGATGCGCCTAGTTGGAGGCGATCAGCTTCAGTTCGGGGTGGGCCGTGCCGCCCTCGATCGCCGTCGAGGAGATGTGGGAGACCACCCTGTCGTCGACCGGGTCGTTCGCCGGGTCGTCGTGGACCACGAGGTGCTCGTACGTCGTGGCTCGCTGCGCGGGGGTACGGCCTGCCTTGCGGATCAGGTCGATGATCTCCAGGCGGTTGGAGCGGTGCTTGGCACCGGCCGAGGAGACCACGTTCTCCTCCAGCATGATCGAGCCCAGGTCGTCCGCGCCGTAGTGCAGCGACAGCTGGCCGACCTCCTTGCCCGTGGTCAGCCACGAGCCCTGGATGTGCTGGACGTTGTCCAGGAACAGGCGGGCGATGGCGATCATGCGCAGGTACTCGAAGAGCGTCGCCTGCGTGCGGCCCTTCAGGTGGTTGTTCTCGGGCTGGTAGGTGTACGGGATGAAGGCGCGGAAGCCGCCCGTACGGTCCTGCACGTCCCGGATCATGCGCAGGTGCTCGATGCGCTCGGCGTTGGTCTCGCCCGTGCCCATCAGCATCGTGGACGTCGACTCCACGCCCAGCTTGTGCGCCGTCTCCATGATCTCCAGCCAGCGCTCGCCGCTCTCCTTCAGCGGGGCGATGGCCTTGCGCGGGCGGGCCGGGAGCAGCTCGGCTCCGGCACCCGCGAAGGAGTCCAGGCCCGCCTGGTGGATGCGGGTGATGGCCTCCTCGACCGAGACCTTGGAGATGCGGGCCATGTGCTCGACCTCGGACGCGCCGAGGGAGTGGATGACCAGCTGGGGGAACGCGTCCTTGATCGCCTTGAAGTGCGACTCGTAGTACTCGACGCCGTAGTCCGGGTGGTGGCCACCCTGGAACATGATCTGGGTGCCGCCCAGTTCGACCGTCTCCGCGCAGCGGCGCAGGATGTCGTCCAGGTCGCGGGTCCAGCCCTTCTTGGTGTCCTTCGGGGCCGCGTAGAAGGCGCAGAACTTGCACGCCGTGACGCACACGTTCGTGTAGTTGATGTTGCGCTCGATGATGTACGTCGCGATGTGCTCGGTGCCCGCGTACTTGCGGCGGCGCACGGCGTCGGCGGCCGCGCCGAGCGCGTGCAGGGGGGCGTCGCGGTAGAGGACGAGCGCTTCCTCGGGCGTGATGCGTCCGCCCGCTGCGGCTCGGTCCAGCACGGCTGCGACATCCAAAGAAGCGAGTTCGGCCTTCTCGGTCACCGGGCGTCCCTTTCGTCAAGGGTTGTGGACGGACCAAGCCAGCCTACGCCAGGGCCGGGGATCACCCGACTTCAGGAGGTGTACGCGCCCATCAGCACCCCCAGCAAGGTGCCGGTCAGGAGGAAGGGGCCGAAGGGGATGGCCGACTTGCGGGTGGCCCTGCGGGTGAGGAGGAGGACGACGCCGTACAGGGCGCCCGTGGTGAAGGTGGCGAACGTGCCCAGCATCAATGTCGGCCAGCCGTACCAGCCCAGCGCAGCGCCTAGCGCCGGGGACAGTTTCACGTCCCCGAAGCCCATGCCGGAAGGGTTCAGCAGGTGCAGGGCCAGGTAGCCGATGCCCAGGGTCAGGGCTCCGTAGAGGGCTGTGCGCCAGCTTCCGGTGTGGTCGGGGAGGGCTGTCGCCAGGGCCAGGAGGAGCAGGACGGCCGGGGTGAGGGGGAGGGTCAGGGGGTCCGGGAGGCGGTGTACCCGTAGGTCCACCACGGTCAGGAGGATCGCTGCCGGGGCCAGGGCCAGCCAGGCGGCCAGTTCGGGGCGGGGGCCCGTCGCCAGGGCCAGGAGCGCGCAGACCGAGGCCGTGACCGCGGGGAGGGTGGATGCTCTCGTGCGCGGGCATCCGGGGCACGGAGTCACGCCCAGCCAGCCGCTCAGCGGGTGGTCCGCCTCGCACGCCGTGCGCCAGGGCATGCCCTGCGGGGTCGTGAAGCGGTACGCGGCTCTGGGGAGCAGGGCGCCCGTGATCGCGCCCCACAGCGCGGCCAGCGCCACCGGGAGCAGGTCAGTCATCGTCCGTCACCTTGGACAGGCGGGCCTCGGGGTTGCCCTCGGCCGCGCTGGTGGAGGTGTAGGTGAGGTCGTCGCCGGTGGGCCTCAACTCCACCTCGTGCGCAGTGGGGTTGCAGCCCTTGTGGTTGCCCTTGGCACCGGTCGAGGTGGCCAGCAGGCGGTCGGAGGTCGCTCGCTTCAGGGTGAGGACGTCCACACAGACCGCGCCGAGCTGATCCGTCTGGCGCAGGCGGCCCAACTCCTTGCCCACGGACGCCTGGTGGATGGTCACTCGGAAGGTGCCCATGGGCAGGGCGCCGTCCAGGCCGGTGGCCTTGCCCTCCCAGGTGCCCAGGTAGCGGGCCGGGATCGCGCCGGCGCGGTCAGCCGGTGCCGAGTGGGTCGGGGCGCCGCCCGCCGTGTCGTTGCCGCCGCCGTGACCGGGGCCCAGCAGGGTCGTGACGCCCAGGGACACCGCGGCCAGCGCGCCCGCCACGGCCAGGGCCACCGTGCAGCTCACCCGGCGTCCGCGTCCCGTCGCCCCTGGTGCCGACGTTGCCGCCAAGCTCACGCTCACCTTGCCGGGGGCCGTGCCCCCGGCCGGGGTCATCACCGGCGCCGGGCCGAACGCCCCCGTCACCGCCGGGCTGCTGAAGTCCACCGGGCCCGACGGGGCGTCGGCGGACGCCTCCAGGTTGAGGATCTGGACCGCGCTCCTGCTGACCTGCTCGACCAGGGCGCCGGGGAGCCAGCCGCCGGTCATGAGAGAGGCGGCGCCCTGCGGGGCGAGCCGGCGGGCTACGTCGGTGGGGGTGGGGCGCAGGTCGGGGTTCTTCGTCAGGCAGGCGGCCGCGATCTCGCGCAACTCGCCGTCCAGCGAACCGAGTTCCGGCTCCTCGTGGACGACCTTGTAGAGCAGGGCCGCCGAGGAGTCGCCGGGGAAGGGCGGGCTGCCGGTCGCCGCGTAGGCGAGGACGGCGCCCAGGGAGAACACGTCCGCCGCGCCGGTGACGCGGCCGCCGAGGATCTGTTCGGGGGCCATGTAGCCGGGTGAGCCCACGGAGGCGCCGGTCGCGGTGAGGGAGGCGGTGCCGGCGGTGGCGCGGGCGATGCCGAAGTCGATCAGCAGCGGGCCGTCCAGGGTGAGCAGCACGTTGGAGGGCTTCACGTCCCGGTGGACGAGGTCCAGTTCATGGACGGTGGCCAGCGCTTCGGCGAGACCCGCGCCGAGGGCCCGCACGGTGTGCCGGGGCAGCGGGCCGAGGGCGGTGACGGCCTGGGCGAGGGAGGGGCCCGCCGCGTAGGCCGTGGCGGCCCAGGGGACCGGGGCGTCCGGGTCGGCGTCGAGTACGGGGGCGGTCCAGGCGCCGCCGACCCGGCGCGCGGCCGCCACCTCGCGGCGGAACCTGGCCCGGAACTCCTCGTCCAGCGCGTACTGCGGGTGGACGATCTTCACCGCGACGGTGCGGCCGCCCGCGCTGCGGCCCAGGTAGACCCGGCCCATGCCGCCGGAGCCGAGCCGGCCCAGCAGCCGGTACGGTCCGACGGCGGCCGGTTCGTCCGCTCCGAGCGGCTGCATGGCGACCCCTCCCCCGCGGGCTCCCCCGTAAAGCCGCGCCCTCGCAGCGTAGTGATTACGCCCCGAGCAGTTCCACCTTCACGTCCGCCGGGAAGCCCGTCGTGGGGCCGACGCGGCGGGCGAACTCCTCGACCGCCTTCAGCTGCGGGGGGCCGAAGCTGAAGTCGAGGGTGGTGAAGTACTGCTCCAGGGTCGCCTCGTCGAACGCCTCCCAGCGGGCGGCCTGCTCGGCGACCTTGCCGACCTCCTCCAAGGAGACGTTGCGGGAGGCGAGGAACGCCTCGTGCACCTTGCGGGTGATCTCCGGCTCGCGTTCGGCGTAATCGCGCCGCGCGGCCCACACCGCGAAGACGAACGGCAGGCCCGTCCACTCCTTCCACAGCGCGCCCAGGTCGTGCACCTGAAGGCCGTAACGCGGCGCGTCGAGCAGGTTGGCGCGCAGGGCCGCGTCGCCGATGAGGACGGCGGCGTCCGCCTCCTGCATCATCAGGCTCAGGTCGGGCGGGCAGGTGTAGTACTCCGGCCGCACGCCGTACCGCTCGGCCAGCAGCAGCTGGGCCAGGCGGACCGAGGTCCGCGAGGTCGAGCCGAGGGCGACACGCGCGCCGTCGAGCTCGTCCAGGGGCACCTGCGAGACGATCACGCAGGACATCACGGGGCCGTCGCAGCCCACGGCGATGTCCGGGAAGGCGACCAGGTCACCGGCGTTGCGCAGGAATTCCACGAGCGTGATCGGGCCGATGTCGAGATCACCGCGCACCAGCTGCTCGCTGAGCTTCTCCGGGGTGTCCTTGGTCAGCTCGAAGTCGAGGAGCGTGCCGGTTCTCGCTAGCCCCCAGTAGAGGGGCAGGCAGTTGAGGAACTGGATGTGGCCGACGCGCGGCCGGGTGCGAGAATTGTCCACATAGCGAGACTAGACCCCTTGCCATACATGGCCCGGACCGGGCCGTCGTCAGCGCGCCCGGCAGGGGGTTCAAACATTCGGGTGACGTGATCTTGACCTCTATTGCTTTCGGCGGCCTGCGTGCTAGGCTCGCCGCAAGTTGCAGTTTGGTTTCCCTTGCAGTACAGAGCCTGCGGAGCATGTGACCGCGGGCTCTCGTCGTTTTCAGATGAATGCAGTCGTGCAGCACCGTTCGCACTTGCAGGTTCTGGAGCAGGGCAACCCTTTTGGGCCCAAGGAGGGCTTATGGCTACCGGAACCGTTAAGTGGTTCAACGCCGAAAAGGGCTTTGGCTTCATCGCCCAGGAGGGCGGCGGCCCCGACGTCTTCGTTCACTACTCCGCGATCAACGCCACCGGCTTCCGCTCCCTCGAGGAGAACCAGCAGGTGAACTTCGACGTGACGCAGGGCCCGAAGGGTCCGCAGGCGGAGAACGTCACCCCCGTCTGATCGCTGCCTGATCGCAGAATCTGAGCGCAGTACCCAAGGAGCCCCACGCCTTCCGGCGACGGGGCTCCTGCCTTTGTGCCGTGACCTTCCGATGAATTCCGGGCGAATTCCGCGTCCCGCACGCCACCCATTGAGCACCGGGGGCGGACGCATTCCGGTCCCGGGGTTCCCACCCGAACGGCCGCGGGAAGTCCCCGGAACCCTCTAGGGTCCCTCCCCATGACCGACTCCCCCGTCTCCCCCGACTTCCTCGCCGCCACCCGGACGTTCTACGACGCCATCGCCGAGGACTACTCGGATCATTTCCGGGACGCCCACATCTCCCAGCCCCTCGACCGGGCCCTGCTCCGGGTGTTCGCGGAGCTGGTGGGGGCGGGCGCGGCCGTCGCCGACCTGGGGTGCGGGCCCGGCCGGATCACCGGGTTCCTCGCAGCCCACGGCCTCGATGTGTTCGGCCTCGACCTCTCCCCCGCCATGCTGGCGATCGCCCGCCGTGAGAACCCCGGCCTGCGCTTCGCACAGGGCTCCATGCTGGAGCTGGACCTCCCCGACGGGAAGCTGGCCGGCGTCGTGTCCTGGTACTCCAGCATCCACACTCCGGTGGAGCAACTGCCCGCGCTGTTCGCCGAGTTCCGCCGGGTACTGGCGCCGGGCGGCCATCTGCTGCTCGCCTTCCAGGCCGGGGAGGAACCCCGGCGCCATGACCAGCCGTGGGGGCATCCGGTCAGCCTCGACTTCCTGCGCCGCGATCCGGAGCGGATGGCCGCGCTGCTGACGGAGGCGGGGTTCGCCCTCGGCTCCCGCACGGTACGGGAGCCCGGCCCCACGGAGCCCGTCCCGCAGGCGTGCCTGTTCGCCCGGGCGCGCTGAACTCAGGGGCCCGTGTTCTGGCCCGAGCCCTCGTACAGGCCCTCCACCTCGTCCGCGAAGTCCCGCAGGATGCGGGCGCGGCGGAGCTTCATGGACGGGGTGAGGTGGCCGGTGTGCTCGGTGAAGTCGCCGGGCAGGACGGTGAAGCGGCGGATGGACTCGGGGCGGGAGACGAGCTGGTTGGCCTGCTCGACGGCGTCCCACAGCACGGCGTTCAAGTCCGGGTCGCCGACGAGCAGTTCCGGCGGCACCGGGTGCTTGCCGTTCATCTGGCGCCAGTGGTTGAGTCCGTCCGCGTCCAGGGTGATGAGCGCGCCGATGTAGGGGCGGCCGTCGCCGACGAGGAGGCAGTGGGAGATCAGGGGGTGCTGGCGCAGCCAGTTCTCCAGCGGGGCCGGGGCCACCGACTTGCCGCCCGCCGTGATCAGCAGCTCCTTCTTGCGGCCGGTGATGGTGAGGTAGCCGTCGTCGTCCAGCTCGCCCAGGTCGCCGGTGGGCAGCCAGCCGTCGCGGGTCGCGGGGACGACACCGCCCGCCTGCTGGTCCCAGTAGCCGCGCAGCACATGGTCGCCGGAGATCAGGATCTCGCCGTCGGCCGCGATCCGGACCCGGGTGCCGGGCAGCGGCCAGCCGACGGTGCCCAGGCGGGGCCTCAGCGGCGGGGTGACGGTGGTCGCGCCGGTGGACTCGGTGAGGCCGTACCCCTCGAAGATCTCGATGCCCGCGCCGGCGTAGAAGGCGGCCAGGCGGCGGCCGAGGGGGGAGCCGCCGCAGATGGCGTAGCGGACCTTGCCGCCCATGGCGGCGCGCAGCTTGCGGTAGGCGAGCGGGTCGAAGAAGGAACGGCTCGCCTTCAGTGCGGCGCCCGGGCCGTTGCCGGTGCCGGTCTGGCGGGCCTCCAGCGCCTCGCCGTAGCGCACGGCGGTGGCGGCGGCCCGGTCGAAGGCGGCGGTCTTGCCGCTCGCCTCGGCCTTCGCGCGGGCGGTGTTGTACACCTTCTCCAGCATGTACGGGATGGTCAGCAGACAGGTCGGACGGAACGCGGCCAGGTCCGGGAGGAGTTGCTCGGGCTTGAGGCTGGGCGCGTGGCCGAGTCGTACGCGGGCCCGTACGCAGGCGATGGCGACCATGCGGCCGAAGACGTGGGACATCGGCAGGAACAGCAGCACCGACGCCTCGTCGCCGGTCGTCGCCTTGAAGACCGGGTGCAGGAGCTCGATGGCGTTGTCGACCTCGGCGAAGAAGTTGCCGTGCGAGAGTGCGCAGCCCTTGGGCCGGCCGGTGGTGCCCGAGGTGTAGATCAGCGTGGCGAGGGTGTCGGGGCCCAGCATGCCCCGGCGTACGGCGACTTCACCGTCCGGCGTCCCCGCGCCCGCCTCGGCGAGCAGCTCCACATGTCCCTCGTCGATGACCCACACGTGCCGCAGCTCGGGCAGCTGGGCCAGCTCCGGGGCGATGGCCGCGCCCTGGGCGGTGGTCTCGGTGATGAGGGCGACGGCGCCGGAGTCCTGGAGTATCCAGCGGGTCTGGTAGACGGAGGAGGTCGGATAGACGGGCACGGTGACCAGACCGGCCGCCCACGCGGCGAAGTCCAGCAGGGTCCACTCGTAGCGGGTGCGGGCCATGACGGCGATCCGCTCGCCGGGCATCAGCCCCTCCGAGACCAGCCCGCGCGCCACCGCCAGCACCTCGGCCGCGAACCGCTCCGCCGTCACGTCCTCCCACTCGCCGTCGGCGTTCTTCCGGCTGAGCACGACCGCGCCGGGCGCGGCCTCGGCGTTGTCGAACGGCAGGTCGGCCAGGGAGCCGTGCGTCACCGGGGGCGCCAGCGGCGGTACCGCCACCTCGCACACGGCCCCGTCCAGGCGCCGGATCTCGGGCTCCACCAGCACCGGGCGGCCGTCGTAGTCGAGGGCCGAGACGTGCGGGGCGGGCGAGACGGGGGCGTTGGGGTACAGGGCGGTCACGGGCGGCTCCTGGGACGTGCAGCGGTGTACTGCTTGCTGCATGACATACGCGCCCCGCGCACCGGGGCGTTCACGGCGGCCTTCCGTGGACCCGGTGCGCCGCCGTTCAGGCTGGCGATCGTACGAGGCGCCTGTGGCGACCCTGTGCGCATCGGGCGGTGGTCCGGAGCCGGGCGTGTGCAGTGTCGGAG
Source organism: Streptomyces sp. NPDC085596 (assembly GCF_044541565.1). Lineage (NCBI taxonomy): Bacteria > Bacillati > Actinomycetota > Actinomycetes > Kitasatosporales > Streptomycetaceae > Streptomyces > Streptomyces sp. NPDC085596. The sequence goes on along the minus strand of NZ_JBITTC010000010.1, from coordinate 55,889 downwards.
GTTTCGTGAGGGATGTTCTGCTTCTGCCGCCGTCCGGCGCCGCTCCGTGAAGAGGTCAGGAAGCCTGGCTCGGCGCCTCGGCCGCGTCCTCCTGGCTGCGGCTGGCTTCCAGGTTGGCCTTCATACGGTCCACCCGGCCGACGACCTGGACGGAGGCCCGCTCACGCTCCTTGCGCAGCACCACCCAGCTGATCGGCGCCGAGAGCACCATGGCGAGCAGTACCACCCAGAAGAAGTTGGAGGCGCCGAAACCGCGCGGGAAGATCCCGGAGTAGACGGCTCCCCAGGCGACCACGAGGCAGCCGGCGAAGACGCCGAGGCGCATCAGCGTGTAGCGGAGCATCTCAATCCACTCTTCCGTGTCGGAGGGGGCGTACGGGGAGTTACGGTCCCGAATCCCATGACGTGCACCGTCCAGTGAAGCACGCGTCCCACCCGATCTTGACGGGGGGTGAGCGGGCTCAGCCGAGGTCCAGCAGCATCGTGATGTCGTCCCGGAACTCGCCCGGTCCGACCCGGATGGCGCCCGGTACCCGGCCCACCTCGCGGTAGCCGCAGGAGGCGTAGAAGCGCTCCAGGCCGAGACCGCCCCGGCAGCCGAGCCGGATCGACTCGATGCCGTCGAAGCCGCGCGCGGCGTCGGCGGCGGCCGCGAGCAGCTCGCGGCCGTACCCCCGGCCCTGGTGCTTGGGGTGGACCATCACCGTGTAGAGCCACAGCCAGTGGGTCATCAGCCGGTGGCTGTTGAAGGTGAGGAACGCGGTCGCCGCGACCCGGCCCTCCTCGTCGTGCCCGACCAGCAGTCTGCCGCTGCCCCGCGCGAACCGGGCCAGCGAGCCGACCAGCTCGGGCCGTACGTCCTCGCGCGTGACGGGCGGCACGAAGCCGACGGCGCCGCCCGCGTTGGTGACGTCCGCCCACAGGTCGAGCAGTCCGTCCCGCAGGTCGGGGGTGACGGCGGGGTCCAGGGTAAAGGTAAGAGCCACGGGGCCAAGGTAATCCTTACCTTGGCCCCGGCTCAACGGTGAATCCGGTCGATCAGACCCGCATCGCCTGCGGGGACTCGCGGCGCAGCGGGTCCGGGCCCTCGTACTCGCGGATGATCTCGTAGCGCGTGTTGCGCTCCATCGGGCGGAAGCCCGCGTCGCGGATCAGGTCGAGCAGGTCCTCGCGGGTCAGCTTGTTCGGCGTGCCGTAGTTGTCCGCGTCGTGCGTGATCTTGTACTCGACGACCGAGCCGTCCATGTCGTCCGCGCCGTGCTGGAGGGCGAGCTGGGCGGTCTGCACGCCGTGCATCACCCAGAACACCTTCACGTGCGGGACGTTGTCGAACAGCAGCCGGGAGACGGCGAACGTCTTCAGCGCCTCGGCGCCGGTCGCCATCTGGGTGCGCGCCTGGAGGCGGTTGCGGACCTTGCCGTCCTTCATGTCCACGAAGTCGTGCTGGTAGCGCAGCGGGATGAAGACCTGGAACCCGCCGGTCTCGTCCTGGAGTTCACGCAGCCGCAGCACGTGGTCCACACGGTGACGGGGCTCCTCGATGTGCCCGTACAGCATGGTGCACGGGGTCTTCAGACCCTTCTCGTGCGCCAGGCGGTGGATACGGGACCAGTCCTCCCAGTGGGTGCGGTGGTCCACGATGTGCTGCCGGACCTCCCAGTCGAAGATCTCGGCACCGCCGCCGGTCAGCGACTCCAGGCCCGCGTCGATGAGTTCGTCGAGGATCTCGCTCGCGCTCAGCCCCGAGATCGTCTCGAAGTGGTGGATCTCGGTGGCCGTGAACGCCTTCAGCGAGACGTTCGGCAGCGCGGCCTTCAGTTCCTTCAGCGAGCGCGGGTAGTAGCGCCACGGCAGGTTCGGGTGCAGGCCGTTGACGATGTGCAGCTCGGTCAGATTCTCCGACTCCATCGCCTTGGCCAGCTTCACGGCCTCCTCGATGCGCATCGTGTACGCGTCCTTCTCGCCCGGCTTGCGCTGGAACGAGCAGTAGGCGCAGGACGCCGTGCACACGTTGGTCATGTTGAGGTGCCGGTTGACGTTGAAGTGCACAACGTCGCCGTTCTTGCGCGTACGCACCTCGTGGGCGAGGCCGCCGAGCCACGCCAGGTCGTCCGACTCGTAGAGCGCGATGCCGTCCTCACGGGTCAGCCGCTCACCGGAGCGGACCTTGTCCTCCAGCTCGCGCTTGAGTCCGACGTCCATACCAACACCTTTCCACGACAACCTGACCAACCGTACTCCCCCGAACCCCCTGACCCGCTGTCACACCTCTTCGGGCAGCTCCCCGACCCTGTTCTCCCACTTCGTGGAGAGCACGATGGTGGTGCGGGTGCGGGAGACGCCCTTGGTGCCGCTCAGCCGGCGGATCGTCTTCTCCAGACCGTCCACGTCGGAGGAGCGGACCTTCAGCATGAAGGAGTCGTCGCCGGCGATGAACCAGCAGTCCTCGATCTCGGTGAGGTCCTTCAGCCGGCGGGCCACGTCCTCGTGGTCGGCGGCGTCGGACAGCGAGATGCCGATCAGCGCGGTGACCCCGAGGCCCAGCGAGGCCGCGTCCACCGTGGCGCGGTAGCCGGTGATGACACCGGCCGCCTCCAGCCGGTTGATGCGGTCGGTGACGCTGGGTCCCGACAGGCCGACGAGGCGCCCCAGCTCCGCGTACGAGGCCCGGCCGTTCTCCCTCAGGGCCTGGATGAGCTGCCTGTCCACCGCGTCCATGCGATCGAAGCCTTCCGGTGTGAAATTTGCCTACGTGAGATGAGAGGTACCGCTACTTGTCCTGCGCGCCTACTTGTCCTGCGCGCCGCCGCCCAGCTCGCCCTTCCAGCGCCGGTACAGGCCGTGCGTCACGCCCGCCGCGTCCAGCACCCGTCCGGCGACGAAGTCCACCAGGTCCTGGATGTGGGTGGCGCCCGCGTAGAAGGCCGGTGAGGCGGGGACCACGCTCGCCCCGGCCTCGTCCAGCGCGACGAGCTGCCTCAGGGTCTGCCCGTTCAGCGGGGTCTCGCGCACCGCCACCACCAGCGGCCTGCGCTCCTTCAGCGTCACGCTCGCCGCCCGCTGGAGCAGGTCCTTGGACAGCCCGAGGGCCACCCCCGCGACGCACGCCGTGGAGGCCGGCACGATCAGCATGCCCTTGACCGGGTACGACCCCGAGGACGGTCCCGCCGCGAGGTCGCCCGCGTTCCAGTACCGCACCCGGCCGAGGTCCGGCTCATAGGTGTCCGGTTTGCCGTCGGCGCCGCGCGCCAGCCAGTCCCGCAGGTCCTCGCGCCAGTGGGCGTCCCGGAACGAGATCCCCGTCTCGTCCAGCAGCGTCAGCCGCGAGGCCCGGCTGACCACCAGGTCGACGTCCTCCCCGGCGTCCAGCAGCGCCCGCAGCACCGCCGCCGCGTACGGCGTCCCGGAAGCTCCCGAAACCCCCACGATCCAAGGCACGCGCTGCGTTTCTCCTGCGTTCACACCTTGAGAGTACCGGCGTGACGCCCCGTGTTCAGGGCGGGTGCGCCTTGGTCAGACCGTCAGCCCCCGGACGAGCAGATCAAGCAGCGCACACACGAACAAGGCGATCCCGATGAAGCCGTTGACACTGAAGAACGCCCGGTTCAGGCGGGACAGGTCGTGAGGTCGCACGATGCGGTGTTCGTAGATGAAGGCCGAACCCACGATCGCCAGGCCCAGCCAGAAGAACGGGCCCGCGTGGGTGAGGAGGGCGTACCAGACGAACAGGGCCATTGTGATGGCGTGGCAGACCCGCGCGCCCCAGATCGCGGCCGGAATGCCGAAGCGGGCCGGGACCGACAGGACACCGGTCTCGCGGTCGGTCTCCACGTCCTGGCAGGCGTAGATCAGGTCGAAGCCGCCGATCCAGATGCCGACCGCGAGGCCGAGGATCACCGCGTCCCAGGACCAGGTGCCGGAGATGGCGAGCCAGCCGCCGACCGGGCCCATCGCCTGGGCCAGGGCGAGGATGGCCTGCGGGAAGTTGGTGAACCGCTTGCCGTACGGATAGACCACCATGGGGATCACCGCGACCGGCGCCAGCGCCAGGCAGAGCGGGTTCAGCAGGGCGGCCGAGCCGAGGAAGACCACGAGCGCGATCAGCGCGCCGGTCCACGCGTGCCGTACCGACATCGCGCCGGTGACCAGCTCGCGGTGGGCGGTGCGCGGGTTCCGGGCGTCGATCTCGCGGTCGATGATCCGGTTGACCGCCATGGCGAAGGTACGCAGGCCGACCATACAGATGGTGACCAGCAGCAGCCGCGCCCAGTGGATGTTCCTGTCCCACTGGTACATGGCGGTGAGCGAGGCGATGTACGCGAAGGGCAGCGCGAAGACCGAGTGCTCGATCATCACCAGGCGCAGGAAAGCCGGAACACCCCCGCGTCTGCGGGGACCATGCTTCGCACTGCCCCCTCCAAGAATGACGTCACCGCTCACAGTCCGTACTCCTTCCAGCGCCGCGTCACCCGTTCGGCCGTATCCGGGTCCGACAGGACCATGTCCGGCCAGCCCCCGTCCCTGGTGTAGCCCTCCTCGGGCAGCTTCTTCGTCGCGTCGATGCCCGCCTTGCCGCCCCAGAACTGCTGGTAGGAGGCGTGGTCGAGATGGTCGACGGGGCCCTCGGCGACCACCAGGTCACGGGCGTAGTCGGTGTTGCCCAGCGCCCGCCAGGCGACCTCGTGCAGATCGTGCACATCGCAGTCGGAGTCGACGACCACGATCAGCTTGGTCAGGGACATCATGTGTGCCCCCCAGATCGCGGACATCACCTTCTGCGCGTGCTTCGGGTACTTCTTGTCGATCGAGACGATCGCGCAGTTGTGGAAGCCGCCCGCCTCGGGGAGGTGGTAGTCCACGATGTCCGGGACGATGATCTTCAGCAGCGGCAGGAAGAACCGTTCCGTGGCGCGGCCGAGCGGCCCGTCCTCGGTCGGCGGGCGGCCGACGACGATCGACTGGAGCAGCGGCCGCTTCCGCATCGTCACGCAGTCGATCTTCAGCGCGGGGAACGGTTCCTGCGGGGTGTAGAAGCCGGTGTGGTCGCCGAAGGGGCCCTCGGGGAGCATCTCACCGGGCTCCAGCCAGCCCTCGATGACGACCTCGGCGTTGGCCGGGACCTGGAGCGGCACGGTCTTGCAGTCGACCATCTCGATCCGCTTGCCGGCGATGAACCCGGCGAACAGGTACTCGTCGATGTCGCCGGGCAGCGGGGCCGTGGAGGCGTACGACACGGCGGGCGGGCAGCCGAAGGCGATGGCGACCGGCAGGCGCTCACCGCGGCGGGCGGCGACCTGGTAGTGGTTGCGGCTGTCCTTGTGGATCTGCCAGTGCATGCCGATGGTGCGCTTGTCGTGCCGCTGGAGCCGGTAGAGGCCGAGGTTGCGGACGCCGGACTCGGGGTCCTTGGTGTGGGTGAGCCCGAGGTTGAAGAAGGAGCCGCCGTCCTTCGGCCAGGTGAACAGGGCCGGGAGCGCGTCCAGGTCCACGTCGTCACCGGTGAGGACGACCTCCTGGACGGGTGCGTTGTCGCCCTTGACCTTCTTCGGCGGTACGTGCGCCATCGCGCCGAGCTTGCCGAACGCCTCGCGGACGCCGACGAAGCCGTGCGGCAGCTCGGGCCGCAGCAGTCCGCCGATCTTGTCGGAGATCTCCGCGTACGACTTCAGCCCGAGCGCCTTGAGCAGGCGGCGGTCGGTGCCGAAGACGTTCATCGCCAGGGGCATCGCGGAGCCCTTGACGTTCTCGAAGAGCAGCGCCGGTCCGCCGGCCTTCTGTACCCGGTCGACGATCTCACCGACCTCCAGGTATGGGTCGACCTCGGCCTTGATGCGCTTGAGGTCTCCCTCGCGCTCCAGCGCCCGCAGGAGGGAGCGAAGATCGTCGTAAGCCATGTGTCCCAGTATCGGCCACCGGATACGCTGGCTCGGTCACCGGGGCCGTCCACACCGTGGGGAGATCGCGCGACCATGCTCAGGTATCTGCCGTTCCTGCTGGTCCTGGCCCTGTGGATCTACGCGTTCGTGGACTGTCTGAACACCCCCGAGGACGAGGTCCGTCATCTGCCGAAGGTGGCCTGGGTGTTCATCGTCCTGCTCTTCGGCGAGGTCCTGATCGGCCCCCTGGCCTGGCTGATCACCGGCAAGAGCCGCCATCCGTCGCCGTCCGCCCCGACCTGGGTGGCCCCGGACGACAACCCGGACTTCCTCCGCTCCCTGAAGAAGGACGAGCCGGACACCGAGTGACGCGTTTGCCCGCCCTCCCCGCCCGGGGACAGTGCCCCCATGGATCTGGAGCAGGCGCGGGGCTGGCTGCGTACCGCTGTCGCGGAGGCGCGGGCCGGCCAGGCGGAGGGGGGCGTCCCGATCGGGGCCGCTCTCTGCGGGCCCGACGGCGAGGTGCTCGGGCGCGGGCGTAATCGGCGGGTGCAGGACGGGGACCCGGCCACGCATGCCGAGACGGCGGCCTTCCGGGACGCGGGGCGGCGGCGGTCGTACCGGGGGACGACCATGGTGACCACGCTCTCGCCGTGCTGGTACTGCTCGGGGCTGGTGCGGCAGTTCGGGATCTCGCGGGTCGTGGTCGGGGAGGCGGGGACCTTCAGCGGCGGGCACGAGTGGCTGGCCGCGCACGGGGTGGAGGTCGTGCTGCTGGACGATCCCGAGTGCGCCGCGCTGATGCGGGACTTCGTCGCGAAGAACCCCGAGCTGTGGAACGAGGACATCGGAGTCATCGGGGACATCGGGGTCTGAGGGGCCCGGGCGCTCCGCGCGGGCGCACGGTCACGCGTTCGGCCCGCCATCCGTTCCGCTGAAAAGCCCCGCGCGGGCATGTCTCCACCGCGTGCGACGGCATTCCCTTGACGGGGGCCCCACCACACCGGGGTCCCCTTCTGCGATCGGAGACGCGTGCGAATCACTGACATCCAGCGCTGCGAGGTCCGCCCGGGGCGGCTCGTGGAGTGGACGCTGAGTCCGGCGACCGTCGCCACGGCGCACGGGCTGCCGGAGGACTCCCGGCCGCCCGCCTACATCCAGGAGTCGCACATCCGGACGGCCCGGCACGTCCGCGAGGACGGCCTGTTCGTGCCGACCTGGCTCGGCACCTCCTTCGACCTGGCGGGACCGGTCGACCTCGATGTGCTGCAGGAGTCCCTGCGGGCCTGGACGGTCCGGCACGAGACGCTGCGCAGCGGCTTCCGCTGGGCGGGCGAGGACGGCGAGGAGCTGCGCCGCTTCACCCTGGACGCCGACGACGTGACCCTGCACCGGGAGACGGCCGGCGACTTCACGGACGCGGCCGCGCTGACCGCGTATCTCCAGTCCCGGTTCGACACGGTCGCGGACGCGCTGCGCTGGCCGAACCTGATCTACGCGGCCGTGGTCCGGGAGGACTCGGCCACCGTCTTCCTCGCCTTCGACCACAGCAATGTGGACGCCTACTCGCTGCACGGCATCCCGGCCGAGATCGAGGAGCTGTACACGGCCGGCCGTCAGGGGCGCGGGCCGGTGGTGCGTACCCCGGCGGCCAGTTACGTGGACTTCTGCGAGATCGAGCGGGCGGACGCCGACCGGCTGGACGGCGGGCACGAGACGGTGGCCCGCTGGCGGGAGTTCATCCGGCGCTGCGACGGCACGCTGCCCTCGTTCCCGGTCGAGCTGGGGGTGGAGCCCGGGGGCCCGCTGCCGCGACAGCGGATGATCTGCGAGCCGCTGGTGGACGCTGAGGCGGCGGCCGCGTTCGAGGCGTACTGCCGGCCGTACGGGGGCAGTCTGGTCGGGCTCCTGGCGGCGACCGCGCTGATCGTGCAGGAGCTGGGCGAGCAGTCGGTGTACCGGACGGTGGTGCCGTTCCACACCCGGGTGAAGTCCCAGTGGAACGACTCGGTGGGGTGGTTCGTCGGTGGCGCCCCCATCGAGGTGCCGCTCGGCCACTCGCCCGACCTGGCCTCGACGCTGCGGGCGGTGCGCGCGGAGCTCCAGGCGAACCGGACGCTGGCCCGGATGCCGCTGGCCCGGGTGCTGAGCCTGCTGGGCGCGGACTTCCGGCCGACGTCGCCGGACCTGTACTCGATCGTCTCGTTCGTCGACACCCGCGGTATCCCCGGCGCGTCCCGCTGGGCGGAACAGAACGCGCACGCCCTGCTGCGGGTGTCGTACGGCGATCAGGTGTGCGTGTGGGTCAACCGGCTGCACGACGGTCTGTGGCTGGCCAGCCGCCACCCGGACACGGACGTGGCGGCGAAGAACATGGGCCTGTACGTGGAGCGGCTACGGGACCTGCTCACGGCCCCGCTCGGCTGAGCCCCAGTAACCGATCAGCCGTTCGAATCGGACGCGCCACTCGGCCTCCGAAGCGCCCTCGCCCTGGTACTCGTGGGTGAAGCGCAGGGTGCTGCCGTCCTCGCCGTCGCGTTCGAGGTGGAACCGCAGCCTGTCGCCGCCCTCGACGGTGTACTCCGCGACCCGGTCCACGTCCCAGGCGGTGACCCGCCCGGCGCCCAGGTCGCGCAGCGCGACCGTGCCGTCGAGGCGGGGTTCGAGCACGTCGACCGGGGTGCACCAGGCGGACAGGCCCTCGGCGGCGGCCACCGCGGGCCAGACCTCCTCCATGGACCTCGGCAGCCGCACCAGGAAGTGCCGTATGTGCGTGTTCCCGTGGGTCTGGCTCATGCTGGGCCCGATGGGTTCGATGGAACCGCTCATGGCTCCAGTGTCGCCGAACGGGCGCTCAGACGCCCGCGTACGAGTGCTTGCCGCTGACGAAGATGTTGACGCCGTAGTAGTTGAACAGCCAGCAGCCGAAGGCGATCAGCGCCAGGTAGGCGGCCTTGCGGCCCTTCCAGCCGGCCGTGGCGCGAGCGTGCAGGTAGCAGGCGTAGGCGACCCAGGTGATGAAGGACCAGGTCTCCTTGGGGTCCCAGTTCCAGTACCGGCCCCAGGCGTCGCCCGCCCAGATCGCGCCCGCGATGATCGTGAACGTCCACAGCGGGAAGACGGCTGCGTTGACCCGGTAGGCGAACTTGTCCAGCGAGGCGGAGGCGGGCAGTCGCTCCAGCACCGAGCGGGCGAAGGTGCCCGGCGTGCCGCCGCTCTCCAGCTTGCTCTCGTAGGAGTCCTTGAAGAGGTACAGGATCGTGGCGACCGCGCCGACGTAGAACACCGCGCCGCAGAAGATGGCGGTGGAGACGTGGATGTACAGCCAGTACGAGTGCAGCGCCGGGACGAGCTGGTCGCTGGCGGTGTAGAGCACGGTGACGGCGAGGCCGAGGTCCAGCAGGACCGTGGTGATCAGGAACAGGCCGAGCCAGCGCACGTTCTTCTTACCTGCGAGCAGGCCCAGGTACACGCCGACCGCGACGGTGGAGAAGGTCAGGTTGAACTCGTACATGTTGCCCCAGGGGGCGCGCTGCACGGAGGCCGCGCGGGCGACCACACCGGCCAGCTCCACCAGGAAGGCGAGCACGGTGAGGGAGACAGCGATCCGGCCGTACATGTCGCCCTGGACGTCGCCGCCGTGGGCGCCGGGTCCGTCCGGCACGTCACGGGCGCCGGCGGCGGAGCGTACGACGACCTGCGGGCGCTCCAGCACGGTGGTGCCGCCCGCCTGCTTCACGGTGACGGCCGGGCCGCCGCTCTTGGCGGTCCTGGTGCCGTCCGTGAGCGCGGCGGCCGTGCGGCCCACCTTGCTGCGGCTGCCGAAGAGCCACTCGGCGATGTAGGCGAAGAAGGCCAGCGTGTACACGGCCATCGAGGAGTAGATCAGCGTGTTGCTGACGCTCGCCAGATGCTCGTTGGTCGCGGCGGCGAGGTCGGTTGCGGCGGCGAGAGTCACTTCACATGCCCTTCGGCGGGTACGGCGTGGGATGCGTCTTCGTGGGTGTCGGTGGCGCCGGGCGCCCGGTCGTAGAGGATTCCGGCGAGGTCGCCCAGTTCCTCGGGGACCTTGGCGGACTCGCTGCGGCCGAGGCCGGCCATCTCGACCACCGTGACCCCGTCGGCGCCGCGCACGGCCCGCACCCAGACCCGGCGGCGCTGGATGAAGAGGGACGCGGCGAGGCCGAAGATGGCGGCGAGGGCGCCGCCCAGCGCCCAGGCGCCGCCCGGCTCCTGGACGATCTGGAAGCCCGCCCACTCCTTGACGTCCTTCTCGAAGGTGACGGTCCCGGCTCCGTCGGGAAGCTTCATGGTCTGCCCCGGCTTGAGGTTGACCCGCAGCTGCTTGCCCTTGGTGTCCTTGAAGCCCTTCATGTGCTTCTTGTCGAGCTGGTACACGCTCTGCGGCATCGCGTCGACGCCGAGGTCGCCGTGGTACGGCTCCAGGTTGAGCACCGGGTTCAGCAGCGCCGGGAACTGGGAGAGGACGGAGGCGCCGCCGCCGTAGGTCGGCAGGAAGAAGGCCCGGATGCCGAGCTGCTCCTTGGTGCCCTTGGCGTCGTGGTAGCCGTCCATGACCTTGACGACGCCCTGCGAGGTGACGTTGCCGTCCAGCGGAAGCAGCGGCACGGCGTCCTGGTAGACCACCTTGCCCTTGCCGTCGCGGACGGTGATGACGGGCGCGTAGCCGTGGCTGACCAGGTAGACCTTGGCGTCGTCGATCTTCAGCGGCTGGTTGACCTGGACGAGCTTGGAGCGCGTCCTGCCGTAAGCGCCCTCGCTGTAGTCGATCTTCGCCTCGAAGGTGCGCGGGGTGCCGCGGCTGGGGCCGGTCAGCTCGTAGGTGCCCTTGAAGTCCAACAGGTCGAAGCTGAAGGGGACCAGGTCGTCGTTGTGGAACAGGCTGCCGGACTTGAAGTCGTCGTACATCGGCAGCGCGTTGGAGAAGCCGTCGCCCTCGACCACCAGCTTGGTGCCGTCGGACTTGAACAGCTGGCCGGAGGCGAAGGCGACCAGCAGCACGATCAGCGAGATGTGGAAGGCCAGGTTGCCCAGCTCGCGCACGTACCCCTTCTCGGCGGCGACCGCGTCACCCGCGGTGTGGGCGCGGAAGCGGCGCTTCTTCAGCAGGGCGAGCGCGTCCTCGCGGACCTGCTCGGGCTCGGCGGTGGTGCGCCAGGTGGTGTACGCGGGCAGCCGGTCCAGGCGGCGCGGGGCACCCGGCGGGCGGCCGCGGAGCTGGCCGATGAACTGCCAGGTGCGCGGGACGATGCAGCCGATGAGGGAGACGAACAGCAGGATGTAGATCGCGGAGAACCACACCGAGCTGTAGACGTGGAACAGCCCGAGCTTGTCGTAGACGGGCGCGAGCGTGGTGTGGGTCGCGCGGAACGCCTCGACCTTGCTCGCGTCGGCGCCGGTCTGCGGGATCAGTGAGCCGGGGATCGCGCCGAGGGAGAGCAGCAGGAGCAGCAGCAGCGCGACCCGCATGGAGGTCAGCTGCCGCCAGAACCAGCGGGTCCAGCCGATGACGCCGAGGCCCGGCAGGGCGGTCGTGTCCTCCTGGGGCGCGGTGGACAGCTGTGAGCCGGCCGCGCCCAGTCCTTCCTGGTCCTGGCTCTTGTCGGTTTCGGTGTCGCTCATCGTTCAGATCCCCACAGAGAAGCCGTCGGACCAGGTCTGCATCTCCTGCACCAGGCTGTCCCAGGCGCCGGTCAGCAGCAGCACGCCGGTCACGATCATCATCGTGCCGCCGGCGCGCATCACCCAGACATAGTGGCGTTTGACCCAGCCGAAGGCGCCCAGGGCCTTGCGGAAGGCGATCGCGGTGAGCACGAAGGGCACGCCGAGCCCGAGGCAGTACGCGACGGTCAGTATCGCGCCCCGGCCCGCGCTCGCCTGCTGGGAGGAGAGGGCGACGACGGAGGCGAGGGTCGGGCCGATGCAGGGCGTCCAGCCGATCCCGAAGAGGGCGCCGAGCACCGGCGCGCCGATCAGTCCGGTCGCGGGGCGCTTGTGGAAGCGGAACTCGCGCTGGGTCAGCCAGGGCATCAGGCCCATGAAGAAGATGCCGAGCAGGATCATCAGGACGCCGAGGACATGCGTGAGCACGTCCTTGTAGCCCTGGAGCGTCTGCCCGAAGTAGCCGAACAGGGCGCCGCCGGAGACGAAGACCACGGTGAAGCCGAGCACGAACAGGATGGCGCCGGTGGCCATCCGGCCGCGCCGGGCGTCGGCGAGGTCGGTGCCGGTGACGCCGGTCACGTAGGAGAGGTAGCCGGGGACCAGCGGGAGCACGCAGGGCGAGAAGAAGGAGACCAGCCCGCCGAGCACCGCGACGGGCAGGGCGAGCAGCAGGGCGCCGTTGAGCACGGTCTCGTTACGGCTCGTCACGGCGGCGAGCGTCAGCAGGGCGCTCACGTCACTTCTCCGCGAGGACCGGCTTGAGCAGCTTCAGCAGGGCCGTGTCGTCGAGCGCCTCCAGCGCCCGTGCGGCGACCTTCCCGTCCCGGTCGAGGATCAGCGTGGAGGGGATCAGCTGCGGGTTGAGCGTCCCCTTCTGGAAGCGGAGCATCAGCTTGCCGGTCGGGTCGTACAGGCTCGGGTACGCGATGTCGTTGGCCTTCTCGAAGGCGAGGGCCGGGGTGGTGCTGGTGTCGCGGGTGTTGATCCCGACGAACTGCACACCCTTGCCGGCGTACGCCTTGGAGACCTTGGAGAAGTACTTGGCCTCCTCCCGGCACGGTCCGCACCAGGAGCCCCAGACGTTGAGGACGACGACCTTGCCCTTGTAGTCGGCGACATCGAGGGTCTTGCCGTCGATCGTCCTGCCGGACAGATCGGGGGCGTTGGCGCGCTCGCCCTTGGCGGCGGTGTCCATGCCGTTGTCGCCGGTGACGAAGTTGGTGTCGCCGCCACCGCCGGAGGTCCCGCCGCTGCCGCACGCGGACAGGGTCAGGGCCGCGGCGGCGGCCACGGCACCGAGCAGGGCGGCGCGGCTACGGGTACTCATGTGAAAAGTTTCGCATGGCGGTTCCGGCGGTTTCGCCCGCCCCCCTGCCGGGCCGAAAAGTACCTTTCAAGGGGCATTTACACGGGACATTACGGACGTATCGTCACGCGGCGTCGGGGTCGGCGCTCTTGCCGCCCGCGCTGCTGCCGCCCTCCGCCAGGAACTCCTTCCAGCCCCCGGCCGGCTTCTGGCCGACCTCCAGGGTGCGCAGCTTCTCCAGCACCTCGGGCCGCTGGACGTCCAGCCAGTCCGTGAACTGCCGGAAGGAGACCAGCCGCACGTCGGCGCCCCTCTCCTTCTCGCGCGCGATGTGCTTGAACGCCTCCTCGACGGAGTCCATGTAGATGCCGCCGTTCCACTCCTCGAAGTGGTTGCCGACGAAGAACGGCGCCCGGTTGGTCTCGTACGCCCGCTGGAAGCCGCTGATGTACGCCTGCGCCGACTGCTTGCGCCAGCCCGGATAGTTGTAGGAGGGGGCCTTGGTCGAGTTGACCGACTGGTTGGCGAGCATGTTGTAGTCCATGGACAGCACCTCGAAGGAGTGTCCGGGGAAAGGTATCTGCTGCAGAGGCAGGTCCCACAGGCCCTGGCGCTTGACCGGCCAGGTCTGGCGGCCGCCGGGCGAGGAGGCGTCGTAGCGCCAGCCCAGCTCGCGGGCGGTGGGCAGCAGGTTGTCCTGGCCGAGCAGACAGGGGGTGCGGCCGCCGGCCAGTTCCTTGTCGTAGTCGAAGGGCAGCGCGGGCAGGTCGGTCCAGCCGGTGTTGGTGCGCCACTCCTTGACGAAGGACTTGGCCTGGTCGATCTCGCTGCGCCACTGGGCGGCCGTCCAGTTGCCGACCGTGCCGGAGCCGCCGCAGAAGTGCCCGTTGAAGTGGGTGCCGATCTCGTGGCCCTCGAGCCAGGCCCGGCGCACGTTGGTCAGCGTGGCCTTGACGTGCTCGTCGGTGAGGTAGCCGATGTCGGAGGCGCCGCGGGGGTTGTTCGGCGGGTTGTAGAGCCGCTTCTTCGACTCGGGCAGCAGATACAGCCCGGAGAGGAAGAAGGTCATGCTCGCGCCGTGCTCCTTGGCCAGGTCCAGGAAGCGCGGGAAGAGACCGTTGCCGACCTCGCCGGCGCCGTCCCAGGAGAAGACCACGAACTGCGGCGGGGTCTGACCCGGCTCCAGCGGCTCGGGGCGGGCGGGCTGGTGGGGCTGCTTGCCGGTGAAGGCGGTGGAGCCGTCGCCGATGGGGCGGGCCTTGGGGCGGGCGCTGCCGCTGGGCGAGGGCTTGCCGTTCTTGCCGGGCTTGCCGGAACCGCCCGGGTGCTTGCCGCCGTCCACGGATGCGGAGGTGCCGCAGCCGACGAGGCCGGCCGCCGCCGCCCCCGCGCCGAGGCCGAGGATTCCCCTCCGGGTGATGGTCTGCATGAAGCTCCCCGATTCGTCACGCCCACTGGTGTCACCCAGTCAGATGATGTGATGAACAGGGAGGTTCCTCGATCTGCCGCTCTTTCGCGGCGGACACGGCAAAGTCACACGAAGCACACCGAATGTGCGGATTCCGGGGCCGCTTCAGGGCGGCCCCGGACCCATGGTTTCAGGCGCCGAACGCCTTCCCCTGCGCTTCGGCGCCCTTCTGCGGCTTGGCACCGGCCCGCAGATGCGCCGGGACCAGGTCGATCGCGGGCTCGCTGTAGCCGACGGAGACGATCTTGTCACCGAGGTAGGTGAAGGACGTCAGCGAGGCCAGCGTGCACTGCCGCTTGCGCGGGTCGTGCCAGAGCCGGCGCCGCTCGACGTACGAGCGCACGATCCAGATCGGCAGCTGATGGCTCACCAGCACCGCCTCGTGCCCACGCGCCGCGTCCTTGGCCGCGTTCAGCGCGCCCATCATCCGCACCACCTGGTCGATGTACGGCTCGCCCCAGGACGGCTTGAACGGGTTGACCAGGTGCTTCCAGTTGTCCGGGTTGCGCAGCGCGCCGTCCCCGACTCCGAAGGTCTTGCCCTGGAAGACGTTGTCGGCCTCGATGAGCCGCGCGTCCGTGGCGAGGTCGAGCCCGTGCGCCTTGGCGATCGGGGTGGCCGTCTCCTGCGCCCGCTCCAGCGGGGAGGCGACGGCGTACGTGATGTCGCGCGGGGCCAGGTGCTCGGCGACCCGCTCGGCCATCTTCCGGCCCAGGTCGGAGAGGTGGTAGCCGGGCAGCCGCCCGTACAGCAGGCCGTCGGGGTTGTGCACCTCGCCGTGGCGCATCAGGTGGACGACGGTGACGTCCTTGGCGCCGGCGGCGTCGGCCTTGTTCTCGCTGGGGGTGGTCACGCGGTCGCCTCCGCGGCGGCTCGGGCCGCCGCCGGGAGGGCGTCGGCGATCTTCTGGATGGCCCGCTCGTCATGGGCCGTGGACACGAACCAGGACTCGAAGGACGACGGCGGGAGGTACACGCCGTTCGCCAGCAGCGAGTGGAAGAACGCGGTGAAGCGGAACGACTCCTGCCGCTTGGCGTCCTCGTAGGTGCGCACCTGACGGTCGGTGAAGAACACCGAGAACATGTTGGAGGCGTTCTGCAGCCGGTGGGCCACGCCCTCCTTGGTCAGCGCCTCGGTGACCAGCGACTGGATCTGCGCGGACACCGCGTCGACCTTGTCGTACGCCGCGTCGTCCAGCAGCCGCAGCTGCGCGAGACCGGCGGCGGTGGCGACCGGGTTACCGGACAGGGTGCCCGCCTGGTAGACCGGCCCGGCGGGGGCGAGGTGCGCCATGACGTCGGCACGACCGCCGAACGCGGCCGCGGGGAAGCCGCCGCCCATCACCTTGCCGAAGGTCATCAGGTCGGGCTTGACCCCGTCGACGCCGTACCAGCCGGCGCGGCTCGTACGGAAGCCCGTCATCACCTCGTCGGAGATGTACAGCGCGCCGTTCTTGGCGCAGGCGTCCTTCAGGCCCTGGTTGAAACCGGGCTCCGGCGGGACGACGCCCATGTTGCCCGGCGACGCCTCGGTGATCACGCAGGCGATCTCGCCGGGGTGCCGGTGGAACGCCTCCTGCACGGCTTCGAGGTCGTTGTACGGCAGCACGATGGTGTCGCCGGCCTGCGCGCCGGTGACACCGGGGGTGTCGGGCAGCGCGAAGGTGGCGAGGCCCGAACCGGCGGCGGCCAGCAGGGAGTCGACGTGGCCGTGGTAGCAGCCCGCGAACTTGATCACCTTGGCGCGGCGGGTGAAGCCGCGGGCCAGCCGGATCGCCGACATGGTGGCCTCGGTGCCGCTGCTGACGAGCCGGACCTGCTCCACGGGCTCGACGCGGGCGACGATCTCCTCGGCGAGCGCGACCTCGCCCTCACCGGGCGTACCGAAGGACGTGCCCCGCGCGACCGCCTCCTGGACGGCGGCGATGACCTCGGGGTGCGAGTGCCCGAGGATCATCGGACCCCAGGAGCACACCAGGTCGACGTACTCCCGCCCGTCGGCGTCGGTCAGGTACGGCCCGCTGCCCGAGACCATGAACCGGGGCGTGCCGCCGACCGCGCGGAAGGCGCGCACCGGGGAGTTCACGCCGCCCGGCGTGACGACGGAGGCTCGGTCGAAGAGCGCCTGCGAGGCGGGCGCGTCGTAGGGGTAGGGCGTTTCGCTCATGGCGTGCGGCTTCTCCGACTTCTCGGACTCCGGTTGGCTGGTGACCCCCTCAGGGTAGGCGGAGCCGCCCGGCGACGGCGCCGTGGCCCGTCCGGGCGGGGCGGCCACCGCGTTCCCCGGGCTCGTGGACCCGATCCGGCCGACCTTCCTGGCCGGTCTTTCACCATCTGCGAGACTGACACCTGATACACACACCTCATACGGCACGTACTGATCAGAGACCGGGAAGATCCCGCGGACTTCGGTTTCACCGCACGTTTCGGCGAGCGGCCGTGGGGGAGGTCACTGACACGATGATCGGGTTGCGCGGCGGGGGCCACGCGTCCTAGAAAAGCACTCGGGTGGAGATATGCATCGCGGTGGCGGACTGGGCGAGGGGACTGATGACCTGGGTCCTCGGCGAGCCCGGCGGGGAAGGCACCGGCGCGAGGCGGAGGAAGCGACCGAAACACGTCAGGCCGACGCACGTCAGGCACCGGGTCCACCGAGTGAGCCCGAGCGGGGCGACCGGCGGCTCGACCGGCAGCTGGACCTCCCGGACCACGGTCCGGACCTGTCGGCCGACCTCTCGTCCGACGGCAAGGCCGCCCGCCTCGGGGCGGGGAGCAGAAATGGTGGTCGGGTGGGGGTGACGTACAAATACTTCGGTGCGCCGGACGGCGCGACCGCGGCCCGCGTCCCCATCTCGATGCGTCCCGAGGAACTCGGCGGCGACGAGCTGGGCATGAACGGCATGTTCACCAAGATCAAGCCGGAGACGATGGCCGCGATGGTGCTGACCGGCATCGAGGGCGTGCCCCTGCACAAGGTGCCGCCGCTCGAACTGGTCGTCCTGCACCCCGACTACGCGGTCGTCAAGCTCCCCATGACCGTGGTGGACCCCCTCCGTGACATCGGCGAGGAAGCGGTGGGCGCGGCAGCCTTCATCTGGTCCACGGTCCCGGACCGCGGCGGCCCCCGCGACGCCTTCAACGTCTACCAACTCCTGCACGAGTGGCAGGACTTCAGCCACCGCCTGCACGAGGCGGGGCACCAGCCCTACTGCCTCGTCTGGCCTTGAGCCGACACCGCCGGCTCGACCAGGGCCCGGCGGCCGGGATCACCCGTGCCCCCACCTCCGCCGCCGCCGCGAGTCCGGGGTAGGTCGCCCCGGCGGACGCCTCCACGTTCAGGCCCTCGGCCGTGGCGACGACGCAGCGGGAGAGGGCCGCGCAGTCCGTGGCCGGGGGGAGGTCGCCGTCGGTGACGGCCTGGGTCAGGCGGTCGTGCAGGGCCTGGCGGGTGCGGGCGCGGCTGGTGGCGAGGAGTTCGACGATCTCGGAGTCCTCCGCACCGCAGGCGAGGCCGCCCTGCACGGTCAGGCAGCCCGCGGGGCGGCCGGGGAGGGTGGCGGCCTCGGCGGTTCCGGTCAGGAACCTCAGCTCCGCCCGCCATCTGGCCGCGCGCGGAGCACAGGTGACCGTCGTCGGCCGGGAGGCCGAGCGCGGCGCCGCCGTCGTACGGCGGATCATCGACGCCGGGGGCACCGCCGTCTGACGGCTCAGCTCGCCCCGTCCGCCCCGAGAAAGTCCACCACCGCCAGCGCGAACAGCAGTGCCAGCGCCAGCCCGAGTACGACCCACCCCGTGGGATGCGGCCACAGGACGTACGCGACGACCGCCCCCGCCACCAGCAGCCAGCCGAGCCAGACGCGGTGGCGGTGGATGAAGGGACCCACCGGGCCGGTGCGCAGGCCGAGGCGGTCGGTCTGGGACCGGGCCGCGGTGATGCCCGCGTGCCAGATCTGGCGGACCGCGCGGGCGTGGCGGCCGGGGCCGGTGAGCCAGGCGGCCAGGGCGAGGACGACACCGAGGGCGATGACCGCCCGTACCGCCGTGCGCAGGAAGCGGGTCAGGGTGTCGTAGACGGCGCCGGCGGCGGGCTGGGACACCCCGGAGGGCAGCGCGTCGAGGTAGAAGGCGCGGAAGACGGTGAGGCCCAGGCCGAGGAGCAGGGCGGTGACGGCGAAGCCGAGCGCGGCCGCGACCAGCGCGCGGCGGCGGCGTACGGCGAGCAGCACCCCGCCCGCCAGGAGCAGCGCGGCGACGACGGGCAGCCAGACCCCGGCCAGTTGCAGCAGCCGGAAGTACGACTGGAGGTCGGCGACCTTCTCGGTGCGCAGGACCGTGAAGTCGGTGTGCACGTCCGGGATCTTCGCGGCGGCCTTCAGCCCGGAGTCCTCCAGCCGGGACTTGACCTGTTCGATGACGGGTGCCAGGTCGACGGTGACCGCGTCGCCCTCGATCCGCACCGCTCCCCCGCCGCTGCCGGTCAGCGCCTTGTCCACGGTGGTGTGGAGCCGCCGGTTGGCGTCGGTCCAGAACCGGGCGAAGGTCTCGGAGGCGACGACCTCGCGCGCCTTGTCCCGTACGAAGCCGGACACCGCGTCGTCGAGCGAGCCCCCGAGCGCGCCGAGGGCCTTCTCCAGCCGGGGGCGGTCGGCGGGGGCTGCTTCCTTCAGCAGGTCGGACAGGTCGAGGTACTGCATCAGGGCGCCGGTGATCCGGTCGGCGGCGGCGTCCTGGACGGCCGGGTCGCCGGCGAGGGGCGCGACGGTGGCGACGTAGCGGTCGGTGTCGTCCGCCAGGTCGGCCGTCCAGGTGGCGACCAGGGCCAGCGGGGCGAGCAGACACCCGAGGACGATCAGCACGAAGGCGCACACCGAGCGCGTCCGGTGCCGTACGGGCGCCGGGCGGTCCTCCAGCGCGTCGACCCGCTCCCGCAGCCGGGCCAGCTCGTCGCCCGGCTCCCGCTCCGCCATGCCGGTCCACCTCCGCCTTCGCCCTGTGTGCCGTAGAAGCAGCAGATCCCGCGCCCGGCGCCCGCGCGAGCGACGGTGGGCCGTTCAGGTGTCCACCCCCCACTCCCGCCCCACCCGGCGTGCGGAGGCGGGTGACCGCGCCTTCACTGGAGGGCAGCGGAGCCGAATTCAGGAGGCTGGCATGGCTGGGTGCGGGACACGGCGGGCGGCGGGTACGGCCCTGGTGATGGCGCTCGGGGTCGCGGTGACCGGCTGCTCGGACGGCTCCAGCCCGTCCGGCCAGGCCAGCAAGGCCGCCTCGGCCGCCTCCTCCCTCGCCTCGCGCGCCTCCGGCACGGTGGCCTCGGCCACGGCGGAGGCCAAGCGGAAGCTGGACAAGGTCAAGGGCGGGGTGAACGCCAAGAAGGACGTTTCGGTGGGAAAGGTCACCACCGGCAAGGACGGCGTACCCGCGACCGAGGTGTCCGCGAAGAACACCACCGGCGACGGGAAGTCCTTCGTCGTCCAGGTCAACTTCCGCGACGCCAAGGGCGACCTGGAGGACACGGTGGTCGTGAACGTCGACGACGTGGCGGCGGGCGCCACCGGCCGGGCCACCGCCCGCAGCCACCGCAAGCTGACCGGCGACATACGGGTGGACGTGGGGACGGCGCTGCGGCACTGACCCGTCGGCCATGATGGAGGGGGCCGCCCGCGCGGCCTCGCTCGCCAGTCCGGACGCCAGAGCCGTCGCCCGGAGCGGCCGGCCGTCGTTGTCCACACCCAGGGAGCAACCGCACGGCAATCACGCCCGCACCGGGCCGACCCTACGTATCGTAGGTTTTCAACCGCCCCCAGCCACAAGCCAGTTCATCGGGGAGACATGCACCAGACACGATCCGAGACCGAACCGGCGGGGACCGCGTCGACGCCGGTCGTCGATGCGCGCGACCTCACTCCTACGCTGACGCTGCTCTTCGTCAGCCTCGCCATCGCGGCCGTCGGGGTCTACGAACTGTGCGGCTTCGGACTGCACAGCCTCGACCAGCGCCCGCATCTGTTCAGCGACGGCCTGACCACCGGCGGGGTGATCGTCGCCGTGGTGGCGGCCGGAGCGGCGGTCGGCAACCTGGCCTGGACCCTCTCGGCGGCCCGCAGAGGCCCCGAGGACGAGCGCTCCTAGGCCGAGTCCCCCACGACTCCCCCGCCCACCGTGAACCCGATCACCGCGCCCCCGCCCTCCCTGCGGTAGGCGAACGGGGCGCCGCCGTGGGACATGGCGATCTCCCGGACGATGGACAGGCCCAGCCCCGAGCCGGGCTGGGAGCGGGCGTCGGCGGCCCGGTAGAAGCGGTCGAAGACGCGCAGCAGGTCGCCCTCGGCGATACCGGGCCCCCGGTCCAGCACCTCCACCCGGACCGTGCCCGCCCGCGCCGCACCGGCGACCCGGACCTCGATGGGCGCGGTGCCCTCCCGGTCGAACTTGGCCGCGTTCTCCACCAGGTTCGACAACGCCCGCTGGAGCAGCCCAGGACGGCCCTCCGCGTACGTGTCCCCGCTCACCGTGAGCACGATCTCCCGGCCGGTACGGCGCCCGGCCAGCCCCACCACGTCCTCCGCGATGTCCGCGAGGTCCACCCGCTGCGGCGGCTCCGAGTCCGACTGCCCGGCGGCCAGGTCCACCAGCTCGTTGACCAGGTCGGTCAGCTCCCGCGCCTCCAGCGTGAGGTCCGCCACCAGGTCCTCCCGCGTCGCCGGCGGCAGCTCGTCGATCCGGCGCAGCAGCGAGATGTTCGTACGCAGCGAGGTCAGCGGAGTACGCAGCTCGTGCCCCGCGTCCTGCACCAGCCGTCGCTGGTCCTCCTCGGACTGGGCGAGCCGGCCCAGCATCCGGTCGAAGGCGCGGCCCAGGCGCCCCACCTCGTCCGGCCCCGTCACCGGCACCTGGATGCCCAGGCGGCGGGTGCGGGCCACGCCCTCGGCGGCGGAGGTCAGCAGCACCAGGCGCCGGGTGATCCGGCGGGCCAGCCACCAGCCGAACAGCCCGGCACCGACCACCACGGCCGCCATCAGGATCAGCGTGCGCTGCTGGAGGGTGCGCAGCAGGTCCTCGGTGTCGCTGAACTCCTGCGCCACCTGCACCGCGCCCGCACCCCGGCCCAGCGAGACGGTGGTGACCCGGAACAGGTCCTCCCCGACCCGTACGTCCTTGTGCTCGGCCAGCTTCCCCGCGCTCCGCGCCCCGGCCACCTCCCGGTCGCGGGCGGTGACGGGCAGGCCGGGGCTGCCGTGGTCCACGACCTCCCCGCGCGCCCCGAGCACCTGCACATCGGTACGGGCGGGCCGCACCAGGTCATGCCCGGGCCGGGCGGAGGAGAAGTCGTCCGGGGTCATCGCGTGCTGCCGCACCTCGGCCCGCACATCCCGCACGACCTGCGTGAACACCGACTGCTGGTCGACCCGGACCAGCCGCGCGGCCGAGCCGTACGACAGGATGCCGACCAGGATCGTGACGGCGGCGGTGACGGCCGCGAACGACACCGCGAACGTGGTGCGCAGCGAGCGCAGCCCGGTCCGGGACCCGCCCGGCACCCGCCAGGTACGGCCCACTACTCCTCCCGCAGCACGTATCCCACACCGCGCACGGTGTGGATGAGCTGCGGGGCGCCGGGCGCGTCCAGCTTGCGGCGCAGATAGCCGACGTAGACGGCCAGGTTCTTCGAGCCGGGGCCGAAGTCGTAGCCCCAGATGCGGTCGTAGATGGTGGCGTGGTCGAGCACGATGCCCGCGTTGCGCACCAGCAGCTCCAGCAGCTCGAACTCGGTGCGGGTCAGCTCCAGTTCGCGGCCGGCGCGCCAGGCACGGCGGGCCTGGAGGTCCATACGGATGCCCGCGCCCTCGATCTGCCGGTCGGAGAGCCGGCCCTCACGGGCCGGGCCGGGCTCGCCCGCGGGCGCCGGGGTGGTGCGGCGCAGCAGGGCCCGCAGCCGGGCGAAGACCTCCTCGACGTCGAAGGGCTTGACCACGTAGTCGTCGGCGCCCGCGTCCAGGCCGGCGATCCGGTCGGCGGTCTCCACCAGCGCGGTGAGCATCAGGATGGGGGTGCGGTCGCCCTCGGCGCGCAGTACCCGGCAGACCTGGAGGCCGTCGATGCCGGGCATCATCACGTCCAGCAGCAGCACGTCCGGCGGGGTGCGGTGGGCCTGCGCCAGCGCCTCGACGCCGTCGGCGACCGCCGTCACCGCGTAGCCCTCCAGGGTCAGGGCCCGCTCCAGGGCATGGCGGATGGCGCGGTCGTCTTCGGCGAGGAGCACAGTGTGGGGCACGCCCCCAGTCTGCCAAGGGCGGCGGCGCTCCGGCCGGGGCCCAGGGGCCCGCGGCGCCCTTTTTACCCGGCTCTCACCGGCACCGACCGCGCGCTCACGCCTCCCCTTCGGCGTCCCGGCCCTCGCGCAGCAGGGCGATCCGCTCGCCGGTGAACGCGACCGTCCGCTCCATGTGCCCGATGATCACGGCGAGTTCGGTGTCGTCCAGCTCGCCGAAGATGCGCGACCAGTCGCCGGACAGCTCCTCCCAGGCATGCCGGAACTCGGCGATCTTCTCCGGCACGGGGACGACCAGCACCCGCCGCCGGTCGCCCGCGTCCCGGCGCCGAACGACGTACCCGGCCCGCTCCAGCCGGTCCACCAGCCGGGTCGCGGAGCCGGTGGTGAGCCCGGTCAGCGCGGCGACATGGCCGGTGGTGACGGGCTCGGGCTCCAGCGTGAGCAGGTTCAGGCACTGGAGGTCGGTGGGGTGCAGTCCGATGCGGTCGGCCACGGCCTGGTTGAACAGGGCGTAGGAGGCGATGTAGCGGCGGGACACCGCGTCCAGCTCCGCCAGCAGCCTGGGCCGCGCGCTGTCGTTCCCGGCCATGCCGTCCTCCTCGCGTCCGGGTGGCGCCGCGATCGTACGCGGATCAGAACGAGTACTCGTCGCCGGTGGGCAGGACGAGCACCCGCAGCCGGTCGTTGGTGCGGTCGGGGTCGGCGACCCCGCCGTTCCAGGCGGTGTCCACCTCCAGGGTCACCTCCGGGGCGGGCACGCGCAGCCGGACGGCCAGCCGGATCTGCGCGCCCGCCTCGCCCGCCGCGAGCGCGCCGGTGCCGCAGACGACCGTCCGCTCACCGGTGCGCGCACAGCCCTGGGGCAGGGTCACCGCCCCGGCGGGCGGCACCGACCAGCGCACCCGCACGCTCGCCTCCGGCACGGCGGCCGGGCCGTGGTCCCGCGGGGTGAGCCGGACCTCCAGCCGGTCGCCCTCGATTACCGCGTAGCCGTGGAAGGCCAGGTCGGCGCGGGGTGCCGGGGCCGCCTGAGCCGGCCCCCCGGCCCCCAGGACCGCGCCCACGCATCCGCCCAGCAGCAGCCACGTCCTCGTCCGCACACCCATGCAGCTCACCACTCCGCCTTCGTCACCGATCCCGAGTGCCGGACCGCCCTCCCGATGTATGCCACGCGAGCCGGACGGCAGGCGCCCTCCAACAGGTGAACGCGGGGCCCGTGCCAGGCTTCCGCCATGCTGATCGTGCGTTCCGCCGCCCTGTTCGTCGTCGCCGCCCTCTTCGAGATCGGCGGCGCCTGGCTGGTGTGGCAGGGCGTGCGCGAGCACCGGGGCTGGCTGTGGATGACCGGCGGGGTGCTGGCGCTGGGCGCGTACGGCTTCGTCGCCACCTTCCAGCCGGACGCCCACTTCGGGCGCATCCTCGCCGCGTACGGCGGCATCTTCGTGGCCGGGTCGATCCTGTGGGGCGTGGTCGCGGACGGCTACCGCCCCGACCGCTTCGACATCACCGGCGCCCTGATCTGCCTGGCCGGCATGGCCGTGATCATGTGGGCCCCGAGGAACGGCGGCTGAGGCTCGCCTAGGCTGGACGCGACTCAGCACCCGCCTTCTTCCTGGAGCAGCCCATGGCCAGCGCCCCCTCCGCCGCGTCCCGTATCGCCGTCGTCACGGGCGCGAGCAGCGGCATCGGCGCGGCCACCGCACGGCAGCTCGCGGCGGCCGGGTACCGGGTGGTGCTCACCGCCCGCCGCGCCGACCGTATCGAGGCGCTGGCGAAGGAGCTGACCGAGGCGGGCCACTCGGCCACCGCCTACCCGCTGGACGTGACGGACCGGGCGGCCGTGGACGAGTTCGCCGGCGCCTTCCGCACCATCGGCGTGCTGGTCAACAACGCGGGCGGCGCGCTCGGCGCGGACCCGGTGGCCACCGCCGACCCGGACCACTGGCGCACGATGTACGAGACGAACGTCCTCGGCACCCTCAACCTCACCCAGGCCCTGCTGCCCAAGCTGGAGGCGAGCGGCGACGGCACGGTGGTCGTCGTCTCCTCCACCGCCGGGCTCTCCACCTACGAGGGCGGCGCGGGCTATGTCGCCGCCAAGCACGCCGAGCACGTCCTCGCCGAGACCCTCCGCCTGGAGATCGTCGGCAAGCCGGTGCGGGTCCTGGAGATCGCCCCCGGCATGGTCAAGACCGAGGAGTTCGCCCTGACCCGCTTCGACGGCGACACGGACAGGGCGGCCAAGGTCTACGAGGGAGTCGCCGCCCCCCTCACCGCCGACGACGTCGCCGAGTCCATCACCTGGGCGGTGACCCGCCCGAGCCACGTCAACATCGACCTCATGGTCCTCCGCCCCCGAGCCCAGGCCAGCAACACCAAGGTCCACCGGGAGCTGTGAGGTCCCTCAGCCCTTCACGCAGACGAACTGCTTGAGCTTGGCGACCACTTCGACCAGGTCGCGCTGCTGCTCCATCACCTGGTCGATGTTCTTGTAGGCGCCGGGGATCTCGTCCACCACACCGGAGTCCTTGCGGCACTCCACGCCCCGGGTCTGCTCCTCCAGGTCCCGTGTGCTGAACCGGCGCTTGGCGGCGCTACGGCTCATGCGCCGGCCGGCGCCATGCGAGGCGGAGTTGAAGGCGGCGCTGTTGCCGAGCCCCTTCACGATGTACGAACTCGTCCCCATCGAACCGGGGATGATGCCGTACTCACCGGCGCCCGCGCGGATCGCGCCCTTACGGGTCACCAGCAGGTCCATGCCGTCGTACCGCTCCTCCGCCACGTAGTTGTGGTGGCAGGAGATCTCCGGCTCGAAGACCGGCTTGGCCTTCTTGAACTCCTTGCGGACGACGTCCTTCAGGAGCGCCATCATCAGGGTGCGGTTGTACTTGGCGTACTCCTGCGCCCAGAACAGATCGTTGCGGTAGGCCGCCATCTGCGGGGTGTCCGCGACGAAGACGGCGAGGTCGCGGTCGACCAGGCCCTGGTTGTGCGGGAGTTTCTGCGCGACGCCGATGTGGTGCTCGGCCAGTTCCTTGCCGATGTTCCGGGAGCCGGAGTGCAGGGTGAGCCAGACCGCACCCTCAGAATCGAGCAAGAGCTCGATGTAATGGTTGCCGCCCCCCAGCGTCCCCATCTGCAGAGCCGCCCGGTCCCGCCGGAAACGCACCGGCTGGGCGACCGAGTCGAAGCGGGCCCAGAAGGTGTCCCAGCCGGACGTCGGGAGGGCGTGGAAGCGGGCGGGGTCGAGGGCGTCGGTGTGCATGCCGCGGCCGACCGGGATCGCCTCCTCGATGCGGGAGCGCAGGCGGGTCAGGTCACCCGGGAGGTCGTTCGCCGTCAGGGACGTCTTCACCGCGGACATCCCGCAGCCGATGTCGACCCCCACCGCGGCCGGGCAGACCGCGTCGCGCATGGCGATGACGGAGCCGACCGTGGCGCCCTTGCCGTAGTGCACGTCCGGCATCACGGCCAGGCCCTTGATCCAGGGCAGGGTGGCCACGTTCTGGAGCTGGCGCAGCGCGCCCTCCTCGACCGTGGCGGGGTCGGTCCACATCCGCACCGGGACGCGGGCGCCCGGTATCTCCACATACGACATCGCTGACTCAATCCCCCAGAAACGACAGAACAATTGATACGCCGGAAAAGGTTCATTGTTCACGGAAGTCACCCGAACCGGCAGAACGCAAAAGCGGCGCCAGGGCCGGTGAAATGGGACAGGGGACCGGCGACCACGGCGGTGCGTGCGATACACATTGTGTCCAGCAGGCGCCCCGCCGCGGCAAGCGATTAACCAGCGGGGACACTGGAGCATCGACCGGGCACCGCCGTCGGGTCGCACACCGTCCTAAGGAGCCCGACCGTGCAGCGGAAGGCGTACATCACCGGCACCGCCGCCCTCCTCGCGGCCCTGCTGGCAGGGTGCAGTTCGGGCTCCGGCGGCGGCACCCCGACCGATGACGCCAACCCCGGCGACGCGGCCTCCACCCCGCTCGCCGCCCAGCCCGGCCGGTACCGCACCCTGCCCGAGCCCTGCGGCGCCGTCGGCCACGACACCCTCGGCACCATGCTCCCGGGCATCCAGCAGCTCACCGACCCCGACCAGCGCGACAAGGCGTACCGGGGCGTGCCCGCGCTGACCTACGACACCGACCGCAAGGTGGGCTGCCGTTGGAAGGTCGAGTCCACCCTCGCCACCGACCGCCTCTCGGTCGACTTCGAGCGCGTGGTGTCGTACGACAACGCGGTCAGCGACGACGCGCAGGCGCAGAAGCTGTTCCAGGGCATGGCCAAGGCCGCCGACCTCCCCGCGCCCTCGCTCTCCGCGCCCGCCTCCCCCAGCACCAGCACCAGCACCAGCCCGAGCGGCAGCCCCTCCCCGTCCGCCGACCCCTCGGGCAGCCCCTCCGCCGACGCCTCCACGGACCCGGCGACGGGCGGCTCCGGCAGTGCCGCGCCCACCGACCTCCAGCCCCGCGTGCTGCCCGACCTCGGTGACGAGGCGTACCTGGACGACCAGCTCGGCTCCTCCGGTTCGACCGCCGAACCCCGGACGGTGACTGTGGTGTTCCGCACGTCCAACGTCGTCGTCACCATCGACTACGAGGAGCAGCCGATGGCTGTCGGCGCGGTCCCGGACAGCAAGGAATTGCAGGACAGGGCCCGCGATCTGGCCTCTCAACTGGCCGACAAGCTGGATGGCTGACGCCCCCTCGCCCGCCTCCGGACCCCGCCGGCCGGGCGCTCGAACGGCGACCGCGTGCCGCGCGTACCGCGTACGGTGGCCCCGCAGGAACCCGCATGAACACCGAGCGTCACGAGTGAAGGAACCATGCAGCGAGCAGCCCAGCGAGACGACCGTGCCCAGCGTGGACCGCGTGCCACGCGTCTGAGCCGTGCCCTGGTGTGCGCGGCAGCCGTTCCCGCGGTACTGATCACCGCGGCCTGTTCCTCGGACTCCGGCGACGCCCCGGGCAAGGCGGGCGCCTCCGCGAAGCCGTCCGCCGGCGGCGACTCCAAGCAGCCTTCGGCGAGCGCCTCCCCGACCGTGCAGGCGGCCGCGTTCCGCGAGCTGCCCCAGCCGTGCGGGGTGCTGTCGAAGAAGACGCTGGGTGATCTGGTGCCCGAGGCGGGCAAGTCGGGCAAGAAGGGCTCCAGCGACGACGCCACGAGCCGTTCCTCCTGCTCCTGGACCAGCCTGGACAACAACGGCGTCAAGGGCTCGCAGTTCCGCTGGCTGAACGTCTCCCTGCTGCGCTTCGACTCCGACACCTCCCGCGGCAGCGGCAACGACCAGGCGCACGCGTACTACACGCGCCAGGTCGGCGACGCCAAGGGCGCCTCGGGCGCGAAGAACGTCAAGACGGAGGCCCTCGGCGGCACCGGCGACGAGGCCACCGCGGTGCGCTACGACCTGAAGAAGAAGGAAGGCGCCTTCAAGCAGCAGACGGTGGTCGCACGCGTCGAGAACGTCGTGGTCACCCTCGACTACAACGGTGCCGGTCTCGCGGGCGAGAAGACCCCGGACGCGGACGACCTCGGCACGGACGCGAAGAAGGCCGCCAAGGAGGTGGTCACGGCCGTGGCCAGTGCCAACGGCCGTAAGACGGAGGGCACTTCACCGGCTTCCCCGTCCACCGCCCCCTCCAGGAGCGCGTCCAAGGGCGCCTCCAAGTCCCCTGCCCCCAAGGGCTCGACGTCGAGTTCCGCCCCCAAGAAGGACTGACCGACACCACGTTCGGCGCACACCTGTGCCACTCTGTTGCGCGCAACAACACGCAAGGGAGGGGAGTACGAGTGGCCGCGCCAATGCAGCTGACTCGGATGCACCGCGTTCTGATCGGTGTGGTCGTCGCCGGCGCGCTGGTCATCGCCGGTATCGGCTTCGCCGGTTCGTACGCGGCCGTCCGGGAACTGGCCATCCAGAAGGGCTTCGGGAACTTCTCGTACGTGTTCCCGGTCGGCATCGACGCGGGCATCTGCGTACTGCTCGCGCTCGACCTGCTGCTGACCTGGATGCGCATCCCCTTCCCGATGCTGCGTCAGACGGCGTGGCTGCTCACGGCCGCGACGATCGCCTTCAACGGCGCCGCCGCCTGGCCGGACCCGCTGGGCACGGGCATGCACGCGGTGATCCCGATCCTGTTCGTCGTCTCCGTCGAGGCGGCCCGGCACGCGGTCGGCCGGATCGCGGACATCACCGCCGACAAGCACATGGAGGGCGTCCGCCTCACCCGCTGGGTGCTCTCCCCGCTGCCCACGTTCCTGCTGTGGCGGCGGATGAAGCTGTGGGAGCTGCGCTCCTACGAGCAGGTCATCAAACTGGAGCAGGAACGTCTCGTCTACCAGGCCCGCCTGCGCTCCCGCTTCGGCCGCGCCTGGCGCCGCAAGGCCCCGGTGGAGTCCCTGATGCCGCTGCGCCTGGCCCGCTACGGCGTCCCGCTCGCGGAGACCGCCCCGGCGGGCCTCGCGGCGGCGGGCATCGAGCCGATACTGCTGCCCCCGGTGCCCGAACTCCCCCAGCCGGCCACCGCCGCGCTCCAGGCCGCGCCCGCTCCGGCTCCGGCCCAGGCCGCTCCGGCGCGGCCGGCCCACGCCGAACAGCCGCCGCCGGAGGCCGAGGACGAGAACAGCCCGTGGTTCCAGACGCCCCCGCGTGACGTCGACTACCACGGCGGCTACGACCCGGCCTTCGACCCCGGCCCGGACCCCCAGTACTTCCCCGAGGAGCAGTACGGGGACTGGTACGAGGAGCAGCCCCCGGAGCAGTTCCAGCAGCCCTCCCCGGAGGAGACCGGCAGCTTCCCGATCCCCGTCGGCCCGCACCGCACCCGCGAACTGGGCGAGGGCGGCGGACCCGCCGAGCCGGACGAGGAGGACCTGTACCAGGTCTTCCGGCAGTCGATAGACGGCAGTTACCCGACGCCCCTGGTGCTCGGCGACAACATCGAGGCCACCTACGGCAGGACGCCGGACCCCGGCATGCTCAAGGTTCTGGTGGAGCGCTTCCAGCAGCGCCACATGGCGGAAATGGAAGAGGACCACATCGCCTGACCCCGCGCACACGCGAAGAGGGGGCGCCCGGTGCAACACCGGGCGCCCCCTCTTCACATGTCCGGGCCTACTCCCCGAGCAGGGTCCGCACCCGCTCCTGACCGACCGCCAGCAGCAGCGTGGGCAGGCGCGGGCCGGTGTCCCGGCCGACCAGCAGGTGGTACAGCAGGGCGAAGAAGGTCCGCTGGGCCGTCTTGATCTCCGGCGGCAGCTCCTTGGGCGTGGCGTCGGCGGAGAAGCCGGCCCGCACCTTCGGCACGCCGTACACGAGGTGGGTCAGGCCGTCGAGCGACCAGTTGTCCGCGAGCCCGTCGGCCAGCAGGCGCAGGGATGCGCGGGCCTCGTCGTCCAGCGACTTCAGCAGCTCGGCGTCCGGCTCCTCGCGCACGATGGTGCGCTGGTCGGCGGGGACGTAGGTGTTGATCCACGCCTCGGCCTTGTCGTACCGGGGGCGCGCGTCGGCGAGGTCGGTGATCGGGTTCGCCGGGTCCAGCTCGGACAGGATGCGCAGCGCCTGGTCCTGGTGGCCGGCGGTGATGTCCGCGACCGAGGCCAGCGTGCGGTACGGCAGCGGGTGCGCGGTCTTCGGCAGCTCACCGGCGGCCGTGCCGACCGCGCGGGTGTACGCGGCCACGTCACCGGGGAGCGCGGAGCCCTCCTCGACCTTGCCGGCGAGCTTGTCCCACTCGTCGTAGAGCCGCTGGATCTCCTGGTCGAAGGCGATCTTGAAGGACTGGTTGGGGCGGCGGCGGGCGTACAGCCAGCGCAGCAGCTGCGGCTCCATGATCTTCAGCGCGTCGGCCGGGGTGGGCACCCCACCGCGCGAGGACGACATCTTGGCCATGCCGGAGATGCCGACGAAGGCGTACATCGGGCCGATGGGCTGCTCGCCCTCGAAGATCCCGACGATCTGGCCGCCGACCTGGAAGGAGGAGCCCGGCGAGGAGTGGTCGACGCCGGAGGGCTCGAAGATCACGCCCTCGTAGGCCCAGCGCATCGGCCAGTCGACCTTCCAGACCAGCTTGCCCCGGTTGAACTCGCTCAGCTTGACCGTCTCGCCGAAGCCACAGGCGGTGCAGGTGTAGGCCAGCTCGGTGGAGTCGTCGTCGTAGGAGGTGACGGTGGTCAGGTCCTTCCCGCACTCGCCGCAGTACGGCTTGTACGGGAAGTACCCGGCGGAGCCGGAGCTGCCGTCGTCCTCGGCGGCCGCGCCGGAACCCTCCTCGGCCTCCAGCTCGGCCTCGTCGACCGCCTTCTGCTGCGGCTTCTTGCCGGGGGCCTTCTTGGTGCGGTACTGGCCGAGGATCGCGTCGATGTCACCGCGGTGCCTCATCGCGTGCAGGATCTGCTCGCGGTAGACGCCCGAGGTGTACTGGGCGGTCTGGCTGATCCCGTCGAACTCCACACCCAGCTCGGCGAGCGCCTCGACCATGGCGGCCTTGAAGTGCTCGGCCCAGTTCGGGTACGCGGAGCCCGCCGGGGCCGGGACCGAGGTCAGCGGCTTGCCGATGTGCTCGGCCCAGGACTCGTCGACGCCCGCGATCCCGGCCGGGACCTTGCGGTAGCGGTCGTAGTCGTCCCAGGAGATCAGGTGCCGGACCTGGTGTCCGCGCCGCCGGATCTCGTCGGCGACGAGGTGCGGGGTCATGACCTCGCGCAGATTGCCGAGGTGGATCGGGCCGGACGGGGAGAGCCCCGAGGCGACGACGACCGGTTTGCCCGGAGCCCGACGCTCCGACTCCTGGATGACGTCATCCGCGAAACGGGAGACCCAGTCGGTGGTCTCGGGGCTCTGAGCCACGATCGGCACGTCCTTCGGTTCGGAGTGTTGTTGGTCCGGCGGTCGCTCGTCCGCCAGCCTCCTCTCATAATCCCAGACGGCCACGCGCGCGAAAAACGGCTTTACCCCCCATGGGATACTGGCCGGGCCCATCCATTCCCACGAGGAGAACGGCACCCTTACCTATGGCCTCGGTCACGTCCCTCAGCGACTCCGTCCAGCAGCACCTCGCCTCCGCCCTCTCGGCCGCCCTGCCGGAGGCCGCCGGTGCGGACCCGCTGCTGCGACGAAGTGACCGGGCCGACTACCAGGCCAACGGCATCCTCGCGCTCGCCAAGAAGGCCAAGGCCAACCCGCGCGAGCTGGCCACGCAGGTCGTCTCCGGGATCGTCACCGGCGAGGTGATCGCGGACGTCGAGGTCTCCGGCCCCGGCTTCCTCAACATCACCGTCGCGGACAAGGCGATCACCGAGAACCTGGCCGCCCGGTACGCGGACGACACCGGCCGCCTGGGCGTGCCGTACGCCGCGCACCCCGGCACCACGGTGATCGACTACGCGCAGCCGAACGTGGCCAAGGAGATGCACGTCGGCCATCTGCGGTCGGCGGTCATCGGCGACGCCATGGTGCGGCTGCTGGAGTTCACCGGCGAGAACGTGGTCCGGCGTCACCACATCGGCGACTGGGGCACCCAGTTCGGCATGCTCATCCAGTACCTGGACGAGCACCCGCACGAGCTGGACCACAAGGAGTCCGAGGTGTCCGGCGAGGAGGCGATGTCCAACCTGGACCGCCTCTACAAGACCGCGCGCAAGCTGTTCGACTCCGACGAGGAGTTCAAGACCCGCGCCCGGCGCCGGGTGGTCGACCTCCAGGCGGGCGACCCCGCGACCCTCGCCACCTGGCAGAAGTTCGTGGACGAGTCGAAGATCTACTTCTTCTCCGTCTTCGACAAGCTGGACATGGAGGTCCGCGACCCCGACATCGTCGGCGAGTCCGGGTACAACGACATGCTCGCGGAGACCTGCCGCCTGCTGGAGGAGTCCGGCGTCGCGGTGCGCTCCGAGGGCGCGCTGTGCGTGTTCTTCGACGACATCAAGGGCCCGGAGGGCAACCCGGTCCCGCTGATCGTCCAGAAGTCCGACGGCGGCTACGGCTACGCGGCCACCGACCTCTCCGCGATCCGCGACCGCGTCTTCAACCTCAAGGCGTCCACCCTGCTGTACGTGGTGGACGCCCGGCAGGCCCTGCACTTCCGGATGGTCTTCGAGACCGCGCGCCGGGCGGGCTGGCTGAACGACGACGTGCACGCGGTCCAGCTGGCCTTCGGCACGATCCTCGGCAAGGACGGCAAGCCGTTCAAGACGCGGGCCGGCGAGACGGTCAAGCTGGAGGGCCTGCTGGACGAGGCCGTCGAGCGGGCCACCGCCGTGGTCCGGGAGAAGGCCGAGAAGGTGGGCCTGACCGAGGAGGAGATCGTCGAGAACGGCCGGTACGTCGGCGTCGGCGCCGTGAAGTACGCGGACCTCTCCACCTCGGCCGTGCGGGACTACAAGTTCGACCTGGACCAGATGGTCTCGCTCAACGGCGACACCTCGGTGTACCTCCAGTACGCGTACGCCCGTATCCGCTCCATCCTCCGCAAGGCCGGCGAGGCCCGCCCCGCCGCCCACCCGGAGCTGGCGCTGGCCCCGGCCGAGCGCGCGCTGGGCCTGCACCTGGACCAGTTCGCGGAGACGGTCCTGGAGGTCGCCGCGGCCCGCGAGCCCCACAAGATGGCCGCCTACCTCTACCAGCTGGCCTCGCTCCTGACGTCGTTCTACGACCAGTGCCCGGTCCTGAAGGCCGACTCCCCCGCCCAGGTGGAGAACCGCCTCTTCCTGGTGGACCTCACGGCCCGCACCCTGCACCAGGGCATGTCCCTGCTGGGCATCAGGACGCCCGAGAAGCTCTGACGGACAACAGCGAAAACGGCCCGGCCCGCGTATCCGCGGACCGGGCCGTTTCGCGTCCCCGGCCGTCCCTCGGCCCCCTTCAAAAGGCAGAGAAAACCTTGGTGTACGCCCGCCATCAGCGGGTCTAAGGTCGGACCGGAGGACCAGAACGACGGGAGGCAGCCGGGCGATGGCACAGGACGAAGCCGTGATCGGCTGCACGGGGGAACTGCTCATCGGCACGCGCGGCTCCGCCGGTCCCGGCGAGATCCTGGTGCGGGTCAGAGGCGGCTCCGAGACCTTCCTCGCCTGGTCGCAGGAGCCGCTGCCGCGCGGGGCGACCGTACTCGTGATCGAGTCACGGGGGTTCCGTGAGGTCGATGTCATCGCGTGGGGCGATCCATTGGACACGTTGGGCGGGATGTCCGCCGGCGTCGACTGAGGAGACGAGCAGTATGTTCGGTTACCGCGTTCCCGCCCCCGACGAGGCGATGCTGATCTCGGGAGGCCGGCGGGGACTGGGGGGCGCGCCGTTCCGGGTGGTGACGGGGCACGGCAAGTTCGTGCTCCCCGTCTTCCGCAAGGTCCGCTTCCTCACGCTGTCGATGTGCGAGGCCGAGGTCACCGAGACCTGTGTGACCAGGCAGGGCATCGCACTGCACGTCCGCGCCGTGATCGCGTTCAAGGTCGGCAACGACTCCGAGAGCATCATCAACGCCGGACAGCGCTTCCTCTCCGACCAGGAGCAGATGTCGGTGCTGACCGGCCGGATCTTCGCGGGCCATCTGCGCGCCATCATCGGCTCCATGACGGTCGAGGAGATCGTCACGGAGCGGCAGAAGCTCGCGGCCGAGGTGCTGGACACCTCGAAGACGGAGATGGCGAAGATCGGCCTGATCGTGGACTCGCTCCAGATCCAGTCGATCGACGACGGCGACACCGGCTACATCGACGCGATGTCCGCCCCGCACAA
Source organism: Streptomyces sp. NPDC085596 (assembly GCF_044541565.1). NCBI lineage: Bacteria > Bacillati > Actinomycetota > Actinomycetes > Kitasatosporales > Streptomycetaceae > Streptomyces > Streptomyces sp. NPDC085596. The sequence goes on along the minus strand of NZ_JBITTC010000010.1, from coordinate 21,543 downwards.
GGCGGCCATCCAGCGGCAGGCCCAGATCGCCCAGGCCCAGGCCAACCAGGCCGCCGCCGAGGCCGAGCAGGACGCGGCCCGCAAGCAGGCCGAGTACGCCCGGCAGACCGCGGTGGTCAAGGCGGAGTACTCGGCGCAGGTGGACCGCGCCCAGGCCGAGGCCGCCCAGGCCGGACCGCTGGCGCAGGCGCACGCGCAGCAGGAGGTGCTGGCCGCCCAGACGGAGCTGGCCCAGCGTCAGGCGAAGCTGCGCCAGCAGCAGTTGGTCGCGGAGATCGTGAAGCCCGCGGAGGCGGAGGCGGAGCGGGTGAGGATCATCGCCATCGCCGACGCGGAGCGAATGAAGATCCAGGCCGCCGCGGCCGCCTCGCACGACCGGGTCGCCCTCGACCGGATGCTGATCGACCAGCTCCCGCAGATCGTGAAGGAGGCCGCGGGCGGCCTCGCCGGGGCCAACGTCAACGTCCTGAACGGCGCGGACGGCCTCGGCGAGATAGCGGCCGGCCTGGTGGCCCAGGGCCTGACGATCCTGGACTCGGTCCGCAACAACCTCAACGGTGGAAGCGGCCTCAAGCCGGCCGACAGCCCCGAGCAGGCCAACGGCCGGCTGGAGCTCCAGGGTCCGGCCGCACCGGAGCGGAGGACCGGCGAGCAGAAGTAGCCGTCTTCCGGCCCGGCACGCAAACGACCCCGCACACGAACGGCACCGTCCGCGCCGGACAGCGGACGGCCAGCGGAGTGACTGTACGACGAGCCGCACAGGGCAACCACTGAGCGCAGTCATAACGTGCCGACATGAACACACAGCGTTACCGCAGTGCCGCGGTGAGCGGGAGTGGTCCCGCGGCCCGGACACGAGCGGGCAGGCGCACGACACTGGGCGTCCTGGCCCTGGCCGTGGCCCTGCTCACCCTGGCGGCGGCCGGAGCGTCGGCCGCCGCCCAGCGCGCCGGCACGCTGCTGACGGTGAGGTTCACCAACAACAGCGACCGCGACCTGACCCTTGGGCCCAACAGCTACAACGGATGCCCCGCGGCGCTGCCGGAGCGCATCAACGCGGGCGCCACCGCCAGCTGGACCCTCGACGCCTGCGGCGACCCCCGCGGCAACTTCGGGACCGTCAGCTTCAACATCTACCGGGAGACCGCCCGGACCCAGATCGGCTGGACCGCGCCCGTCGTCGGCGAGAACACCTACACCCAGTCGGCCCCGTCCGGCTATGTGATCAACCGCAGCGGCGGCGAGGGATTCAACGCGACCGTCGACTTCACCTTCGACTGCAACTCCACGACCTGCGACGGCATCCCCGACAGCTGGAAGCAGAACGGCATCTACATCAACCCGGCCGACGGCAGCGCCCACACCGCGCCCGGACCGGGTCTGCAGTTCATCAACCTGCCCGCGATGGGCGCCACCGTCAACAAGCCGGACGTCTTCGTCCAGCTCGACTGGATGGCGAACGACAACCACAGCCACGCGCTCGACCCCGCGGCCATCAAGCAGGTGGTCGATGCCTTCGCGAACTCGCCCTACTCACGGCACTCGCCGACCACCGGCATCAATCTGCATGTGGACGCCGGGCCGAACAGCATCATGAACTTCGCGACCAACGCGACGTGGGGCACCCTGGGCAAGGGCCGGCCGCTCACGGAGCAGACCAACCTGGGCACGGCGGTGGGCGGCCTGTACCAGTGGAACGCCTTCAACACGATCAAGACGCAGACCGGCGGCTTCACCAGCACCGGCCGGGCGCCGATCTTCCACTACGCCATCTCGGCCCACAATCTCCAGGCCGGCACCCCCTCCAGCGGCATCGCCCCCACCCCGGGCAGTGACCTCATCGTCAGCCTGGGCAGCTTCACGGGCCAGGTGGGCACGGTCGCCGAGCAGGCCGGCACGTTCATGCACGAGCTGGGCCACAACCTCAACCTGGAGCACGGCGGCGACCAGAACGTCAACAACAAGCCGCAGTACTTCAGCGTGATGAACTACCTGTACCAGTTCGGTCTGACGACCGGGACCAGCACCGGGAACACGGACCTCTCCCGCCAGAACACCTCGCTGAACGAGAACAGCCTGAACGAGCAGACGTACCCCGCCAGCAGCGGGAACTACGACGTCCGGCACTGGTGCCCGGGCAGCAACGGCGGCTCCTTCGTCAACGTGGCCGCCTCACAGGGCCAGGTCGACTGGAACTGCAACGGCGTGATCGATGCGATGCCGGTCGCCTTCGACGTCAACAACGACGGACAGCGCACGGTGCTCACCGGCTTCGACGACTGGAGCAACCTCCTGCTGCGCGTCGGCTCCGTCGGCCGCACCGAGGCTTCGGGCAACGTGCCGCCCCCGACCCGGGAGGACGAGCTGACCCCGAGCGAGGCCGCGCTGAACCTCCCGCTGGACACCAAGCCGCCGGTCACCAAGGCCCGTGTCGCCCCGCGCCCCGACAAGCACGGCGACCACCACTCGGACGTGTGCGTCACCCTGACCGCCAAGGACCGCGTGTCCGGCGTGGCCAGGACCGAGTACAAGCTCGACGGCGCCGGGTGGAAGAAGTACAAGTCGGAGATCACGGTGCACGGCAAGGGCAAGCACCGGCTGCAGTTCCGTTCGGTCGACTACGCCCAGAACCACGAGCGGACGAAGACCACCGTCATCAACATCAAGCGCCCCTGAGCCAAGGGCACACGGAACGGGGCCGGTACCGCGGTGATCACCGCGGTACCGGCCCCGACGTCATGTGGCGCCGACGCCCCTCAGCGCAGCTTCTGCGCGACCTCGGTCGCCCAGTAGGTGAGGATGTTGCGCGCCCCGGCCCGCTTGATCCCCGTCAGGGTCTCGAAGATGGCCCGGTCGCGGTCGATCCAGCCCTTCTCGGCGGCGGCCTCGATCATCGAGTACTCACCGGAGATCTGGTACGCGGCCACCGGCAGGTCCACCGCGTCGGCGACGCGCGCCAGGATGTCCAGGTACGGGCCAGCCGGCTTGACCATGACCATGTCCGCGCCCTCGGCCAGGTCCAGTTCCAGCTCCCGCAGGGACTCGCGGAGGTTGGCGGGGTCCTGCTGGTAGGTCTTGCGGTCGCCCTGGAGCGAGGAGCCGACGGCCTCGCGGAAGGGGCCGTAGAACGCCGAGGAGTACTTGACGGTGTAGGCGAGGATCGCCACGTCCTCCCGGCCGATCTGGTCCAGCGCGTCCCGGACGACACCGATCTGGCCGTCCATCATGCCGCTCGGGCCGACCACGTGGGCGCCCGCGTCCGCCTGGACCTGCGCCATCTCGGCGTACCGCTCCAGCGTGGCGTCGTTGTCGACGCGGCCCTCGGCGTCCAGCACACCGCAGTGCCCGTGATCGGTGAACTCGTCCAGGCACAGGTCGGACATGATGAGCAGCTCGTCACCGACCTCGGCGCGCACATCGCGCAGGGCGACCTGGAGGATGCCGTCCGGGTCGGTGCCCGGCGTGCCGAGTCCGTCCTTCTTCGACTCCTCCGGCACCCCGAACAGCATGATCCCGGAGACCCCGGCCTCCACGGCCTCCAGCGCAGCCTTCTTCAGACTGTCGCGGCTGTGCTGCACGACACCGGGCATCGCGGCGATCGGCACCGGCTCGCTCACGCCCTCCCGGACGAACGCCGGAAGAATGAAGTCGGCCGGATGCAGCCGCGTCTCGGCGACCATCCGCCGCATGACGGGCGACGTCCGCAGCCGCCGGGGACGGGTACCGGGAAAAGATCCGTACTTCGACATGCCTTCTACGCTACGCCCGCTCTTCACATGCCTTTACCGACGCGCAGTCGGACCCTCGACCGGCCGAGCGGCTTCGGGGATCGGTACGGACAGACAGGTGCTCATGCCGCGCACGTCGTCGCGAGGGCGGATCGGCAGTCCCGGCAACGCCCGGGTTCCGGTCCGCGAAATGCGCGTTCGCAGCCGTCGCAGCGATCACCACCGAGGGCATCGGCTGCGCCGGGCCGGCACCTCGGTCGTCCTCCTGCGACGTGCCCTGGCCGTCCCGCGAGAGGCGGGGCACCGGTCGGCGGACTCGGGGCGCCGCGACACGGCCGGGAACGGCGGGCACATGAAAGGGGAGGTGGTGTGCGTAGGTACGGGTGACGATGCGCCCGGTCTCCGTACGCTCCCGCACCCGCCGGAGGTACCCGTGCGCCTCCAGCTCCCGCAGGGCGAAGGCGATCCGGTCACGCCCCTCGGGGAACCGCTCGGCGAGGGGGAGTTTCCCGGGTTCTTTGGTCTTTTACGTCCCGTCGCCCCGGCCCCCGCCACACCGTCATACGTGTTCTCGGGCGCCGGTGGCCCGCTGAAAGATGCCCGGAAAAACACGAGCGGGGTGCCCCTGGAAGGGACACCCCGCTCATGTCTTCAAGAGCCTCAGGTCGTCGTCCGCCGGCGACGCGCCCCGGGCCGCCGCTCGCTCGGCCGGGTCACCGGATCGCCCGCCTCCACCGCGGACGCGCGCCGCTTCATGCCGAAGGCGGCCAGGGCCTCCGCCAGCTTGTGGACGGACGGCTCCGGAGCCATCACGTCGACCCGGAGGCCGTGCTCCTCGGCCGTCTTGGCCGTGGCGGGGCCGATGCAGGCGATCACCGTCACGTTGTGCGGCTTGCCCGCGATGCCGACCAGGTTGCGGACCGTGGAGGACGAGGTGAAGAGCACGGCGTCGAAGCCGCCGCCCTTGATCGCCTCACGGGTGTCCGCCGGCGGCGGCGAGGCGCGGACCGTGCGGTACGCGGTGACGTCGTCCACCTCCCAGCCCAGCTCGATCAGCCCGGCCACCAGCGTCTCGGTGGCGATGTCGGCGCGCGGCAGGAAGACACGGTCGATCGGGTCGAAGACCGGGTCGTACGGCGGCCAGTCCTCCAGCAGACCCGCGGCCGACTGCTCACCGCTCGGCACCAGGTCCGGCTTCACACCGAAGGCGATCAGCGCGTTCGCCGTCTGCTCGCCCACCGCGGCCACCTTGATGCCCGCGAAGGCACGCGCGTCGAGCCCGTACTCCTCGAACTTCTCCCGGACCGCCTTGACCGCGTTGACCGAGGTGAACGCGATCCACTCGTAGCGGCCGGTGACCAGGCCCTTGACCGCGCGCTCCATCTGCTGCGGGGTGCGCGGCGGCTCGACGGCGATCGTCGGGACCTCGTGCGGCACCGCGCCGTAGGAGCGGAGCTGGTCGGAGAGCGAGGCCGCCTGCTCCTTCGTGCGCGGCACGAGCACCTTCCAGCCGAACAGCGGCTTGGACTCGAACCACGAGAGCTGGTCGCGGCGGGCGGCGGCGGACCGCTCACCGACCACGGCTATGACCGGGCGGCCGCCGTCCGGGGACGGCAGCACCTTGGCCTGCTTCAGCGTCTGCGCGATCGTGCCGAGCGTCGCCGCCCAGGTGCGCTGGCGGGTCGTCGTACCGGCGATGGTGACCGTCAGCGGGGTGTCCGGCTTGCGGCCCGCCGAGACCAGCTCGGCGGCGGCGGCCGCGACGGAGTCCAGCGAGGCGGAGACGACCACCGTGCCGTCCGAGGCGCCCACCTCCGTCCAGCAGCGGCCGGAGGCGGTACGCGCGTCCACGAAACGCACGTCCGCGCCCCGCGCGTCCCTGAGCGGCACACCGGCGTACGCGGGCACACCGGTCGCGGCCGCGACACCGGGGACGACCTCGAAGGGCACCCCGGCGGCGGCGCAGGCGAGCATCTCCTCGGCCGCGTCCGTGTCCAGTCCCGGATCACCGGCGACCGCACGGACCACCCGCCTGCCGCCCCGTGCGGCCTCCATGACAAGATGAGCCGCATCCTGGGCAGCAGCCGGGGCCACAGCGGGAGTTGACGAACCGTCAACGACTGTCAGCTGGGGTGCGCCAGGAAGTGCGTCCGGGGAGGAGACCGCCTCCGTCGGCACGACGGAGACGCCCTGCCGGGCGTGCGTCCGGATCACGTCGAGCACCTCGTGCTCGGCGACCAGGACGTCCGCGTGGGACAGCGCCTCCACGGCGCGCAGAGTCAGCAGTCCCGGATCTCCGGGTCCGGCACCCAGGAAGGTGACGTGCCCGTGTTCGGGACCGGCGGGAAAGGCGGTGGGGCTCAATGTTCTCGCTCCCCCATCAGACCGGCCGCGCCCTGGGCGAGCATCTCGGCAGCGAGTTCGCGCCCGAGTGCCATCGCCCCGTCGTGCGTCAGGGGCACGGAACCGGTGGTGGACAGCTGCACCATGCTCGAGCCGTCGGTCGTGCCGACGACGCCGCGCAGGCGCATTTCCTTGACAACAGGCCCGTCGGCCAGCAGGTCGGCCAGCGCACCCACAGGGGCGCTGCAGCCGGCCTCCAGCGCGGCGAGCAGTGACCGCTCGGCGGTGACGGCGGCCCGCGTGTGCGGGTCGTCGAGTTCGCCGAGCGCGGCGACGAGGTCCGCGTCCGACGCGGCGCACTCGATCGCCAGGGCCCCCTGGCCGGGGGCCGGCAGAACCGTGTCGACCGACAGGAAGTCGGTCACCTCGTCGCTCCGGCCGATCCGGTTGAGTCCGGCGGCCGCGAGCACGACGGCGTCGAGCCGCCCCTCGTGGACGTACCCGATCCGGGTGTCCACGTTGCCGCGGATCGCCACCGTCTCGATGTCCAGCCCATGGCTGCGCGCATACGCGTTCAGCTGCGCCATGCGGCGCGGCGAGCCGGTGCCGATGCGCGCGCCGCGCGGCAGGTCGGTGAACTTCAGCGCGTCACGGGCGACGATCACGTCCCGCGGGTCCTCGCGCACCGGCACGGCGGCCAGCGCGAGTTCCTCGGGCTGCGTGGTCGGCAGGTCCTTGAGCGAATGAACCGCGAAGTCCACCTCGCCGCGCACCAGCGCGTCCCGCAGCGCCGTGACGAACACCCCGGTGCCGCCGATCTGCGCCAGCGCCTCACGGGAGACGTCGCCGTACGTGGTGATCTCGACCAGCTCGACGGGCCGGCCGGTCACCCGGCTCACGGCGTCCGCCACCTGCCCGGACTGGGCCATGGCGAGCTTGCTCCGCCTGGTTCCCAGTCGCAGTGCCTTCTCAGTCATGCCGGTCGGTCCTTCTCGTCTGTGTTGTCCACGGCCCGCGAGACGGCGGCGACCGTCTCCGGGTCGAGGTCGAACAGGGTCCGCAGCGCGTCCGCGTACCCGGTGCCACCGGGCTCGGCCGCGAGCTGCTTGACCCGTACGGTCGGCGCGTGCAGCAGCTTGTCCACGACACGGTGCACGGTCTGCCGGATCTCGCCGCGCTGGCGTTCGTCCAGGCCGGTCAGGCGCCCGTCGAGCCGCGCGATCTCGGCGGCGACGACATCGGCGGCCATGGTGCGCAGCGCGACGACGGTGGGCGTGATGTGCGCCGCCCGCTGTGCCGCGCCGAACGCCGCGACCTCGTCGGAGACGATACGCCGAACCTGGTCCACGTCGGACGCCATCGGGGCGTCGGCGGACGCCTCGGCCAGCGACTCGATGTCCACCAGACGCACCCCGGCCAGCCGGTGCACGGCCGCGTCGATGTCGCGGGGCATGGCGAGGTCGAGGAGGAAGACGGCCGGGGCCGGGCGGGGGATCTCCGCGACCGGCTCGGGCCTGCGGTACTCGGGGACGCGGCCGGCGGTGGCGACGGCCTGCGCGAGCGCGGCGATCAGCTCGGCGTCGGCCTCGGGGCCGGGCCGGCCGCCCGCGTCGTGCTCGCGGCCCTGCTCCCGCAGGGAGGTGCCCTCGCCGACCCAGGCGGCGTGCTGCTCCAGGGTCGCCGCGTCCATACCCGCGACGGCGGCCTCACCGTGCACGGAGAAGCCGGGCGTGCCCTGTACGGAGGCCAGGTCCAGCGGGCAGTTCTCGTCGGTTCCGACGCTGGTCGGGGGCAGCGCGGCCGGAGCCGCGGCCGCGCTGTCGGCCAGGTCGGCCGCCACCTCGCCGGTACGGCCCGCGACGGCCTCGGCGACGGCGTCGGCCGTCAGCACAAGACCGGTCGCGCCGGTGCAGGAGACGACGACGTCGGCACGTGTCAGTTCGGCCGGCACGGCGGCCATCCGGACCGCGCGGGCGGTGGTCGTACCGCCCTCGGTCTCGGCGAGGATGCTCGCGAGCCGCTCGGCGCGCTCGAAGGTGCGGTTGGCGACGACGATCTCGGTGACCCCGGCCCGCGCCAGCGTGGCGGCGGCCAGCGAGGACATCGACCCGGCGCCGATGACCAGCGCGGTACGGCCCGCGGCCCAGCCCGGCACGTCCGCGCCGGAGGCCAGCTGCTCCAGGCCGAAGGTGACCAGGGACTGCCCGGCTCGGTCGATGCCGGTCTCGGAGTGGGCGCGCTTGCCGACCCGCAGGGCCTGCTGGAAGAGGTCGTTGAGCAGCCGTCCGGCGCTGTGCAGCTCCTGGGCGCGGGCGAGGGCGTCCTTGATCTGGCCGAGGATCTGACCCTCGCCGACGACCATGGAGTCCAGCCCGCAGGCCACCGAGAACAGATGGTGGACGGCCCGGTCCTCGTAGTGGACGTAGAGGAACGGCGTCAGTTCCTCCAGGCCCACCCCGCTGTGCTGGGCGAGCAGCGTGGACAGCTCGGCGACACCGGCGTGGAACTTGTCCACGTCCGCGTACAGCTCGATGCGGTTGCAGGTGGCCAGCACCGCGGCCTCGGTGGCCGGGTCGGCGGCGACGGTGTCCTGGAGCAGCTTGACCTGGGCGTCCGCGCTCAGCGCGGCCCGTTCCAGCACGCTCACGGGGGCACTGCGGTGGCTCAGCCCTACGACGAGGAGGCTCATGCCGGCATCACGGCGGGCACGTCCCCGTCGGGTCCCTGGCCGGCGGCGCTCGCGCGCTTGGCGGCCGCGGGTACGGCGCCGTCGCCGGAGGCGGTCTCCTCGCCGGCCTTGCGCTGCTCGTGGAAGGCGAGGATCTGGAGCTCGATGGAGAGGTCGACCTTGCGCACGTCGACGCCGTCCGGGACGGTCAGCACGGTCGGCGCGAAGTTCAGGATGGAGGTCACCCCGGCGGCCACGAGCCGGTCGCAGACCTGCTGGGCGGCGCCGGCGGGGGTGGCGATGACGCCGATGGAGACCCCGTTGTCCTCGATGATCTTCTCGAGCTCGTCGGTGTGCTGGACCGGGATGCCCGCGACCGGCTTGCCGGCCATCGCGGGATCGGCGTCTATCAGCGCCGCGACCCGGAAGCCGCGCGAGGCGAAGCCGCCGTAGTTGGCGAGGGCCGCGCCGAGGTTTCCGATACCGACGATGACGACGGGCCAGTCCTGGGTGAGGCCCAGCTCGCGGGAGATCTGGTAGACGAGGTACTCCACGTCGTACCCGACACCGCGGGTGCCGTAGGAGCCCAGGTAGGAGAAGTCCTTGCGCAGCTTGGCGGAGTTGACTCCCGCCGCCGCGGCCAGTTCCTCGGAGGAGACCGTGGGGACCGAGCGCTCCGACAGGGCCGTCAGCGCGCGGAGGTACAGCGGAAGCCGGGCGACGGTGGCCTCGGGAATCCCTCGGCTGCGGGTCGCCGGTCGGTGAGTTCGGCCAGTTGCCACGGTGCTCCTGCGGGTAGAGCGGGGCTGTGAGCGGTCATGCTTCCCCGGACCGCCCCGTCGACAAGAAGGCTATGCCTTTGTGAACGTGTGCACAAAGATGGTGTCCGATTTGCCCGGCCAACGTGACCGGGGTCACGCATGCCCGTTGCGGGGCCCTACCTGGGGGCGAAACCTACACACTCCTCGCGAATCCCGCCCCCGAGGCCCCTTTCGTACCCCTCATCCGCCGGTCAGCGCCCGCCGCAGCCGCCCCTCGTCCACCCGCCAGAAGGTGTGCTGCTCGCCGTCGACCAGGACGACCGGGATCTGCTCCCAGTAGCGGTCGTACAGTTCGCGGTCCCCGGTGATGTCCTTGCCCTCCCAGGGCACGCCGAGTTCCCCGCAGACCTTCTCGACCACGGCCTGCGCGTCGTCGCACAGATGGCAGCCGGGCTTGCGGATCAGGGTGACCAGCCGCTCCTGGGGGGCGGCCTTGCGCCGGAAGAGGGGACTCATACGGGCCATTCTCCCGCCTCCCCGCACCCTCCCTCCCCGTACCCGCGCGCGTACGGTCGCCGAGAGTTCACATCCTCCGAACCTCTCGGCTCCGGAACCACCTGATGGACTGGCTATGCTCACGCCATGGCCGCTCTTGGATGGCTCACCCCCCGTAGGCGCTCCGCCACGGCGCGGAGCGTGTTGGCAGGCGAGGCTTCCGCGGAGGCCGCCCGCAAGTCCTCACAGGAACAGACGGAGCCCGAGGGCGCCGAACGGGAACCGGAGTTCCCCGTGCTCGGCGACGAGAGGGCCGCCGCCTTCTTCGATCTCGACAACACCGTGATGCAGGGCGCCGCGCTGTTCCACTTCGGGCGCGGTCTGTACAAGCGGAAGTTCTTCGAGACCCGCGACCTCGCCAAGTTCGCCTGGCAGCAGGCGTGGTTCCGGCTGGCCGGCGTCGAGGACCCCGAGCACATGCAGGACGCCCGCGACTCGGCGCTCTCCATCGTCAAGGGCCACCGCGTGGCCGAGCTGGAGACGATCGGCGAGGAGATCTACGACGAGTACATGGCCGACCGGATCTGGCCCGGTACCCGCGCCCTCGCCCAGGCCCACCTGGACGCGGGACAGAAGGTGTGGCTGGTGACGGCGGCCCCGGTGGAGATCGCCCAGGTCATCGCCCGCCGCCTCGGCCTCACCGGCGCGCTGGGCACGGTCGCGGAGTCGGTCGACGGCGTCTACACCGGCCGCCTGGTGGGCGAGCCGCTGCACGGCCCGGCCAAGGCGGAGGCGGTACGGGCGCTGGCCGCCGCCGAGGGGCTGGACCTGTCGCGCTGCGCCGCGTACAGCGACAGTCACAACGACATCCCGATGCTCTCGCTGGTCGGCCACCCCTACGCCATCAACCCGGACGCCAAGCTGCGCCGGCACGCCCGCGACAAGGACTGGCGGCTGCGGGACTACCGCACCGGCCGCAAGGCGGCGAAGGTCGGCATCCCGGCGGCCGCCGGCGTCGGCGCGGTGGCGGGCGGCACGGCCGCGGCGATCGCTCTGAGCCGCCGCCGCCGCTGAGCCGGGGACGGTCCCGTACGGGTCCCGCGCGCCCGAATTATGCATCTCGACTTCGAACACGCCTCAGCTTTCACAGAAATCAGCCCAGTTTCGATCAACAACCGATCAGTTTCGGCAAGTTGAACAGTCGTCAATCGCTAACACAGGCGACCTAATCGACGATTTGAGCAACTGGGTGTAGCAGGGTCTACACGAAGCGTTATTCTCCTCAGACGCAAACCGGTACCCCTCCGTCGCTACGACGGGTGAAAGGGCCCGCACTGCACGTGATGGAAGCTCTGCCTCTGGGAGTCCCGTGTACCCACACGTCGGGGTTGACGCCTCGGGCCTGGCTACGCTGCGCGCAACTGTCGCAACGGTCAAAGACGCGCTGCGCGGCCTCGTCCCCACCGCGCACACCGTCCCCGCCTTCGCCGGCGCCGCGCCCCTCGGTCCGTGCTACGCACTGGCCGAACGCAGCGCCGCGGTCGGCAGACGAGCCCGCTCCACGGGCGCGCCCGCCGCCCGCCGCCCGGCGGCGGACAGTGACAGCGCCCGCATGATGGACCTGGTCGAACGCGCCCAGGCAGGAGAGGCGGACGCCTTCGGACGCCTCTACGACCAGTACAGCGACACCGTGTACCGGTACATCTACTACCGCGTGGGCGGCAAGGCCACCGCCGAGGACCTGACGAGCGAGACCTTTCTGCGCGCCCTGCGCCGGATCGGCACCTTCACCTGGCAGGGCCGCGACTTCGGCGCCTGGCTGGTGACGATCGCCCGCAACCTGGTCGCCGACCACTTCAAGTCCAGCCGCTTCCGGCTGGAGGTCACCACCGGCGAGATGCTCGACGCCAACGAGGTCGCGCGCTCCCCCGAGGACTCCGTACTGGAGTCGCTCTCCAACGCCGCGCTGCTGGACGCGGTGCGCCGGCTCAACCCCCAGCAGCAGGAGTGCGTGACACTCCGCTTCCTCCAGGGCCTGTCGGTCGCCGAGACCGCGCGGGTGATGGGCAAGAACGAGGGCGCCATCAAGACCCTCCAGTACCGGGCCGTGCGCACCCTCGCCCGGCTCCTGCCGGAAGACGCCCGCTGACCCCGGCCACCCCGCGACGCAGAGCGACGCCCAACTCACGCTTGGTGAAAGTGAGTTGGTTTTGCGATCCGGCGCCCCGTCGTCCGTAACCCAAGTGCCGAGCCGCTCGTTGTGCGGGATACAGGCTCCCTGTGGTCACGTCCTGACCCACCTGATCGCTCGATCGGGTGGATGTGGCCATGGGCGTGCCACCCTCAGGAGACCCCCTGGGGAGTCGACCGTCATGACGAGAGGAGGTGCCGCCAGTGATTGCGAACGTATCGGCGCACCGGCGGGCGAACGCCTTCGCCCAGGCCCTGGAGGAACAGTCCGCCCGGGACACGGCGGCCGAGCACGCGCACCGGGCGGGATCACCGCCCACCGAGGGCAGATCCGGGCAGGGTGAGCTGCTGGCCCTGGCCGACGGCCTCGGTGAGCTGCCCAAGCCGCAGCTCGACCCGGAGGTCAAGGTCGTCCAGCGGGCCCAGCTGGTGGCCGCGATGGAGGCCATGCTCCAGGAGGGCACCCTGGGCGGAGCCGCTCCGGCGTCGGTGCCCGGGCAGCGTTCCCCCGGCCGGGGCGCACACCGGGCGAGCCCGCTGAGCAAGCTGCGCCCGAGGTCCCGGCTGGCCAAGGGGCTCACTGCGGGCGGCCTCAGCGTGGGCGTGGCCGCCGGCGCCTTCGGCGGAGTGGCCGCCGCCAGCTCCGAGGCCCTGCCCGGCGATTCGCTGTACGGACTCAAGCGCGGCATCGAGGACTTCCAGCTGAACTACCTCAGCGAGGGCGACGGCGAGCGCGGCCAGGCGTATCTGGACCACGCCTCCACCCGGCTCAACGAGGCCCGCAGGCTGATGGAGCGCGACCGGAGCGGGCAGCTGGACCACGAGTCCATCGGAGAGATCCGCCGCACCCTCTCCGGCATGCGCAACGACGTCACCGAGGGCCACCGTCTGCTCCACGCGGCCTATGAGGCGGACCCCGACTCCCTCGGCCCGATCCAGGCGCTCTCCGCCTTCTCCCGCTCGCACCGCGAGGTGTGGAGCACGCTGAGCGACCGGCTCCCGTTCCAGCTCGGTGATGTGAAGGACGAGGTCTCCTCGGTCTTCGACGCCATAGACCAGGAGGTCGCCCCGCTGGAGTCGCTGCTGCCGAAGCCGCCCGCCACCAAGGGCGACGACGGCCAGAGCGGCGAACGTCCCGGCGTGGCCCCGACCGGCTCCGCCGGCAGCCACCGGTCCGGCTCCCCGAGCACCGGTGGCACCCCGTCGACGGGCAAGGACCGGGACAGCAGCCCCGGCACCCCCAGCGGCTCCGCCACCGGCGACAGCGGCGACGGACTGCTCGGCGGCAGCACGGGCGGTCTGCTGGACCCGCCGAAGACCGGCTCCGAGGGCGATTCGCCGTCCGCGGGCAAGTCGTCCACCCCGCCGGGCAAGCCGGACGTCACCCTGCCGCCGCTCCTGCCGGGCCTGCTGCCCGGCCTGGGCATCGACAGCAAGGACGCCGAGTAGCCCGAAGCGCGTACGACAACGGGGCGCCCCTTTTCCGAGCAGGGGCGCCCCGTTGTCGTGTGCGCGGCCTCGAAAGGAGCCGGAAGAAACTCAGAAGAACACCGAACGGCGCTGCACCAGCAGCTTGTACAGCGTGTGCTGGATCTGTTCGCGGACCTGGTCGGTGAGGTTGAACATCAGCATCGGGTCCTCGGCCGCCTCCGGCGGATAGCCGTCCGTGGGGATCGGCTCGCCGAACTGGATGGTCCACTTCGTCGGCAGCGGGATCGCGCCGAGCGGCCCGAACCAGGGGAAGGTCGGGGTCAGCGGGAAGTACGGGAAACCCAGCAGCCGCGCCAGCGTCTTGGAGTTGCCGATCATCGGGTAGATCTCCTCGGCGCCGACGATCGAGCACGGGATGATCGGCGCCCCCTGCCTGAGCGCGGTGGAGACGAACCCGCCCCGGCCGAACCGCTGGAGCTTGTACCGCTCCCCGAACGGCTTGCCGATCCCCTTGAACCCCTCCGGCATCACCCCGACCAGCTCGCCCTGGCCGAGCAGCCGTTCGGCGTCCTCGGTGCAGGCGAGGGTGTGACCGAGCTTGCGGGCCAGCTCGTTGACCACCGGCAGCACGAACACCAGGTCGGCCGCGAGCAGCCGCAGATGCCGGCCGGCCGGATGCCGGTCGTGCACGGCGACCTGCATCATCAGCCCGTCCAGCGGCAGTGTCCCGGAGTGGTTGGCGACGATCAGCGCGCCGCCCTCGGCCGGGATGTTCTCGATGCCCTTCACCTCGACCCGGAAGTACTTCTCGTACACCGGGCGCAGCAGGGACATCAGGACCTGGTCGGTCAGCTCCTCGTCGTACCCGAAGTCGTCGACGTCGTAGTCCCCGGTGAGCCGGCGGCGCAGGAAGGCGAGGCCGCGTGCGACGCGCTGTTCGAGGGCGTCGGACTCCTCGCGGGCGCGCGGCTGTTCCTCGTCGGTCACGGGCTCCTCGTCGCGGGCGCCGCCTCTGGTGGGCAGCGGCTGGACCGCGCCGGGCCGGCCGCCCGTGTTCCGGCGGCGCTGCGACCGCTGCCCCGCGCCCCCGCGGGACCGGTCGTCGTCGAACGGAATGACCTTGGCGTCCGCCATCGTTGCTGCGCTCCTCAGTTGGCGCCGGGCTGCGGAATACGGGCGCCGCTCCCAGCGGTCAGCGCGGCGACCCGGTCGACGGCCTCCGCGAGGGTCTCGGGCGGCAGCAGCCCCGGACCCTGTCCGCGCGCGAAGTCCGCGAACGTCTCCGCCGTCGTGTACGTGGGCGCGAACCCGAGGGTCTCGCGCATCTGGCCGGTCTCGACCACCCGGCCGTGGGTGAGCAGCCGGATCTGCTCGGGTGAGAAGTCCGTCATACCGAGCGTACGCACCAGCGACCCGGCCCAGGTGACCGCGGGCAGCGGCAGCGGCACGGTGGGCCGGCCGAGCCGGCGCGAGGCTTGCGAGAGGAGCAGCACACCGTCCCCGGCGATGTTGAAGGTGCCGCTGTTGAGGGTGCCCCGGCGCGGTTCGTGCGAGGCGATCCGCAGCACCTCGATCACATCGTCCTCGTGCACGAACTGCAGCCGGGGGTCGTAGCCGAACACGGTCGGCAGGACGGGCAGCGCGAAGTAGGAGGCGAGCGGGGTGTCCGCGGTGGGGCCGAGGATGTTGGCGAACCGCAGCACGCACACCGCGACATCGGGGCGGCGCCGGGCGAACCCGCGCACATATCCCTCGACCTCGACGGCGTCCTTGGCGAAGCCGCCGCTGGGCAGCGACTTGGCGGGGGTGGTCTCGGTGAACACGGCCGGATCGCGCGGGGCGGAGCCGTAGACGTTGGTGCTGGACTTCACCACCAGCCGCTTGACCGCGGGTGACTTCTGGCAGGCACCGAGCAGCTGCATGGTGCCGATGACATTGGTCTCCTTGACCGTGGCCCGGCTGCCGCCACCGAGCGCGGTGCCGGTCACGTCCATGTGGACGACCGTGTCGGCGCCGGTCTCGGCGAGCACGCGGGCGACGGTCGGCTGGCGGATGTCGGCCTGGATGAACTCCGCGCCGCCCAGGTCGTGCGCGGGCGGTACGGCGTCCACGGCGATCACCCGGTCCACCTCCGGGTCCCGCTGGACGCGCCGCACGAACCGGCCGCCGAGCTGCCGGGCGGCTCCGGTGACGAGCACGACCTTTCCCAAGACCAGCGCCTCTCTTTCGACCTGGCGCGAGCGCGCACCAGGACCGCGTCCACGTCCGCGTTCCCCGTGTGCGGCCAACCTATCGGGTCGGTGTCACAGAGAGGTGACCCGGACATGCCGGTGGCCCCCCGCCCTTGTCGGACGGGGGGCCACACGGGGACGCGTCTTCGCGCGGTGCCGCTTACTTCTTGTTGCGGCGCTGAACGCGCGTGCGCTTCAGCAGCTTGCGGTGCTTCTTCTTGGCCATCCGCTTGCGCCGCTTCTTGATAACAGAGCCCACGACTACCCTCGCTCACTTCTCATGACTCGGTTGCTGGGCGCCATGGGCCCATACGACCTACGAGGGGTCAGCCTACCCGCCCGAGCGCCGTGGTCGTAATCGAGGGGTTGTTCCGGGATCTTCCGGACCGCCGTCAGGCCGTTTCCACCCCCACGTAGCTCTCACGGAGGTACTCGTGAACCGCTTGCTCGGGGACGCGGAAGGACCGCCCCACCCGGATCGCGGGCAGATGACCACTGTGCACCAGCCGGTACACGGTCATCTTCGACACTCGCATCACCGAGGCGACTTCCGCCACGGTGAGGAACTGGACCTCGTTCAACGGCCTCTCGCCTGCTGCAGCCATGACACACCTGAACCTTCCGCACTCGACGGCCACCGGCTTCCCCTTCCGGTGACTCTTCGTCGTTGCGTGCTCACTCCCCAGACTAGGGGCGGGTGATGCGAATGGGGAAGAGGTGTCCCCATCGGCGGCCTACTGTGACAGACACGCTCGTTTGAGTACGTAGCGGGTGAGCGGGCGGTAGTGACCAGACCGTACGGCGTCATCAAGCGGAACGACGACGGACACCGTCCCCTCGGCCTCGCCGACGAACGGCGCGGGGTCGTCGGAGTCGGCCAGCCCGATCGCCTCGAACCCCAGCTGACCTGCGCCGCAGACCCATCCATGATCTCCGACCACCAGCCCCGGCAAGGGCCCGCCGGACTCCGCCGCGGCGGCCAGCGCGAGCCGAACCGGGAGCGGGGAATGGCTGTGCGCACCCGGCTCACCACCGGGGCGCCCGCTCGCCGGTTCCCGCACCAGGGCAACCCCTCGTACGTAGTCGAGGTGGTGCGTGCGTAGACCGAACCGGGTCAATATGTCGACACAACGACCCTGCGCCGGGGTGAGCACCTCACATCCCGCCGCCGACACCGCGTCCGCGAGCGCGGCGTAGAACCCCAGGAGCTGCCGCGGGTGCCCGGTGCCGAACAGCACAGGCACCCCCCGCCGGCCCGCGCCGGCGATCGCCCCCGCGAAGGCGTCCAGCGCGACGAGGGTCCGCTCCGGGTCGATCACGTCCCGGCCCGAAGTATGCAGCGGATCGGGCGAGACCCCGCACCGGTCCGCCATCAGATCGAGCAGTTCACGCTGCCCCCAGGACCGTTCGGGATCGATCCCGATCAGCGCGCGGGGGTCCCGCGCGGCGAACAGCCGGTAGTTGCGGAGGCTGTCCTCCCGCGTGGTGGCGACCTCCCCGGCGAGGTGGGCAGCCAGCAGGTGCGCGCGCAGGGCACCGGTCTCCAACACGGGTGCGATCGTGGCCCATCGGGCGGGCGCCCGGAGGCGGAACGGGCAAAGACCGCACGGTTGGCGTAACGATTACTCGCCGCGCTCGGCGGTACCGTTCACGCCAGACGGTGCCGTTCACGCCAGCAGGCCGCGCAGCGGGAACGCCGAGCGCCGGGTGGCCAGCACCGCCTGGTCGAGCCGGTCGGCCGGGTCGTACCCGGACTCCCAGGCCGCGTACCCCACCGGCCACCGCCCGTCCGTCATCCGCTGCGGCCCCAACTGCCGTGTCCGCGCGTACACTTCCTGCCGCCAGCCCTCCGGGATCACCGTCTCCGGCGCGATCTCCCGCCCGGCCGCGATCGCCACGAGATGCGTCCAGGACCTCGGCACCACGTCCACCACCGCGTACCCGCCGCCGCCCAGCGCCAGCCACTTGCCGTCCGCGTAGGTGTGCGCCAGCTCATGGCAGGCCACCTGCACCGCCCGCTGCGCGTCCAGCGAGACCGCGAGATGCGCGAGCGGGTCCTCGAAGTGCGTGTCCGCACCGTGCTGCGACACCAGCACCTGCGGCCGGAACTCCGCCAGCAGCTCCGGCACCACCGCGTGGAACGCCCGCAGCCACCCGGCGTCCCCGGTCCCGGCGGGCAGCGCCACGTTCACCGCCGCGCCCTCGCCCGCCCCGGCACCCGTCTCCTGCGGCCACCCGGTCGCCGGGAACAGCGTCCGGGGATGCTCGTGCAGCGAGACCGTCAGCACCCGGGGGTCCTCCCAGAACGCCGCCTGCACCCCGTCCCCGTGATGCACATCGACATCCACATAGGCGACCCGCTCGACACCCAGCTCCAGCAGCCGGGCGATGGCCAGCGCCGCGTCGTTGTACACACAGAACCCGGACGCCCCGCCCGGCATCGCGTGGTGCAGCCCGCCCGCGAAGTTCACCGCGTGATCGGCGTCCCCCCGCCACACCGCCTCGGCCGCCGCCACCGACTGCCCCGCGATCAGCGCGGACACCTCGTGCATCCCGGCGAACGCCGGATCGTCGACCGTCCCCAGCCCGTACGAACCGTCCGCCGCGCGCGGGTCCGCCGACGCGGTCCGCACCGCGTCGATGTAGTCCTCCCGGTGCACCAGCCGCAGCGTCGACTCCCCGGCCGGCTTGGCCGCGACGATCTCCAGCTCCCGGTCGAGGCCGAGGGCCGCCACCAGCTTCCGGGTCAGCTCCAGACGCACCGGAGCCATCGGATGGTCCGGGCCGAAGTCATAGCCCGTTACTGCCTCGTCCCACATCAGCTGTGCGCGGCCGCTCATGCCCGCCACCGTATCGGTCGGCTCCGGAGGCGAACGACCGGGCGTACACCGTCGTCACCAGCACGAGTGCCATCGGTACGAGCATCGCGCCGCGGTAGCTCCAGGCGTCCCCCAGCGCCCCCACGAGCGGCGAACCGATCAGGAAACCGACGTAGTTGAAGATGTTGAGCCGCGCGATCGCCGCGTCCGAGCCACCCGGGCCGTGTCCTTCGGGTCCTTCGGAAGCGAGCCTGCCCGCCGCCGCGAAGGTCTGCGGCACCAGCACGCACAGCCCGACCCCCAGCAGGGTGAACCCGAGCATCCCCGTCCACGCCCCCGGCGCGACCGCGACCACCGCGAACCCGCACGCCGCCACCAACGCCCCCAGCCGCACCACCGCCACGGCCCCGAACCGCCGCACCCCGAGATCCCCCACGGCCCGCCCGAGCAGCGTGGTCACCATGTACACGTTGTAGGGAACCGTCGCCAGCTGCTCCGAGCCGCCCAGCACGTCCTTCACGTACTTCGCGCTCCAGTTGGAGACAGTCGAGTCCCCGATGTACGCGAACGTCATCACCAGACACAGCGGCAACAGCACCCGGAACGCGACACCGTTGCTCTCCCCCGCCCCTTCCGGCTCCGCTTCCCCGTCGACATACCACCGGCTCCCCACCAGCACCGCCGGCAACAGCACGACCACGACCGGCAGATACGACACCCACAACGCCAACTCCCCGTGCGCACCCACCCAGGCGAGCGATGCCCCGAGGATTCCGCCCAGGCTGTACGCCGCGTGGAAGCTCAGCATGATGCTGCGCCCATAGGCCCGCTGGAGGCTCACCCCGAGCATGTTCATGGAGGCGTCCAGCATCCCCACGGACAGCCCGAACACCCCCAAAGCCACCGCCAGCCCGGCCACTTGATCCCCGGCCCCGACGCCGAGCAGCGCCAGCAGCACCACCGGCTGGGACCAGCGCAGCAGCAGGCTGGGCCGCACCCGGCGCACCAGCCGCTCGGTCGTCACACTCCCGACCCCGGCCAGGATCGGCACAGCGGCCAGGAAGACGGGCAGCAGCGCGTCGGACACCCCGTACCGCTCCTGCACGGCCGGGATACGCGTCACCAGCAGGGCGAAGGCGACGCCCTGCGTGAAGAAACCGAACGCCAGCGAGGCCCTGCCACGCCGCAGCACTTCAGTCATGGCGGCGAGCGTAGGGCCCCGGCGGTGCGCTGAACAGATCCGGCCAAAGATGAGTTGTGCTCATCTTCGGCCGGTCGGGGTGGGGTCAGGCCGCGGCCGCGAGCTTCTTACCGCTGGGTCCGGCGGGCTCGGCCGGCTTCGCGGCGGCCTCCTCGCCCAGCATCCGTTCCATCGGCCCGGCCGCGACCGCGCCACTGAAGACGAAGGTCACCGCCATCACCACGGCCATCAACACCCCACCGAGCCACACCATGGTGTCGACAGGAATGGTGTACGCGCCCACCACACGCGCCACGCACTCGATGAGCAGCGCCACACCCCACACGAGGGAGAACGCCCGCTCCTTGCGCCGGAAGTCGGCGGACCCGGCAGCGGTTCCGGAGGTGAGCCGCTGCCAGGCCCCCTCCCTGGCGGCATCACCCTTCACCAGGAAGGGCTTCATCCCCTCGGTCATCATCGGACGCCCGAGCGCCACGGACACCAGGATGCCGATGGCGACCGTGCTGCTGACCGCCCCGTCCTTGGCCAGCATCAGCCTCGGGTCCCCGGAGACGAAGCTGAGCGCCAGCCCGACCACGTTCACGGTCAGGATGAGCAGCGCGAGCCCATTGGCCGACCGCTCCCGCACCAGACTCCACACGGTCCGCAGCGCGGGCCCGACACTGCTCCAGGCGAGCGCGGCGAAGGTGCCCATCCCGAAAGCTTCCTTGAAGACGTAGTACGAGCCGAGCGGCAGCGCGACATCGATGAGCAGCGGCTTGAAGTTGTCCAGCATGCTCGGCCGGCGCCGCTGGTCCTGGCCCTGGTTCCCCGCGTTCTTCGTCATGCCCTCAGCTTCGCGGCCGAGGGGCCCCCTTCGACAGAAACGAACGTCCGGAGGTCGGCATGACATCCGTCAGGTCCGCCCGATGGCGGGGGTCACACCAGCAGGTCAGCCAACTCGCCCATGCTGGAGAACAGTTGGGTGGCACCGGCGAGCCTCTCCGGCGGGGTCATCGCGGTGAACCCGTACACGTCCATCCCGGCCGCCACAGCCGCCCGCACGCCCAGCGGGGAGTCCTCCACCACGAGACACCGCTCGGGGGCGACGCCCATCCGCTCCGCCGCGTACAGGAACAGGTCGGGGGCGGGCTTGCCCCGGCCGACGTCCTGCGAGCTGAAGACGCGGTCGTCCTCGAACCATCGGTCGAGCCCGGTCACCCGGTGCCCGACCCGAATCCGCTCATGACTTCCGGAGGAGGCCACGCAGTACGGCATCCCGTCGGCGACCAGTTTCTCCAGCACCCCTTCGACGCCGGCCACGGGCCGCAGCTCCCGCTCGAAGGCCGCGAACACCCGCGCGTGGAAGACCTCGTCGAAGTCCGCGGGCAGCCGCTCTCCCGTCCGCTCCAGCACCAGGTCGTGAACGCGGTGCATGGCGGAACCCATGTAGTCCCGGATGGATTCCTCGTACGTCGTCGGGTGTCCCCACTCGGTCAGACAGGCGGCGAGATGCCGGTTGGAGATCGGCTCACTATCCACCAGGACACCGTCATTGTCGAAGAGAATGAGGTCATAGCGCATGGCTCCGACCTTAAATGACCCTGAACGCAGAAAACCCCCGCACCAAAAGGTGCGGGGGTTTCCCATAAAATTTGTTCGGCGGCGTCCTACTCTCCCACAGGGTCCCCCCTGCA
>NZ_JBITTC010000009.1:0-293738 GCF_044541565.1 Streptomyces sp. NPDC085596 | reverse complement strand
GGCCGTCGGTGCCTGGACCCATGTGGTCGGCGTCTACGACACCTCCAACGGCGCCATGAAGCTGTACGTCAACGGCACCCAGTCCGGTGCCACGGCCACCAACACCACGCCGTGGGCCGCCACCGGTCCGCTGACCATCGGCCGCGACAAGTACGCGGGCGCCGACAGTGACGCCCTGCCCGGCGGTATCTCCAACGTGCAGGTCTACCAGCGGGCCCTGTCCGCCACCGAGGTGTCCTCGCTCTACGGAAAGGGCCGCACCGGCGGCACCGTCGGCTCCTCCACCGCACAGACCACACGCTGGTCGTACGACCAGCGGGGCCTTGCCACGTCGGCGACCGACCCGAACGGCAATGTCAGCAACCACACCTACGACGAGGCCGGCAACCTCGCGATCACCACGGACGCCACGGTGCAGTCGGAGACCGGCGACGGTTCCGCGGCGAAGCCGGTACGTCCGGAGACCCGTAACGGATACAACACCTTCGGGGAGGTGGTCGAGGACAGCGACGCGAACGGCAACGTCACCAACACCGCCTACGACGCCGACGGAAGCAAGGTGCTGGAGACCGGCCCGTCCTACACGCCGCCGGGCGGAAGCGCCATCACCCCGAACACGGTCTGGGCGTACGACACCTCGGGTGCGGTCTCGTCCCAGACGCTGCCGGACGGTGAGCAGACCTCCTTCACCTACGACCAGATGGGTCACCCGGCCGTGGAGACCCGGCCGGACGGATCGACGGTTCACACGACGTACGACACCGAGGGCGAGACGCTGTCGGTGACCGACGGCACGGGCGCGACGACCCAGTCGACATTCGACTGGCTGGGCCGCCAACTCACCGACACCACCCTGGAGCGCTACCCGTCCACCCGGACACTCACCACCCGCTACTCGTACACCGCGAGCGCGGCCAATCCCGGCGGTGCGAACCTGGCGAGCGTCGTCTCACCGGGAAACCGGACCGTGTCGTACGGCTACGACCGTGCCGGTGAGAAGACGTCGGTGACCGACGGCGTGGGCAACACGACGCGGATCACCTACGACTTCATGGGCAATCCCCAGAAGACGACACAGCCGGACGGAAGCTGGAGCCAGACCGACTACACCATGGCGGGGCTGCCGGGACAGCAGAAGCAGTACGACGCTTCGAGTGCCCTGCTCAGCCAGATGTCCAACGTGTATGACGGCAACGGCAACCTGACCTCGGCAACGGACGCCGCCGGGCACACGACGACGTTCATGTACGACGCGTCGGACACGCTGACCCAGGAGGTCCAGCCGGTCAGCGCCTCCCACTCCATCGCCACGTCCTTCGGCTATGACGCGAGCGGCGACCGCACGCGTTACACCGACGGCCGGGGCAACCAGTGGTACACGACCTATAACTCCCTGGGCCTCCAGGAGACATCGGTCGAGCCCGCGACCGCGCAGTACAGCAGCGCGGCCGACTCCACGACCACCTACCGCTACAACGGTGACAGCCAGGTCACGTCGGTCACACAGCCGGGCGGCGCCACGGTGGAGATGACCTACGACAACATGGGCAATCTGGCCCAGCAGTCGGGTTCGGGCGCGGACGCGCCGACGGCGACCCGTACGTTCCACTACGACGCCGACGGGCGGGTGCTGAAGGCCGACACCGCCGAGGCGGGCGCCGTGGGCAGCGCCGGCCACCAGGCCGCCACGACCGAGACGTTCGGCTATGACGACCGCGGTGACCTGCTGTCGGCGTCGGGCGCGGCTGGGGCCAGCTCCTTCGGCTTCGACTCCGACGGGCTGATGACATCTCGCGCGGACGCGGCCGGCACCACCGGATACGGATATGACAACGCCGGACGCCTCTCGTCGCTGAACGACGCGGCCACCGGCACCCAGCTCACGATCGCGTACAACACGCTGTCGCAGCCGTCGTCCGTCCAGTACGGCACGAGCGGGCAGTCCCGGACGTTCGGCTACGACGGCCTGCACCGGCTGACCGGGGACACGCTCAAGCAGGGCGCCACCACGCTGGCGTCCGTCACCTACGGCTACGACCCCGACGGCAACACGACGTCCAAGAAGACCACCGGCGTCACCGGCGCCTCCAACAACACCTACGCTTACGACTGGGCCGACCGCCTCACCTCCTGGAACAACGGTTCCACAGCCACCGGGTACGCGTACGACGACGCGGGCAACCGCATCCAGTCCGGTGCGGACGTCTACACCTACGACGCGCGGGACCAGCTGACCTCGGACGGTACGAAGTCCTACAGCTACACGGCTCGTGGCACGCTCACGCAGCAGTCCACTGCCGGCGGTGCCACCACGGCGTTCACCTCGGACGCCTACGGGGGTCAGATCACCGCGGGCACCCAGACCTATGGCCTCGACGCCACCGGCCGGGTGATCACCGACACCACCCAGGCGGGCGGCACCAGGACCCTGACCTACTCCGGGGCCGGCAACACGGTTGCCAACGACCAGTCCTACCAGTACACCTACGATCCCTCGGGCGGTCTGGTCGGTATCAACACTGCGGGCGCCTCCAGCACCACCACCGGCCGTCTGGCCTTCACCGACCAGCACGACGACGTGATCGGCACCTTCACCGCCGGTGCGACCACCCTCGCCGGCTCCAGCACCTACAGCCCCCTGGGCAAGGTCACCGCCTCCAGCAGCAGCTTCGGCCTGCTGGGTTACCAGTCCGGCTGGACCGATCCCGGCACCAGCAAGGTCGACATGGCCGCCCGCTGGTACAACCCCGACGCCGGCCAGTTCATGAACAAGGACACCCTGGCCATCGATCCGGCCCCCAACTCGGCGGCCGCCAACCCCTTCGCCTACGTCGGTGACAACCCGCTTCTCGGTACCGACCCCACCGGGCACTGCAGTTCGGCCCACTGCAAGTCCGGCCACAAGGTGGCCCACCGGGTGAGCCACCCGGTCCACCACGCGCCCAAGAAGGTCGTGCATGAAGCGAAGCACGTGAACAAGTCGGCGCATCGGCAGGCGTCCAGGAGTTCGCACAGCGTGCAGGACGTGGATCACCACCGGCGCGTGACGCACCGCGTCGTCCACAAGGTGCGCAAGCCGGTGAAGAAGCCGGCTCCCCACAAGGTGGCCCACCAGACGAAGAAGGTGAAGCACGCGCCGCGTCGCGCACCGGTGCACAAGGTCAAGCACGAGCCGCGCAAGGTGGTGCACCTGACGCCGGAGCAGGCCGCGGTCAGGGCGCTCGGTGAGGCGGCGCTGGCCGCGCTGGGAATATTCCCCTCGGACGCCGACGACCAGGACAGCTGCGGTGCCCAGTGCCGGAAGCTGGCGGACATCCTCGATTCCATCCCGGAGAAGCGCAGGCAGGTCTTCCAGGCGGCCGTGCGGATGATCATCCGCGAGAATCCGGGGGACTGGAACCGTCCCGGCACTCCCGCCTACGAAGCGATACAGACCCGTCTGAAGTACGCCGTCCTCGGTCCGGTCACGGGCAAGGAGCTCTGGAACAGCTCGAAGGGCGCGCTGACCTCCATGGGGGTCGAGCTGATCGGCGGCCTGCTCTGTCCGGAGACGGGCGGACTCGGCTGCATGGTGGCCGTCGGCGCCGCCGCCGGGGCGGCCGGCCAGTGCGTCACGAAGTGTGATGCCAAGGATGTCGCCCTGAGCGCCGCCGTCGGGGCCGCGGGCTCCTACGTCGGCGGCAGGCTGGCCGGCAAGGGCGGGGCGTCCTGCGCGGGACCCAACAGCTTCACGGGTGACACCCGGGTATTGATGGCCGACGGCACGGCCAAGGCCATCGATCAGATCAAGATCGGCGACACGATCGCCAACTCGGTACCGGATACCACGGGCACCAGGGCGCGCAAGGTCACGAACGTGATCGTGACCCGCACGGACCACGACTTCGTGGACGTGACGATCAGAAGGACGAGCGGTCCCACTCACGACCGGGACGACGCTCACCTGACGACGACCTTCCACCACCCCTTCTACGACAAGACCCAGGCGGCATTCGTCGACGCGAAGAACCTCGCGGTCGGCGACACCCTCCAGACCCCGACCGGCACAGCGAAGGTCACCGCGGTCCGCCTCTACCACGCCCACACCACGACATACAACCTCACCGTGGGCAGCCTGCATACGTACTATGTACTCGCTGGTCAGACGCCGGTACTCGTTCACAACAGCAACTGCAACTCGCTCACGCGTGCACAGTCTGACGATGTTGCGAATTTCCTGGGGTACACGAAGACCAAAATGAAGTCTGCAGGCGGGGCCCCAATTTGGGAGAACAAGAAGGCTGGAGGCGGTCAACCTCGGTATATCACCTACGATCGGACCGGGCATAACAAGCAGGCGGTATTCAAGGGTGCCAGCTTCCGTAATCCTTTCCAGTCGACGAAGGATTCGGCTCGGGACGGAACGTATGGGCTGGATGTATCCCCGACAGGAGAGGTGTTGGGTCTCAAGTGGCTAGCCAAATGACAGCCGAGCTTGTGGTCAGCCCGAGCGACCAGCATGTGCGAGCCTCCCTGGCAGAGGCGCCGGCCTGGAGTGCCTACGCGGCGGATTTGCGGAGGTTGCTCAACGTGGTGATCGAGGAATGCGGGGCTGACCGTCTTGAGGTCAGTGAGTTGCTGGTCAGCGAACCGCTCCCTGACCGGTACTGGAGGCTCCGCAACGGGATGCAGGCCAACCCGGCGGAGGCGATAGATCTCGCTGAGCGGATGGCGGCTGGGTTCGGACCGTACTGCCGACTGATCACACCGGGGCGGCTTCGCGTCGAGTCGGGATGGGATGGGGCGATCCATCTCTCAATGGATCCAGCGGTAGCCAATTCGCTTACCGGGCTCGCTGGCGACAACCTGTCTCTTGAGTGGCGCGCCTCGGAACCGGATCCTGAGGAGGAGTCAGGACTTGTCGATGACGTCGTGGACGACGAGTTTTGGGGCTCGGTTCGAGCGGCGGCCGATGGGCTAGTGCTCTTGTGTGAGCGCTGGGCGCACGGTGCTTACGGCTGCCGATGGTTCCGGGTGACTCCGGGAAATGTAGCGGAGGTGGCACAGGCTGTACGGCCTCGCTCGCTCCTCTGCGTTGTCGCAAACCCGGACCTGCGGCTCGACGCGGGGCTATTGGACGAAGATTTCACTGCGTTCGAAGCCCCGCTCACGCCTGGCCAGCTCATTTACCGCGCCCACCCAGGGGGGGCCGATAGTCTCGCCGAAGTAACGGGCAGGGGATTGTCGTTCATGCTGGCGGATGTGGTCTTGGCTGGGTGGTGCGCCGTGGTGCCGGATTCAGACGGCGTAGTCAGAGCGGTATGGGAGAGCCCTGGTGAGAGGTGAGAGGTGAGAGGCGGGGCGGGGCGGGGCGGCGGCTACCTCAAGGAATAACCGATTCGCAATCGAAGTGATCGGTGATCCCGCCTCGGAGGGTGGCGTCTCGTTGCCTTCCGAGGCCGCCGGTAGGGTCACGGTCGGGGATTTCTCAGAATCATTCCCGATGGACCTGAGTTTCTGGACGGTGGCTTACTACTCTCGAAGTTGGGAGAGAGCCCTGAGGGAGCTTGAGGCGAGCGAGAATTCGATCTCGTGCCTCATCTCTTCGATCACGGACCCGGAGGCCGCTGACTTCATCTTCTGCTGGCCCATTTACCGGGAAGGGGAAGCTGTCCACGTACAAAACTCGATCATCTTCCTGGATGGCCTCGAGCCAGGGCGTCCATCGTGGTTGGCTCGGGCTCTGATTGCGGGCCGCCCCGGCCTGTGACACCTTCGCTGTGGAGGCACTCCGCTCCTGATGATTGTGGCGCCGACATGACTACTCCGCGCGTTCCGCTGTCGATCCTCGATCTCGTACCCGTGGCCTCGGGCACCGATACGTCCACCGCGCTCGACCAGTCAGTGGAGCTGGTGCGCCTCGCGGACGCCCTCGGCTACAACCGGTACTGGTACGCCGAACACCACAACGTCGTCACCTTCGCGTCCTCGGCGACCTCCCTGCTCATCGGCCGCGCCGCCGAGCACAGCAAGCGCATCCGGCTGGGCTCGGGCGGCGTGATGCTGCCCAACCACAGCCCGCTGATGGTCGCGGAGTACTACGGCACGCTCGCCGAGATGTACGGCGACCGCATCGACCTCGGCCTCGGCCGCGCCCCGGGCACGGACCCGACGACGGCCGCCGCGCTGCGCCGTGGCGGCGCGGCCACCGACACGTTCATCCAGGACGTCGTCGATCTGCACCGCTACCTCAGCTCACGTGACGGGCAGGGGCCGGAGGTGACGGCGCTGCCCGGCCGGGGCACCGAGGTCCCGCTGTGGATGCTGGGATCGAGCCTCGACGGCGCGGCGGTCGCCGCCTACCTGGGACTGCCGTACGCCTTCGCCTCGCACTTCGCCCCGCAGATGCGGCACGAGGCGCTCGAGCTGTACCGCTCACGCTTCTCGACGGAGTCCGGCATCGCCGAGATCAGGCGGCCCTACGCCATGGTCGGCGTCAACGTCCTCGTGGCCCCGACCGACGACGAGGCCCGTTTCCTGTTCACCACGGCCCAGCAGATGGCCGCGGGCATCTACACCGGCCGGCGCGGCCCGCTGCCACCGCCGGTCGAGGACCTGGCGGCCGTGATCAGCCCCGATGTCGCCCGGTTCGTCGACGACTTCCAGCAGGTACGCGCGGTGGGGTCCCCGGAGACGGTCGTCGCTCAGCTGGAGGCGCTCGTCGCCGACCTGAAGGCCGACGAACTCATCATCACCACCTACACCCACGACCCCGCCCACCGGGCGCGGTCGTTCACGCTGCTCGCCGACGCCTGGGGACTCGACCCCGTCGACTAGGCGTTACTTCAATTCGTACGACTGGGCTCCCACGCCGGCGAGATTTCCCCCGTCGACGACCAGGTATTCCTCGCAGATGGGGCGCTGCTCGAAATAGCACTGGAGGACGTCGAGCGTTCCGGCGGCATAGCGGGCCTGCGCGGAAAGCGTTGTGCCGGAAATATGGGGCGTCATTCCGTTGAACGGCATGGTGCGCCAGGGATGGTCGACCGGCGCCGGCTGCGGATACCAGACATCTCCCGCATAGCCCGCGATATGGCCGGACCGCACGGCCTCCACGACCGCGTCGCGATCGACCAGCTTGGCCCGCCCGCAATTGATGATGTACGTCCCGCGCTTCATCATGCTGAATGTCTCCGCGTTCAGCATGTTCTCCGTCGACGGGTACAACGGCAATTGCAGGCTCAGAATGTCGATATCGGTGATCATCGACTCCAGGTCGCGATGATAGGTGAGGCCCAGCTCTTTCTCGATCTCCGGGGCGAGAGGGTGTCGCTGGTGGTAATGCAGTTCCAGGCCGAAAGGCTTCAGCCGGCGCAGTACGGCCAGACCGATACGGCCGGCCCCGACGGCCCCGTACTTCATTCCCTCGACGTCGTAGCCGCGCTCCACGCAGTCCGCGATGTTCCAGACGCCGTTGACGGAAATGCCGTGCGCCGGCAGGTAGTTGCGAACCTGGGCCAGGATCATCATGACGGTGTGCTCGGCCACGCTGACGCTGTTCGAGCCGGTGACCTCGGCGACGGTGATGTGCCCCTGTGCCGCGGCCTCCAGGTCGACATGGTCGGAGCCGATCCCCGCCGTGAGCGCCAGTTTCAGCTTCGACGCCCTGGCTATGCGCTCCTTCGTCAGATACGCCGGCCAGAACGGCTGCGAAATGACGACTTCAGCTTCGGGGAGATACTTCTCGAACTCGGCCTGCTCCCCGTCCTTGTCGCTCGTGACGATCAGCTGATGGCCGTTCTTCTCCAGATAGCTCCGCAGTCCGAGTTCACCCGAAACACACCCGAGGAGTTCACCCGGCTTGAATCCGAGCGGGCCTTCGGGTGCGGGGGCCGGTCGGCCGTTGACGTTCCATTTGATGTCCGGGATCTCGTCCCGCGCGTATACCGGGGGATATCCGGCCTGCGGGTCGGGATAGAGCACGCACAGAACGGTCGACATCAGCAACCCCTTAACGAAAAGGTGATCATTCGGGTGCTGATTCGAGCCTACCAGTTCACCTATTCGGGTGCCTGTCGGCTATCTGACGCACTGTCAAGACCCATTACTTCTGCCGCCGCGGCGCCGTGAGCAACACCTTGCCGATATGGCTGCTGTCCATCGCGCGATGCGCCTCGGCCGCGTCAGGCATGGGCAGCTCCTGGTCGATGACGGGGCGGACCCGCCCCGACTCGATCAGGGGCCAGACATGCTCGCGTACACCGGCGACGATGGCCGCCTTCTCCTTCAGCGGCCGGGCCCGCAGCGAGGTCGCCGTGATGGTGCCCTCCTTCATCAGCAGGGCGGCGATGTTCAGCTCGCCCTTGGTACCGCCCTGGAGGCCGATGATCGCCAGGCGGCCGTTGGCGGCGAGGGCCTGCACATTGCGGTCCAGGTACTCGCCGCCGCCCATGTTGTCGAGGATGACGTCGGCGCCCGCGCCGTCGGTGGCCCGCTCGATCGCGGTGACGAAGTCCTGCTCGTGGTAGTTGATCAGGATGTCCGCGCCCAGCCCGGCGCAGAAGTCCAGCTTCGCCCGCGAGCCGGCGGTCACCGCGACGCGGGCGCCGACCGCCTTGGCCACCTGGATCGCCATGGTGCCGATACCGCCCGCGCCGCCCTGGACGAGGAGCAGCTCGCCGGGGCGCAGCTGCGCGACCATGAAGACGTTGGACCAGACCGTGCACACCACCTCGGGCAGCGCCGCCGCCTGTACCAGGCTGATGCCCTTGGGCACGGGCAGCAACTGGCCGGCCGGTACGGCGACCTTCTCGGCGTATCCGCCGCCCGTGAGCAGCGCGCACACCTCGTCGCCGACCGCCCAGCCGGAGACCTCGGGGCCGAGCGCGGCGATCCGGCCGGAGCACTCCAGGCCGAGGTAGGGGGAGGCGCCGGGCGGCGGGGCGTAGGCGCCCTGGCGCTGCATGATGTCGGCCCGGTTGACGCCGGTGGCCGCGACGTCGACCAGTACCTCGCCGCTGCCGGGCACCGGGTCGGGCACCTCGCTCCAGGTCAGCTTCTCGGGCCCACCGGGTTCGGTCGTCGTGATCGCGTGCATGCGCGCGACGCTACCCCCGCGAAAGCCGCGTAACAGGCAGATCTATCCGAACCCGGCGTTCGTGTCAGCTGCGCTCGCCCTCCTGCCAGTCGCGCCAGCGGATGCGGGGCTTGTCCAGCACCTTGCCGAGCGTCCCCCACTCGTCGCGGCCCAGCCGGGTCAGCGGGCGCAGCCGCTCGATGTCCGGCAGGCCGTCGTCGGCGAGCGCTTCCTCGCTCACCACCGCGTGCACCACCCGGCCGAACACCACCGTGGAGTCGCCCAGCGTCAGCAGGCTGTGCAGCTCGCACTCCAGCGCCGCCGGCGAGGCCGCGACCCGCGGCGGCCGCACCCGCAGCGAGGGCTCCCGCTCCAGCCCCACCGCGTCGAACTCGCTCACCTCGGACGGGAAGTCGGTGGCGGTGTCGTTGATCTCCCGGAACAGCGACTCCGGCGCGAGGTTGACCACGAACTCCCCGGTCTCCTCCACGTTCCGCAGCGAGTCCTTCCGCGTCACCGAGGTGAACTGCACGATCGGCGGCTCCACGCAGGAGACCGAGAAGAAGGAGTGCGGCGCGAGGTTCGGCCGGTCCGGGTGCTCCTTCGAGACCGTGGACACCCACGCGATCGGCCGCGGCACCACCACCGAGGTCAAGAGCCGGTAGAAGGCATGGCGGCCCATGGCCGAGGGATCGAAGTCGATGCGCATGATCCCCAGTATCCCCGCGCCCACGCCCGCGCCCGGGGGCGGCGTCGATGGCGGAGTCCCGGCCGCCGTACGTCGATGGGTGAGCAAAGATGCACGGAAGGTGAATTTTCCCGGCGGAACGCCTGGTAAATCTCAGCATGTGAGACGCTGGACGGGTCTGGCGGCGATCCGTCATGGCCACTGACTGCCATGCCGAGCCGTTGATCACGTCGTTTTCGGCCGCCACGATGGACCCGTGCCGCGCAGTACCACACGGCTCCACACTTACGGGGGAACACATGAGAGACACCCTGCGCCTATGCGCAGTCGTCGCTGCCGCCTGTCTCGTCCAAACCGCGGAGACCACCGTGACGGTGCACGCCGTCACCTCGTCGCCGCCGTGGACGGCTGCCGCGTCGGC
The DNA here is from genome assembly GCF_044541565.1 of Streptomyces sp. NPDC085596. Taxonomy (NCBI): domain Bacteria; kingdom Bacillati; phylum Actinomycetota; class Actinomycetes; order Kitasatosporales; family Streptomycetaceae; genus Streptomyces; species Streptomyces sp. NPDC085596. The sequence goes on along the minus strand of NZ_JBITTC010000009.1, from coordinate 283,574 downwards.
CGGCCCGCACTCGGTGTCCGACGGGTCGCCCGCCATGGTCGTCCACTCGGCCGGGGATGACAACGGGTGGTGGTAGCCGCCCCGGACGTGAACGTCGGCCTCGTCGGATTCGGAGTGGCGGGGCGCCAGCACGCCGAGGCCCTGGCCGGCGCGACCGGGCTCCGGGTGGCCGCCGTGGTCGAGACGAACACGCGACTGACGACGGGGTCCCTGCCGCGCCTGCCGTCCTGGGAGGTGCTGCTCGCCGATCCGGACATCAACCTGGTGGGGCTGTGCCTGCCGCCCGGAGGCCGGGCGGCCCTCGCCCTGGAGGCACTGAAGGCGGGCAAGGCGGTGCTGCTGGAGGCGCCTCCCGCCCTCTGCGAGCGGGAGGTGGACCTGATGGTGGCCACGGCCGAACGCGTCGGCCGGCCCATCGGCGTCATGCTCCAGCAGCGCCACCGTCTGCCGGAAGCCGTCTGCTCGGCCGACTGGTCCGACCCCTCGGTGACGGCGACGCTCGAAGTGGCCAGGTTCCGGCCGCCGGCCCACTTCCGCCGGGCCCGATGGCGGTCGGACCCCGCGGCGGCCCTGGGCGGCACCGCCGCCCACCACGCGGTCCACTACTTGGATCTCGCCTGCCAACTCCTCGGCGATCCCGCAAGGATGTGGATCGCCCCCCTGCGGGAACTGTCCCGGGGGATCGACACCCGCGTCACCGGCGTCGTCGAGTTCCGCGGCGGAGCCACCCTCTCCTTCGCGACGACCTCCGAGGCCGCGGCCACCACCGAACGTCTCCACGTCCTCGGCCCCGACGGCAGCCTGTCCGTCGAGAACGGAACCGTCAGCGCGCGGATCGGTGACGCCGAGGACGTCTGGCCCACCCTGCGGGGCCCCTCGCTACGGCGTCTGGTCTACGAGGACATGGCCGAGGCCATGAGGTCGGGCCGCCGGACCCGGCACAGCGGTCTGGACGACGCGCGCGCCGTGACCCGCATCCTCGAGACGCTGCGCGCGTGAGCCCCCCTGCGACCGGCACCCGGCGCCGGGCTCCCGCCACTCCACACCTTCCACACTGGAGGTTCCGTTGTTCGAGATCGGTCTCATCCACGATCATCCGCTCATCGGGTGGGCCGTGTGCCAAGCCCTCATGGAAGCCCCGGACATGAGGGTCCACGTGGTGCACGCGGACGGTGCGGGACCGGCTGTCCCGGGCAGCATGCCGGACCGCCTGGACGTCCTCGTGATGGACCGGCCCCCCGAACGGTCACCGCTGACCGAAGCCGCGGCGACCCGGGCGTCCTGCGTCCTGCTCCTGTCGTCCACGGAACTCGAAAGCGCCTCCCCGGGAATCAGCGGCTGCCTGTCCGAGCGGTCCGACCCCGTGACCCTGGCCGTCGCGGTCCGCGCGGCGGCCCACCGGTCACGTGCGACGGCCGACCGGACGCACCGGACGGCCGAGACGCGGGCACCGGGCCCGGCGGATGCCAGGAAGCTGCTGTCCGCCCGCGAGCAGCAGGTGCTCCGCATGCTGGCCCAGGGCCTGACGCACGACCAGACCGCGCGCCGGCTCGGCATCAGTTGCCACACCGTGGACACGTACGTCAAACGGGTACGCGGCAAACTCGGCGTCGGCAACAAGGCCGAACTGGTGAGGGCGGCGATGGAGTACGGGCGCGACTGACGCCGCGCCACCCGGCCGCCGTGCCTGCCGGGCGGCGCCTCACCCGGTTCCCGCCGCCAGCCGCAGCTGCTCGGCGCGGTCGGTGCGCTCCCAGGTGAAGTCCGGCAGCTCGCGCCCGAAGTGGCCGTAGGCGGCGGTCTGGGCGTAGATCGGCCGCAGCAGGTCCAGGTCCCGGATGATGGCGGCGGGACGCAGGTCGAAGACGGCCGTCACCGCGTCCTGGATCCTCGCGACGGGTACGGCCTCGGTGCCGAAGGTCTCCACGAACAGACCGACCGGCTCCGCCTTGCCGATCGCATAGGCGACCTGCACCTCGGCCCGCCGCGCCAGGCCCGCGGCCACGATGTTCTTCGCGACCCAGCGCATGGCGTAGGCGGCGGAGCGGTCGACCTTCGAAGGGTCCTTGCCGGAGAAGGCGCCGCCGCCGTGGCGGGCCATGCCGCCGTACGTGTCGATGATGATCTTGCGGCCGGTGAGGCCGGCGTCGCCCATCGGGCCGCCGATCTCGAAGCGCCCGGTCGGGTTCACCAGCAGCCGGTAGTCCTTGGTCTCGAGGCCGAGCGACACCAGCTCGGGCTCCACCACGCACTCGTGGACGTCCGGTACCAGCACCGAGTCGATGTCGAGGTCAGGGGAGTGCTGCGCGGACACGACGACCGTGTCGAGCCGGACCGGACGGTCGCCGTCGTACTCGATGGTGACCTGCGTCTTGCCGTCCGGGCGCAGGTAGCTGAGCGTGCCGTCCTTGCGTACGGCGGCCAGGCGCCGGGCCAGCCGGTGGGCCAGCATGATCGGCAGCGGCATCAGCTCGGGGGTCTCGTCGCAGGCGTAGCCGAACATCAGGCCCTGGTCGCCGGCGCCCTGCCGGCCGAGCTCGTCCACGGCATCCGCCCCGGCCCCGCCCGGGCTGCCCGCGGTGCGCGACTCGTGGGCGTGGTCGACCCCTTGGGCGATGTCCGGCGACTGCGCCCCGATGGACACGGACACCCCGCACGAGGCCCCGTCGAAGCCCTGGAGAGAGCTGTCGTAGCCGATCTCCAGGATCCGGTCACGCACGAGGGACGCAATGGGCGCGAAGGCGGAGGTGGTCACCTCGCCCGCGACGTGCACCAGACCCGTGGTGACGAGGGTCTCCACGGCGACCCGCGACGTGGGGTCCTCCTTGAGCAGCGCGTCGAGAACGGTGTCGCTGATCTGGTCGGCGATCTTGTCGGGGTGACCCTCGGTGACGGATTCCGAGGTGAACAGGCGGCGGGACACGGAGCTCCTCCGGAAGGGGTGGGTGCAGTACGCGGGTGACCGGCCGGGCCGGGTTCAGGAGCCGGTCCGGCCGAGGGACGGCGGGTCCGCCTGCCACACGTCCCCGCGGACGAGCAGCTCGCCCGGGACGGCCCGCCGCACGACGAGGTACACCTCGTCGGCAGGCACGGCCAGCAGCGCGCTCAGCTCGTCCCGCAGCAGGCGCAACAGCCGCTCCACGCTCTCGCGCGGGTACGTCTCCTTGCAGGTGACGAAGCCGATGGGGGCGTGCGGACCGACGGAGCCGACCGGCCACTCCGGCCGGTGCGCGGAGTCGGCGTCGAGCCGCTGCCAGAGCACCCAGCAGTGCTCCGCCGGGATGCCGAGCAGGCCGGTGACGGCCTTGGCGATCCGGGCGAGCGCCGGGCGGCCGGGGCTGGGATCGGGCGACATGAGGGTGATGACGGGCATGGGCCGGAGCCTCTCGGGGGTGACGGGTGAGGTGGTGGTGGGCCGGCGGCCGGCGGTCTGCGCAGGGCCCGGGCGCGAGCCGTCAGCCGGAGAGGGCCGCCAGCAGGCGCGAGCGGTCGATCTTGCCGTTGGCGGTGACCGGCAGACGGTCCACCCGCTGGACGACGTCGGGCACCGCGTAGGGCGGCAGCCGGAGCCCGAGCGCACGGCGCACCAGCTCGGGCGGGCCGGCGTCCTCACCGTCGGCGGTGTAGAAGAGCGCGAGCCGGTCGTAGTTCCCCAGCTCACCGGGTACGGGCACGGCGGCACAGTCGGCGATGCCGGGCAGGTCGGCGGCGTGCGCCTCGATCCCCTCCGGTTCGATGCGGTGGCCGCGGATCTTGACCTGCCGGTCGGTGCGCCCGGTGAAGTGGAGGAGTCCGTCGGCGTCCCGGAACCCGCGGTCGCCGGTCCGGTAGTGGCGCAGTGGCGTCCCGCCGACGGGGCTCACCCGGAAACGGGCCGCCGTCAGCGCCGACTCCCCGAGGTAACCGCGGGCCAGACCGTCCCCGCTGATGCACAGTTCGCCGACGACGCCCGGGCCGCACGGGAGACCCTCGCCGTCCAATACGTGCACCTCGGTACCGGGGACCTCCCGGCCGATGGGCACACCGTACGGCCGGTCGCAGTCCTCGGGGCCGATCGGGTGGACGGTGGCGAAGACGCAGCTCTCGACCGGTCCGTAACCGTTGAACAGCCGTATCCCGGGGTGACGGGCGAGGAACCGGGAGACATGGGTGGTGGACAGCCTTTCACCGCCGATGTACAGCCGCCGCAGCCCCTCGAAGCAGTCCAGGTCGATCTCCGTGAACAGGTTGAACAGGGAGGCGGTCAGCCAGGCGGTGTCGACCCCGCAGGTGTCGACGAGCCGCCGCAGGGTGTCCGGGAGGAGGTAGTCCTCGGCCGCGGTGACGCAGGTCCCACCGGTGGTGAGCATGCCCCACAGTTCCATCGAGAACGCGTCCCAGGGAGCCGGAGCCGCCTGCATCATGGCGGTGCCCGGACCGAAGGCGAGCGGGCCGTCCGCCGCGAAGAGGCGCGTCGTGGCCGCATGCGGTGACACCACCCCCTTGGGCGCGCCGCTGGTCCCGGAGGTGTAGAAGACGGTGGCGGGCGTATCGGCCGGCCCGTCGTGGGCCACGAAGGTGGCCGCGGCGGCCGGCCGATCGGCCGCCGCCCCGCCCGCTGACGTGCCGAGGGCGGGCGGGCGCCACACCGGCCCCTCACCGGGCGGCTCCTGCGCGTCCGTCACGAGCACCGGCGCGGCCAGGTGCCGCAGCACCCCCTCGGTCCTCGCGCGGGGCCACCGCGGGTCCAGAGCCGCATACCCGGCGCCGCACTTGAGGACCGCGAGCAGCGCCACGTACAGGGCGGCCGAGCGCGGCAGCAGGACGGGGACCGACGTGCCCGGTCCCACCCCCCTGCGGGCCAGCTGCTCGGCCCAGCCGTCCGACAGGGCGTCGAGCGCCCCGTACGCCAGGCGTGTGTCACCGTCCACGACCGCGATCGCGTCGGGCGTGAGGTGTGCCTGGTGGGCGACGGCCTGATGAATGAGCGCAATTCCCACGGAACATCCCTCCAGAACCTGCGGATGATGAACCTAGACCGATGAGAGGCTCCTTTGCACCTGCCGCCGCGTCCCCGGTTCTGGGGACACCCGAGGGCATTGACGCGGCAGTCCCCGATCGGGAAATTAATGGATGTCCGGCGATGAACGCCCCTACAGGCATGACGGCCCGCCGGCCTTCCGTCACCGTATTCGGTATTTTCCGAAGGGTTTATTCGATGAGCGCTCCCGACCCGGAAGCGGGAATTCTTGCCGGTCCGGTCCTGGCGGAACACCCCAGCGGCATCGCGCTGCTGGACTACGACGCCGTACCCGGCCGGCCGGATGCGGGCGGAGCGCCGGGGAACATGCTCATGCTCCACGGATTCGGCGGCGACAAGGGGCAGTTGCGGCCCGTCGGGGACGCGCTGTGCGGGGCGGACTCGGTCGCCGTCTACCCGTCCCTGCGCGCCCACGGCGACAGTCACAAGCCCGCGTGGGGGTATTCGGTCCTGGACTTCTCGGCCGACCTGCACCGCTTGGCCGACGCCCTCCCGGACGAGTTGCACCTGGTCGGATACTCGTACGGGGGGTTGGTGGCAGCGGTCTCCGCGGTCACCTGGGGCGCTTCCCGGGTGCGCAGTCTGGTGGTCGTCGACCAGTCCTTCGACGCCCACCCCGACTGGCACGTCGCCGACGAGTGGGCCGAAGGGAGCCTGCTGCGCTGGCACTACGACTTCGGGCACCTTCTGGATCTGCTGGAACGCATGGGCGTACCCGTACTGGTGCTGGCCGCCGAGGGGAGCGCCAACATCGCGGCTGACGAGCGCGAGCGTCTGTCCCGTCGTGACAGTGCCCACTTTTCCCTGAAATTCATCGAGGGCACGCACGCCGACTGTCATCGCAACACGGACGAGATCACCTTCGCCATGCGCGATTTCTACCGGAATCATTTCGGCGGGACGAACGGAAGGGACAGCGTCGCATGAAGGCCGGATTCATGGAGCGGGGGCCCGGGCGCACCCTGCTGGCCGGAACACTCGCCAATTCCCTCGGAAACGGTGTTTTCCTGACGGTTTCGGCGCTTTATTTCACCCGTATCGTGGGTTTCTCGGCTTCTCAGCTGGGTCTGGGACTGAGCATCGCCGGCATCGCCGGCCTGTTCGCGGGGGTCCCCTTCGGCCACCTCGCGGACCGCAAGGGGGCCCGCGGCACCGCCGCGGCCCTGCTCGTGCTCGCCGGACTGACCACCGCCACGTACCTCACGACGGATTCGTTCCCACTGTTCGTCCTGATCGCCTTCCTGTACGCGATGTTCGAACGGGGCGCGCACGCCGCCCGGCAAGCGCTGATACCGGCGGTGCTGAGCGGCGAGAGCCTCGTACGCGTCCGCGCCAAGATCCGCGTGGTCACCAACGTGGGCGTCTCGGCGGGCGCGACGCTGGGCGGCCTGGCCCTCCTGTGGGACACCGGTACGGCGTACCGCCTCACCTTCGCGCTCAACGCGCTCAGCTTCGTGGTGTGCGGACTGGTCTTCCTGCGGCTGCCCGCCGTGACCCCGTCCCCGCTGCGTGCGCCCGGCGAGCCCCGCCTCGCGGTGCTCCACGATCGCCCGTACGCGCTGCTGGCCCTGATCAACATGGTGATGCTGCTGCACATCCCCATCCTGGAGGTGGTGCTTCCGCTCTGGATCGCCCTGCACACCGGCGCACCGCGCTCGCTGACCGCGGTCCTGCTGCTCCTCAACACCCTCGCCGTCGTCGTGCTCCAGGTCCGGGTCACGAAGAAGATCGACGCCCTGGAACCGGCCGTCCGCGCCTTCCGGGTGGCGGGCGTGGTACTCCTCGCCTCCTGCGCGGCCTTCGCCCTGTCGGCCGGCCGCGGCGCGGTGACGGCGACGGCGGTCCTGGTGGTGGCCACGGCCCTGCACGTGTACGGCGAGATGGTCCAGTCCGCCGGCTCCTGGCTGATCGGCTACGAACTCGCCCCCAAGGACCGGCAGGGCCAGTACCAGGGCCTGTTCAACACGGGGGTCGCGGCGGTCCAGATGTTCGGCCCGGTCTCGCTCACCCTGCTCCTGATCGACTGGGGCACCCCCGGCTGGCTGGTGCTCGGCCTGGTGTTCCTGGCCGGCGGACTGCTGATGGCCCCGGCCGTCCGGTGGGCGAGCAACCGCGGCGCCGGGGCCGGCGAAGCCGATCCGAACGCGCTCACCACCGTCTGAACGCCGACACCTACGAAGAGGCCCGCGCGGCCGTCCAGTCCGGCGCGGGGAACAGGGGAAAGACCATGCTCCACCAGGAAGCGACCACCGAGCCCGCACCCGCGGGCACCGGCCGGGACGGAGTCGAACTCCAGCTGTGCGACATCTGGCGCAAGCTGCTCGGCCGGACCGACGTCGGCATCCACGACGACTTCTTCGCGCTCGGCGGCCATTCGCTGCTCGCGATCCGGCTCACCGTCGAAGTGCGCCGGCTCTTCCAGGTCGACCTCACGGCCGCGGACCTGCTCGCCGCCGCCACCGTCGCGGAGCTCGCCGAGATCATCCGCCGGGGCTCGTCGGGCGCCAGCGGCCAGCTGGTACGCATCCAGGCCGGCTCCGGCGGCAGTCCCCTCTACGCCCTGCCGCCGGTCTCCGGAACGGTGCTGCTCTACCCGCCCGTCGCCCGCGCCATGGGGACCGACCAGCCCTTCTGGGCCGTGCAGTCGGTCGGCCTGCTGCCCGGAGAGACGCCCCTCGAGTCGATCGAGGAGATCTCCGAGACCTTCATCGAGCAGCTGCGGACCGTCCACCCCGAGGGCGCCGAGTGGAACCTCATCGGCTACTCCATGGGCGGCCTGCTGGCCTACGAGACCGCCCGCAGGCTGAAGGAGCGCGGTGAACGGGTCGGGCTCGTCGGACTGCTCGACACCCGGATCGTCGTGGAGGCGGGTGCCGACCCCGACTTCGCCCTGCGGGCTCTCCTCTGGCGCGGACTGAAGCTGGAGGTGGACATCGAATGGCTCCGTGGCCTCACCCCTGAGGAAAGGGCGGCGGAGCTGGTGGACCGGGCCGTCGCCGCCGGCACGATGCCGGCCGACTTCGACGCGGACCGGCTGCGCCGCATGATCGACATGTACCAGTTCAACCTGGACGCGCTGGCCGCGTACCGGATCAAGCCCTACGACGGCACGGTCACCGTCTTCCGGGTGACGGACCGCTCCCTGGAGGACGGCACGCTCCCCGAGGACCTGGGCTGGAGCGAGGTCGCCGCCCGCGCCGTGGTGTGTGACGTACCCGGCGACCACTTCACGATGGTCGAGCCCGGCCAGGTCGAAGTGCTGGGCAGGCGGATCAAGGAACAGCTCGCCCTCGGCAGCGCACCGGCCGTGCCGCTCGCCTGACGCCCCACAGGAGGGAAGAGCCCCACATGGAGCCCGACCAGAAGGCCGGCCCGGCGCACGACGCGTACCTCGTCCGCCCGATCGGCACCGTCCGTTCACCCCGCAGCGTTCCCCGCCACGACCACTGGGGCGACGTCAGCGCGGTCATCGAACTCGACCCCGCACAGCTCCAGCCCGACGCGGTGACCGGCCTGGAACAGTTCTCCCACCTCGAAGTGGTCTTCCACTTCCACCTGGTCCCCGAGTCCGCCACCGTCACGGGAGCGTGCCACCCGCGGGGCCGTACGGACCTCCCGCGCCTGGGAATCCTCGCCCAGCGGCTCAAGGAGCGCCCCAACCGGCTCGGCGTGTCCCGCTGCGAACTGGCAGGCGTCGACGGCCTCACCCTCCACGTACGCGGGCTCGACGCACTGGACGGCACCCCCGTCCTCGACGTGAAGCCCCACCAGCAGCTCTTCCAGCCGGCACCGGAAGCGGTGCGCGAGCCGGCCTGGCTGCGAGCGGCGATGTCCGCCTACTACTTCTGACCGCTCCGCCCCGCCCGGCCACGAGCCGGCCGCGAACGTCCACCACAGGGAGACCCCCTTGTCCAGCATCACCACCGGCTCCACCACCGGAGCCGTCGATCTCGAACTGAACCTCGGCCGCCTCCTCGACCGCAACCCGCAGCTCCAGATCCCCCGCGACGAGTACAACATCAACGTCACCTCGAACGAGGGCGACCGGCTCGACAGTGAGGAACTGGCCCGGGAGTACGGTGCCTTCCCCGGTGCGGGCCACCCCGCCCACCTGTACTTCCACCTGCCGCTGTGCAACTACATCTGTCACTTCTGCAACTACGTCAAGCGGTTGGTACCGCGTGGGAAGGAAGACCCGTCGCTGCGCCTGTGGTCGGACCTCCTCATCGAGGAGTCGCGCCGCTACCTGGACCGCTTCGACTGGATACCCCAGGCCCGCATCGAGTCCTTCTACATCGGCGGCGGCACCGCCGCACTGCTGCTCAACAGCCCCGAGTACATCGAGCCGCTGGTCCGTCACGCCCGCGAGAACTACGACCTGTCCGACAACGTCGAGTTCAACATCGAGGGCAACCCCGAGAACTTCCAGCGCCACCACCTGGAGACGGCGCAGGAGCTGGGCTTCAACCGGTTCAGCCTCGGCGTCCAGTCCCTCCAGGACGAGGTGAACGACTTCACCAAGCGACGCCATTCCGCGGCCCAGTCCATCGAGGCCATCGAGAACCTGCTGGCCACCGGAAGCCCCTTCAACGTCGACATGATGTTCGGTCTGCCCTACCAGACCCCGGAATCCGTGCGCCGTGACATGACGATCCTGACCGATCTCGGCGTTCCGACCATCACCATCTACCGGCTGCGCAACGCGGACCGCGAGGAGATGGGCATCGGCAACCGGGCGGTCTGGAACAACCCCGCGGTGCGCGAGCGGCTCATCAGCGAAGGCCGCTTCCCCGACCTCGACTCGACGTACGCGATGCGCCAGGAGGCCGTCGAGGTCCTGCTGGAGAAGGGTTACTACCCGAGCCCCTGCGGCTGGTGGAGCCGCCCCGGCACCTATGAGGACGGGAACATCCCACAGACGTCCAAGAACAAGTGGGAGCACTACAACACCATGATCGCGTACGGCCCCGGTGCCTACGGCTGGCTCACCGGCGACCAGGAGGAGTTCCTCCAGACGCACAACATCACCGACATCGGCAAGTACGTGTCGTTCATGCAGAAGAACGAGGGCCTGCCCCTGAACTTCGGCCGCCGGCTGTCCGGGCACAAGGCCATCGGCACCGCCCTGGGCTTCAACTTCAAGGCCAACCAGCCGATCGTCCTGGAGCGCTACCGCGCCCGCTTCGGCGCCGACCTGATGGAGACGGAGCCCTTCGCCTCCGCTTTCGCGGAACTGCTGGAGCGCGGCCTGGTCGAGATGGTCGGTGACGGCACCGCCCTGAAGCCGACCCTCGACGGCGAAGCACTGCACGAGGAGATCATCTTCCACTACTTCCACCAGCGCATCGGCCTGTCCGACGCCCCGGTGTGCCGGCGGTGAGCGTGCACCGCTCGACCGCGGCGGCGCCGCCCGCCCCCATCGCCACCGCGCCGGCGCGCAGCTCCGCGCAGCGCGTCGAGGACGCGTTCGCGGACCTGCACGGAGCGGATGCCGCGCTGCTGCTCCCGAGCGCGGTGACGGCCACCACGGCCGTGCTGCTCGCCCTCAGCAATCCGGGCGGCCACATCATCGCCTCCGACCAGACCTGCGACCCGCTGCGCGCGGCCCTCCTCACGGAAGTCACCGGGGCCAGACGCACGGTCACCTTCGTCGACTGCACCGATGTGGACGCGGTCGCCGCGGCTGTGCGGCCCGCCACCCAGGTGGTGTACGCCCCGTCCCTGAGCGACCCGCTGATGCGCCTGACCCCTCTGGGTGACCTCGCCACCTACGCCCAGATGAACGACCTGCTGCTGGTCGTGGACAACACGGCCCTGTCGCCCGTAGAGCTGCGGCCCCTGGAGACGGGCGCGGTGGTCGTCATCGAGGACTCCAAGGCATGCCTGGACGAGTGGGGTGACGTGAGCGCCGCCCTCGTCACCTGCGCCGGCCGATTCCTGGCGCCCATTCGCGGACAGGCCGCCCACTACGGCTGTCAGGTGGACCCCTGGGCGGCCCACCTGCTGGAGCGGTCCCTCTCCACCCTCGGCCTGAGAATCACGGCTCGGCGGCACAACGCGGAGCAGGTCGCCGACGCGCTGCGTGAGCACCGCGCCGTACGCACGGTGCACCGGCCGTCCTTCGACGACGCCCCCTGGGCGCTGGAGACCCACCAGGGCTTCGGCGGCCTGCTTGCCTTCGAGGTCGTCCCGGAGGTCCGTGACCTCGGGGGCGTGCTGGGTGCCGCCGCCGGCGCCGGCCCGGCGGCGGGCACCTCCCTGCGGCTCCCCGCGCTCACCACCCACGCCCACCTGAGCGAGCGGGTACGCCGGGAAGCCGGCGTCTCACGGCAGTTGGTGCGCGCCTCGGTGGGTACGCAGGACCCCGGTCCGCTGATCCGCGGACTGCGCCGGACCCTGGACGCGGCCCTCGTGCCCCGTCCCCGGACCTGAGGAGAGCGATGCTGAACGGCGTCGACCTGGCCGCCCGGCACGCGCTGGCCGAGCAGATCCGGGAGGATTCCTGGGAGGCCCAGCTGAGCATCGGGGTGCAGGCCCATCCCGAACCCGGCGAACGGTGCCGGGTGGACACCGAGCCCATGCGCCTCGGGTCCAGCCGCGTCGCGCGGCCCTTCAGCCTCCACCAGAGCCGCGCGGACCCTCACCGATCCGCCTCCGGACCCCCGCACTGCCTCGACCCGGTCGGGTCGCTCCTGGCCGGCCTCGGGGCCTCCGTCGCCGACAGCGTGGTGGCCTGGCTGACCGGCGAGGGCTGCCTCCTGACCTTCCTGGAGGTGCTGCCCGTGGTCGAGTTCGACGACACCGGGGGACGGGCCCTGCTGTCGTACGGGATCCACATCGAGGGCGAGGTCTCCGCGGAGCAGGCCCACGGCGCGGCCCGGGCGGCACGTGAGCGCAGCAGCGGCCACCGCACCCTGGAGGACCCGAACGAGATCCGTGTCGTGGTGCAGACCGAACAGGACGTGCACCTCACCGGCCGGCCGCTCGCGGCCGGTACGGACCCCTTCACCGCGACCCGGCGGCGCACCGCGCGGGTCGCCTGGGAGGTGGGCGCCCACGTGATCGCAGAGGTCGACGGGGTGCGGGCCGAGTCCGACCAGCCGAAGCAACTGTTCGGCGCGGACGTGGCGCCCAGCGCGCAGGAGTACGTCCTGTCCGCGCTGGCGGCGGAGGCCCTGCGGTTCGCCGCCCGCCCCGGCCCGCCGCCGTCCACCGGCACGGACGCCGACGGGCCCGCGGCCCAGGACGCCGTCCACGCCTCCGGCCGTATCGACCTGCGCGGACCGTACTCCGCCCAGGACGCCCCGGCCGGGCTGCGCAACCTCCTCGTCCAGCTGCTGCCGGCGGACCCGTCCGCCGGGAACGACGACGACGGCGGCGGACCGGCCGGGGCCATGCGCGCCTGGCTGGCCCAGGGGGAATCCCTGCGGCTGGTCAGGGACGCGCACCCGATCCGGGTCGAGGTGGTCCTCAACGGCACGCCGATCGCCGCCGGACCCGACCGGGTTCTCACCGGTACCGAGAAGAACGACACGAAGGAGCAGCACCGTGCCCCGTGAATGGGACGCCAAGACGTACGACTCGCTTCCCCTGCCGCACCAGGAGTGGGGCAAGCGGACCCTCGGCCGCCTGAACCTGCGGGGCACCGAGACCGTCCTGGACGCCGGGTGCGGGACGGGCCGTGACACGGCGGCACTGCTCGACCTCGTCCCCGGAGGCCGGGTGATCGGCGTCGACGGCTCCAGCCGGATGCTGGACCAGCTGCGGGCGAAGCTCTCCGACCGGCTCGACCGCCTCGACGTCGTCCACGCCGACCTCACCCGGCCGCTGGCCCTGGGGTCCCAGGTCGACGCGGTCTCCAGCGTGGCCACGTTCCACTGGATCACCGACCACGCGGCACTCTTCGCCAACCTGGCCCGGTCCCTGCGCACCGGCGGCCAGTTCGTGGCGGAGTGCGGCGGCGAGGGCAACGTCGCCCGGATCAACGCGGCCGTCGAGGAGGTGCTCGGAGCCTCCGGCGAGGGCGAGAAGGTCTGGTACTTCGCCGGTGTCGAGGACACCACCGCGCGGCTGGAGGCAGCCGGGTTCACGGACATCGAGGTCACCCTCCAGCCCGACCCCGCCCGTCTGGAGCCCGGCGAGCAGCTGTGGAGCTACCTCGCGACGGTGGTGCTCGGCTCCCACCTGGACCGGCTGCCCGAGTCCGACCACGAGGACTTCGTCCGCGCCGTCGCCGCCCGGCTCCCGGAGCCGGTCGTGGACTACGTCCGGCTGAACATCACCGCCCGCCGGGCCTGAGAGGCCGGGGCGGCCCGCACGCACGTGTCCGCGCCCGGGTGGACCGCCCCGCCCCGCTCCGTCTCCCGGCCCCTTCCCGTGACCTTCGACCGGAGGCCGTCCCATGGGCCCGACCCCGCCCCGCCCCGCGCGGTCCGACCTGCCCGTGCTGCTGCTCGTCCACGACCAGGGTTCCGCCGCGCCCATGCGCGTACTCGCGGCGGCCCGGGGCCTGTGCCGGGTCGTCCTGCTCTGCGAGCCGGGGGACCCGCGACTGGAGGCCGGACTGCGCAGCGTGGCGGGTCACGCCGAGATCGCGGACATGACCGGCCTCGACGACGAGGCGGTGTGCCGCCTCGCCGTCGGCCTCGGCCCGGCCGGCGTGATCACGTTCAGCGAACGGCGCCTGCGCCTGACGGCGCTGGTGGCCGCGGCGTGCCGGCTGCCCTTCCACTCTCCCGAGATCGTGGACGCCCTCACCGACAAGTTCCGGCAGCGGCGGGTCCTCGAGGACAGCGGGGTGCAGCACACCCGCAGCGCCCTGCTGCGCGACCCCGGAAGCGTGACCGGCGCGCTCGGTTTCGTCGGCCTTCCGGCCGTGCTCAAGCCGAGGTTCGGCGCGGGCAGCGTGGACACCTGCCTGGTCCGTTCGGAGCGGGAGTGCCGGTCCCGGCTGGCCGAGTTCACCGAGGGCCACGGCCCCGCCGCGCGACGGGACTTCGTACTGGAAGAGTATTTGCCCGGGGACCCCGGACAGGCCGGCCCGGGAGTCGGCGACTACGTCTCCGTGGAGTCCGTGGTGGTCGACGGCGAACCACGGACCGTCGCGGTGACGGGCAAACCCCCGCTCGTCCCGCCCTTCCGGGAGACCGGCCACATCCTGCCCGCTCCGGTGACCCCCGCTCTCGCAGCGGACATCGTGCGACTGGAGCGGCAGGCCGTCCGGGCCCTCGGCGTGCGGAGCGGAGTGACCCACACCGAGATCAAACTGACCCCCGACGGGCCGCGGATCATCGAGGTCAACGGCCGCCTGGGCGGCCACGTCGCCGAGATCGTGCAGCGCACCTACGGCTACGACCTCGTGGCGGCGGCCCTGCGGCTGGCACTCGGGCTCTCCGTGGCCGACCCCCGCCCCTCACTGGCGGCCGCGTCGCCGGGCCGGGTGGGGTTCCAGTACATGCTGGTCCCCCCGGAAGGCTCGCAACGGACGGGCCGCACAGTGCCCGTCGAGGATCTGGCCCGCGTCCCCGGGGTGGATCTGGTCGACGTACCCGAAGCGGCCGGCCGGCCGGCCCACTGGCGCGCGGGTACGGCCGGCGCCCTCGGTGTCGTGTACGGGTCCGCCCCGGACCACGCCGGGCTGAGGGCCGTCCTGGACGAACTCCGCGCCCTGCTCGATGCGTTCTGGAGCGAATCCTCCTCCACCGCCGTGTGACAACCCGACCGCACACGCCGCTCCCCGGCGTACGGTGGGCCATGATCGCCCCGTTCTCCTGAAAGGCGCAGCACATGTCAGACAGCAGCACCCTGGCCGAGGTGGTCTCCGATCCGGTCGGCCAGGTGGTCGGCGGGCGGGCCGAGGTCCGTGACGACGCATGGGGCGAGGTGTCCGCCGTGATCCGGCTGGACGGGACGCGGTTCGGGCCGGAGGCGCTCGCCGGCTTGGACTCCTTCTCCCACGTGGAGATCGTCTACCACTTCGACCGGGTCCCGGTGGAGAGGGTCGAGACCGGCGCCCGCCACCCGCGCGGCAACACCGACTGGCCGTTGGTCGGCATATTCGCCCAGCGCGGCAAGAACCGGCCCAACCGGATCGGGGTGTCCCGCTGCCGGCTGCTGCGCGTCGACGGGCTGGAGGTCCACGTGGGGGGACTGGACGCCGTCGACGGCACGCCCGTACTCGACATCAAGCCCTACATGGCCGAATTCGGGCCCCGCGGTGCCACGACCCAGCCCGGCTGGGCCACCGAGATCATGCGCCAGTACTACTGACCCGGCCCGGCCCGGACCAGCTGTACGGCCGGGACCTGCGTCGACGTCCGACGCAGGGTTCGGCCCTTTGATATTGATCACAGGTTTTCCCGCTCGCGTGGCCGAATGCAGGCTGCATAGGATCTCGGGCATCCCGCTGGAGGGCGACCCCCACAAGGCAGGGACGAGGGGGAACCACATGCGCGCGAACGTTGACCGGAGCCGGCTGGACCGCTCGGTGTACGGACTGATCTACCGGAACCCCGGATGGGGTCTCGACGAGGTCTCCGCCGGGGCGGACTGCTCGCCCGCCGAAGCGGAGGAGGCATGCGACCGCCTGCTCGCCACCGGGCTGTTGACCCCGGCGCCGACCACGCTGTGCGGCTTCGCGACGGTCGAACCGGAGGCCGCCCTCACCCGTCTGTTCGTATCCGAGCAACGGCAGGCCGCGGCGCACGCCGAACGGCTGACGCGGATCAGGACCGCCATCGCCTCGCTCACCGTGAACTTCTCGGACCTGCGCAACGAGCGGCGCGCCCCGGTCGAGGTGGAGACCCTGGCGACTCCGGCCCTGGTCAACTCCTTCCTGGAAGACGCCGGCAGCATGGTGCGCAGCCGTATGAGGTCCATGCACCCCGGCGGCCCCCCGCCCGAGGACGTCATCGACGAAATGCTGCTCCGGGACAAGGAGATGGAGGGCCGCAACATCGAGGTCGACGTCCTCTACCAGCGGCGCACGGCCGAAGTCCCCTACGTGGCCGCCTACCTGACGGACGCCGCCCGCCCGGGCCGGGAGGTCCGCACGGCGGAGTTCCTGCCCATCCGCATGATCCTCTTCGACGACGACCTCGCGGTCCTGCCCACCAACCCGGCCGACAGCAGCGAAGGAGCGCTTGCCGTCCACGGCCGCCAGGTCATGAACGCGCTGCACGCCTTCTACGACCACTGCTGGCACACTGCCACGCTTCCGCGCCAGTCGGAGGACGGCCAGGCATCCCGGCCGGTCTTCGACGAGCAGGAACTGGTGGTCGTCCGGCTGCTCGCCGACGGCGTCAAGGACGAGGCCATCGCCCGCCACCTGGGCGTCTCCTCCCGTACCCTCAGCCGCCTCCTCTCCGGCCTGCTGGACCGCCTGGGCGTCCAGACCCGCTTCCAGGCGGGCCTGCGCATCGCCGAGCTGCGCCTCCTCTCCTGAGCGCGCACTGAGCCGCAGGGGGACGAGGCCAGGCGGCAGAGGAACCGTTCGCTGGTCAGGGCCCAACCATCAGCACTCGATGATGTTCACCGCGAGCCCGCCCCGCGCCGTCTCCTTGTACTTGACGCTCATGTCCGCCCCCGTCTCCTTCATGGTCTTGATGACCTTGTCGAGGGAGACCTTGTGGGAGCCGTCGCCGCGCATGGCCATCTTGGCGGCGGTGACGGCCTTCACCGAGGCCATGCCGTTGCGCTCGATGCAGGGGATCTGGACGAGACCGCCGACGGGGTCGCAGGTGAGGCCCAGGTTGTGTTCCATGCCGATCTCGGCCGCGTTCTCGACCTGCTCGGGGGAGCCGCCGAGCACCTCGGCGAGCGCGCCCGCCGCCATGGAGCAGGCGGAGCCCACCTCGCCCTGGCAGCCGACCTCCGCGCCGGAGATGGAGGCGTTCTCCTTGAAGAGCATGCCGATCGCGCCCGCCGCCAGCAGGAAGCGGACCACGCCCTCCTCGTCCGCGCCCGGCACGAAGTTCATGTAGTAGTGCAGCACCGCCGGGATGATGCCGGCCGCGCCGTTGGTGGGCGCGGTGACCACGCGGCCGCCCGCCGCGTTCTCCTCGTTCACCGCCATCGCGTACAGGGTGATCCACTCCATGGAGTGCGCGAGCGCGTTGCCCTCGGCGCGCAGCTGGCGGGCGGAGACGGCCGCGCGGCGGCGCACCTTCAGGCCGCCCGGCAGGATGCCCTCGCGGGACATGCCCTGGCGCACGCACTCCCGCATCACACCCCAGATCTCCAGCAGCCCCTCGCGGATCTCCTCCTCGGTGCGCCAGGCCCGCTCGTTCTCCAGCATCAGCGCGGAGATCGACAGGCCGGTCTCCTTGGTGAGGCGCAGCAGCTCGTCACCCGTGCGGAAGGGGTACTTCAGCACCGTGTCGTCCAGCTTGATCCGGTCCGCGCCGACCGCCTCCTCGTCCACGACGAAGCCGCCGCCGACCGAGTAGTACGTCTTGGTCAGCAGCTCCGCGCCCGAGGCGTCGTACGCCCACAGGGTCATGCCGTTGGCGTGGTACGGCAGGGTCTCGCGGCGGTGCAGGACGAGGTCGTCGTCGTAGGAGAAGGCGATCTCGTGCTCGCCGAGCAGGCTGAGCCGGCCCGACTTCCTGATCGCCTCGACCCGGTCGTCCGCGCCCTCCACGTTTACCGTGCGCGGGGAGGCGCCCTCCAGGCCGAGCAGCACCGCCTTCGGGGTGCCATGGCCGTGGCCGGTGGCGCCGAGCGAGCCGTACAGCTCGCAGCGGACGGCGGCGACGGGGTCCAGCACGCCCTCGTTGCGCAGCCGGCGGGCGAACATGCGCGCCGCCCGCATCGGGCCGACCGTGTGGGAGCTGGACGGGCCGATGCCGATCGAGAACAGGTCGAAGACCGAGACGGCCACGGGTGACTCCTCCATACGAACAGGTACAAAAAGGTGGTGCGGACACAGCACGGGTGCCCCGCCCACCGGCAGTGGGCGGGGCACCCGGACAACAACTACGGGGTACTACTCGCCCAGCGTCGGATACAGCGGGTGCTTGTCCGCCAGCGCCCGCACACGGGCCGCGAGCGCCTCCGCGTCGCCCTCCCCGAAGGGGGACGGCGCCGTCAGCGCCAGCGCGATCACGTCCGCGACCTCGGCGAAGTCCTCGGCGGTGAAGCCGCGGGTGGCGAGGGCGGGCGTGCCGATCCGGAGACCGGAGGTGACCATCGGCGGCCGCGGGTCGTTCGGGACCGCGTTGCGGTTGACCGTGATGCCGACCTCGTGGAGCCGGTCCTCGGCCTGCTGCCCGTCCAGCTCCGACTCACGCAGGTCCACCAGGATCAGGTGGACGTCCGTGCCGCCGGAGAGCACGTTCACCCCGGCCTCGCGGGCGTCCGGTGCGGTCAGCCGCTCGGCGAGGATACGGGCACCCTCCACCGTACGCCGCTGGCGCTCCTTGAAGTCCTCCGAGGCCGCGACCTTGAAGGAGACCGCCTTGGCGGCGATCACATGCTCCAGCGGGCCGCCCTGGAAGCCGGGGAAGACCGAGGAGTTCAGCTTCTTGGCGAAGTCCTTCTTGGCCAGGATGATGCCGCCGCGCGGCCCGCCGAGCGTCTTGTGCGTGGTGGAGGTCACCACGTCCGCGTGCTCGACCGGGTTCGGGTGCAGGCCCGCCGCGACCAGACCGGCGAAGTGCGCCATGTCCACCCACAGGTACGCCCCGGTCTCGTCCGCGATCCGCCGGAACTCCGCGAAGTCCAGCTGACGGGGGTACGCCGACCAGCCCGCGATGATCACCTTCGGGCGGTGCTCCTTGGCCAGCCGCTCGACCTCGGCCATGTCGACCAGGCCGGTCTCCTCGTCCACGTGGTACGCGACCACGTCGAACTGCTTGCCGGAGAAGTTCAGCCGCATCCCGTGGGTGAGGTGGCCGCCGTGCGCGAGGTCCAGGCCCAGGATGGTGTCACCGGGCTGGGCCAGCGCGAACAGCGCCGCCTGGTTCGCGGAGGCACCGGAGTGCGGCTGGACGTTGGCGTACTCGGCGCCGAACAGCTCCTTGAGCCGGTCGATGGCGATCTGCTCGGCCACGTCGACGTGCTCGCAGCCGCCGTAGTAGCGGCGGCCCGGGTAGCCCTCGGCGTACTTGTTGGTCAGGACCGAACCCTGCGCCTCCATCACCGCGAGCGGTGCGAAGTTCTCGGAGGCGATCATCTCCAGGGTCGACTGCTGGCGGCGCAGCTCGGCGTCGACCGCGGCGGCGATCTCCGGGTCCAGCTCGTGCAGGGGCGTGTTCAGGACAGTCATACGGCTACTGGCTCCTCAGCCTGCGGTGTAGGCGGTGTACTCGTCGGCGGAGAGCAGGTCGTCCGGCTGCGCGGCGACGCGCACCTTGAACAGCCAGCCGCCCTCGAAGGGCGCGGAGTTCACCAGCGACGGGTCGTCCACGACGTCCTGGTTGACCTCGGTGATCTCACCGGAGACGGGCGAATACAGCTCGGAGACCGACTTGGTGGACTCCAGCTCGCCGCAGGACTCGCCCGCGGTGACCTCGGCGCCGACCTCGGGAAGCTGCACGAAGACCACATCGCCGAGCGCGTTGGCCGCGTGCTCGGTGATGCCGACCGTCGACGCGCCGTTCTCGGCGGCCGACAGCCACTCGTGCTCCTTGCTGTAGCTCAGCTGCTGCGGGTTGCTCATGACCTGAATTCTCCTGTACGCGAGGACGTGCTCGTCGGGGGAAAAGGGCTCGAACCGCTGAAGAGCGGGTGAAATGTGCGCAGGGTCACGCCGGGGACGGCCGGACCCGGTGCCAGTGTCTACTTGGCGCGCTTGTAGAAGGGCAGCGCCACGACCTCGTACGGCTCGTGGCTGCCCCGGATGTCCACGCCCACACCCGTGGCTCCGGGCGCCGCGTGCGCGGCGTCGACGTAGGCGATGGCCAGCGGCTTGCCGAGGGTGGGGGAGGGGGCGCCGGAGGTGACCTCGCCGATCACCGTGCCGTCGGCGACGACGGTGTACCCGGCGCGCGGCACCCGGCGGCCCTCGGCGATCAGGCCGACCAGGACGCGCGGCGGCTCGGCCTCGGCGCGCTCGGCGGCCTTGGTGAGCGCCTCGCGGCCGACGAAGTCGCCCTCCTTGCCGAACTTCACCACGCGGCCGAGACCGGCGTCGAAGGGGGTCAGCTCCGTGGTCAGCTCGTGCCCGTACAGCGGCATGCCCGCCTCCAGACGCAGGGTGTCCCGGCAGGACAGACCGCACGGCACCAGACCGGCGGCGGCCCCGGCCTCCAGCAGCGCCTGCCACAGCTGCGCCGCGTGCTCCGGCTTCACGAACAGCTCGAAGCCGTCCTCGCCGGTGTAGCCGGTACGGGCGATCAGCGCGGGCACGCCCGCGACCGTGCCGGGCAGCCCGGCGTAGTACTTCAGGCCGTCGAGGTCGGCGTCGGTGACGGCCTTGAGGATGCCGGGGGACTCCGGGCCCTGGACGGCGAGCAGCGCGTAGGCGTCGCGGTCGTCGCGGACCTCGGCGTCGAAGCCGGCCGCGCGCTCGGTCAGCGCGTCCAGCACGACCTGGGCGTTGGAGGCGTTGGCCACCACCATGTACTCGGACTCGGCGAGCCGGTAGACGATCAGGTCGTCCAGGATGCCGCCGTCGGCCCGGCAGATCATGGTGTAGCGGGCGCGGCCGACGCCGACCGAGGCGAGGTCGCCGACGAGGGCGTAGTTGAGCAGGGCGGCCGCTTCGGGGCCGGTCACCGTGATCTCACCCATGTGCGAGAGGTCGAACAGCCCGGCCCGCGTGCGCACCGCCAGGTGCTCGTCGCGCTCGGAGCCGTAGCGCAGGGGCATGTCCCAGCCGGCGAAGTCGGTCATCGTCGCGCCGAGCGAGCGGTGCACGGCGTCGAGCGCGGTGCGGCGCGGAGCGGTGGAGTCGGTGCTGCTCATCGGTCGTCTCCCAGGGCGATGGGTCCCCCGCGCGGACGGAGCCGGACGCGGAGATGGCGAGGAACGTTCCTCCCCATCTGTCATCGGAACCTGAGAGGTTCGCCATGACCCTCACGGGGAGTCGTCACGACTTGCACCTTGGGTGGAGCCACTGCCGTCAGCGGCCCGCTTTTCAGATGTGCCTCGCCCGCGCGGTAACGGTGCCTGAGAGATTCAAGGGAGGGACTTGCTCCTTCGGCGCCCCAACGGGACGTACGGCAGGCGTACGTCTGGGGACTCTCCCGCGCGGATTCAAGCGGCCGGTATGCAGTTGGCGGCCACATCATCGCACGGCAGGGCCCGGCCCTGAAGGGCCCACCGGCTGTGACATGCCCGTAGCCGTTCGGGGACCCAACCGGCGACCGCGCGCATTACCTTCTCTTTACATTGGTTGGGCACCAGATGACCTGAGCCCACTGGGGGAGGACGATCACGGTGAACAGAACCACGGTGTACGCCACGACCACCGGCATCCCGGTGCCACAGCAGCCTTCGGCGCCCGCCCACGAGCGCCGGGCCGAGCGGTCCGCGCCGGTCGTCCGCGACCTGCGCGACCGCCCGGGCGGCGGCCCCCGCACCCTGCGCTTCGGGCCGCGTGACCTCGCCGTCGTCACCGGGCTGCCCGGCAGCGGCAAGTCCACCCTGATGCGCCGTACGGTCCCCGGCCACCGCGTCGACTCCCAGGACGCCCGCGACCGCTGGGCCGCCCGCCTCCCCGCCGCCCTGCCCTACGCGCTCTACCGCCCCCTGGTCCGCCTCGCCCACTACGCCGGGCTGCGCCGCGCGCTCGGCTCCGGCGAGGGCGTCGTCGTGCACGACTGCGGCACCCAGCCCTGGGTCCGCGCGTGGCTCGCCCGCGAGGCCCGCCGCCGGGGCGGCACCCTGCACCTGATCCTGCTCGACGTGCCCGCCGGCACCGCCCGGCACGGCCAGCGCGAGCGCGGCCGGGGCGTGTCCCGGTACGCCTTCCGCCGCCACCGCGGCGCCACCGCCCGCCTGCTGGGCGCCGTGGAGCGCGGCGAGAGTCCCGCCGGCTGCGGCTCGGTGGTCCTGCTGGACCGCGCCTCGGCGGACGGGCTGAAGCGGATCGAGTTCGCCGAGTGAACCCCCGCACCCGTACCGGATAGCCTTCTGCATCACAGCATGACTCCCAGCAGGCGGTAGGCACATGGACTTCCCGGCGGACCTTCCCGCGGACCTCCCGGCACAGGCACACCCCCACCCGCACGGCGGTTGGCCCGGCAACGAACTGGAGGAGGTCCTCTCCGCCTCCCTCGGCATACCCGCGGCCGGCGCCCGCGTCGTCGAGGTCCTGGCCCGCAGCTTCGTCTGGATACCGCTGCCCAACGGCGGCGGCCCGCACAGCGGCCCGCTAGACCTGCCCACCGTCGACATCGACGGCCAGGTGTACGTCCCGGTCTTCAGCTCCGAGGAGCAGTTCCGGCAGTCGGCCGGCGGGCACCTCCCGCACACCGTCGCGCCCGCCGTGGAGTTCGCGCGCGGTCTGCCGCCGCAGGCGGGCGTCGTCGTCAACCCCGGGGGTGTGGTCGGACTGCCGCTGCCCCCCGAGGTGGTGGCCGAGCTGTGCCGCGCCGGGCGCACCCCGCTGGACGGACCGGCCATGGGCGGCCGGGTCCGGCTCTTCGAGCCCGACTGGCAGGAGGACCCGGTGGACTTCCTCGCCGCCGCCTCCGCCGAATTCGCCGCGACCGGGGTCGTCGTCAGCGCCCGCCGCTGTCTCGCCGTCATCGAGACCGCCGAGCCGGTCCTCTTCGTCGGCGTCGAACTCTCCCACTGGGAGGGCGACTTCCAGGCCCTCCCGCTGGACGCCCTCGGCAAGGCCCTCGGCCGCGCCCCCGCCCCCTGGCCCGTCAACCTGGTCCTCCTGGACGCCGCCCAGGACCCGGTGGCCGACTGGCTCAGGGCCAACGTCCGCCCGTTCTACCAGTTCGGCAACTGAGCAGCGGAGGCCCGCGAGGCCGACCCGTGAGGGGCGCGGGGAACTGCGCGGCAAGCCACGACGGCCCCGTACCCGCGCACCGGCACAAGTCCCCACCCCGGTGGGCGCTTAAGCTGTCACCAAACGCGGGGAACACCCAACGAAGGGGCGGTAGGACAGGTGAGCGCGAGCCCAAGCGGCAGCGTCGAGCACATGCTGCGCCAGGTCACTCCCGGACGCTACGACGCCTACGAGGCACTGCTGCGCGCCCTCGCCACCCCCTCGTCCGGCCAGATCTGGATGCTCCTGTGGCACGGCCAGGCCGGCTCCCCGGACGCCCAGTACGGGAACATGGAGGTCGACGGCTTCGGCTACGCCCCCTGTGTGACCTCCGCGCAGGAACTCTCCGCCAGCGGCTGGAGCAGGTCCTACGAGGTGGTCGACGGCCTCGATGTCGCCCGCACCCTCTACCCGGACCACTACGGCCTCTGGCTCAACCCGCACGCCCACGGCGGCGGCGTCGGCATCCCCTGGCTGGACCTGCGCCGCATCGCCACCGGCCTGGACCGCCGGCCCGCCGGCCCCCTGCGGATGTCCGAACCCGCCATCGAGGTACCGCAGTTCTACGCCCTGCTCGCGCAGAACGCCCACCGCACCCCGGCCCTGCGCTCCCTGCGCCGCGTCTGGGTGCAGCCCGCCCTCGGCGCCCCCTACCTCGCCCTCGGCCTGGACGTGTACGACACCACCCCGGCCGCGGTCGACTCGGTCCGCGCGATGATGCAGCAGTCGGTGAGCGCGGTCCCCGAGGGCCTGCCGGTCTCCACGGTCGCCATGACCGACGACTACGACCCCGTCGTCATGTGGATGCGCGCCAACTCCCGCCCGTTCTACGACCGCGAGGCCCACGCCGCCGCCCCGGCGACGGGCGGCTACTGATTCCTGGCCCGGGCACCTCTGTTCGCGACGGTTACTGAGCAACGCGAACTGCGATCAAGGCTCTTGACGGCCCCTCGGGTGCACGTGAGGCCCTCGGGCGCTCCTCTGCGCGCGTAGACGAGCACCGCTACCGACCCATCCGCGCCGAATAGCCGTTGTGTCCCAACTGGCCACTATTCGATAATAGTTACCCGTGGATCGGATAACGGAATCCCCTGGAACGCATCACAGTTGCGCATACTTTCCCGGTCAGCTCTGGCGGGTGATCGTAGCCAGGTTGAAGACTCCCGAACAGAGCACGAAGTGAAGACTTCGTGATCGAGTGCAAGTCGACGAAGCCGCGATCCGCGGCAGGCACAGGCCGGTCACCACCGGCGAGAGGGGTCAGGTCACTGTGACCGCACCGATCGAGACCACCGGAGCCGAAGCCGAGGTACAGCCTGAGGCTGTGCTCGACGGCGCCGGTAAGGGGCAGATCGAGGGTCGTTCTCTCGGGCAGATCGCCTGGTCCCGTTTCAAGAAGGACAAGGCCGCCGTCGCCGGAGGCGTCATCGTCATCCTCCTGGTCGTGATGGCGGTGCTCGCCCGGCCGATCCAGGCCGCCTTCGGGCTGGACCCCAACGCCTTCCACCAGGACCTGATCGACCCCAACACCTCCCTTCCCAAGGGGGCTTGGGGCGGCATGAGCCTCGACCACCCGCTCGGTGTGGACCCGAAGTTCGGCCGTGACACCGCCACCCGCATCCTCGAGGGCTCCTGGGTTTCGCTGGTGGTCGCCTTCGGCGCCACCATCCTGTCCAACGTGATCGGCGCGATCCTCGGTGTGGTCGCCGGCTACTACGGCGGCCGGGTCGACTCGGTCATCAGCCGTCTGATGGACACCTTCCTCGCCTTCCCCCTGCTGCTCTTCGCCATCGCGATCTCGGCCACCCTCCAGGGCGGCGCGTTCGGCCTCACGGGCCTGCCGCTCCACCTGGGCGTGCTGATCTTCGTCATCGGCTTCTTCAACTGGCCCTACCTGGGCCGGATCGTGCGCGGCCAGACCCTCGCCCTGCGGGAGCGTGAGTTCGTGGACGCCTCGCGCGGCATGGGCGCCAAGGGCCCGTACATCCTCTTCCGCGAGCTGATGCCGAACCTGGTCGGCCCGATCATCGTCTACTCGACGCTGCTGATCCCGACCAACATCCTCTTCGAGGCGTCCTTGAGCTTCCTCGGCGTCGGCATCCAGCCCCCGCAGGCGTCCTGGGGCGGCATGCTCCGCGACGCGGTCAACTTCTACCAGGTCGATCCGCAGTACATGATCGTCCCCGGTCTCGCCATCTTCCTGACTGTCCTGGCGTTCAACCTGCTGGGTGACGGTCTCCGCGATGCTCTCGACCCGCGCAGCCGCTGACGTCTGCCGCGACGAGTCCACCAGAATTTCCGACAGTGAAGGGGAAAGCGCCCATCATGCGAAGGTCAGCGCTGGCCGCCATAGCGGCCATTGGCTCCGCGAGCCTGCTCGTTGCAGGTTGCAGCAAGGCCGATGACAACAAGAGCGACGCCAAGTCGGCCGGGGCCAACGCCGCGACCAAGGCCGTCGTCAATGCCTCGGACAAGAAGGGCGGGACGGTCACCTACGAACTGTCCGACGTCCCGGACTCGTTCGACCCGGGCAACACGTACTACGCGTACATGTACAACCTCAGCCGGCTGTGGGCCCGCCCGCTGATGACCTTCCAGCCGGCTCCCGGCGAGAAGGGCAACACCCTGGTCCCGGACCTCGCGGCCGGCAAGGGCGTCCCGAGCGACGGCGGCAAGACCTGGACGTACAAGCTGCGTCCGGGCCTGAAGTACCAGGACGGCACGCCGATCACCTCGAAGGACGTCAAGTACGCCGTCGAGCGGTCCAACTTCGCGCGTGACGTGCTCTCCCTCGGCCCGAACTACTTCCAGCAGTTGCTGGCCGGCGGCGACAAGTACAAGGGCCCCTACAAGGACAAGAACGCCAAGGGCCTGTCCTCCATCGCGACGCCGGACGACACCACGATCGTCTTCCACCTGAAGCAGGCGTTCCAGGAGTTCGACTACCTGGTCGCCGCGCCGCAGACCGCGCCGGTGCCGCAGGCCAAGGACAACGGCGTCGACTACGTCAAGAACATCGTTTCCTCGGGTTCCTACCAGTTCGAGAGCTACGACGACGGCAAGCAGGCCGTCCTCGTCCGCAACAAGAACTGGGACGCGAAGAACGACACCCTGCGCAAGCAGCTTCCGGACAAGATCGTCGTCAAGCTGAAGGTCAACGCGGACACGATCGACAAGGACGTCCTCGCGGGCAACGCGATCGACCTCGCCGGCACGGGTGTCCAGTCCTCGACCCAGGCCCAGGTCCTCGCCGACCAGAGCAAGAAGGCCGGCACGGACAACACCTTCGGTGGCCGTCTCGTCTACATGGCGATCAACACCAAGGTGAAGCCGTTCGACAAGGTCGAGTGCCGCAAGGCCGTGCAGTACGCGATCGACAAGGTCTCGGTGCAGACCGCCGAGGGCGGCCCGATCCGCGGCGACATCGCCTCCACCGTCCTGCCGCCCGACATCACGGGCTACGAGAAGGCCGACGCCTACGCCACCGCCGGCAGCAAGGGCGACGTGGCCAAGGCCAAGGCGCAGCTCAAGGCCTGCGGCAAGTCGAGCATCTCCACCAACATCTCGGCGCGTTCCGACCGTCAGCCGGAGATCGACGCCGCCACGGCGATCATCAACTCGCTGAAGAAGGTCGGCATCGACGCCACCCTCAAGCAGTACCCGTCGGGCAAGTACTTCACCGACTACGCCGGTGTGCCGAAGTTCACCGAGAAGCAGAACATCGGCCTGGAGATGATGCAGTGGGGTGCCGACTGGCCCTCCGGCTACGGCTTCCTGCAGCAGATCCTGAACGGCAAGGCGATCAGCCAGTCCGGCAACACCAACCTGTCGCAGTACGACAACAAGGACGTCAACACGCTGCTGGGCAAGTCCATCGCGACCCAGAGCGAGTCCGAGCGCAACACGTTGTACGCGCAGATCGACAAGAAGACCATGGATGACGCGGTCATCGTCCCGCTGACCTACTTCAAGGTGCTGCTGGCCCGCCCGGTCAACTACACCAACCTGGTCTCCACGGCTGCCTTCAGCGGTCAGTACGACTACCTCAACATCGGCACCACCCAGAAGTAGCAGCCCCGGAAGGCAGGTGAAGGCATTGGTGCCCGCGGGTCTTCTGACCCGCGGGCACCAGCGCCGGTCCCCGTGATCTCGTACATCCTCCGCCGGACGCTGGCGGCAGTGGTCCTGCTGCTCGTCGTCTCCGCGGTCACCTTCGCCATCTTCTTCCTGCTGCCACGGCTGGCCGGGCAGACAGCGGATCAACTGGCGCAGCAGTACATCGGTAAGAGCCCGTCGAAGGCGGACATCGCCGCGGTCAAGCACAACCTCGGCCTGGACCAGCCTATTTACGAGCAGTACTGGCATTTCATCAAGGGGATCGTGTCCGGCGCGACCTACGACCTCGGCCCCACCACGGTGCACTGTGACGCGCCGTGCTTCGGTTACTCCTTCAAGAACCACCAGGCGGTCTGGCCCGAGCTCACCTCCCGCCTTCCGATCACCCTCTCGCTGGCGCTGGGTGCCGCGGTGCTGTGGCTGATCTCGGGTGTGATCGCCGGTGTCATCTCGGCGCTGAAGCCGCGCTCGTTCCTCGACCGCACCTTCATGGGCGTGGCCCTCGCCGGCGTCTCGCTGCCGATGTTCTTCACGGGCAACCTCGCGATCCTGCTCTTCGTGTACCAGTGGCCGATCTTCGGCAGCACCTACGTTCCGTTCACCGAGAACCCCGGTCAGTGGGCCAATACCCTTTTCCCGGCCTGGTGTTCGCTGGCTCTGCTGTACTCGGCCATCTATGCGCGCCTGACGCGGTCGGGCATGCTGGAGACGATGAACGAGGACTTCATCCGCACGGCCCGCGCCAAGGGCCTGCGTGAGAAGCGGGTCGTGTTCCGGCACGGACTGCGCGCCGCCCTCACCCCGATCATCACGGTCTTCGGCATGGACATCGGTCTGCTGCTCGGTGGCGCGGTGATCACGGAGTCGGTGTTCTCGCTGCCCGGCATCGGCCAGTACGCGGTGCAGGGCATCACCGACAACGACCTGCCCAAGATCCTCGGCGTGACCATGCTCGCCGCCTTCTTCGTCGTGATCGCAAATCTTCTGGTGGACGTGGTGTACGCGGCCGCCGACCCGCGCGTGAGGCTCTCGTGACCGAACTTTCCAAGACCGGCGCCGCCGTGGGGGAGAAGGGTTCTCCCGGTTCCCCCGCCACGGCATCCGAGGCGTTTCTGGAGGTCCGTGACCTCAAGGTGCACTTCCCGACCGACGACGGCCTCGTCAAGTCCGTCGACGGGCTCAACTTCTCGCTGGAGAAGGGCAGGACGCTCGCCGTCGTCGGTGAGTCCGGCTCCGGCAAGTCCGTCACCTCGCTCGCCATCATGGGCCTGCACCGGCTCGGCGCCCGCGGCAAGAACGTGCAGATGTCCGGTGAGATCCGGCTCGGCGGCAAGGAACTGGTCTCCGCTTCCCCGGACGAGGTGCGCAAGCTCCGCGGCCGTGAGATGGCGATGATCTTCCAGGACCCGCTGTCGGCGATGCACCCGTACTACACGATCGGCAACCAGATCGTGGAGGCGTACCGGGTCCACCACAACGTCAGCAAGAAGGTGGCGCGCAAGCGCGCCATCGAGATGCTGGACCGGGTCGGCATTCCCGAGCCGGCCAAGCGCGTGGACAGCTACCCGCACGAGTTCTCCGGCGGTATGCGCCAGCGCGCCATGATCGCCATGGCCCTGGTCAACGACCCCGAACTGCTCATCGCGGACGAGCCGACCACCGCGCTCGACGTGACCGTGCAGGCGCAGATCCTGGACCTGATCCGGGACCTGCAGAAGGAGTTCGGCTCCGCGGTCATGATGATCACCCACGACCTCGGTGTGGTCGCCGAGATCGCCGACGACGTGCTGGTGATGTACGGCGGCCGGTGTGTGGAGCGCGGCCCGGTCGACGAGATCTTCGAGAAGCCGCAACACCCCTACACCTGGGGTCTGCTCGGCTCGATGCCCCGCATCGACCGGGTGACCGAGGAACGGCTGATCCCCGTCAAGGGCCAGCCGCCGAGCCTCATCAACGTCCCCTCGGGCTGTGCGTTCAATCCGCGCTGCCCCTACGCGGACGTCCCCAAGGGGAACGTCACCCGCACCGTGCGTCCCGAGCTGGAGCTGGTGGACGCCGGGCGGCACTGGACCGCCTGCCACCTCTCGGCCGAGGACCGCGAGCGGATCTGGACCGAAGAGATTGCGCCGAAGCTGTGACTGAGACCAAGAAAACCGGCGGGTCCGCGATCCCGCGGCAGGCGCCGGCCCCCGCGCCCGGCCAGGACGACCCTGACGTGCTGCTCCGCGTCGAGGGCCTGACCAAGCACTTCCCGATCAAGAAGGGCATCCTTCAGCGCCAGGTCGGTGCGGTGAAGGCCGTGGACGGCATCGACTTCGAGGTGCGCAAGGGCGAGACCCTGGGCGTGGTCGGCGAGTCGGGCTGCGGCAAGTCCACCATGGGCAGGGTCATCACCCGCCTCCAGGACCCGACCGGTGGCACGATCACCTTCGAAGGCCAGGACATCACGCGGCTGAGCAGCGGCCGGATGCGCCCGCTCCGGCGGGACATCCAGATGATCTTCCAGGACCCGTACGGCTCCCTGAACCCTCGTCACACCATCGGCTCGATCGTCTCGGCGCCCTTCCGGCTGCAGAACGTCGAGCCCGAGGGCGGGGTGAAGAAGGAGGTCCAGCGGCTGCTGGAACTGGTCGGCCTGAGCCCCGAGCACTACAACCGCTACCCCCACGAGTTCTCCGGCGGCCAGCGTCAGCGCATCGGTATCGCCCGCGCGCTCGCGCTGAAGCCGAAGCTGGTCGTCGCCGACGAGCCGGTCTCCGCGCTGGACGTGTCGATCCAGGCCCAGGTCGTCAACCTCATGGACGACCTCCAGGAGGAACTGGGCCTGACCTACGTGATCATCGCGCACGACCTCTCCGTCGTCCGGCACGTCTCGGACCGGATCGCGGTGATGTACCTCGGCAAGATGGTCGAGATCGCGGACCGCACCTCGCTGTACGAGGCGCCGATGCACCCGTACACCAAGGCGCTGATGTCGGCCGTGCCGGTGCCGGACCCCAAGCGCCGGGGCGCCAAGAGCGACCGCATCCTGCTCCGCGGCGACGTGCCCTCGCCGATCTCGCCGCCCTCCGGCTGCCGGTTCCACACCCGGTGCTGGAAGGCGACGGAGATCTGCAGGACCACCGAGCCCCAGCTGCTGGAGCTGCGGCCCGGCCAGCGGGTCGCCTGCCACCACCCGGAGAACTTCGCCGACCAGGCTCCGCAGGACACCGTCCTGCTGACGGCGGCGAAGGAAGCCTCCGAGCTGGTGCCGGACTCGGTGCTGGAGGAGTCGGCGGAGACCTCGGCAGCGGTCGCCGCGGAGGTCGCGGAGACCGTCGCCACCAAGGAACCCGAGGCGGAGAAGCCCGCGGTGACCGAGGTGGACAAGGCGGCCGAGCCGGACAAGGCGACCAAGGCCGAGCCGGACAAGGCGACCAAGGCCGACACGGAGAAGACGGCCACCGAGAAGGCAGCCGACGAGAAGTGAGCCGGCGGCCGCCGTTCACTCGGCGGCCGCCCCTCCCGCCTTGCTTCGCAAGGTACGCACCCCGCGACAGGTCAGAATGTGCGGGTGCAGCT
Organism: Streptomyces sp. NPDC085596; assembly: GCF_044541565.1. Classification (NCBI taxonomy): domain Bacteria; kingdom Bacillati; phylum Actinomycetota; class Actinomycetes; order Kitasatosporales; family Streptomycetaceae; genus Streptomyces; species Streptomyces sp. NPDC085596. Next base: position 252,933 of record NZ_JBITTC010000009.1, on the reverse strand, counting down.
CGATCAACTCTTCAGTCCCTCCGTCCAGCACACGCTCGATGTCATCGGCATCTTCGTGTTCGCCATCTCCGGCGCCCTGCTGGCCGTCCGGAAGAACTTCGACGTGTTCGGCATGGCCGTCCTCGCCGAGGTGACCGCGCTGGGCGGGGGGCTGATCCGCGACCTGATCATCGGGGCCGTGCCCCCGGCGGCCTTCACCGACCTCGGGTTCTTCGTCACCCCGCTGCTCGCCACGGTCGTGGTCTTCTTCCTCCACCCGCACGTGGAGCGCATCCAGTCGGCGGTGCTCGTCTTCGACGCGGCCGGACTCGGCCTCTTCTGCGTCACCGGCACCACCAAGGCGTACAGCCACGGACTCGGCCTGACCGCCTCCGCCACTCTGGGCCTGGCCACCGCTGTCGGCGGTGGTGTGCTGCGCGACGTGCTCGCCAACGAAGTGCCCTCGCTGCTGCGCTGGGACCGTGACCTGTACGCGGTGCCCGCGATCGTCGGCGCCACCATGGCGGTGCTGTGCATCCGCTTCGACGCGCTGACCTCCGTCACCAGCGGGACCGCCGCCGCCACCGCGTTCGTGCTGCGGCTGCTGGCCATGAAGTTCCACTGGCGGGCGCCGCGCGCCTGGAACCGCCGCTCCACCGTGACCGAGGAATGAGCTGTCCAACCGGCTGTTCACGCGGCCGCAACGCAGAAAGCTACCGCTTAGTAATTAGCTGTTGTACCGTTCACCCATGCCAGAAGCAGCCTCCGCCCCCGCCACTCGAGCCGTGATCGGCGACAGCGAGTTCGACCGTGACACCGAGGTCGTCCGGCGTGCGCCCGGTGTCTACGACATCGACCTCTCGGCCGGCTGGACCATCATCAACGCCGTCAACGGCGGCTATCTGCTGGCCGTGCTCGGCCGGGCCCTCGCGGACACGCTCCCGCATCCGGACCCGTTCACCGTCTCCGCGCACTATCTGACGGCCTCCCAGCCCGGCCCGGCGGTCATCCGCACCGAGACCGTGCGCACCGGCCGCACCCTCTCCACCGGTCAGGCGTCGCTCTTCCAGTACGACGCCGAGGGCAACGAGGTCGAGCGCATCCGCGTCCTCGCCTCCTACGGGGACCTGGCTGCCCTCCCCGACGACGTGCGGACGACGGCCGTCCCGCCCGCGATCCCGCCCCTGGAGCGCTGCCTCGGCACCGAGGACGGTCCGGCGCCGGTCGACGGCAGTTCGGCCATCACCGAGCGGCTGATGCTCAAGCTGGACCCGGCCACCGTCGGCTGGGCGGTCGGCGCGCCCTCCGGCAAGGGCGAGATGCGGGCCTGGTTCGGGCTGGCCGACGGCCGGGACGCGGACCCGTTCTCGCTGCTGCTCGCGGTGGACGCGCTGCCGCCGACCGCGTTCGAGATCGGGCTCACCGGCTGGGTGCCCACCGTCGAACTGACCGTGCATGTACGGCACCGGCCCGCACCGGGTCCGCTGCGGGTGTCCATCACCACCCGCAATCTGGCCGGCGGCTTCCTGGAGGAGGACGCCGAGGTCTGGGACAGCGAGGACCGCCTGGTCGCCCAGTCCCGCCAGCTCGCCCGCGTCCGCCTGGGCTGAGCCGCGTTCCTCAGGGTGCGAAGGGCGTGTCCTGGTCCATCCAGTGCCTGCTGCCGAGGGTGATCAGGCGCAGTTGCCGGATGGCCAGCCGGGTCACGCGCTCCCACTCGCCCCGGGGGGCCTCCAGCGCCTCCAGGAAGAGCTGGGCCGTGATCAGCATCTGGTCGACGTAGAGATGCGCGAGCATCGTCAGGTCGTCGTCCCCCCAGCCCTCCGACTCCCGGTCCTCGGCCAGTTCGGCCTTCACCTCCTCGGTGAACCGCGCGAGCTGGTCCCGGATGGCCTCGCGCACCGGCTGCACCCCGCCGTGCCGCTCACGGGCGATGAAGCGGACGTGCGCCGGGAAGGCCCGTACATGCTGGTCGATCAACTCGACCGCGCGGCCGATGCGTTCCTCCGGGTCGTTCACCGCCGACACCGTCGGCCCCACCATCGGGTGCAGGCTGCCCAGCGCCTCGTCGACCAGGGCCACCCCGAGATCCTCGGTGGAGCGGAAGTGCCGGTAGAAGGCGGTCGGCGCCACCCCCACGGCACGGGTCACCTCGCGCAGCCCCAGACTGCTCAGGCTCTGCTCCTCCAGCAGCACCAGCGCCGCGTCCAGGAACGCCTGACGGGTCTTCTGCTTCTGGGCCTGCCGGATGCCGAGGGTGTGACTCATGTCATCCAGTTAACAACTGTTCTCCGGAATTGGAAAGCCGCGCGGAGGGTTAGACTCAGGGTCAGTGAACAAGTGTTACTACAACTGTTCACCGAGACGTCCCTGAGGGGGGATCGAAACCATGCTGTTCCTCGTCGCCGCACTCATGCTGCTCGGTGTCGCGCTCGGCACCGTGGCCCACGTACCGCTGCCGGTCAGTCTCGCCGTCGCCGGCTTCATCGGTGTCTGGCTCGTCGTCTTCGCCGTCCGTGAGCGCCATGGCCGCCGTCGCACCACCACTCACTGACCCGCCCGCCCGCACCGACCATCAGGAGCTGAGCACCATGCATCTCACCGCACCTGCCACCGGTCACGTCGAGGCGAGGCCGCGCGACGCCGACGGCATGGCCGTCGCGTCCTTCATCCTCGGCCTGCTCGGGCTGCTCGTCCTCAACCTCTTCCTGGGCCCCGTCGCCATCGTCCTCGCGGCCGTCTCGCTGTGGCGCGGCACGCGCCGCCGGGGCCGCGCCTGTCTGGGCATGGCGCTCGGTGTGGCCGACATCGTGGTCCTGGTCCTCGCCATGCAGCTGACCGACACGGTGTCCTGGAGCCTGTGAGGCGCCGGAGCCGGGCCCGGAGCCTGCGCCGGTGGCCCGTAGAATCGGCGTCACCATGGCTTACCTCGACCACGCGGCCACGACCCCGATGCTCCCCGAGGCGGCGCAGGCGCTGACCGCGCAGCTGAGCGTCACCGGCAACGCGTCCTCCCTGCACGCCTCCGGCCGCCGGGCCCGCCGCACCGTCGAGGAGTCCCGCGAAACCCTCGCCGAGGCGCTCGGCGCCCGTCCCAGCGAGGTCGTGTTCACCTCCGGCGGCACCGAGGCCGACAACCTCGCCGTCAAGGGCCTGTACTGGTCCCGCCGCGCCGCCGACCCGAAGCGGGTCCGGGTGCTGGCCAGCCCGGTCGAGCACCACGCCGTCCTGGACGCCGTGCACTGGCTCGGCGAGCACGAGGGCGCCACCGTCGAGTACCTCCCCGTCGACGCGTATGGCCGGGTCCACCCCGAGGTGCTGCGCGAGGCCATCGCCCGCAACCCCGACGATGTCGCGCTGGCCACCGTGATGTGGGCCAACAACGAGATCGGCACCCTGATGCCGGTGCGTGAGCTCAGCCAGGTGGCGGCCGAGTCCGGGGTGCCGCTGCATGCCGACGCGGTGCAGGCGTTCGGTCAGGTGCCGGTCGACTTCGCCGCCTCCGGGCTCGCCGCGATGACCGTCTCCGGCCACAAGGTCGGCGGCCCCTACGGCATCGGCGCCCTGCTGCTCGGCCGCGAGCACAGCCCCGTGCCCGTGCTGCACGGCGGCGGCCAGGAGCGCCATGTCCGCTCCGGCACCCTGGACGTGCCCGCCATCGCCTCCTTCGCGGTCGCCGGACGCCTCGCCGCCGAACGGCAGGAGTGGTTCGCCCGCGAGATCGGCGCCCTGCGCGACCGGCTGGTGGACGCCGTACGCGCCGCCGTCCCGGACGCCCTGCTCGGCGGCGACCCGGCACCCGGCGGCCGGCTGCCCGCCAACGCCCACTTCACCTTCCCCGGCTGCGAGGGCGACTCCCTGCTCCTGCTGCTGGACGCCCAGGGCATCGAGTGCTCCACCGGCTCCGCCTGCACCGCGGGCGTCGCCCAGCCCAGCCACGTCCTGCTCGCCACCGGCACCGACCCCGACCTGGCCCGCGGCACCCTGCGCTTCTCGCTCGGCCACACCTCCACCCAGGACGACGTGGACGCCGTCGCCAAGTCCATCGGCCCCGCCGTGGAACGCGCCCGCGCGGCCGGACTGGTCTAGGCCGGCTTGGCCGGCGTCCTGCCGAGTGCCGTGCGTGCCTTCCGCGTCAGGCGTATGTAGCGGTCCCAGTCCCAGTGCGGGCCGGGGTCCGTGTGGTCCGTGCCCGGCACCTCGACGTGGCCGATGATGTGCTCCCGGTCCACCGGCATGCCGTACCGCGCGCATATGGCGGCCGTCAGCCGGGCCGAGGAGGCGTACATCGCGTCCGTGAAGGACTTCGGGTCGTCCACGAAGCCGACGTGCTCGATGCCGACACTGCGCTCGTTGAAGGACCGGTTGCCCGCGTGGAAGGCCACGTCCAGCTCCCGGATGAGCTGGGTCACACGGCCGTCCGCGCGCACGATGTAGTGCGCCGCCGCCTGGTGCGCCGGGTCCTGGAACACCTTCACCGCCGACGCGTAACCGCCCTGGGTGACATGGACGACCACCCGGTCCACCGGGTAGTCGTCCGGGCGGTCCGCGTGCCGGTAGTTGGCGGGGGAGGCCGCCACCCAGCGGGCGCCCGCGAAGTCCACCGCGCCCGGCACCCTCGCCCGCTCCACGCCCGGCAGCCGCCAGTACAGCCGGGCCAGCTCCTCATGGGCCAGCGCGGCCGCTCCCGCGGCGGCCACCGCGCCGCCCACGAGCAGCGCGCGCCGGCCCAGTTTGCGGTCCCCGTCGTCCATCTCCACCCCGTACGCCCCGTTTCCAGCGAACCCCTCGTGATCACCAACGCACACCCGGCGTCCCCGGTTCCCGTCGCCCCGTACCCTGGAAGGGCTATGACTGAGACCTCGCCGCGCCCCCTCCGCGTCCTCGCCGCCATGTCCGGTGGCGTGGACTCCGCCGTCGCCGCCGCGCGCGCCGCGGAAGCCGGTCACGACGTGACCGGCGTCCACCTCGCGCTCTCCGCGAACCCGCAATCCTTCCGGACCGGCGCGCGGGGCTGTTGCACCATCGAGGACTCCCGCGACGCCCGCCGCGCCGCCGACGTCATCGGCATCCCGTTCTACGTCTGGGACCTCGCCGACCGCTTCCGCGAGGACGTGGTCGAGGACTTCGTCGCCGAGTACGAGGCCGGCCGCACCCCCAACCCGTGCCTGCGCTGCAACGAGAAGATCAAGTTCGCCGCGCTGCTGGACAAGGCGCTCGCGCTGGGCTTCGACGCGGTCTGCACCGGCCACTACGCCAAGGTGCTCGTGGACGAGGACGGCAACCGCGAGCTGCACCGCGCCTCCGACATGGCCAAGGACCAGTCCTACGTCCTCGGCGTGCTGGACGACCGCCAGCTCGCGCACGCCCTGTTCCCCCTCGGGGACACGGTCACCACCAAGGACGAGATCCGCGCGGAGGCCGAGCGCAGGGGCCTGGCCGTGGCCAAGAAGCCCGACTCGCACGACATCTGCTTCATCGCCGACGGCGACACCCAGGGCTTCCTCGCCGACCGGCTCGGCAAGGCCGAGGGCGACATCGTCGACGAGGACGGCAACCGCCTCGGCACCCACGAGGGCGCCTACGGCTACACCATCGGCCAGCGCAAGGGCCTGCGCCTGGGCACCCCGGCCCCCGACGGCAAGCCGCGCTACGTCCTGGACATCTCCCCGGTCACCAACACCGTCACCGTCGGCCCGGCCGCCGCCCTGGACGTCACCGCGCTCACCGCGATCAAGCCCCGCTGGTGCGGCACCGCCCCCGAGGGCCCCGGCACCTACACCGCCCAGCTGCGCGCCCACGGCGGCGAGACCGAGGTCGACGCCGAGCTGGTGGACGGCGAACTGCGCGTCACCTTCACCGAGCCCGTCCGGGGCGTCGCCCCCGGCCAGGCGATCGTGCTGTACGACGGCACGCGCGTGGTCGGCTCGGCGACCATCGCCACCACCACCCGCGCCACGGCCGCCACGGTCTGAGCCGTGCGCCCGGCCGGGACCACCCCGGCCGGGCTCAGCCGGTGACGAAGTCGGCCAGCACCGGCGCGAGGACGGCCGGCTCCACCGCGTGCGTCTGCCCCTCCAGCACCGCGTACGCCCCGTCCGGCACCGCCTCCGCGACCGCCTGGGCGCCCGCGCGCAGCCACCGGGGGCTCATGCTGCCCGCGACCGACAGCACCGGCCCCGGCACCCGGGCCAGCGCGTCCGCCGGCAGCAGACCGTCACCCATCAGGGCCGCGTCGTGGGCGAGGCTCGGCGCGAGCAGCTCCAGGCCGGGCCACATGGGGGACTGGCGGGCCCGCCGGATCATCTCGTCAGCCAGCCCGGTCAGCCGCAGGAACAGCTCCGCCGCCTCGCCCAGGTCGCCCGCCGCCAGCGCCACGTCCAGGGCCGCCGCGTACGCCACCTGCCGCTCCGGGCCCTCCGGCAGGAAGTCGTTGAACGGCACCTCGTACACCGCCGTCCGACGCACCGGCAGCCCGCTCGCGGCCGCCAGGAGCGCCAGCGCGCCGCCCGACGACAGCCCGAACAGCGCCGCCTCGCCGCCCACGGCCGCCATCAGCGCGGCCAGGTCCTCCACCTCGCGCTCCACCGCGTACGGCACGCTGTCGCCGCTCGCGCCCCGGCCCCGGCGGTCGTAGACGACGGCCCGGCAGCGGTCCGCGAGCGCCGCCGCCAGCGGTGCGAGCGTGAGACCGGTGGACATCGCGCCGCTCACCAGGATCACCGTGGGCCCCTCACCGGTCACGCGGTACGCGAGAGAGGTGCCGTCGAGGGAAGTCGTCTTCTTGTCCATGCCCGTGGAGACTGCCGTACGGCTGCCGGAGTCACCGGTCACGACACGGCGGCGCGCCGCGAGGTCACGCCACTTCGGGCGCGTAGAAGCAGTAGTGGTCCTTGATCCGGGCCACCTCCGGTTTCGGGTCCGGGTACGCCCACACCAGATCGGGCGCGTCCGGCAGCGACCAATAGGACGCGGTGCCCTTGAAGGGGCAGTCGGTGTGGGTGTCCGACGGGGTCAGCAGATCGAGCCGGACGTCCTCGGCGGGGAGGTAGTACCGGGGCGGACAGCCCGTCTCGTGCAGGACCAAGGGGCGGTCGGTCTCCGCGAGCACCTGGCCGTCGTGTGCGACGCGCACATGCTGCTCGCCCTCTTCGATGGTGATCGTGTGTCCATGTGCCATACCGGAAAAGCACTGGGGAAGCCGCCGATGTTCCCGCGTACCGTGGGCGGCATGAACATCTGCGTCTTCCTCTCCGCCGCCGACCTCGACGAGCGCTACACGCGCCCCGCGCGGGAGTTCGGGAAACTGATCGGCAAGGGCGGACACACGCTCGTCTGGGGCGGCTCGGACTCCGGTCTGATGAAGGTCGTCGCCGACGGCGTGCAGGAGGCCGGAGGCAGGCTCGTGGGCGTCTCCGTGGAGTTCCTGTCGGCGGTCGCGCGGCCCGGCGCCGACGAGATGGTGGTCGCCGCCGACCTCGCCGAGCGCAAGCGGCTGCTGCTTCAGAAGGCCGACGCCGTGGTCATCATGGTCGGCGGCACCGGCACCCTGGACGAGGCCACCGAGATCCTGGAGCTGAAGAAGCACGGCCGCACCACCAAGCCCGTGGTGCTGCTCAACACCGCCGGCTTCTACGACGGCCTGGAGCAGCAGTTCCGCCGCATGGAGGCCGAGGGCTTCCTGCCGCGCCCGCTGTCGGAGCTGATGTTCTTCGCCGCCGAGCCGGCCGCCGCCCTGGCCCACCTGGAGGAGTCCCTCGGCGCGAGCTGATGCGACCATGGCGGGCATGGCTACTCATGTGATCACCGGCGCCGGTTCCGGCATCGGCGCCGCCGTCGCCCGCCGTCTGCACGCGCGCGGGGACGAACTCGTCCTCCACGCGCGCGACGCGGCCCGCGCCAAGGAACTGGCGGCCGAGTTCCCCGGCGCCCGCACCCTGGTGGGCGACCTCGCCGACCCCGACAAGCTGTCCTGGGCCTTCTCCCACCAGTCGCTGCCGGACCGCGTGGACTCGCTGCTGCACATCGCCGGGGTCGTCGACCTCGGCGACGTCGGTGACCTCACCCCCAAGTCCTGGCGCCACCAGCTCAACGTCAACCTGATCGCCCCCGCCGAGCTGACCCGGCACTTCCTGCCACAACTGCGCGCCGCCCGCGGCCAGGTCCTCTTCGTCAACTCCGGCGCCGGACTCAACGCCCACGCGGGCTGGTCCGCGTACGCCGCCTCCAAGCACGGGCTGAAGGCCCTCGCGGACTCGCTGCGCCACGAGGAGCACGCGGGCGGCGTCCGGGTCACCTCGGTCTACCCCGGCCGCACCGCCAGCCCCATGCAGGCCAAGGTGCACCAGCAGGAGGGCAAGGAGTACGAGCCCGCGCGGTTCATCGACCCCGAGTCGGTCGCCGACACCATCCTGCTCGCCCTGGACCTGCCCAGGGACGCCGAGATCAACGACCTGACCGTGCGCCCCGGCCGCTGACGCACCCGCGCCCGGCACGGCATACCCTGCCGGGGTGAGTGAGAACACCCAGGTCACCTTCCCCGCGGCCACCGGCGTCGGTTCGATGCCCGGCGAGGACGCGCTCGAGACCGCCAAGACCGTCACCGGCAGCCTGGAGGACTTCCCGTACCTCGCCGAGCTGCCCGCGCGCGGCCCCGGCGCCGACATGATCGGCCGCACCGCCGGGATGCTCGTCGAGCTGTACGCGCGCGTGGAGCCCAGCGGCTGGCGGCTGTCCGACCGGCCCGGCCGCGACACCCGGCGCGCGCACGCGTGGCTGCGCCAGGACCTCGACGCCCTGGAGGAGTTCACCCAGGGCTACGAGGGCGACCTCAAGGTGCAGGCGGTCGGCCCCTGGACGCTGGCCGCCGCGCTGGAACTCCGGGGCGGCGAGGCGGTGCTGTCCGACCCCGGCGCCTGCCGCGACCTCACCGCCTCGCTCGCCGAGGGCCTGCGCCTGCACCTCGCCGACGTCCGCCGCCGCATCCCCGGCGCCCGCGTGGTGCTCCAGCTCGACGAGCCCTCCCTCACCGCCGTACTGCGCGGGCAGATCCGTACCGCCAGCGGCTATCGCACCCACCGCGCCGTGGACCGGCAGGTCGTGGAGTCCGGCCTGCGCGAGGTGCTCGGCGCGAACGACCGCGGTCCCACCGTCGTCCACTCCTGCGCCCCCGACGTGCCGTTCGCGCTACTGCGCCGCGCGGGCACCGACGCCGTCTCCTTCGACTTCGCCCTTCTCACCGAGCGTGACGACGACACGATCGGCGAGGCCGTCGAGGGCGGCACCCGGCTGTTCGCCGGTGTCGTGCCCGGCACGGATGCCCCGTTGTCAGACCCTGCCGGTAGCGTCATGGGTGTCAGGACGCTGTGGCGCAGGCTGGGGCTGCGACCGGGGCTGCTCGCGGAGGCGGTCACACTCACGCCCACGTGCGGTCTCGCGGGTGCTTCCCCCGCCTATGCCCGCCAGGCACTCGCCCACTGCGTCCGGGCGGCGAGATCCCTCGCGGACAACCCTGAGTGACTGGGAGGACCACACGGTGGCCGGCGACAAGCAAGCGGCGACGACGGCGGTGCCCGCCGAGGCGCGCGAGAGGCACGGGCGGCTCGCGGAGCAGGTCGAGGAGCACCGCTTCCGGTACTACGTGAAGGACGCTCCCGTCGTCAGCGACGCGGAGTTCGACAACCTCCTGAAGACCCTGGAGGCCCTGGAGGAGGAGTTCCCGGAGCTGCGCACCCCGGACTCACCCACCCAGAAGGTCGCCGGGTCCTACGAGACCGAGTTCACCGCGGTCGCGCACCGCGAGCGGATGCTGTCCCTGGACAACACCTTCAACGACGAGGAACTCGCCGCCTGGGCCGACCGCATCGCCCGCGAACTCGGCGAGCAGACCTACCACTTCCTGTGCGAGCTGAAGGTCGACGGCCTCGCCGTCAACCTCACCTACGAACACGGCCGCCTCACCCGCGCCGCCACCCGGGGCGACGGCCGCACCGGTGAGGACATCACCCCCAACGTCCGCACCATCACCGACATCCCCGACCGCCTGAACGGCGACAAGGTGCCCGACCTCGTGGAGATCCGCGGCGAGGTCTACTTCCCGATGGACAGGTTCCTGGAGCTGAACGAGCGTCTGGTGGCCGCCGGGGAGAAGCCCTTCGCCAACCCCCGCAACGCGGCGGCCGGTTCGCTGCGCCAGAAGGACCCGCGCGTCACCGCCGGCCGCCCGCTGCACATGGTCGTCCACGGCATCGGCGCCCTGGAGGGCTTCAGCGGCCTGACCCGCCTGTCCGAGGCGTACGGCCTGCTGGGCACCTGGGGCCTGCCGACCTCCCCGTACAACCGCGTGGTCGACGACCTCGACGGCGTACGGGAGTTCATCGCGTACTACGGCGAGCACCGGCACTCCGTGGACCACGAGATCGACGGCGTCGTCGTGAAGCTCGACGAGATCCGCCTCCAGGGCCGTCTCGGCTCCACCGCGCGTGCCCCGCGCTGGGCCATCGCGTACAAGTACGCGCCGGAGGAGGTCAACACCAAGCTCATCGACATCAAGGTGGGCGTCGGCCGCACCGGCCGCGTCACCCCGTACGCCCAGGTCGAGCCGGTCACGGTCGCGGGCAGCGAGGTCGAGTTCGCCACCCTGCACAACCAGGAGGTCGTCAAGGCCAAGGGCGTGCTCATCGGTGACACCGTGGTGCTGCGCAAGGCCGGTGACGTCATCCCGGAGATCCTCGGCCCCGTCGCCGACCTCAGGGACGGCAGCGAGCGGGAGTTCGTGATGCCCGCCGAGTGCCCCGAGTGCGGCACCCCGCTCAGGGCCATGAAGGAGGGCGACATCGACCTCCGCTGCCCCAACGCCCGCACCTGCCCGGCCCAGTTGCGTGAGCGCGTCGCCTATCTCGCGGGCCGCGAGTGCCTGGACATCGAGCACTTCGGCGGGGTCGCCGCCGCCGCGCTCACCCGGCCGCTGGAGCCCGCCGACCCGCCCCTGGTCGACGAGGGCGACCTGTTCGACCTCACGGTGGAGAAGCTGCTGCCCATCAAGGCGCATGTGCTGGACCCCGACAGCGGACTGCCCAAGCGCGACCCGAAGACCGGCGAGGAGAAGGTCGTCACCGTCTTCGCCAACCAGAAGGGCGAGCCGAAGAAGAACACCCTCTCCCTGCTGGAGCACATCGAGGCGGCCAAGCGGCGCCCGCTCGCCCGGTTCCTCAACGGCCTGTCGATCCGTCATGTCGGCCCCGTCGCCGCACAGGCGCTCGCCCGCGAGTTCCGGTCCGTCGACCGCATCGAACAGGCCACGGAGGAAGAGCTGGCCGCCACCGACGGCGTGGGCCCCATCATCGCCGCCGCGCTCAAGGAGTGGTTCGCCGAGGACTGGCACCGCGAGATCGTGCGCAAGTGGAAGGCGGCCGGAGTCCCGCTGGAGGAGGAGGCCACCGGCGAGGACGAGGGCCCCCGCCCGCTGGAGGGGATGACCGTCGTCGTCACCGGCACGCTGGAGAACTTCACCCGCGACGGCGCCAAGGACGCGCTCCAGAGCCGGGGCGCGAAGGTGACCGGGTCCGTCTCCAAGAAGACCTCCTTCGTGGTCGTCGGCGACAACCCCGGCTCCAAGTACGACAAGGCGATGCAGCTCAAGGTGCCGGTGCTGGACGAGGACGGATTCGCCGTCCTGCTGGAGCGCGGACCCGAGGCGGCGGCCGAAGTCGCGCTTCCGACCGGGGAGTAGCGGTTGAAGGCCACCCGTTCGGCGCATATCAGATGCATACGGGTGGCCCGTACGCATTCGGGCGACCGTCCACGACCGCTGCCCGAGGAAGCCCTCCGCGGCCTACTGTTGAGGGGTGCGCCCGCCGTGCCCAGCCGCGGCCGGTGCATCCCCGTGCCGGGCAGCCGGCACGGGGAAGGGCTTTCCACCGCCGAGCCGCTGACGGTCCTCGGGGCTAGGGCCGCGTGGCGTGGGCACCGCCGGCTGTGAGAGGGACGGGTATGGAACCGACCGAGAACGCCGCCCCCGGCTCACGGCAGCGCCTGCGCCGCCGCGCGGGCGCGTGGCGGGGGAACCGGTGGACCGGACGCGGCAAGGACCGAGCGGGGCCGAACTCCGGTACCTGCGGGGTCGATCCGCACGCGACGGTGGTCCTCGCCGCCGACCTCGCCCCACCGCAGGACCCTCAACAGCGCGCGCAGACACCCACGTTGCCCACCGCCCTCGCCGCCGCGGCCGCGCTGGCCCTCGGCGCCGGGCTCTACGGCGCCTTCAGCGGCGGCCACGCGCTCTTCCCCGCCGGAACGGCCGGGTGGGCGCTGGCGCTGCTCACCGGACTCGTCGTCGGCCATCTCGTCATGCTGGGCCGCGCCCGCTGGGGCGGCGGCACCGCCTCCGGCGCCGCGCTCACCCTCGCCACGCTGCTGCTGTACGGCTGGGTCCCGGCCGGACTGGTCAGCCTCACCGTCGTCGTCCTGGTCGGTGCGGCCCGGCGCAACTGCTGGCGGCAGGGCCTGCTGCACGGCGCGGTGGACATCCTCGGCATCAGCGCCGGAGCCCTGGTGCTCGGCGCCTTCGGCCGGGTGGGCAGCGTGGAGGAACCCTGGCGGCCCGGCGGCTGGGACCTGGGCACCGTCCCCGAGGTGGTGCTCGCGGCGGGGGCGTACCTCGTCGTCAGCCAGGGGCTGCTGTGGTACCTGCACGCCCCGCGCGGGGGCGGGGTGCCCACCATCGCCCGTACCGCGCTGGTCCGGCAGGGACTCGTCGCCGTCGCGCTGCTCGGCATCGCGCCGCTGGTGTGCGTGGTCGCCGACGCCCGGCCGGTGCTGCTGCCGCTGTTCGCCATCCCGCTGATCGCGCTGGACTCCACCCTGTGGATGGCGCGGGCCCGCGCGGAGGAGCAGTTGCGCGACCCGCTGACCGGACTGCCCAACCGGCAGTGGCTGCTGGAGCGGATCTGGACCGCGCTCGACGACGCCGAACGCATCGGCGCGCGCTCCGCCCTGATGCTGATCGACCTCGACCGCTTCCGGTCGGTCAACGACACCCTCGGCCATCTCGCCGGGGACCGGCTGCTGTTGCAGATCGCCGACCGGCTGCAGAACGCCCTGCCGCGCGGGGCGGAGGCCGCGCGGCTGGGCGGGGACGAGTTCGCCGTCTTACTGCCGGTGGCCGACTCCACGACGTCGGCCACCCGCGTCGCCCGCGGGCTGGTCACCGCGCTCAGCTCGCCGCTCGACCTGGACGGACTCACGCTCGTGCTGGAGGCCAGCGCGGGCGTCGCCGTCTTCCCCGACCACGCGCTGGACGCCGAGGGCATGCTGCGGCGCGCGGACGTGGCGATGTACCAGGCCAAGCGGGACCGCACCGGCGTGGAGGCGTACGAGTCCAAGCGGGACTCCAACACCCCGGACCGCCTCGCCCTGTTGGGCGATCTGCGCCGGGCGCTGGACGCGCGCGAGGTCCAGCTGCACTACCAGCCCAAGGTCCGCTTCGACGGCCAGGTGGCCGGGCTGGAGGCGCTGGTGCGGTGGGTGCACCCGGAGCGGGGCAAGGTGCCGCCGGACGAGTTCATAGCGATAGCCGAGTCCTCCGGGCTGATGCCGCACCTCACCGAGTACGTCCTGGAGACCGCGCTCGCGCAGGTCGCCCGCTGGCGCGAACAGGGGCTGCGGGTACCGGTCGCGGTGAACGTCTCCCCGCGCGATGTGCACACCCCCGGCTTCGCCGGTTCCGTCGCCGCCCGGCTGGCCCGGCACGGGGTCCCGGCGGGGGCGCTCCAGCTGGAGATCACCGAGCACGTGCTGCTGGAGGACCCGCAGCGGGCCGCCGACACCCTGGCCGCGCTCGCCGGGCACGGCGTGAAGATGTCCCTGGACGACTTCGGCACCGGCTACTCCTCGCTGGTCCACCTGAGGCGGCTGCCGGTCAGCGAACTGAAGATCGACCGCTCCTTCGTGGCCCGGCTCGCGGTGGACGCCGAGGACGCGGCGATCGTCCGCTGCACGGTGGACCTCGCGCACTCCCTGGGCCTCGTGGTCGTCGCCGAGGGCGTCGAGGACGACGAGACCTGGGAACACCTCCGCGACCTGCGCTGCGACGCCGTACAGGGCTGGCTGGTGGCCGCCGCGATGCCCCCCGAGGAGACGACGGCCTGGCTGAAGGCCCGAGGCGCCCGAGGCTGGCAGCGCCCGCGCGCGGCACTCCCCGCGGCGGAGTGAGCCCCCGGCCCAGGCAGCGGTAACGTTTCGCCCTCGAGCACCCGGACCCGGGACCCGGACCGAGCCCCGTCCGCCGGTCAGCTGAAGGAGCGGCGGTAGGCGTGGGGGCTCACCCCGGTGGTGCGCTTGAAGCGGTCGCGGAAGGCCGTGGGGGAGCCGAATCCGACCTGGGCGCCGATGCGTTCCACGGACTGCTCGGTGGTCTCCAGCAGATGCTGGGCCTGGCGGACGCGGGCACGGTGCAGCCACTGCAACGGCGTGGTGCCGGTCTGTTCGCGGAAGCGGCGTATCAGGGTGCGCTTGCTGGTTCCGGCGTGGGCGGCGATGCCGTCGAGGGTGAGGTCGGCGCCCAGGTTGTCCCGCAGCCAGTCGAGCAGGGGCTCGAACGCGGAGCCGTGGGGCGTGGGCGCGTGATCGTGGACGATGAACTGCGCCTGTCCGCCCTCGCGTTCCAGGGGCATGACGGAGAGCCGGGCGGCGTCGGCGGCGACCGCCGAGCCGTAGTCGCGGCGGATCATGTGCAGGCACAGGTCCAGGCCCGCGGCGGCTCCGGCCGAGGTCAGGATCTGGCCGTTGTCGACGTACAGGACGTCCGGGTCGACCTCGATCTCCGGGTGGGCGCCGGCCAGGAGGCCGGCCGCGGCCCAGTGGGTGGTGGCCCGTAGCCCGTCGAGCAGCCCGGTGGCGGCCAGGACGAAGGTGCCCGAACAGATGGAGGCGATACGCGTGCCCTCCCCGGCGGCCGCCCGCAGGGCGTCACGGACGGCGGGAGCGAGCGGCGCGGCGGGGTCGGCGGTACCGGGCACGATCACCGTGTCGGCGCCCTTGAGCCCCTCCAGCCCCCAGGGTGCACGCAGGGCGAAGGCGCCCGCGTCGGTCTCCGGGTGCTCGGCGCACACGCGGATGCGGTAGCCGGGGCGGCCGTCCGGGAGGCGGGTGCGGGTGAAGACCTCGATCGGGGTGGACAGGTCGAACGGGATCACCTGGTCCAGCGCGAGGACGGCGACGGTGTGCATGGCACGAACATACTCACCCGCGCAGGATCCGACCGCTTCGAAATCCCGGCTCGGACCAGCTCAGAGGCATCGCGCGAGGCTTGGCGATATCCCGTTGGAGTGTGTCATCAATGCCACTGGGCGAGGGGCGGGCACCCGAATAGCGTCGGAGCGAACCCGGCGCGGACCGGACCTCACCCACCCGAAGGACCCCTCCATGCACGCCCAGATCGTCCTGTTCGACGGCTTCGATCCACTCGACGTCATCGCCCCCTACGAGGTGCTGTACGCCGGCGGCCTCGCCTGCGACGGCGGGGTGAGCGTGGAACTGGTCTCCGCCGAAGGGCCGCGCGAGGTGGTCAGCGGCACCGGGGGCCTGACGCTGCGGGCCACCGCCGCGCTCGATCCCGCGCGGGCGGGGCTGATTCTGGTGCCGGGCGCCTCGGGCCGGGTCGGCGAGCCCGGCGAGGTGCCCGCCGAGGAGGTGGGCGGCGGGGAGCGGCGGCAGGACGAGCTCATCCCCGTACTGCTGGGCCGCACGCTGACCACCGGGCTGCCCGCACTGCTGGCGGCAGCGATGGAGAACCCGCGGGTGACGGTCGGCGCGGTGTGCGGCGGCACCCTCGTCCTGGCCATGGCCGGGCTGCTGAAGGGCCGCCACGCCACCACCAACCACCTGGGCCTGGACCTGCTCGACGCCACCGGCGTCCACGCGGTGCGCGCCCGAGTCGTCGACGACGGCGACCTCGTCACCGGCGCGGGCGTCACCTCCGGACTCGACCTCGGCCTCTACCTGCTGGAGCGCGAGGTGGGCCCCCGGATCGCACACGCCGTCGAAGACCTGTTCGCCCATGAACGCCGCGGCACCGTCTGGCGCCACCAGGGCCAGACTCCCGTCGGCGTCTGACATGACGAAGCTGCTTCTCTCCATCCACGTCCTGGCCGCCCTACTGGCGATCGGTCCGGTCGCCGTCGCCGCGAGCATGTTCCCTAGGGCGCTGCGCGGCGCCCACCGCGATCCGGGTGACCAGGAGGCTCTCGCGGGCCTCCGGACGCTGCACCGCATCTGCCGGGTCTACGCGGCCGTCGGCGTCGCGGTCCCCGTCTTCGGGTTCGCCACGGCGCGGAATCTCGGTGTGCTCGGCAGCGGCTGGCTGATCACCTCGATCGTCCTGACCGCCGTGGCCGCCGCCGTCCTGGGCCTGCTGATCCTGCCCGCCCAGGAAGCCGCGCTCGAGGCCGCCCCCGAGGCACCGAACCCCGCCGCCCGCCTCGCCATGCTCACCGGCGTCTTCAACCTGCTGTGGGCCACGGTCACCGTCCTGATGATCGTCCGTCCGGGCTCCACCACAGGAGCCTGAGCCGTCTCCGGCGCGGGTACGGACGGCCCCGCCGGGAAACCGTTTAACGGCCGACGGTCCGTGCCCCATAGGATTGGGCCCAAAGCACACACACTCACCCCAGAGGATCGCTGCATGCCTGGCATCACGCGCGAGGAGGTCGCCCACCTCGCCCGGCTGGCGCGTCTGGAGCTGAAGCCCGAAGAGCTCGACCACTTCGCGGGCCAGCTCGACGACATCATCGGCGCGGTCGCCCGCGTCAGCGAGGTCGCCGACCAAGACGTACCGCCGACCTCCCACCCGCTCCCGCTGACGAACGTCATGCGGGCGGACGAGGTCCGTCCCTCGCTCACCCCCGCGCAGGCGCTCTCCGGCGCCCCCGCCCAGGAGCAGCAGCGTTTCAAGGTGCCGCAGATCCTGGGGGAGGACTAAGAAGTCATGACCGACATCATCAAGCTCACGGCCGCCGAGATCGCCGGGAAGATCGCCTCCGGCGAGCTGACGGCCGTCGAGGTCACCGAGGCCCACCTCGCGCGCATCGACGCGGTCGACGAGAAGGTGCACGCCTTCCTGCACGTCGACCGCGAGGGCGCCCTCGCCCAGGCCCGCGCGGTGGACGCCAAGCGCGCCCGCGGCGAGAAGCTCGGCCCGCTGGCCGGCGTCCCGCTCGCGCTCAAGGACATCTTCACCACCGAGGGCATCCCGACCACCGTCGGCTCCAAGATCCTCGAGGGCTGGATTCCGCCGTACGACGCGACGCTCACCAAGCGTCTGAAGGACGCCGACGTCGTCATCCTCGGCAAGACCAACATGGACGAGTTCGCCATGGGGTCCTCCACCGAGAACAGCGCCTACGGCCCGACCGGCAACCCCTGGGACCTCACCAAGATCCCCGGCGGCTCCGGCGGCGGCTCCTCCGCCGCGCTCGCCTCCTACGAGGCTCCGCTCGCCATCGGCACCGACACCGGCGGCTCCATCCGCCAGCCGGCCGCCGTCACCGGCACGGTCGGCGTCAAGCCGACCTACGGCTCGGTCTCCCGCTACGGCATGGTCGCCTTCTCCTCCTCCCTGGACCAGGGCGGCCCCTGCGCCCGCACGGTCCTGGACGCGGCGCTGCTGCACGAGGTCATCGCGGGCCACGACCCGCTGGACTCCACCTCCATCGACGCACCCGTACCGCCGGTCGTCGAGGCCGCGCGCAACGGCTCGGTCGCGGGCATGCGGATCGGCGTCGTCAAGCAGTTCCGCGGCGAGGGCTACCAGGCCGGTGTCATCCAGCGCTTCGACGAGTCCGTCGAGCTGCTGAAGGAGCTGGGCGCCGAGATCGTCGAGCTGGACTGCCCGTCCTTCGACCTCGCCCTGTCGGCGTACTACCTGATCGCGCCGTCCGAGTGCTCGTCCAACCTCGCCCGCTTCGACGGCCTGCGCTACGGCCGCCGCACCGGCGACGACGGCACCCACTCGGCCGAGGAGGTCACCTCCCTCACCCGTGAGGCCGGCTTCGGCGACGAGGTCAAGCGCCGCATCATGCTCGGCACGTACGCCCTCTCCAGCGGCTACTACGACGCCTACTACGGCTCCGCGCAGAAGGTCCGCACCCTCATCACGCGGGACTTCGAGAAGGCGTTCGAGCAGGTCGACGTGATCGTCTCCCCGACGACCCCGACGACCGCCTTCGCGATCGGTGAGCGCGCCGACGACCCGATGGCGATGTACCTCGCGGACCTGTGCACCATCCCGACGAACCTCGCGGGCAACGCCGCCATGTCGCTGCCGTGCGGTCTCGCCCCGGAGGACAACCTCCCCGTCGGCCTCCAGATCATCGCCCCGGCGCTGAAGGACGACAGGCTGTACAAGGTCGGCGCCGCCGTCGAGGCCGCCTTCGTGGAAAAGTGGGGTCACCCGCTGATCGAGGAGGCACCGTCGCTGTGAGCGCACTGAACAAGGCCAAGGGCTTCAAGCAGTCGAGGTCCGGCACGTACCTGTCCATGGCCGGAACCGCGTTCAGCGCGGTCGGCGTGGCCAAGCAGATCAAGAAGGCCCGGTCGGAGCGCGACACCCTGCGCCTGATCGACGCCGCCGCGTCCGCCGTCGCCATCGTCACCGGCCTCGCCATCCTCTACCGCGAGCTGAAGCGGCTGGGCGACGACGACGTCCTGCTGGGCTGAGAGGGAAGTTTTCACCGTGACCACCACGACCGACCTGGTGTCGTACGAGGACGCGCTGTCCTCGTACGACCCCGTCATGGGCCTTGAGGTCCATGTCGAACTCGGCACCAACACCAAGATGTTCTGCGGCTGTTCGACCGAGCTGGGCGCCGAGCCCAACTCGCAGACCTGCCCGGTGTGCCTCGGCATGCCCGGCGCGCTCCCGGTCGTCAACGCGACCGGCGTCGAGTCCGCGATCAAGATCGGCCTCGCGCTGAACTGCTCGATCGCCGAGTGGTGCCGCTTCGCCCGGAAGAACTACTTCTATCCGGACATGCCGAAGAACTTCCAGACCTCCCAGTACGACGAGCCGATCGCCTTCGACGGCTACCTCGACGTACAGCTGGAGGACGGCGAGACCTTCCGCGTGGAGATCGAGCGCGCCCACATGGAGGAGGACACCGGCAAGTCGACGCACGTCGGCGGCGCCACCGGCCGTATCCACGGCGCGTCCCACTCCCTGCTGGACTACAACCGCGCCGGCATCCCGCTCATCGAGATCGTCACCAAGCCCATCGAGGGCGCGGGCGAGCGGGCCCCCGAGGTCGCGCGCGCCTACGTCCGCGAGCTGCGCGAGGTCATCCGGGCCCTCGGTGTCTCCGACGCGCGGATGGAGATGGGCCAGATGCGCTGCGACGTGAACCTGTCGCTGCGTCCGCACGGCCGGGCCAAGTTCGGTACGCGCTCCGAGACGAAGAACGTCAACTCGCTGCGCTCGGTCGAGCGCGCCGCCCGCTTCGAGATCATGCGCCACGCGGCCGTGCTCGACGGCGGCGGCACGATCATCCAGGAGACCCGCCACTTCCACGAGGACACGGGGTCCACGACCTCGGGCCGCGTGAAGGAGGAGGCCGAGGACTACCGGTACTTCCCGGAGCCCGACCTCGTCCCGGTGGCGCCCTCGCGCGAGTGGGTCGAGGAGATCCGCGCCGCGCTGCCCGAGCTGCCGCTGGCCCGCCGTACCCGCCTGCTGGCGGAGTGGGGCATCTCGGCCACCGACATGCAGTCGATCACCAACGCGGGCGCGCTGGACCTGATCGTCGCCACCATCGACGCCGGTGCCGACGCGGCCTCCGCCCGCAAGTGGTGGATGGGCGAGCTGGCGCGCAGCGCCAACGAGTCGGGCACGGCGCTGGACGAGCTGGCCATCACTCCGGCCCAGGTCGCCCGCGTCACCGAGCTGGTCGTGAAGGGTGACCTGAACGACAAGCTGGCCCGGCAGGTCATCGAGGGCGTCCTCGCCGGTGAGGGCACTCCGGACGAGGTCGTGGAGAAGCGCGGCCTGAAGGTCGTCTCCGACGAGGGTGCGCTGACCACCGCCGTCGACGAGGCCATCGCCGGCAACCCGGCCATCGCGGACAAGATCCGTGGCGGCAAGGTGGCGGCGGCCGGCGCGCTGGTCGGCGCGGTCATGAAGGCCACCCGTGGCCAGGCCGACGCCGCCCGCGTCAAGGAGCTGATCCTCGACCGGCTGGGCGTGAGCGAGGGCTGAGTCCCGCGCTGACCCGCACCGAACGTGGCCCCGGAGGTTCGTCCTCCGGGGCCACGTCCCGTTTCCCGGGGGCGCGGCGAGACCCCGGAGGCGGAGGCGCTACGCTCGCCCGCCATGAGTGGACGTACCGATTCCGTCGCCGGACCCGCCGAGGCCGAGGAGGCGGAACGGACGGAACCCACCGAGGGCGCGCAGGCCGTCGCAGAGCACGACGAAGCGGCCGAGTTCTACGACGAGGCCCGCCGCGCCCGCTGGCTCGCCACCGGCACCGGCGCCCTGCTCACCCTCGCCGGTGTGGCCGCCGCCCTGCTCCGGCTGTCCGGCCCCGCCCCGGCCCTGGTGCCCGCCGCGTACGCCACGGGCGCCGCCGTGTGCGCGGCCGCCGCCGTCCTCGGCGCGCGGGGCCGCACCCGCCGCGCCCTGTGGCTGCTGATAGCCGGGACGATGATCATGGCCCTCGGTGATCAGTTCGACTGAGCCCGTGAAAGGCTCGGACCGGCCACGGCCGGGAACTGCGGAAGGAACCACAGCACGATGTACGCGACATCACTGGGCGAGGACGGCGCCGAACTGCGCCCTCTGGAGGTCTGGCACGCGGCGGAACTCTTCGCCAACATCGACGGTGAGCGCGAGTTCATCGGGCGCCATGTCGGCCTGCCGGACGTGGTGCCCGACCTGGACGGCGCCCGCGCCTTCCTGAAGGGGTACGCCGACAAGCGCGGCACCGACACCGGCAGCCTGCACGGCATCTGGCTGGACGGCAGGCTCGTAGGCGGCCTGATGTTCCGGCTGTGGGACACCGGGACCGGCGTCGCCGAAGCGGGCTGCTGGCTCATACCCGAGGCGGGCGGGCGCGGGCTCGTCACGCGGGGCATGGAGATCCTGCTGGACTGGGCCTTCGGTGAGCGCGGCATGCACCGCGTGGAGTGGCACGCATCCTCGGCCAACCAGCCCAGCATCAACGTGGCCCGGCGCCTGGGCATGAGCCGCGAGGGCGTGCTCCGCGAGAACTACCCGCACCGCGGCGTGCGCACCGACACCGAGATCTGGGCCGTTCTGGCACCCGAGTGGCGCGCGGCCCGTGAAGGCGCCGCGCACAGCGGGCGTTAAGACGCCTCTCAGACTCCCTCCGTACGGTGCCGGGCATGGCTACGAAGACAGCGGAAGGCGCCGGGTCCGAGACCGGCGCGCAGCACGACGAGACGGCGGCCGAGACCGCCGTGACCGAGGAAGCCGTGACCGAGGAAGCCCAGGCACCCGAGCAGCACGAGACCGGTGAGGAGGCGGCCGGCACCGAGCCGCGCCGCCCGTCCGGGGTCGGCCAGGGCGCCGGAGCCGTGGTGTCCGCCGCGCTCGGCCTGGTCTCGCTCAACGGCGGCTGGATCGGCACCGTCGCCTCGGCCCGCGCCCAGCTCATGGGCCAGCTCAAGACCTCGTCCCAGGCGAACGTCGCCCAGCAGATCAAGGCGGTCTACGGCGACGCCTGGCACGCCACCGCCCTGTGGGCCGGCCTCTTCGCGGTGGCCGCGCTGGTCGTGGGCGTGGCCGTGCTCGCCCGGCCCGCGTTCGGCGCGCCGGGACGGCCGCAGGCCCCCTGGATCAAGTCGGTCGCCTGGGGCGGTGTCGCGCTCGGCGTCGTCGGCCTGCTGCTGGCCGCGCTGAAGTACTCCGACGCGCTGCTCGGCCTGCCCTCGGCGGGCTGACCGCACGAACGGGGGCGGTGCCGCACCGCCCCCGTCAGCGGACCCGTACCTCCAGCAGACGGTCGTCGCCCTTCTTGGGGTTGCCGCGGCCGTCGGTGTTGCTCGTCAGCACCCACAGCCGGTCCTTCCCGGCCGGGGCCACCGTGCGCAGCCGGCCGTACTCGCCGTCCCAGAACGCCTGCGGCGGGGCCGCCGCCGAGGTCGAGCGCAGCGGGATGCGCCACAGCCGCTCGCCCCGGAGCCCGGCCATCCAGATCACACCGTCCACATAGGCGATACCGCTCGGGGACGCCTCGTCGGTGTGCCACTGGGCCAGGGGGTTCTGGAAGCGCCCGTCGGTGCCCCGGCCCTCGGTGCCGGGCCAGCCGTAGTCGCCGCCGGGCTTGATCGCGTTCAGCTCGTCCCAGGTGTCCTGCCCGAACTCCGAGGCGAACAGCCGCTGCTGGGCGTCCCAGGCCAGACCCTGCACATTGCGGTGGCCGTAGGAGTACACGGGGGAGCGGCCGAAGGGGTTGCCCGGCGCCGGTTCGCCCTCCGGGGTGATCCGGAGGATCTTGCCGCCCAGGGACTTCTTGTCGGGGGCGAGCCCGCTGCTGCCGCTCTCGCCGGTGCCCACGTACAGCATGCCGTCCGGGCCGAAGGCGATCCGGCCGCCGTTGTGGATGTGGCCCTTGGGGATGCCCTTGAACACCGTGTCCGGGGCGCCCAGTTGATCACCGGCCGCCCGCTTCTCGTCGTACCGCACCCGGACGACGCGGTTGTCGGAGGCGGAGGTGAAGTAGGCGTAGACCATGTGGTCAGAGGCGAAGCCGGGGGAGAGGGCGATGCCCAGCAGGCCGCCCTCACCGGCCGGTTCGACCCCGGAGATCCGGCCCGCCACCGTCTTCTCGCCCGTCTTGGCGTCGATCCGGGTGAGGGTGGCGTCGTCGCGGGAGGAGACCAGAGCGTTCCCGTCCGGCAGCGGGGCCAGCCCCCAGGGCGTCTTCAGGCCCTCGGCGACCGTACGCAGCACCGTCACCGAGCCCTTGGCGGGCGGGCCGGTCTCGGAGCGGGACGGGGCCACACCCGTCACCGTGCCCTCGGAGGGGGAACCCCGGCCGTCGCCGGGCTGGTCCCGGCCGGAGGAGCAGCCGGCCGCCAGCAGCAGCGCGGTCGCGGTGAGTACGGCGGGCACGGTTCGGCATCGCACGGTCAAGGTCCCTTCGGAGGGGTCGCACCGACACTGCTACCCCACCAGAGGCGCGCAGTCCCGTGAACTAGCCTCCTCGCCATGACCCAAGACGTCTGGCTGCCCCTCCCGCCCGAGGAGATCCGGGGCCTCCCCGAGGGCCCGAACTACCTGTTCTGGGACGGCGAGCAGCGGGAGTTCCCCGGCGATCCGGCGGACTGCGCGGTGTACGTGGTGCCGTACATGCGGCGCGAGCCCGTGAAGGTGCGCCCGCTGGAAGCCATGACCGGCCTGCGCGTGATCCAGACGCTCACCGCGGGCGTGGACGACATCACCGCCAACCTCTCCCTGGTCGCCCCCGGTGTGCGGCTCTGCAACGCGCGCGGGGTGCACGAGACCAGCACCGCCGAGCTGGCCCTCACCCTCACCCTGGCCTCGCTGCGCGGCGTTCCGGGGTTCGTCCGGGCCCAGGACGACGAGCGCTGGCAAGGCGACTTCCGGCCCGCTCTCGCCGACCGGACCGTCCTCATCGTCGGCTACGGCGCCATCGGCTCGGCCATCGAGGACCGGCTCGCGCCCTTCGAAGTGGAGCGCGTGACCCGGGTGGCGCG
Source organism: Streptomyces sp. NPDC085596 (assembly GCF_044541565.1). Taxonomy (NCBI): domain Bacteria; kingdom Bacillati; phylum Actinomycetota; class Actinomycetes; order Kitasatosporales; family Streptomycetaceae; genus Streptomyces; species Streptomyces sp. NPDC085596. The sequence goes on along the minus strand of NZ_JBITTC010000009.1, from coordinate 229,227 downwards.
CTCCGGGCGCACCACCGCGCGCGGGGGCGTGCATCCGTTCACCGAACTGCCCGCCCTGCTCCCGGAAGCCGACGTGGTGATCCTCTCCACGCCCCTCACCGACGAGACGCGGGGCCTGGTCGACGCCGGCTTCCTCGCCCGCATGAAGGACGGCGCCCTCCTCGTCAACGTCGCACGCGGGCCCGTGGTCGACACCGAAGCCCTGCTCGGCGAGCTGGCGAGCGGACGGCTCACCGCCGCCCTCGACGTCACCGACCCCGAGCCTTTGCCGCCGGGCCATCCGCTGTGGCGGGCGCCTGGCGTACTGATCACCCCGCATGTGGGCGGCCCCAGTTCGGCGTTCCGGCCGCGCGCGGAGCGACTCCTGGTGGACCAGTTGACCCGGTTCGTGAACCATGAGCCACTGCGGAACGTGGTCCTGACCACCGGGGCGTGAGCCGCTTTTCGGTACCCTCCGCGACTCCACGGGCGCGGGGTGTGCCCGCATAGTCGCTGGTCGTCACGGAGAGTAGAGAAGCTATGTCCCTGAGTGACGATCCTGGTGTATCGTCCCGACAGGGGTGCGCCGCCGACCGGTCGGCGCCGGGGATGGACATGTCAGCTCTGTGAGGGGGGCGACGGGCGATGCACGGCCTATGGACGAACGATCCGACGCGGCGGAGCCGCCGACGGCGACCCTGGCGCACGACCGCGCGCAGGCGCGAGCGGCACATGAGCCGGCACAGTCCGCACCCCCGGCCGGGCGCCCGGCGGAGGCATCCGCACCGGCCCTCGAGGGTCCCCGGCGCGGCCCGCACCGGGAGGGCGCGGTGAACGCGCCGCCGGCGACCACGACCGCGCCCGACGGGGCGCCCCGCGCGCCACAGCAGCCCGTCCGCACGCCCCCGACCCGGCCGCCGGCACCCGGCGACGGATCACGCCTGACCCAGCAGCTCGCCCTCGCCGTGATCTGCGCGGCCTACGGCATCGGCTCGGCCTTCGACTGGGGCAATCAGCAACTCGCGCTGTTCATGGGCGACTTCGGGCTCAGCGCGGCGGCCGGCACCGCCGCCGTCTCCTGCTTCCTCTACGCCCGCAGCCGCCGCGTCCGCTTCCGGCCCGCCTGGCTGCTCTTCGCCCTCTCCTCCGCGATGGCCGCCCTCGGCAACGCGGTCTGGGGGTGGTACGAGGTCGTCCTCGGCCGTACCGTGCCCAGCCCGAGCTATGCCGACCTGTTCTTCCTCTGCTTCGCGCCGCCCGCCATCGTGGGCCTGCTGGTCCTCGCCAAACGCCCCGTGAGCCGGGCCGGCTGGATCTGTCTCACGCTGGACGCCTGGCTCATCGGCGGCTCGCTGCTCACCCTCTCCTGGAGCCTCGCGCTCGCCCAGACCGCCCGGATCGACGGGCCGAGCGTCGAGCACACCGCCCTCTCGCTGGCCTACCCGCTGCTCGACATCGTGCTGGTCAGCATGGTGCTCGCGCTGCACTTCAGGCGCAGTCCGGGCAACCGCACCGCCGTCAACACCGCGATCGGCGCCCTCGCGCTCACCGTGATGTGCGACGCGCTGTTCACCTCCCCGCTGCTGCACAGCAGTTACCGCTCCGGGCAGCTGCTGGACGCGGGCTGGTTCGCGGGCTCCCTGCTGCTCGCCTACGCCCCCTGGGCCGCCCCCAGGGGGCGCGAGAGCGACCGGGGCGCGTCCGACGGGCACACCCGCGTCGTGCACGAGCATGTGCCGGGCCAGCGCGGCCCGGTCACCGCCCAGCAGCATCCGCCGGGCACGGAGAGCCACCGGTACCCGGCCGGGCGGCCGCTCACCGGCTCCCTCGCCGCCCTCACCCCGTACCTCGCCGCCGCCGTCTGCACCCTGGGCATCCTGTACAACGTGCTCAACGGGCGCCGGCCCGACCACGTGGTGCTGATCACCGCGGGCGCCGTGGTGCTGGCCCTCGTCATCCGCCAGGGCATCATGCTGCTGGACAACATCACCCTCACCCAGGAACTGGCGCAGAAGGAGAACCACTTCCGCTCCCTGGTGCAGGGCTCCAGCGACGTCATCATGATCGCCGCGCCCAACGGTGTGCTGCGCTACGTCTCCCCGGCCGCCGCCGGGGTCTACGGCAGCAGCGCCGAGGCCCTGATCGGCACCGAACTGGCCGCCCTGATCCACCCCGAGGACCTGGGCTGCGTGGTGCACGAGGTGCGCCGCTTCCTGGCCGCCGACCCGCTGGACGAACCCACCACCCGTATCGAGTGCCGCTTCCGCTCCGGCGGTGGGGGCACCTCCCGCCCGAGCGAAGCCGGGAGCGGGGACGGCTGGCTCAACGTGGAGTCCACCGTCAACCGCCACCACGGCGGCCTGATCTTCAACAGCCGCGACGTGACCGAGCGGGTACGGCTCCAGGCCCAGCTCCAGCACAACGCCGAGCACGACCCGCTCACCGACCTGCCCAACCGCGCGCTGTTCACCCGGCGCGTCCAGCAGGCCCTGTCCGGGCGCCGGGCCACCGACCGGGGCGCCGCCCTGCGCGGCACCGCCGTGCTCTTCATCGACCTCGACGGCTTCAAGGCCGTCAACGACACCATCGGCCACCAGGCCGGGGACGAGCTGCTGATCCAGGCCGCCCGCAGACTCCAGGACTCCGTCCGCCAGGGGGACACCGCATCCCGGCTCGGCGGCGACGAGTTCGCGGCCCTGATCACCGGCGACGGCACCCGCGACCGCGCCGCCCGCGAGCGGCACATCCTGGAGCTGGCCGACCGGCTCAGAATGACCCTCTCCCAGCCCTACGCCATCGACGGCAACGATGTCCGGGTCAACGCCTCCATCGGCGTCTCCTTCGCCGAACCCGGTCTCGGCGCGGGCGAGCTGCTGCGCAACGCCGACCTCGCGATGTACCGCGCCAAGGCCGGCGGCAAGGGCCGCGTGGAGCTGTACAAACCGCAGATGCAGCAGGACGTCGTCCGCAAGGCCGAGCTGGCCGGGCGGCTGCGCGCCGCGCTGCACGAGGGCGAGTTCGCGCTGCTGCACCAGCCGGTGGTCTGCCTCGCCGGCGGCCGGATCGCCTCGGTCGCCACCCACGCGCGCTGGCGCTCGGCCCAGGGCGTGCTGTTCACCCCGGCCGAGTTCCTGCGCGTGGCCGAGGACGGCGACCGCACGGCGGAGCTGGAGCGCTGGATACTCCAGGAAGCGGTCGAGCAGGCCGCCGAGCGGGCCGCGGGCGGCCTCGTCGTCCCGGTGGCCGTCCGGATGAGCGCCCGGCGGCTGCTGGACCGCTCGCTGCCGCTGGGCTCCATCGAGGCGCTGCTGACCCGGCACGGGCTGCCCCCCGGCGCGCTGATCATCGAAGTGTCCGGCACCGACCCGCGGATCTCCCTGGACGAGCTGGAGCGGCGCCTGACCGCGCTCAGCCGCCTCGGGGTACGGATCGCGCTCGACGGCTTCGGCAGCGGCTACGCGGCCATCACGGCACTGCGCAGACTCCCCGTGGACATCCTCAAGCTCGACCGCGGGCTGATCGAGGGCGTCGTGGAGTCCGCCCGGCTGCACAAGATCACCAGTGGGCTGCTGCGCATCGCGGGCGACCTCGGCCTCCAGTCCGTCGCCGAGGGCGTCGACCTGCCGGAACAGGTCGTCGCGCTGCGCGCCATGGGCTGCACCCACGGCCAGGGCATGGCGTTCGCCGGGCCGGTGGACGAGTACCGGCTGCGCCGGGCGCTCGCTTCCGGCCGCTTCCCGGTGCCGCACGCCCCCGCCGAGCCGGTCTTCGCCGGGAAGGGCGCCGGGCTGTACTCCGGGAGCATGTCCACCGTCTTCGGCGCCACTGCGCTCCGCTCACATGATGAGACGGCTGTCCCACCCACTTGACACATGATGCGCGCCGGGGGGAGGGTCAGAGCCATGCGCACCCGAATTCTCGTACTTGGAAAGCGCGTCGGCTGAACTGGGCCCTGACCGGACATCGTCCGCAATACCCAGCGACCTCCCCGGCGCGCTCCCCTCGCTTGCCTTGCGGCACGAGGGGTTTTTTGTTGCACGAGTGACCCCTCGTGCGCCCCCCGTTCCGCTTCCATACCGCTCAAACTTCGCAAAGACCCTCAAGCTCGAGAAGAGAAGCCGATGACCGAGCAGGCCACCGGGGCCCACCATCCGCAGCCGCGGCCCCGATCCGGAGGACAGCACTCCGCCCCCGTCGAGCACGTCTCGGGCGCGCAGTCCCTCATCCGCTCGCTCGAGGAGGTCGGGGTCGACACGGTATTCGGCATTCCCGGGGGGACGATCCTTCCCGCGTACGACCCGCTGATGGACTCCCAGCGGGTGCGCCATGTGCTCGTCCGTCATGAACAGGGCGCGGGCCACGCGGCCACCGGGTACGCACAGGCGACCGGCAAGGTCGGCGTCTGCATGGCGACTTCGGGCCCCGGCGCCACCAACCTGGTCACCCCGATCGCCGACGCGAACATGGACTCGGTGCCGCTGGTCGCGATCACCGGCCAGGTCGTCTCCAAGGCGATCGGTACGGACGCCTTCCAGGAGGCGGACATCGTCGGCATCTCCATGCCGATCACCAAGCACAGCTTCCTGGTCACCAAGGCCGAGGACATCCCGAAGACGATCGCGGAGGCGTTCCACATCGCCTCGACCGGCCGCCCCGGCCCGGTCCTCGTCGACATTCCGAAGGACGTGCTCCAGACGCGGACGACCTTCTCCTGGCCGCCCGCCATGGACCTGCCCGGCTACCGCCCGGTGACCAAGCCGCACGCCAAGCAGATCCGCGAGGCCGCCAAGCTGATCACCGCGGCCAAGCGCCCCGTCCTCTATGTCGGCGGCGGCGTGCTCAAGGCCGGCGCCACCGCCGAGCTGAAGGTCCTCGCCGAGCTGACCGGCGCCCCGGTCACCACCACCCTGATGGCACTCGGCGCCTTCCCCGACAGCCACCCGCAGCACGTGGGCATGCCCGGCATGCACGGCTCGGTCACCGCCGTCACCGCCCTGCAGAAGGCCGACCTGATCGTCGCCCTGGGGGCCCGCTTCGACGACCGTGTCACCGGCAGGCTGGACAGCTTCGCGCCGTACGCCAAGATCGTGCACGCCGACATCGACCCGGCCGAGATCGGCAAGAACCGCGAGGCCGACGTGCCGATCGTCGGGGACGCCCGTGAGGTGCTCGCCGACCTGATCCAGGCCGTGCAGAAGGAGCACAGCGAGGGCCACCGCGGCGACCACACCGCCTGGTGGAGCGACCTGAACCGCTGGCGGGAGACCTACCCGCTCGGCTACGAGACGCCCGAGGACGGTTCGCTCTCCCCGCAGGCGGTCATCGAGCGCATCGGCCAGCTCGCCCCCGAGGACACGATCTTCGCGGCGGGCGTCGGCCAGCACCAGATGTGGGCCGCCCACTTCATCCAGTACGAGCAGCCCGCGACCTGGCTCAACTCCGGCGGCGCCGGAACCATGGGGTACGCGGTCCCGGCCGCGATGGGCGCCAAGGCCGGCCGGCCCGGCCGCACGGTCTGGGCGATCGACGGCGACGGCTGCTTCCAGATGACCAATCAGGAACTGACCACCTGCGCCCTGAACAACATCCCGATCAAGGTCGCCATCATCAACAACGGCGCCCTCGGCATGGTCCGCCAGTGGCAGACCCTGTTCTACAACCAGCGCTACTCCAACACCGTCCTGCACTCCGGCCCCGACGGAGCCACGGGCCCCAGCGCCGGCACCCGCGTCCCCGACTTCGTCAAGCTGTCCGAGGCGATGGGCTGCCACGCCATCCGCTGCGAGCGCCCCGAGGACCTGGACAAGGTCATCGAGGAGGCCAACGCGATCAACGACCGCCCGGTCGTCGTCGACTTCATCGTCCACGAGGACGCGATGGTGTGGCCGATGGTCGCCGCCGGGACCTCCAACGACGAGGTCATGGCCGCGCGGGGCGTGCGCCCCGACTTCGGCGACAGCGACCAGGACTGACCGAGGATTCGAGCGAGAGAGACCGAGAGAGACCACGACATGTCCAAGCACACGCTCTCCGTCCTGGTGGAGAACACACCGGGCATCCTCGCCCGGATCGCCGCCCTCTTCTCCCGGCGCGGCTTCAACATCGACTCGCTCGCGGTGGGCGTCACCGAGCACGCCGACATCTCCCGCATCACCATCGTGGTGAACGTCGAGGACCTGCCGCTGGAGCAGGTGACCAAGCAGCTCAACAAGCTCGTCAACGTGCTGAAGATCGTCGAGCTGGAGCCCGGTCAGGCCGTCCAGCGTGAACTCGTTCTGGTGAAGGTCCGCGCGGACAACGAGACCCGGTCCCAGATCGTGGAGATCGTCCAGCTGTTCCGCGCCAAGACCGTCGACGTCTCCCCGGAGGCCGTCACCATCGAGGCCACCGGCTCCGGCGACAAGCTGTCCGCGATGCTGAAGATGCTGGAACCCTTCGGCATCAAGGAGCTGGTGCAGTCCGGCACCATCGCCATCGGACGCGGCTCCCGCTCCATCACCGACCGCTCGCTGCGCGCCCTCGACCGCACGGCGTGAGCCCCGGCCCGGCCGCCCCGCCCGGCGACCGGATACCGAGACCCCGAAACCTTCCGTCCCCCCACCGCAATACGGTGGGACGCAGCACCCGCACCTCAAGGAGAGAACCAGTGGCCGAGCTGTTCTACGACGCCGACGCCGACCTGTCCATCATCCAGGGCCGCAAGGTCGCGGTCATCGGCTACGGCAGCCAGGGCCACGCCCACGCCCTGTCGCTGCGGGACTCGGGCGTCGACGTCCGAGTCGGTCTGCCCGAGACCTCCAAGTCCCGTGCCAAGGCCGAGGAGCAGGGCCTGCGCGTGGTCACCGCGGCCGAGGCCGCCGCCGAGGCCGACGTCATCATGATCCTGGTCCCGGACCCGCTCCAGGCCCAGGTCTACGAGGAGTCCATCGCCCCGAACCTGAAGGACGGCGACGCGCTGTTCTTCGGCCACGGCTTCAACATCCGCTTCGGCTTCATCAAGCCCCCGGCCGAGGTCGACGTCTGCATGGTCGCCCCCAAGGGTCCCGGCCACCTGGTCCGCCGCCAGTACGAGGAGGGGCGCGGCGTGCCCTGCATCGTCGCGGTCGAGCAGGACGCCTCCGGCAACGCCTTCCCGCTGGCCCTGTCGTACGCCAAGGCCATCGGCGGCACCCGTGCCGGTGTCATCAAGACCACCTTCACCGAGGAGACCGAGACCGACCTGTTCGGTGAGCAGGCCGTGCTCTGCGGCGGCACCGCCGCCCTGGTCAAGGCGGGCTTCGAGACCCTGACCGAGGCCGGGTACCAGCCCGAGATCGCCTACTTCGAGTGCCTGCACGAGCTGAAGCTGATCGTGGACCTCATGTACGAGGGCGGCCTGGAGAAGATGCGCTGGTCCATCTCCGAGACCGCCGAGTGGGGCGACTACGTCACCGGCCCGCGCATCATCACCGACGCCACCAAGGCCGAGATGAAGAAGGTCCTCGCCGAGATCCAGGACGGCACCTTCGCCAAGAACTGGATGGACGAGTACCACGGCGGTCTGAAGAAGTACAACGAGTACAAGGACCAGGACTCCGAGCACCTGCTGGAGACCACCGGCAAGCAGCTGCGCAAGCTGATGTCCTGGGTCGACGAAGAGGCGTGAGCCCGAAGGCGGCCGGCGGCGGCACCCCTTGGCGGGGTGCCGCCCGGCCGGCCGCCGGGCCACTACACTGCTGCACAACAAACGCGTCAGGCCCACAGTGTCGTGCGTCTTCCACGCGGCTAGCACCCTCCACCGCCAGCGGCCGTCGGGACGGCCGTCCGCATTGGACTTGTGAGGACTCACGTGAGCTCGTACCCCAGCCGAAAAGCCACGGTACTCATCGCAGAAGAGCTGTCGCCCGCGACCGTGGACGCACTCGGCCCGGATTTCGAGATCCGGCACTGCAACGGAGCCGACCGCGCCGAACTGCTCCCCGCCATCGCCGACGTGGACGCGATTCTCGTCCGCTCGGCGACCAAGGTCGACGCCGAGGCGATCGCCGCGGCCAGGAATCTGAAGGTCGTCGCACGAGCCGGCGTCGGCCTGGACAACGTCGACGTCTCCGCCGCCACCAAGGCCGGCGTGATGGTCGTCAACGCCCCCACCTCCAACATCGTCACCGCCGCCGAACTGGCCTGCGGTCTGCTCGTGGCCAGCGCGCGCAACATCCCGCAGGCCAACACCGCCCTGAAGAACGGCGAGTGGAAGCGCAGCAAGTACACCGGCGTCGAGCTGGCCGAGAAGACCCTCGGCGTGGTCGGCCTCGGCCGCATCGGCGCCCTGGTCGCCCAGCGCATGTCCGCCTTCGGCATGAAGGTCGTCGCCTACGACCCCTACGTACAGCCCGCCCGGGCCGCGCAGATGGGCGTCAAGGTGCTGTCGCTGGACGAGCTGCTGGAGGTCTCCGACTTCATCACCGTCCACCTGCCCAAGACCCCCGAGACCCTCGGCCTGATCGGTGACGAGGCGCTGCGCAAGGTCAAGCCGACCGTGCGCATCGTCAACGCCGCGCGCGGCGGCATCGTCGACGAGGCGGCGCTGTACGCGGCGCTGAAGGAGGGCCGGGTCGCCGGCGCCGGGCTCGACGTGTACGCGAAGGAGCCGTGCACCGACTCCCCGCTGTTCGAGCTGGACCAGGTGGTCTGCACCCCGCACCTGGGCGCCTCCACCGACGAGGCCCAGGAGAAGGCGGGCATCGCGGTGGCCCGCTCGGTGCGCCTCGCCCTCGCCGGTGAGCTGGTGCCGGACGCGGTCAACGTCCAGGGCGGTGTCATCGCCGAGGACGTGAAGCCCGGTCTGCCGCTCGCCGAGCGTCTCGGCCGTATCTTCACCGCGCTGGCGGGCGAGGTCGCGGTCCGCCTCGACGTCGAGGTGTACGGCGAGATCACCCAGCACGATGTGAAGGTGCTCGAACTCTCCGCGCTCAAGGGCGTGTTCGAGGACGTGGTGGACGAGACCGTCTCCTACGTCAACGCCCCGCTGTTCGCGCAGGAGCGCGGTGTCGAGGTCCGGCTGACCACCAGCTCGGAGTCGGCCGACCACCGCAACGTGGTCACCGTGCGCGGCACCCTCGCGGGCGGCGAGGAGGTGTCGGTCTCCGGCACGCTCGCCGGTCCCAAGCACGTCCAGAAGATCGTCGCGGTCGGTGACTACGACGTGGACCTGGCGCTCGCCGAGCACATGGTCGTCCTGCGCTACGAGGACCGTCCCGGTGTCGTCGGCACCGTCGGCCGGGTCCTCGGCGAGGCGGGCGTCAACATCGCCGGTATGCAGGTGGCCCGTTCCACCGCCGGTGGGGAGGCGCTGGCCGTGCTCACCGTGGACGACACGGTGTCGCCCGCCACGCTGACCGAGCTGGCCGAGGAGATCGGGGCGACCTCCGCCCGTTCGGTCAACCTGGTCTGAGCCGTATCTGAAACACAGCGGGCGCCGGGCGGACCCACTCGCGGTCCGCCCGGCGCTCCGTCGTTCTCCGGCTACTTCACGTCCCGCCCGCGCAGGGTCAGCGCGGCGCCGACGGCGGCGAGGACCAGCACGAGCGCTCCGGCGACGGCCGCCGCGTGCATCCCGGCGGTGAACGCCTCCCGCGCCGAGGCGAGCAGCGCCTCGCCGGACCGGCCGGGCAGCCGGGCCGCGGTGACCAGCGCCCCGCCCAGGGTCTCGCGGGCCTCCGCCGGGGCGCCGGACGGCATCCGGTGGCCGTAGACGGCCGCGCCGACCGAGCCGAGCACCGCCATGCCCAGCGCGCCGCCGAACTCCGTGGCCGTCTCCAGCAGCGACGAGGCGGTGCCCGCACGCTCCACCGGGGCGCTGCCCATGGCCAGGTCGGTGAGCTGGGACAGCACCATCACCGCGCCGCAGGCCAGCACCCCGGCCGCGGCCAGCAGCAGCCACAGCGAGCCGGTGCCGGTGAGCGCGAGCAGCCCGTACCCGGCCGCGGAGACCGCGAACCCGGCGGCTACCACCCGGCCCCGGTCCACGCCCCGTGCGACCAGCGCGGCGGTGACCGGTCCGGCGACCCCGATCAGCACCGAGGGAAGCAGGCTCCACAGCGCGGCCGACAGCGGGCTCTTGCCCAGCACGGACTGGAGGTACTGCGTGGTGAAGATCGCCGAGCCCATCATGCCGAAGGCGGACACCAGCGTCAGCACCACGGCCGGGGTGAAGCCCCGGTTGCGCAGCAGCGCGGGCGGGACCAGCGGGGAGGCGGCGGTGCGCTGGCGGTGGACGAAGAGCGCCGCGAAGAGCAGACCGACCGTCACCGACATCACGTACCGCACGTGCCAGCCCTCGGACGGGATCTCCTTCAGGCCGTAGATCACCGGCAGCACGGCGGCCAGCGACAGCGGGACGCTCACCCAGTCGAAGCGGCCGGGGGAGGGGGTGCGGGACTCGGGGAGCAGGAACGGGCCGAGGAGAAGCAGCAGAAGCATCGCGGGCAGGTTGACCAGGAAGACCGAGCCCCACCAGAAGTGCTCCACCAGCACCCCGCTCATCACCGAGCCCAGCGCGATACCGCCGGTCATCACCCCGGACCACAGCCCGATCGCCTTCGCCCGCTCGGCGGGGTCGGTGAACATCGTGCGCAGCAGCGCCATGGTGGACGGCATCAGGGTGGCCCCGCCGACACCGAGGATCGCGCGGGCCGCGATCAGGGTCGGGGCGCTGTCGGCGTAGGCGGCGAGGACCGAGGCGGCGCCGAAGGCGGCGGCCCCCGCCAGCAGGAGCCGGCGGCTGCCGAAGCGGTCGCCGAGGGAGCCCATCGTCATCAGCAGCCCGGCGAGGACGAAGCCGTAGATGTCGAAGATCCAGAGCTGCTGGGTGCCGGTCGGGCGGAGGTCGGCGCTGATCGCGGGGGTGGCGAAGTACAGCACGGACACATCCATCGAGACCAGCAGCAGGGGCAGCATCAGCACGCCCAGCGCGGTCCACTCGCGCCGTCCGGCACGAACGGGCTTGTCCTGCACGGGGGTCGGGGTGGTGCTCGTCGGGTTCACCATGCCGAGGAATGTACGCACGTCTTAAACGCTTGTCTAGAACGACTGTATAAGTCATGTGTCTAGGACGCTTGTATGGACAGCGGTACGCTGACCGGCATGGGACACCGTGAGGATCTGCTCGAAGGCGCCAAGCGCTGCCTGCTGGCGAAGGGGTTCGCCCGGACCACGGCGCGCGACATCGTGAAGGAGTCGGGCACCAACCTCGCCTCCATCGGCTACCACTACGGCTCCAAGGACGCCCTGCTCGCGCAGGCGTACGTGGCGCTGGTGGAGGGGATGGGGGACGCGTTCGAGGGGGACACGGCCGGCGACAGCGCGACCCCGCCCGGCTCCCTCGAGCGGTTCGAGGAGGTCTGGTCGAACATCGTCGACACCATGCGTGAGCCGGGTTCGATCTGGCGGCTCAGCATGGAGGTCGTGACCATGGGCGACCAGATGCCCGAGGTCCGCGACCATCTGGCCGCGGCCCAGCGCGAGGCGGGGCGCGGCCTCATCCCCCTGCTCATGGGCGGCCGCGAAGAAGACGTCACGGACGAGACGGCGGACACCCTCGGCGTGTTCTACGTGACCCTCATGACCGGTCTCATCGCCCAGTGGTCCTTCGATCCGAAGTCCGCGCCCACCGCCGACCGCCTGACCGAGGGTCTGCGTCAGATCATCGCGGCGGCCCGGAGAAGCTGACCGCTCAGCCCAGCCGCGCCCGCTTCAGCGCCATGTGCAGCAGCAGCCGGTCCTCGCCGTCGTCCAGGTCCAGGCCGGTCAGCCGCTCCACCCGGCCCAGCCGGTAGTACAGCGTCTGCCGGTGGATGCCCAGCTCGGCCGCCGCCCGGCCGGCCTGGCCCGCGCAGTCGAGGTAGACCTCGGCGGTGCGGGCCAGCTCGTGGTGGGCGGGGGAGAGCAGCGGCACCGCAACCGGGTCCAGGGCCGACCTCGGCGGCAGCGCGGACAGCAGCCGGTACGGTCCGATGCCCCGCCACTCGGCCACCGGCGCGAACCTCGGCTCGGCGAGCGCGGCCCGTGCCGCCGCCGACGCCTCCTGCCACACCGTGCCCAACTCGGCGAGCCCCACGCGGGGTTCACCGACCCCCACCCCGACGACCGCGCCCTCCGCCTCCTTCACCAGCCGCGCGGCCGTCACCAGCGCCGGGGCCGTCACCTCCGTGACGCGCAGCCGCACCAGCACCGCGAGGCTCTGCGCCGTCGCGCCCCACGGCACCGTGCACAGCGCGGTGGCGTGCGGGACGGTGCGTACCGAGGGGGCGTCGTCGGGGTCGGCGGAGAACCAGGGGGCGACGCAGACCACGGTGTGCGGGCCGTCCGCGCGCGGGCCCAGCGCGGTGCGCAGGTCGGTGACGGCCATGTCCCGCTGCCAGCCGTCCTCCGCCGTGAGCACCGCCCGCAGCTCCCGGCCGAGCCCCGCCCCGGCCCGCGCCTCGTCGGCGAGCAGCGCGCCGATCCGCCCGGTCACCGGCATGGCGGCGGCCAGCTGGGCGTCGCTCGGACCGGGATCGTCGTCCAGCAGCCACACATAGCCGAGCACGACACCCCGATGGCGTACCGGCAGACAGATCCGGCCCCGGTAGACGCCCGCCTCCGGCGTGGGCGGGATGCGGACCGGCGCCGTCGCGCGGGTGATGCCGAAGCCCTCGAACCACGCCCGCACCGCCGAGGTCGAGCGCCGGGTCAGGATCGAGCGGGCCCGCACCGGGTCCAGCGCGGTGGGATCGAGCTCGCCCTCGCTGTCGTACGCGCCGAACGCGATCAGCTCGAAGTCCCGGTTCTCCAGGGTCGCCGGGGCGCCCAGCAGCTCCGAGATCTCGTCCACCAGCTCCTGGTAGTCATCTCTGTAATCGGCCGCCACCCGGGCATTCTGCCGCATTTCCGAGGCGGCTTCATACATCTGTCTGAGAACCGGTGATCGGATGCGTGACGTCTGTCGATGGCCGACCATCGAAGAGATCCCTAGGTTTCACGGTGGTTCTCCGTGCCGTCCCCGAATCGTCGGGTCCCGGCCGTCTTCGGTGCTTTTGTTGTGGAGGTGCCCCGTGCTGGGTCCCGTGATTCTCGCCGCCTCGCGCAGCGACCGGATGCGTCGTCTGATCTCGGCCGCCCCGGTGACCAAGCAGGTCGTCGACCGGTTCATCCCCGGCGAGACCGTGGACGACGTCGTCCCGATCATCGCGGAGCTGACCGCCAAGGGCCTCCAGCTGACGATGGACGTCGTCGGCGAGGACATCACCACCCCCGAGCAGGCCGCCGCCGCCCGCGACGCCTACCTCGCGCTGGTCGACCACCTGGGTGAGCTCGCACTGGGCGAGCGGGTCGAGATGTCGGTCAAGCTCTCCATGTTCGGCCAGGCGCTGCCCGGCGGCCACGAGCTGGCCCTCGCCAACGTCCGCCCGGTCGTCGAGGCCGCCGCCGCCATCGGCACCACGGTCACGCTGGACGCCGAGGACCACACCACCCTCGACTCGATGTTCGCCATCCACGAGGAGCTGCGGAAGGACTTCCCGCAGACCGGCTGCGTCATCCAGGCGTACCTGTTCCGCACCGAGGCCGACGCCCGCCGCCTGGCCGAGGCCGGCAGCCGGGTCCGCCTGGTCAAGGGCGCCTACAAGGAGCCCGCCGAGGTCGCGTACCAGCAGAAGCACGAGATCGACAAGGCGTACGTCCGCGTCCTGAAGACGCTGATGGAGGGCGACGGGTACCCGATGATCGGGTCCCACGACCCCCGCCTCATCTCCATCGCCCAGGAACTCGCGCACCGCGCGGGCCGTAAGCTCGACGAGTACGAGTTCCAGATGCTCTACGGCATCCGGGGCGAGGAGCACCTGCGGCTGGCCGCCGAGGGGCACCGCATGCGTGTCTACACCGCCTACGGCACCGACTGGTACGGCTACTTCATGCGCCGTCTCGCCGAGAAGCCGGCGAACCTCCAGTTCTTCGTACGCAGCATGATCACCAAGGGCTGAGCCCGACACCCGCTCAAGATAAAGGAGTTACGGATCTCATGGACGCTGTGACCCAGGTCCCCACCCCCGTCAACGAGCCGGTGCACGGCTACGCCCCCGGCTCGCCCGAGCGCGCCCGGCTGGAGGCCAAGCTCAAGGAGCTGGCCGAGAACCCGGTCGACCTGCCGATGACCATCGGCGGCGAGAAGCGGATGGGCGGCGGCGAGACCTTCCAGGTGGTCCAGCCGCACAACCACAAGGCCGTGCTCGGCACCCTGCGCAACGCCACCCGCGAGGACGCCCAGGACGCGATCGACGCCGCCCTGGCCGCCGCCCCGGCCTGGCGCGCGATGTCCTTCGACGACCGTGCCGCGATCATCCTGCGCGCCGCCGAGCTGCTGTCCGGCCCCTGGCGCGAGACCATCGCCGCCTCCACCATGCTCGGCCAGTCCAAGACGGCCCAGCAGGCCGAGATCGACAGCCCCTGCGAGCTGGTCGACTTCTGGCGCTTCAACGTGCACTACGCCCGCCAGATCCTGGCCGAGCAGCCCCCGGCCAACTCGCCGGGCGTGTGGAACCGCATGGACCACCGCCCGCTGGAGGGCTTCGTCTACGCGATCACGCCGTTCAACTTCTCGGCCATCGCCGCCAACCTGCCCACCGCGCCCGCCCTCATGGGCAACGTGGTGGTCTGGAAGCCGTCCCCGACGCAGACCCACGCCGCCGTGCTGCTGATGAAGCTGCTGGAGGAGGCCGGGCTGCCCAAGGGCGTCATCAACCTGGTCACCGGCGACGGCATCGCCGTCTCCGAGGTCGCCCTGGAGCACCGCGACCTCGCGGGCATCCACTTCACCGGCTCGACCAAGACCTTCCAGTACCTGTGGAAGACGGTCGGCAACAACATCGAGAAGTACCGCGCCTACCCGCGTCTGGTCGGCGAGACCGGCGGCAAGGACTTCGTCGTCGCGCACCCGAGCGCCGACCGCGCCGTGCTGAAGACCGCGCTGACCCGCGGCTCCTTCGAGTACCAGGGCCAGAAGTGCTCGGCCAGCTCCCGCGCCTACGTCCCGGCCTCCATCTGGAACTCCGGTTTCAAGGAGGAGTTCGCGGCCGAGATCGACGGCCTGACCGTGGGTGACGTCACCGACCTGTCGAACTTCATGGGCGCGGTCATCGACGAGCGCTCCTTCGCCAAGAACAAGGCCGCCATCGACCGCGCCGCCGAGGACCCCGCCTGCCGAATCGTCGCGGGCGGCTCCTACGACGACGCGGTGGGCTACTTCGTCCGCCCGACCGTCATCGAGTGCACCGACCCGGAGAACGAGGTCTTCCGCACCGAGTACTTCGGCCCGATCCTCGCCGTGCACGTCTACGAGGACGACAAGTACGACGAGATGCTGACCCAGATGGAGTCGGTGTCGGACTACGCCCTCACCGGCGCGGTCATCTCCAACGACCGCGCGGCGGCGGCGTACACGATGGAGAAGCTCCGCTACGCGGCGGGCAACTTCTACATCAACGACAAGTCCACCGGCGCCGTCGTCGGCCAGCAGCCCTTCGGCGGCGGCCGCGCCTCCGGCACCGACGACAAGGCCGGCGCCCCGCAGAACCTGATGCGCTGGACCCTGACCCGCGCCATCAAGGAGACCCTGGTCCCGCCGACCGAGTACGGCTACCCGCACATGGGCTGACCCCCACGGGCCGTTCGGCCCCCACGATCCGGCCCGGCGAGCCTGCCCTGAACAGGCTCGCCGGGCCGTCGTGCGTCGTCCGGTTGTTGCTAGCGTGCGCCCATGGACGGCATGGACGGATTCTCCCTCTCCTGGTCGGCCCTGCGGGCGGCGGTGGCGGGCCTCGCCGACGAGGACTTCGGCCGGCCCTCCGGCTGCGCCGGCTGGCTGGTCCGGGACCTGGTGTGCCATCTCGTCATCGATGCCCAGGACGTCCTGATCACCCTCGTCACACCCGCCGGCACCGGACCGACCCGTGACGCGGCGACGTACTGGACCGTCACCCACACCGCGCCGACCGGCGAGGACCCGCTGGACGCCCTGACCGTCCGGCTGGCGGCGGCCTACGAGGACCCGGCCCTGCTGAAGTTCCACCTGGACGACGTGGGCTCCGCCGCCGGCCGCGCGGCCCTGCTCGCCGACCCCGCCGCCCGGGTCGCCACCCAGGACCAGGTCCTCACCGCGTCCGACTACCTCTCGGCGTACGTCCTGGAGTGGACCCTCCATCACCTGGACCTGATCGCCCACGTACCGGACGCCCCGGCCCCGCCGCCCGAGACCCTGGCCGCGGCCCGCGCCCTGCTGGAGCGGATCGCCGGGACGCCGTTCCCCGCCGCGCTGTCCGACACGGACGCCCTCCTCCTCGGCACCGGCCGCCGCAGCCCGACCCCCGGGGAGCGGACTCAGCTCGGCCCGCTGGCCGACCGGGTGCCCTTCGTCATCGGCTGAGGGCACCCGGACAAAAGCGCAGGTCAGGCGGGTCGGGATCGGCTCGCCGTCTCAGATAGTAGGAAGTCCGAGTAATCATGCAGACAGGCGCGGTCCGGTCCCTTAGCTTGGGATGAGCCGAACGAATCGCTCCATCCAGCGAATGGCGGTCGTGAGCCGCGCCCCGCGCAGGCAACCCCTGCGGCGTGCGCTCTCCGCCCCTTCCGGCGTCTCACAGCTCATCGCTGCCGTGCAACCACTCTGTCGAAGGAGTCGATTTCCCATGGCCGAGACGACCGTCCGCCGCCGCGTGCGCCACACCTCCCGCTCCGACGAGACCGACCGCGCCAAGGCCGCGGCCGCCCTCCAGCGCGCCCTCGACCGCCGGGACAACGGCGGCGAGACCGGACACTGAGCCGAGCCGCGCGGGACGGACCGTCCGCTGTCCGCATCGCGGACGGTCCGTGTCATCCCGTGGGACGCGGAGTAGGGTGCCGACCATGTCTCGCAGCATCAATCTCGCAGTGATCCCCGGGGACGGCATCGGCCAGGAGGTCGTGGCCGAGGGTCTCAAGGTCCTCTCCGCCGTCCTGCCCCAGGACGTGAAGCTGGAGACCAAGGAGTACGACTTCGGCGCCCGGCGCTACCGGGCCACCGGTGAGACCCTCACCGACGCCGACCTCGACGCCCTGAAGGCCCACGACGCCATCCTGCTCGGCGCCATCGGCGACCCGTCGGTGCCGTCCGGCGTCCTGGAGCGCGGCTTCCTGCTCAAGCTCCGCTTCGCCTTCGACCACCATGTGAACCTGCGCCCCTCCAAGCTGCTCCCCGGCGTCGCCACCCCGCTCGCCGGCCAGCCGGAGATCGACTTCATCGTGGTCCGCGAGGGCACCGAGGGCCCCTACACGGGCAACGGCGGCACCATCCGCACCGGCACCGAGCACGAGGTCGCCACCGAGGTCTCGGTGAACACCGCCTACGGTGTCGAGCGCGTCGTCCGCGACGCCTTCGCCCGCGCCCAGGCCCGCCCGCGCAAGAAGCTCACCCTGGTCCACAAGAACAACGTGCTCACCTTCGCCGGGCACCTGTGGACCAACATCTTCAACAAGGTGGCCGAGGAATACCCCGAGGTCACCACCGAGTACATCCACGTGGACGCGGCCACCATCTACCTGGTCACCCAGCCCGAGCGCTTCGACGTGATCGTCACCGACAACCTCTTCGGCGACATCATCACCGACCTCGCGGCGGCCGTCTCCGGCGGCATCGGCGTGGCCGCGTCGGGCAACATCAACCCGACCCGCGCGTACCCGTCCATGTTCGAGCCGGTGCACGGCTCCGCCCCGGACATCGCCGGACAGGGCAAGGCCGACCCCACCGCCACGGTCCTCTCCGTCGCCCTGCTGCTGCGCCACCTCGGCTACGACGCCGAGGCCGACCGTGTGGAGGCGGCCGTGGCCGCCGACCTCACCGGGCGCGCCGGGCTACCGCCGCGCACCACCGCCGAGATCGGCGACGCGCTCGTAGGGCGAGTAACCGGCTGACCCGTAAGGCCCCCGAAAGGGCCGCCGGGTCGCTTCAGGCGCCCGGCGGCCCTTTGCCGTGCCCGTGCCGGGTGCCACCATCGAGCCCTGGGTCGCATTCACCCCGATTCCTTCCGGCGCCCCCGCCGCGCGATAATCGAACGCGGAGCCGCGATATGAGGGAATGCCTGGACGGCGTGAGCGCGGCCCGCCACCACCGGTGCCGCGTTCTGCCGGGGGTGACCTGAGGCACCGGCCGCAGCGCCGGCGCCGCCCGTCCCACGCCAGGAAGAGAAGGACTGCCGCCCATGACGACGCCCACGATCGAGCTCAAGCCCTCCGCCCACCCGCTCGCCGCCGCGGAGCGCGAGGCGATCCTGACCAGCCCCGGCTTCGGCCGCCGCTTCACCGACCACATGGTGACGATCAAGTGGACCGAGGGCCGCGGCTGGCACGACGGCCAGCTCGTCCCGTACGCGCCGATCCCGCTCGACCCGGCCACCAACGTCCTGCACTACGCCCAGGAGATCTTCGAGGGCCTGAAGGCGTACCGGCAGCCCGACGGCACGGTCGCCACCTTCCGGCCCGAGCAGAACGCCCTGCGCTTCCAGCGCTCCGCGCACCGCCTGGGCATGCCCGAGCTGCCCGTCGAGACGTTCATCGAGGCGTGCGACGCACTGATCGCCCAGGACATCGACTGGGTGCCCGCGCACGGCGGCGAGGAGTCCCTCTACCTGCGCCCCTTCATGATCGGCACCGAGGTCGGCCTGGGCGTCAAGCCGTCCAACGAGTACCTCTTCATCGTCATCGCCTCCCCGGCCGGCGCCTACTTCCAGGGCGGCGTGAAGCCGGTGTCGATCTGGGTCTCCGAGGACCGCGTCCGCGCCGTCCCCGGCGGCATGGGCGACGCCAAGACCGGCGGCAACTACGCGGCCTCCCTGCTCGCCCAGGCCGAGGCCGCCGCCAAGGGCTGCGACCAGGTCTGCTACCTCGACGCCGTCGAGCACCGGTGGGTCGAGGAACTGGGCGGCATGAACCTGTTCTTCGCCTACGGAAACAAGATCGTCACCCCCACCCTGACCGGCTCCATCCTGGAGGGCGTCACCCGTGACTCCCTGCTGGCCGTCGCCCGCGACCTCGGCTACGAGGCCGAGGAGGGCCGCGTCTCGGTCGACCAGTGGCAGCGCGACACGGAGAACGGCACCCTCACCGAGGTCTTCGCCTGTGGCACCGCCGCCGTGATCACCCCGGTCGGCACCGTCAAGCGGGCCGGCGCCGAGTGGAAGCAGAGCGGTGGCGGGCCCGGCGAGGTCACCCTCCGCCTCCGCGAGGCCCTGCTCGACATCCAGCGCGGCAAGACCGAGGACAAGCACGGCTGGATGCACCGGATCGGCTAGTCACCCACCCACGGGACCGCCCCCGGACTCCGAGGCGGTCCCGTGTGGACAGTGCGGCCCGCATGCTGAGACACCCCGTGGGACGGTGGGCGTTCTGTGCCAGACTGCCCGCGTGCTCTCGCTCACCATGATTATGGGCAGCAGGCGCGCCGGTCCGCAGTGACCACCTCGCACGACCAGATGCGGGTGGCACCGTCGTCCTCGACCCGCGCGCAGACCTCTCGCACCCGCGAGGGGTTTTTTCGTTTTCCGGCCCAACCGCAGCCGGAGGCGGAGCGCGAGGGACCATGGGGGGAACGGTGGAGCCGGTCATTTCCGGTAAGACCGACATTCACAACAGGAGCCTTCAGACCATGACCGCAACCAGCGAGCTCGACGATTCGTTCCACGTCTTCGACACGACGCTGCGCGACGGCGCGCAGCGCGAGGGCATCAACCTCACCGTCGCGGACAAGCTGGCCATCGCACGGCACCTGGACGACTTCGGCGTGGGCTTCATCGAGGGCGGCTGGCCCGGCGCCAACCCGCGCGACACCGAGTTCTTCGCCCGCGCCCGCGAGGAGCTGCGCCTGAAGCACGCGGTGCTCGTCGCCTTCGGCGCCACCCGTCGCCCCGGCGCCAAAGCCGCCGACGACCCGCAGGTCAGAGCGCTGCTGGAGTCCGGCGCCCCCGTCATCACCCTGGTCGCCAAGGCCCACGACCGGCATGTGGAGCTGGCGCTGCGCACCACGCTCGACGAGAACCTGGAGATGATCCGGGACACCGTCGCCCATCTGCGCGCCGAGGGCCGCCGGGTCTTCGTCGACTGCGAGCACTTCTTCGACGGCTACCGCGCGAACCCCGAGTACGCCAAGGCGGTCGTGCGCACCGCCTCCGACGCCGGCGCCGACGTGGTCGTCCTCTGCGACACCAACGGCGGCATGCTCCCGGCGCAGATCACGGCCGTCGTCGGCACCGTCCTCGCCGACACCGGCGCCCGGCTCGGCATCCACACCCAGGACGACACCGGCTGCGCCGTCGCCAACACCCTCGCCGCCGTCGACGCGGGCGCCACCCACGTCCAGTGCACGGCCAACGGCTACGGCGAGCGCGTCGGCAACGCCAACCTCTTCCCGGTGGTCGCCGCGCTGGAGCTGAAGTACGGCAAGAAGGTCCTCCCCGACGGCCACCTGCGCGAGACCACCCGGATCTCGCACGCCATCGCCGAGGTCGTCAACCTCACCCCCTCCACCCACCAGCCCTACGTCGGCGTCTCCGCCTTCGCCCACAAGGCCGGCCTGCACGCCTCCGCGATCAAGGTCGATCCGGACCTGTACCAGCACATCGACCCCGAGCGGGTCGGCAACACCATGCGGATGCTCGTCTCCGACATGGCCGGACGCGCCTCGATCGAGCTGAAGGGCCGGGAACTCGGCGTCGACCTCGGCGACGACCGCGCCCTGATCGGCCGCGTCGTCGAGCGCGTCAAGGAACGCGAGCTGAAGGGCTACACGTACGAAGCCGCCGACGCCTCCTTCGAGCTGCTGCTGCGCGCCGAGGCGCAGGGTGCGCCGGTCAAGTACTTCGAGGTCGAGTCCTGGCGGGCCATCGTGGAGGACCGCCCCGACGGTACCCACGCCAACGAGGCCACCGTGAAGCTGTGGGCAAAGGGTGAGCGGATCGTCGCCACCGCCGAGGGCAACGGCCCGGTCAATGCCCTCGACCAGGCGCTGCGGGTGGCCCTGGAGAAGATCTACCCGCAGCTCGCCAAGCTGGAGCTGGTGGACTACAAGGTCCGCATCCTGGAGGGCAAGCACGGCACCCGCTCCATCACCCGCGTGCTGATCTCCACCAGCGACGGGGCGGGGGAGTGGTCCACGGTCGGCGTCGCGGAGAACGTCATCGCCGCCTCCTGGCAGGCCCTGGAGGACGCCTGCACCTACGGGCTGCTCCGCGCGGGCGTCGAACCGGCCGAGTAGCGGACACGGCGGGGCGGGTCAGGGGGCGCGCCAGACGTTGTCGAAGGCGTCCTCCTCGATCCGCCGCCGCTGCCGTACCGCCTCCAGCTCGGTCAGCGCCTGGCCCAGAGCGGCGAGGACGACCGCCACCCGGTCGTCCTTGACGCTCTCGGCCGCGCCCTCGTGCTCCGGGTCCTCGATGCCGAGGGCGGCGGCGAGGCCCGCGAGGACCGGCTCGTGCCTGGCCCACTGCCCGGCCGCGTGCCGCCGGGCGTCGGAGTCGATCCGGTCCACCGACCGGTCGGCGCGCCGGAACAGCTGCCGCAGGCCGGAACCCGACGGCTCCGCGTGCTCCAGCGCGTCCCGGTAGGCGGCGGAGAGCCCGTCCCCCCGCCGCCACAGCCAGTCCTCGGCGCTCTCGTACGGCTCGGCGCGGATCAGCGCCGCGCCCGCCTCGTCCAGCAGCCGGTCACCGGTGAGGTGCTCCGAGAGGGGCACGATCCGGTCGTCCCGCAGGGTGACCACCTGGGCGGTGAGCAGATCGAGCAGCTCCGCCGCCGCCAGGGCCAGCGACAGATCCCCCTGTTCCACGGGCCGGTCGGCGGGCACGTCCAGCGCGACGAACAGCAGATCCTGCGGTGTGGTCATCTCGGGCTCCCCGGTCACAGTCGGTACGGCGCGGGTACCACCATCGCCCGCGCCGGAAACCCGCCCCGCGCTACCTCAGCGTCCACTTCTGGTTGGCCGCCCCCGTGCACGACCAGATCTGGGCCCGTGCCCCGTTGGCCGAGGAGTTGTCCGTGACGTCCAGGCACTTGTCCGCCGCGGTGTTCACCACGTCCCCGGTGGAGGCGTTGTACGACCACCGCTGGGCGCCGGTGCCGTTGCAGTCGTAGAGCTGGACCTTGGCGCCGTTGGCGGTCGACGCCGAGACCACGTCGAGGCACTTGCCGAGCGCCCTGACCGAGCCGTCCGCCGCGACCGTCCACTGCTGGGCGGTGCTGCCGTTGCAGTCGTAGAGCTGCACCGCGCTCCCGTTGGCGCTCGAACCGCCCGCCACGTCCAGGCACTTGCCCGCGAGGCCCGCGAAGGCGCCGGTGCGGGAGCTGTCGCCCAACTGGCCGCCGGCCCAGGTGAAGGTGGCCGAGGTGCGGGCGGGCAGCGAGTAAGTGGCGTGCTGTGAGCCCCAGTTGATCGTCAGCTGCTTGGCCGAGGAGGCGCCGTTGTACGCGATCAGCGCCTTGCTGCCGTCGGGGTTGCGCCAGGCCACGTTGGGCACCGCGCTCGATGCCGTGGAGGCGACGCGCTGGGCGCCGGGGCGGACGAACTTGGTGAGGTGGCCCATGTCGTAGTACTCGACCGTGTAGTCCACGCTCCCGCTGCGGCCGTCGCCGTTGTGCACGGTGACCAGCCCGGTGCAGGTGCCGCAGCCGCCGTTGTGCGGGCCCATGTTCTGGTCCACGGCGAGGGACCACTTGGTCACCGACTTCGCCCAGTTACGGGTGTAGTTGATGATGTCGGACAGGTCCTCGCGCTGCTGGTCCGCGATCCAGGTGCCCCCGGAGTGCTCGGTGGCGAAGGCGTCCAGCGCGGGGTACTGGTTGTGCACGGCCGTCTGCTTGTTCACGTCGCCGCCGTAGCCGTGCCAGGCGATGCCGCCGAAGTTGGGGTGGCTGCGCACGGCCGCGTCGTCCACGGTCTGGGCGGCGTAGGAGTCGTAGGTGTCCCAGTTCCAGTCGTGCGCCAGGACCTTGGTCGACAGGCCCGCCTGCTGGAGCTTGGGCAGCAGCTCGCTCTTGGTGAAGTAGGCGAGACCGCCGGCGTTCCAGCTCATCGACGGGTAGCCCGAGCAGCAGGTCGGCTCGTTCTGCGCGGTGACGTACGAGACGGGCACGCCCTGATCGCGCCACCCCTGGAGGTACTTGACGAAGTACGACGCGTAGGCGCCGTAGTCCTCCGCCTTCAGCCAGCCGCCGTTGAGGGAGCCGCTGTCCTTCATCCACGCCGGGGCCGTCCACGGGGACGCCATCACCGTCAGGTCGGGGTTCAGCTGGCGGGCCTGCTTGGTGAGCGGGAGGACGTCGGCGAGGTCACGGGCGAGGGAGAACTTCGCCAGGGAGGGGTCGGTCTGCCCGGCCGGCACGTCGTCGTAGGTGTAGCCGGAGCGGGCCAGGTCGGAGGCGCCCATCGGGTTGCGCAGGAACGACAGCCCGATGCCGTCCGTGGGCGAGAACAGCTTGCGCATGGTGGCGTCCCGCGTCGACTGGGACAGGGCGCCACTGCTGTTCATCAGCCAGGCGGCGGTGTCGGTGAAGGAGGCTCCGCCGCCGGTGAAGGTCTGGTAGCGGGTGTTCTCGTCCACCGTGATGTTCTCGCCGCCGCCACCGGTGCCGGCCGAGAAGGCGAACGGCGTCTGCGGCTCCAGGCCGCGTACGACATGCCGTCCCGCGGAGTCGTCGGTGGTGGTCAGCCAGGCCGTGACCGGCTCGCCCGCCGCGTGCGCGGACGGGGTGGCGAGCGTGGTGATCCCGGCCGTCGTCAGCAGCGCGGCCAGCAGCAGCCGGGCCGGACGCAGGGGTCGTCTCATGGGGCGCCGCCCTTCAAGAGGTGGGGGGATGAGGGAACAGCGGCGTGCGAGGCGTGAGTAAATGACGGCTCCGGCACCGCGTCAAGGGGTCGCGCATTCAGAAGGCGAACGCGCAACCACGAGAGCCTCAAGTCGAGTTGACGGAGCGTCATGTCACGTGCGAAGGGTTGACGGGCTCCAGGGGACCCCAGTTCACTCAAGCCGTGAGCTAAGTCATGAGTGAACGCTATGTCCTGAGTGAACCCAGAGCCGAGGGAAGGTCCATGCGCAGAACCGCCCTGCTCGTCTCCACCGCTCTGCTGACCGCACTGCTCCCGCTGGCCGGAGGCATCGCCACCGCCTCCGGCGCCGACGGCACCGACCCGGCCCCCGTGCCGGTCGACCGCTTCGAGGGCGAAGTGCCCTTCGCCGCCCAGCCCGCCGAGGGCATCTTCACCTGGGGCGGCGACAGCGACGACCCGCCCGCCCTGGAGCTGACCGCCCGCGCCGACGCCCCCGAGGGCGCCAAGGTGCTCACCGGAAGCTACGACATCAGCGGCTACGGGGGCTTCACCCACGACTACGCCGCCACCGCCCCCGCCCACGACTGGTCCGCCCACCGGGGGGTGCGCCTGTGGTGGGAGGGACAGAGCAGCGGGAAGAAGATCACCTTCGAGATCAAGGACGGCGGTGCGCACGGCGAGGCGTCCGAGCTGTGGACGACCTCCTTCACCGACGACTTCACCGGCTGGAAGCGGATCGAGCTGCCGTTCTCCGCGTTCACCTATCGCACGGACTACCAGCCGGTCGGCGGCATCGACCACGTTCTCGGCCTCACCCAGATGTGGGGTTACGCCGTCACCCTGCCGACCGGCGTCAAGGGCCGCTTCGCCATGGACGGCGTCGAGCTGTACGGCGCCGCCGACCCGGCGCTGCGCGCCTCCGTCACCACCGACACGGCCGTCCGCCCGGTGAAGGAGGGCGGCACGGCGAGCGTCCGCGTCACCCTCGCCACCACCGACGCGCAGCCCGTCACCTCCCCGGTGACCGTCGCCTACGCCACCGGCGAGGGCACCGCCCGCCCCGGCGAGGACTACACGCCCGCCTCCGGCACCCTCACCTTCCCGGCCGGCACCCCCTCCGGGACCTCTCAGGCCGTGAAGGTGACCACCCTGAAGGACCGCACCGCCGAGGCCGCCGAGACCGTCCCGCTGGGGCTCACCGTCACCGGCGCCAAGGCCCCCGCGGAGAACCCGCAGGTCGTCATCGACGCCCACGGACTGCCGTACCTGGACACCAAGTTGCCGGTGCGCAAGCGCGTCGCCGACCTGCTCGGGCGGATGTCGCTCGCGGAGAAGGCCGGGCAGATGACCCAGGCCGAGCGCGGCGCCGTCTCCGCCCCGAACGACATCGCCGCCTACGACCTGGGCTCCCTGCTCTCCGGCGGCGGCTCCACGCCCACCCCGAACACCCCGGCCGCGTGGGCGAAGATGATCGACGGCTTCCAGCTCCGCGCCCAGGCCACCCGCTTCCAGATCCCGCTGATCTACGGCGTCGACGCGGTCCACGGCCACAACAACCTCACCGGCGCCACCGTCCTGCCGCACAACATCGGCATCGGCGCCACCCGCGACCCCCAACTCGCCCAGCGCGCCGGGGTGGTGACCGCCTCCGAGGTCCGTGCCACCGGCATCCCCTGGGACTTCGCGCCCTGTCTCTGTGTCAGCCGTGACGAACGCTGGGGCCGCTCGTACGAGTCCTTCGGTGAGGACCCGGCGCTGGTCGAGTCCATGGAGACCGTGATCCAGGGCCTCCAGGGCAGCGCCGACGGCAGCGACCTCGCCCGCGCCGACAAGGTGCTGGCCACCGCCAAGCACTTCGTCGCCGACGGCGGCACCGCCTACGGCTCCTCCACCACCGGCACCTACACCGTCGACCAGGGCGTCTCCACGCTCACCCGGCAGCAACTGGAGGCCGTGCACCTCGCGCCGTACCAGGACGCAGTGAAGCGTGGCGTCGGCACCGTGATGCCCTCGTACTCCTCGCTCGACGTGGCCGGCGACGGACGCGGCCCGGTCAAGATGCACGCCCGCGCCGATCTGATCAACGGCGCGCTCAAGGGCCGCATGGGCTTCGACGGCTTCGTCATCAGCGACTGGAACGCCATCGACCAGCTCCCCGGCGACTACGCGACCCAGGTCCGCACCTCGGTCAACGCGGGCGTCGACATGATGATGGTCCCCTACACCTACAAGGAGTTCAGCGCGGCCCTCACCGCCGAGGTGAAGGCCGGCCGGATCAGCGAGCGGCGGATCGACGACGCGGTCTCCCGCATCCTCACCCAGAAGTTCCGCCTCGGCCTCTTCGAGCGCCCCTACGCCGACACCTCCGGCGCCGCCGCCATCGGCTCCCCGGCCCACCGGGCCATCGCCCGCGAGGCCGTCGCCAAGTCCCAGGTGCTGCTGAAGAACGACGGTGACCTGCTGCCGCTGCGCAAGAGCCAGAAGGTGTACGTCGCCGGGTCCAACGCCGACGACATCGGCAACCAGTCCGGCGGCTGGACCATCACCTGGCAGGGCTCCTCCGGGAACATCACCAAGGGCACCACGATCCTTGCCGGCATCCGCGAGGCGGGCGGAAAGGTCACGTACTCCAAGGACGCCTCCGCGCCGACCGCCGGGCACGACGTGGGCGTGGTCGTCGTGGGGGAGACCCCCTACGCCGAGGGCGTCGGCGATGTGGGCAACGGCCACGAGCTGACCCTGTCCGCCGCCGACCGGGCCGCCGTCGACAAGGTGTGCGGCGCCATGAAGTGCGTGGTGCTGACCGTCTCCGGCCGACCGCTGCTGCTCGGCGACCGGCTCGGGAAGATCGACGCGGCCGTCGCCTCCTGGCTGCCCGGCACCGAGGGCGGCGGCGTCGCCGACGTGCTCTACGGCAAGCGGCCCTTCACCGGCCAGCTCCCCGTCACCTGGCCGCGCAGCGAGGCCCAGCTGCCGATCAACGTGGGCGACAGCGCGTACGACCCGCAGTACCCCTACGGGTGGGGTCTGACCACACGAGTCACGGCGAAGAGCAGTGCGCTGAGCACCCTCGGCAAGGCGGCCGCGACCGCCGAGCGCCGCCACGACGACCAGCGGGGACGCGAAGTGGTCACCCAGGCCAGGCTGATCGTCCAGCACAAGGTGGGCCAGCGGATCACGGCGGCCGTGGCGAAGCCCTTCGCCGAGGCCGACCACGCACTGCTCACCGGCCGGTACGGCCAGGCACTGCTGAAGCTGCTCCAGGCGTACCGCGCGGCCCGCTGACCAGCAGATCAGATCCGCACATCTGACCGAATGGGGGAGGCTTCAGGTAGCGTCGAAGCATGAAGGCCGTGCTCTCGACCCGCGCCCGAAGCCTCCCCGCACTCATACTCGCGGCGCTGGCGATGGTCCTGGTGCCCCTGTTCGCGTTCGCACCCGGCGCCAGTGCCGTCACCAGCGCCTCCACCATCGGCCAGGCCCTGCGCAAGAGCCCGGTCTACGTCGACCCGGCCGCCTCCGGGCAGCTCTCCCGCGCCGACACCGACGCGCTCGCCAAGAAGATCAAGGACGCCGGCAAACCGGTGTTCGTGGTGGTCCTGCCCGACGGGTATCCGACCAAGACGGTCCTGCGGGATGTCCGGTCGGCCACCGGCATCACCGGTCTGTACGGCGTCCGCGTCGGCGACCGCTTCGCCGCAGGCTCCGACCCCTCGGTCATCTCCGCCACCGCCCGCGCGAACCTGGTGGCAAGCGTCCGCGGTGAGGGCGCCAAGGCCCAGCTCACCGACTTCACCGACCGCGCGCTCGACACCGTACGCGGCCACGCCCCCTCCTCCTGGGGCTCCTCCGACAACGGCGGCGGGGTCTCCACCACGGCGCTGATCGTCGCCGGGGCGGTCGTGGTGGCGGGCGGCGCCGGTGTCTACACCCTCAGCCGCCGCAACCGGCGCCGCCGCGAGGACGAGCAGCAGGCCGCCCTGGAGCGGCTGCGGGTCGTCGTGGACGAGGACATCACCGCCTTCGGCGAGGAACTCGACCGGCTCGACTTCAATCCGGGCGAGCCCGGCGCCGACGACGCCATGCGCACCGACTACGAGAACGCCCTGAACGCCTACGACGACGCCAAGCGCCGTATGGGCGAGGCCCGCAAGCCGGAGGACGTGCGCGGGGTCACCGAGGCGCTGGAGAACGGCCGGTTCTCCCTCGCCGTGCTCGGCGCCCGCCGCGAGAAGCGGCCCCTGCCCGAGCGGCGTCCGCCCTGCTTCTTCGACCCCCGGCACGGTCCCTCCGTCACCGACGCCACCTGGACCCCGTCCGGCGGCAGCACCCGCGAGGTGCCGGTGTGCGCGGCCGACGCCACCCGGCTGGCCGACGGCCGCGAACCGGCCACCCGCGAGGTGGAGACCGAGTACGGCCGCCGCCCCTACTGGGACGCGGGTCCGGCCTACGGCCCCTGGGCGGGCGGCTACTTCGGCGGCGGCCTGCTGCCCGGCCTGCTCGTCGGCACCATGCTCGGCGGCATGATGGCCACCCCGTCCTACGCGGCCGACTTCGGCGGTGGCTACGGCGACTTCGGCGACCAGGGCGGTTTCCAGGGCGGCGACATGTCCGGCACCGACTTCGACCCCAGCGGCTTCAGCGACGGCTTCGGCGGCGGGGACTTCGGCGGTGGCGGCGACTTCGGAGGCGGCGGGGACTTCGGCGGCGGCGGCTTCTGACGCCCCGCCCCGGCCCCGTACACGCGTGAGCGCCCCGTCCCTCGAAGGGGGAGCGGGGCGCTCACGCGTGGTGCGGCCGGACCGCCGTGGGTTCACGCGTTCTTGATGGCCGACACGTCGAAGCTGAGCTTGATCTTGTCGGAGATCAGCACGCCGCCCGTCTCCAGGGCCGCGTTCCAGGTCAGGCCCCACTCGGAGCGCAGCAGCTCCGCCTTGCCCTCGAAGCCGACGCGCTCGTTGCCGAACGGGTCGGTGGCGGCGCCGTTGAACTCCAGGTCGATGGTGATCGGCCGGGTCACGCCGAGGATGGAGAGGTCACCGGTGATCCGGTAGTCGTCGCCGCCGAGGGACTCCGCCTTGGTGGAGCGGAAGGTCATCGTCGGGAACTCGTCCGTCTTGAAGAAGTCGGCGGACTTCAGGTGGGTGTCCCGGTCGGCGTTGCCGGTGTCGATGCTGTCCATCACCACGTCGAGCGTCGCGGTGGACTTGGCCGGGTCGTCACCGTCCAGGTGCAGGGAGCCGGTGAACTCCGTGAAGCTGCCCTTGACGTTGGTGACCATGGCGTGCCGCGCGGTGAAGCCGATCGAGGTGTGCGCGGGGTCGATGGTGTAGTCGCCGGTCGGCGCGGCGAGGCCGGTGCCCGCGTCGGCGGTGGGTGCGGGGGTGCTGTCCTTGCGGCCGAAGATGCCCATGGTGTGCTCCTTGAGAGGGTTCCGGGAGAGTCTGTTTAACGTTCAACGAACTCGACGGTTACGACCGTAGACCCATTCGGTTCGATTTTCAACATCATTCGGTGCGTGTTTCCATCCTGACCCAGAGTTACCGCGTACGCCCTCTGGCGGACGCGCGTAGAACTCGGGCACCATCTGTCTGCACCACCTGCACAGCCGCCCCACAGCAAGCACGGCCAACCGCAGGAAGGGTCACTTCATGAAGGTCCGCTCCGTCCTGACCGCGCTCGCCCTCGTCGTCGCCCCTGGCGTCGCCGTGGTCGGCACCGCCTCCGACGCCTTCGCCGTCACCAAGATCAGCCACGCCACCGCCACCCAGATGTTCCGCGACGTCGGCATCACCTGGTCGTCCTCCGGCGGCTGCTCCAACCGCCAGAACTCCACCTGTACGTCGTTCGACCAGCTCAACCTGCCGACCGCTCAGGGTGCCCAGACCCTGAAGCGGGCCACCGGCTGCGCGCTCAACATCACCGGCGGCACCGAGGTCGGCCACGCCTCCGGCACCTACTCGCACTACAACGGCTACAAGCTCGACTACGGCAAGAACACCTGCGTGACCTCGTACATCAAGAACACCTTCACCTACATCGGGCTGCGCGGGGACGGCGCGCCGCAGTACCAGTCCGGGTCGGGCAACATCTACGCCGACGAGGGCAACCACTGGGACGTCCTGTACTACAACTGCGGCGGCTGCTGAGCCGAACCGCGCCGGACGGCGGAAGGTAGGGTTGCCGCGGTGGCCCCTTCCGCCGTCCGGGTGTCCCCGTGTCACTCCGGGGATGGCATGTCCCACCCAGGAATCCGAGGGCCCGCGACACCCCCCGCTTTGTGGCAGCCCTACAAAGACGGCGCCCTCTGAGCAGTCGGAACGCCTGCATCGCGCCCCGGTTCTGTTCGGTCGTACCAGGAAAACGCTCCGGAGACTGTACGGAGTCGACGGCCCGGTTTCCTTCCGGTCCTTCGTATGGTCACTACATGACCGTTTTGGAAGAGACGACGGGTGAGCCGGCGGACGCGCGCGGGCGGGTCGCCGAGCTGCACGTGATCCGTGCGCAGGCCCTGGCGGGCCCCAGCGAGAAGGCGACCGAGGCACAGCACGCCAAGGGCAAGCTGACCGCCCGGGAGCGCATCGAGCTGCTCCTCGACCCGGACTCCTTCCAGGAGGTCGAGCAGCTGCGCCGGCACCGCGCGACCGGCTTCGGCCTGGAGGCCAAGAAGCCGTACACCGACGGTGTCATCACCGGCTGGGGCACGGTGGAGGGCCGCACGGTCTTCGTCTACGCCCACGACTTCCGCATCTTCGGCGGCGCGCTGGGCGAGGCCCACGCCACCAAGATCCACAAGATCATGGACATGGCCATCGCGGCCGGTGCCCCGCTGGTCTCGCTGAACGACGGCGCCGGCGCCCGTATCCAGGAGGGCGTCTCCGCGCTCGCCGGCTACGGCGGCATCTTCCAGCGCAACACCAGGGCGTCCGGCGTGATCCCGCAGATCTCCGTGATGCTCGGCCCGTGCGCGGGCGGCGCGGCCTACAGCCCCGCCCTCACCGACTTCGTCTTCATGGTCCGCGAGACCTCGCAGATGTTCATCACCGGCCCGGACGTCGTCAAGGCGGTCACCGGCGAGGAGATCACCCAGAACGGCCTGGGCGGCGCGGACGTGCACGCCGAGACCTCCGGCGTCAGCCACTTCGCGTACGACGACGAGGAGACCTGCATCGCGGAGGTGCGCTACCTCCTCTCGATGCTCCCGCAGAACAACCGCGAGAACCCCCCGCGCGTGGAGTCCTCCGACCCCGCCGACCGCCGCGGCGACATCCTGCTCGACCTGGTCCCGGCCGACGGCAACCGGCCCTACGACATGACCAAGGTCATCGAGGAGCTCGTCGACGACGGCGACTACCTCGAGGTCCACGAGCGCTGGGCCCGCAACATCATCTGCGCCCTGGGCCGCCTCGACGGCCAGGTGGTCGGCATCATCGCCAACCAGCCCCAGGTGCTGGCCGGCGTGCTGGACATCGAGGCCAGCGAAAAAGCTGCGCGCTTCGTGCAGATGTGTGACGCTTTCAATATCCCGATCATCACGCTCCTGGACGTGCCGGGCTTCCTGCCCGGCGTCGACCAGGAGCACGGCGGAATCATCCGCCACGGCGCGAAGCTGCTGTACGCCTACTGCAACGCGACCGTGCCGAGGATTTCGCTCATCCTGCGCAAGGCGTACGGCGGTGCGTACATCGTGATGGACAGCCAGTCCATCGGCGCCGACCTCACCTACGCCTGGCCCACCAACGAGATCGCCGTGATGGGTGCCGAGGGCGCGGCCAACGTCATCTTCCGCCGCCAGATCGCCGACGCCGAGGACCCCGAGGCGATGCGGCAGAAGATGGTCAAGGAGTACAAGGCCGAGCTGATGCACCCGTACTACGCGGCGGAGCGCGGCCTGGTCGACGACGTGATCGACCCCGCGCAGACCCGCGAGGTGCTGATCAGGTCCCTGTCGATGCTGCAGTCCAAGCACGCCGACCTGCCCTCCCGCAAGCACGGCAACCCCCCGCAGTGACCGAGACCTCGGAGACCATCGCCATGACCACTCCTGACATCCGCGTCGAGAAGGGCCACGCCGACCCCGAAGAGGTCGCCGCCATCACCGCGGTCCTCCTCGCCCGCGCCGCCGCCCGCCCCGCCGCTCCGACCCACCGCCCCCGCCCCCGAGCGGGCTGGCGCCGCCTGGAACGCGAGGGCGGCTTCCGAGCCCCGCACAGCTGGCACTGAGCCCCACAGCACCCCACAGGGCCCCGTCTCTCCTCCCGGAGCGGCGGGGCCCTGTCGCTGTCGGGTACCTGGTATGCCGAAGGCCCCCGGACCGCTTGCGCGGCGGGGGCCTTCGGCAATGGGCGGAAGCGGTTACCGCAGCCGGGCCATCAGGGCGTGCTCGACCAGGGTGATCAGCGCGCTCTTGGCGTCCGCGCGGTGGCGGGCGTCCGTGGTGATGATGGGGGCGTCCGGGCCGATCTGGAGGGCCTCGCGGACCTCGTCGGGGTTGTACGGCTGGTTGCCGTCGAAGCCGTTGAGGGCGATGACGAACGGCAGGCCCGAGTTCTCGAAGTAGTCGACCGCGGGGAAGCAGTCGGCCAGACGCCGGGTGTCGACCAGCACCACCGCGCCGATGGCGCCGCGGACGAGGTCGTCCCACATGAACCAGAAGCGGTCCTGTCCGGGCGTACCGAAGAGGTACAGGATCAGGTCCTGGTCCAGGGTGATACGGCCGAAGTCCATGGCCACCGTGGTGGTGGTCTTGTCCCCGGTGTGGGTGAGGTCGTCGATGCCCGCGGAGGCGGACGTCATGACGGCCTCGGTGCGCAGCGGGTTGATCTCCGAGACGGCGCCCACGAACGTGGTCTTGCCCACGCCGAAGCCGCCGGCCACCACGATCTTCGCGGAGGTGGTGGAGCGGGAAGGCCCTCCGCTAGAGCTTGCGAAGTCCACTGAGCACCCTTTCGAGCAATGTCACGGCTGGCTGGCCTCCGGCGTTCTCGTCGCCGCCGGGCTGATGGATGGCGACCAGGCCCGCCTCCGCCAAGTCGGCGACGAGAATCCTGGCCACGCCGAGGGGGATCGTCAGAAGGGCCGAGATCTCGGCCACCGACTTGATCTCCCGGCACAGGTTGCAGATCCGCTGATGCTCGGGCAACTGGCCCTGCATCTGGTGCGGAGCTGCGGTGGTGTGCACCAGCGCCTCGATGGCGAGCTGGTAGCGCGGGCGCGTCCGGCCGCCGGTCATGGCATACGGACGCACCAAGGGGTTGGACGCGGCGGGGGCCGCTGAGGGCTCGGAGCGGCGCGGGGGCTGCACCGGCTGGATGCGCGGGCCCGACGGCTGGTCGTACCCGCCAGGGCCGGGGCCCTGTGGCGCGTACGGCTGCCGGTGGTCGGGGGTGGAGGGAACGCCGTACCGGTTCGCCGAACCGCCGTCCTGTCCCTGTGCGGGACCGTACGACCAGTTACCCGTAGACGAACCGCCTGGGGGTGTTGCCACTTTCTCCTCCTCCGACTGTGCCGGGCATCCATCGCTGTGGAGCCGCGTCCCAAGACCTTACGGCCCCGGGACGCGAACGCGCACCGTCCGCTTGTTAGTTGAGAAGGCTGCCCTGGAGCTCCGCACGAAGGTCCGGAGTGAGGACCGTGCCCGCGCGGTCCACCAGAAGGGCCATCTCGTACCCGATGAGGCCGATGTCCGCCTCCGGGTGGGCCAGAACCGCCAGCGAAGAACCGTCGGATACGGACATGATGAAGAGGAATCCCCGCTCCATCTCCACAACCGTCTGGTTCACGCTGCCCCCCTCGAAGATGCGGGAGGCGCCTGCCGTCAGGGACGTCAGACCGGATGCGACGGCCGCGAGCTGGTCGGCGCGGTCGCGGGGGAAGCCTTCGGACATCGCCAGAAGGAGTCCGTCGGCGGAGACCACCACGGTGTGGGACACACCCGGAGTGTTGTCCACGAAGTTGGTGATCAACCAGTTAAGGTTCTGTGCCGCCTGGCTCATCGGGCTCACACTAACGCTCCTGGTCGTAGGTGCTGTCAGGACCACCGTGCTGATTGGTGGTGGCCTGGCCGTTCGTTTCACTGCCTGCGCTGCGTCCGCGCTGGACGCCTCGACGCAGATTGCTCAGCCTGCCCCGGACATCCTCCGGGGCGCGGGAGACCTGTGGGCCCCCCTGAGGGGTGCTCTCGGCGGTGCCCTCGACCAGGTTGGCCTTGGGTACCCGCCGCGGCAGGCCGGAGGAAGTGACCCCGCCCGCCTTGGGTTTGCGGAGCGCCGACGCCTGCTGCCAGCGCTCGTCGTTGGCCGAACGCCAGTCGTCGGGGCCGTTGCCGTTGCCGCCGCCCGCCGCCGGGGCCGAAGCCTCCTGGCGGCCGTGCGGAGCGCCGTTCGCGCCACCGGAGCCGTTCAGCCCGCCCGAACCGTTCAGTCCGTGAGAACCGTTCAGTCCGCCCGGACCACTCAGTCCGCCCGAACCATTCAGTCCGTTCGAAGCGAGACCGCTCGAACCCAGTCCGCTCGGACCGTTCACGTTCAGTCCGGTGGAACCGCCCATCGGGGCCGAACCGTTCGAACCGCCCCGGCGGGGCAGGCCCGAGTGGGTCGTTCCGCCCGCGGCGGGACCGGCCGGGGCCGGCCGCTCGAAGCCGCCGTGGCCGCCGGGGCCGCGCTCACCGGGCTCGGCGGGCTGCGCCGGCTCCGGGTCCGCGGCGTACTGGGCCGGGTAGCCGTTCTGGTAACCGTTCTGCTGGGGCCAGTCGTCCTGGAAGGACTGCCCCTCGTACGAGCCGCCGAAGGCGTCGGCCGCGGGAGTGTTCTGGCCCTGCTCGGGGTAACCGGACTGCGGGTAGCCGCCGTTCGGGGCGAAACCGTCGTTCTGCGGCAGAGCGGCGTCCTGCGCGAAGTACTGCTCGTCGTACGCCGGCTGCTGCTGCTCCTGGTACGCCTGCTGCTCCTGGAACGCACCGGCCGGCTGCTGCTGCTCGGGGAAGGCCGCGCCGTCGCCGGCGTAGCCGCCGGCCGGGTCGAACCCGTCCTGGTAGCCGGGCTGTCCGCCCTCGGCCTCACCGTGCGTCTGGGCCTCCAGGGCCGCACGGCGCTCGTCGCGCACCAGGGAGCGGCCCACGGGGTCCAGACCACTGATGTCGTCGGGGACCTCGGTGTAGCGGCTGTCGTCGAAGCCCAGCTCCGCCGCCGTACGCATCGGCTGTGCCTGCGGCTGTGCCTGTGCCTGCGGCTGGGGGCTGAAGCTCTCACCGCCGAACTGCTGCTCCGGGATGATCTGCGAGACCGTGAACTCCTCGCGGTCCAGCTGGGTCTCGCCGCCACCACCGTGGGTGATCGCGTCGGGCAGCATGACCAGGGAGGTCGTACCGGCCTGCTCGCCCGAGGGACGCAGCTGGACGCGGATGCCGTGCCGGTCGGACAGCCGGCCGACCACGAACAGACCCATGCGCTGGGAGATCGCGGCGTCCACGGTCGGCGGGTTGGCCAGCTTGTGGTTGATGTCCGCGAAGTCCTCGGCGGTGAGGCCGATGCCCTTGTCGTGGATCTCGATCATGACGCGGCCGTCGGGAAGACGGGTCGCGGTGACGCGGACCTTGGTCTGCGGGGAGGAGAACGTGGTGGCGTTCTCCAGCAGCTCGGCGAGCAGGTGCACGAGGTCGGTGACCGCGCGGCCGTGGATCTCGGCCTCCGGGACGCCGGACAGCTCGACGCGCTCGTACTGCTCCACCTCGGAGGAGGCGGCGCGCAGGACGTCGACCAGCGGGACCGGCTGGTCCCAGCGGCGGCCGGGCTCCTCGCCGGCGAGGACCAGGAGGTTCTCACCGTTGCGGCGCATACGGGTCGCGAGGTGGTCCAGCTTGAAGAGGTTCTCCAGCTGGTCCGGGTCGGCCTCGTTGTTCTCCAGGTCGGTGATCAGGGTCAGCTGGCCCTCGATCAGCGACTGGTTGCGGCGCGACAGGTTGGTGAAGATCGCGTTGATGTTGCCCCGCAGCAGCGCCTGCTCGGAGGCGAGCCGCACCGCCTCGCGGTGGACCTGGTCGAAGGCGCGGGCGACCTCGCCGATCTCGTCCTTGGTGTGGATCGGGATCGGGGCCACTCGGGTGTCGACCCGGCCGGGGTCGGTACGGGAGAGCTGGTCGACCAGCATCGGCAGCCGCTGCTCGGCGATGCTGAAGGCGGCGTTGCGCAGCTGGCGCATCGCGCGGCTCATCTGGCGGGCGACCGTACCGGCCAGGATGAAGGCCAGCAGCAGGACCAGGACGACGGCCACACCGGTGATGATCGCGGAGGTCTTGGCGTCGTCGGCGATGCCGGACGCCTCGCTCACCGCCTTGTCGGCCATGTCCGACTCGATGGAGCCGTACGCCTTGAACTTCAGGGTGTTGACCGCCCACCAGTTGGCGGGGGTGATGCCCTGTACG
Organism: Streptomyces sp. NPDC085596; assembly: GCF_044541565.1. Classification (NCBI taxonomy): domain Bacteria; kingdom Bacillati; phylum Actinomycetota; class Actinomycetes; order Kitasatosporales; family Streptomycetaceae; genus Streptomyces; species Streptomyces sp. NPDC085596. The sequence continues at coordinate 192,967 of NZ_JBITTC010000009.1, read as the reverse complement.
GCGAGCTGCTGACGCTCCAGCGGGTCGGTGGAGTTCAGCTGGGCCAGCGCCACGACCATCTTCTGCGGGTCGGACGGCGGCGCCTTGTAGGACGGGTCCTTCGACTTGGCCTCGGCGACCAGCGCGGCACCCTGGTTCTGGATGTCCCGCTTCTCCTGCTCCAGCCGGTCCGCGTCGGCCTGGGTGCCACCGCCGAGGTACTCCTCGACGGCGATGCCCTCCAGGTAGGCGTAGGAGGAGAGGGCCACGCGCTGGCTCGCCAGGTTCGGCGCGTCCGGGCCGGGCTTGATCAGCATGTGCATACCGATCGAGCGCTCCAGCGACAGCGCGGCCTTGGTCAGCGAGATGGCGTAGACGGTACGTCCGTAGGACGTGATGTTTCCGGTGCCCAGGCCCAGCTCGTTGGCGAACTCCATGAGCGGGTGGGCGACCTTGATGTAGCCCTCCTCGGTCTGCACGCCGGTGAACTTCGGGCCGTAGGCGCCCGCGCGCAGCGTCTGGAGGAAGGGCTCGGTCTCGCGGAACAGCTTGAGCCTGCGCTCCAGGCCGGGCTTGGCCGGCATGTTCTGCGCGGCCTGGCTGAAGGCGGCGGCGGCCTGGTCGGTGTTCTTGCGGGCCGCGTCGACCGTGGCCTTGTCCTGGGCCGTGGCCGCCCTGCCCTTGAGCAGGGGGGCGGCGCTGAGGTCACGCTCGTTGTAGAGCGCGTCGGCGTAGGACAGGGACGTCTGTACCAGGATCGCGGTGTTCTCCGCGTCCTCGGCGTCCTGCCAGGTGTCGATCGAGTTCTTCACCTGGAAGCCGCCCATGACGAGGGCGACCAGCACAGGTATGAGCAGGATCGCGTTCAGCCTGGTCGGCACACGCCAGTTGCGCGGGGAGAAGCGGCCCCCGCTGGACGCGGGAGCGGCCTCCGGCTCCGGTCCGGCCACCGCTGGGGTGGGCGCCGCAGCGCGCGGCGGCGGGGTGAAGTTGCCCCGTGCCGACGGCTCGGGACCGTTCTTGCTTCGCCTCACTCGACCAACAACCTCTCGGCGGGTCGGCACCTGTCGTGCCGCAGTCTCTCAGAGCCCGGTTCCTCTTCGACCACTCAGTACGTCTTTGACCCCTGGGCAGTTCAGGCATTCCAGCACGTCGAGCTGGGCAGTAACAAACGGGGGCGGTGCCGTTGTAAGCCGTAGATAAAACGGGTCATTACCGAGCGAGCCCCGCAAAAGGCAAGTGCCTTGTGAGCGCAGCGGTACCGGCCGACCGCGTCGCGTGGCGAAGCGCGGGATTTCCTCTGCCGAACTGTTATGAACACCGGAGCCGACCGTGTCAAAGGCCACAGCCGGCTCCAGGTGCGCTACGGCAACTGCCTTACGGCAGATCCGACTTGAGTGCCACTCGACCCCTACCGCAGGCGGGCCATCAGGGCGTGCTCGACCAGGGTGATCAGCGCGCTCTTGGCGTCCGAGCGGTGCCGGGCGTCGGTCGTGATGATCGGAGCGTCGGGACCGATCTGGAGGGCCTCGCGGACCTCGTCGGGGTTGTAGGGCTGCTGGCCGTCGAAGCCGTTGAGGGCGACGACGAACGGCAGACCGGAGTTCTCGAAGTAGTCCACGGCCGGGAAGCAGTCCGCGAGCCGGCGCGTGTCCACGAGCACCACCGCGCCGATGGCGCCGCGGACGAGGTCGTCCCACATGAACCAGAAGCGGTCCTGTCCGGGTGTACCGAAGAGGTACAGGATCAGGTCCTGGTCCAGGGTGATGCGGCCGAAGTCCATGGCCACCGTGGTGGTGGTCTTGTCCCCGGTGTGGGTGAGGTCGTCGATGCCCGCGGAGGCGGACGTCATGACGGCCTCGGTGCGCAGCGGGTTGATCTCCGAGACGGCGCCCACGAACGTGGTCTTGCCCACGCCGAAGCCGCCGGCCACCACGATCTTGGCGGAGGTCGTGGCCCGCCCCGAGTCAGAGCTTGCGAAGTCCACTGAGCACCCTTTCGAGCAGCGTCACATCGGGAGCGCCGCCGTTGTTCTCGTCGCCGCCCGGCTGGTGAACGGCGACCATGCCGGCCTCGGCGAGGTCGGCCACCAGAATGCGGGCCACGCCCAGGGGCATGGCCAGGAGCGCGGAAACCTCCGCGACCGACTTGACCTCCCGGCAGAGGTGGCAGATGCGCTGGTGCTCCGGGAGCATTCCCATCAGCGCTGCCGGGTCGGCCGTGGTGCTGATCAGCGCCTCGATGGCGAGCTGGTAGCGCGGCCGGGTCCGGCCACCGGTCATCGCGTACGGACGTACCAGTGGCTGGTCGCCCTCATCGCCGTACGGTTCCGCGTACGGATCATGAGAGGCGTTGGGCGGGGTCATGAATCCTCCGGGCGGGACAGCAAGTTGGTCAGTCGTGCCGTCTGACAGGGGCCGGTGGGGGGATTGTGGCGGCCGGACGGTTGTTTCGTGTGGTGGGTGGTGCCGGGGTGGGTCAGTGGAGCAGACTGCCTTGTAGTTCGGCGCGCAGGTCCGGGGTGAGTACCGCACCCGCGCGGTCGACGAGGAGGGTCATCTCGTAGCCGACCAGGCCGATGTCGCACTCGGGGTGGGCGAGTACCGCGAGGGACGACCCGTCCGAGACGGACATGAGGAACAGGAAGCCGCGTTCCATCTCGACGACGGTCTGCGCCACGCTGCCACCCTCGAAGATCCGGGATGCCCCGGCCGTGAGAGAGGTCAGCCCGGACGCGACCGCCGCCAGCTGGTCCGCGCGGTCCCTGGGGAACCCTTCGGACATCGCCAGCAGAAGGCCGTCGGCGGAGACCACCACCGTGTGCGACACCCCTGGGGTGTTGTCCACGAAGTTGGTGATCAACCAGTTCAGGTTCTGTGCCGCCTGGCTCATCGGACTCAACTAACGCTCCTGCTGGTGAGTGGGGCTCGGGAAGCTGCCGGTCTGGCCGCCCCCGGCCTGACGGCCCTGAGCGATACCCCGACGAAGATTGGTCAGCCGGCCGCGTACGTCGTCAGGCGCACGGGAGACCTGCGGACCGCTGTGGTGCTGTTGCTGCTGTGCCGTGCCCGGGACGAGGTTCGCCTTGGGCACACGGCGCGGCAGACCGGAGGTGGTGACACCGCCCGCCGCGGGCTGTCGTACGCGCTCCGCCTGCCGGACGAGTTCGTCGTTCGGGGAGGTGCGCCACGAGCCGGTGGTGGACTGCGACTGCTGCGGGGCGGGCGTGGGGGCCTGCGCCTGCGGCTGCTGAGGGGCGGCCGGAGCGGACTCCGACTGCTGCTGTTGCTGTTCCTGCTGGAACCAGTTGGTCTCCAGCGTGTCGTACAGCGGGGTACGGCCGTCACCGGCGTTGCCGGCCGGGGCCGGGGGCAGCGCCCAGTTGTCGGCCTGCGCCTGACGCGCCGGTCGCTGCGGGGCGGCGGGCCGCTGCTGCTCGAACTGGCCGGTGTGGGCCGGGTTCTGAGCGGGCTGGTTCTGGTTCTGGGCGGCCTGGTTGCCGTTCTGATGCAGCGCCGGGCGGGCGGGCAGCGCGTGCTGGCCGGTGTTGCCGCCCTGGTACGCGTCGTAACCCTGCTGGACCGGGAACTGGCCGGTGTTCTGCGGCGCCTGCTGAGCCTGCTGGCCCTGCGGTCCGCCGAACAGGTCGGGACGGCTGTACTCGTCGCCGCCCTGCTGCCGGCCGTAGCCGCCTCCCTGCTGGGCACCGGGCTGCTGGTACTGGCCCATGCCCTGCGGGTCGTTGGTGCCCGGACGCTGGAACTGGCCCGTGTGCTGGGCCCCGTTCGCGCCGGGGCGGGCGAACTGCCCGGTGTGCTGCTGCTGGTCGCCCGCGCCGTACAGGTCCTGACGGGGGAAGCCGCCGGTGGCGGACGGGTCGTGCGCGTCGATGCGGGGCATCTCCGCGGTGCCGCCCATGCCCTGACGGTCGTCGACGCGCGGCATGCGCGAGGTCTGCGACGGGTCCTGCTCGTCGTGGCCGCGCGGCACGTCCAGCGAGGCACGCGACTGCGGGTTCCCGCCCGGGAGTTCGGCACGCGGGCCGCCACGCGGCGGCAGCTGCGGCTGGCGCCCCTGCTCGGCACCGGCACCGCCGCGCTGCGGTTGCTGCTGCGCGGGGCCGCGGCCGCCGAAGGCGTCCTGCTGAGGGCCACCGGCGCCACCGGGGCCGGCGGTGTGCATGCCCTGCGGGGCACCCTGGCCGGCGCCCGCGGGGGCGGGGCGGTTCTGCTGGAAGGCACCGGGACCCTGCGGACCGCGGGCGCCGCCGGGGCCACCGGGGCCGCCGGGACGGCCGCCGTTCTGGCCGGCGCCGGGAAGCGCGGCACGCGGACCCTGGCCGGAGCCGACCTGGCCGCGCTGGCCGGGGCCGCCCGTCAGGCGTCCGCCACCGGCCGGGGCGCCGCCGAGGGCACCGCCGGCGCCGCCGCCGCCGTTGTTGTTGCGGCGGGCCGCCGCGGCACCGGCCGCGGCCTGCGCGGCGGCGGGACCGCCACCGGAGCCGGGACCGCCGGCCTTGCCCGGAACGGGCTTCTTGCCGCCCTGGGCGACATCGACGGGCAGCATGACCAGCGCGGTCGTACCACCGGAGTCGGACGGGCGGAGCTGGATGCGGATGCCGTGACGCTGCGACAGACGGCCGACCACGAACAGACCCATGCGGCGCGAGACCGACACGTCCACGGTGGGCGGCGCGGCGAGGCGCTCGTTGATCGCGGCCAGGTCCTCGGGGGAGAGGCCGATACCGGTGTCGTGGATCTCGATCAGCACCCGCCCGTCGGGCAGCGCGTGACCGGTGACCTTGACCTTGGTCTGCGGGGAGGAGAACGAGGTCGCGTTCTCCAGCAGCTCGGCGAGCAGGTGCACGAGGTCGTTGACGACGCGGCCGGCGACCTCGGTGCTGGGCACCGACGCCAGCTCGATGCGCTCGTACTGCTCCACCTCGGAGGCGGCGGCGCGGAGCACGTCGACCAGCGGGACCGGACGGGTCCAGCGTCGGCCGGGCTCCTCACCGGCGAGGACGAGGAGGTTCTCGCCGTTACGGCGCATGCGGGTGGCGAGGTGGTCGAGCTTGAACAGCGAGGACAGCTGGTCCGGGTCGGCCTCGCGGGACTCCAGCTCGGAGATGAGCGAGAGCTGACGCTGGATCAGGCCCTGGGAGCGGCGCGAGAGGTTGGTGAACATCGCGTTGACGTTGCCTCGCAGCAGCGCCTGCTCGGCGGCCAGACGGACCGCCTCGTGGTGCACCTCGTCGAAGGCCGCGGCCACCTGGCCGATCTCGTCCCGCGAGTGCACACCGACCGACTCCACGGACGTGTCCACGTCCTGCGGGTCGGACTCGGAGAGCTGCTTGACCAGCTCGGGCAGACGGTCCTGGGCGACCTTGGTGGCGGTGTCCTGGAGGCGGCGCAGCGAGCGGATCATGGACCGGGCCACGACGAACGCGCCGACCAGCGAGACGCCGAGCACGAGCAGGATCAGCACACCCGAGATGATCGCCTCCTGCTCGGAGGTCGCCTTCAGCTCGCGGGCCTTCTGCTCCATGCTGTCGAGCAGCTCGTGCTCGATCTTCTTCATCTGCTGGATCTTGGTGGAGCTGTCGTCCACCCAGTCCAGGTACGAGCGCGCCGGCTGTCCCGCCAGGCCGTCGCGGGACTCGAAGACCCGCTTGGCGTAGAGGTCGGCCGCCTGGATCGTCGGGTTGTTCTCGTCGATGGGCTTGAGGATCTCCTCGGCGCCCTGGCTCGCGTAGACCTTGCGGAAGATGTTGAGCTCGGAGCCCTCGCTGTCGTACGCGGCCTCGCCGTAGAGGCGGTCGTTGGTCGACAGATCGCCCTTGGTGGCGTTGCTCGCGGGCAGGGCGGCCGCGATGACGGCTCGCTGCACCGACGCGTACTCCTTGGCCGTGGAGAACGCGGCCAGGGCGCGGGTGCGCTGGATCATCTCGGGGTTGCTGGACGCCTCGGCCATGTCCTGGGAGAGGTCGATCAGCTGGGTGATCAGCCGGTGGTACGCCTCGACGGTCTGGGTCGAGTTGCCCTCGGAGGTGTACGCGTCCCGGCGGATCTTGCCGAGTGCGTCCAGCTGGGAGACCAGGCCGACCAGGGTGTCACGGACGCCCTGGAGGTTGCCGTTCTTGCTCGCCGCGTCGATGTCCTCGGCGGAGTCCTCGAAGGTCTTCTTCGCGTTGTCCGTCTTGTCGCGGAAGCCCTTGACCGTGTAGTCGGACGACTTGAGACCGTGCGCCAGGGGACCGGCGGACTGGTCGCGCTCCTCCTGGAGGGCGGCGGCCAGCTCGGTCGCGCGCTGGGTCATCTCGGTCAGCAGCTTCATGTTGTCGAGCTGCTTGATGTCGTCCATCGAGTCGCCGATGCGCAGACCACCGAGCGTGGTGGCCGCGACCACCGGCAGCGCCAGCAGCGACACCAGGCGCGTGGAGATGCGCCAGTTGCGCAGCGCCATCCGGGAGCCGGTGCTGGGCGTGCTCCTGGCGGACTTCGCGGTGGGCGTCGCGGTCAAGGAACCGGACGCGCCCGCCTGGGCGGACGCACCGGGGTGTCCCGCGCGCTCGCCGCTGTCGCCGGACGGTGCCTTGCCGGCGCTCTGGGCGTGCTGGTGCGAGGAGCTGCCGGCCATGGGGGCAGTCCCGCCGTGCGGCTTCGGCTCGGCCGAAGCGCTGCCATCCCTCTTGAAACGTCCCTGCACTAGCGTCGCAACCTCTGGACCAGGCGCCCCTCCGGATGAACGGCGGGACACGGTGTCGGCGTCATGAAGGGCGCCCTGAATACGCCCCCCGTGTGGTCTTGAGTGACCGGCGCTGGATTCCCCCTGTCTCACCGCCACTCGGCGCGGCGTCGCGCCCCCTGCGCCGGCTCGATCCTGCGGCGGTCCGTGGCATTCCAGCACAGTGCCGGATCTCCAACAAGGGACGCACCCCGAGCTGTGACCTACGTGACGGGGTGTGATCCGGAGATCACGACGGGTGGAGGTGGATCACCCGTATAGGCGGGCAATTCCGGCGAGTCGATCGCCTGTGCGGGCTACCCGGGCGGTGTCCCAGTCGCCATGATCAGGAGCGGAATGATGGGTTCAGGTGGCCAATGTCCGTTTCGTTGCGAGGAATCGGGGGTCCGGATTGGCCGTTTTGTGTGGCAGGTAGTGAGCAAACTCACACAGTGATCATGAGTGGTTCACGTCCGTGACGGGGATTCGCATGTTTAGCCTGACGCTTTACAGGATGAGCGGCTCTGCCCATTCCCACCCGACACGAGGCCACAGGACGACAACGGTGAAGACGACGATGATGTTCCAGACGACGGCGAACCCGCGGCGCACGACGCTGGCACACCTCACGGACGTCGGCGAACTGCAGATCGCCGAGCTGCCCGAGCACCCCGCCGACCTCCCCGACCGGACCGCCAACCCCCGGCGCACCATCCTGATGGAGCTCCCGGCCTCCGTCGTGGTCGAGGCCGGCGTCTGACCGCACCAGGCCCGCACGAGCGCGGCCCGGCGGACCGTCCACCCGTGACGGCCCACCGGGCCGCGCTCGCTTTTTTCCCGCCCCTCACCGGATTTACGGGAGCGCGATATCCCGCTGTCCGCAAATCCCTCCCGGTGCTCACCGCGACGCCGAGCCGATTTACCCGGACCGGCCGGCGGCAATACGCGTGAATACGCGGCCCCGCCCGCCGCCCCGCCGCGCGGGCACCCGGCCACCGCCCCCGTGGCGCCCGCCCGAGGGCCCCGGATATCCGGAATTAATCCCGCCCTCTATCCCGCGCCGGATAACCGCCGCCCGCCCCACCGGCCGAACGCCGGACGCGTGGACCGGTTAACCTGGGACGTCAGTACGCCGGTTCTCAGTGAGAGGCGCCAGAATCCCGTGCGCATCGCCAGGTTCTCCATCGACGGGAACGTAGCCTTCGGCGCGGTCGAGGGCGACAAGCAGGACGAGCTCGTCCTCGACATCATCAAGGGCATCCCCTTCGCCGACCACGAGCTGTCCGGCACCAAGGTGCCCCTCAGCAAGGTCAGGCTGCTCCCGCCGGTGCTCCCCAACAAGGTCGTGGCCTTCGGCCGCAACTACGCCGAGCACGCCAGGGAACTGGGCAGCGAGGTGCCCGACGTCCCGTTCGCCTTCTTCAAGCCCTCCACCTCGGTGATCGGCCCCGGCGACGAGATCCAGTACCCGCCGTTCACCAAGGAACTGCACTACGAGGCCGAGCTGGCCGTCGTCATCGGCCGCATGTGCCGCGAGGTCCCGCGCGAGCGCGTCAAGGACGTCATCCTCGGCTACACCTGCGCCAACGACGTCACCGCCCGCGATGTGCAGCGCACCGAGAAGCAGTGGGCACGCGCCAAGGGCTTCGACACGTCCTGCCCGCTCGGCCCCTGGGTGGAGACGGACATCGACCTCGCCCGCGCGAACGACCTCACCGTCCAGCTCACCCTCAACGGCGAACAGCGCCAGCTCGGGCGCACCAGCGAGATGGTCCGCCCCATCGAGGACCTGATCGTCAACATCTCCGAGGCCATGACGTTGCTCCCCGGCGACGTCATCCTCACCGGCACCCCCGCGGGTGTCGGCTCCATGAGCGTCGGCGACGAGGTCGCCGTCACCATCGAAGGCATCGGCACTCTCACCAACAAGGTTGTCAAGCGTGGCTAGCGCACCCGTACGCGTCCGTTTCTGCCCCTCGCCCACCGGTAACCCCCACGTGGGCCTGGTGCGCACCGCCCTGTTCAACTGGGCGTTCGCCCGCCACAACGAGGGCACCCTGGTCTTCCGGATCGAGGACACCGACGCGGCCCGCGACTCCGAGGAGTCGTACGACCAGCTGCTGGAAGCGATGCGCTGGCTCGGCTTCGACTGGGACGAGGGCCCGGAGGTCGGCGGCCCGCACGCGCCGTACCGCCAGTCGCAGCGGATGGACATCTACAAGGACGTCGCGCAGAAGCTCCTGGACGGCGGCTACGCCTACCGCTGCTACTGCTCCCAGGACGAGCTGGACACCCGCCGCGAGGCCGCCCGCGCCGCCGGCAAGCCCTCCGGCTACGACGGCCACTGCCGCGAGCTCAGCGCCGAGCAGGTCGAGGAGTACAAGGCGCAGGGCCGCGAGCCGATCGTCCGCTTCCGGATGCCGGACGAGGCGATCACCTTCGACGACCTGGTGCGCGGCGAGATCACGTACCTCCCGGAGAACGTCCCGGACTACGGCATCGTGCGCGCCAACGGCGCCCCGCTGTACACCCTGGTCAACCCGGTCGACGACGCGCTGATGGACATCACCCACGTCCTGCGTGGCGAGGACCTGCTCTCCTCCACCCCGCGCCAGATCGCCCTGTACAAGGCGCTGATGGAGCTGGGCATCGCCCAGCGGATTCCGGCCTTCGGCCACCTGCCGTACGTGATGGGCGAGGGCAACAAGAAGCTCTCCAAGCGCGACCCGCAGGCATCGCTCAACCTCTACCGCGAGCGCGGCTTCCTGCCCGAGGGTCTGCTCAACTACCTCTCCCTGCTGGGCTGGTCGCTCTCGGCGGACCAGGACATCTTCTCCATCGGGGAGATGGTCGCCGCCTTCGAGATCTCGGACGTGAACCCCAACCCGGCGCGCTTCGACCTGAAGAAGTGCGAGGCGATCAACGCCGACCACATCCGCATGCTCGACGTGAAGGACTTCACCGAGCGCTGCGACCCGTGGCTGAAGGCCCCGTTCGCCCCCTGGGCGCCGGAGGACTTCGACGAGGCCAAGTGGCAGGCGATCGCCCCGCACGCCCAGACCCGCCTGAAGGTGCTCTCCGAGATCACCGACAACGTCGACTTCCTGTTCCTGCCCGAGCCGGTCCTCGACGAGGCCGCCTGGACCAAGGCCATGAAGGAAGGCTCGGACGCGCTGCTGCGCACCGCCCGGGAGAAGCTTCAGTCCGCCGACTGGACCTCGGCCGAATCCCTCAAGGAGGCCGTCCTGGCCGCCGGCGAGGCCCACGGCCTCAAGCTCGGCAAGGCCCAGGCCCCGGTCCGGGTGGCCGTGACCGGCCGCACGGTCGGCCTTCCCCTGTTCGAGTCCCTGGAGGTACTCGGCAAGGAGAAGACCCTGACCCGCATCGACGCGGCGCTGGCGAAGCTCGCGGCGTAACGAACGCCACACCGCCAGGGGCGGCATCCGGCCACCGGATGCCGCCCCTCGGCGTTGCGGGCCGCTGCCGCCGGGCCGCCCGCCCGTTACCGTCGGCCCATGAGCATCCGAGCCGTGGTCTGGGACGTGGACGACACCCTTTTCGACTACACCACCGCCGACCGTGAGGGCATACGGGCGCACCTCCTGGCGGAGGGGCTGCTTGCCCGGTTCTCCACGCCGGAGCAGGCGCTCGCGCTGTGGCGGGCGGCCACCGAGACGCACTGGGCGCGGCACGCGGCCGGGGAGGCCACGTTCGAGGGGCAGCGGCTGGACCGGGTACGGGCTTTCCTGGAAGCGGAACTGACCGACGCCGAGGCCGAAGAATGGTTTCTGCGCTACGTCGGTCACTACCAGGCCGCCTGGCGCGTCTTCCCGGACGTGCTGCCCGCCCTGGACGCCCTCCCCGAGCACCGGCACGCGGTGCTGTCCAACTCCAGCCTGACCGTGCAGGAGCACAAGCTGCGCGCCCTGGGCCTGCGCGACCGGTTCGAGAGCGTGCTGTGCGCCGTCGAGCTGGGTGTCTCCAAGCCGGCCGCCGGTGCCTTCCTGGCCGCCTGCGAGGGGCTGGGGCTGCCCCCGCACGAGGTGGCCTACGTCGGCGATCACCCGGAGATCGACGGGCGGGGCGCGGCGGAGGCCGGGATGATGTCCGTGTGGATCGACCGGGGCGGCCCGCACCCGAAGGCGGCCGGTGCGGCCCTGGCGCACCGGATCACCACCCTCGCCGAACTCCCGGCGCTGGTCCGCTCGGATACCCGTTTTGGAGCCCCGTCCACCTTCGGGTAATGTTCTTCCTGCGCCGAGGGAAACGGGACGAAAGCCCGGGCCCCAGGCGCATCTGCTAGAACAAGATCCCTTCGCTGGGCTTGCGTTCCAGTGGCCTATGGTGTAATTGGCAGCACGACTGATTCTGGTTCAGTTAGTCTTGGTTCGAGTCCAGGTAGGCCAGCTCGCAGAGCTCATCTGCACCCGCGGATCATATCCGCGAGCCCCCGTTGTGTAGCGGCCTAGCACGCCGCCCTCTCAAGGCGGTAGCGCCGGTTCGAATCCGGTCGGGGGTACTGGTTCCGATCACTCGGAATCGCTAGGGCCCCCGTTGTGTAGCGGCCTAGCACGCCGCCCTCTCAAGGCGGTAGCGCCGGTTCGAATCCGGTCGGGGGTACTGACTGGTCTAAACCATCATTGGTCTATGGTGTAATTGGCAGCACGGCTGATTCTGGTTCAGTTAGTCTTGGTTCGAGTCCAGGTAGACCAGCTCGGACCTGCGGAAACGCAGTGTCCAGGCCCCCGTTGTGTAGCGGCCTAGCACGCCGCCCTCTCAAGGCGGTAGCGCCGGTTCGAATCCGGTCGGGGGTACAGAAGAAGGCTCCTCGCGCAAGCGAGGGGCCTTCTGTGTTTTCCGGGTGTTCCGGCCCGCACAGTGCCAACAGCCGTCCGGTGGGGCGCCGTTGAGACACGTACCCCAGCAGTCGGGCGGGAGCGGGCCGCGGCGTTGGGGCCCGCTCCCGCCCGGTGGAAGCGTGGAGCGACGAGAACGGTCGGGGAAGCGGCTCAGCCGGAGCGGCGCAGCGCCTCGGACAGCCGGCCCGCCGCGTCGATCACTGCCTGGGCGTGCATCCGGCCCGGATGCCGGGTCAGCCGCTCGATCGGTCCGGAGACCGAGACGGCGGCCACCACGCGGTTGGACGGCCCGCGCACCGGCGCCGAGACCGAGGCCACGCCCGGCTCCCGCTCGCCGATGGACTGCGCCCAGCCCCGGCGGCGCACCCCCGACAGCGCCGTCGCCGTGAAGCGCGCACCCTGCAGACCCCGGTGCAGCCGCTCCGGCTCCTCCCAGGCCATCAGGATCTGCGCCGAGGAGCCCGCCTTCATCGTGAGCGTCGAGCCCACCGGCACCGTGTCCCGCAGTCCGGACAGCCGCTCGGCGGCCGCCACACAGATCCGCATGTCGCCCTGGCGCCGGTAGAGCTGCGCGCTCTCGCCCGTCACGTCCCGCAGATGCGTGAGCACCGGGCCGGCCGTCGCCAGCAGACGGTCCTCGCCGGCCGCCGCGGCCAGCTCCGACAGGCGCGGGCCCAGGATGAACCGGCCCTGCATGTCGCGCGCCACCAGCCGGTGGTGTTCCAGAGCCACGGCCAGCCGATGGGCCGTGGGTCGTGCCAGTCCGGTGGCCCCGACCAGACCCGCGAGGGTGGCCGGACCGGACTCCAGAGCGCTCAGGACAAGGGCCGCCTTGTCCAGAACGCCGACGCCGCTACTGTTGTCCATGCAACGATACTCCCGTCTCACTCTGTGAAACGCAAGTTCAATTTTCTCCGGAACGCGCCACCCTTGAAGCACACGGCGGCCCGCGTACGGCGGGCCCGGTGCCGGACGCCCGTATGCCCTTGAAGTCACGGCGCGGGCGTCGCTTCCTCAGGATCTAGATGTGTCGGCGAGAGCGTGGCCGGCCGGAGGGAAAGCGATGGGTAGGACACTCGCGGAGAAGGTCTGGGACGACCATGTCGTCCGGCGCGCCGAGGGCGAGCCCGACCTCCTCTACATCGATCTGCACCTGCTGCACGAGGTGACCAGCCCGCAGGCGTTCGACGGCCTCCGCAAGGGCAACCGCGCGGTGCGCCGCCTCGACCTCACCATCGCCACCGAGGACCACAACACCCCGACGCTGGACATCGACAAGCCCATCGCCGACCCCGTCTCCCGCGCCCAGCTGGAGACCCTGCGCAAGAACTGCGCCGAGTTCGGCGTCCGGCTGCACCCGCTCGGCGACGTCGAGCAGGGCGTCGTCCATGTGGTCGGCCCGCAGCTGGGCCTCACCCAGCCCGGCACCACCGTGGTCTGCGGCGACTCCCACACCTCCACGCACGGCGCGTTCGGCGCGCTCGCCTTCGGCATCGGTACCTCCCAGGTCGAGCACGTGCTGGCCACCCAGACGCTGCCGATGACCCGCCCGAAGACCATGGCCATCACCGTCGAGGGCGAACTGCCCGAGGGCGTCTCCGCCAAGGACCTGATCCTGACGATCATCGCCCGCATCGGTACCGGCGGCGGCCAGGGCTACGTCCTGGAGTACCGCGGCTCCGCCATCGAGAAGCTGTCGATGGAGGCGCGGATGACCATCTGCAACATGTCCATCGAGGCCGGCGCCCGCGCGGGCATGATCGCCCCCGACGAGACCACCTTCGCCTATCTCCAGGGCCGCTCGCACGCCCCCGAGGGCGCCGACTGGGACGCGGCGGTGGAGTACTGGAAGACGCTGCGCACCGATGACGACGCCGTCTTCGACGCCGAGGTCGTCATCGACGCCGCCGGACTCTCCCCGTTCGTCACCTGGGGCACCAACCCCGGCCAGGGAGCGCCCCTTTCGGCAACCGTCCCCGACCCGGCTTCGTACGAAGACGCATCGGAGCGGTACGCCGCCGAAAAGGCCCTGGAATACATGGGGTTGACCGCCGGGCAGCCGCTGCGCGACATCCGGGTCGACACCGTCTTCGTAGGCTCCTGCACCAACGGCCGCATCGAGGACCTGCGCTCCGTCGCCGAGATCCTCCGGAGCCGCAAAGTCGCCGACGGCGTACGGATGCTGGTCGTCCCCGGCTCCGCGCGGGTCGGTCTCCAGGCCGTCTCCGAGGGGCTGGACGTGGTCTTCAAGGAGGCCGGCGCCGAATGGCGGTACGCGGGCTGCTCGATGTGCCTGGGCATGAACCCCGACCAGCTCGCGCCGGGGGAGCGCTCCGCCTCCACCTCCAACCGCAACTTCGAGGGCAGGCAGGGCAAGGGCGGCCGTACGCACCTGGTGTCGCCGCAGGTCGCCGCCGCCACCGCCGTCCTCGGTCATCTCGGCTCGCCCGCCGACCTGTCCGACACCCATGTGCCCGCTGGAGTGCGATAACGATGGAAGCCTTCACCACCCACACCGGCCGGGCCGTGCCGCTGCGCCGCGGCAACGTCGACACCGACCAGATCATCCCCGCCCACTGGCTCAAGAAGGTCACCCGCGACGGCTTCGAGGACGGGCTCTTCGAGGCGTGGCGCAAGGACGAGACCTTCGTGCTCAACCGGCCCGAGCGGCAGGGCGCCACGGTCCTGGTCGCCGGTCCCGACTTCGGCACCGGCTCCTCCCGCGAGCACGCGGTCTGGGCCCTGCAGAACTACGGCTTCAAGGCCGTGATCTCCGCCCGCTTCGCGGATATCTTCCGGGGCAACTCGCTGAAGAACGGCCTGCTCACGGTGGTACTGGAGCAGAAGATCGTGGACGCGCTGTGGGAGCTGACCGAGCAGGACCCCACCGCCGCCGTCACCGTCGACCTGGAGCACCGCGAGGTGCGCGCCGAGGGCGTCACCGCCCCCTTCGAGCTGGACGAGAACTCCCGCTGGCGGCTGCTGAACGGCCTGGACGACATCTCCCTCACCCTCCGCGACGAGGACGACATCGCCGCCTACGAGAGCGGACGCCCCGCACACAAGCCCCGGACGCTGCGAAGCTGATCCGAGTCCGCTTGGACGGATAAGGTTTCGGCCACCTCGACGGCCGCCGCGTACCCCCGATCGCCACGATTGGGGGTACGTCCATGTCCGGGCTCGGACGCCTCCCGGCGCACTGCGATCGAGGCCCAACTCCCCTTCAGCTGGCAGAAGTTGCAGGTCCGGGCGCCCTGTGCCGGCGCCCCCGCCGAGGGCCCCGAAACGGCGCGCGGAGGCGGCAGTTGCCCCCTGCGCAGGCGACAACTCGCCCCAGATGGCACAATCTGTGCATGGAACACGACGGCCAACTCCAGCTCTATGCGGCCGTCGCGGACCAACTCAAACAAGCGCACGCAATCGTGCGCGCACTGCAAGTCCCGGAGGGCGTACGGATGGCGCTGACCCGGAAGCTGCTGGTCATTACGGCCGTGGCCAAACACGATCTCGCCGGTGCGGCTAGGCGTCTCGAACGTTTCATGGCGGACCTCGAAGCGGGCCGGATGCCCGAAGAGGACCACTGAAACAGTCCGAGACCGCCGAATCCGATGCGGCACAAGGGTGAGAAGCCCGTTTCGTGTTTGATTTGCGGTATATATCTGCCTAACGTGCGAAAAAGCTTGAACACTTTCGTTCTGGCGAGGTCTCCGAAGGGGAAGACGTGAACAAGGCGCAGCTCGTAGAAGCGATTGCCGACAAGATGGGCGGCCGCCAGCAGGCCGCCGATGCTGTCGACGCGGTCCTGGACGCCATCGTCCGCTCCGTTGTCGCGGGCGACCGGGTCTCGGTCACCGGCTTCGGGTCCTTCGAGAAGGTGGACCGCCCCGCCCGCTACGCCCGTAACCCCCAGACGGGCGAGCGGGTTCGGGTCAAGAAGACCTCGGTCCCGCGCTTCCGTGCCGGCCAGGGTTTCAAGGACCTGGTGAGCGGTTCGAAGAAGCTTCCCCGTGGTGGCGAGGTCTCCGTGAAGAAGGCGCCCAAGGGCAGCCTGACCGGCGGCGCTTCCGCGACCGTGAAGAAGGCCGCGGCCAAGAAGGCCACCAAGGCCGCCGCGAAGAAGACCACCGCCAAGAAGGCGGCGCCGGCGAAGAAGACCACGGCCGCCGCCGCCAAGAAGGCCACGGCGAAGAAGGCCCCCGCCAAGAAGGCCACCGGCACCACCGCGGCCGCGAAGAAGACCACCGCCAAGAAGGCGACGGCCAAGAAGGCCCCCGCGAAGAAGGTCACCGCCAAGAAGGCGCCCGCCAAGAAGTCGACGGCACGCAAGACCACCGCCAAGAAGACCACCGCCCGCTAGAGGCACGGCCTTCGACGGCCCCCGGTCCCCAAGGGCACACACGCGCCGGGCCGGACTCCTCCGAGGAGTCCGGCCCGCGGTGCGTTCAAAAAGCCGCTCAGCGCCTGTTCAGTGCCCGTTCAGCGCCTGTTCAGTGCCTTTTCGCGCCCGTTCAGAAGGTCTGGAGGGTCACCAGCGTGATCCGCAGCCCCTCGCCCCGGCCGTCGGTCTCGATCCGGACCCGCTGACCGGGCCGCAGCAACCGCAGCCCGCCCGCGTCGAACGCGGCCGCGTCGAAGGGCACCGGGGTGCCGTCGTCGAGCAGCACCTGCCCGCTGCGGCTCTCGGGGTCGTACGTGTAAGCGGTGGCCTGCATGTCCGCAGCCTACTGCCCGGACAAGGGCACCGGAGTGGTCCACCGGGCGCTCGCCGCCGCCGTGTACGGGCCCACGCCCAGCGTCAGCGCGGCCCGCAGGTCGTCGCCCGTGTCCACGTCCTGCCGTACCGATTCCACGCTTCCCGGCGCCAGTTCCGCGGCGCCCGAGGCGCGGTGCCGGGCCCGTGAGGCGCCGCCGAAGGCAGGGTCCAGTTCCCGGCCGGGAGCGGCCGCGAGGAATGTCGTGCCCAATGCCGCCGCGTCCGCGAGGAATGCGCGCGGGAATTCGGCGGCCGCCATGAGCACCCGCGCCAGTTCCGCCGGGCGCAGCGCGGGCAGATCGGCGTTGAGCGCGGCGACGGCCGCCTCCGGCCGGACCGCGCGCACCGCCGAGGCCCCGTGCGCCAGCGCGGCGTTCAGCCCGCCGCCCGGCTCGTCCGGCACGATCCGCGCGCCCAGCGCGGCCAGCGCCCGCCCGGCCACCGGGTCGTCCGTGACGACCGCCACATCCGCGACCTCGGGGCACTCCAGCGCGGCGGCCACCGTGTCCTGCGCGAACGCCAGCACCAGCCCCGGCCGCGCCCCTTCCGCGACGGCGCCCGCGAGCCTGCTTTTCGCCCGTGCCAAGGGCTTCAGGGGGATGACCAAGCTCCACTGCACCGGCGTACCGTCCCTCTCTGCTCGCGCTCATTGTCACCCGCTCCCACCAGGCTTCCCGAGCCGCCCCGGGGTGTGGGGGAATGCTGTGAAGGCCCGTCCGGGGGCGGTCGCCGCTGACATGCGGGCGTACGGTGTTCTCGACAGACCGGCGGCCCGGAGTCACACTTGTGCGGCCCCCGGCCGAGGTGACGGCCCTCAGAGGCCATGGAGGAAGGTGTCCGCGTGTCCCGCCGCAGAATCGGCTTCTGGTACCGCTTGGCCGCGGTGATCTGCAAACCGCCGCTGGCGGTTCTGATCAAGCGGGACTGGCGAGGAATGGAGCACATTCCGGCCGACGGCGGATTTATCACCGCGGTGAACCACAATTCCCACGTGGACCCCTTCGCGTACGCGCACTATCAGTACAACACCGGACGCGTTCCGCGATTCCTGGCGAAGAGCGGCCTTTTCAAGAAGGGATTCGTCGGCGCCGCGATGCGCGGTACCGGACAGATCCCCGTCTACCGCGAGAGCACCGACGCGCTCAGCGCTTTCCGTGCCGCGATCGAGGCGGTGGAGCGCGGCGAGTGCGTCGCCTTCTACCCCGAGGGCACCCTGACCCGCGACCCCGACGGCTGGCCCATGACCGCCAAGACCGGTGCCGCCCGCGTGGCCCTGGAGACCAGGTGCCCGGTCGTCCCGGTCGCCCAGTGGGGCTGCAACGAACTCCTGCCGCCCTACGCGAAGAAGCCCCACCTCTTCCCGCGCAAGACCCACCACGTCCTCGCCGGCCCGCCGGTGGACCTCTCCCGGTTCTACGGCAAGGAGATGACCGCCGAAGTCCTCAGGGAGGCCAGCGCGGTCATCATGGCGTCCGTCACCCGCCAGCTGGAGGAGATCCGCGGCGAGAAGGCGCCCGCCGTGCCCTACGACCCGCGCCGTGAGCGGATCGAGCAGCGCCGCCGTACCCGCGCCCAGTCCGGCAAGGGCCAGGACACCGTGCCCGCGCCCGCCGCCGAGGCCACGCCCGCCGCCGAGGCCACGTCCACCGCCACCGAAGGGGGAAGCGGCAAGTGAGCACGCCTGTCCGGGTCGCCGTCATGGGCACCGGCTCCTGGGGCACCGCGTTCGCCGTGGTCCTCGCCGACGCGGGCTGCGAGGTCACCCTGTGGGCCCGTCGCGCCGAAGTGGCCGAAGCGGTCAACTCCACGCGGACCAACCCCGGCTACCTGCCCGGCGTCGAACTCCCCGCGGGTGTGCGCGCCACCTCCGACGCCGCCGAGGCCCTGCGGGACGCCGACTTCCTCGTCCTGGCGATCCCCTCCCAGACGCTGCGCGCCAACCTCGCCGACTGGGCCCCGCTGCTCGCCCCGCACACCGTGCTCGTCTCCCTGATGAAGGGCGTCGAACTCGGCTCCGCCATGCGGATGAGCGAGGTCATCGAGGACGTCGCCAAGGTCGGCCCCGACCGCATCGCCGTGGTCACCGGGCCCAACCTGGCCCGGGAGATCGCCGCCCGGATGCCCGCCGCCGCCGTGGTCGCCTGCACCGACGAGGCGGTCGCCCGGCGGCTCCAGGCGGCCTGCCACACCCCGTACTTCCGGCCGTACACCAACACCGACGTGATCGGCTGCGAACTGGGCGGCGCGGTCAAGAACGTCATCGGGCTCGCCGTCGGCATCGCGGACGGCATGGGCCTCGGCGACAACGCCAAGGGTTCGCTCATCACGCGCGGCCTCGCCGAGACCACCCGGCTCGGCATGGCCCTGGGCGCCGACCCGCTGACCTTCTCCGGCCTCGCCGGACTCGGGGACCTGGTGGCGACCTGCTCCTCGCCGCTGTCCCGCAACCACACCTTCGGCACCAACCTCGGCAAGGGCATGACGCTCCAGGAGACCATCGCGGTCACCGAGCAGACCGCCGAGGGCGTCAAGTCCAGCGAGTCCGTGCTGGATCTGGCCCGCAGGCACGGCGTCGACATGCCGATCACCGAGACGGTCGTCGGCATCGTCCACGACGCCAAGCCGCCCGTGGTCGCCCTCAAGGAGCTGATGTCGCGCAGCGCGAAGCCCGAGCGACGCTGAGCGAAGGCGCCGGGTCGACGCTGTCCGGGGGCCCTACCAACGGGTACTCTCAACGCGATATGAGCACCGAGAACCTCCCCCAGAGCCCTGAAGCTCAGCCCCGCAAGCCGCGTGTGGCCGTCGTGTTCGGCGGCCGCTCCTCCGAACACGGGATCTCCACGGTCACCGCGGGTGCCGTCCTGGGCGCCATCGACCGGACCAAGTACGACGTCCTGCCGATCGGCATCACCCGTGACGGCCGCTGGGTGCTGACGGCCGACGAGCCGGAGCGGATGGCCATCACCGACCGCCGCACCCCGGAGGTCCTCGACGTGGCGGAGTCCACCGAGGGCGGAGTGGTGCTCCCGGTCGACCCGGCCAACCGCGAGGTCGTCTACAGCGAGCCCGGCGCGGTGCCCAAGGCGCTCGGTGAGGTCGACGTCGTCTTCCCGGTGCTGCACGGCCCCTTCGGCGAGGACGGCACCCTCCAGGGTCTGCTGGAACTGTCCGGTGTGCCCTACGTCGGCTCGGGCGTGCTCGCCTCGGCCGTCGGCCAGGACAAGGACTACATGAAGCGGGTGTTCACCTCCTTCGGGCTCAAGGTCGGCCCGTACGTGGTGATCCGGCCCCGCGAGTGGCAGCGGGACGAGTCCGCCGCCCGCAAGCGGATCGTGGACTTCGCCGGTGAGCACGGCTGGCCGCTGTTCGTGAAGCCCGCCCGCGCCGGCTCCTCCATCGGCATCACCAAGGTCGACGGCCTGGCCGGGCTTGACGAGGCGATCGCCGAGGCCCAGCGCCACGACCCGAAGATCATCGTGGAGGCCGCGCTGTCCGGCCGCGAGATCGAGTGCGGTGTCCTGGAGTTCGAGGACGGCCCGCGAGCCTCCGTACCGGCCGAGATCCCGCCGCCCAGCGCGCACGCGTACTACGACTTCGACGCCAAGTACATCGACTCCACGCCCGGTGTCGTCCCGGCCCCGCTCACCGACGAGCAGACCGCCGAGATCCAGCGGCTCGCGGTCGAGGCGTTCGAGGCGGCGTCCTGCGAGGGTCTGGTCCGCGCGGACTTCTTCCTCACCGACGACGGCGAGTTCGTCATCAACGAGATCAACACGCTGCCCGGCTTCACCCCCATCTCGATGTACCCCAAGATGTGGGAGGCGTCCGGCATCGGCTACGCGGAGCTGGTGGACCGCCTGGTCCAGGCGGCCCTGCGCCGCCCGACCGGACTTCGCTGAGCCCTCAAGTCATCACCGCATGGAGGCGATCCCCTCGGGGATCGCCTTCTTCACGGCCGGGGCCAGGTCGACCAGCACCGCCGTCGAGTCGTCCGGGCCGGACGACTCCTCGGGCAGCGTCACCTCCACGTAGGCGCGGCGGCTCGCGGTGGTGAAGCGCCAGGAGCCGTCGTCCCGCTTCTCCATCAGCCAGTCCACGCCGTCGACCCCGCCGGCGATCGCGTCGGGGTCGTGGCCCTGGGCGACCTTGGGGTCGACCATCTTCGGCGGCCGGACCACCCCGCAGCGCAGTATGATCGCCGGGCCCGACCAGCCCGCCGTGTAGGCGGAAGCGGGCCGGGGGTCGTCGCGGTGCCGGCCGTCCACCTTCTCGGGCAGCGCCTCGTCCAGACGCCGGCACAGGGGGGCGGTCCGCGCGTCGGGGCGGGGAGCCGCGACCGTGGTGCCGTCGTCCGCCGTGGAACAGCCCGCGACCGCGATCAGCAGCGCGGGCGCGAGCAGGCCGAGGGGCCGGTGACGGAAGAAGTTCACCGGCCAAGGGTAGACGGGGGCTACAGATGCACGACCGGGCAGGTCAGGGTGCGTGTGATGCCGTCCACTTGCTGGACCTTGGCAACCACCATGCGACCCAGTTCGTCGACGGTGTCGGCCTGGGCGCGCACGATGACGTCATAGGGTCCCGTCACGTCCTCGGCCTGGATCACACCAGGGATCTTGCCGATCGTCTCGGCGACGGTCGACGCCTTGCCGACCTCGGTCTGGATCAGGATGTACGCCTGTACCACGGAACCTCCAGGGCGGCCACGAGGATCATGTGGGGAAGAGGAACGCCACGGTATCGCGTCGCCGCTCTCCTGGGGGAGACCCTGGGGAACGGCGCACGCGCGCCGGGGTGCGGGCACGACGGAAGTTGACGGTCACCTCGACCGTATCGGGGACACTGATGACGCGCGACCGGGCACGGGACAGGCACAGAAGGGGCTTGAGGCCATGAAGGGCACAGTGGGTGAGCTTGGTGAGTTCGGGCTCATCCGGGAGCTGACCTCCCGTCTCACCACCACCCCGGCGGTCCGGGTCGGCCCCGGTGACGACGCCGCCGTGGTCGCCGCCCCGGACCGCCGGGTGGTGGCGAGCACCGACATCCTGCTGGAGGGCCGGCACTTCCGCCGCGACTGGTCCACGGCGTACGACGTGGGCCGCAAGGCCGCCGCCCAGAACCTGGCGGACATCGCCGCGATGGGCGCCGTGCCCACCGCGCTGCTGCTCGGCCTGGTCGTCCCGGCCGAACTCCCGGTGACCTGGCCGACCGAGCTGATGGACGGCCTGCGCGACGAATGCCAGGTCGCGGGCGCCTCCGTGGTCGGCGGGGACGTCGTGCGCGGCGACACGATCATGGTGTCGATCACCGCGCTCGGCGACCTGCGCAACCAGGAGCCGGTGACCCGCGCGGGCGCGCAGCCCGGCGATCTGGTGGCCGTCACGGGCTGGCTGGGCTGGTCCGCCGCCGGGTACGCGGTGCTGTCGCGGGGCTTCCGCTCGCCGCGCGCCTTCGTGGAGGCCCACCGCCGCCCCGAGCCGCCGTACCACGCGGGTCCGGCGGCCGCCGGGCTCGGCGCGACCGCGATGTGCGACGTCAGCGACGGACTGATCGCCGACCTCGGGCACATCGCGGAGGCCAGCAAGGTCCGGATCGACATCCGCTCCGGCGCGATCGACATCCCCACCCAGATGAACGACATCGGGCAGGCGGTCGGGGTGGACCCGATCCAGTGGGTGCTGACCGGGGGAGAGGACCACGCGATCGTGGCCACCTTCCCGCCCGACACCAAACTGCCGGCCCGCTGGAAGGTCATCGGCGAGGTCCTCAACCCCTCGGCGCTGCCCCAGGTGACCGTGGACGGGGCGCCCTGGACCGCCACGGGCGGCTGGGACCACTTCGGGGACCCGGAGTGAGGCCCGCCGGGCAGGCGCCGCCGCGCGTCCTCACGGTGGCCGGCTCGGACTCCGGCGGCGGAGCGGGCATCCAGGCCGACCTGAAGACGATGCTGGCGCTGGGCGTGCACGGGATGAGCGTGATCACCGCCGTGACCGCGCAGAACTCCCTCGGCGTGCAGGGCGCCTGGGAACTGCCGGTGGAGGCGGTGCGGGCGCAGTACCGCAGCGTGGTGGACGACATCGGCGTACAGGCCGTGAAGACCGGGATGCTGGCCTCGGCGGAACTGGTCGAGGCGGTCGCGGAGTTGATCTCCGGCACGGACGCGCCCGTGGTGGTGGACCCGGTGGGCGTCTCCAAGCACGGCGACCCCCTGCTCGCCGCCTCCGCCCTGGACTCGGTGCGCACCCGGCTGCTCCCGGTGGCGACCGTGGCCACCCCGAACCTGGACGAAGTGGCCCAACTCACAGGATTCCGGGTCACTTCGGAGGCCGATCTGCGCCCGGCGGCCGAGGCCGTACTGGCCTACGGGCCCGAGTGGGTGCTGATCAAGGGCGGTCATCTCACGGGTGAGGCCGTGGATCTGCTCACGGACGGCGACCGCGAGTTCCGGCTGCGCGCACCGCGCCACGACAACCGGCACACCCACGGCACTGGCTGCACCCTCGCCTCCGCCATCGCCTCGGAGCTGGCGAAGGGTCTCGCCGTACCGGAGGCCGTCACGGCGGCCAAGGAGTACGTCACCGGGGCGATCGCCCACGGCTTCGCACTCGGCGCCGGGATCGGGCCCGTGGACCACGGCTGGCGCTTCTGACGCTCAACGGGCAACGCGAAGAGCCGGCCCACCCGAAGGTGGACCGGCTCTTCACAGCAACCGACAGTGGCCGCGCGCTTAGCTGTGCGTCAGCGCGAGACCTTGCCGGCCTTGATGCACGAGGTGCAAGCGTTCACGCGCTTCGGCGTCCCGCCGACCACGGTACGGACGCGCTGGATGTTCGGGTTCCAGCGACGGGGCGTACGGCGGTGCGAGTGCGAGATGTTGTTGCCGAAGCCCGGCCCCTTGCCGCAGACGTCGCAGTTGGCAGCCACGGGTCACTCCAAAGACTTCAGATGCACTTACGGTGGATCCCGGCATGCCGGGATCCAGATCAGGAGATCTGAGATCTTGAGTGGCGGTGCCAGGGGGAATGGCCCGATCGGGATCGGGCAACCGGAGCAGCATACAACGACTGCTTCGGTACAACGAAACTACCATGGCGGCCCGGCACCCCGTGCCCGGCCCTCCTGCGGTGGACACCGTCCCACGGTCTACGCTGCGTCCCACGTCCAGCCACAGGGAGGCGCAGGTGGCGCAGGTGCCGCAGACATTCCTCGATGCTCTCGCGGTGCGCTCCTGGTGCGGTCTGGCGCTGCGGGCGCTGGGTCTCGCGCGCGAGGAGATCGACGCGATCAACGTCTATCCGGTCGCCGACGGGGACACCGGCACCAACCTCTATCTGACCGTGGAGTCGGCCGCTGCCGCCGTGGAGGCGGTGTTCGCCGGGTACGAGACGGGCGGCGCGGCCGGGGCGGCCCGGGGAGCCCAGGTAGCCCAGGGACCCTCTCTCGCCGACGCCCTGCGCGCGATGGCCCACGGCGCGCTGATCGGCGCCCGCGGCAACTCCGGCACGATCCTCGCCCAGCTGCTGCGCGGCATGGCCCAGGTGCTCGCCGCCCGCGAGACGGGTGACGCGCTTCACACCGACGGCAACGGCCTGCGCCTGGCCCTGCGCCGGGCCGCCGACGCCGCCCGCGAGGCCGTCGCCCACCCCGTCGAGGGCACGGTGCTGACCGTCGCCTCGGCCGCCGCCGACGCGGCCGACGGAGCCGAGGGCGACTGCGGGACGGTCGCGCTGGCCGCCTACGAGGGAGCACGGGCCGCTCTGGCCGCCACCCCGAGGCAGCTGGCCGTGCTCGGCCGCGCCGGAGTCGTGGACGCGGGCGGACGCGGCCTGGTGACGGTGCTGGCGGCACTGGTGGAGGCGCTCACGGGAGAGGCGGTGCCGGAGGAGACCTACGCCGGGTCCGCCGAGACCGACGCCCGCACCTGCGCCGAGACCCCCGAGCACGCCGGGGAGGGCGGCCCCGCCTACGAGGTGATCTACCTGCTGGAGGCCGACGACACGGCCGTGGCCCGGCTCCGGGAACGGCTCGACGCCCTCGGTGACTCCCTCGTCGTGGTGGGCGGCGACGGGCTGTGGAACGTCCATGTGCACGTCGACGACGCCGGAGCCGCCGTGGAGGCGGGCATCGAGGCCGGGCGGCCGTACCGCGTCCGGATCACCCACTTCGCCGCCGATGACGTCCACACGGGCGGGGAACGGCCGCCGCGCGAGCGGGCGCAGCGGGCCGTCGTCGCCGTGGTGCCCGGCGAGGGGCTGGCCGGGCTGTACGCCGAGGCGGGCGCCACCACCGTCCTCGCCCGCCCCGGTGAGCCGCCCGCCAGCGGGGAGCTGGCCCAGGCACTCAGGCGCGCGCACGCCCGCGAGGTCGTCCTGCTACCCAACGACGCCGAACTGCGCCACACGGCAGCGGTGGCCGCCGAGCAGGCCCGCGCCGAGGGCGTCCGGGTCGCGCTGATCCCGACCCGCTCGGCGGTCCAGGGCATCGCCGCTCTCGCCGTGCATGCGCCGGAGCGGCGCTTCGACGAGGACGTGGTCCAGATGACCTCGGCGGCGGGCGCCACCCGGTACGCCGAGGTCCTCGTCGCCGAGCGCCAGTCGTGGACGACGGCCGGGATCTGCCAGGCCGGGGACGTGCTGGGGCTGATCGACGGCGACGTGGCCGTGATCGGCCCGGATCTCACCGGCACCGCCGAGACCGTGCTCGACCGCATGCTCCAGGCGGGCGGCGAACTGGTCACCCTGGTCGTCGGCGACGAGGCCCCCGAGACGGTCGCCGACCGCCTCGAAGCCCGCGTCCGCGAGTCCTACCTCGCCGTCGACACCGTGGTCTACCGGGGCGGCCGACAGGGTTCACTGCTGCTCATCGGCGTGGAGTGAGCGGCCGGACTCAGCCGTCCCCGTCCCCGTTTCCGTCCTCGTCCAGCAGGCGGGCCGCCGCCTCACGCCGGACGCGGACGGTGTCGTCCGAGTCGTCGGCGCCCTCGTAGGCGGCGAGCACGGCACGCGCGCGTGCCCGCGCCTCGGCCGTCCGGCCCAGCCCGCTCTCCAGCGCGGCGGCGGCCAGTTCGGCGCCGGTGCGGCCGTGCAGACCGTCCGCGCCGAGCGTGGCGAACAGCGCGGCCGACCGCTCCATCTCCGCCACCGCCTCCCCGCCGGGCTCCTTTGCCACGGTGGCCAGCAGTTCGCCGAACTGGCGGTGCGTGTGCGCGAGTTCCGTGGTCAGCCGGGCCCGCTCCAGCGGGTCGTCCGCCTCCGCCAGCGCCTCCCCGCACACCTCCACCGCCCGCGCCATCAGCGCCCGCGCGCCCGGCGCCCCCGCCTCCAGCCGGGGTGCCAGCCAGGCGCGGGCCCGCAGCGCGCGCACGGTGAAGTACGGGTTGCCCAGCGCCTCCCACAGCTCGCCCGCCCGCACATAGGCGCGGTCCGCCTCCGCCGGGAGTTCTGCCTCGGCCAGGGACTCGCCGGCCAGGTGCGCCAGCGTCGCGTGGTCCTGCTGCTCCGGCCAGTGCTCGGCGATGCCGGCCGCCAGCAGCCGGTGCTCGGCCGCCGCCCGGTGCTCACCCAGCTCGCTCAGACAGTCCCCGAGCCACCAGCGGGTCTGCACCAGCGCGCCGTCCCCGTGGACCTCGGCCGACAGCTCGGCGAGCGCCGACTCCAGCACCTCGGCCGCCTCCGTCCAGCGCCCCTGGCGCAGCAGCAGCCCGCCCAGCAGATGCCGGGCCCAGGCGCCGAAGGTGCCGCTCTCGCCCGCCTCGTCCGCCCAGTGCGCGGCCTGGAGCGCGTGCCCGGCCGCCTCCTCGGTGCCGCCCCGCGCCCCGATCAGCTCGGCCAGCTGAAGGTGCAGCTGGGCCCGCCCGGCCGGCTCCAGGTACGCCCCGCCGTGCTCCAGCGCCGACCGCAGCGCCCGCTCGGCCTCGGCCGGTTCCCCGAGGTGCTGGGACAGCGCCCCCACGCGCGCCTCGTACTCCACGGCGAACCAGGGCAGCCCCGCGCCCGTGTACTCGGCCGCGGCCCGCCGGAACAGGTCGGCCGCGCGGGACAGGTCCCCGCCCAGTTCGGCCAGCTCGGCCAGCATGGCCCGCGCCTCGGCCCCGCGCGCCACCAGCCGTACGTCGTCCCCGGTACGGCCGCCGACGAACGCCAGCACCTCCCGCGCGGCCCGCTCCGCCTCCTCGGCCGGGGCACCCTCGTGGGCCCGCCGCATGAGCACACGGGCCCGGCTGATCAGTACTCCCGCCGTCTGCCGGGGACCGGTCGCCTCCTCCGCGTACAGCGCGAGCACCTCGTCGTACAGGGCGTCGACCGTCTTCAGTGCCGCGTCCGTCTCGCCGGTCAGGGCGCGTACGTACGCTCCGCGCGCGCGGGCCGCCAGCGCCTCGCCGGGGTCGTCCGCCTCCGCGTACAGGGCGGCCGCCTCCTCGAAGACGGGGATGCCGTCCGGGCCCAGGGACATCGCCTCGTTGTCGGCCAGCTCGGCACGCGCGCGTGCGTCGAGTCCGGCGCCGTCGGCGGCCCGCGCGAGGGCCGCCCACGCCTGCGGGGCGTCCGGCTGGAGTGTCTCCGAGAGCCGCCGCGCCCGCGCCAGCAGCTCGGGCACCCCCGACTCCTCGGGGCCCTCCTCGGCCACAGGGGGCGGTGCCGGGGCCGTCCGCACGCCCAGCGGCAGGCGCTCCACCAGCGGCTCCGCCGCCATGCGGGCGCGGGTCCGGTCACCGATGTACGAGGTGCCGTTGCGCTCGTCGAACCGCGCGGCCAGCTCCAGCGCCTCCGTGCGCGCGTACGCGGCCAGCTCCCGCGCCGTCCACGTCCGCCCGGTCGGACCCGGCACCTGCCGGGCGCCCTGACCGAGCCTGGTCAGCCGGTCCATCAGCAGGGCCACCACGGCCAGGAACTCCAGCAGGCTGCGCGGATGCCCCGTGTCCGTGAAGTACGCGGGCCGCTCCGCCAGCAGCTCCAGACCCCGTGCCTCGTTCCCGGTCAGCGCGCAGAACTCCACATGGTCGGCGTAGGCGTCCCGCATGCTCTCCATCGGCCGCACCAGCCTCAGCCCCCGCAGATGACGGGCGCGCGCCTCCTCCACCCGGCCCAGCCGCAGCAGCGGCGCCAGCGAGCGGGCCAGCACCCCGTGCGGCTCGTGCGCACAGGCGAACTCGCCCTCCACCACCGGCCGCCACAGCTCAAGACCCTCCGCGTCCCGGCCCGACTCCACCTGCCAGCCGCCCTGGCCGTGCAGCTCACAGGCGTGGCAGTCGGCCATGTCGTCACGGTCGGCGGCCAGCCACGCCGTATACGCCCGCTCGGCCCGCGCCCGGTCCCCGATGTGCGAGGCGATACTGAACTCGGCGGCGCGCACGGCCCGTTCGGAGTACCCGGCGACCCGGTAGCGGCGCTCCATCTCGCCGAGCCAGTTCTCCACCGACGCGAGCGGGACGTGCGGCCGGCCCAGCATGCCCGCCGTCATCCACTTGAACGTCCAGTGCAGCGCGTGCGCCTCGTACCCGTCGAAGTCCTCCGGCCGCTCGTCCCACATCCGCAGCAGCCGCGCGAACGGCACGAACACCCGGTCCTTCTCCGAGCTGTAGTTGTAGACCCGCACCTGATGGCCGAGCGCCTCGATCACCGCGAGCGGGATGTCCAGCTTCTCGGCCTCGGTGAGGAGTTCCTCCGCACGCGCGTTGCGCGCCGGACCCTCCGGCCGCTCCGAGTTCTCCGCCAGCGCCCGCCGCAGCGCCTCGAAGTCCGTGATCCCGCTCATCGCCCCTCGCCCTCCCCGAGCGTCGCCCACTGAAGCAGCCCGGCGAACGCCCGGTTCACCAACGCCGAATCGGCCGGCCGCAGCGAGCGGCGCGCCAGCAGCAGCGCCTGCCCGTACAGCGCCTCGGCCGCCGTGCCGGTCAGCTCCGGGTCGGTCAGTGAACCCACCCGCCGCACCAGCGGGTTGAGATGGTTCAGCACCAGCCGGGCGCGCGGGGCGGTACCGCGCAGCGAGCCCAGGATGCCCGCCCACAGCTCGTCCGCCCGCTCCTCCGCGTCCGCCCGAGCCTGCTCGTGCCGCGCCGACCGGTCGTCCAGATGCAGCGCGGGCACCGACACCGGATGGAAGGCCCGCAGCACCACGTCGCAGCCCAGCGGATCGAGCCGGGCGCGCGCGGCCGTCAGGAAGCCGGACAGTGCCAGCTCCGCCGCCGGGTCCACCGCGTCCAGATGCGCCGTCACCGTGTCCGCGTCCAGCTCCGCGACCACCGCGCCCGGCCGCACCGACGGCAGCGCCTCCACCAGCTCGGTGTCGTAGGTGTAACCCCCGTTGACCACCCCGACGCCCTGCGCGGCGGCGATCGGCGCGACCTGCCGGAACTCCTCGACGCTCCGGATGAAGTGCACCACCGGGTGCCGCCGCGCGAACTCCTCCAGCGACAGCTGCCCGTCACTGGTCTCGAACGGCAGCCACGGCAGCATGACCCGCAGCATCTCGCGATCGTGCCGGGCCAGCGCCCGCACCCCGAGATGGTGCACGGCCAGGAACGCCGCCAGCCGCTCCGGGTCGCCCGCCGCGAGCCCCGTCAGCCAGTCCCGCACCCGCTCGCCCAGCGCCTCGCGGACGGCGGCCAGCGTCTCGTCCTCGTACAGCGCCTCGCGCGACGCCGTCGGCCGCAGCGTGTCCGTGTCCAGCACACAGCGCACGAAGAACGCCCAGTCGGGCAGCAGCTGTTCGGCCCGCTCGGTGAGCAGCATGCCCTTCAGATGCACCCGGTGCGTGGCCCGCTGCGCCGGGCTCACCGCCGCGGGGAGTACGTACGCCACCCCGCGCACCCCGGCCAGCGGCACGTCCAGCGTGATCGAGTCCAGCGGGGTGAAGCCGAACAGCTCCCGGCAGTGCGCCTCCAGCGCCGCCCGCCGCTCCGCCGGGCTGGGCCAGGGGCGGTCCCAGGGCGCCGGGAGATCCGTGACCGGCTCGTCGTCCACCCGCACGTCGTACGGCAGCAGCGCGCCGAAGTCCCGCGCCAGCGAGCGCACCCGCGCCGGCGCCAGCCACTCGCCCGCACCCGCCCGCGCCACCAGATGCACGGTCGTGCCCGGCTCCGGCCGCGCCGAATCCGGCAGCGTGCGCACGGTGTACGAGCCGTTGTCGGCGGCCGTCCACTCCACCGGCGGCGCACCGGGTGTACGGGCGCTGCGGCTGACCACGCGGATGCGCTCGGCGACCACGAAGCAGGCCAGCAGGCCGATGCCGAACCGGCCGAGGAACCCGGAGCGGGTCTCCTCAAGGCCCTCCGCCCGCTTGGAGCTGCGGCCGATGGTCGCCAGCAGGCTGTGCACGTCCGACTCGGTGAGCCCGATGCCGCTGTCCTCCACCCGCAGCCCGCCCCGCCCGTCCGGGTACAGCCGCACCCGCGCCGGGGCGCCGGGCTCCTCGGCCCGCCGGGCGGTGACGGCGTCCACGGCGTTCTGGAGCAGCTCGCGCAGGTAGACCTTGGGGCTGGAGTACAGATGCTGGGAGAGCAGGTCCACCAGACCACGCAGGTCGACCTGGAAGGTGTGAGGCGGCTGGGAGGGCTGAGAAGCCGGGGATGACTGGGAGGTCTGGGAGTCCATCGTCACGGCGCCGGTGGGGGGAGCTTCGCGCGGCGCGGGGTCGGGCGGTTCCGTGCCGTGGGGGCGGTGACCGCGGGGGATGGCCGGAGCGCGTCATCCTAGGCCCGAAGGCCCGAGCTGACCAGGGATTTCGGGGATCTGCCCGGGATCGTGCGGAGTCACCTGTACGGCGATGTCGGTGCCGTGGTGTGCAATGGATCTCGTGCCCGCACTGCGAGAACCCCTGAAGAAGGTGCTCGGTCCCGCCACCGCGAAGGTGATGGCCGAGAACCTCGGCCTGCACACCGTCGGCGACCTCCTGCACCACTACCCCCGCAGATACGAGGAGCGTGGCCAGCTCACCCACCTCGCCGACCTCCCCATGGACGAGCACGCCACCGTGGTCGCCCAGGTCGCCGACGCCCGGCTGCACACCTTCGCCTCCTCCCGCGCCCCGCGCGGCAAGGGCCAGCGGCTCGAGGTCACCATCACCGACGGCAGCGGCCGCCTCCAGCTGGTCTTCTTCGGCAACGGCGTGCACAAGCCCCACAAGGAACTGCTGCCGGGCACCCGCGCGATGTTCTCCGGCAAGGTCTCCGTCTTCAACCATCGCCTCCAACTCGCGCACCCGGCGTACGAATTGCTGGACAAGGACGCCGAGGACGGCGACGAGGCCGTGGAGAGCTGGGCGGGCTCCCTCATCCCGATCTACCCCGCCACCGCCAAGCTGGAGTCCTGGAAGATCGGCAAGGCGGTGCAGACCGTACTGCCCAGCGTCCAGGAGGCCGTCGACCCGCTGCCCGAGTCGCTGCGCGAGGGCCGCGGCCTGGTCGAGCTGCCCGAGGCCCTGGTCAAGATCCACCGCCCCGGCACCAAGGCCGACATCGCCGACGCCCGCGCCCGCCTCAAGTGGGACGAGGCGTTCGTCCTCCAAGTGGCGCTGGCCCGCCGCCGCTACGCCGACACCCAGCTCCCCGCCGTCCCCCGCCGTCCCCTCACCGACGGCCTCCTCACCACCTTCGACGCCCGCCTCCCCTTCACCCTCACCGACGGCCAGCGCACGGTCTCCCGCGAAATCTTCGACGACCTCGCCACCGACCACCCGATGCACCGCCTGCTCCAGGGGGAAGTGGGATCGGGCAAGACACTGGTCGCGCTGCGCGCCATGCTCGCCGTCGTCGACGCCGGGGGACAGGCGGCCATGCTCGCGCCGACCGAGGTGCTCGCCCAGCAGCATCACCGGTCGATCACCGAGATGATGGGGGAGCTGGCCGAGGGGGGCATGCTGGGCGGGTCCGAGCACGGGACCAAGGTCGTGCTGCTGACCGGGTCCATGGGGGCCGCCGCCCGCCGGCAGGCCCTGCTCGACATCGTCACCGGTGAGGCGGGGATCGTCATCGGCACCCACGCCCTCATCGAGGACAAGGTCCAGTTCCACGACCTCGGCCTGGTCGTCGTGGACGAACAGCACCGCTTCGGAGTCGAGCAGCGCGACGCCCTGCGCGGCAAGGGCAAACAGCCCCCGCACCTGCTCGTCATGACGGCCACCCCGATCCCGCGCACGGTGGCGATGACGGTCTTCGGCGACCTGGAGACCTCGGTCCTGGACCAGCTCCCGGCCGGCCGCTCCCCGATCGCCACCCATGTCGTCCCGGCCGCCGACAAGCCCCACTTCCTCGCCCGCGCCTGGGAACGCGTCCGAGAGGAGGTCGAGGGCGGCCACCAGGCGTACGTCGTCTGCCCGCGCATCGGCGACGAGGACGAGAGCGCCGCCGAGAAGAAGGCCGCCGAGGGCGACAAACGCCCGCCGCTGGCCGTCCTCGACATCGCCGACCAGCTGAGCCGGGGCCCGCTCCAGGGCCTCAAGGTCGAGGTGCTGCACGGCAGGATGCACCCCGACGACAAGGACGCCGTGATGCGCCGCTTCGCCGCCGGCGAGACGGACGTACTCGTCGCCACCACCGTCATCGAGGTCGGCGTCAACGTCCCCAACGCCACCGCGATGGTCATCATGGACGCCGACCGCTTCGGCGTCTCCCAGCTCCACCAGCTGCGCGGCCGCGTCGGCCGTGGCTCGGCCCCCGGTCTCTGTCTGCTGGTCAGCGAGATGCCCGAGGCGAGCCCCGCCCGCCAGCGCCTGAACGCGGTCGCCTCCACCCTCGACGGCTTCGAGCTCTCCCGCATCGACCTCGAACAGCGCCGCGAGGGCGACGTCCTCGGCCAGGCCCAGTCCGGCGCCCGCACCAGCCTCCGCGTCCTGGAGGTCATCGAGGACGAGGAGATCATCGCCGAGGCGAGAGAGGAAGCGGCAGCGGTGGTGGCAGCGGACCCGGACCTGGAGCACCTACCGGGCCTACGCACAGCCCTGGAAGCCCTCTTGGACGAGGAAAGAGAGCAGTACCTGGAAAAGGGCTGAAGCGTCCTTCCCTGCAGGGGCGCGGGGAACTGCGCGATCAACCACGACGGCCCCGCACCCGCCAACGCACCACAAGCCCCCCACCACCTGCGAAAATAAAAGAACGCACCCGCAGAAGAAGGACCCTCACATGACCCGCGTGATCGCCGGCACGGCAGGCGGACGGCGCCTCTCGGTGCCGCCCGGCACAGGAACCCGGCCAACCTCCGACCGCGCACGCGAAGCCCTCTTCTCCACCTGGCAGTCCCTCCTCGGCACCCCCCTGAACGGCGAACGGGTCCTCGACCTCTACGCGGGCTCCGGCGCCGTCGGCCTGGAGGCCCTGTCCCGGGGCGCGGGCCACGCCCTCCTCGTCGAGGCCGACGCCCGCGCCGCGAGGACCGTCCGCGACAACGTCCGCAGCCTGGGCCTCCCCGGCGCCGAGGTCAGGACGGGCAAAGCGGAGCAAGTCATCCGTACCGCACCCCCCGCCGAGCCCTACGACCTCGTCTTCCTCGACCCCCCGTACGCCGTCTCCGACGACGATCTCCGGGAGATCCTCCTCACACTCCGTGCCGGGGGCTGGCTGACCGGCGAAGCGCTCGTCACCGTGGAGCGCAGCACCAGAGGCGGCGAATTCCACTGGCCGGAGGGGTTCGAGCCGATCCGGTCCCGCCGTTACGGCGAGGGAACGTTTTGGTACGGTCGCGCCGCCTCAACGTGCGAAGACGCACGATGACCGGACCCGAGAGCGAGGGATCTCAAGTGCGCCGCGCCGTCTGTCCTGGATCGTTCGACCCGATCACCAACGGACATCTCGACATCATCGCCCGCGCCTCCCGCCTGTACGACGAGGTGTTCGTCGCGGTGATGATCAACACCTCCAAGAAGGGCCTGTTCGACGTCGACGAGCGGATCGGCCTGATCCGCGAGGTCACCGCCGAGTACGCCAACGTGCGTGTCGAGGCCCACCACGGCCTCCTCGTCGACTTCTGCAAGCAGCGCGACATCCCCGCCATCGTCAAGGGCCTGCGCGCGGTGAGCGACTTCGACTACGAACTCCAGATGGCCCAGATGAACAACGGCCTCACCGGGGTCGAGACGCTGTTCGTGCCCACCAACCCCACCTACAGCTTCCTCTCCTCCTCCCTGGTCAAGGAGGTCGCGGCCTGGGGCGGCGACGTCTCCCATCTGGTGCCGCCGCAGGTGCTCGCGGCGCTCGGCGACCGGCTCCGGAAGGACTGAGCCCCACGGGGAGGTGACAACCCGTCACCCGGTGTCGGGCGGCCGCCCCATGGCCGTACAGTCGTCCCGTCCGTCTCCAACACAGCTGTAGAGAGTGGCGAGCCAGGTGGACGTCCAGAACAAGCTCGACGAGATCGTCTCCGCGGTCTCCGGTGCCCGGTCCATGCCCATGTCGGCCTCCTGCGTGGTCAACCGCGCCGAACTGCTCGCGCTGCTCGAAGAGGTCCGCCAGGCACTGCCCGGCTCCCTCGAACAGGCGCAGGAGCTGATCGGCGGCCGCGAGCAGATGGTCGAGCAGGCCCGCGCCGAGGCCGAGCGGATCATCGAGACCGCGCACGTCGAGCGCGGCAGCCTGATCGCCGGCACCGAGGTCGCCCGCCACTCGCAGGCCGAGGCGGACCGCATCCTCGCCGAGGCCCGCGCCGAGGCCGAGCAGGTCCGCGCCGACGCCGACGACTACGTCGACTCCAAGCTCGCCAACTTCGAGGTCGTCCTCACCAAGACCCTCGGCTCGGTCGGCCGCGGCCGGGAGAAGCTGCTCGGCACCGGCCCCGGCCTGGACGAGCACGGCTACGAGGACGAGGACGCTCCCGAGCGCAGCCAGGACCCGGAGACCCTGCGCCATGACGCGGACGCCTACGTCGACGTCAAGCTCGGTGCCTTCGAGGCGGTGCTCGCCAAGACCCTGGAGGCCGTCCACCGCGGCCGGCAGAAGCTGCACGGCCGGATCGCCACCGACGACCTCAGCGCCCTCGCGGACGACACCACGACCTTCCAGCACTCCAGCGACGCCGACTACCTGGCCGACCTCGCCGCCCTCGCCGACACCCCGCCCGCTCCGGCCCAGCGCGCCCCGGCCCCCGCCCCGGCTCCGGCTCCGGCCCAGGAACCGGTGTACGAGCCACAGGAGGCGTACGGCTATCAGCAGCCCGACGCCTACCCGGCGGCCTACCCCCCGCAGCCCGGCTACGCCCCGCAGGAGGCGTACGGCTACCAGCAGGACCCCTACGCCGCCCCCAACGGCTACGCCCCGCAGGCCGAGGGCGCCTTCCACGGCTACGACCCCCAGCAGCCCGGCTACGACCCGAACCAGGCGCAGGGCCGGCAGCAGCCCCAGCAGCCCCAGCAGGACTACGCCCTGGACGAGGCCAGCCTCTTCGACACCAGCATGATCAGCGCGGAGCAGCTGCGCGCCTACGAGCAGGGCCGCGGGCTGTAGCCGTCGCCGCAGTCGCGCGGGGACCCGATTGGGCCCTGAGCGAAAGGTCCAGTATCCTGGCTGTTCGGTCGCGTGTATCCCCGCGATCACCGCTGCCCGGAACACCAACGGGTGGCGTCCCTTCTAGCCCGGACCGAAAGCAGGAATGGCTTCCAACGCACGACTCGACCATCGCAACCCTCTCGTGATCGACACGCACGAGCTGGGCCGGCGGCCTGGTGCGTTGCAGCGCCTGACCCGTGAGGTCGACGCCCCCCGGGACCTCGGTATCGAGGGCGTCGTGGGAGTGCCGGAAGGCGCCCCGCTGGAGCTGGACCTCCGCCTTGAGTCGGTCATGGAAGGGGTGCTTGTCACAGGCACCGCCCGTGCACAGGCCAAGGGGGAGTGCGTAAGGTGTCTGGAGCCGGTCGGGCTGGAGCTCGAAGCGGCCTTCCAGGAAATGTTCTCGTACCCTGACGCCGACGACCGTGGCCGCGTGAGCGCGGAACCGGGCGACGACGCCGAGGACGACGAGGACAGGCAGTACATCGAGGACGGTCTGATCGACCTCGAACCTCTGCTGCGGGATGCGGTGGTGCTCGCACTGCCGATGCAGCCGGTGTGCCAGGACGACTGTCAGGGACTGTGCTCCGAATGCGGAGCGCGGCTCACGGACGACCCGGACCACCACCACGACGCCGTCGACATCCGTTGGGCGGCATTGCAGGGACTCGCCGACACCATGTCGGACGGCGAGAAGGACGAGATGAGCGGCGACGTGCCTCGATCCGCACGTGCCGACGAGAAGCAGGAGAAGTAGCCGTGGCTGTTCCGAAGCGGAAGATGTCGCGCAGCAACACGCGCCACCGCCGGTCGCAGTGGAAGGCTGCGGTCCCCACCCTGGTTGCGTGCGAGCGCTGCCACGAGCCCAAGCAGCAGCACATTGCGTGCCCGTCTTGCGGCACCTACAACAAGCGCCAGGTCCTCGAAGTCTGAGCGGGCTGGTGAGAGGCGCTGTGTCCACTGCCAAGAAGGCGGAAGACGCCGGAATGAACAGCTCTCGCCGACGTGCGAGTGCCCCGGCGGACAATATGGCCTCGTCCCACACGCTTCTGGAAGGGCGGCTCGGCTACCACGTCGAGTCCGCCCTTCTGGTGCGTGCGCTGACCCACCGTTCCTACGCATACGAGAACGGCGGTCTGCCGACGAACGAGCGGCTGGAGTTCCTCGGGGACTCCGTGCTCGGTCTCGTCGTCACGGACACGCTGTACCGCATCCACCCCGACCTGCCCGAAGGCCAGCTGGCCAAGTTGCGGGCCGCGGTGGTCAACTCGCGTGCGCTGGCGGAGGTCGGCCGTGGCCTCGACCTGGGTTCCTTCATCCGGCTCGGCCGTGGTGAAGAGGGCACGGGCGGCCGGGACAAGGCATCCATCCTCGCCGACACCCTGGAAGCGGTGATCGGCGCGGTCTATCTCGATCAGGGCCTCGACGCGGCGTCCGAGCTGGTTCACCGGCTCTTCGACCCGCTGATCGACAGGTCCTCCAACCTCGGAGCCGGCCTGGACTGGAAGACCAGTCTCCAGGAGCTGACCGCGATCGAGGGGCTCGGCGTGCCCGAGTACCTGGTCACGGAGACCGGTCCTGACCACGAGAAGACTTTCACTGCTGCTGCCCGCGTCGGGGGCGTCTCGTACGGCACCGGCACCGGCCGCAGCAAGAAGGAGGCGGAGCAGCAGGCCGCCGAGTCCGCCTGGCGGGCCATCAAGGCCGCCGCGGACGAGCGGGCCAAGGCGGCCGACGAGGCCGGCGAGGCCGAGGCCGTCAAGGACGACGAACCGTCGTCCGCCACCGCCTGACCGAACATATCGACCGAGCGCCCGCCCCCGTCCGACGGGGGCGGGCGCTCGGCTCTTCCACACGGTTTCCCACAGGGGGTTGTCGATGCCCGAGTTGCCCGAGGTCGAGGTCGTCCGGCGGGGGCTGGAGCGGTGGGTCGGCGGGCGTACCGTCGCCGAGGCCGAGGTGCTGCATCCGCGTGCCGTGCGACGGCACCTGGCGGGGGCCGACGACTTCGCGCACCGGCTGAAGGGACACCGGTTCGGCACGCCCAGCCGACGCGGCAAGTATCTGTGGCTGCCGCTCGAGGACACCGGGCAGTCCGTCCTCGCCCACCTCGGCATGAGTGGCCAGCTGCTCGTGCAGCCGCACGCGGCGCCGGACGAGAAGCATCTGCGGGTCCGGGTCCGGTTCGCCGACGAGCTGGACACCGAGCTGCGCTTCGTGGACCAGCGCACCTTCGGCGGTCTCTCGCTGCACGACAACACCGCCGAGGGCCTGCCCGACGTGATCGCGCACATCGCCCGCGATCCGCTGGACCCGGTCTTCGACGACGAGGTGTTCCACCAGGCGCTGCGGCGCAAGCGGACCACCATCAAGCGCGCCCTGCTGGACCAGTCGCTGATCAGCGGAGTCGGCAACATCTACGCGGACGAGGCGCTGTGGCGCTCCCGCGTCCACTACGAACGCCCCACGGCCACCTTCACCCGCCCGGTCACCGCCGAACTCCTCGGCCACGTAAGGGACGTGATGAACGCGGCCCTCGAAGTCGGCGGCACCAGCTTCGACAGCCTCTACGTCAACGTCAACGGCGAGTCCGGTTACTTCGACCGCTCCCTGGACGCCTACGGCCGCGAGGGCCTGCCGTGCCGCCGCTGCGGTACGCCGATGCTGCGGCGTCCCTGGATGAACAGGTCCAGCTACTTCTGCCCGAAGTGTCAGCGGGCGCCGCGCGTCTCGTCGTAGCGGGCGCGGGCGGCGAGGACCTCGTCCATGGCGCCCTCCACGCAGTCGATGAGCGCGAGCAGCCGCTCGGCGACCTGACGGCCGAGCGGGGTGAGTTCGTAGTCCACGCGGGGCGGGTTGACCGGCTGGGCCTCGCGGTGCAGCAGGCCGTCCCGCTCCAGGGCCTGGAGCGTCTGGGACAGCATCTTCTCGCTCACCCCGTCCACCCGGCGGCGCAGCTCGTTGAACCGCAGCGAGCCCTCGTACAGCGCGCTCAGCGCCAGGCCGCCCCAGCGACCGGTGACATGCTCCAGCGTGCCGCGCGAGGGACAGGCCCTGGCGAACACATCGAAGTCGAACTCCTCGCCCGCCCGCTCCTGAATGCTCCCGCTCATGCCCCCAGCGTAGGCGAGCAGGAAGCTAACCGCCAGGTTGCACTAACCGGGGGTTAGTGCCTATCGGTGCGGGTCAGTAGCCGAAGAAGGGAAGGGCCGGGCTTCTGACCTGCGGCCGTGTAGCCGATCAACGCTGTGACCTGTGACTTGGCTGTCGGTGGTTGTCAGCGTTGGTGGTCGCTGAGC
The DNA here is from genome assembly GCF_044541565.1 of Streptomyces sp. NPDC085596. Classification (NCBI taxonomy): domain Bacteria; kingdom Bacillati; phylum Actinomycetota; class Actinomycetes; order Kitasatosporales; family Streptomycetaceae; genus Streptomyces; species Streptomyces sp. NPDC085596. The sequence continues at coordinate 154,885 of NZ_JBITTC010000009.1, read as the reverse complement.
ACCCTCCGACGGCCCCGCCACGGCCCGAACGGCGTCAGCTATCGACGAGCGCGCTCGCCGCCATCGTTCCTGTCAGTCCCCGCTGAGTCCCGCAGGAACGGGCGGCTACGCCGGTGGGCTCAACCGCTGTCACCGCTGGCTGGTATCAATGGGCCGCATGAATCTTGAGCAGGCAGATCCTGATGACCTCGCGGTGCTTCGTGCGGCCGTCGCTGTCGACGATGGCGGTCAGTCCGCGCTGGGCTGGGAAGCGGTGCGTGCCTTCGAAGCGGAGCATCGCATAGTTCTGCCGGAGCCATATCGGACCTTCGTTGCGGAGATCACCGACGGCTCGTACTCCGGGCCGCCGGACCACGGGTTGGTGGGCCTGGCAGAGCTGCCCGATGACTGGGGGGATGACCGGCCCGAACGTGACCTGAGCCAGCCCTTCCCCCTTACCTCACAGTGGCTGTGGGAAGAGGACGACTCAGAGCCGTCCGACGAAACTGACATGATCATGGACGGGGTCTTCGATCATGGGTCTATCGTCCTCGGAACGGACGGGTGCGGCATGTACTGGCACCTCGTCGTCACTGGCCCGCATCGTGGACACGTTTGGTTGATCACCGGTGAAGGCGCCACTCCGTTCGGAGCCGAGTTCGGGTTCACCACGGCTGAGCCGGGATTCGCTGGGTGGGTCGAGCACTGGGCTGCCAACAAGCCTTGGTTTGACGCGGCGTGACAGGTGCACAAGAACGTCCGGGCCGAGCTGCCGGATCGCTATCGGGCAATGGTCAACCTGGCTGCCGGGTGCGGCCTGCGACAGGGGGAGATCTTCGGTCTGGCCGGGGAGGACGTCGACTTCCTCGGCGGCGTGCTGCACGTCGTCCGGCAGGTCAAGCTACTGCGGCTGTGCCGACCCGTGTTCGCTCCGCCCAAGGGCGGCAAGGAGCGAGACGTTCCCCTGCCTGAGGCAGTGGCGTTCGCGCTGGCACGTCACCTCAAGAGCCACCACGACCCTGGCTTCACGCTGCGGACGTACACGCACCTCATGCCGTCGAGCGATAGCCGGACTCGGGCCGCCGTGGACCGGATGTTCGCTGACGCGGAACGGGAGGTGACGGCCCGGAGACGGCCCAGGACGGTGCTTAGGTGTCTGACCTGCGGCTTTCTCAGTAGCCGAAGTCCTGGGTCCACCAGGGGCCGCCGGGGGCCAGGTGGACGCCGACGCCGAGGGTCTTGAAGTCGCAGTTGAGGATGTTGGCGCGGTGGCCGGGGCTGTTCATCCAGGCTTCCATCACCGCTGCCGCGTCGGACTGGCCGCGGGCTATGTTCTCGCCGCCGAGACCCGTCACGGCGGCCTTCGCCGCGCGGTCCCACGGGGTGGCGCCGTCGGGGTCGGTGTGGTCGAAGAAGCCACGCGCGGCCATGTCGCCGCTGAACGCCTCGGCCAGCTCCGTGAGCGCCGAATTCGCCGCCACCGGGGTGCAACCGACCTTCGCCCGCTCCACGTTGACCAGCTTCAGCACCTCGGCCTCGGCGGCAGCCTGCGCCGACACGGTGACCGGCGCGGAGGTCTCGGGCGCCTTCGGCGCGGGAGCCGGGGCCTTGGTCTGCGACTCGCTGGGCTTCGGGTCGGGCGCGGGGTCGGCGGCCGGCTCGGACGGGGCCGGCTTCGGGGCCGGGGCCTGGGAGGTCGGGGCCGACGCCGGGGCGGACGGGGCCGGAGCCGCCGGCGTAGTGGTCTTCTGGTTGCCCGCAGACGGGGCACCGGGGGTGCTCGGGGTGTCCGCGCTGCCGGTGGAACCGCCCTGCTCGCTGGCCGCGTTGCCGGGGGCGCCCACCGCCTGCACCGTCTCACCGGGGCCGGAGCTGGTGCCGCCGATCCGGTAGTTCTGGAGGCCGGGCACCGCGCCCGTGGCCACGGCCGCCGTGCCGAGGGCGACGGCGGCGGAGACGCCCAGCAGACCCGTGCGCACCGGGGTGGCGGCCTTCCTGGCGCGCCGGTGGCCGCGCTGCTTCGCACCGACCGTGGCGGCGAAGTCGGCCTCCAGGGCCCTGCGCTCGTCGTCGGTGGCGTACAGATAGTCCGCGCTGCGGGCGGTGGTGGTGGTCCCGGCGTACGCCTGCGGCCGCTGGTACGACGCCGCACCCCTGGGTTCGTACGACTCCGGCCCCGCGCTCCCCGTGCCGGATCGTCGATGGCGTCCCATGCCCTGCCCCATTCCTCGTTCTCGCGATCGGCCGACGCCGGGTTGCGGCGGATACCCCCCGGCCGATCCAACTCACTCGATCGAGTGAGTTTCAGATGAGAGTCATTGGACCGGGACGGTACCGCATGCCACTGGGGCAGGGTGTGCCCCGCGGGACATCCGGCGGTTAGGTTGCAGCCATGAGTGAGGAAGTACGGCTGGTGGCCTGGGTGCGCGGACGGGTCCAGGGAGTGGGTTTCCGCTGGTTCACGCGTGCCAGGGCGCTGGAGATCGGCGGCCTGAGTGGTTTTGCTCTCAATCTGGGCGACGGACGGGTCCAAGTGGTCGCCGAGGGGCCCCGCGAGGGCTGCGAGGGGCTGCTCGACTGGCTCCAGGGCGCCGACACGCCCGGCCGGGTCGACGGTGTCACCGAGATCTGGGACACACCGCGCGGCGGATACGACGGCTTCGCCATCCGCTGATCCGGCATCGCCCAGGACCCCTTTTCGCCCCCGCGCGCGACTGCTCCGCGGGGGTGCCCGGAGCGGAAACAGGCTGGTGGTTGCCAAGAACGGCTCAGCGTGGCAGGCTCCCGAGGTAGAGCTGATCGTCCCGCCCCGAGGGCCCCGCAGGAGCAGCAGCGCCGCCGTCCACCGGCCGCGCGCCGCGGGTGCGCCCCCCAATACGGGGTGTGATCGTGTTGACCGTCAAACTTTTTGGTGAGACGCTGAAAGCTCCGCGCATCTTGGCTGTTTGGCATGGCGAACGGCAGTGCAACACCAGCGTGTGCCAGGCATGCCGGGTGCGAATCCCTCACGACCCAACCGCATCGGTCGGTCACTCAGTGTGGAGGACCATCCATCATGGCAAAGGCGCTTCTCGGTTACGTCGGCGGCTCCGACCCGCGACTCCTCGCCGAGATGCGACGGCTGCAGCAGCGTGTACAGGATCTGGAGTCCGAGCTCACTCGGATCCAGACGGAGAACGACGCGCTGACGGCTGCCGCCTCTCAGGACAGGATCATGGAGAGCATCGACGCACACCAGGCGGAGCCTGCGCTCACCTGATCGCCGCGTCGTCAGTAGTCGCAGCGGTCGGGCCCGCCCGTAACAACCGCTTCAGTGGCAATCGCTTCAAGTAGACCGGACGGCGGAAGCCCGTCCGTCCGAGTCCTCAGGGACGCTTCGGCGTCCCTCAGTTCTTTCCCCCGCGCATCCTTTCAGCCTCTTCAACAAATGGTGTGCCCTCCGTGTACATGGGCGAAACCGTGGGGTTGCGAGTGTTCGTGGAGTGAGATACCACCTGCCCGGTAAAGTCCGGCTGTGTGCATCTCAAGGCCCTGACCCTCCGCGGCTTCAAGTCGTTCGCCTCGGCGACCACGCTCCGCTTCGAGCCGGGCATCACCTGCGTCGTCGGTCCGAACGGCTCCGGCAAGTCCAACGTCGTGGACGCGCTCAGCTGGGTCATGGGCGAGCAGGGCGCCAAGTCGCTGCGCGGCGGCAAGATGGAGGACGTCATCTTCGCCGGCACCACCGGCCGTCCGCCGCTGGGCCGCGCCGAGGTGTCCCTCACCATCGACAACTCCGACCGCGCGCTGCCCATCGAGTACGCCGAGGTCACCATCACGCGGACCATGTTCCGCAACGGCGGCAGCGAGTACCAGATCAACGGCGACACCTGCCGCCTGCTGGACATCCAGGAACTGTTGTCCGACTCCGGCATCGGCCGCGAGATGCACGTCATCGTCGGCCAGGGACAGCTCGATTCCGTGCTGCACGCCGACCCCATGGGCCGCCGCGCCTTCATCGAGGAGGCGGCGGGCGTCCTCAAGCACCGCAAGCGCAAGGAGAAGGCGCTGCGGAAACTCGACGCGATGAAGGCCAACCTCGCGCGCGTGCAGGACCTCACCGACGAACTCCGCCGCCAGCTCAAGCCGCTGGGCCGCCAGGCCGCCGTAGCCCGCCGCGCCGCCGTCATCCAGGCCGACCTGCGCGACGCCCGTCTGCGCCTGCTCGCCGACGACCTCGTACGGCTCCGCGAGGCGCTCGGCGCCGAGATCGCCGACGAGGCCGCCCTGAAGGAACGCAAGGACACGGCCGCGTGCGAACTGCGCCAGGCCCTCCAGCGCGAGGCCCACATCGAGGACGAGGCGCGGCGCCTCGCCCCACGCCTCCAGCGCGCCCAGCAGACCTTCTACGAGCTGTCCCAGCTGGCCGAACGGGTGCGCGGCACCGTCTCGCTGGCCGAGGCCCGCGTCCGCAGCGCCACCTCCGCACCCCCTGAGGAACGGCGCGGCCGTGACCCCGAGGACCTGGAACGCGAGGCCGCCCGCGTCCGGGAACAGGAGGCCGAGCTGGAAGCCGCCCTGGAAGCGGCCCGGCACGCCCTGGACGACACGTTGGCCCACCGCGCCGAACTCGAACGCGCGCTCACCGCCGAGGAACGGCGCCTGAAGGACGTCGCGCGGGCCATCGCCGACCGCCGCGAGGGCCTGGCCCGGCTGTCCGGGAAGGTGGGCGCCGCCCGCTCCCGCGCCGCCTCCGCCCAGGCCGAGATCGACCGGCTGGCCGCCGGCCGCGACGAGGCCCAGGAGCGAGCGGTCCACGCCCAGGAGGAGTACGAGACGCTGAAGGCCGAGGTCGACGGCCTCGACGCGGACGACGCCGATCTCGCCGAACGGCACGAATCGGCCAGGCTGCGGCTCACCGAGGCGGAGGCCGCGCTCGGCGCCGCCCGCGAGGCCGTCACCGGAGCCGAACGCGAACGGGCCGCCCTGCGCGCCCGCCACGACGCCCTCGCCCTGGGCCTGCGCCGCAAGGACGGCACCGGCGCCCTGCTGGCGGCCCGCCACCGCCTCACCGGCGTCCTCGGCCCCGCCGCCGAACTCCTCACCGTCACCCCCGGCCACGAGACCGCCCTCGCCACCGCCTTCGGCACCGCCGCGAACGCCCTGGCCGTCACCACCCCCACAGCGGCGGCCGAAGCGATCCGCCACCTCCACAAGGAGGAGGCGGGGCGGGCGTCGCTGCTGCTGTCGGGAGGACCGGAGGAGGCGGATTCCACCGGAGGTGGGGGAGCGGCGCGTTCCGCGGCCGTTCCGCCCCCCGGAGGGCACCCCTTCGCCGCCGACCTCGTACGCGGGCCCGCCGAGCTGATGCCCGCCGTGCGGCGGTTGCTGCGGGGGATCGTCGTGGTGGGGACGTTGGAGGAGGCGGAGGCGCTGGTCTACGCGCGGCCCGAGCTGGTCGCGGTGACCGGGGAGGGGGATCTGCTCGGGGCGCACTTCGCGGAAGGGGGCTCGGCCGGGGCGCCCAGTCTGCTGGAGGTACGGGCCGCCGTGGACGAGGCCGCCGCCGAGCTGGCGGAGCTGGCCGTGCGGTGCGAGGAGCTGGCGCGGGCGCAGGAGACGGCGGCCGGGGTGCGGGCCGGGGCCGCCGCGCTCGTGGAGGAAGTGGGGGAGCGGTGGCGGGCCGCCGACCGGGAGAAGTCGGCGGTGGCCCAGCAGCTCGGCCGGCTCGCCGGGCAGGCGCGAGGCGCCGCGGGCGAGGCCGAGCGGTCGGCCGCGGCCACGGCCCGCGCCCAGGAGGCGCTGGAGCGGGCCGTGGCCGAGGCGGAGGAGCTGGCCGAGCGGCTGGCCACCGCCGAGGAGATGCCGGCCGAGGAGGAGCCCGACACCTCTGTACGCGACCGGCTCTCCGCCGACGGTGCCAACGCGCGGCAGACCGAGATGGAGGCCCGCCTCCAGGTCCGTACGCACGAGGAACGGGTCAAGGGGCTCGCCGGGCGGGCCGACTCGCTGGACCGGGCCGCCCATGCGGAGCGCGAGGCACGCGCGCGTGCGGAGCGGCGGCGGGCCCGGCTGCGCCACGAGGCGGCCGTCGCCGGGGCGGTCGCGGACGGCGCCCGGCAGCTGCTGGCGCACATCGAGGTGTCCCTCGGCCGCTCCCGGCGGGAGCGCGACGCCGCCGAGACCGCCAAGGCGGCCCGCGAACGGGAGTTGGCCGACGCGCGCGGCACGGGGCGTGAACTCAAGTCGGAACTCGACAAGTTGACGGACTCGGTGCACAAGGGCGAGGTGCTCGGCGCGGAGAAGCGGCTGCGGATCGAGCAGTTGGAGGCCAGGGCGCTGGACGAACTCGGGGTCGAGCCCGAGGGTCTCGTGGCCGAGTACGGCCCGCTCCAGCCGGTGCCGCCCTCGCTCCCGGCGGACGGCGAGGAGCTGCCGGAGGACCCCGATCACCCCCGTAACCAGCCCCGTCCCTTCGACCGGGCCGGGCAGGAGAAGCGGCTGAAGGCGGCCGAGCGTGCCTACCAGCAGCTCGGCAAGGTCAATCCGCTCGCGCTGGAGGAGTTTGCGGCGCTGGAAGAGCGGCACAAGTTCCTCAGTGAGCAACTGGAGGACCTGAAGAAGACGCGGGCCGATCTGCTGAAGGTGGTGAAGGAGGTCGATGAGCGGGTGCAGCAGGTCTTCGCCGAGGCGTTCCGGGACACCGCCCGCGAGTTCGAGGGCGTCTTCGCCCGGCTCTTCCCCGGTGGTGAGGGGCGGCTGGTGCTGACCGACCCGGACGACATGCTGGCCACCGGGGTGGACGTGGAGGCACGTCCGCCGGGGAAGAAGGTGAAGCGGCTGAGCCTGCTGTCCGGCGGCGAGCGGTCGCTGACGGCCGTCGCGCTGCTGGTGTCGATCTTCAAGGCCCGGCCCAGCCCCTTCTACGTCATGGACGAGGTCGAGGCGGCGCTGGACGACACCAACCTCCAGCGGCTGATCGGGATCATGCGGGAGCTCCAGGAGAGCTCGCAGCTGCTCGTGATCACGCACCAGAAGCGCACGATGGAGGTCGCCGACGCGCTGTACGGCGTCTCGATGCAGGGCGACGGTGTGTCGAAGGTCATCTCCCAGCGGCTCCGCTAGCGAGACTTCCAAGATCAAATAGGCATGCGTTTACTTCTTGAACAACTTCCGGGTCTGCGTATCTCTTAAGTCACAGTCGCCTGGGTATTGACTTCGAAACTTGAAGGCATATTCTCTGCAACGTTGCTTTTACCTTCAGGTGTAAGTGGCGCCAAGTTGTGCGCCACTAGAACCTGGAAGGGCTCGCCCCCACCCGGCAGCGTTGCCGTGGCCCGAGGAGTTACACGTGACCAGCACAGCGCAGGCACCCCAGCCAGGAGCCGGGACGGCTCACCCCGAACATCTCGGGCACGTCATCTTCATCGCGGCCGCGGCCGCGATGGGCGGCTTCCTCTTCGGCTACGACAGCTCCGTGATCAACGGCGCCGTCGAGGCCATCCGGGACCGTTACGACGTGGGCTCCGCCGTCCTCGCCCAGGTCATCGCCATCGCGCTGATCGGCTGCGCCATCGGTGCCGCCACCGCCGGCCGCATAGCCGACCGGATCGGCCGTATCCGCTGCATGCAGATCGCCGCCGTGCTGTTCACCATCAGCGCCGTCGGTTCCGCGCTGCCCTTCGCGCTGTGGGACCTCGCCTTCTGGCGCATCATCGGCGGTTTCGCCATCGGCATGGCCTCGGTCATCGGCCCGGCCTACATCGCCGAGGTGTCCCCGCCCGCGTACCGCGGCCGGCTCGGCTCCTTCCAGCAGGCCGCGATCGTCATCGGCATCGCCGTCTCCCAGCTCGTCAACTGGGGCCTGCTCAACGCCGCCGGCGGCGACCAGCGCGGCAAGCTGATGGGCCTCGAGGTCTGGCAGGTCATGCTGGGCGTCATGGTCATCCCGGCCGTCCTCTACGGCCTGCTCTCCTTCGCCATCCCCGAGTCCCCGCGCTTCCTGCTCTCCATCGGCAAGCGTGAGCGCGCCCGCCAGATCCTGGCCGAGGTCGAGGGCAACGGTGTCGACCTCGACGCCCGTGTGAACGAGATCGAGCACGCCATGAAGAGCGAGCACAAGTCCTCGTTCAAGGACCTGCTCGGTGGCAGCTTCTTCTTCAAGCCGATCGTCTGGGTCGGCATCGGCCTCTCGGTCTTCCAGCAGTTCGTCGGCATCAACGTCGCGTTCTACTACTCCTCGACGCTGTGGCAGTCGGTCGGTGTCGACCCGACGGACTCCTTCCTGTACTCCTTCACGACGTCGATCATCAACATCGTCGGCACCGTGATCGCCATGATTTTCGTGGACCGGATCGGCCGTAAGCCGCTGGCCCTCATCGGCTCGGTCGGCATGGTCATCGGCCTCGCGCTGGAAGCCTGGGCGTTCTCGTACCACCTGGTCGACGGCAAGCTGCCCGCCACGCAGGGCTGGGTCGCCCTCGTCGCCGCGCACATCTTCGTCCTCTTCTTCGCGCTCTCCTGGGGCGTGGTGGTCTGGGTCTTCCTCGGCGAGATGTTCCCGAACCGCATCCGCGCCGCCGCCCTCGGTGTGGCCGCCTGCGCGCAGTGGATCGCCAACTGGGCCATCACCGCGAGCTTCCCGTCGCTGGCCGACTGGAACCTCTCCGGCACGTACGTGATCTACACGATCTTCGCCGCGCTCTCCATCCCCTTCGTCCTGAAGTTCGTCAAGGAGACGAAGGGCAAGACGCTGGAAGAGATGGGCTGACCGCCCCTTCGGACCCGAGGAGAAGGGCCAAGTCCCCGCTGCCCCTCTCCTCGCACCTCCACCGCCCCCGCTCCGGCCACTGCCTGGAGCGGGGGCGGTGTTGTTCGTGGTCCGCGGCGGCGCGAGGGAGCGCTTGGACCATGCCGTCCGCCGTACATGTCGGCGCGACCGGTGACAGTGACCGCTGGCTCCGGGGTGACGCCCCGGTCCTCGGGCCGGGCCGCGGACAGCATGAAGACGGCGGTGTCCGGGACGTCACGGACCGCCGGACGTCAGTCGGTGTCGGTCGCGGCCAGCACGGCCAGGTGCCGATGCCCTGGTGCAAGGGCGGCCAGACCGATGTCCCAGGCCACTTGCTCGAACCACTTCGTATCGGCGCCGAAGACGTGCCAGGTGCAGTCCCGCACACGTGCTTCGGCTTCGCCGGCTGTAGCGCCTTCCGGGCTTCCGGCCAGCGCGGCCATGGACTGCCAGGCCGCCAGGCGGCCGTAGGCGCCGTAGGAGCCCGAGTTGTACGCACCTCCCGTGGACGCTGCCGCGAAGAGCACCCGCCATACCTGGGCCGGCGCACGGACAGCGACCGACAGATCCGTCGTCTTTCCTGCTCCGCGCAGACACTCCAGCCCCAGCGCCAGGAGCGCGTTCGGGACCGATCCGGCGTCCAGTGGCGCCGCGAAGTCGAAGAGCCGCGCCTCGATGCGACCGTTGGACTCTTCGGCCCAGTTCGCCACGGCCTTGGCCATCGCCGCGGCGGCGGACCATGTCGTCGTCTCCTCCACCGGCGGAACAGGCGCGTCGGCGATCACTGTCAGTTCGCGGCTCTCCAACGGTCCGTACGGCATCGAGTGACTACTGCCATGGGCGTGGTAGCTCGGCAAGTCCGCACAACTCTCCACGTCGGAGAGGCGCAGTGGCAGCCGGCCCAGAGGGTGATGACTCCAGTGCGGCGACGTCGCCCACTCCGCGATCCCCGGCGTCTCCTCGACGACCACGCCCCTGAGCACCAGCTCGTGGACCAGGCAGGCCCGAAGCTCCTCCGAAGCCCGGCCGGTGAACGCCACGGTCAGGTCCGCCGCCTCATGGCTGGAGGCCAGCAACGAGGCCGTGTAGCGATCCAGTCCTGTGCCCGCGACCTCGGCCGAGCAGACCAGCCGCAGCGCCTGGACGGCATGGTCGGGACCAGGTGTGGTGGCCAGCAGCCGAAGCAGATGATCGAAGACACTTCTGTACTGCCACACCTGCCTCGACGAGCCATACGTCCTGGCGAGAGCGATGCCGAGATCCGCGGGGAAGGCAGCGTCTCCCCGCGCGAGCCGCTCGTCGGCCACCGCCCACACGCCGGTGACGTCCTTCAGGCTCGGCAGTTCCGCCACGATCTTCTCTATCCGCTCAGTCACGACCCGGAGCCTACGCATCCGACGGCCCCGCCTCCTCTCACTTTCGCCCGCGAAAACAAGGCCCACGCCCCGCATGCCGAAGGCCCCCTCCGCTGCAGAGGGGGCCTTCGGATTGGTGATCGGGCTCAGACCGTTGCCGGGATCTGGTCCTCGGCCGGGGTCGGGGCGGGGGTCGGCCGCGGGACCGGGGGCTTGGGGAGGGCCAGATACAGCGCGGCCGAGATGACGATCGCCGCGACCCAGCCCAGGCCGTACTCGCCGATGACGTTGTTCTTCGCCAGCGGGCCGGTGAACCAGTCGGAGGTGGTGAAGAGGAGGCCGGAGATCAGGCCGATGGCCCAGGAGGCGATCGCGGCGGGGGAGAAGCCGGCGCGGTACCAGTAGGCGCTGGTGCGGGTCGTGTCGGTCATGGCGGCGCTGTCGTACTCCTTGCGGCGGAACATGTCCGCGCCGAAGACACCGACCCAGGCTGAGAAGGCCACCGCGAGCAGGGAGAGGAACGCGATGAACGTGCCCAGGAAGCTCGTCGCCACCAGCATCAGCGCTGCGCCCAGGGCGAGGGAGATGACGGCGTTCACCGAGACCGCCCAGTGGCGCGGGACGCGGAAGCCGAGGGTCTGCGCGGTGAAGCCGGCCGAGTACATGGACATCGAGTTGATCAGCAGCATGCCGATCAGCGCGATGAGGAGGTACGGCACCGCGATCCACGTCGGCAGGATCTCGCCGACGAAGGACACCGGGTCGGCGGCGGAGGCCAGGTCCGGCGTGGCGAACGCCATCACCGCGCCCATCAGCACCATCGGCAGCACGACGAGCGTCGCGCCGCTCACCGAGTTGCCCACGATCGCCTTGGAGGAGGCGGTACGCGGCAGGTAGCGGGTGAAGTCGGGCGCGGACGGAATCCAGCTGACACCGCCCGCCGCGATCATGCCGATACCGGTGATCACCGAGGCGGTGGACCCGGCGCCGTGGTGCACGACACGCGACCAGTCGGTGGTCACCGCGAGATACGCCAGCACCAGCACCGAGAACACGCCGAAGAGATACGTCGCGTACTTGTTGCAGCGCTGCACCGCGTTGATGCCGAGCCCGGAGATGGCGAAGGTGGCGATGACGAAGACCAGCAGCGTCACCACGTCCAGCACCGGGTTCGCCTTGAGCCCGAACCCGATGTCCAGGATGGTGAGCATCGCGTACGCGCCGGTCACGGCGTTGATGGTCTCCCAGCCCCAGCGCGCGACCCAGATCAGCGAACCGGGCAGCAGATTCCCCCGCTGGCCGAACACCGCCCGCGACAGCGCCATGCCCGGCGCCCCGCCCCGCTTGCCCGCGATCCCGATCAGGCCGACCAGCCCGTACGCCGTCAGCGGTGCGACCGTGGCGACGACGAGGGCCTGCCAGATGTTGAGGTGGTACGCCACCACCAGGCTCGCGCCCATCGTGAGCAGCAGCACGCTGATGTTGGCCCCCACCCAGGTGGGGAAGAGTCCGCGTGTCCTGGCGGTGCGTTCGTGGTCGGGTACCGGCTCTATGCCACGGGTTTCGAGCGCGCCTTCGCTCGTGGCCGTCTTGCTCATGGAAAGGGCTGTCCTAGCGGTGGGGGACGAGGACGTCGGGCTCTACGCGCGTGGCGAAGCCGGTCTCATCGTAGTTTAATCCGACTCATTTGCCTCAGTGGCCTTTGTCTCTTGGAGGAAGCGACAAGCGGCCGGAAGCGGGTTCCCGTCGGACCCCATGGCTGATACTGGACAGGTTATGGAAACCATCATCCTTGCTGTAGTCATCGCCGTGGTCGTGCTCGGCGCGCTCGGCGGGCTCCTCATCACCAGCAGGCTCAAGAAGCCGCTGCCCCCGCCCCCGCCGTCCCCGCCCGACCTGACCGCGCCCCCGGCCGAACCCCACGTCGGCGACGAGGCCGAGACCCCGCGCGACGAACAACGCCGGACCATCGAGGAGGTGGATCTGCCGGGCGGCGGCGCCCCCACCACCGTCGAGGAGCCCCCCGCCGCCGAGCAGGCTCCCGAGATCGAGATCCCGGAGCCCAGCGCCGGGCGGCTGATCCGGCTGCGTGCCCGCCTCTCCCGCTCCCAGAACGCCCTCGGCAAGGGCCTGCTCACGCTGCTGTCGCGCGAGCACCTGGACGAGGACACCTGGGAGGAGATCGAGGACACCCTCCTCACCGCCGACGTCGGCGTCCAGCCCACCCAGCAACTGGTCGAGCGGCTGCGCGAGCGCGTCAGGGTGCTCGGCACCCGCACCCCCGAGGAACTGCGCGCCCTGCTCCGTGAGGAGCTGCTCAAGCTGGTCGGCACCGACATGGACCGCGAGGTCAAGACCGAGCCCGAGAGCCGCAAGCCCGGCATCGTGATGGTCGTCGGCGTCAACGGCACCGGCAAGACCACCACCACCGGCAAGCTCGCCCGTGTCCTGGTCGCCGACGGCCGCACCGTCGTCCTCGGCGCCGCCGACACCTTCCGCGCCGCCGCCGCCGACCAGCTCCAGACCTGGGGCGAGCGCGTCGGCGCCTACACCGTGCGCGGCCCGGAGGCCGGCGACCCCGCCTCCGTCGCCTTCGACGCGGTGAAGGAGGGCAAGGAGATGGGCGTCGACGTGGTGCTCATCGACACCGCCGGCCGCCTGCACACCAAGACCGGCCTCATGGACGAGCTGGGCAAGGTCAAGCGCGTCGTGGAGAAGCACGCCCCGCTCGACGAGGTGCTGCTCGTCCTGGACGCCACCACCGGCCAGAACGGCCTGGTGCAGGCCCGCGTCTTCTCCGAGGTCGTGGACATCACCGGCATCGTGCTCACCAAGCTCGACGGCACCGCCAAGGGCGGCATCGTCATCGCCGTGCAGAACGAGCTGGGCGTCCCCGTCAAGCTCATCGGCCTCGGTGAGGGCGCCGACGACCTGGCGCCGTTCGACCCGGAGGCGTTCGTCGACGCGCTCCTCGGTGACTGAACCCCGTCACCCCGCCCGCGACCACGCCGAAGCGCCCGCCCCCGCGAGAAACCGGGGGACGGGCGCTTCGGCGTGAAGGGAGCCGCGCCCGCTACGCCGGGGCGGCGGAGCGGTGCGCCACATAGGCCAGCGTGCCCAGCAGCAGCCGGGCCGCCGGCGGGCGCGTCGCCCCGTCCAGCACCGGCGGCCGGAGCCAGCGCACCGGGCCGAGGCCGCCCCGGTCGGAGGGCGGGGCGGTGATGTACGAACCCGGACCGAGGCCGCGCAGATCCAGCGCGGCCGGGTCGTCCCAGCCCATGCGGTACAGCAGGTGGGGCAGCTCGGCGGCGGTGCCGGGGGCGACGAGGAAGTGCGCGCGGCCCTCCGGGGTCGCGGCGACCGGGCCGAGCGGCAGCCCCATCCGCTCCAGCCGCACCAGCGCACGGCGCCCCGCGGCCTCCGCCACCTCGATCACGTCGAACGCCCGGCCCACCGGCAGCATCACCGACGCGCCCGGCACCTCGGCCCACGCCCGGCTCGCCTCGCCCAGCGTGGCCCCGGCCGGCACCCGGGGCGCGAAGTCCAGCGGATGCGCGCCCGGCGCCGGGCAGTCGGCGCGCCCGCACGAGCAGGCGCCGCCCGAGGCCCGCGCCCCCGGCACCACGTCCCAGCCCCACAGCCCGGTGAACTCGGCGGCCGTGGTGCATTCCGACGTGCGGCCGCGCCGACGCGTGCCGGAGCGGATCTCCCGGATGCCGCCGATCGTGAAGCCCATGCCCCCTCCAACGGGTCCAGCGCGCCGGTGGTTACGAAACGGAGCGAGAGGGATGCGGAACGTAACTCTTCGATTCTCGCTTTCCCCCGGCCCTCGCGGGACAAGGCGGCGCATCGCGGCACGACCGGTGGTGTGCGGGGCTCCGCGCGCCCCCGAGTGCTTCGTTCCGCCTACTGCCGGTCGTCCGCTGTCAAGTGAATCGCGCGGCGGTCATCGTGAGTTCATTCGAAGGGGTGGCGAATGGTGGCGTTTCAAGGATCGCCGTGGCTGGAAGGGTGATCGTGGGATTACTGTGAGTGTGCGAGTCCCGGGGGCACATGCACTCATGGGTATGCCGGAGGCAAGCCGTCAGCTCGTTCGAAGGGTGAGAACCACCGGACGGGCGGCCCGGTCCACCGGCATTCTGATAGGGCTTGGCGCATCCGGCGACAGGTGGATTCAGGGAATGGGGGCGTTCCAGTGGGCGGCAACGGCGGTGGCGGGACGAACGCTGACAAGCGCCCCAACGAGCTGCTCGGTTCGTGGTTCGTGCGCAGCGGCTGGTCCAAGGGCGAGCTGGCCCGCCAGGTGAACCGCCGGGCCCGGCAGCTCGGCGCCAACCACATCTCCACCGACACCTCGCGGGTGCGCCGCTGGCTGGACGGGGAGAACCCGCGCGAACCCATCCCGCGCATCCTCTCCGAGCTGTTCTCCGAGCGGTTCGGCTGCGTCGTCTCCATCGAGGACCTCGGCCTGCGCGTCGCCCGCCAGTCGCCCTCCGCGTCCGGCGTCGACCTGCCCTGGACCGGCCCGCAGACGGTCGCGCTGCTGAGCGAGTTCTCGCGCAGCGACCTGATGCTCGCCCGGCGCGGCTTCCTCGGCACCTCCCTCGGCCTGTCGGCGGGCCCCGCGCTCATCGAGCCCATGCAGCGCTGGCTGGTCCCCACCCCCTCCTCGCCCGCCCCGCCCGAGCCCGACCCGCTCCACGAACCCCGCAGGCCCGGCCGCCTCTCCCGCCCGGAGCTGGAGCTGCTGGAAGCCACCACCAAGATGTTCCGCCAGTGGGACGCCCAGTGCGGCGGCGGTCTGCGCCGCAAGGCGGTCGTCGGCCAGCTGCACGAGGTCACCGACCTCCTCCAGGAACCCCAGCCCGAGGCCACCACCCGCAAGCTGTTCAAGGTCGCCGCCGAACTCGCCGAGCTGGCCGGCTGGATGTCGTACGACGTGGGGCTCCAGCCCACCGCGCAGAAATACTTCGTCCTCGCCCTGCACGCGGCCAAGGAGGCCGGGGACAAGCCGCTCGGCTCCTATGTGCTCTCCAGCATGAGCCGCCAGATGATCCACCTCGGCCGCCCCGACGACGCGCTCGAACTGATCCACCTCGCCCAGTACGGCAGCCGGGACTGCGCCAGCCCGCGCGCCCAGTCCATGCTGTATGCGATGGAGGCCCGCGCCTACGCCAACATGGGCCAGCCCGGCAAGTGCAAGCGCGCCGTCCGCATGGCCGAGGACACCTTCGCCGACGCCGACGACTGGGACGAGCCGGACCCCGACTGGATCCGCTTCTTCTCCGAGGCCGAGCTGCACGGCGAGAACTCCCACTCCTTCCGCGACCTCGCCTACGTCGCCGGCCGCAGCCCCACCTACGCCTCGCTCGCCGAGCCGCTGATGGAGCGCGCTGTGGAGCTGTTCGCCAAGGACGACGAACACCAGCGGTCCTACGCGCTCAACCTCATCGGCATGGCCACCGTGCATCTCCTCCAGCGCGAACCCGAGCGGGGCAGCGCCTACGCCTCACGTGCCATGGAGACCGCCCGCAAGGTCCGCTCCGAGCGGGTGAACACCCGTATCCGCAAGACGGTCGGCGCGGCCGTGCGGGACTTCGGCGACCTCTCCGTCGTCGTCGACCTCACCGAACAGCTCGCCGTCGACCTCCCGGAGAGCGCCGACGCGGGCTGAGCGGCCCGCACGACCCACATTCCCCGGCCGCGGCCGGTCCTCCCGAACTGCCCGACTCGGCTCCCCCATGCCAGGTCATCGAGAGGCCGGACGCGGCCGGTTCGCATGTGCGCCCACCCGCCTGTCGCTACGGCCACCCCGGCGCCGGTTGCGCCACGATAACGATCGGTGTGCCCGGCAGCGGGCAGTTCATGGACGCGTAACACGCCAGGTGCCTTCGTCACCCCCGCGAAACAGCCAGGGGCCCCGGTCGAAACCGCGCTGCGTCAGTCTCATGGCGCATAACCGGCCCACCCCTCACTTGACCGGACCGCTCAGGCACCGCCCGCACGGGGCCGTACAACCGATGAGGAGACGCCGATGGCAGCAGCCATCACGCTTGCCGCGGAGGCACCCAAACTGTCTTCCGCGAACACAGGCTTCATGCTGATCTGTTCCGCCCTGGTGCTGCTCATGACGCCGGGTCTGGCCTTCTTCTACGGAGGCATGGTCCGCGTCAAGAGCACCCTCAACATGCTGATGATGAGCTTCATCAGCATCGGCATCGTCACCATCCTCTGGGTGCTCTACGGGTTCTCCCTCGCCTTCGGCTCGGGGTCCGCCTTCATCGGATGGAACGCCGACTGGCTCGGACTGAGCGACATCGGGCTGACGGAACTCTGGCCGGACTACACCATCCCGGTGTTCGTCTTCATGGTCTTCCAGATGATGTTCGCCATCATCACCCCCGCCCTGATCAGCGGAGCCCTCGCCGACCGGGTCAAGTTCTCGGCCTGGGCCCTGTTCGTCGCCCTGTGGGCCACGGTCGTCTACATCCCGGTCGCCCACTGGGTCTGGGCCTCCGACGGCTGGGCCTACAAGCTCGGCGTGATCGACTTCGCGGGCGGCACCGCCGTCCACATCAACGCCGGTGCCGCCGCCCTCGGCGTCATCCTGGTCATCGGCAAGCGCGTCGGCTTCAAGAAGGACCCGATGCGCCCGCACAGCCTCCCGCTCGTCATGCTCGGCGCCGGACTGCTGTGGTTCGGCTGGTTCGGCTTCAACGCCGGCTCCTGGCTCGGCAACGACGACGGCGTGGGCGCGCTGATGTTCGTCAACACCCAGGTCGCCACCGCCGCCGCCATGCTCGCCTGGCTCGCCTACGAGAAGATCCGCCACGGCGCCTTCACCACCCTCGGCGCCGCCTCCGGCGCCGTCGCCGGACTCGTCGCCATCACCCCGTCCGGCGGCGCCGTCTCCCCGCTCGGCGCGATCGCCGTCGGCGCCATCGCCGGAGTCGCCTGCGCCGCCGCCGTCGGGCTGAAGTTCAGGTTCGGCTACGACGACTCCCTCGACGTCGTCGGCGTCCACATGGTCGGCGGCATCGTCGGCTCCCTGCTCATCGGCTTCTTCGCCACCGGCAAGGGCCAGTCCGACGCGGCCGGCGTCTTCTACGGCGACCACACCTTCGACCAGCTGTGGAAGCAGTGCGCCGGCGTCTTCGCCGTACTCGCCTACTCCCTGCTGGCCTCCGCCGTCCTCGCCTTCCTCCTCGACAAGACCATCGGCATGCGGGTCCCCGAGGACGAAGAGGTCTCCGGCGTCGACCAGTCCCAGCACGCCGAGACCGCCTACGACTTCAGCGGCACCGGCGGCGGGGTCGTCGGCAGCACCACGGCCCAGGCACTGGCCGCCAAGAACAAGAAGGTGGACGCATGAGGCTCATCACGGCGGTCGTCAAGCCGCACCGGCTCGACGAGATCAAGGAAGCCCTCCAGGCATTCGGCGTCCACGGCCTCACCGTCACCGAGGCCAGCGGCTACGGCCGCCAGCGCGGGCACACCGAGGTCTACCGCGGCGCCGAGTACACCGTCGACCTCGTCCCCAAGATCCGCATCGAGGTGCTCGCCGAGGACGAGGACGCCGAGCAGCTGATCGACGTCATCGTCAAGGCCGCCCGCACCGGCAAGATCGGGGACGGCAAGGTCTGGTCCCTGCCGGTCGAGACCGCCGTCCGCGTCCGCACCGGCGAGCGCGGCCCGGACGCGCTCTGACACGAAGAAAAGACAGGAGTCGCTGGGTGACCCGCACGGATGACCGCAAAGAAGCCGACGACACGGGACCCAGCGGCTACGCGGCGGCCCGGCTGCACCTCCTCAACCAGGGGGCGCGGTCCGGGCCGCCGCGCCGTACCGCCCTCGCCGGACTCACCGACGACTGGCTGACCGGCCTCTTCGCCGCCGCCGCCCCCGCCGCCAAGGGCGTCTCCCTCGTCGCCGTCGGCGGCTACGGCCGCGGCGAACTCTCCCCCCGCAGCGACCTCGACCTGCTGCTCCTGCACGACGGCAGCGACCCCGCCGCCGTCGCCGCCCTCGCCGACCGGCTCTGGTACCCCGTCTGGGACCTCGGCATCAGCCTCGACCACTCCGTACGCACCCCCGCCGAAGCACGGAGGACCGCCGGCGACGACCTCAAGGTCCAGCTCGGCCTGCTCGACGCCCGCCACCTCGCCGGCGACCTCGGCCTCACCGCCGGACTGCGCACCGCGATCCTCGCCGACTGGCGCAACCAGGCCCCCAAACGCCTCCCCGAACTCCAGGAACTCTGCGCCGAACGCGCCGAACGCCACGGCGAACTCCGCTTCCTCCTCGAACCCGACCTCAAAGAGGCCCGAGGCGGACTGCGCGACGCCACCGCACTGCGCGCCGTCGCCGCCTCCTGGCTCGCCGACGCACCCCGCGAGGGCCTCGCCGACGCCCGCCGCCGCCTCCTCGACGCCCGCGACGCCCTCCACCTCGTCACCGGCCGCGCCACCGACCGCCTCGCCCTCCAGGAACAGGACCAGGTGGCCGCCGAACTCGGCCTCCTCGACGCCGACACCCTCCTCCGCCAGGTCTACGAAGCCGCCCGCGTCATCTCCTACGCCGGCGACGTCACCTGGCGCGAGGTCAACCGCGTCCTGCGCGCCCGCGCCGTACGCCCCCGGCTGCGCGCCATGATCGGCGGCGGCAAGGCAAGCGCCGAACGCACCCCGCTCGCCGAAGGCGTCGTCGAACAGGACGGCGAGGCCGTCCTCGCCCGTACCGCCCGCCCCGAACGCGACCCCGTCCTGCCGCTGCGCGCCGCGGCCGCCGCCGCCCAGGCCGCCCTCCCGCTCTCCCCGCACGCCGTACGGCGCATGGCCGCCACCGCGCGCCCCCTGCCCACCCCCTGGCCCGCCGAGGCCCGCGAACAACTGATCACCCTGCTCGGCTCCGGCCGCCCCACCGTGGACGTATGGGAGGCACTGGAGGCCGAGGGCCTGATCAGCCGCCTGCTGCCGGACTGGGAACGCGTCCGCTGCCGCCCCCAGCGCAACGCCGTCCACCTCTGGACCGTCGACCGGCACCTCATCGAGACCGCCGTCCGCGCCTCCGCCCTCACCCGCCGCGTCAGCCGCCCCGACCTCCTCCTCATCGCCGCCCTCCTGCACGACATCGGCAAGGGCTGGCCCGGCGACCACTCGGTGGCCGGCGAGATCATCGCCCGCGACGTCGCCGCCCGCCTCGGCTTCGACCGCGCCGACGTCACCGTCCTCTCCACCCTCGTCCGGCACCACCTGCTGCTCGTCGACACCGCCACCCGCCGCGACCTCGACGACCCCGCAACCGTCCGCGCCGTCGCCGACGCGGTCGGCAGCCAGAGCACCCTGGAACTGCTGCACGCCCTCACGGAGGCCGACGCCCTCGCCACCGGCCCCGCCGCCTGGTCCACCTGGCGCGGCTCCCTCGTCACCGACCTCGTCCGCCGCGTCGCCGCCCTCCTCGCCGGAGAGCACCCCGACACCGAACCCGAAACCGCCGCCCCCACCGCCGAACAGGAACGCCTCGCCATCGAGGCCCACCGCACCGGCGGCCCCGTCCTCACCCTGCGCGCCCAGGCCGAACCCGCGCCGCCGGACGACGACACCTCCGGCGAGAGCGAGCCACTCGGCGTCGAACTGGTCATCGCCGTACCCGACCAGCCCGGCGTCCTGCCCGCCCTCGCCGGGGTCCTCGCCCTGCACCGGCTCACCGTCCGCACCGGCGGGCTGCGCACGCTGCGGCTGCCGGATGCCGTCGACGCTTCCGACGACGGCTCCGTCCTGCTGCTCGACTGGCGGGTCGCCGCCGAATACGGCTCCCTCCCGCAGGCCACCCGGCTCCGCGCTGACCTCGTCCGCGCCCTCGACGGCTCCCTGGACATCACCGGCCGCCTCGCCGAACGCGACGCCGCCTACCCCCGCCGCCGGGGCCGTGCCGCCCCGCCCCCGCGCGTCACCGTCGCCCCGGCCGCCTCCCGCCACGCCACGGTCATCGAGGTCCGCGCCCAGGACGCCCCGGGCCTGCTGTTCCGCATCGGCACGGCCCTGGACAAGGCGGCGGTACGGGTACGGAGCATGCACGTCAGCACGCTGGGCGCGAACGCTGTGGATGCCTTCTACGTCACCAGCGGCACCGGGGCGCCTCTGCCCCCGGAGGACGCGACGGCGACGGCGCGGGCGCTGGAGGAGACGCTGCGGGCGTGACCAGCGGGCCGTTCTGTTCGTTTATCGGACGTGTCCCCGCCGATGCGGGGGTGATCCGGTCGCGCTGAGCCGGTCGGAGTGCGTATCCAGGTGGTCCCCGCAGACGCGGGGTTTCCCGTTCCTCGCCGCTGTTCGCACCGGCGAGGAACGATTCGCTTGCGGAGCCCGATACTCTGGAGGGCGATCCACCATGCCCCCTACCTGAGGACCGACGAGCGCCGTGTTCGATACCCTCTCCGACCGCTTGGCGAATACCTTCAAGACCCTGCGGGGCAAAGGTCTGCTGACCGAGGCGGACATCGACGCCACGGCACGTGAGATCCGCATCGCCCTCCTCGAAGCGGACGTGGCTCTCCCCGTCGTCCGGTCGTTCATCAAGAACGTCAAGGAGAGGTGCCTCGGCGCCGAGGTCTCCCGGGCCCTGAACCCGGGCCAGCAGGTGCTCAAGGTCGTCAACGACGAGCTCGTGACGATCCTGGGCGGCGAGACCCGCCGTCTCCGCTTCGCCAAGCAGCCCCCCACCGTGATCATGCTGGCCGGTCTCCAGGGTGCCGGTAAGACCACGCTCGCGGGCAAGCTCGGCCTGTGGCTGAAGGGGCAGGGCCACTCCCCGCTCCTGGTCGCCTGTGACCTCCAGCGCCCCAACGCCGTCAACCAGCTCAGCGTCGTCGCCGAGCGCGCCGGTGTCTCGGTGTACGCGCCCGAGCCGGGCAACGGCGTCGGTGACCCGGTCAAGGTCGCCAAGGACTCCATCGAGTTCGCCAAGGCCAAGGTCCACGACATCGTGATCGTGGACACCGCCGGCCGCCTGGGCATCGACCAGGAGATGATGCAGCAGGCCGCGGACATCCGCGACGCGGTCAGCCCCGACGAGATCCTCTTCGTCGTCGACGCCATGATCGGCCAGGACGCGGTCAACACCGCCGAGGCGTTCCGCGACGGCGTCGGCTTCGACGGCGTGGTGCTCTCCAAGCTCGACGGTGACGCCCGCGGTGGTGCCGCCCTGTCGATCCGGCAGATCACCGGCAAGCCGATCATGTTCGCGTCCAACGGCGAGAAGCTGGACGAGTTCGACGCGTTCCACCCCGACCGGATGGCCTCCCGCATCCTCGACATGGGTGACCTGCTCACCCTGATCGAGCAGGCGGAGAAGACGTTCAGTCAGGAAGAGGCCGAGAAAATGGCCTCGAAGCTGGCGTCGAAGAAGGGCCAGGACTTCACCCTGGACGACTTCCTGTCCCAGATGGAGCAGGTCAGGAAGATGGGCAGCATCAGCAAGCTGCTCGGCATGCTCCCGGGCATGGGCCAGATCAAGGACCAGATCAACAACATCGACGAGCGGGACGTGGACCGCACGGCCGCGATCATCAAGTCGATGACCCCGGCCGAGCGCACCGACCCGAACATCATCAACGGCTCCCGCCGTGCCCGTATCGCCAAGGGCTCCGGTGTCGAGGTCAGCGCGGTCAAGGGCCTGGTGGAGCGGTTCTTCGAGGCCCGGAAGATGATGTCCCGCATGGCCCAGGGCGGCGGGATGCCGGGCATGCCGGGGATGCCGGGCATGGGCGGCGGCCCCGGCCGCACCAAGAAGCAGCCCAAGAAGGCCAAGGGCAAGCAGCGTTCGGGCAACCCGATGAAGCGCCAGCAGCAGGAGCTGGAGGAGGCCCAGCGCCGCGAGGCCGCCGCGCAGGGCGGAAACGCGCTCGGACTGCCGCAGCAGGGCAGCCAGGAGTTCGAACTGCCGGACGAGTTCAAGAAGTTCATGGGCTGACCGCCAGGCCCGCCAGTTCCGTACGTGCCGAGGGCGCCCCTTCTTCGTGAGGGGGCGCCCTCGCGCGTAGGGGGAAGTGCCCCTCAGGGCACGCGGGCGACCAGGTAGCGGAAGACGTTGGGCATCCACACCGTCCCGTCCGGGCGCCGGTAGGGGTGCAGGGACTCGGTCAGCTCCTTGCCGACCTGCTTGCGGTCCGTCGCCGCGATCGCCGCGTCGAACAGCCCGGTCGACACCAGTCCGCGTACCGCGCTGTCCGTGTCGGCGTACCCGAACGGGCAGGCCACCCGGCCGGAGCCGTCCGGCTTCAGTCCGGCGCGCCGCGCGACCTCCTCCAGGTCGTCCCGGCGGGCCGGACGCCAGCCGCGCTGCGGCTCGGCGAGCTTGGCGGCCACCCGCAGCACGGTGGAGGTGGCGCACCGCTCGGGCGGGCCCCATCCGGCCAGCACCACGGCGGCCCCGCGCGCGGCCAGGGGCAGCGCGGCGGCGAGGGTGTCACCCGGGCCGTCGGAGTCGTCGAGGGCGCCGACCGTCTCGTAGGCGGTCACCAGCGTGTAGGGGGGTATCTCGGGGTCGGACGCGTCGGCGGGGGAGTCCGCGTGCACCAGCCGGGCGGCCAGGGGGCCGTCCGGGTTCAGGCGTTCGCGGGCCAGGGCGAGGTGTTCGGGGCGGGAGTCGACGCCGGTGACGGCCGCGCCCCTGGAGGCCGCCAGCAGCAGGGCGAGCCCGGAGCCGCAGCCGAGGCCCAGCAGGCGGGTGCCCGGTCCCACTTCGAGGCGCTCGTGGACGGTCTCGTGGAGCGGGAGAAGCATCCGCTCCTGGATCTCCGACCAGTCGCGCGCGCGTTTGCGGGGGTTCACGCGGGGTGGTGCGGAACCCGCGTGGGCCAGGTGCTCCCGCACGAGCGTAGGTGTCATAGGTAGCGCCCCAATCCGCCGGCTGTCCGTCGCTGTGCCCGGTGTGTGGCCCCCGTGTGCCGTGCGTGCGCACTTTCCACGTATGCCAGGTAACTCCCGGCTCGCCGAGTCGTCCAGTGGTCGTGGGGCCCGGCTTGCCGCCGGATGGCGCGTGTGGCTCGAATTCACGCCCCCGCAATCCGGAGCGCACCACCGGGTGCGAGGGCGCTCGGGTGCACCCGGTAACGTGCGACTGCGGCGGTGGCAGTAGCCCCGCCGACGCCGGGAACCGTACGTATGGCTACGCACCGGCTTGGGGGGAGCTGCGAGGCTTCTCCGTGAAACGGCGGACCCGCCCTCGTCAGGACGCATCGGCGACAACTGACGGGTAGGTGCAAATTATTTGAGATGCCCCGGAATAGGAACACAGCGGCACCCCCGCTCGTTGTCATTACGTGAGCACGACACAGACACCACCTGTTCTCGCCGCGGAGCTGGCGCAGGCGTGGGCCGACATTCAGCGGTACCACGCCGAGCTGCCCGACCTCGCCGCACCGGAATCCCTGATCGGGGAGTCGTCGTCCGCGTGCGGACACGAGCTCTCCTTCGAGCGGCTGCTGCACGAGGCGGTGCACGGCATCGCCGCGTCCCGAGGGGTGCGCGACACCTCCCGGGCCGGCCGCTACCACAACCGCCGTTTCCTCGCCATCGCCGAGGAGCTGGGCCTGGACCACCCCGATGAGCCGCATCCGAGCAGCGGCTTCTCTCTGGTCACGCTCAACCCCGAGGCCAAGCGGCGCTACCGCCCGACCATCGACCGCCTCCAGCGCGCGCTGAAGGCGCACACGGTGGCCACCTCCGCCGACACCTCGCGCACCTTCCGGGGCCCGGCCGCCCGGCACGGCTCCTCCGGGGGCGGGGTCCGGGTGAAGGCGGTCTGCGACTGCGGCCGCAATGTCCGGGTGGTCCCCTCGGTCCTGGCGCAGGCGCCGATCATGTGCGGCGGCTGCGGCAAGCCGTTCCGCATCCCGGAGGCGGTGGCCGCGGCGAGCTAGTGGCGCGGCTGCTCGTGGCAGCCGTACCACCGCGCGCACGGCCACAAGGCTCCGCGGTGCCGGGCAGCACCCGACGCGCCGGACCCCGGCGCCGGGTGCCCCGCCGTCATGCCCGGGTGCGGGCCCCGGCCCCTGGCCGGGAGCGACCCGCCGGGTGTGGCACAATGGCAAGCTGTACTCGACAGTCGCACAGGACCCCTCTCTCCTCCGGCTGACGCGTCCATCGGGCACTCGGGTACCGCAACCCCACGCGGCAACTCCGCCGTGCCCAACACACGTCAAAACCAGGAGAACTCACTCCCGTGGCAGTCAAGATCAAGCTGAAGCGTCTGGGCAAGATCCGTTCGCCTCACTACCGCATCGTCGTCGCCGACTCCCGTACCCGCCGTGACGGCCGGGCCATCGAGGAGATCGGCAAGTACCACCCGACCTACAACCCGTCGGTCATCGAGGTGGACGCCGACCGCGCCGCCTACTGGCTGAGCGTCGGCGCGCAGCCGACCGAGCCGGTGCTCGCCATTCTGAAGAAGACCGGCGACTGGCAGAAGTTCAAGGGCGAGCCGGCCCCCGCGCCGCTGCTCGTCGCCGCGCCGAAGCCCGCGCGTCCGTCGTTCGAGGCCCTGGGCTCCGACGACGACAACAAGGGTGAGGCCATCACTCAGAAGAAGAAGGCTGAGAAGAAGGACGAGGCGGCCGCTGAGACCGCCGAGTCGACCGAGGCCTGAGCAGCATGCTCGAAGAGGCGCTTGAGCACCTCGTGAAGGGCATCGTCGACAACCCCGACGATGTGCAGGTCGCCTCGCGTGACCTGCGCCGCGGGCGCGTGCT
The DNA here is from genome assembly GCF_044541565.1 of Streptomyces sp. NPDC085596. Taxonomy (NCBI): domain Bacteria; kingdom Bacillati; phylum Actinomycetota; class Actinomycetes; order Kitasatosporales; family Streptomycetaceae; genus Streptomyces; species Streptomyces sp. NPDC085596. The sequence goes on along the minus strand of NZ_JBITTC010000009.1, from coordinate 130,032 downwards.
GGAGGTCCGGGTACACCCCGACGACCTCGGTAAGGTGATCGGCCGTAACGGCCGCACCGCGCGTGCTCTGCGTACCGTCGTGGGCGCCATCGGCGGCCGCGGTGTCCGTGTCGACCTCGTCGACGTGGACCACGTCCGCTGACGCTTCATAGCAACCGGCTCGGGCCGGGGAGGGCCACTGGGCCGTCCCCGGCCCGCAGTCGTATGACAGGAGATCTGTACTCGTGCAGCTGGTAGTCGCACGGATCGGCCGTGCTCATGGCATCAAGGGCGAGGTCACCGTAGAGGTGCGTACCGACGAGCCGGAGTCGCGGCTCGCGCCGGGCGCCGTCCTGGCCACGGACCCGGCGTCCGTCGGGCCGCTCACCATCGCCACCGGCCGCGTCCACAGCGGCCGTCTCCTCCTGCGCTTCGAGGGCTTCGGTGACCGCACCGCCGCCGAAACGCTGCGCAACACGCTGCTGATCGCCGACGTCGACCCGGAGGAGATGCCGGACGACGAGGACGAGTACTACGACCATCAGCTGATGGACCTCGACGTGGTCACCGCGGACGGCACGGAGGTCGGCCGGATCACCGAGATCTCCCACCTGCCCTCCCAGGACCTCTTCATCGTCGAGCGCCCGGACGGCAGCGAGGTGCTGATCCCGTTCGTGGAGGAGATCGTCAGCGAGATCGACCTGGCGGAGCAGAAGGCGGTCATCACCCCGCCGCCCGGCCTGATCGACGACCGCGCCGAGATCGCTTCGGCACGGGACGAGGACCAGGGCGAGGACCAGGGCCAGGGCGAGGACGAGGGCGCATGAGGCTCGACGTCGTCACGATCTTCCCGGAGTACCTGGAACCGCTGAACGTCTCCCTCGTCGGCAAGGCCCGCGCGCGCGGCCGGCTCGACGTGAACGTCCACGACCTGCGCTCCTGGACCTACGACCGGCACAACACGGTCGACGACACCCCCTACGGCGGCGGCCCCGGCATGGTCATGAAGACCGAGCCCTGGGGCGACGCCCTGGACACGGTCCTGGCCGACGGCTACGAGTCGGGCGCGCACAGCCCCGCCCTGATCGTGCCGACCCCCAGCGGCCGCCCCTTCACCCAGGAACTCGCCGTCGAGCTGTCGACGCGCCCCTGGCTGATCTTCACCCCCGCCCGCTACGAGGGCATCGACCGCCGGGTCATGGACGAGTACGCGACCCGGATGCCGGTCTACGAGGTGTCCATCGGGGACTACGTCCTCGCGGGCGGCGAGGCGGCCGTCCTGGTCGTCACCGAGGCCGTCGCCCGGCTGCTGCCCGGCGTCCTCGGCAACGCCGAGTCCCACCGGGACGACTCCTTCGCCCCCGGCGCGATGGCCAACCTCCTGGAAGGCCCCATCTACACCAAGCCGCCCGAGTGGCGCGGCCGGGACATCCCGGACGTGCTGCTCAGCGGCCACCACGGGAAGATCGCGCGCTGGCGGCGGGACGAGGCGATGCGCCGGACCACCGCCAACCGGCCCGACCTGATCGAGCGCTGCGACCCCGCGACCCTCGACAAGAAGGACCGGGAGATGCTCTCCATCCTGGGCTGGGCCCCGGACCCGGAGGGCCACCCGTTCGGGCGATTTTGGCGCAGGACCGACGGCGTGGAACAATAGGCCCCTGTTGTGCGTCCGTCCGGCGTGCGCCCCTGCCGCAGGGGGACACGACGCCCGTTCCGACCCGCACGGCAGACCTCTTCGAACATCTAGTTCCGTTGATGACCTGTGGCATCAGCGAAGAAAGCAGACGAAATGTCCCACCTGCTCGACACCGTCGACTCCGCGTCGCTGCGCACCGACATCCCGGCCTTCCGCCCGGGTGACACCGTCAACGTGCACGTCCGCGTCATCGAGGGCAACCGCTCGCGTGTGCAGCAGTTCAAGGGCGTCGTGATCCGCCGCCAGGGTTCGGGCGTCCGCGAGACCTTCTCGGTCCGCAAGGTCTCGTTCTCCGTCGGCGTCGAGCGCACCTTCCCGGTGCACACCCCGATCGTCGAGAAGATCGAGCTCGTCACCCGTGGTGACGTGCGCCGCGCCAAGCTGTACTACCTCCGTGAGCTGCGCGGCAAGGCCGCGAAGATCAAGGAGAAGCGCGACAACTGAGCGCCTTCCCGGAGTCATGGCGGGGCCGGATAGCATCTGGCCCCGATGGACACCGAAGCTCAGCCGACGGAACGCGACCGCTCCCGCCCACCCGGAACACCGGGTGCGCGGGACCGGTCGCGTTTCGCGTTGGTGGCCCGGCTCGCCCAGTGGGTGCCGGGCGGCCGGTTCACCCTGGTCCTCTTCACCTGCCTCGCCTTCCTGCTCTTCCTGAGCACCTTCGTGGTGCGGCCGTTCGAGATTCCGAGCGGTTCCATGGAGCGCGGATTGAGGATCGGGGACCGCGTACTCGTAAACAAGTTGGCGTACCGTTTCGGTGCCCGGCCGGACCGCGGTGACGTGGTGGTGTTCGACGGGACCGGCCACTTCGGGCACGCCGACTACGTCAAGCGCGTTGTAGGGGTGGGAGGCGACCATGTGGTCTGCTGCGACAGGCAGGGGAGGATCGAGGTGAACGGCCGCCCGGTCGACGAGACGGCGTTCCTCCATCCGGGGAACAGCGCGTCCGCCGTGCCCTTCGACGTGGTGGTGCCACAGGGCCGTCTCTTCCTGCTCGGCGATCACCGCGCCCGCTCCAGCGACTCCCGTGACCATCTCGGCTCGCCCGGCGGCGGCATGGTCCCGGTCACCGACGTGGTGGGCCGCGCCGACTGGATCGTCTGGCCGTACGGCCACTGGACGCGCATCGAGCGCCCCGGCGCCTACGCGTATGTACCTGCCGCGGAGGCCGCGCATGGGTAACCGGGCAAGGCCGCGCGGGGTGTCCGGCGCGGCCGCCGATAATCTGCTGCCCACCGGCGCCCGCCGGACCGGCAGGCCGAGCGCCGGCCGCTCGCGTGCGGAGCGGCGCAAGCTCCAGCGCAGGGTGAAGCGCAAGCGCAGACGGTCGGCGGTGCGGGAGATCCCGCTGCTGCTGGGTGTCGCCGTGCTGATCGCGCTGGTGCTGAAGACCTTCCTGGTCCAGGCGTTCGTGATCCCGTCCGGCTCGATGGAGCAGACGATCCGGATCGGGGACCGGGTGCTGGTCGACAAGTTCACCCCGTGGTTCGGTTCCAGGCCGGCCCGTGGTGACGTGGTCGTCTTCCACGATCCGGGCGGCTGGCTGACCGGCGAGGAGACGCCGAAGAAGAACGACCCCGTAGGTGTCAAGCAGGTGAAGGAGGGGCTGACCTTCATCGGCCTGCTGCCCTCCGACAACGAGAAGGACCTGATCAAGCGGGTCATCGGGGTGGGCGGCGACCATGTGAAGTGCTGTGACGCCGAGGGCCGGGTCACGGTCAACGGCGCCCCGCTGACCGAGGGCGCCTACATCTATCCGGGGAACGCGCCCTCGGCCACCTCCTTCGACATCACGGTCCCCAAGGGGCGCCTGTGGGTGATGGGTGACCACCGGGGCAACTCCGCCGACTCCCGCTTCCACCAGAACACGTCGTACGGCGGGACGGTCGCCGAGGAGTCGGTCGTCGGCCGGGCCATGTTCATCGGCTGGCCCTTCGCGCACTGGACGCGCCTGGAGGAACCTAAAACCTTCGCAAGCGTCACCGACGCGGCGTCCGGGGCGAGTGCGGTCCCCGCGCTGTCGCATAGGGTTGCCTCCGACGACCCGAACGGACTGACCCAGCTCCCGACCCCTGCGGAACTCCCGCTCGTTATGGGAGTGGTGGGCCTGCACCGTGTATGGGGCAGGCGGCGGCACAGAGTAAGGAGTTGGCGTGGGGGATGTGGCGGTTGGCGCACGGTCGGGGCACGACGGCGAGGAGCACCGCGGGCACCCCGTGGGGTCCGACGCCTCGGCCCCGGACGGCGCCGTGAACTCCGGGAACGGCTTCGCGGCGGCCGGTGACGGCACGCCGCCCGGCCGCCCCCCGCGGACCGAGGAAGGAAGCGGCGGCGGCAACGGCGGCGCGGCGCGCCGGCCGGAGAAGCAGCGTTCCTTCTGGAAGGAACTGCCGATCCTGGTCGGTATCGCGCTGGTGCTGGCCCTGCTGATCAAGACGTTCCTGGTGCAGGCGTTCTCGATCCCCTCCGACTCGATGCAGAACACCCTCCAGCAGGGTGACCGCGTCCTGGTGGACAAGCTCACCCCCTGGTTCGGCTCCAAGCCCGAGCGCGGCGAGGTCGTCGTCTTCCACGACCCCGCCCAGTGGCTGGCGGGCGAGCCGACGCCGGAGCAGAACGCGGTGCAGAAGGGTCTGAGCTGGATCGGTCTGATGCCGTCCGCCGAGGAGAAGGACCTCATCAAGCGCGTGATCGGGGTCGGCGGCGACACGGTCGAGTGCGAGGGCAGCGGCCCGCTGAAGGTCAACGGCAAGGCGCTGGACGAGCCGTACGTCTACCCCGGCAACACGCCGTGCAGCGTGGACGACCAGGGCGGCCAGTTCAAGGTGAAGGTGCCCAAGGGCTACATCTGGGTGATGGGCGACCACCGCCAGAACTCGCGGGACTCGCGGTACAACCAGACCGACGAGAACCACGGCATGGTGCCGGTCAAGGACGTGGTCGGCCGGGCGATCGTGAAGGCGTGGCCCATCAACCGCTGGGGCACCCTGCCGATCCCGGACACCTTCGACCAGCCGAATCTGGACAAGCAGAGCTCCGCCGCCGCGTCGCTGCCGTACGCGCCCGGTGCGGCCGCCGTCGCGGGTGTGCTGCCGGTGGCCGTGTGGCGCCGCCGCAAGGCCACCGCGGGGGCCGCGCGCGAGGTGGGAGCCAGGGGCACTTCGGTGTGACCCACGGACACCGCCGAGGGCGGTGTTTCCCGGAGACCCGGTGAAGAACCGGTCACCGGGGGACACCGCCCTCGCGGCTTTCCGGCCCGGTGTGCTACCAAGAGCGGATCGATCGTGGCAGGCCGGGCGAGCCCGGCGGAGGGGACCGGGAGACGACATGGGAAGTGCCGCAGGCGAGGGGTCCAAGGGCGGCCTCGGCGGAGTGCTGTCTGGCGTGGCGGTGGCCGCGGGCCTGTTGCTCTTCCTGGCCGGCTTCGGCTGGGCGGCGGTGACCTACCGGCCGTACACCGTGCCCACCAGCTCGATGGCCCCGACCATCGACGCCGGGGACCGGGTGCTGGCCCAGCGGGTCGACGGCGTGGAGGTGCGCCGGGGTGATGTGGTCGTGTTCAGCGACAAGACCTGGGTGACCGGTGCCGAGGTGGTCAAGCGGGTGGTCGCGGTCGGCGGGGACACCGTCGCCTGCTGCACCGACGGCAAGCTCACGGTCAACGGCAAGCCGGTCGACGAGCCCTACCTGCCCAAGGGCACCCCGGCCGAGATCAAGGGCTTTCCGGCGGTGACCGTGCCCAGGGGCAGGCTCTTCCTTCTCGGTGACGAGCGCCAGGGTTCGCTGGACTCCACCGCCCACCTCACCGACGCCGCCGAGGGCACGGTGGGCCGGAGTGCGGTGGCCGCCCGCGTGGATTCCGTCGTCTGGCCGATGCGGGGCATGCTCGCCCGGCCGACCGGGTTCGAGGCGCTGGGCACGCTGTCGCGGCCGGGGCCGCTGCCCCTCATCGAGGTGATGATCGTCGTCGGTGCGGTGCTGGTCCTTGGTGGCGCCGCCTATGGGCCCGTCGCGGCGCGCGTGGGCCGTTCCCGCGCCCGGACCGGCGCGGAGCCCGTTCATGCCGGCTGACGCCCCGGACACCTACGCGGGCGGGCTGCGCAAGGTCGCCCGTGTGGTGCTGCTGGACCCCGAGGACCGCATCCTGCTGCTGCACGGCCATGAGCCGGACGACCCGGCCGACGACTGGTGGTTCACCCCCGGCGGCGGTGTGGAGGGTGCCGAGACGCGCGAGCAGGCCGCGCTCAGGGAACTGGCCGAGGAGACCGGCATCACCGAGGTCGAGCTGGGTCCGGTGCTGTGGCGCCGCAGGTGCTCCTTCCCGTTCGCCGGGCGCCGCTGGGACCAGGACGAGTGGTACTACCTGGCGCGTACGACGCAGACGGCGACCGCGGCGCTGGGGCTGACCGAGCTGGAGCGGCGCAGTGTGTCGGGAGCGCGCTGGTGGACCTGTCGGGAACTCGAGCGGGCGCATGAGACGGTGTATCCGACCAGACTCGCCGGGCTGCTGCGCACGCTGCTCGACGAGGGTCCCCCGGCCGGACCCGTGACCCTCGACACGGAAATCGTCTGAGGGTTCGCCGGACTGGCGCACAATGGGGGGATCGCACGGCTGAAGGGGAACATGCCATGAGCGCCGAGGACCTCGAGAAGTACGAGACCGAGATGGAGCTGAAGCTCTACCGGGAGTACCGAGATGTCGTCGGTCTGTTCAAATACGTGATCGAGACGGAACGGCGCTTCTACCTCACCAATGACTACGAGATGCAGGTGCACTCGGTTCAGGGCGAGGTGTTCTTCGAGGTGACGATGGCTGACGCCTGGGTGTGGGACATGTACCGCCCGGCGCGGTTCGTCAAGCAGGTCCGGGTGTTGACGTTCAAGGACGTGAACATCGAGGAGCTGAACAAGAGCGATCTGGAGTTGCCGAGCGGCTGAGTTGTCCAGCGGCTGAGTTCACCCGCACGGGTGGCGGAGTTGTCCACAAGCACGGCTCCGTCCACCAAGATCCACTTCTTTCGGCCTGCCCCGTCACGGTGGGTGCCGGAGGTGGTGCCGACATGAACAAGGCACGTAGTGGACTGGGCAGGTACGGCGAGGATCTGGCCGCGCGGCGGCTGACCGAGGCCGGGATGAGCATCCTGGAGCGCAACTGGCGCTGCGGACGCTCCGGCGAGATCGACATCGTGGCGCGGGACGGCGGCACGCTGGTCGTCTGCGAGGTGAAGACCCGCCGGGGCGGCGGCTTCCAGCACCCGATGGCCGCCGTCACGCCCGAGAAGGTGCGACGGCTGCTGGACCTGGCCGAGCGATGGGTTCACACACACGGCGGGGCACCGCCCGGCGGGGTCCGGGTCGATCTGGTCGGGGTGCTGCTGCCCCGGCGTGGCGCGCCCGCCGTGGAGCACGCGCGGGGGGTGGCCTGAATGGGATTCGCCCGCACCTGCTCGGTGGCCCTGGTCGGTGTCGAGGGGGTCCTCGTCGAGGTCCAGGCCGACCTGGAGCCCGGAGTGGCCGCCTTCACCCTGGTCGGGCTGCCGGACAAGAGCCTGACGGAGAGCCGGGACCGGGTCCGCGCCGCCGTGGTGAACTCCGGCGGCGAGTGGCCGCAGAAGAAACTCACCGTGGGACTCAGCCCGGCCTCGGTGCCCAAGGCCGGCTCGGGGTTCGATCTCGCAGTTGCCAGCGCCGTGCTCGGCGCCGCCGAGCGCATCGACCCCAGGGTGCTCGCCGACATCGTCATGATCGGCGAGCTCGGTCTTGACGGCCGGGTCCGGCCGGTCCGGGGCATCCTGCCCGCCGTACTGGCCGCCGCCGACGCCGGGTACCAACAGGTGGTCGTGCCGGAGTGTGCCGCGGCCGAGGCCGCACTCGTGCCCGGAGTGTCCGTGCTCGGCGTGCGCAGTCTGCGCCAGCTGATCGCCATCCTCGCCGACGAACCGGTGCCCGAGGAGGAGCCGGACACCCCGGGGCGCCCCGATCCGCTCCTCGCCGGCCTCCGGATGCCCGGCACGGGCTCGGCCACCGGCATGCACAGCGCCGGCGCCGCCCAGCACGACCAGGGCCACGACCTGGCCGACGTGGTGGGCCAGACCTCGGCGCGCACCGCCGTGGAAGTGGCCGCGGCCGGCGGCCACCATCTCTTCCTCGAAGGGCCGCCGGGCGCGGGCAAGACGATGCTCGCCGAACGGCTCCCCGCCGTACTGCCCCCGCTCACCCGGCAGGACTCGCTCGAGGTCACCGCCGTGCACTCGGTGGCCGGACTGCTCCCGCCGGGCAAGCCGCTCGTCGACGTGGCGCCCTACTGCGCCCCGCACCACTCGGCCACCATGCAGTCGCTGGTCGGCGGCGGCCCCGGCATCGCCCGGCCCGGCGCCGTCTCCCTGGCCCACCGGGGAGTCCTGTTCCTCGACGAGGCGCCAGAGTTCCACAGCCAGACGCTGGACGCCCTGCGACAGCCGCTGGAGTCCGGGCACGTGGTGATCGCACGCAGCGCGGGCGTGGTGCGGTTCCCGGCGCGGTTCCTGATGGTCCTCGCGGCCAACCCCTGCCCCTGCGGGCGCTTCTCGCAGCGTGACTCCCTGTGCGACTGCCCGCCCTCGGCGATCCGCCGGTACCAGTCCCGCCTCTCCGGCCCGCTGCTGGACCGGGTGGACCTGCGGGTCGAGGTCGACCCGGTGACCCGCGCCCAGCTGACCGACCCCGGCGCGCGCGGCGAGTCCACCGCGACCGTGGCCGGCCGGGTGCGGGAGGCCCGGCAGCGGGCGGCGGCCCGGCTGGCCGGGACCCCGTGGGGCACCAACAGCGAGGTGCCGGGGCGGGAGCTGCGCAGCCGCTTCCACGCCGTCGCGGGCGCGATGGACGACGCCGAGCGCAATCTGGAGCGGGGCGTGCTCACCGCGCGCGGTATCGACCGGGTGCTGCGGGTGGCGTGGACCGTCGCCGACCTCGTCGGACACGACCGCCCGGACGCCACCGACGTGGCCCTCGCCCTGCAACTGCGCACGGGCGTCCCCCGCGGCGTCCCCATGGCCATCGGAGCCCTGGCATGACCGCGGGGGAGGACCGCCCCGTCGGGGAGCGGACCGGGCGAGTGTTCCTCACCCGTGTCCTCGAACCGGGCGACGACATCGGGGGCCGGTGGCTGCGGAGGTTCGGGACGCTGGAGGTGACGCGGCGGCTGCGGGAGGGCGGCGAGCCCCTGCCCGGGGTGAGCGGCACCCGCTGGCGCGGTCTGCTGGCGCGAGCGGCGTGCGCCGACCCGGAAGCGGACCTGGCGGCCGCGCGGGAGGCCGGGGCACGGTTCGTGTGTCCGGGGGACGCCGAGTGGCCCGCCCAGCTCGACGACCTGGGCGACGGCCGCCCGGTGGGCCTGTGGGTGCGCGGGCGGCCCGGACTGCGGATGTGGGCGCTGCGCTCGGTGGCCGTCGTGGGGGCCCGGGCCTGCACCGAGTACGGCGCCCATGTGGCCGCCACCCTCGCCGCAGGGCTGGCCGAGCGGGGCTGGGTGGTCGTATCCGGCGGGGCGTACGGGGTCGACGGTGCCGCGCACCGGGGGGCCCTCGCGGCGGACGGTGCCACCGTCGCCGTGCTGGCCTGCGGGGTGGACCGGCCCTACCCGCGCGGGCACACCGCGCTGATCGACCGGATCGCCCAACAGGGTCTGGTGATCGGGGAGTTGCCGCCGGGGGACCATCCGACACCGAACCGGTTCGTCGTCCGCAACCGTGTGATCGCCGCGCTCACCCGGGGCACGGTCGTCGTGGAGGCCGCCTGCCGCAGCGGTTCCCTGGTCACGGCCCGCGCCGCCCAGCGGCTCGGCAGACACACCATGGGGGTGCCTGGCCCCGTCACCAGCGCGCTCTCCGCCGGGGTGCACGAGCTGCTGCGCGGGGAGGCGGTGCTCGTCACCGACGCGGCGGACGTCGTCGAACTCGTGGGCGAGATCGGCGAGCTGGCCCCGCCCCGGCGCGGCCCGGTGCTCCCGCGCGACCTGCTTGCCCCCGAGGCGGCGACCGTCCTCGCCGCGCTGCCCGCCGCCCGACAGGCCGGACCCGAGGAGATCGCCCGCGAGGCGCGCACCACCCGCGAGGAGGCGGTCGCCCGGCTGTACGAGCTTCGAGCGCTTGGCTATGTCGAACGACACGACGACGGCTGGAAGTTGACACGCCAGGCGCTCCTCCCGGTCCGGAAAGACCCGCACCCGCCCTGACCGACGGTGTTCGGCCGTCCGGGGGAATCCCCTACGCCCTTGGGATTCACCGGAGTTGACGCCCATGAGCGGTCACGCTGAGCGAACCGGGTGAAGCGGGGGAGCGGCCTCGTGCGGGGGTGTGCGCACGGGTGGGGCCCCACTGTTCGCACACCGCGACTCCCCAGTCACGCTACGCTCACGAAAGCTCGGGTGCGGACGGGCCGGCCCGACCCCGCACCCGACCCACGCGGCCCACTGCGGCCCGCGCCCCACCGAAGACCCGGCGTCCAGCCCCTACCCCGCTTCCCCCACCCACGGCACGGCAGTTCACGGCACTTCACGGCAGAACGGCACTAGGCGACGAATGCCCCAGCACACCTCCGGCTCCGACCGGGCGGCGGCCCCCCCAGCCGCCCGCGACGGCGGCAGCGTGCGGCCGCCCGCTCCCTCGACGCTCGACGAGCTGTGGCGGTCGTACAAGGCGACGGGGGACGAACGCCTCCGGGAGCAGCTGATCCTGCACTACTCGCCGCTGGTCAAGTACGTGGCGGGCCGGGTGAGCGTCGGGCTGCCGCCCAATGTGGAGCAGGCCGACTTCGTCTCCTCCGGAGTGTTCGGACTCATCGACGCGATCGAGAAGTTCGACATCGAGCGCGAGATCAAGTTCGAGACGTACGCGATCACCCGGATTCGCGGCGCCATGATCGACGAGCTGCGGGCGCTGGACTGGATTCCCCGCTCGGTCCGGCAGAAGGCGCGCAACTACGAGCGGGCCTACGCCACGCTGGAGGCGAAGCTGCGGCGCACTCCGAGCGAGCAGGAGGTCGCCGCCGAGCTGGGTGTGGAGGTCGAGGAGCTGCACGCCGTCTTCAGCCAGCTGTCCCTGGCCAACGTCGTCGCGCTGGAGGAGCTGCTGCATGTCGGCAGCGAGGGCGGGAACCGGCTCAGCCTCATGGACACCCTGGAGGACACCGCCGCCGACAACCCGGTCGAGGTGGCCGAGGACCGGGAGCTGCGCCGCTTCCTGGCGCGGGCCATCAACACCCTGCCCGACCGCGAGAAGACCGTGGTCACGCTGTACTACTACGAGGGCCTCACCCTCGCCGAGATCGGCAACGTCCTCGGCGTCACCGAGAGCCGGGTCAGCCAGATCCACACCAAATCCGTGCTCCAGCTGAGAGCCAAGCTGGCGAGCTTCGGACGCTGACCTCCTGCCGTGTCCGGCGGCCGGTCCGTAAAGTGGGGGCGTGCCAAGGATTCGAGCGGCCTCCGTGGCCGAGCACCGGTCGATGCAGCGAGCCGCCCTGCTGGACGCGGCCCGGACCCTGCTGTCCGAGGGCGGGACGGAGGCGCTGACCTTCCCCGCGCTGGCGGAGCGCACGGGGCTGGCCAGGTCTTCGGTGTACGAGTACTTCCGGTCGCGGGCAGCCGTGGTCGAGGAGCTGTGCGAGGTCGACTTCCCCGTCTGGGCGGCGGAGGTCGAGACCGCGATGGCCCAGGAGCCCTCCGCCGAGGGCAAGGTCGAGGCGTATGTGCGCCGGCAGCTGGCCCTGGTGGGGGACCGGCGGCACCGGGCCGTCGTGGCGATCTCCGCGAGCGAACTGGACGCCGGGGCGCGGGAGAAGATCCGCGCCGCGCACGGCGGGCTCGTGGCGATGATCGTCGAGGCGCTGGCCGGCCTCGGGCACGAGCAGCCCCGGCTCGCCGCGATGCTGCTCCAGGGCGTCGTGGACGCGGCCGTGCGCCGTATCGAACTCGGCGCGGCCGAGCGTCCCGAGGCGATCACCGAGGCGGCGGTCGCCATGGCCCTGCGGGGTGTCCGGGGCTGACGCCGCTCAGTCGGGCGGCACCGGAACACCCAGCACCGGCAGCAGCCGGGACGGACCACGGCCGAGCAGCCACGGCGACAGCAGGGCCAGCGGATTCAGGTAGGTCTCGCCGTCCAGCAGGCCCCAGTGCACGCATGTCCCGGGGCAGTGCGACCCGGTGCCCTCCACCGTCCCCACCACCTCCCCGGCCCGCACCTCCGCGCCCTCCGTCACCCCGGCGCGCACCGGCTCGTACGTCGTCCGCAGCGAGGTGCCCGCCAGCCGCACCGCGACCACGCCCCGTCCCGCCACCCGCCCCGCGAACGACACCCGGCCCGCCGCCACCGCCCGCACCGGGGCGCCCGGCGCCGCCGCCAGGTCCACGCCCCGGTGCCCGGCGGCGTACACGGTGGCGGGTGGCTCCCAGCCCCGCAGCACCGCCGGACGCGACCCCACCGGCCAGACGCGGGCCAGCGCGGGCACCCGCTCACCAGGCGGTTTCTCCGGGGCCGGCGGGTCCGCCCACGCCAGGGGCGTCAGCACGGCACAGGTCAACAGCAGTGGCAGGACTGGCAGGGCTGTCCAGTTCATTACGTATCGCACCAGTCGTCGCATGCGAGAACCCTGCCGTTCGCCGACCGGTCCTGGCGGGATCTGTGGACAACCCGTCGGTTGTGGACAGCGGCGTCACCCGGTGCCCTGGCCGTCACGTACACTTCTTCTGGCGATCCGGGTCACCGGGTCGACTTCGCACGCCCCGGTACGAAGCCCGTCACAGGGTTCGTACAAGCGCCCCTCGGTCCTTCGCGGCACGGCGCGCCGCGGGCGTCAGGCGCGACCGCCGTCCGGCGGACGCGGCACAACCGAGAAACTCAAGGAGATGGCCATGGCCGTCGTCACGATGCGGGAGCTGCTGGAGAGCGGCGTCCACTTCGGTCACCAGACCCGTCGCTGGAACCCGAAGATGAAGCGCTTCATCTTCACCGAGCGCAACGGCATCTACATCATCGACCTGCTCCAGTCGCTGTCGTACATCGACCGCGCCTACGAGTTCGTCAAGGAGACCGTCGCCCACGGCGGCACGGTCATGTTCGTCGGCACGAAGAAGCAGGCGCAGGAGGCCATCGCCGAGCAGGCCACCCGCGTCGGCATGCCCTACGTCAACCAGCGCTGGCTGGGCGGCATGCTCACCAACTTCTCGACCGTCTACAAGCGTCTGCAGCGCCTCAAGGAGCTTGAGCAGATCGACTTCGAGGACGTCGCCGCCTCCGGTCTGACCAAGAAGGAGCTGCTGGTCCTCTCCCGCGAGAAGGCCAAGCTCGAGAAGACCCTCGGTGGTATCCGCGAGATGTCCAAGGTGCCCAGCGCCGTCTGGATCGTGGACACCAAGAAGGAGCACATCGCGGTCGGCGAGGCCCGGAAGCTCAACATCCCGGTCGTCGCCATCCTCGACACCAACTGCGACCCCGACGAGGTCGACTACAAGATCCCGGGCAACGACGACGCGATCCGCTCCGTCACCCTGCTCACCCGCGTGATCGCCGACGCCGTCGCCGAGGGCCTCATCTCCCGCTCGCGCGTCGCCACCGGTGACAAGGGCGAGAAGGCCGCGGCCGAGCCGCTGGCCGAGTGGGAGCGCGACCTGCTCGAGGGCGAGAAGAAGGCCGACGAGGCTGCCGAGGCCGTCGAGATCGCCGCCGAGTCGCCGGCCCCCGACGCCCCGGTCTCCGAGGCCGTCGAGGAGGCTGCCGCCGAGGTCGAGGCCCCCGCGGCTGCCGTCGAGGTTGAGGCCCCCGAGGCCGAGCAGGCCTGACACCGGCGCTGACGGTGGGGGCGGCATGAACCCCGCCCCCGCCCGTCACCCGTAGGCCGACATGACGCCCGCGATCCGGCCGCAAGCCGGTCGCGGGCCCGTGCGGATCTCCGTTCTCCCAAGACTTCCAGAAAGACTCACAGACTCATGGCGAACTACACCGCCGCCGACGTCAAGAAGCTCCGTGAGCTCACCGGCGCCGGCATGATGGACTGCAAGAAGGCGCTGGACGAGGCCGAGGGCAACGTCGACAAGGCCGTCGAGGCGCTGCGCATCAAGGGCCAGAAGGGCGTCGCCAAGCGCGAGGGCCGCTCCGCCGAGAACGGCGCCGTGGTCTCCATCATCGCCGACGACAACTCCGAGGGTGTCCTCGTCGAGCTGAAGTGCGAGACGGACTTCGTCGCCAAGGGTGACAAGTTCCAGGCCGTGGCCAACGCCATCGCCGAGCACGTCGCCAAGACCTCCCCGGCCGACATCGAGGCGCTCCTCGCCTCCGAGATCGAGCCCGGCAAGACCGTCCAGGCGTTCGTGGACGAGGCCAACGCCAACCTCGGCGAGAAGATCGTCCTGGACCGCTTCGCGCAGTTCACCGACGGCTACGTCAGCGCGTACATGCACCGCACGATGCCCGACCTGCCCCCGCAGATCGGTGTTCTCGTCGAGCTGGACAAGCCCAACGCCGAGGTCGCCAAGGGCATCGCCCAGCACATCGCCGCCTTCGCGCCGAAGTACCTCTCCAAGGAGGACGTGCCGGCCGACGTCGTCGAGTCCGAGCGTCGCATCGCCGAGGAGACCACCCGCGCCGAGGGCAAGCCCGAGGCCGCGATCGCCAAGATCGTCGAGGGTCGCCTCAACGGCTTCTTCAAGGACGCCACGGTGCTCGGCCAGCCGTACGCCCTGGACAACAAGAAGTCGGTCCAGAAGGTGCTGGACGAGGCCGGTGTCACCCTGACGCGCTTCTCGCGCATCAAGGTCGGCATCTGAGTCCGTACCGCGATCGACGCGCGACCCCGATAGGGTCGACAGCAGTCGTCCGCGCAGACCGCCGTCCGTGAGCCAAGCGGCGGACGGCAGCAGATCTGACGAGGAGGCCATTGCCGCGCATGGGAGCGATAACCGACCCCACCGGCAATGGCCTTCTTCGTATGTGCGACACGTGAAAGAGGCGGGATCCCCATGACCACCAAGGCCCAGAAGAGCGACGACGGCAAAGTGCACGGCCGGTTTCTGCTGAAGCTGTCCGGAGAGGCATTCTCCGGCGGCGGGGGCCTCGGCGTCGACCCGGACGTGGTGCACAAGATCGCCCGCGAGATCGCCGCCGTCGTGCGTGACGGCGCCGAGATCGCGGTCGTGATCGGCGGCGGCAACTTCTTCCGCGGCGCCGAGCTCCAGCAGCGCGGCATGGACCGCGCCCGCTCCGACTACATGGGCATGCTCGGCACCGTGATGAACTGCCTCGCCCTCCAGGACTTCCTGGAGAAGGAGGGCATCGACAGCCGCGTGCAGACCGCCATCACCATGGGCCAGGTCGCCGAGCCGTACATCCCGCTGCGCGCCGTGCGCCACCTGGAGAAGGGCCGCGTGGTCATCTTCGGCGCCGGCATGGGCATGCCCTACTTCTCCACCGACACCACCGCCGCCCAGCGCGCCCTGGAGATCGACGCCGAGGCGCTGCTCATGGGCAAGAACGGCGTGGACGGGGTCTATGACGCCGACCCCAAGACCAACCCGGACGCGGTCAAGTTCGACGCGCTCGGCTACGGCGAGGTCATCACCCGCGACCTCAAGGTCGCCGACGCCACCGCCGTCACCCTGTGCCGTGACAACAGCCTGCCGATCGTCGTGTTCGAGCTGCTGGCGGAGGGCAATATCGCGCGGGCCGTCAAGGGTGAGAAGATCGGCACGCTCGTGGGTGACCAGGGCAGCCGGGACTGACCGGCGACCCCGTCCTATGAGCGCGACCCCGTCCGGGACAAGGACGGGACGCGCCCCGGCCGGGGGATGGACAATGTCCTGCCGGTCGGGAACCGTGCAGGAAGCAGACGCGACGCAGCCGGCCGGCCGCCGCCCGATCGGGGACCGCAGCCGGGCCTTACTCAAGACACGCAGGAGCAAGTGGTGATCGAAGAGACCCTCCTCGAAGCCGAGGAGAAGATGGAGAAGGCCGTCGTGGTCGCCAAGGAGGACTTCGCCGCGATCCGCACCGGCCGTGCGCACCCGGCGATGTTCAACAAGATCGTGGCTGACTACTACGGTGCCCCGACGCCGATCAACCAGCTGGCCTCGTTCTCCGTGCCGGAGCCGCGCATGGCCGTGGTCACCCCGTTCGACAAGAGCGCGCTGCGCAACATCGAGCAGGCGATCCGTGACTCCGACCTGGGCGTCAACCCCAGCAACGACGGCAACATCATCCGTGTGGTGTTCCCCGAGCTGACCGAGGAGCGCCGCCGCGACTACATCAAGGTCGCCAAGCACAAGGCCGAGGACGCCAAGGTCTCGATCCGCTCCGTGCGCCGCAAGGCCAAGGACGCCATCGACAAGATGATCAAGGACGGCGAGGTCGGCGAGGACGAGGGCCGCCGCGCCGAGAAGGAGCTCGACGACCTGACCGCCAAGTACGTGGCGCAGGTGGACGAGCTGCTCAAGCACAAGGAAGCGGAGCTGCTCGAAGTCTGATGAGCGACTCTTCCTGGGGGGCGCCGCCGCAGGCGGGGCAGGCCGGGTACTGGGGGCCCACCGCGGGTGGGCCTGTCCAGGGGGCTGCCACGGCGGGTCCCGCATACGATGCGCCACAGGCGCAGCAGACTCACCCCATGCCCAGCGTGCCCGACGTGCCCGACGTACCCGCGTATGGCGGAGACCAGGACGACGACCCGATGCCCGACTCCCCGCAGCCGGTGCCCGCGCCGAAGAAGACAGCGGGCCGTGACCTGAGCGCGGCCATAGGCGTCGGCGTCGGACTCGGCGTGGTGATCATCGCCTCGCTGTTCGTCGTCAAGGCCGTCTTCGTCGGTGTCGTCGCCGTCGCGGTGGTCGTCGGATTGTGGGAGCTGACCAGTCGGCTCCAGGAGCGCAAGGGGATCAGGGCGCCCCTGGTACCGCTCGCGGTGGGCGGGGCGGCCATGGTGGTCGCCGGGTACGCGCGCGGTGCCGAGGGTGCCTGGGTCGCCATGGCGCTGACCGCGCTCGCGGTCCTGGTCTGGCGCATGACCCAGCCGCCGGAGGGCTACCTCAAGGACGTCACGGCCGGCGTCTTCGCCGCGTTCTACGTGCCGTTCCTGGCGACGTTCGTGGCGATGATGCTCACCGCCGACGACGGGCCCTGGCGGGTGCTGACGTTCCTGCTCCTCACCGTCGTCAGCGACACCGGCGCGTACGCGGTCGGCTGGCGCTTCGGCAAGCACAAGCTGGCTCCGCGCATCAGCCCCGGCAAGACCCGCGAGGGTCTGATGGGCGCGGTGGCGTTCGCCATGGTCGCGGGCGCGCTGTGCATGCAGTTCCTGATCGAGGACGGCGCCTGGTGGCAGGGCCTGGTCCTCGGCCTCGCGGTCGCGGCCAGTGCCACGCTGGGCGACCTCGGCGAGTCCATGATCAAGCGTGACCTCGGCATCAAGGACATGGGCACCCTCCTCCCCGGCCACGGAGGAATCATGGACCGCCTGGACTCCCTCCTGCCGACCGCACCGGTGGTGTGGCTGCTGATGGTGGCGTTCGTGGGGTCCTGAGCCCGGCCCGAATCCCGGCCTTCGGGCCCTGCCCGTATGAGGGCAGGGCCCGTCGGTGTCCACGGGGCACCTTCTCGGAGAATTGCCGATGCGTTCTCGCGTTCCGATGACGCGGAATCCCGAGGACCGGTGCAGGGTGAGGCTGGCGGAGTTCTCCGGGAAGACGCCGGACCGGATCGTCCAGATGTCCGCTCTCTCGGTCGATGTGGTGTCACTGCCGTACCGCCGGGGCGATCTCCTCGATGAGGCCGCGGACGCGGTGTTCGATCTCGTCGCGGATGGGACGGACGGCGTCGACGCCCTGGCCGGCGGGGTCGGTGAGTTGCCAGTCGAGGTAGCGCTTGCCCGGGAAGACGGGGCAGGTGTCGCCGCAGCCCATGGTGATGACGACGTCGGAGTCCTGGACCGCTTCGACGCTGAGCACCTTGGGGATTTCGGCCGAGATGTCGATGCCGACTTCGGCGAGTGCCGCGATCACGGCCGGGTTGACGGTGTCGGCCGGTGCGGAGCCGGCGGAACGGACCCGGACGCGGTCCCCGGCCAGCCGGGTGAGGAAGGCGGCGGCCATCTGGGAGCGTCCGGCGTTGTGGACGCAGACGAACAGCACCGTGGGCAGGGCAGTCTCAGACATGGGCGGGGTCTTCCGGGGCTGTGAGCGTGGCGGGGGTGAAGAAGCGGCGGGCGTACAGCGCGACGTGGACGAGGCCGATCAGTACCGGTACTTCGATGAGCGGGCCGACGACGCCGGCGAGGGCCTGGCCGGAGGTGGCGCCGTAGGTGGCGATGGCGACGGCGATGGCCAGCTCGAAGTTGTTGCCCGCCGCGGTGAAGGCGAGCGTGGTGGCACGCGGGTAGTCCAAGCCCACACCCCGGCCAAGGACCATGGAGCCGGCCCACATGAGCGCGAAGTAGACCAGCAGCGGCAGGGCGATGCGGGCCACGTCGAGGGGCTTGGATGTGATGGCGTCGCCTTGGAGGGCGAAGAGGATGACGACCGTGAACAGCAACCCGTAGAGGGCGAAGGGCCCGATGCGCGGGATCAGCTTCGACTCGTACCAGGTGCGGCCCTTGGTCCTCTCGCCGATGCGGCGGGTGAGGTAGCCGGCCGCGAGCGGGATGCCCAGGAAGATCAGCACGCTGCGGGCGATCTCCCACACCGAGACGTCGAGTCCGCTCTGTGCCAGGCCGAGCCGGCCGGGCAGGAAGCTCAGGTAGAACCAGCCGAGGGCCGAGAACGCGATCACCTGGAACACGGAGTTCAGGGCGACCAGGACGGCGGCGGCCTCACGGTGTCCGCAGGCGAGGTCGTTCCAGATGATGACCATGGCGATGCAGCGGGCGAGGCCGACGATGATCAGGCCGGTGCGGTACTCGGGCAGGTCCGGCAGGAACAGCCAGGCCAGAGCGAACATGAGCGCAGGGCCGACGATCCAGTTCAGCAGCAGCGAGGGCAACAGGAGCCGGCGGTCCCGGGTGACGGTGTCGAGGCGGTCGTAGCGGACCTTGGCCAGCACCGGGTACATCATCACGAGCAGGCCCGACGCGATCGGCAGGGACACCCCGCTCACGGTCACCGTCGCCAGCGCATCTCCGAGCCCGGGAACCAGGCGCCCCAGGCCGAGCCCGACCGCCATCGCGGCGAGGATCCACAGAGCCAGGTGGCGGTCCAGGAACGACAGGCGCCTGGCCACGCTCTGATCAGGTGCGTCCGGATTCAAGACGAAGCTCCGGCGGTCTCCGCGCGGACGGGCAGGGGCTCCCCGGCCGGGCGGGTCAGGATGCCCGCGAGACGGTCGGTCATCTCCGGCAGCAGCCAGTAGTAGACCCAGGTGCCGCGCCGCTCGCAGTCGATGAGGCCGGCCTGCCGCAGCAGCTTGAGGTGATGCGAGATGGTCGGCTGGGACAGGTCGAACGCCGGAGTCAGGTCACAGACACAGACCTCCCCGCCCGCCCTCGAAGCGATCAGCGACAACAGCCGCAGCCGGACCGGGTCCCCCAGCGCCTTGAACACTTTCGCCAGCTCGACGGCCTGATCCTCGCCCAGGGGAGCGGTCAGCAGCCCCGGGCAGCAGCCATCGTCCCCGGAGACCTGGCTCAACACGGCAAGCTCTTGCTTCGACATGCGTCTATGTTGACAGGCTTCTATTCAAGGCGCAATCTTGCATCGACAGACGTCAATGCAAGCCGATGGGAGTACCGCCATGTCCCGAGTTCAGCTCGCCCTCCGCGTCAGCGACCTCGAAGCGTCGGTCAGCTTCTACTCGAAGCTGTTCGGCACCGAACCGGCGAAGCGGCGCGAGGGCTACGCCAACTTCGCGATCACCGAACCGCCGCTCAAGCTCGTACTGATCGAAGGCGAGCCCGGACAGGACACCCGCCTGGACCATTTCGGCGTCGAGGTCGAGTCCACCGAGCAGGTCTCCGCGGCAACCGGACGACTTAAGGACGCCGGCCTGGCCGCCTTCGAGGAGAACGACACCTCCTGCTGCTACGCCCTCCAGGACAAGGTGTGGGTCCACGGCCCCGGGAAGGAGCCCTGGGAGGTCTACGTGGTCAAGGCCGACGCCGACACCCTCGGCAAGAGCGCCGCCCCCGGCCTCACCGCCGGCGGCTGCTGCTCCGGTCAGGGGCCGTCCGAGGCCGACCGACGCTGACGGTGGGCACCCACAGGTGACCGCCCCCACCCCGGTCTGGCCAAGGCCGGTCGTGTTGATCTGCGACACTGGAAGGGTTATGCCGAAGCCCGGAGAACTCACTTTCGTCGCCCCCCGCGGAGCCAAGAAGCCGCCGCGGCATCTCGCTGACCTTTCGCCCGCGGAGCGGAAGGACGCTGTTGCGGAGGCCGGCGAGAAGCCGTTCCGTGCCAAACAGCTCTCGCAGCACTACTTCGCGCGGTACGCGCACGACCCCGAGCAGTGGACGGACATCCCGGCCGGCTCGCGGGAGAGGCTGCGGGAGGCGCTGTTCCCGGATCTGATGTCGGTGGTCCGGCATCTGGCCACGGACCAGGGCACCACCCGTAAGACGCTGTGGCGGCTGTTCGACGGCACGCTCGTGGAGTCCGTGCTGATGCGGTACCCGGACCGGGTCACCATGTGCATCAGCTCGCAGGCCGGATGCGGGATGAACTGCCCGTTCTGCGCGACCGGGCAGGCGGGGCTGGACCGGAACCTGTCCACCGCCGAGATCGTGCACCAGATCGTGGACGGTATGCGGGCGCTCAGGGACGGGGAAGTTCCCGGCGGGCCCGCGCGGCTGTCCAACATCGTCTTCATGGGCATGGGCGAGCCGCTCGCCAACTACAAGCGCGTCGTCGGCGCCATCCGCGCCCTCACCGACCCCGCCCCCGACGGCCTCGGCCTCTCGCAGCGCGGCATCACCGTGTCGACGGTGGGCCTGGTCCCCGCCATTCACCGCTTCGCCGACGAGGGCTTCAAGTGCCGGCTGGCGATCTCCCTGCACGCCCCCGACGACGAGCTGCGCGACACCCTCGTCCCCGTGAACACGCGGTGGAAGGTGCGCGAGGTGCTGGACGCCGGGTTCGAGTACACGGAGAAGTCCGGGCGCCGGCTGTCCATCGAGTACGCGCTGATCCGGGACATCAACGACCAGGCGTGGCGCGGTGACCGGCTCGGCCGGCTGCTCAAGGGCAGGCCCGTGCACGTCAACCTGATCCCGCTCAACCCCACCCCCGGCTCCAAGTGGACCGCCTCCCGTCCCGAGGACGAGAAGGCGTTCGTGGAGGCCATCGCCGCGCACGGCGTGCCGGTGACCGTCCGGGACACCCGCGGTCAGGAGATCGACGGGGCGTGTGGTCAGCTCGCGGCCACCGAGCGGTAACCTGGGCCGGTCAGTACAAGTTCATACCCGTACACCTTCGTACGGTCATACATCTGCATATTCCGACAGGGGAGCGCCACAGCGCTGAGAGTGCGGCAAGCAGGCCGCAGACCCTCTGAACCTCGCCCAGGTCATTCTGGGTAGGAAGTTCGGTCATCACTCAAGCTGTTGCGCCCTGCCCGGGCTCCCGCGCGGAGTCCGGGCGGGGCCGCGTCTCTTCCTGGCCCACCCCAGGAGGACCACCAGTGCACACCAAGACCTTCGTGGCCGCGGCGGTCGGCCTCGGCCTGCTCACGCTCTCCGCGTGCGGGTCCACCGACACCAAGGGGGGCGCGGACACCAGGACCGTGACCCTCGTCAGCCACGACTCGTGGGCCGCGTCCAAGAACGTGATCGCGGACTTCGAGAAGCAGTCCGGCTACCGGTTGCGCGTCCTCAAGGACGGCGACGCCGGGCAGGCCGTCAACAAGGCGGTCCTCACCAAGGACAACCCGCAGGGCGACGTCTTCTTCGGCGTCGACAACACCCTGCTCTCCCGCGCCCTCGACAACGGCCTCTTCCAGCCGTACGCCGCCAAGGGCCTCGACCAGGCCGACCCCGCCTTCCAGCTCGACCGGGCCGAGCACCGGGTCACGCCGGTCGACCACGGCGACATCTGCGTCAACTACGACAAGGCGTACTTCGACAAGCACAAACTGAAGCCGCCGCGCACCTTCGCCGACCTCGCGGACCCCAAGTACAAGAACCTGCTGGTCACCGAGAACGCCGCCACCTCCTCGCCCGGCCTCGGCTTCCTGCTCGGCAGCGCCGCCAGTTACGGCGACAAGGGCTGGGAGGGGTACTGGAAGAAGCTCAAGGCCAACGGCGTCAAGGTCGTCGACGGCTGGGAGCAGGCGTACTACCAGGAGTTCTCCGGCTCCTCCGAGGGTAAGAAGGCGGGCGGTGACCGGCCGCTCGTCGTGTCGTACGCCTCCTCGCCGCCCGCCGAGGTGATCTACGCCAAGAAGAAGCCGGCGACCGCCCCCACCGGCGTCTCCGAGGGCACCTGCTTCCGGCAGGTGGAGTTCGCCGGGCTGCTGAACCACGCGAAGAACCCCGCGGGCGGCAAGGCGTTCCTCGACTTCCTGCTCTCCAAGGAGTTCCAGCAGGACATGCCGCTGAACATGTTCGTGTACCCGGTGATCAAGGACGCCAAGGTCCCCGCCGAGTTCACCGAGTACGGGCCCGCCGCCAAGGACCCGGCGACCATGGCGCCCGACAGGATCGCCGCCAACCGCGACCAGTGGGTCAGCTCGTGGACGTCACTCGTACTGAAGTAGCTGAAGTAGCTGAAGCAGCTGGACGGCGAAGCCGCGGGAGCGCGGCGCGGCTGGGGCTGATGGCCCTGCCCGTCGCGTTCTTCGCGCTGTTCTTCGCCTGGCCCGTCGCCGCCATCACGGCGCGGGGGCTCAAGGCCGACGGCAGCTGGCACCTCGGGCGGTTCGCCGAGGTGCTGGGCCGCTCCGACATCCGGCACGTGCTGTGGTTCACCACCTGGCAGGCGCTCGCCTCCACCGCGCTCACCCTGCTGATCGCGCTGCCGGCCGCCTACGCCTTCGCCCGGCTGGACTTCCCCGGCAAGCAGGTGCTGCGGGCCGTCGTCACGGTGCCGTTCGTGCTGCCCACGGTGGTCGTCGGCACCGCGTTCCTCGCGCTGGTCGGCCACGGCGGGCTGCTGGACGAGCTGTGGGGCGTGCGGCTGGACACCACGGTGTGGGCGATCCTCCTCGCACACGTCTTCTTCAACTACGCCGTCGTCGTCCGCACCGTCGGCGGACTGTGGGGGCAACTGGACCCTCGGCAGGAGGAGGCCGCCCGGATGCTCGGCGCGTCCCCGCCACGCGCCTGGCGCCAGGTGACCCTGCCCGCGCTGGCGCCCGCCGTGGCCGCCGCCGCGCTGATGGTGTTCCTGTTCACCTTCACCTCCTTCGGCGTGGTCCAGATCCTCGGCGGTCCCACCTTCTCCACCCTGGAGGTGGAGATCTACCGGCAGACCTCCGAGGTCTTCGACCTGACCACCGCCGCGGTCCTCACCCTCGTCCAGTTCGCCGCGGTCGGCGCGATCCTCGCCGTGCACGCCTGGACGGTGCGGCGCCGGGAGACCGCGCTGCGCCTGGTCGACGCCTCCGGCACCGCACGCCGGCCGCGCGGCGCCGGGCAGTGGGCGCTGCTCGGCGGGGTGCTCGCCACCATCGCGGTGCTGCTGGTGCTGCCGCTCGGCGTGCTGGTGCGCCGCTCGCTGGACGCGCCGGGCTTCGGCTACTACCGGGCGCTCACCGATGCCGATGGCGGTACGTTCCTGGTGGCGCCGCTGCACGCGGTGTGGACCTCGCTGGAGTACGCGGTCGCCGCCACCGGCATCGCCCTGGTCGTCGGTGCTCTCGCCGCGGCCGCGCTGGCCCGGCGGGACGCGGGCCGGCTGGTGCGCGGGTTCGACGCGCTGCTGATGCTGCCGCTCGGCGTCTCCGCCGTGACGGTCGGTTTCGGCTTCCTGATCGCGCTGGACGAGCCGCCGCTGGACCTGCGCCAGTCCTGGTTCCTGGTGCCGCTCGCCCAGGCGCTGGTCGGCGCACCCTTCGTCGTACGGACCATGCTGCCGGTGCTGCGGGCGGTGGACACCCGGCTCAGGGAGGCGGCGGCCGTGCTCGGCGCCTCGCCCTGGCGGGTGTGGCGGGAGGTCGATCTGCCGCTGGTGCGGCGGGCGTTGCTGGTCGCGGCCGGGTTCGCGTTCGCCGTGTCGCTGGGCGAGTTCGGAGCGACCGTGTTCATCGCCCGGCCCGACAACCCCACGCTCCCGGTCGCGGTGGCCCGGCTGCTGGGCCGGCCGGGCGAGCTGAACTACGGCCAGGCGATGGCCCTTTCCACGATTCTGATGGTGGTCTGCGCGGCCGCGCTGCTCGTCCTGGAGCGGCTGCGCACCGACCGGACGGGGGAGTTCTGATGCTGCTGAGCCTTGAGGAGGCGACCGTCCGTCTCGGCGGACGCCCGGTGCTCGACACGGTGGACCTCGATGTCGCCGAGCACGAGGTGGTGTGTGTGCTCGGGCCGAGTGGCAGCGGCAAGTCGACCCTGCTGCGAAGCGTGGCCGGGCTCCAACCGCTGTATTCCGGGCGGGTGTTGCTCGACGGCCGGGACCAGGCGGGTGTGCCCGCGCACCGGCGCGGGGTCGGGCTGATGTTCCAGGACCACCAGCTCTTCCCGCAGCGGGACGTGGGCGGCAACGTCGCCTTCGGGCTGCGGATGCACGGCATGCCCAAGGGCCAACGGGACGAGCGGGTGGGGGAGTTGCTGGAGCTGGTGGGGCTGCCCGGCGCGGCCCGGCGGGCGGTGGCCGCTCTTTCGGGCGGTGAGCAGCAGCGGGTGGCCCTCGCGCGGGCGCTCGCACCCCGGCCGCGGCTGCTGATGCTGGACGAACCGCTCGGGCAGCTGGACCGCTCGCTGCGGGAGCGGCTGGTGGTCGAACTCCGGGAGCTCTTCGGACGGCTGGGCACCACCGTGCTCGCCGTCACTCACGACCAGGGCGAGGCGTTCGCGCTGGCCGACCGGGTGGTGGTGATGCGGGACGGGCGGATCGCGCAGTCCGGGACACCGCTGGAGGTGTGGCGCAGGCCGGCCGACGCCTTTGTGGCCCGGTTCCTCGGCTTCGAGAACGTGGTCCCGGCGAGCGTCACCGGGGCGGCCGCCGACACCGCGTGGGGCAAGCTGCCGGTGCCGGAGGGTTCGCGGCAGGGCGCCGGGGAGCTGCTGGTACGGCCTTCCGGGGTGCGGCTCGTGGCCCTTGGTGAGGGGCTGCCCTGCACGGTGACCGCCCGCACCTTCAGGGGCACCCATGTGGCGCTCCGGCTCCGGCCCCAGGGCGGCGGCCCGCACCTGGAGGCGGCCTGCCCGCTGCGCGACGCGCCCGAGACCGGCGCCGAGACCGGGGTGGAGTTCGACGCGGCGGAGATCGTCGTCCTCGGCTGAGGTTCCAAAGGACAGCGGCCCGCCCCCGTGCGTGACGGGGACGGGCCGCTGTCGGGTACGGCGGGCGAAGGCGTCAGCTGCCGCTCTTCGCACCGCGGCGGCGCATACCGAAGTACACCGCGCCACCGCCGACGACGACGAGGGCACCGGCGACACCGGCGATCAGGCCGGTGTTGGAGTTCGCACCGGTCTCGGCGAGGTTCGAGTCACCGATGGCCGCGGACGGCGCGTTGCTCGGGGCCTCGGACGCCGGGGCGGCGGCGCTGCTCTCGGACGCCGAGGCGGACGGGGAGGCGCTCTCCTCGGCCGGGGCGGAGGCCGACGGGGTCGGCTTCGGCGACTCGGCGGCGGGCGGCTTCGGGGAGGGGGACTCCTCCTTCTTGCACGCCGTGGCCGGGGCCGTCAGGTTGGGCTCGATGTCCTTGTTGTTGATGAAGCGGGGCACGTTGACGCTGACGCGGTAGACCGCGCCGGGTGCCCAGTCCTCGTCGAAGACGATCGTGGCGCCCTGCTTGGAGCCGGTCACCACCTGCTCGCCGATCTTCTTCTCGTCGGCGCCGTTGTTCTCCAGGAACACCGTGACGGTGGCCTTCTGGCCGGAGGGGTCGACGTCCTTGACGACGATCTGACCCTTCTCGCCCGTGCAGACGGCCTCGGCCGAGAACTCGCTGATGTTGCACGCGAGAGCCTGGCCGGAGACGCCCAGGACCAGAGCGGCCGACGCGGAGGCAAGACCCAGGATGCGCACGGAGCGGCGCGCGTTACGGCGGGATATGGACAAGGCATGTCCTTTGCTGAGTGCAGAACTGCGGGGGGCAGAGGAGGAGTTGGAGCGGCGGACGGAGCGGAGCCCCAGCATCCCCACAAGACACACAGGTTTATAAGCGTGCCATAAGCATGTCAATGCGTAGGCGGTCAACGGGCGTTGACTTTACCTTCTTATTGCTCAGCGAGACGTTTCAACGTGTCGGAAGCCAGCTCGATCCGGCCAACCAGGGCTATTCGGGACTCCATCGGCCGTTCCCGTGCCAACGCCCGCAGCAGGGGCCAGGCGGGGAGCTTCTCCGTCCAGTGCTCCTCGTCCACCAGCACCATGGGCGTGGGATTGCCGCGCGAACCGTAGTAGTTGGGCGTGGCGTTGTCGAAGATCTCCTGTACGGTCCCGGCCGCGCCCGGCAGGAACACCACCCCGGCGTTGGAGCGGGCCAGCAGGCCGTCCTCGCGGGTGGCGTTGGCGAAGTACTTGCCGAGATGGGAGGCGAACGCGTTGGGCGGCTCATGGCCGTAGAACCAGGTCGGGATGCCCACCGACTCCCCGCCGTCCGGCCAGCGTTCCCGTACCTCGAAGGCGGCCCGCGCCCAGTCCGTCACGGACGGCGTGAATGACGGCGCCTTGGCCAGAATCCGCAGGGCCTCGCTGAGCATCCCGTCCTCGAACGGAGCCGCGTACGCGCCGAGGTTGGCCGCCTCCATCGCGCCCGGACCGCCCCCGGTCGCCACCGTGAAGCCCGCGCGGGCCAGTTCACGGCCGAGCCGCGCCGCACCCGCGTACGCCTCGGTGCCGCGGGCCATCGCGTGGCCGCCCATGACGCCCACCACCCGTGCGCCGGCGAGGAGTTCGTCCAGCGCGTCGGAGACCGAGTCGTCGTGGACCGCGCGCAGCATCGAGGCCAGGATGTCGCCGTCGGACTTGGTCCGCTGGAACCACTCGTAGGCCAGCGCGTCCGGCGTCGCCTCGTACCCGTCCGCCAGCGATGCGAACAACTCCTCGGGGGTGTAGGCGAATCCACGGTACGGATCGAAGGGCAGTCCCGGCACCGGCGGGAACACCAGAGCGCCACGCGCGGTGACTTGAGCCGCCGCACCGGCGTCCATCGGGCACCCGAGGAAGACGGCGCCCTCGGTGTCCAGCGCGAGCAGGTCGTCCGTACGGCCGGTCAGATCGACGGCCTGCACACGGAACCGCGCGAGTGTCCCGTACGCGGCGACGACGGCGTCGAACTCCGCCAGCGACTCGATCTCACGGTCCGGGGCGACCTCTTGGGGCCGGGCGGGTATCGGAGGCATCCGCACATGCTAGTGCGGCCTCACCTCTGACCCTCGATGGAGTACCGGGCCCGCAGGCGGCTGAACGCCGTGGGGGTGGGCCGGTGAGGGAGGAAGTCCCTGATGTGCTCGGCGCAGTCGCGCGGGCTCGCCGTCCCGGTGTCGCACTCCAGGTCGTAGTCGCCGTGGCTGTGGACCAGGTCGTACTGCTGGGCAGCGAGGCCCGCCTCCCGGTCGCCGCGTGCCCGCTCGCGCCGCTCCAGCTCCTCCAGAGAGCAGTGGACGCCGACGAAGAGGACGTCCTCGGGCCGCAGCACCGCCAGGCAGTCGGCCAGCCGCCACGGCTCGCTCAGCACATGGTCCACCACGAGGTCGTTGCCCACCCCGGCCATGGCCGCGATCGAGCGGTGGAAGCCGAGACGGGTCCGGCGCAGCGCGGCGTCGAACTCCCGTGGAGACAGCTCCCGTTGGGCGCGCATCGAGTTGAAGGCGTCCACCGACAGGTGGGAGAACACGCCGTCGTCCAGGATGTCGAGCAGCTCGCGCGCGATGCTCGACTTCCCGGAACTCGACGTGCCGTTGAGGAAGATGATCCGGCCGGGTGTCATACGGGCATGCTCACCCCTGGACCGCGGCCGGGTCCATCCACATGACCTCCCAGGTGTGGCCGTCGAGGTCGTCGAAGGCACGGCCGTACATGAAGCCGTGGTCCTGGGGTTCGCCGTGCGAGGTGCCGCCCGCCGCGATGGCCTTGTCCACCAGCTCGTCCACCTTCGCGCGGCTCTCGGCGCTCAGGCAGAGCAGGACCTCGCTGGAGGTACGGGAGTCCACGACCTTCTTCTGGGTGAAGCGGCCGTAGTGCTCGGGCGTCAGGAACATCGCCACGATGGTGTCGCTGATCATCACGCTGACGCAGTCGTCGCTGCTGAACTGCTCGTTGATGCCGTAACCCAGGCCGCCGTAGAACTTCCGGGTGGCGGGCACGTCGGCGGTGACCAGGTTCACGAAGATCATCTGCTGGTACATGGGTTCTCCCCTGAAATAGGTGCGCGGGCTGCCGTTCGCTGAGATAGACGACGGGCCGCCGGGAAACTCATCGGCGGCCCGTGGACTGGTCCTTCTCAGTTCGTCGGCGGCAGCGCCGACAGGTAGGCGATCAGCAGGGTCAACGGCACGAACAGGGCGATCAGGGCGCCGGCCCGCAGCGCGGCGGAACCGCGCAGCATCGTGGCCGGCGCGCCGAGCCGGAGCAGTGCGGCCGTGGTGCCGGCGCGGGACTGGCGGGCCTCCACGGCGGCCGTCAGCAGCGTCGCCAGCGTGCAGCCGCCGACCACCAGCGTGGCCACCGTGGACAGCGGTCCGAAGGCGGCGGCCGGCTGGTCGTACATCGCGGTCGTGGCGAGCGCGGCCGACGTCACCGCGCAGACCACCCCGAGCGGCCGCCCGATCCGGGTGGCCTCGGACATCAGCACCCGCCCCGCCAGCAGCCGCAGCGCGCCGGGCTGCGCCGACTGGAGCACCCGCCCGCACAGGTAGGTGAGGCCCGGCGCGGCCAGGACCAGCCCGAGCGCGGTGAGCAGCCACGCGCCCAGCACCGCCGCGCCCTCCACGGGCAGCGCCAGCACGGACGCCGGGGCGGCCCGGTTCGCGTACGCCTGCACGGCGAGGCCCGCCGCCAGCGCGGCGACACCCCAGGGGAAGCCCGCCGGAGCCTCACGGGGCGGCGGCGCGACGGTCAGCACGTCCGACCAGCCCGCCTCCTCGGCCCCGGCTGCCACGGGCGCCGTCTCCTCCGGCTGGGCCTCGGCCTTGCGGGTGACGGCGTGCCAGCGGGCGCCGAAGGACGCCGCGCCCTTCGTCGAGGCGGGCCGGCGCGGGTCCCTCGGGCGCAGGCTGAGCGCCACCGCCCCCGAAGCGGCGAGCGGCAGCAGCGCCAGCAGGGTCAGCGCGGCCGGTACCGGAAGCGGCCGGTCGGCCGCGAGGAACTGCGCGCCCTGCCCGTCGAAGGGCATGCCCGTCAGGTCGCCGCGCAGATGCAGGAAGAGCATCAGGGCCACCAGCGAGCCCAGCGTGCAGGCGAGCAGCGTGGTCAGCGCGGAGACCGCCATCAGACGGCCCGGCCCGAGTCCCACCGCCGACAGGCCCGGCCGGGGCCGGGTGCCGGGGTCGGTGCGGGCCACCGCGAGCGCCAGGTAGACCGTCGCGGCGAGCGGCACCACGCACCAGGCCAGGCGCAGCGCGGCCGCGCCCGGTGTCTGGGGGTGGTTCATCGCGTAGCCGAGCGAGCCGAGCAGCAGGAAGCCGGTGCCCGCCGAGGCGGCCGCCACGAGCAGTCGGCGCAGCTGGACTGCGGGCCGGGCCGCGCGGGTCAGACGGAGAGCGAGCACGCCGCCCGGCCTTCCGTGTCCGGGGCGTCCGGGAGGTGCACGGTCTTCACGCGGCGCCCGTCCAGCAGCTGGACCGTGCGGTCGGCGAGGGCCGCCGTCTCCGGGTCGTGGGTGGCGAGGACCACGGTGATGCCGTGCGAGCGGGCCGCCGTGGTGAGCGTGCGCAGTACGTGTCCGCGGTCGGCGCGGTGCAGCGGCGCGGTCGGCTCGTCGGCGAACAGGACCGTGGGGCCGGGGGCGAGCGCGCGGGCGATGGCGACGCGCTGCCGCTCCGCCTGGAGCAGTTCGTGCGGGCGCTTGCGGGACTTGTCCCCGACGTCCAGGCGCTCCAGCCACTCCATGGCGGCCACCTTGGCGCGGCGGCGGCTGGTGCCGCGCAGCATCAGCGGGAGCGCCGCGTTCTCCCAGACGTTCAGCTCCGGGACGAGTGCCGGGGCCGGGTCGATCCAGCCGAACCGGTCGCGGCGCAGCCGTTCGCGGGCCATCGGGCCCAGGGTGTGCACCGGGGAGCTGTTGAACCACACCTCGCCCTCGTCCACCTTGACCTGCCCGGACAGACAGCGCAGCAGGGTGGTCTTGCCGCTGCCGCGCGGGCCGCCGACCGCGAGGATCTCGCTCTCCCGTACGCCCAGCGAGATCCCGGCGACACCGGGAGAACCGTCGGGATACTTGAAGTGCAGGGAGCGTGCCCAGAGCACGTCGTTGTCCGGCGGAGCCTCCATGGCGTACACCTCGGTTCTGATCCGTTTTCCCGTGTCCGTATGCCCCGCCCGGGGGAACGAAGACCGGGCCGATCGGTCACTGGGCACGCTAGGCAGCACCGAGGGGGAGGCGGCACAGCACACGGCCCCGGACCGCCGTTCTCACTCGAACGGGCGGCGCCGGGGCCGTGTGCCGGCCGACCGGCCGGAGGCATCCGCTGGAGGCTCAGAGCTTGGTCCACGCCTCCGTCAGGGTCGCGCGCAGGATCTGCTCGATCTCGTCGAACGTCTCCTGGTTGGCGATCAGCGGCGGGGCGAGCTGGATCACCGGGTCACCGCGGTCGTCGGCGCGGCAGTACAGGCCGTTCTCGAACAGGGCCTTGGAGAGGAAGCCGTACAGGACGCGCTCGATCTCGTCGGCGTCGAAGGACTCCTTGGTGTTCTTGTCCTTCACCAGCTCGATGCCGTAGAAGAAGCCGTTGCCGCGGACGTCGCCGACGATGGGCAGGTCGTGCAGCTTCTGGAGGGTGCGCAGGAAGGCGCCCTCGTTGTCGAGGACGTGCTGGTTCAGGCCCTCGCGCTCGAACAGGTCCAGGTTGGCGAGACCGACCGCGGCGGAGACCGGGTGGCCGCCGAAGGTGTAACCGTGCAGGAAGACGTTGTCGCCCCGGTAGAAGGGCTCGGCGATCCGGTCGGACACGACGGTCGCGCCGATCGGGGAGTAGCCCGAGGTCATGCCCTTGGCGCAGGTGATGATGTCCGGCACGTAGCCGAACTTGTCGCAGGCGAACATCGTGCCCAGGCGGCCGAAGGCGCAGATGACCTCGTCCGAGACGAGCAGGACGTCGTACTGGTCGCAGATCTCGCGCACCCGCTGGAAGTAGCCGGGCGGCGGCGGGAAGCAGCCGCCGGCGTTCTGCACCGGCTCCACGAAGACCGCGGCGACCGTGTCCGGGCCCTCGAAGAGGATCTGCTGCTCGATCTGGTCGGCGGCCCAGCGGCCGAACGCCTCCGGGTCGTCGCCGTGGATCGGGGCGCGGTAGATGTTGGTGTTCGTCACCTTGTGCGCGCCCGGCACCAGCGGCTCGAAGGGGGCCTTCAGCGCGGGCAGGCCGGTGATGGAGAGGGCGCCGTGCGGGGTGCCGTGGTAGGCGAGCGAGCGGGATATGACCTTGTGCTTGGCGGGCTTGCCGACCAGCTTGAAGTACTGCTTGGCCAGCTTCCACGCGGTCTCCACGGCCTCGCCGCCGCCGGTGGTGAAGAAGACCTTGTTGAGGTCGCCGGGGGCGTAGCCGGCCAGCCGCTCCGCCAGCTCGATCGCCTTCGGGTGGGCGTAGGACCACACCGGGAAGAAGGCCAGCTCCTGGGCCTGCTTGAGGGCGGTCTCGGCCAGTTCCACCCGGCCGTGCCCGGCCTGGACCACGAACAGGCCCGCCAGACCGTCGAGATACCGCTTGCCCTTGTCGTCGAAGACATGGGTGCCCTCGCCCCGCACGATGGTGGGGACGGGCGAGTTCTCGTACGAGGACATGCGGGTGAAGTGCATCCACAGGTGGTCGTACGCGGTGCGGCTGAGGTCCTTCTGCGTCACGGTTATCGGGTTCCCCACATATAGGTCTGCTTCTTGAGCTTGAGATAGACGAAGCTCTCGGTGGAGCGGACACCGGGCAGGGCCCGGATGCGCCGGTTGATCACGTCCAGCAGGTGGTCGTCGTCCTCGCAGACGATCTCGGCGAGGACGTCGAAGGAGCCCGCGGTCATCACCACGTACTCGACCTCCGACATGGCGCTCAGCGCGTCCGCGATCGTCTCCACGTCACCCTCGACATGCACCCCGACCATCGCCTGGCGGCGGAAGCCCACGGTGAGCGGGTCGGTGACCGCGACGATCTGCATCACGCCCTGGTCCAGCAGCTTCTGCACCCGCTGGCGCACGGCCGCCTCGGAGAGGCCGACCGCCTTGCCGATCGCGGCGTAGGGCCTGCGGCCGTCCTCCTGGAGCTGCTCGATGATGGCGAGGGAGACGGCGTCCAGCTGCGGGGTGCCGCTCCTGGACTCGCGGGCGGAGTCCCTCTGTTCTGCGCTTCGACTGGCCACGTCCTCACTGTGCACGACGTCTCGACAGTTTCGCAAGGTTCGATCGATGAAATTCGTTGTTTACGGGCTTGCAGTGTGCGGATTTCGCAGGACTGGCGGTGGTGGGGGTGTTGAAAACGTGGGTGTCGCGACTAGGGTTGGCCTGTCCCAGCCATTGGACGGCCGTACTGGCCCGACCAGGCGGGACCGCTCGAACCCTCGAACCAGATCAGGAGGCCGGCAGTGAGCACCGAGCCGCGTGGGCTGCGCAAACTCCGGAACTATGTCGCCGGTGAGTTCCGGGACGCCGCCGACGGACGGACCACCGAGGTGGTCAACCCCGCCACCGGTGAGGTGTACGCGACCGCGCCGCTGTCCGGGCAGGCGGACGTGGACGCCGCCATGGACGCCGCCGCCAAGGCGTTCCCGGCCTGGCGCGACGCCACACCCGCCGAGCGGCAGAAGGCCCTGCTGAAGATCGCCGACGCGTTCGAGGAGCGGGCCGAGGAGCTGATCGCGGCCGAGGTGGAGAACACGGGTAAGCCCATCGGGCTCACCCGCTCCGAGGAGATCCCGCCGATGGTCGACCAGATCCGCTTCTTCGCGGGCGCGGCCCGGATGCTCGAAGGGCGCTCGGCCGGCGAGTACATGGACGGCCTGACCTCGATCATCCGCCGCGAGCCGATCGGCGTCTGCGCCCAGGTTGCGCCGTGGAACTACCCGATGATGATGGCCGTGTGGAAGTTCGCCCCGGCGCTCGCCGCGGGCAACACGGTCGTCCTCAAGCCCTCGGACACCACCCCGGCCTCCACCGTCCTCATCGCCGACATCATCGGCTCGGTCCTGCCCGAGGGCGTCTTCAACGTCATCTGCGGCGACCGCGACACCGGCCGCATGATGGTCGAGCACCCGACCCCGGCCATGGCCTCCATCACCGGCTCGGTGCGCGCGGGCATGTCGGTCGCCGAGTCGGCGTCCAAGGACCTCAAGCGGGTCCACCTGGAGCTGGGCGGCAAGGCGCCGGTCGTCGTCTTCGAGGACACCGACATCCCCAAGGCCGTCGAGGACATCTCCGTCGCGGGCTTCTTCAACGCCGGCCAGGACTGTACGGCCGCCACCCGCGTCCTCGTCCAGGAGTCCATCCACGACGAGTTCGTGGCCGCGCTCGCCAAGGCCGCCGCCGAGACCAAGACCGGGCAGCCGGACGACGAGGACGTGCTCTACGGCCCGCTGAACAACCCCAGCCAGCTGAAGCAGGTCGCCGGCTTCATCGAGCGGCTGCCCGCGCACGCCAAGGTCGAGACGGGCGGCCACCAGGTCGGCGACAAGGGGTACTTCTACGCCCCGACCGTGGTCTCCGGCCTTCAGCAGGACGACGAGATCATCCAGAACGAGGTGTTCGGGCCGGTCATCACCGTCCAGTCCTTCACCGACGAGGACCAGGCCGTCGAGTGGGCCAACGGCGTCGACTACGCGCTGGCCTCCTCGGTGTGGACCAAGGACCACGGGCGCGCGATGCGCATGTCCAAGAAGCTGGACTTCGGCTGCGTGTGGATCAACACCCACATCCCGCTGGTCGCGGAGATGCCGCACGGCGGCTTCAAGAAGTCGGGCTACGGCAAGGACCTGTCGGGGTATGGCTTCGACGACTACACGCGGATCAAGCACGTCATGACGTCGCTGGACGCCTGACCCCGTACCGGGGCCGACCGTCTCTCCGGGCGGAATTGTCCCTCCGGCGGGCGGGGCGGCACACTTCCTGGGTGCTTCACACCTCTGTTCGTGGCTCCGCCCCCTCCCGCCGGTCCTTCCTGCGGGCCCTCGGGGGCACCGCCGCGCTCGGCGCGCTCGCCGGGTGCGGGGTGCCCTCGGCGTACGTCCGCCCCGGCGACCGCTCCGCCCCCGACCGGTCCGCCACCGACCACCGGCTGACCTGGTCGAACTGGCCGCTGTACATCGACACCGATGACAATGACGCGGGCAGGCGGCCCACGCTGGACGCCTTCGAGAAGCGCACCGGGATCTCCGTCGACTACGTCGAGGAGATCAACGACAACGACGAGTTCTTCGGCAAGATCAGCCCCGCCCTGATGAACCACCGGCCCACCGGCCGCGACCTCATCGTCATCAGCGACTGGATGTGCGCCCGGTACGTCCGGCTGGGCTGGGTCCAGCGGATGGACCGGGCCCGCCAGCCCGACGTGGCGAAGTACCTGGACCCGCTGCTGCGCCGGCCGGCCTTCGACCCCGGCCGTATGTTCACCGTCCCCTGGCAGTCCGGCATCACCGGCATCGCGTACGACCGCCGCCGCGTCGGCCGCGAGATCCGGCACGTCAAGGACCTCTGGGCGAGCGACCTCAAGGGCCGGGTGACGCTGTTCTCCGGGCTGAACGAGGCGTTCGCGCTGCTGATGCAGGGCAACGGCGTGGACATCACCCGCTGGACGGCGAACGACTTCCACACCATGTGCGACCAGGTGGAACGAGAGGTCCGCCGGGGCCAGATCCGCCGCTTCACCGGCAACGACTACACCAAGGACCTGGTCAGCGGCGATGTCCTCGCCTGCCAGGCGTACTCAGGCGACGTCATCCAGCTCCAGGCCGACAACCCCCACATCCGCTTCGTCGTCCCCGAGGAGGGCGCCGAACTCTGGTCGGACTCCCTGATGATCCCCGACCGGGCCGCCCACAAGGCAGACGCCGAGCGCCTGATCGACTACTACTACAACCCCGACGTCGCCGCCGAACTCGCCACCTGGGTCAACTACGTCTGCCCGGTCCCGGCCGCCCAGCACATCCTCGCCGACAGCGACGACCCGGAAACGGCGTCCCTGGCGGCAAACCCCCTGATCTTCCCCACCCCCACCATGCGCCGGCGCCTGGCCATCGCCCGCGACATCGAGCCGACGGAACGAGCGGAGTTCACCCGGCGGTGGAACGGGATCGTGGGGTTGTAGGGACCGATGCCCCCTTCCCGGCGCCGCTCCCGTGGCACGATTTCAGGATGACCAGCTCACCCGGTGACACGCGGCGGTTGCGGGAGCTTCGGTTGTTGCGGCGGGTGCGGGACCGGATCGACCGGGAGTACGCGCGGCCGCTGGACGTGGAGGCGCTGGCTCGGGGGGTGAACATGTCGGCGGGGCATCTCAGTCGGCAGTTCCGGGCCGCTTACGGGGAGTCGCCGTACAGCTATCTGATGACGCGGCGGATCGAGCGGGCGATGGCGTTGCTGCGGCGCGGGGATCTCAGTGTGACCGAGGTGTGCTTCGAGGTGGGGTGTTCGTCGCTGGGGACGTTCAGCACGCGGTTCAGTGAGCTGGTCGGGATGCCGCCGAGCGTGTACCGGACCGAGGCCGCGCGGGCCACGGAAGGGCTGCCGACCTGCGTGGTCAAGGTGGTGACCAGACCGGTCAGGAATCGAGAAGCGCGGGTTCGGGGCCACGGCTAGCGTGACGGCCATGGACATCAGCATTCACGCCAGTTTCCTCCCGCAGGACGACCCGGAGGCGGCCCTCGCCTTCTACCGGGACACCCTCGGCTTCGAGCTGCGCAACGACGTGGGACACAACAACCTGCGCTGGCTCACCGTCGGCCCCAAGGGCCAGCCGGACACGAACATCGTGCTGAGCCCGCCCGCCATGGACCCCGGCATCACCGACGACGAGCGGCGCGTCATCGCCGAGATGATGGCCAAGGGCACCTACGCCAGCCTGGTCCTCGCCACCCCCGACCTGGACGGTACCTTCGACCGGCTGGTGGCCGCCGGTGCCGACATCGTCCAGGAGCCGGCCGACCAGCCGTACGGCATCCGGGACTGCGCGGTACGGGACCCCGCGGGCAACATGCTCCGCATCCAGGAACGCCGCTGAGCCGTCCCGGCGTACGACCGTAGTCCGGCACGTGAAGATGGAGACAGGATGACCAAGGCCACGGACGCGCACTCCGCCGAGCCGCACGCCGCCGACAGCCACGAGATGATCCGGGTCCACGGCGCGCGGGTGAACAACCTGAAGGACGTCAGCGTCGAGATCCCCAAGCGCCGGCTGACGGTGTTCACCGGCGTCTCCGGCTCCGGCAAGAGCTCGCTGGTGTTCGGCACCATCGCCGCCGAGTCGCAGCGGCTGATCAACGAGACGTACAGCGCGTTCGTCCAGGGCTTCATGCCGACGCTCGCCCGCCCCGAGGTGGACGTGCTCGACGGGCTGACCACCGCGATCATCGTGGACCAGCAGCGCCTCGGCGCCGACCCCCGCTCCACCGTCGGCACCGCCACCGACGCCAACGCCATGCTGCGCATCCTGTTCAGCCGGCTCGCCGCCCCGCACATCGGCCCGCCCAGCGCGTACGCCTTCAACGTCGCCTCGGTGCAGGCCAGCGGCGCGATCACGGTGGACCGGGGGGCGCGCAAGGCGGAGAAGGTGACGTTCAGCCGCACCGGCGGCATGTGCCCGCGCTGCGAGGGCCGGGGCGCGGTCACCGACATCGACCTCACCCAGCTCTACGACGACACCAAGTCGCTGCGCGAGGGCGCGCTCACCATCCCCGGCTACAGCGTCGACGGCTGGTACGGCCGTATCTACACCGGCTGCGGCTTCTTCGACCCCGACAAGCCGATCGCCAAGTTCACCAAGCGCGAGCTGCACGACCTGCTCCACAAGGAGCCCACCAAGATCAAGGTGGAGGGCATCAACCTCACCTACGAGGGCCTGATCCCGAAGATCCAGAAGTCGTTCCTGTCCAAGGACGTCGACGCACTCCAGCCGCACGTACGCGCCTTCGTGGAACGGGCCGTCACCTTCACCGTCTGCCCGGACTGCGAGGGCACCCGGCTGGGCGAGGGCGCCCGTACCTCGAAGATCGGCGGGGTGAGCATCGCGGACGCCTGCGCGATGCAGATCACCGACCTCGCCGAGTGGGTACGCGGCCTCGACGACCCCTCCGTGGCCCCGCTGCTCACCGCGCTGGGCCACAGCCTCGACTCGTTCGTGGAGATCGGCCTCGGCTATCTCTCCCTCGACCGCCCCTCGGGCACGCTGTCCGGCGGCGAGGCGCAGCGGGTGAAGATGATCCGGCACCTCGGCTCCTCGCTCACCGACGTCACGTACGTCTTCGACGAGCCCACCACCGGTCTGCACCCGCACGACATCCAGCGGATGAACGGACTGCTGCTGCGGCTGCGCGACAAGGGCAACACGGTGCTGGTCGTGGAGCACAAGCCGGAGACGATCGCCATCGCCGACCATGTGGTCGACCTCGGTCCGGGCGCCGGTACGGGCGGCGGCGCCGTCTGCTTCGAGGGCACCGTCGAGGGGCTGCGGGCCTCGGACACCGTCACCGGGCACCATCTGGACGACCGGGCCTCGCTCAAGGAGACCGTCCGCGAGGCCAGGGGGGCGCTGGAGATCCGGGGCGCGGACGCCAACAACCTGCGCGGGGTCGACGTGGACATCCCGCTCGGGGTGCTGGTCGCCGTGACCGGGGTCGCCGGGTCCGGCAAGAGCTCGCTGGTGCACGGGTCGGTGCCCGAGAGCGAGGACGTCATCTCCGTCGACCAGGGTGCGATCCGGGGCTCGCGGCGGAGCAACCCCGCTACGTATACCGGGCTGTTGGACCCGATCCGCAAGGCGTTCGCCAAGGCCAACGGGGTCAAGCCCGCGCTGTTCAGCGCCAACTCCGAGGGCGCGTGCCCCACTTGCAACGGCATCGGCGTGGTCTACACCGACCTGGCCATGATGGCGGGCGTCGCCACGACGTGCGAGGAGTGCGAGGGCCGGCGCTTCCAGTCGGCGGTGCTGGAGTACCGGCTCGGGGGCCGCGACATCAGCGAGGTGCTGGCGATGCCGGTGAGCGAGGCGGAGGAGTTCTTCGCCGAGGGCGAGGCCCGTATCCCGGCCGCGCACCGCATCCTGACCCGCCTCCGTGACGTGGGCCTCGGCTACCTCACCCTCGGCCAGCCGCTGACCACCCTCTCCGGCGGCGAACGCCAGCGGCTCAAGCTGGCAACGCACATGGCGGACAAGGGTGGTGTGTACGTCCTGGACGAGCCGACCGCCGGGCTGCACCTCGCCGATGTGGAGCAACTCCTCGGCCTGCTGGACCGGTTGGTCGACTCCGGCAAGTCCGTCATCGTCGTGGAACACCACCAGGCGGTGATGGCCCACGCGGACTGGATCATCGACCTCGGTCCCGGTGCGGGCCACGACGGCGGCCAGGTCGTCTTCGAGGGGACACCGGCCGAGCTGGTGGCGGACAGGTCGACGCTGACGGGGCAGCACTTGGCGGAGTACGTGGGGGAGTGAGGCATCGCTGACCGGGGCGCCCGGCCGTCCGTCCGGCCCGTCGCCCCGGTCAGAGCATGTCGCGCATCCGGACGATCTCGCTCGTCTGCTGGGCGATGACGTCGTCGGCCATCTCCTCGATCTGGATGTTGTTGCCCTGCGCCTTCACGTCGGTGGCCATCGTGATCGCGCCGTCGTGGTGGGCGATCATCAGCTTGAGGAAGAGCTGGTCGAACGCCCTGCCCTTGGCGGCGCGCAGCTTGGTGAGCTGTGCGGCGGTCGCCATTCCCGGCATGGTCCCGTGGTGGTGATCCTCGCTGCCTTTCCCGTTCGTGGCCAACCAGCCCTTCATGGCGCTGATTTCGGGGCCCTGGGCGGCGGAGATCCGTTCCGCGATGCGCTTCACCTGTGTCGACTGGGCTCTCTTCGGGGCGAGTTCGGTCATCTCCAGGGCCTGGGTGTGGTGGGTGATCATCATGTGCGCGTAGGAACGGTCCGCCGCGTTGGGGGAGTTGTCGTCCTTGCGCTGCTCGGCGGCGTCCTCGGCGGACATCGTCCGGTTCGCCTCGCCCGGCTTGCCCGGCGCGATGACCGAAGGTCCGCCGTGCGCGGCGGACTTGGCGCCGGGATCTCCGGAACCTCCGGAACCTTCGGAACCTGAGCAGCCGCCGACCGCGAGCACTGCCGTGGCGGCCAGGAGGGCCGTGATGAGGGACGCGCGGCGGTGAAGCACGGAAATCTCCTGCCTTCGTGACGGTCCGGGTGCTGACCGTCCTAGCACTCTTCGGCCCGCGAATGACCGAGAACCTTCGGACGCGACTCATTGCGCACTGTTGACCTGTCCATGACGCGGACGATACTGCGGGGGAGTGTGAGCCGCGCCCCCACGTCCGGCACCAGGGAGGAAACAGTGACTCTGTCCCACGATCCCCGAACTCGCCACAGACGACTTGGAGTTGCCGCAGCCGCGGCAGGACTCCTGGCCGCGTTGCTCACCGCCGTACCGGCCTCCGCCACACCCGGCCCCGGCGACAGCCCCGCCGCCGGGCAGCGTGTCTCCAAGAGCGACGCGGCCGAGGTGCGCGGTGCGATCGCGGACGGCGAGATACCGGGCCAGGACGAGATCGTCCACTCCGCCAACATCGAACACCTCACCAACGTCCCCAAGGACGCCCTCCCCGGCTTCAACACCGACCTCGCCTTCCAGGGCCGGTACGCCTACGCCGGCAACTACGACGGCTTCCGCATCTTCGACATCAGCAACCCCAAGGCGCCGAAGACGGTCTCGCAGGTGCTGTGCCCCGGCTCGCAGAACGACGTCTCCGTCAGCGGCGACCTGCTCTTCCTCTCCACCGACTCCTCGCGCAGCGACAACTCCTGCGCCAGCACCACGCAGCCCGCGACCGAGAAGTCGTCGTGGGAGGGCATGAAGATCTTCGACATCAGCGACAAGGCGAACCCGAAGTACGTCGCCGCCGTGGAGACCGCCTGCGGCTCCCACACCCACACGCTGGTGCCCGAGCGCAGAGACGTCTACGTCTACGTCTCCTCGTACTCGCCGAGCGCCACCTTCCCCGACTGCCAGCCGCCGCACGACGGCATCTCGGTCATCAAGGTGCCGCGCAAGGCGCCCGAGAAGGCGGCCGTGGTCGGCTTCCCCGTCCTCTTCCCCGGTGAGGGCCCGGACGGCGGCGGCAACCCCGGCGCGCCCACCAACCCCGGCGTCTCCAAGACCACCGGCTGCCACGACCTGACCGTCCTGCCCTCGAAGGACCTGGCGGCGGGCGCCTGCATGGGCGACGGCATCCTGTTCTCCATCAAGGACCCCGAGCACCCGAAGGTCATCGACCGGGTCCAGGACAACGTCAACTTCGCGTTCTGGCACTCCGCGACGTTCAACCAGCGCGCGGACAAGGTCGTCTTCACCGACGAGCTGGGCGGCGGCGGGGCGGCCACCTGCAACGCGGCCATCGGCCCGAACCGCGGCGCCGACGGCATCTACGACATCACCGGCCGCGGCGACCACCGCAAGCTGGTCTTCCGGAGCTACTACAAGATCCCCCGCCACCAGGCGGACACCGAGAACTGCGTCGCCCACAACGGCTCGCTGATCCCGGTCAAGGGCAAGGACCTCATGGTCCAGGCGTGGTACCAGGGCGGCGTCTCCGTCTGGGACTTCACCGACTCCCGCCACCCGAAGGAGATCGCCTACTTCGAACGCGGCCCCCTCTCCACGGACACCCTCCAGGTCGGCGGCTCGTGGTCGGCGTACTACTACAACGGCTACATCTACTCCAACGACATCGTGAAGGGCTTCGACGTCCTGAAGCTGAGCGACCGCCGTACGGACTCGGCCCGGCGGGTGCACCTGCCTGAGCTGAATGTGCAGACGCAGCCGGATTACTTCGACTGAGCGGATCTTGTGGGCATCGGCGGCTTCTCGCGCGGGGCGCGTTCGGGAGAGGGGAGCTGCCGATGCCCAGGCTCTACGCCGACACCTAGGATCGGCGACGGACCATGCCTGAGCGCACGGTTCGACCGGATAGACGATGATCAAGCGCGTGGGCTTCTACCAGGAGTTCGGGTATCACGACGTGACCTCGGCCCGCTTCCTCCGCGATGCGGTCAGGAGACGTCCACTGAGATCTACTCCGTCACGGTGGCGGAGCGGGACGTCATCACGGGCGACACCCGGATTCCCGGCGCCGGGTCCCTCGTCACCGACGGAACCTGGCTGTGGCCGGCCAGCTGGCGCACTACGTGCGGCGACGGTGGGCCGCAGGCGACCGCCCTCGCCCGCGTGTCACGTTTCCCCTCGCGGATCGTTGAATTCTCTGAATGCTGCTTTCCCTTGCTTTGCGTCGCTGGTTGCGTTACCTTTAGGGGGTCGACGCCGGCTAGCAAGGGGGTGGGCATGAGCCCGACTATTGACGTTGACGAGCAGACCTATCGTTCCATCGAGTTCGCCGCGCGCATGGGTAGTACCACTGCGGGTGAGGTCGTTGCCCGGCTTGTGAGGACCGCAAGCATGCCGTCCTCCGAGACGGCCGCCACGAGCGAAGACGGCGCGGAATCAGAGCGCAAGGTAGGTGTGTACGTCGACTATGAAGGTCATCGCACTCGTGGCAGCTATGACCCGGACACGAAGCGGATCGACATCGCGTCGGGGCCGCTTGCCGGGCAGAGCTTCAAGACACCGACCGGCGCGGCACGGGCAGTAGTGACGCACTACAAGCCAGGCGTCAATCCGAATCGGAACGGCTGGTCGTTTTGGTTGCTTGATGACGGGTCCGGCGCTTTCCTGCAGACCATCCGGCACGCGACCTGAGTTCGCAGGGGGGGAACCGATAACGGCACGTCGGTGGCATCGCCCCTGAAACGCTGTAGGGCCAGTTCAGGAGGAGACCCCTCCCGGACTGGCCCTTCTCTGCGCCCCGGCGGGATGCGAAACCTACGACCCCCGTTTTAGGGGAACGGTGCTCCTATGCCACCTTCGCCCGCAGAGCGGTCAGCGTGTCGATCCTGTTTGTCGTGATCGAGTCCGCCCCCAGCGCCAGCAGCTTGCGCATCGAGTGGCCTGTGTCCGGGGTCCATACCGACAGGAGGTAGCCCTCCTTGTGGACTCGGGTTGCCAGGTCCCGGTCGACGAGGGAGAAGCGGTAGTTGAGCCAGTGGGGGCGTAGGGCGTCCAGGAGCGCTGGGCGGGGGCGGGCGGTGCTGGTCCAGGTCAGGGCGATTTCGGCGGAGGGGTCGGCGGCGCGGAGCGTGAGCATCGACTCCGCGCCCGCGCAGTAGTAGACGCGGTCTTCCGCTCCGGCGTCGCGGACGGCGCCCAGGATGCGGTCCGCCGTACGGGGAGTCACGCCGCCGCACAGGTCCGCCATGACCCGGGTGCCCTCCGTGGCGGACAGGGCTTCCGCCAGGGTCGGGATGCCGCCCGCCGTCAGTTCCGTCACCCGGGCCGCTGTCAGGGCCGAGAGGGGGCGGTCGATCTCCCACAGGCGCTTCAGGCTGTCGTCGTGCAGCAGGACGGGTACACCGTCGCGGGTGAGGCGTACGTCGATCTCGACCGCGTCCGCTCCCCGGTCGAGCGCGGAGCGCAGCGAGGCGAGGGTGTTCTCGCGGAAGCGGTAGGGGTCGCCCCGGTGTGCGACGGCGGTCCAAGTCTGCATGGGCGCCATTCTGGCAGCCGACGACGCGTCAGCGGGCGAACCCAGCTGGCAGCC
This sequence comes from Streptomyces sp. NPDC085596, assembly GCF_044541565.1. Classification (NCBI taxonomy): domain Bacteria; kingdom Bacillati; phylum Actinomycetota; class Actinomycetes; order Kitasatosporales; family Streptomycetaceae; genus Streptomyces; species Streptomyces sp. NPDC085596. The sequence continues at coordinate 87,255 of NZ_JBITTC010000009.1, read as the reverse complement.
GGCGTCGGTCCGCAGGACGGCCGGCCCGGTAGCCGACGCCAGTCATGGGACGGCCAGGCTCCGGTAGCCGACGCCAGTCATGGGACGGCCAGGCTCCGGTAGCCGACGCCAGTCATGGGACGGCCAGGCTCCGGTAGCCGACGCCAGTCGTGGGACGGCCGGGCCCCGGCAGCCGGCGCCGGTCAGTGGATGAACCGGCGTGGCAGCGGGACCGCCATGCCCCGGCGGTCATCGCCGGGGCAGTGGACGAACCGGGCTGGGCATCGGTCAGTGGTCCGGGCGGGACTCCGCGGCGTCAGCCGGCGAGCCAGGACTCCGTGTACGCGTCGATCTCCGCCGCGATCCGCTCCTTGCCCGCCGCGTCCAGGAACGACGCCTCCACCGCGTTCTTCGCCAAGGCCGCGAGACCGCGCTCGTCCAGGTCGAGCAGGCGAGCCGCGATCGCGTACTCCTTGTTCAGGTCCGTGCCGAACATGGGCGGGTCGTCGGAGTTGATGGTGACCAGGACGCCCGCGTCCACGAACTGCTTCAGCGGGTGCTCGTCCAGGGTGCGGACCGCGCGGGTGGCGATGTTGGAGGTGGGGCAGACCTCCAGGGCGATGCGGTGCTCGGCGAGGTGGGCGAGCAGCTTGGGGTCCTGGGCGGAGCTGGTGCCGTGGCCGATCCGCTCCGCGCCCAGAGTGGTCAGGGCGTCCCAGACCGTCTCCGGGCCCGTCGTCTCGCCGGCGTGCGGCACCGAGTGCAGGCCCGCCGCGATCGCGCGGTCGAAGTACGGCTTGAACTGCGGACGGGGTACGCCGATCTCCGGGCCGCCGAGGCCGAAGGACACCAGGCCCTCCGGGCGGATGCGGTCGTCCGTCGCCATCCGGGCCGTCTCCTCCGCCGACTCCAGCCCGGCCTCGCCGGGGATGTCGAAGCACCAGCGCAGCACGGTCCCGAAGTCGGCCTCGGCGGACTTGCGGGCGTCCTCGATCGCGTCCATGAAGGCCCGGTCCTCTATCCCGCGCCGGGTCGAGGAGAACGGGGTGAGGGTCAGCTCGGCGTACCGCACCTGCTGCCGGGACATGTCACGCGCGATCTCGTACGTCAGCAGCCGGACGTCCTCCGGGGTGCGGACCAGGTCCACGACCGACAGGTACACCTGGATGAAGTGCGCGAAGTCGGTGAACGTGAAGTACTGCGCCAGCGCCTCCGGGTCGGTCGGGACCTTGGAGTCGGGGTGCCGGGCGGCCAGTTCCGAGACGATGCGGGGGGAGGCGGAACCGACGTGGTGGACGTGCAGTTCGGCCTTCGGCAGTCCGGCGATGAAGGTGTGCGGATCGCGGGCGGCGCTGCGCTCGGTCAAGGGGTCCTCCCCAGGGAAAGGCGCCCGTGGGCCAGGTGTGGTGGTCCGGGCGCGGGTGATCGGCTGATCGGGTGGTGCGCAGACATCCTAGAGCGGGGCGGGAGGCGCCGCGGTCGGTCAGGGGCAGCGCCGTACGGCCCATGGGGCCGCTCTAACATGGGCTGAACAAGCTACGTGGGGGGATGAGGACGTGACGGAGCAGACGCAGCCCGACGGCGGACGAGGGACGACCGGAGAGGGGCCGGCCTCCGACCCGTGGGCGCCGCCGCAGGGCCCCTCACTGCACAAGGGCACGCAGAACCAGACGCCGCCCTCGGTCCACGACCAGGCCACCATGGCCGCCATGCCCGCCGTCGGATTCGGCCCCCACGCCGGCCCCACGGTGCCCCCGCAGCAGAGCGGCCCCGCCGTCCCGCCGCCGCCCATCGGCCCGAACGGCCCCGGCGTCCCACCCTTCGCCCCCACCGGCGCCCCCACACCCCCCGCCGGCTACGGCTACCCGAGCTACCCCGGCTACCAGAACCCCCAGGGCTACACCCCGAACCCCCAGGGCTACGCCCAGAACCCCCAGGGCTACACCCAGCCCCCCGCCTACGGCTGGCCCGGCGCCCCCATGGGACCCGTCCCGCAGAACAACGCGGGCACCGCCGCCATGGTGCTCGGCATCCTCTCCATCGTCCTCTTCTGCCTCTACGGCGTCGTCTCCCTCGTCCTCGGTGTCATCGCCGTGATCCTCGGCGTCCAGGGCCGCAGGCGTGCCGACCGGGGTGAGGCCACCAACCGCTCGCAGGCCCAGGCGGGCTTCGTCCTCGGCATCATCGGCATCGTGGTGGGCCTGGCCGCCCTGGTGTTCTTCATCGGCATCCTCGTGTTCGCCGCGCACAAGGAGGACAGCAGGCAGGACGAGCCGAGCGGCTCCTCCTACAACTCCGCGCCGCAGATCCCCGCTTCACCCCGCCTCTGATCCAGCCGCCCGCAGCCGCTCCCGAGCCTCCATCAGGGCGAAGCCCAGGAGGTTCGGGCCCTTCCAGCGGGCCGGGTCGGACGCGGCCTCGTCCCGCACGCTGAGCCCGATGCCCCACACGCGGTCCACCGGGCTCGCCTCCACCAGCACCCGCTCGCCCGTGCCGAGCAGGAACTCCCGCAGGCCGGGATGGGCGGCGAACTTGTGCACGCTGCCCTCGACGACGATCCGGAACCGCTCCCGGCGCCATATCTCCTCGTCGAAGCCCCGGACCAGCCGCCCCGCCTTCTTCGCCTCGGCCGGATGCCCGGCGGCCAGGACCTGGCGCTCGGCGTCGGGGTCCGCGAAGAGCCGCGCCTTGCCCGCCATCATCCAGTGCTCGGCCGTCGCGTAGCCGACCCCGTCCACCGTGAACGGCGCCGGCCACCACTGGCTCAGGCACCCCGCGCCCACGCCGCCGTCCCGCTGCGGGCGGTGCCCCCAGAAGTGCAGGTACCTCACGGGCGCCCCCGCCCGGACCGCGCTGATCAGCGCATCCACACCGTCGATCTTCCCCATGCACGCGAGTGTGGCAGCCGCCACTGACAATCCGCCCGGCCCTTCCCTTCCGACTCGGCAGCCGGCCGACAGATTTCGTCGCGTAACCAAAAGGCAACAACGGAATCCCTTGTTGGAGTGCTGCCCCTCTGTCAGGATCGGCACTCAAATCGAGCTGGAGCCACGCCACTCGGCCCCCGAACGGGGTGTCCGGCGGAGGAGAGCGACATGCACAAGCCGGGCACCGACACCCCGGAACGATTTCCCGCGCGCGACCGCTTCACCGAGGGCGCGCAGTTCATCGCGGGCCGCCCCGCGCCGGGCACCTCGGGCCGCACCCACGCGGTGACCGACCCCGCGACCGGCGAGGAGGTGTACCGCTACGAGCTCGCCGGTGAGCAGGACGTCGACGCGGCCGTGGCCACCGCCCGCGCCGCCTTCCCCGGCTGGTCCGCCGCCACGCCCGGCGAGCGCTCCGACGCCCTCCATCGCTTCGCCGCCGTGCTCGCGGACCGGGCCGAGGAGTTCGCCCGTGCCGAGTCGCTCCAGTGCGGCAAGCCGCTGAAGCTCACCCGCGAGTTCGACGTACCGGGCACCATCGACAACACCGCCTTCTTCGCGGGCGCCGCCCGGCAGCTCCAGGGGCAGTCGGCGGGGGAGTACTCCGGTGACCACACCTCGTACGTCCGGCGCGAGCCCATCGGGGTGGTCGGGTCGATCGCGCCCTGGAACTACCCGCTCCAGATGGCCGCGTGGAAGATCCTCCCGGCCGTCGCCGCGGGCAACACGATCGTGCTCAAGCCCGCCGAGCTGACCCCGCTCACCTCCCTGCTCTTCGCGCGGGCGGCCACCGACGCGGGCATCCCGGACGGCGTGATCAACATCGTCAGCGGGACCGGGCCCGAGGCGGGGGAGCGGCTGGTCGGGCATCCGGACGTGGCGATGACGTCGTTCACCGGGTCCACCGCCGTCGGCCGCAGGGTCGCGGAGATCGCCACGGCGACCGTCAAGCGGCTGCACCTGGAGCTGGGCGGCAAGGCGCCCTTCGTGGTGTTCGACGACGCCGACCTGGAGGCCGCCGCCAACGGCGCGGTCGCGGGCGCGCTCATCAACACCGGCCAGGACTGCACGGCCGCCACCCGCGCCTATGTGCAGCGCCCGCTGTACGAGGCGTTCGTGGAGCGGACCGCCGCGCTGATGGAGACCGTGCGGCTCGGCGACCCCTTCGCGCCCGGCACCGACCTCGGCCCGCTCGTCTCGCACGCCCACCGCGACCGCGTCGCCGCCTTCGTGGACCGGGCCCGCGCCTACGCGACGGTCGTCACCGGAGGCGAGGCTCCCGGCGGCGACCTCAAGAGCGGCGCCTACTACCGGCCCACTCTCGTCACCGGCGCCGCCCAGGACAGCGAGATCGTCCAGTCGGAGATCTTCGGCCCGGTGCTGGTCGTACTCCCCTTCGACACCGACGACGAGGGCCTCCGGCTCGCCAACGACACCCCGTACGGGCTCGCCGCCTCCGCCTGGACCGGCAACGTCTACCGCGCCCAGCGGGCCACCCGCGACCTGCGGGCCGGCTGCGTGTGGATCAACGACCACATCCCGATCATCAGCGAGATGCCGCACGGCGGATACAAGGCGTCCGGCTTCGGCAAGGACATGTCGGCGTACTCGTTCGAGGAGTACACCCAGGTCAAGCACGTCATGTTCGACAACACGGCGGTGGCCCGCAAGGACTGGCACCGCACGGTCTTCGGGGACCGCCCCTAAGCCCCCCTAAGCCCCCCCCCGCCAAGCCCCCCGCTTTCCGAAAGGGCACCACGCGTATGGATCAGTACGAGCCTGACCGCCTGACCCCGGCCCAGCTGGCCGCCGTGCGGCGCGGCATGCGCAACGGCCGGGCGGCACTGACCCGCCGGTCGCTGCTGCGGGCGTCCGCCACAGGCGTGCTCGCGGTCGGCGGCCTGGGGACGCTGAGCGCCTGCGGCATCCCGGCGGCCGGACGGACGCCGGGCGGCACCTCGGCGGACGACCGCTCGGCACGGGAGAAGACGGTCAACTTCTCCAACTGGACCGAGTACATCGACGTGGACGACAGCGGCAAGCGCCACCCCACGCTCGCCGCGTTCCAGAAGAAGACCGGCATCACGGTCCGCTACACCGAGGACATCAACGACAACAACGAGTTCTTCGGCAAGATCAAGCCGCAGCTCGCCGCAGGCCAGGAGACCGGCCGCGACCTGATCGTCCTCACCGACTGGCTGGCCGCCCGGATGATCCGGCTCGGCTGGGTGCAGAAGCTGGACCCGGCGAACCTCCCGCACGCCTTCGCCAACCTCTCGCCGCAGTTCCGCGAGCCCGACTGGGACCCCGGCCGCGCCTACTCGTACCCCTGGCAGGGCATCTCCACGGTCATCGCCTACAACAAGAAGGCGCTGGACGGCGTCGAGGTGAGATCCGTCTCCGACCTGCTCGACAACCCCAAGCTCAAGGGCCGGGTCGGCTTCCTTTCCGAGATGCGGGACAGCGTCGGGATGACCCTGCTCGACATGGGCAAGGACCCCGCCGACTTCACCGACGACGACTACGACGCTGCGATATCCCGCCTCCAGAAGGCCGTAGACAAGGGCCAGATACGGCGGTTCACCGGCAACGACTACACCGCCGACCTCGCCAAGGGCGACTTCGCGGCCTGTGTCGCCTGGGCCGGTGACGTGGTCCAGCTCAAGGCGGACAGCCCCGACGTGGACTTCGTCATCCCCGACAGCGGCTACATGACCTCGACGGACAATATGCTGATCCCCAACAAGGCACGTCACAAGACGAACGCCGAGCGGCTGATCGACTTCTTCTACGAACCCGAGCAGGCCGCCGCGCTCGCCGCCTACATCAACTACGTCACTCCGGTCGACAGCGTGAAGCCCTGGCTTGCGAAGATCGACCGGGACGCGGCGGACAATCCGCTGATCGTCCCCGACAAGGCCATGCAGGCGAAGTCCCACGCCTTCCGCTCCCTGAGCCAGAAGGAAGAGACGGCCTACGAAGAGAAGTTCGCAAAGCTCACAGGGGCGTGACGAGGATGAAGACGACGACAGACGGCAGCGGCGACGTCCGCCTCACCGGGATCGGCAAGACGTACGGCAGCTTCACCGCCGTGCACCCGCTGGACCTCACCGTGCCCCAGGGCTCCTTCTTCGCGCTGCTCGGCGCCTCCGGCTGCGGCAAGACCACCACCCTGCGCATGATCGCCGGGCTGGAGGAGCCGACCTCCGGGACCGTGTACCTCGGTGACCTGGACGTCACCGGGCTGCCCCCGTACAAGCGGCCGGTCAACACGGTCTTCCAGTCCTACGCCCTCTTCCCGCACCTCGACATCTTCGAGAACGTCGCCTTCGGCCTGCGCCGGCGCGGCGTCAAGAGCGTCAAGAAGCAGGTCGAGGAGATGCTGGAGCTGGTCCAGCTCGGCGAGCAGGCCCGCAAGAAGCCGCACCAGCTCTCCGGCGGCCAGCAGCAGCGCGTCGCGGTCGCCCGCGCCCTGATCAACCACCCCAAGGTGCTCCTGCTCGACGAACCCCTCGGCGCCCTCGACCTCAAGCTGCGCCGCCAGATGCAGCTGGAGCTCAAGCGCATCCAGACCGAGGTCGGCATCACCTTCGTCCATGTCACGCACGACCAGGAGGAGGCCATGACCATGGCCGACACGGTCGCCGTGATGAACGCGGGCCGCGTCGAGCAGCTCGGCTCGCCCGCCGAGCTGTACGAGAACCCGCGCACCACCTTCGTCGCCAACTTCCTCGGCACCTCCAACCTGATCGAGGCGGAGGTCGACTCCCGTGGCGGCGGCGACATCGTGCTGCGCGCCGGGGACGGCAAGCTGCTGCTGCCCGAGGCGCGATGTTCCGCGCCCGCCCCGGCCGGCGGCAAGCTGCTCGTCGGCATCCGCCCCGAGAAGATCGCGCTCACCCACGCCGACGACGCGGGCGCGGTCCCCGAGGGCCGCAACCGCCTCACCGGCACCATCGCGGACGCCAGTTTCATCGGCGTCTCCACCCAGTACGTGATCGACAGCCCGGTCGCGGGCGCGCTGGCGGTGTACGCCCAGAACGTCGAGCGGGACACCCGGCTGGTGCCCGGCGCCGAGGTCGTCCTGCACTGGAACCCGGCGCACACCTTCGCCCTCGACGCGGCCCAGGACATCGACGCCGGCACCGAAGAAGAGGCGGCTCTCTGATGCCGACGCTCGCCGAGGCGCCCCCGCCGCTCGCCCCACCGGAGCCCGCGAAGCCACCCCGCGGGCGCGGCCGGTTCACCCCGTACTGGCTGCTGCTGCCCGGCATCCTGTGGCTGATCGTGTTCTTCGCGCTGCCGATGGTCTACCAGGCGTCGACCTCCGTGCAGACCGGGTCGCTGGAGCAGGGCTACAAGGTCACCTGGCACTTCGCCACCTACTGGCACGCGCTCGCCGAGTACTGGCCGCAGTTCGTCCGCTCGGTGCTCTACGCGGCCGCCGCGACCGTGCTCTGCCTGCTGCTGGGCTATCCGCTGGCGTATCTGATCGCGTTCCGCGCCGGGCGCTGGCGGAACCTGATCATGATCCTGGTGATCGCGCCGTTCTTCACCAGCTTCCTGATCCGCACCCTCGCCTGGAAGACGATCCTCGCGGACAACGGTCCCGTGGTGCACGCGCTGAACACCCTGCACGTGCTGGACGTGACCGGCTGGCTCGGCTGGACGGCCGGCGACCGGGTGCTGGCCACCCCGCTGGCGGTGGTGTGCGGGCTGACGTACAACTTCCTGCCGTTCATGATCCTGCCGCTGTACAGCTCGCTGGAGCGGATCGACGTACGGCTGCACGAGGCGGCCGGCGATCTGTACGCCCGGCCCTGGACCACCTTCCGCAAGGTGACCTTCCCGCTGTCGATGCCCGGCGTGGTCTCCGGCACCCTGCTCACCTTCATCCCGGCGGCCGGTGACTACGTCAACGCCGAACTGCTCGGCTCCACCGACACCCGCATGATCGGCAACGTCATCCAGACCCAGTTCCTGCGCGTCCTGGACTATCCGACGGCCGCCGCGCTCTCCTTCATCCTCATGGCCGCGATCCTGGCCATGGTCACCATCTACATCCGCCGGGCCGGGACGGAGGACCTCGTCTGACATGGCCGTCTTCACCTGGCTCAAGCGCCGTCTCGTCGTCGTCGCGGGACTGCTGACGCTCGCCTATCTGCTGCTGCCGAACATCGTCGTGACGGTGTTCTCCTTCAACAAGCCCAAGGGCCGCTTCAACTACGAGTGGCAGCACTTCTCCACCGACGCCTGGCAGGACCCCTGCGGGGTCGCCGACATGTGCGGCTCGCTCGGCCTCAGCCTCCAGATCGCCCTGTGGGCCACCGTCGGAGCCACCGCGCTCGGCACGATGATCGCGTTCGCGCTGGTCCGCTACCGGTTCCGGGCGCGCGGCGCGGTCAACTCGCTGATCTTCCTGCCGATGGCGATGCCCGAGGTCGTCATGGCCGCCTCGCTGCTCACCCTGTTCCTCAACATGGGCGCCCAGCTCGGCTTCTGGACGATCCTGATCGCCCACATCATGTTCTGCCTCAGCTTCGTCGTCACCGCGGTCAAGGCGCGCGTGATGTCGATGGACCCGCGCCTGGAGGAGGCCGCCCGCGATCTGTACGCGGGGCCGGTGCAGACCTTCTGCCGGGTCACCCTGCCGATTGCGGCACCCGGAATCGCCGCGGGCGCGCTGCTGTCCTTCGCGCTCTCCTTCGACGATTTCATCATCACCAATTTCAACGCGGGCTCGACCGTCACCTTCCCCATGTTCGTCTGGGGCTCGGCACAGCGCGGAACGCCCGTTCAGATCAACGTCATCGGGACGGCCATGTTCCTGGTCGCCGTACTGTTCGTGCTGGTCTCGATGCTCGTCACCCACCGACGCGGTAAGCAGAAGGCGTAAGCCCCGTAGGGAGTTGAAATCATGGCCCCTGGTGCCATGAGCCGTGGAAAAGACAGCCGTGGAAAAGACAACTGGATCGCTTCCCTCTCCGAAGCCCAGCCGGTCCCCTACTGGCTGGAGGACCCCGGCAGGCCCCACCCCGAGCCCGCCCTCACCGGCACCGACACCTGCGACCTCCTCGTGGTCGGCGGCGGCTACAGCGGACTGTGGAGCGCGCTGAACGCGAAGGAGCGCGACCCCGGCCGGGACGTGGTGCTGCTGGAAGGGCGCGAGGTGGGCTGGGCCGCCTCGGGCCGCAACGGCGGGTTCTGCGCCGCCTCCCTCACCCACGGCCTCGCCAACGGACTGGCCCGCTGGCCGGGCGAGATCGGCCGGCTCCAGGAACTCGGCACCCGCAACCTCGACGAGATCGAGGCCGCGCTCGCCCGGCACGGCATCGACTGCGACTTCGAGCGCACCGGCGAGATCGACTTGGCCACCGAGACCTACCAGGCGTGGGAACTGCGCGACTGGCACCGGGAACTGGAGGACAGGGGCCTCGCGGAGGGCATGGAGTTCCTGGGCCGCGACGCCCTGCGCGCCCAGGTCGACTCGCCCACCTTCGAGGCCGGACTGTGGGACCGCCGGGGCGTGGCCCTGCTGCACCCGGCCAAGCTCGCCTGGGGCCTGAAGCGGGCCTGCCTCGCCGTCGGGGTGCGGGTGTACGAGCGCACACCGGCCCTGACCCTGAAGCAGTACGGCGCCGGCATGGAGGTCGGCACCCCGTACGGCACGGTCCGCGCCCGCAAGGTCGCGCTCGGCACCAACATCTTCCCGAGCCTGCTGCGCCGGGTCCGCTCCTACACGGTGCCGGTCTACGACTACGCGCTGACGAGCGAGCCGCTGAGCGCGGAGCAGCTCTCCTCGCTCGGCTGGAAGAACCGCCAGGGCCTCGGCGACGCGGCCAACCAGTTCCACTACTTCCGGCTGACCCCGGACAACCGGGTGCTGTGGGGCGGCTACGACGCGATCTACCCCTACGGCGGCCGGGTCCGCGCGGAGTACGACGACCGGCCGGAGACCTACGCCAAGCTGGCCGGGCACTTCTTCACCTGCTTCCCGCAGCTGGAGGGCGTCCGCTTCACCCACGCCTGGGGCGGCGCCATCGACACCTGCTCCCGCTTCTCGGCGTTCTTCGGCACCGCCCATCAGGGCCGGGTCGCCTACGCGGCGGGCTACACCGGGCTCGGTGTGGGTGCCACCCGCTTCGGCGCCGATGTGATGCTGGACCTGCTGGACGGCGCGGACACCGAGCGCACCCGGCTGGAGATGGTCCGCAAGAAGCCGCTGCCGTTCCCGCCCGAGCCGTTCGCCTGGACCGGGATCGCGCTGACCCGGTGGTCGCTGGCGCGGGCCGACGCGCAGGGCGGGCGGCGCAATCTGTGGCTGCGGACCATGGACCGGCTGGGCCTCGGCTTCGACAGTTAGCCGCCGATCTCACCCGATGTGATCCAGCTCACTCGAAAGAGCCCGGCGAACCCGCGTAATGCGCGCGGGCCGACCTCCCTCTCATTCGCAGACGCGCCCGCGTCCACGAGAGAGGGAGGTCTTTTCATGACAGGGGCGAAGACTGCGGTCGAGTGGCTGGCGTCCGTGGCACCGGACCCGGAAGCCTGCCGGTGGGAGTGGGAGCGCAGCCCGCTGGGGGTCGCCCTGCTGCCCGCCGGAAAGGCGTGGGACGTGCTCGTCCTGCCGGGGGAGCTGGGCTATCCGACGCTGGACGTGCTCACCCGCGTCCTCGATCAACCCGGCCCGGTGCTGGTCGACTTCGGGGACAACCGGGTGGGCTTCTTCGTGCCGCCCGGCACCGCCGCCCGCTGGCTGGGCACCGGTATCCGCACGGCCGGCTCCGGCACCTGGATCGTGGTGCCGTATCCCGGCCGGGCGACCCAGGGGGTGCGCTGGCTGGTGCCGCCGGACGGGTCGGGCACGCTCACCGACCCGGCGCTGCTGGAGCTGGCGATGCACGAGGTGGCGGCCGCACTGGCCAGGGACGAGGACGGGCGCCGCTTCTGACTCCTCGGCGGCGACTCCTGGATGGCGACTCCTTGACAACGCAATTGGTCTGGACCAAGTTGGGTGCACCCTCGACCTCCAACTCCCCCATGCCTGGAGGCATTTGTGGACCGTCCCCGACCTCTGGTCGCATTCCTCACGGTCATGGCCCTCGCCGTGCCCGGCAGTGCCGCGCTCTCGTCGGCCGCCCGTGCGGCCGACGCGGACGCCGCGGTCAACGGCGGCTTCGAATCCGGCCTGTCCCCCTGGACCTGCACCGCCGGCACCACCGTCACCTCCCCGGTGCACGGCGGCGCCTCGGCGCTCAAGGCGACCCCGGAGGGCAGTGACAACGCCCAGTGCTCCCAGACGGTGAACGTAAGACCCAACTCCCAGTACACGCTGACCGGTTGGGTGCGCGGCTCCTACGTCTACCTCGGCGCGAGCGGCACCGGCACCACCGACGTCTCCACCTGGACCCAGTCCGCGCCCGACTGGCAGAAGCTCGCCACCACCTTCACCACCGGCGCCAACACCACCAAGGTCACCCTCTACACCCACGGCTGGTACGGCACCGGCGCCTACTACGCCGACGACATCTCCCTCACCGGCCCCGGCGGCACCACCACCCAGCCGCCCACCGTGCCGACCGGGCTGAAGACCGGCACCGTCACCGCCACCTCCGTGGCCCTGTCCTGGACCCCGGTGAGCGGTGCGACCGGCTACTCGGTCTACCGGGACGGCGTCAAAGTACAGAGTGGCAGCGGCACTTCGGCCACCGTGAGCGGCCTGAACCCCTCGACCGCGTACGCCTTCCAGGTCACCGCGAACAATGACGCGGGGGAGTCCGCCCGCTCCGCCACGGTGACCGCGACCACCCCGGCCCGCGGCGACGGCGGGGGCGGCGCGGAACTGCCCGCCCACGCCCTGGTCGGCTACCTCCACGCCGGCTTCGCCAACGGCTCCGGCTACACCCGCGTGGCCGACGTGCCCGACAGCTGGGACGTCATCGACCTGGCCTTCGGCGAGCCCACCTCGGTCACCTCCGGAGACATCCGCTTCAACCGCTGCCCGGTCTCCGAGTGCCCCAACGTGGAGAGCGACGCCGACTTCAAGGCGGCCATCAAGGCCAAGCAAGCCGCAGGGAAGAAGGTGCTGATCTCCATCGGCGGGCAGAACGGCCAGGTCCAGCTGACCACCACGGCCGCCCGCGACGCCTTCGTCTCCTCCGTCTCGAAGATCATCGACCAGTACGGGCTGGACGGTCTCGACATCGACTTCGAGGGCCACTCGCTCTCACTGAACACCGGTGACACCGACTTCAGGAACCCGACCACCCCGGTGATCGTCAACCTGATCTCCGCGCTGAAGACCCTCAAGGCCAAGTACGGCGCCAAGTTCGTGCTCACCATGGCCCCGGAGACCTTCTTCGTGCAGAACGGCTACCAGTTCTACGGCAGCGGCAAGTGGGGCGGGCAGGACCCGCGCTGCGGCGCCTACCTCCCGGTCATCCACGCCCTGCGCGACGACCTCACCCTGCTGCACGTCCAGGACTACAACTCCGGCCCGATCATGGGCCTGGACAACCAGTACCACTCCATGGGCGGCGCCGACTTCCACATCGCCATGACCGACATGCTGCTCACCGGCTTCCCGGTCGCGGGCGACGCGAACAACGTCTTCCCGCCGCTGCGCCCGGACCAGGTCGCCATCGGCATGCCCGCCTCGGTCAACGCGGGCAACGGTTATGTCGCCCCGGCCGAGGTCACCAAGTCCCTGGACTGCCTCACGAAGCGGACGAACTGCGGCTCGTACCCGACCCACGGGACCTGGCCCGCGCTGCGGGGTCTGATGACCTGGTCGGTGAACTGGGACCGGTTCGCGGGCTGGGAGTTCCAGCGGACCTTCGACGCCTACTTCGGCTGAGCACCAGCGTGAGACAGGCCAGCAGCACCGTGCCCAGGCACCAGGACGCCAGCACGTCCAGCGGCCAGTGCCACCCTCGTCGCACCAGCCCGTACGACACCGCGAGCACCAGCGCGGCGGGGATGCCGACCACCGTGAGGCGAGCGGCGAGGGTGCGGCACCAGGGCAGGAGGAGCAGCGCCGAGGCGCCGTACGCCACAGCCGCCGTCGCGGTGTGGCCGGAGGGGAAGTAGCCGGTGGCCGGGGGCACCACGGGGGTCCCCGGCCGCGCGGTCCACAGCTTCAGCGGGACGACGATCGCCGGGAGCACCGCCATCAGCAGCGCGGCCGCCGAGGGCGGCAGCCACCAGCGGTGCGCCCCGGCGGACCGGCCACGCCAGGCGGCGTAGCCGAGGGCGAGCACCAGCACCGGTACGGCCACCTCGATGTTGCCGAGGTCGGAGAGGAGTTCGGAGAAGCGGTCCGGGTGGACCAGGCCACGGCTGAGCCGGGCGTCCAGCGCGAGCAGCGGCCCGTGTGCCAGCACCTGCCAGGTGAGCAGCGCGAACAGCAGCGCCGGGAGGCCCGTCAGGAGGGCGGCGGCCAGGGCGAGGCGGCGGGCGGGAGTGGGCACCGGGCCAGCTTCGCACGAGCGCGAGGGGGAGAAGGAGGTCGGCCGCCCCGGAACAGGGGGGGTGGTTCCGGGGCGGCCGACCGGACCGGGATGTCGCGCGCCCCGGGGGGTTTGGGGCGGCGACCGTCCGATCGGTGTGGAGATCCCGGAGCCCTCAGGCCCCGGTTGTGTGCGCGAGGGCACGACCAGGTCGAAGCTGGGGAGGCCCCGGCCTGAACTCGCCCGCAGTCCCCTGCGAGCGGGGTGTATCTCTCATCGGGACCGAACTTACGGCAGGCGGAGGCGGTCGGACAGACGCAATCGCGTCCTGTCATCCACCTCGCACACGTTCTTCACACGGCCCGCCGCAGTCGTCCGCCAGAGGTGCGGACCACTCGCCGAAGGAGCGGTCCGTTCGCTCAGATGCGCGAGAAAGCCTGCTCGATGATGTCCAGGCCCTCGTTCAGCAGGTCCTCGCCGATGACCAGCGGGGGCAGGAAGCGCAGCACGTTGCCGTAGGTGCCGCAGGTCAGGACCAGCAGGCCCTCCTGGTGGCACGCCTTGGCCAGCGCCGCGGCCGCCTCGGCGTTCGGCTCCTTGGTGGCGCGGTCCTTGACCAGCTCGATGGCGATCATGGCGCCCCGGCCGCGGATGTCGCCGATGATGTCGAACTTCTCGGCCATCGTCGCGAGGCGGCCCTTCATGACCTCCTCGATGTGCTTGGCCTTGCCGTTGAGGTCCTGCTCCTTCATCGTCTCGATCGCGCCGAGCGCGGCGGCGCAGGCCACCGGGTTGCCGCCGTAGGTGCCGCCGAGGCCGCCCGCGTGCGGGGCGTCCATGATCTCGGCGCGGCCCGTGACGGCGGCGAGCGGCAGACCGCCCGCGATGCCCTTGGCGGTGGTGATCAGGTCCGGGACGATGCCCTCGTCCTCGCACGCGAACCACTGGCCGGTGCGGCAGAAGCCGGACTGGATCTCGTCCGCGACGAAGACGATGCCGTTGTCGTTGGCGAACTTCACGATCTCCGGCAGGAAGCCCTTGGCCGGCTCGATGAAGCCGCCCTCACCGAGCACCGGCTCGATGATGATCGCGGCCACGTTGTCCGCGCCGACCTGCTTGGTGATCTGGTCGATGGCCTGCTTGGCGGCCTCCGGACCCGCGTTCTCCGGACCGGTCGGCCAGCGGTAGCCGTAGGCCACCGGCACGCGGTACACCTCGGGCGCGAACGGGCCGAAGCCGTTCTTGTACGGCATGTTCTTCGCCGTCAGCGCCATCGTGAGGTTGGTGCGGCCGTGGTAGCCGTGGTCGAACACCACGACCGCCTGGCGCTTGGTGTGGGCGCGGGCGATCTTCACCGCGTTCTCCACCGCCTCGGCACCCGAGTTGAACAGCGCCGACTTCTTCGCGTGGTCACCCGGCGTCAGCTCCGCGAGGGCCTCGGCGACCTCCACGTAGCCCTCGTACGGGGTGACCATGAAACAGGTGTGGGTGAAGTCGGCGAGCTGGGCGCTCGCGCGGCGCACCACGGCCTCGGCGGAGGCGCCCACCGAGGTCACGGCGATGCCGGAGCCGAAGTCGATCAGGCTGTTGCCGTCGACGTCCTCGATGACGCCGCCGCCCGCGCGCGTGACGAACACCGGCAGCGTGGAGC
This sequence comes from Streptomyces sp. NPDC085596, assembly GCF_044541565.1. Classification (NCBI taxonomy): domain Bacteria; kingdom Bacillati; phylum Actinomycetota; class Actinomycetes; order Kitasatosporales; family Streptomycetaceae; genus Streptomyces; species Streptomyces sp. NPDC085596. Next base: position 72,250 of record NZ_JBITTC010000009.1, on the reverse strand, counting down.
CGACGCCCTGCGCGACGACCGCGGTACGGCGGGCCTGCAGCTCCTGCGACTTCGGGCCGGGAATGGCGGTGACGACGCGGCGCTCCTGCGGAAGTGCGGTCATGCGGGGCTCCTGGGGGGTATTACGGACGCTTGCCTTGTTTTCCCGCAGGCTAAGACGGGTGCCGTGGGGTGGGCATGCTCCATGTGGGCGGTTTCGGCGCGGCCCGTTGTCCGTGGTGGACATAGCGGCCCGGGTCACCGGAGCGGCCGGACATCGGACGTCGGCCGCGTAAACGGTGAACTCCCCTTGCGGGGGCGTTAGATTGACTCGCTGACGGTGACGGAACGGCTGGTCGGGGGGCAGGGCGATGGACAGCGAAGGTACGCGGGACACGCGGGCCACCCACACCGGCCCGGTGCCGCGCCCGACGCGGCCCCCGGAAGGGTCCACGCCACCCATGCCCACGATGCCACCCGGAGCGCCGCCCCGCCCGGACGGCTCGGCCTTCCTCACCTGGCTGCGCGCCTCCCGGCCCACCGCCGCGCCCGGCGTGTGGCGGTTCGGGCACCGGCCACGGCCCGAGACCGAGCCCGAGCTGATCCCGGCCCGCCAGCTGCTCAGCGGGGCCGTGATCGCGTTCCTCGTCGGCTGGCTGGTGTGGTCCCTGCTCTGGAACGGCTACCTCGGCGGCTGGTGGGTGCTCCCGCTGGAGCTGTTCACCCCGGACTCCTGGCGCGAGGGCAACGACCGCGTCGGCAACGCCGTCCTCTGGTACTCGTACTACACCCTCATCGCCGCCGTCATCCTGCTCGCCGTCGCCCGGATCGGCCGCTGGGGCGAGGTCTGGCGGCGCTTCGGGCCCCCCGCCTGGCTCAAGACCACCACCCCGGCCGAACCGCCGCCGCCCGCGCCCGGCGAGGACCCCGCCGACTGGCCCGAGCTGCGCGCCCACGGCGCCCACGAGGCCGCCGAGCGGCTCGCCGCCGAGGCGCGCACCGGGCTGATGCGGGACGTCGACCACGCCCGGATCGGCCGCGCCTGGCAGGGCGTGCGCTCCGGCGCGAACACCCTGGCCGCGTTCACCGGTGCCGTCCTGCGTGACGGCTCCGCCGCCTGCCCGCACCCCTCCGGCGACCGCGACCTGCCCGCCCGCCACGCCCGGCACGACCTGCTCACCGGCCAGGTCCGGCTCGGCACCGCCGCCGACGACCCGCGCAACCCCTACCAGTACCGGGGTGCCGGACTCGCGCTCGGCACCGACCTGCTCGGTACCTCCCTGGTCGCCGTCGGCCCGGCCGGCTCCGGCAAGACCGGCAGCCTCGTCCGGCCGCTCGCGGAGTCCCTCTGCCTGCACGCCCTCGCCGGCCGCGCCGCCGTGGTCAGCGTCGGCGCGGCGGGCGCCGGACTCGGCCCGGCCGAGGCGTACGACGTGGTCGTCCGCGTCGGCCACCCCGACTCCGTGTACGACCTCGACCTCTACGGCGGCACCACCGACCCCGACGAGGCCGCCGCGATACTCGCCGAGGCCCTGGTCGGCGACCTCGCCGACGCGCACCCCGGCTCCGACAGCCGCCGCTCCACCACCGTCCTCGCCCAGCTCCTCGGCCCCTTCCGCGCCGTCCACGACCGCTTCCCCTCCGTCCCCGAGCTGCGCGGGCTCCTCGACGGCGCCCCCGGCCCTGTCGCCGCGCTGCGCAAGGCGCTCACCGAGACGGGGCACGCGTCCCTGCTGCGCGAACTCGACGCCCGCGAACGGCAGCAGGCGCACCCCGGCGATGTGGCCGCCGTGCTCGCGGACCGGGTCGCGCTGCTGGACCGGCCCGCCTTCGCCGCCTTCTTCGACACCTCCGGCGCGTCCCGGCCGTTCACCCTGAAGGCCCTCGACCACCCGGTCCGCGTCCGCATCGACCTGCCCCAGCGCGGCCACGCCGACGCCTCCCGCATCCTGGCCCGGCTGGTGCTGGCCCAGTTCACGGCCGCCGTCACCGCCCGCGAGGACCGGTCGCTCTTCGCCTGCCTGCTGCTGGACGAGGCGGCCGGCGTCGTCACCCCCGAGTCCGTACGCGGCATCCAGCGGCTGCGCTCCGCGGGCGCGGGCGTCGTCCTCACCCTGCGCACCCTGGACGACGTACCCCGCCCGCTGCGCGGCCCGCTGCTCGGCGCCACCGGCTGCCGCATGGCGTTCTCCGGCCTCACCCCCTGGGACGGCCAGGACTTCGCCGAGGTCTGGGGCAAGGAGTGGATCGAGACCCGCGACGTCACCGACCGGCAGATCATCGCCGAGACCCCGGCCGGCAAGGCCGTGCACATGCTGCGCCGTGTCATCACCGGCCAGGCGCCCACCGCCCGCGCGGTCACCGTCCGCCAGGTCGAACGGGAACGCTGGTCCGCCTCCGAACTGGCCCACGCGGTCCCACCGGGCCACGCGGTCCTCTCCCTGACGACGGTGCGGGGCGAACACGCTCCGCCCCTGCTGGTGGACCTGCGGGACTGAACGGCAGCCCGCCACCGTACGGTGAGGCAGAATCGGGGTGGGCCGTTCATACGCGGCGGCCAAAAGATCACCGCCCCCGGTCGGCGCGACGATGCGCAGGCCGCCCCGACCTGAAGGTCCCATGCCGCCGACGCTCGCCTCGCTCGTCCACCACTCCGCGCTCAAGCTGACCGTCCGCGCGGGCGAGGACCGGCTCGACGTGCCCGTCCGCTGGGCGCACGTCAGCGAGCTGGCCGACCCCGTGCCGTACATGGAGGGCGGGGAGCTGCTGCTCATCACCGCGCTCAAGCTGGACGCGGAGGACCCCGAGGCGATGCGGCGGTACGTGAAGCGGCTGGCCGGCGCGGGCGTCGTCGGCCTCGGCTTCGCGGTCGGCGTCAACTACGACGACATCCCCGAGGCGCTGGTCCAGGCCGCCCGGCAGGAGGGGCTGCCCCTGCTGGAGGTGCCCCGGCGCACCCCGTTCCTCGCCATCAGCAAGGCCGTCTCCGCCGCCATCGCCGCCGACCAGTACCGCGCCGTCACCGCGGGCTTCGCCGCCCAGCGCGAGCTGACCCGGCAGGCGCTGACCACCGGCCCGGAGGGCCTGCTCGCCGCGCTCGCCGCCCAGGTCGACGGCTGGGCCGCGCTGTACGACGCGTCCGGCGCCGTCGTCGCCGCCGCGCCCGAGTGGGCCGGCCGCCGGGCCGCCCGGCTCACCGCCGAGGTCGAGCGGCTGCGGGAACGCCCCGCCCCCGCCTCCTCGGTGGTCGCCGCCCCCGACACCGAGGACCGGATCGAACTGCACTCCCTGGGCACCGGCCGCCGCCCCCGCGCCGCGCTCGCCGTCGGCACCGCCGCCGCCCCCGGCACCGCCGAGCGCTACGCCGTGCACTCCGCGATCGCCCTGCTGACCCTCACCACCGAGCGTTCCCGCTCCCTGCAGGCCGCCGAACAGCGGGTCGGCGCGGCCGTGCTGCGCATGCTGCTGGCCGGGGAGCCCGACCACGCCCGCGCGGTCGCCGGTGACCTGTACGGCGGGCTGCTGGACGCGCCCTTCCGGGTCCTCGTCGCCGAGTCCGCGCCCCCGGGGGCGGACGTCGACCCGCTCGGCGCGCTCGCGGAGGCCGCCGAGTCCGCCGCCGCCCGCTCCGGGGAATCCGTCCTGGTCGTGCCCGAACGCGAGCGGCTGGTGGTCCTCGCCACCGACGGCGGCACGGCGGTCGCCGCCTGCACGGCGTACGCGGACGCGCTGGAGGCGGCACGGCTCGTACCGGAGTCCTCCGGCGGCGAGGACGGCGAACTCGTCGTCGGCCTCTCCGCTCCCGCGGGTCCCATCGCGGCCGCCTCCGCCTACCGGCAGGCCGAGCAGGCGCTCTCGGTGGCCCGGCGACGCGGCCGGGTCCTGGTCGAGCACGAGCACGTCGCGACCGGTTCGGTACTGCCGCTGCTGGCCGACGACGCGGTACGGGCCTTCGCGGACGGCCTGCTGCGGGCGCTGCGCGACCACGACGCGACCGGGCGCGGCGACCTCGTCGCCTCACTGCGGGCGTGGCTGTCCCGGCACGGGCAGTGGGACGCGGCCGCCGCCGACCTCGGCGTGCACCGGCACACCCTGCGCTACCGGATGCGCCGGGTCGAGGAGATCCTCGGCCGCTCGCTGGACGACCCGGACGTGCGGATGGAGCTGTGGCTGGCGCTGAAGGCCACCTCGGCGGAGTAGCCGACCACCCCGCCCGCTCCGACCCCGCCGAACCGGAGCACGGCCCACCCCTATCCGTACGACTCGGACAAGCGACCGCCGGGCGCGCCCGCCCTACCGTGGATCACGCAAGCACACCCCCCGACGCGGAAGGGCCGGACCCGCACATGACCTCCACCCACGCCTTCTGGCTGGCCGGCCGCCAGGCCACCGGCGAGGACAGCTTCGACGTCACCTCCCCGTGGGACGGCCGTCTCGTCGGCCGGGCGAGCGTGCCCACCGACGCCCAGGTCGAGGAGGCCGTGGCCGCCGCGTACGCCGTGCGCGACGAGTTCGCCGCCGTCCCCGCGCACGTCCGCGCCGCCGCCCTGGAGCACGTCGCGAAGCGGCTGACCGAGCGCACCGAGGAGATCGCCCAGCTGATCTCCGGCGAGAACGGCAAGCCCGTCAAGTGGGCGCGCGGCGAGGTCGCCCGTGCCGTCTCCGTGTTCCGGCTCGCGGCCGAGGAGGCCCGGCGGTTCAACGGCGGCGAGGCCCAGCGGCTCGACACCGACGCGGGTGGCCAGGGCCGTATGGCGCTGATCCGCCGCTTCCCCAAGGGTGTCGTCCTCGGCATCGCGCCGTTCAACTTCCCGCTGAACCTGTGCGCGCACAAGGTCGCCCCGGCCATCGCCGCCGGTGTCCCGATCATCCTCAAGCCCGCCCCGGCCACCCCGCTTTCCGGCCTGGTCATCGGCGAGCTGCTGGCCGAGACCGACCTGCCCGCCGGGTCCTGGAGCGTCCTGCCGGTCACCAACGACAAGATGCCCGCGCTGGTCCAGGACGAGCGGCTCCCGGTGATCTCCTTCACCGGCTCCGAGCAGGTCGGCTACGCGATCATGGACTCGGTGCCGCGCAAGCACTGCACGCTGGAGCTGGGCGGCAACGGCGCGGCCGTCGTCCTCGGCGACTGGGCGAGCGACGCCGACCTGGACTGGGCCGCGACCCGCATCGCCACCTTCTCCAACTACCAGGGCGGCCAGTCCTGCATCTCGGTGCAGCGGGTGATCGTGGACGGCGCGGTGTACGAGCGGCTGCTGCCGCGCATCGTCGCCGCCGTCGAGGCCCAGGTCACCGGTGACCCGTCCGACGACAAGACCGAGGTCGGGCCGCTGGTCAGCGAGGCCGCCGCGCAGCGCGTCGAGTCCTGGGTGAACGAGGCCGTCGAGGCGGGCGCCACCCTCCTCACCGGCGGTGAGCGCGACGGCGCCACCTACGCCCCGACCGTCCTCACCGACGTGCCCGCCGGTGCCACCCTCGCCACCGAGGAGGTCTTCGGACCCGTCCTCACCGTGCAGAAGGTCGACGGCGAGGCCGAGGCGTTCGCCGCGGTCAACGACTCCAAGTACGGCCTCCAGGCAGGCGTGTTCACCCACGACCTCCAGACCGCCTTCCGCGCCCACCGCGCCCTCGAGGTCGGCGGCGTCGTCATCGGCGACGTCCCCTCCTACCGCGCCGACCAGATGCCGTACGGCGGCGTCAAGCAGTCCGGCGTCGGCCGCGAGGGCGTCCGCTCCGCGATGGACGACTACACCTACGAGCGCGTCCTGGTCCTCACGGGCCTCGCACTCTGACCTGCCACGGACAGGTCACCACGACGGCCGGAGCCCACACTGTGCGGGGGCTCCGGCCGTCGGCGTTCTCCGACGGCCGACCGCATTGACGGCGGGCGGCATTCATGTCGGATTCCTGCCAGAAGGCGGTCCGCGTACGGTGCTTGACTGCGGTCATGACCCACGCGTACGCGGCCGACGCCCGCCTCTTCCGCTCCCTGCACACCCCCTCCGCCCCCCTCGCGCTCGCCAACGCCTGGGACACGGCGAGCGCCCGCGTCGTCGAGGCGGCGGGCGCCCCCGCGATCGCCACCACCAGTGCCGGTGTCTCATGGGCGCTCGGTTCGCCCGACGGCGGCTCCCTCACCCGGGAGCGGGCCCTGGAGGTGATCGCCCGGATCGCGGACGCCGTCACGGTCCCGGTCACCGCCGACATCGAGGACGGGTACGGCGAGGACGCCTCCGCCGTCGCCGAGACGGTCGCCGGGGTGATCGAGGCGGGCGCCGTCGGCGTCAACATCGAGGACGGCACCCGGACCCCGGCCGAGCTGGCCGCCCGGCTCGCCGCGGCCCGCCGGACCGCGGAGCGGGCGGGAGCGGACCTCTTCCTCAACGCCCGGGTCGACACCTACTTGCTGGGCCTGGGCGCCCCGGAGACACGCCTCGAGGAAACCCTGACCCGGGCCCGGCTGTACGTCGAGGCGGGCGCCGACGGCATCTTCGTCCCCGGTGTCACCGATCCGGCCACCCTCCAGGCGCTGACCGGGGACATCCCCGTACCGCTCAACGTCATGGCCGGCCCCGGCGCGCCGTCCGTCGCGGATCTGGGCACGCTCGGTGTGGCCCGGGTGAGCCTCGGTCCGGGCGTGGCGCTGGCCGCGTACGCCGCCGCCCGCCGTGCCGCGCGGGAGCTGTACGAGACCGGCTCCGTCACCTCGCCCACCGACGTCCTGTCCTTCGCGGAACTGGACGGGCTGCTCGCCGGGCCCGGTCAGCCGTAGGCTGCCCGGGCCAGTGATAGGCGCGACCTATGGCGCGATAGATTTGGCCGATTAAGTCGGGATAAGCATTGCCTATTACGTCATTGATTCGACTTTTGACATTTCCTGATCGGTGCGCGCACACTGCTCCACGCAGTGAGAGTCGGACAATCCGACCATGAGTGAGCAGCACCTGAGAGGGCCACCGTGCCGATACCACTTGAAGAAGCCCTGGACGACCAGATCGCGGCAGCGCGCGGCAAGGCGAAACTTCTCCGCTCTCCCGGCCGCTACCTGGTGCTCTCGGCACTCGCCGGTGCCTTCATCGGTATGGGCGTCGTGCTGATGGTCATGGTGTCCGGCCCGCTCAGCCTCGCGCACTCTCCCTGGGTCAGGCTGATCCAGGGCCTGGTCTTCGGTGTCGCGCTGACGCTGGTGATCTTCGCCGGTGGCGAGCTGGCCACCAGCAACATGATGACGATGGTCCAGGGCGCGGTCCGCAGGGCCCTCTCGCCCGCTGCCGCGCTCGCCGTGATCGTCGGCTCCCTCGTCGGCAACCTGGTCGGCTCGGTCGGCCTCGCCTGGCTGGTCCACGCCGCCGGGGTGCTGGGCGTCGCGCCCGCCCCCGGAGCGCCCGCCCCCGGTCTGGCCGGCCTGACCGGCATGCTCAACGCCAAGATGGCCGAGAGCGGCGAGGCGATGTTCTTCCGCGGCGTGCTCTGCAACTTCCTGGTCTGCCTGACCGTGTGGATGGGCATGCGCACCCGCTCCGACGCCGCCAAGATCATGCTGATCTTCGCGGGCATCCTGGCCTTCGTCGCCTCCGGCTTCGAGCACGTCGTCGCCAACATGACGACCTTCTCGCTCGGCCTGTTCGAGCACGTCCCCGGCGACACCCTCGCCGCCTTCGGCCACAACCTCCTCCTGGTCGGCCTCGGCAACCTCGTCGGCGGCGGACTGCTGGTCGGCGTCGCGTACTCCTTCACCGGCCGCCGGAACACCCCGGCCGCCACCCAGGACAGCCCCGCCGAGGACCCGAAGCCCCTGGTCCCGGCCCTCGAAACGGTCTGAGCAGCCGCTGTCCCCCCGTGCGTCCGTTCACCTGAACGGACGCGCAAGGGGTGGTGGGGGGCGCCCGATTCAGGTACCAACGATCCAGTAGCAACGGGTCGGTTACCCACGGTCCGCCACCATCCCTCTTCGCGGCGAGGTGAGCCTCATGTCCGCCCCCACCACTCAACGCACCAACGTCTCCGAGCGCGAGGCCCGACAGGTGGCGGAGGCCGCCCGGGAGCAGAACTGGCGCAAGCCCAGCTTCGCCAAGGAGCTCTTCCTCGGGCGCTTCCGGCTCGACCTCATCCACCCCCACCCGCTCCCCGACGCCGAGAGCGTCCGGCGCGGCGAGACCTTCCTCGCCGAGTTGCGCGCCTTCTGCGAGACGGAGATCGACGCGGCCCGCATCGAGCGCGAGGCCCGCATCCCCGACGAGGTCGTGGCCGGCCTGAAGCGGCTCGGCGCCCTCGGGATGAAGATCGACACCAAGTACGGCGGCCTCGGCCTCTCCCAGCTGTACTACAACAAGGCCCTCGCCCTGGTCGGCTCGGTCAGCCCCGCGATCGGCGCCCTGCTCTCCGCCCACCAGTCGATCGGCGTACCGCAGCCGCTGAAGATCTTCGGCACCCAGGAGCAGAAGGACGCCTTCCTGCCCCGCTGCGCCACCACCGACATCTCCGCCTTCCTGCTCACCGAGCCGGACGTCGGCTCGGACCCGGCGCGGCTGGCCACGTCGGCCGTCCCGGACGGCGACGACTACGTCCTGGACGGCGTGAAGCTGTGGACCACCAACGGCGTCGTCGCCGATCTGCTGGTCGTCATGGCGCGGGTGCCGAAGTCCGAGGGGCACCCCGGCGGCATCACCGCGTTCGTGGTGGAGGCCGACGCCGAGGGCATCACGGTGGAGAACCGCAACGCCTTCATGGGGCTGCGCGGCATCGAGAACGGCGTCACCCGCTTCCACCGGGTGCGGGTCCCGGCCGCCAACCGGATCGGCCCCGAGGGCGCCGGTCTGAAGATCGCGCTCACCACGCTCAACACCGGCCGGCTCTCCCTGCCCGCGATGTGTGCCGGTGCGGGCAAGTGGTGCCTGAAGATCGCCCGCGAGTGGGCTGCCGAGCGCGAGCAGTGGGGCAAGCCGGTCGCGCTGCACGAGGCCGTCGGCGCCAAGATCAGCTTCATCGCGGCGACCACGTTCGCGCTGGAGGCCGTCGTCGACCTCGCCTCCCAGATGGCCGACGAGGACCGCAACGACATCCGCATCGAGGCCGCCCTCGCCAAGCTGTACGGCTCGGAGATGTCCTGGCTGATGGCCGACGAGCTGGTCCAGATCCGGGGCGGGCGGGGCTACGAGACCGCCGAGTCGCTCGCGGCCCGCGGCGAGCGGGCCGTACCGGCCGAGCAGATGCTGCGCGACCTGCGCATCAACCGCATCTTCGAGGGCTCCACCGAGATCATGCACCTGCTGATCGCACGCGAGGCCGTCGACGCCCACCTCTCGGTCGCCGGTGACCTCATCGACCCCGACAAGTCCCTCCAGGACAAGGCGAGGGCCGGTGCGGGCGCGGGCGTCTTCTACGCCAAGTGGCTGCCGAAGCTGGTCGCGGGTCCGGGGCAACTCCCCACCTCGTACGCCGAGTTCAAGCACGGCATCGACCTGTCCGGGCATCTGCGGTTCGTCGAGCGGCACGCCCGCAAGCTGGCCCGCGCCACCTTCTACGGCATGTCCCGCTGGCAGGGCCGGATGGAGACCAAGCAGGGCTTCCTCGGCCGGATCGTGGACATCGGCGCGGAGCTGTTCGCCATGAGCGCGGCCTGCGTACGGGCCGAGCGGCTGCGGCGGGAGGGCGAGCACGGCCGCGAGGCGTACCAGCTCGCCGACGCCTTCTGCCGCCAGGCCCGCGTCCGCGTGGACGAGCTCTTCGCCCGCCTGTGGCACAACACCGACGACATCGACCGCAAGGTGGTCAAGGGCGTCCTCGGCGGGGCCTACGAGTGGCTGGAGGAGGGCGTCCTCGACCCCTCGGGCGACGGCGTCTGGATCGCGGACGCGTCACCGGGGGCGAGCGAGCGCGTCAACGCCCGTCGCCCCTACGGCGGTTAGCTGCTAGCAGTACTTGTCGCTGCCGTTCCGGGTCGTCCACGAGCAGGTGTCGACCTTGGAGCCGTTCGACTTGGTCAGGGTCGCCGTGTCGCTGGTGTTGTTCCAGACGTAGGCGCGGCGGCCCTGGTACCTGTCCGAGGCGGTGTTCGATCCGCTCCCGGTGTGGATCTTCATGTACTTCCCGGCGCCGATCTTCACGTTCGGGAACGAGTACTTGTGGTTCGAGGCGTCCTTGAGGACCCACCCCTTCAGTGAGACGGCCGAGCGGCTGGTGTTCTTGAGCTGCACCCACTCGCCGTTGAGGCTGGAGTTGGAGCGGGTGTCCTTGCCGGGGCTGTCGAAGTAGACCCGGTGGATCTGGACGCTGCCGGCCGCCTGGGCCGGGGTGCTCAGCAGGGTGCCGGTGAGCAGGGCCGCGCCGGCGAGAGCGGGCAGGGCGGCGCGAAGGCGCACGGTACGCACGAAGAGATCCCCCCAAGGATGTCGTTCACAAAGGCGTTGCACGGATGGGAAGTTCACCCGTTCAACTGAATTGTTATCACAGGATCTTCACCCGAGATTCACAAAGGGAGAAACCTTCCGGCGGCCGTGCGGACCGCGCGTCCGCCACTCCGGCCACCCGACCGAGGGACGCGCGGTCCGCACGGCCGCCGCGTGCGGCCACAATGGAGGGATGACCGACAGCCCCGACAGCCCCGCCCCGCTCGCCGACCCGCACCTCGTGTTCGACCCCGTCGCGGGCGACGGCCCGAAGGACGTGGTGATCCTCGGCTCCACCGGGTCCATCGGCACCCAGGCCATCGACCTGGTGCTGCGCAACCCCGACCGCTTCAGGGTCACCGCCCTCTCCGCGAACGGCGGCCGGGTGGACCTCCTCGCCGAGCAGGCGCGCAAGCTGCGGGTACGCACCGTCGCGGTCGCCCGCGAGGACGCGGCGCCGGCGCTGCGCGAGGCCCTGGCCGGGCAGTACGGGACCGAGCCGCTCCCGGAGATCCTCGTGGGCCCGGACGCCGCCGCCCAGGTCGCCGCCTCCGACTGCCACACCGTGCTGAACGGCATCACCGGCTCCATCGGCCTCGCGCCGACGCTGGCCGCCCTGGAGGCCGGCCGCACCCTGGCGCTGGCCAACAAGGAGTCGCTGATCGTCGGCGGCCCGCTGGTCAAGGCGCTGGCCAAGCCCGGCCAGATCATCCCGGTCGACTCCGAGCACGCGGCCCTCTTCCAGGCCCTCGCCGCCGGCACCCGCGCCGATGTGCGCAAGCTGGTCGTCACCGCCTCCGGCGGCCCCTTCCGCGGCCGGAGCAAGGCCGAGCTGGCGGAGGTCACCGTCGCCGACGCCCTCGCGCACCCCACCTGGGCGATGGGCCCGGTGATCACGGTCAACTCCGCGACCCTGGTCAACAAGGGCCTGGAGGTCATCGAGGCCCACCTGCTCTACGACATTCCCTTCGACCGCATTGAGGTGGTCGTGCATCCCCAGTCGTATGTCCACTCGATGGTCGAGTTCACCGACGGTTCCACGATCGCCCAGGCGACGCCCCCCGACATGGGTGGGCCGATCGCCATCGGCCTGGGCTGGCCCGAGCGCGTCCCGGACGCCGCCCCGGCCTTCGACTGGAGCAAGGCGTCCACCTGGGAGTTCTTCCCGCTGGACAACGACGCCTTCCCCTCGGTGAACCTCGCCCGGCACGTGGGCCGGCTCGCGGGCACCGCCCCGGCGGTGTTCAATGCGGCCAACGAGGAGTGCGTCGAAGCCTTCCTGGGCGGCGCTCTGCCCTTCAACGGGATCATGGAGACCGTCATCCGGGTGGTCGAGGAACACGGCACCCCGGTCACGGGAACTTCGCTCACGGTGTCGGACGTCCTCGAAGCGGAGACCTGGGCCCGGGCCAGGGCCCGTGAACTGACCAAACTGACCAACCGGACGGCTAACGCGGAGGCGCGTGCATGACGACCTTGATGTTCATCCTCGGCATAGTGGTCTTCGCGGTCGGCCTGCTCGTCTCGATCGCCTGGCACGAGCTGGGGCACCTGTCCACGGCCAAGCTCTTCGGCATCCGCGTCCCGCAGTACATGGTGGGTTTCGGCCCGACCATCTGGTCGCGGCACAAGGGCGAGACCGAGTACGGGATCAAGGCCGTCCCGCTCGGCGGCTACATCCGCATGATCGGCATGTTCCCGCCGGACGACGCGGGCCGGGTCACCGCCCGCTCCACCTCCCCGTGGCGCGGCATGATCGAGGACGCCCGCTCTGCGGCGTACGAGGAGCTCCAGCCGGGCGACGAGACGCGGATGTTCTACACCCGCAAGCCGTGGAAGCGCGTCATCGTCATGTTCGCCGGCCCGTTCATGAACCTGATCCTGGCCGTCGGGCTCTTCCTCACGGTGCTGATGGGCTTCGGCATCCAGCAGCAGACCAACACGGTCTCCTCGGTCTCGCCCTGCGTCATCGCGCAGAACCAGAACCGTGACGACTGCAAGAAGTCCGACCCGGCCTCCCCGGCCGCCGCCGCCGGGATCAAGGCGGGCGACAAGATCGTCTCCTTCGACGGCAAACCCACCGAGAAGTGGAACACGCTGTCCGACCTCATCCGGGACAGCGCGGGCCGCAACGTCCCGATCGTGGTCGAGCGCGACGGCGAGCGGCTCACCCTGCACGCCACCATCGCCACCAACCAGGTCGCCAAGAAGGACTCCGCCGGCGCCTACGTCCAGGGCGAGTACGTCAAGGCCGGCTTCCTCGGCTTCAGCGCGGCCACCGGCGTCGTCAAGCTCGACTTCGGCGACTCGGTGGTCTGGATGGGCGACCAGGTCGGCAACGCCGTGGAGTCCCTCGTGGCCCTCCCCGGCAAGATCCCGGCCCTGTGGAACGCCGCCTTCGGCGACGGCCCGCGCGAGCCGGACTCCCCGATGGGCATCGTCGGCGCCGCCCGCGTCACCGGCGAGATCGCCACGCTGAACATCCCGGCCTCGCAGCAGGTCGCCATGGCCGTCTTCGTGGTCGCCGGGTTCAACCTGTCGCTGTTCCTCTTCAACATGCTCCCGCTGCTCCCGCTCGACGGCGGGCACATCGCGGGCGCCCTGTGGGAGTCGCTGCGGCGCCAGGTGGCCCGGGTGCTGCGCCGCCCCGACCCCGGCCCGTTCGACGTGGCCAAGCTGATGCCGGTGGCCTACGTGGTGGCGGGGATCTTCGTCTGCTTCACGGTGCTCGTGTTCATCGCGGACGTGGTCAACCCGGTACGGATCTCCTGACCTCGTACGACCAGGAAGGCGACCCGGAACTCTTCGTTCCGGGTCGCCGCCCATTGGGTGGGTTTGCCGGGTGGGATGTGCTGGGGCAGGGCCCCGTGTCGTAATCTCAAAGTCTGGAGCCCGCCGTTCACGGGACCGGATCTTGATCCACGACTTGGGGTTGCACAGCAGATGACTGCGATTTCTCTCGGCATGCCGTCCGTACCGACCAAGATCGCCGAACGGCGCAAGAGCCGTCAGATCCAGGTCGGCACCGTCGCGGTCGGCGGCGACGCCCCCGTGTCGGTGCAGTCGATGACGACGACGCGTACGTCGGACATCGGGTCGACGTTGCAGCAGATCGCTGAGCTGACGGCGTCGGGGTGCCAGATCGTGCGGGTCGCCTGTCCGACGCAGGACGACGCGGACGCGCTGGCCACCATCGCGCGGAAGTCGCAGCTCCCGGTGATCGCGGACATTCACTTCCAGCCGAAGTACGTCTTCGCCGCGATCGAGGCGGGCTGCGCGGCGGTCCGGGTGAACCCCGGCAACATCAAGCAGTTCGACGACAAGGTCCGCGAGATCGCCAAGGCTGCCAAGGACCACGGCACCCCGATCCGCATCGGCGTGAACGCGGGCTCCCTGGACCGCCGTCTGCTGCAGAAGTACGGCAAGGCCACCCCGGAGGCCCTGGTGGAGTCGGCGCTGTGGGAGGCGTCCCTCTTCGAGGAGCACGACTTCCGGGACATCAAGATCTCGGTGAAGCACAACGACCCGGTCGTGATGATCGAGGCGTACCGGCAGCTCGCGGCCCAGTGCGACTACCCGCTGCACCTGGGTGTGACTGAGGCGGGTCCGGCGTTCCAGGGCACGATCAAGTCGGCGGTGGCCTTCGGTGCGCTGCTGTCCGAGGGCATCGGTGACACCATCCGCGTCTCCCTGTCGGCGCCGCCGGTGGAAGAGGTCAAGGTCGGCAACCAGATCCTGGAGTCGCTGAACCTGAAGCAGCGGGGCCTGGAGATCGTGTCCTGCCCGTCCTGTGGTCGCGCCCAGGTCGACGTCTACAAGCTGGCCGAAGAGGTCACCGCCGGCCTGACCGGCATGGAGGTCCCGCTCCGCGTCGCCGTCATGGGCTGCGTCGTGAACGGCCCCGGTGAGGCGCGCGAGGCGGACCTCGGCGTCGCCTCCGGCAACGGCAAGGGCCAGATCTTCGTGAAGGGCGAGGTCATCAAGACCGTCCCGGAGTCGAAGATCGTGGAGACCCTCATCGAGGAGGCCATGAAGCTGGCCGAGAAGATGGAGGCCGAGGGCATCACGTCGGGCGAGCCGACGGTAGCCGTAGCGGGCTGACCCCCCCGCGTCCGAGTCCCGTCACCCCCCGGTGGCGGGACTTTGCCGTACCTCCGCCCACACCGTCTTGCCGGGCTGCCTCGGCGCCACCCCCCACTTGTCCGCGAGCGCCTCGACCAGGATCAGCCCCCGGCCGGACTCCCCGCACGGCACCCGGATCTCGGGCAGCCGCTCGGTCAGGGTGTCCGAGACCTCCACGCGTACGACGCCGTCGTCCCCGGCCAGCCGCAGGTGAAAGTCCCGGCCGGGTACGCGGCCATGCCGTACGGCGTTGGCGGCCAGCTCGGCCGCGATCAGCGTGACGGCCTCGTTGAGTCGGCCGTCGTACGGATGCCCCCATTCGTCCAGCCGGACCGAGACCAGCCGCCGGGCGAGCCGTGCGCCACGCGGGGTGGAGGTGAAGCGCATCGCGAATTCCTGGGTGGAGATTTCTGATTTCACGCCGTTACGGTCCCGCACGCTCAGTAGCGTTGGACAGTGGCAGCACCGGGACCACCAGGCGTTGTACACGGGCGGGGTGCGGCTGTACACGAGCGCGCCGTGACCGAGGGTGGCGTACGGGCATTGGGGGTAGGCATGAGCGAGGAATCACAGGAGGACCAGGAAGCGCTGGGCGCGGGTATCCCGCTTGTCTTCGGACGGTTGCTGAAGCGGTTACGTGTCCAAGCGGGGGTGGATCGGGCCGAGTTGGGTCGCCGTACGGGCTACTCGGCCGCGACCATCACGTCCTACGAGGTGGGCAGGCGCATCCCGAACGAGAAGTTCATCCGGCAGGCGGATGGTGTGCTGGACGCGGGCGGGATGCTGGCCGATTTCGTCGAGGACATGGCGAAGGCGCAGTATCCGGCCTTCTTCCGGGATGCGGCGAGGCTCGAGAAGGAAGCCGTCGGGTGGCATGTGTATGACGCACTACTGATTAACGGCCTGTTGCAGACGGAGGACTACGCGCGGACGGTGTTCACCATGCGACGGCCCCTGCTGGACGAGGCGACCATCGAGCAGCGCGTCGCGGCGCGACTGGCTCGGCAGGAGATTTTCCAGCGCAAGTCTGCGCCCACCATGAGCTTCGTGATGGAGGAAGCTCTTCTGCACAAGGGGTGGGGCGGACCGGCGGTCATGCGTGGGCAGTTGGAGCAGATCCTGCTCATCGGACAGCGGCGTAACGTGGAGATCCAGGTCATGCCGAACGAGTGCGAAGAGCACGCTGCCCTGTTTGGTACCTTCACCTTGATCGACACGGCGAAGGGGCGCAGGATCGGCTACGCGGACGCGCACAAGGGGAGCCGCCTCTACTCCGATACTCAGACGGTCAGGGAGATGGAGGAGCGCTACGGTCTCCTGCGTGCCCAGGCCCTGACACCGATCAAGTCGCTAGCCCTCGTCGAGAAGTTGCTGGGAGAGACATGAACGTCGAAAAGCCGTCCGAGCTGACGTGGTTCAAGAGCACCTACAGCGACGGCGAAGGCGGCCAGTGCGTCGAGGTCGCCCTACCGTGGCGCAAGTCCAGTTACAGCGACGGCGACGGCGGTCAGTGCGTCGAGGTCGCCGCTTGCCCGGCCACCATCCACGTGCGCGACTCCAAGCAGAACCCCACCACTGCCCCCACCCTTTCCGTACCGACCACCGCGTGGCAGGCATTCCTGGGGCTCGTCCAGGCTTGAGAGGGATTACAGCGGGGGAGGCTGTGAGGCATGACCGTCGAGAAGCTGTCCGAGCTGACGTGGTTCAAGAGCAGCTACAGCGCTGGTGATGGCGGGCAGTGCCTCGAAGCCGCCCTCCCCTGGCACCGGTCCAGCTACAGCAGCGGCGGCGGCGGCGAATGCGTCGAGGTCGCCGCCTGCCCCGCCACCATCCACGTGCGTGACTCCAAGCAGAATCCCGCCACCGCCCCCACCCTCTCCGTGCCGGCCACCGCGTGGCACGCGTTCCTGGGGCTCGTCCAGGCATGAACGTCGAGATGCCGTCCGACCTGACGTGGTTCAAGAGCAGCTACAGCACAGGCAGCGGCGGCGAGTGCCTCGAAGCCGCCCTCTCCTGGCACCGGTCCAGCCACAGCAGCGGGGCCGGAGGCCAGTGCGTAGAGGTCGCCGCCTGCCCCACCACCATCCACATCCGCGACTCCAAGCAGAACCCCTCCGCCGCCCCCACCCTCTCCGTACAGACCACGGCGTGGCACGCGTTCCTGGGGCTCGCGCGAGGTTGAGAGAGACTGCGGCGGAGGCGCGACGCACCGCACCGGCGGGAACGCGCGGCTATAGTGCCAAGACCAGCGCAGACCCCAGGGTGAGGCCCCCGCACGTGTTGACCCAGACCACCTCACGGGTGCTCGAACCGAGCGACCTCGACGCAGCGCTCGCGGTCCTCGACCGCGAGCCCGTCGCCAACGCCTTCGTGGCCGCCCGTGTCCAGGTGGCCGGCCTCGACCCCTGGCGCCTCGGCGGCGAGATGTGGGGCTGGTACGAGGACGGCATGCTCACGTCCCTGTGCTACGCGGGCGCCAACCTCGTCCCCGTCTGCGCCACCCCCCGCGCCGTGCGCGCCTTCGCCGACCGCGCCCGCCGGGGCGGCCGCCGCTGCTCCTCGATCGTCGGCTCCGCCGAGGCCACCGCCCAGCTGTGGCGGCTGCTGGAACCGCACTGGGGCCCCGCCCGCGAGGTCCGCGCCCGCCAGCCCCTCATGGTCACCGACCACATGCCCGCCGACATCACGCCCGACCCCTATGTCCGGCGCGTCCGCAAGGACGAGATGGACACGATCATGCCGGCGTGCGTGGCCATGTTCACCGAGGAGGTCGGCGTCTCCCCGATGGCCGGCGACGGCGGACTCCTCTACCAGGCGCGCGTCGCCGAACTCGTCGGCGCCGGCCGCTCCTTCGCCCGCGTCGACGGCCGCGGCAACGTCGTCTTCAAGGCCGAGATCGGCGCCGCGACCTCCCGCGCCTGCCAGATCCAGGGTGTGTGGGTCGCCCCCGAGTACCGGGGCAAGGGCCTCGCCGCCCCCGGCATGGCCGCCGTACTGCGCTACGCCCTCGCCGACATCGCCCCCGTGGCCAGCCTCTACGTCAACGACTTCAACACCGCCGCGCGTGCCACGTACCGCAGGGTGGGGTTCCAGGAGGTCGGCCAGTTCATGAGCATTCTCTTCTGACGGGTCCGCCGAGCCACCCCTGTACGCTCCCCGCATGGACCTCGTGATCGGCACCCTGGACCTCGAAGCCCACGTCGACGAGGCCCTCGCCGTACAGGCCCTCGCCTTCGGCCTCGGCCCCGACGAGATCGCCGTACGCCGCCAGATCGTCCAGCGCCACATGCGCATGCCCGGCGCCCGCGCCCTCGGCGCCACCAGCCGGGGCGCGCTGATCGGCTTCGTGTACGGCATGCCCAACTCCCGCGCCCACTGGTGGTCCACCATCGTGGAGCCCTACCTGCGCGCCCAGGGCAACGACGGCTGGCTCGACGACTCCTTCGTCATCACCGAGCTGCACGTCCACCCCGGCCACCAGAACCGGGGCATCGGCCGCCACCTGATCACCCGCATCACCGACAGCGCCGCCGAACCCCGCTCCATCCTCTCCGCCATCGACACCGACAGCCCCGCCCGCGGCCTCTACCACGCCCTCGGCTACACCGACCTCGCCCGCCAGGTCCACTTCCCGAGCGCCCCCAAGCCGTACGCCGTCATGGGCGCCCCCCTCCCGCTGCGCCGTCGATAACCGATTTCCACCCGCGCGGGAGCCCCGGCTAACCTCCTAGCCATCACCCACATTTCCGGCAGGAGTACGAGAACAATGGCGAACGTACCGGTCCAGCGCATGTCCAAGTTGTTGGCGAAGACGCTGCGCGACGACCCGGCCGACGCCGAGGTCCTCAGCCACAAGCTCCTCGTCCGCGCCGGTTACGTCCGCCGCACCGCCGCCGGCATCTGGTCCTGGCTGCCGCTGGGCACCAAGGTCCTCGCCAACGTCGAGCGGATCGTGCGCGAGGAGATGGACGCCATCGGCGCCCAGGAGGTCGTCCTCCCCGTCCTGCTGCCGCGCGAGCCCTACGAGGCCACCGGCCGCTGGGACGAGTACGGCGCCGAGCTGTTCCGCCTCCAGGACCGCAAGGGCGGCGACTACCTCCTCGGCCCCACCCACGAGGAGATCTTCACCCTGCTGGTGAAGGACCAGGCGTCCTCCTACAAGGACCTGCCGGTGATCCTGTACCAGATCCAGTCCAAGTTCCGGGACGAGGCGCGCCCCCGCGCGGGCATCCTGCGCGGCCGCGAGTTCCTGATGAAGGACTCGTACTCCTTCGACACCGAGGACGAGGGCCTCGCCACCTCCTACGCCGCGCACCGCGCCGCCTACCAGCGGATCTACGAGCGCCTCGGCCTCGACTACCGCATCTGCGCGGCCACCGCGGGCGCCATGGGCGGCTCCCGGTCCGAGGAGTTCCTCGCCCCGGCCGAGGCCGGCGAGGACACCTTCGCCGACTGCCCCAACTGCGACTTCGCCGCCAACACCGAGGCCGTCTACTACGAGACCGCCCCCGTCGACGGCTCCGCCGTGCCCGCGCTGGAGGAGATCCCCACCCCGGACACCCCGACCATCGAGACCCTGGCCGCCTCCCTCGGCGTCCCCGCCTCCGCCACCCTGAAGAACCTGCTGGTCAAGGTGGACGGCGAGATCGTCGCCGTGGGCGTGCCCGGTGACCGCGAGGTCGACATGGACAAGGTCGAGGCGCACTTCGCCCCCGCCGCCGTCGAGCTGGTCACCGCCGAGGACTTCGTCGGCCGCCCCGACCTGGTGCGCGGCTACGTCGGCCCGCAGGGCCTGGGCGAGAAGGTCAAGTACATCGCCGACCCCCGCGTGGCCCCCGGCACCGACTGGATCACCGGCGCCAACAAGGAGCACACGCACGCCAAGAACGTCGTCGCCGGCCGTGACTTCGAGGTCGACGAGTACGTCGATGTCGTCGTGGTCCAGGACGGCGACCCCTGCCCCAAGTGCGGCGCCGGGCTGAAGCTGGACCGCGCCATCGAGATCGGCCACATCTTCCAGCTCGGCCGCAAGTACGCCGACGCCCTCAAGCTCGACGTGCTCGGCCAGAACGGCAAGCCCGTCCGCGTCACCATGGGCTCCTACGGCATCGGCGTCTCCCGCGCCGTCGCCGCCCTCGCCGAGCAGACCGCCGACGAGCACGGCCTGTGCTGGCCCAAGGAGGTCGCCCCGGCCGACGTGCACGTGGTCGCCGCGGGCAAGGCGCTCCAGACCGAGCTGGCGCTCGACGTCGCCGAGAAGCTGTCCGCCGCGGGCGTCCGGGTCCTGGTCGACGACCGCGCCGGGGTCTCGCCGGGTGTGAAGTTCACCGACGCCGAGCTGATCGGCGTACCGCAGATCCTGGTCGCCGGCCGCCGCTCCGCCGACGGCGTGCTGGAGCTGAAGGACCGCAAGACCGGTGAGCGCGAGGAGCTGACGGTCGAGGAGGCCATCGCCCGCCTCACCGCCTGACGCTTCACCGCCTGATCAGGCACAGCGAAAAGCCCGGCCGCACCGAGCGGCCGGGCTTTTCGCGCACTCACAGCCAGGTGGCGAACTCCAGCAGCAGGTCAGCGTCCTGCTCCCGGCCCACCCGGCGGGCCCGTACCCCGGACTCCACGGCCCGGAACAGCGTCCAGCCGCGCAGCCGCTCCTGGTCCACCTCCAGCGACTCCGCGAGCCGCTTGATCCGGCGCCGGGTCACCGCCGCGCCGGACGGCACCGCGATCAGGTCCTCCACCCGGTCCCGCACCAGCCGCGCCAGATCGAAGGCGCACTCGCCGACCACCGGGTCCGGGCCCACCGCCAGCCACGGCAGCCGCTCCCCGCCCAGCACCTTGCTCTGCCGGAACGTGCCGTGCAGCAGCCGGTGGTCCGGCGCCTCGGCCAGCAGCTCCTCGCGCACCGCCAGCGCCGCGTCCACCAGCGGCGCCGACTCGGGGTCCTGCAGAGCACTCGCGGCCATCGCCTCGGCCTGCCGCCCGGTGCGCTCCGCGACCGTCTCGAACCGGTGCGCGCCCTCGCCGGCCGGCGGCTCCACCCACAGGCGGCGCAGCGTTCCCGCCGCCTCCAGCAGCGCCTTGGCCTCCGGGAGCGAGCGCACCGACACATCCGGATGCAGCCGCTCCAGCAGCAGCGCACCCTCCGTCACGTCCTCGGGCCCGCCGTCCAGCAGCTGTACGGCACCCAGGCCACCCCAGTGCGCCAGCGCCGCCCGCTCGCTCTCCGGCCGGGACCGGGCGGGCACCAGCTTCAGCACGGCGGGACTGCCGTCCGCGCGCCGTACCAACAGCACCAGACTGCTCCGGCCGCCTGGCACCTGCACCCGGTCCACGGTCAACTCGCGTGCGGCGACGGCCCGTTCAGCCGCCTCGGGCAGTCCGGCCAGCCAGTCGTCACCGGGCGGCGCGGTCTCCCGGCTCGCCCGGACCAGTCGCCGAGGCGGTTCGAAAGCCATGCGCGAGTCGGTCCCCTTCTCCTGTGTCCGTCCGGGCCCCCGCAACGGAGGCCCAGGGAAGGCTACGCCTTCCCGGCCCCCGCTCCGGTCGGTCCTGTGCTCACGCGGTCGGGGACGCCGAGGGGGCGGAGTCCGCCGCTCCGGCCCGGCCGGTGGTGTCGTCGGTGCGTTCCGCGAGGCCGGGGAAGGCGGGGGACTCACCGCTCCAGCGGACCGCGCGGACCGCCGCCTCGCGCAGGGCCGAGGTGGCCGTGGTGCGGCGGTGGCCGGTGGAGGCGCGGACCAGGTCGGCGTAGACGCCGGCGAGACGTTCCTCCAGCTCGGCGGCCAGGCGCAGCGCGGCGGGGGAGTCCGCGACCGTGAACGGCAGCGCGTACGCGGGGCTCGCCGCCACCGGCTCACCGCCCAGATCGCGGACCGAGCGGGCCAGGGTGTCGCGGGCCGCGCGGTGGGCGTCGTGCGCGGAACGCGCCTCGCCCTGCCGGGGTGCCCCGATCCGGCCGCCGACGACGCCGTAGCCGTACACCGCCGCGTGCTCCGCCGCCAACGCCGCCTGGAGAGCGGTCAGTTCGGCCTTCTTCGCCTTGTCGGTCCCGTCGTGGACGCTCACTTCGCCGCCTCCGTCAGCAGATACGCGTGCGCGGACCCGGCCGCCGACACCGACGCCAGCAGCCGTGCCAGCTCGCCCGGTACCTCCAGCAGCGCCCCCGCGCGCCGGTCCGCCACGGTCCGCTCGGCGGACGCCAGCGAGGTCAGTGCGTCCTTCTGGTCGGCGGGGGCGGTGGGGGCCGGGGAGGGCGACGGCTTCGCCTTGTCGCCGCGCTTCGCGTTGCCGTCGTCCGCGCCGCCGAAGGCGTCCCGGTGCGCGGCCACCGCCGCCCGCAGCGGAGCGAGCCGGCCGGCGAGCGCCGGGTGCGCGTCGAGCACCGCGTCGTAGCGCGCGAGCAGCCCGGCGCTGTCCCGCGCCGCACGCGCGCGTGCACGGGTGGCAGCCGACGCCGCGCGCTCGGCGGGACCGGAGCCGGACGAGCAGCCCGCCAGCAGGGCGGTGGCACCGGCGAGGGAGGCGAGCAGGGTTCTTCTGCGCGGCCCCGAACGGGCGCGCGGCGGTGGGGAGTACGACACGGCAGACGTCCTCGGAGACTCGTACGGGGACAGACGGGGAGGGGCGGGGGAGGGGCACCGGAAAGCGGCGCCCGGCGAACGGGCGGCACGCCCGTGATCACCGTACCCGCGCCCCGTGCCCGCACCGCTCACCGGCACCGCCCCACACCCCCGGGCGGCCACCGGAAGGACGCGGTCGGCCCATGGCCGCCCAGGGTGGACGGCAACACCCATCCCGACCGGATACCCTTTGACCAGACACGCGACCCATCCCACAACAGCACACGCGGCCGAGGAGTCACCCGGATGAGCACCACCCAGAGCGAGAGGCTGCGAGAGCTGCTCGAACCGCTCGTCACCTCCCAGGGGCTGGATCTCGAGGAGATCGCCATCGACTCCGTCGGACGCAAGCGGGTGCTGCGCGTGGTCGTCGACTCCGACACCGGGGCGGACCTGGACCGGATCGCCGATGTGAGCCGTGAGCTCTCGGCGAAGCTCGACGAGACCGACGCGATGGGCGACCAGGCGTACGACCTGGAGGTCGGCACCCCCGGCGCCGAGCGCCTCCTCACCGAACCCCGTCACTACCGGCGTGCCGTGGACCGGCTGGTTAAGTTCCAGCTGGCCGACGACGACGAGATCGTCGCGCGCATCCTGAGCGTGGACGACGAGGGTCTGGACCTGGAGGTTCCCGGTGTGAAGGGCCGCAAGGCCAAGAACCGCCGGCTCGGTTTCCCGGAGATCGCCAAGGCGCGGGTGCAGGTCGAGTTCAACCGCAAGGACAAGGCGGACAAGACGGACATGAAGGAAGAGGAGGAGGCGTAGCCGTGGATATCGACATGAGCGCCCTGCGGGGCTTGGTCAGGGAGAAGGAGATCTCCTTCGACCTGCTGGTCGAGGCGATCGAGTCGGCCCTCCTCATCGCGTACCACCGTACCGACGGAAGCCGCCGCCACGCGCGCGTGGAGCTGAACCGGCAGACCGGTCATGTGACCGTGTGGGCGAAGGAGGACCCCGAGGACGTCGAGGAGGGGCAGGAGCGCCGCGAGTTCGACGACACCCCCTCCGGGTTCGGCCGGATCGCCGCCACCACCGCCAAGCAGGTCATCCTGCAGCGGCTGCGCGACGCGGAGGACGACGCCACGCTCGGCGAGTACGCCGGCCGCGAGGGCGACATCGTCACCGGCGTGGTCCAGCAGGGCCGCGACCCGAAGAACGTGCTCGTGGACATCGGCAAGCTGGAGGCCATCCTGCCGGTGCAGGAGCAGGTCCCCGGCGAGACCTACCAGCACGGCATGCGGCTGCGTTCCTACGTGGTCCGCGTCGCCAAGGGCGTGCGTGGCCCCTCGGTCACGCTCTCCCGCACCCACCCCAGCCTGGTGAAGAAGCTCTTCGCCCTGGAGGTGCCGGAGATCGCGGACGGCTCGGTGGAGATCGCCGCGATCGCCCGCGAGGCCGGCCACCGCACCAAGATCGCCGTACGGTCCAACCGTTCGGGCCTGAACGCCAAGGGTGCCTGCATCGGCCCGATGGGCGGCCGGGTGCGCAATGTGATGGGCGAGCTGAACGGCGAGAAGATCGACATCGTCGACTGGTCGGACGACCCGGCCGAGATGGTGGCGAACGCCCTGTCACCCGCTCGGGTGAGCAAGGTCGAGGTCGTCGACCTCGCCGCCCGCTCCGCCCGGGTCACCGTGCCGGACTACCAGCTGTCGCTGGCGATCGGCAAGGAAGGGCAGAACGCCCGGCTCGCGGCCCGGCTCACCGGCTGGCGCATCGACATCCGGCCGGACACCGAGCAGGTCACCGACTAGCTCACCGCCCCGTTCACCACACTGCAACTGTTCGACCTCTACCCCAACGGGGTGAGGTCGGTACGGGGAGGTAGACTTAGCCGTGTCTGGCCGGACGCACACCCGAGCATGCCCTGAACGCACCTGTGTGGGGTGTCGGAAGCGGGCGGCCAAGAACGATCTACTGCGGATCGTGATGATCGAGGACGCCTGCGTCCCCGATCCTCGCGGTACGCTGCCCGGCCGGGGTGCTTATGTACACCCGGCACTGGTCTGTCTGGACCAGGCGGTTCGCCGCCGGGCGTTCACGCGGGCACTGCGCGCCCCGCGAGCGCTCGACACAAACGCGTTGCGCCGATACGTCGAGCAGACAACAGTTGCCGAGCAGGCAACACCGTAAGAAGTGCCGTCCGGAGCGCCGTGGCGGCCTGGTACCTCGCGAGTCGAAAGCAGGTCGAGATTGCGATGAGCACTCGATGAGTACGCGATGAGTACGCCCATGAACTAGCGACGGTCCGGCTTCACCCGGACCTCAAAGGAGCGAAGTGGCTAAGGTCCGGGTATACGAACTCGCCAAGGAGTTCGGTGTCGAGAGCAAGGTCGTCATGGCCAAGCTCCAGGAACTCGGTGAATTCGTCCGTTCGGCGTCTTCGACGATCGAAGCGCCTGTCGTACGCAAGCTGACCGACGCCTTCCAGGGCGGTGGCAACGGCAAGTCCGCCGGCAAGCCCGCCCCGCGCAAGGCATCCCCCAAGCCCGGCGCGCCCTCCCCGGCGCCGGCTGGGGGCACCTCCCACGCCGCCAAGGCCGTGGGGGACGGGCCGTCCGCCCCGAAGCCGGGCGCCCCCAAGCCCGCCGCGCAGCAGCCCGCTGCCCCGGAGGCTCCCTCGGCTCCCGCGCCGGCCACTCCCGGCCCGCGTCCGGTGCCGGGTCCCAAGCCCGCGCCTCGCCCGGCCCCGGCCGCCCCGGAGTTCACCGCTCCGCCGGCCGCCCAGGCTCCGCAGGCTCCCGCCGCGCAGGCTCCCGCCGCGCAGGGTCCGCGTGCCGGTGGCGCCCGCCCCGGCGCTCCCAAGCCCGGTGGTGCCCGTCCGGCCACTCCCGCTCAGGGTCAGGGTCAGGGTCAGGGCCAGTCGGGCCGTCCCGGCCAGGGCGCTCCGCGCTCCGGTGGCCAGGCCCCGCGTCCCGGCGGTCGTCCGGCCGGTCCCCGTCCGGGTAACAACCCCTTCACCTCCGGTGGCTCCACCGGCATGGCGCGCCCGCAGGCGCCCCGTCCGCAGGGCGGTCCCCGTCCGGCAGGCGGTCCCGGTGCCCCCGGCGCCGGTCCCCGTCCGCAGGGTCCGGGTGCCCAGGGTGGCGGTCCGCGTCCGCAGGGTCCGGGCGGTCCCCGTCCGGCGCCCTCCGGCATGCCCCGTCCGCAGGGTGGTCCGCGTCCCGGCCCGGCCGGCCCGCGTCCCAACCCCGGCATGATGCCGCAGCGTCCCGCCGCGGGCCCGCGTCCCGGCGGCGGTGGCCCCGGTGGCCGCGGTCCCGGTGCCGGCGGTCGTCCCGGTGGTGGCGGCGGCGGTCGTCCGGGTGGCGGCGGCTTCGCCGGCCGTCCCGGTGGCGGTGGCGGCGGCTTCGCCGGTCGTCCCGGTGGTCCCGGTGCCGGTGGCGGTGGCGGCGGTTTCGCCGGTCGTCCCGGTGGTGGCGGCGGTGGCCGTCCCGGCTTCGGCGGTCGTCCCGGTGGTCCCGGTGGCCGCGGTGGCACGCAGGGCGCCTTCGGTCGTCCCGGTGGTCCCGCGCGTCGTGGTCGCAAGTCGAAGCGGCAGAGGCGCCAGGAGTACGAGGCCATGCAGGCCCCGTCCGTCGGCGGCGTGATGCTGCCTCGCGGCAACGGACAGTCCGTCCGTCTGTCCCGCGGTGCGTCCCTCACCGACTTCGCGGAGAAGATCGGCGCCAACCCGGCGTCGCTCGTCGGCGTGATGATGAACCTCGGCGAGATGGTCACTGCCACGCAGTCCGTCTCCGACGAGACGCTGAAGCTCCTCGCGGACGAGATGAACTTCGTCCTCGAGATCGTCAGCCCCGAGGAGGAGGACCGCGAGCTGCTCGAGTCCTTCGACATCGAGTTCGGCGAGGACGAGGGTGGCGAGGAGTTCCTCGTCGCGCGTCCGCCGGTCGTGACCGTCATGGGTCACGTCGACCACGGTAAGACCCGACTGCTGGACACCATCCGCAAGACGAACGTCGTCGCGGGCGAGGCCGGCGGTATCACGCAGCACATCGGTGCGTACCAGGTCGCGACCGAGGTCAACGGCGAAGAGCGCAAGATCACCTTCATCGACACCCCGGGTCACGAGGCGTTCACCGCCATGCGTGCCCGTGGTGCGAAGTCGACCGACATCGCGATCCTGGTCGTCGCGGCCAACGACGGTGTCATGCCGCAGACGGTCGAGGCGCTGAACCACGCCAAGGCGGCCGACGTGCCGATCGTGGTCGCGGTCAACAAGATCGACGTCGAGGGTGCCGACCCGACCAAGGTGCGCGGTCAGCTGACCGAGTACGGTCTGGTGGCCGAGGAGTACGGCGGCGACACCATGTTCGTCGACATCTCCGCCAAGCAGGGCCTCAACATCGAGAGCCTGCTGGAGGCCGTGGTCCTCACCGCGGACGCCTCGCTCGACCTGCGGGCCAACCCGGAGCAGGACGCGCAGGGTATTGCGATCGAGTCCCACCTCGACCGCGGCCGCGGTGCCGTCGCGACCGTCCTGGTGCAGCGAGGCACCCTGCGGGTCGGCGACACCATGGTGGTCGGCGACGCGTACGGCCGTGTCCGCGCGATGCTCGACGACAAGGGCGAGAACGTGGAAGAGGCGGGTCCCTCGACCCCGGTCCTCGTCCTCGGTCTCACCAACGTCCCGGGCGCCGGCGACAACTTCCTGGTCGTCGACGAGGACCGCACGGCGCGTCAGATCGCCGAGAAGCGGGCGGCGCGCGAGCGCAACGCCAACTTCGCCCGCCGGGGTGTCCGGTTCTCCCTGGAGAACCTGGACGAGGCCCTCAAGGCCGGTCTGGTGCAGGAACTCAACCTCATCATCAAGGGCGACGCGTCCGGTTCGGTGGAGGCTCTCGAGTCCTCGCTGCTCCAGCTCGACGTCGGTGAAGAGGTCGACATCCGTGTCCTGCACCGCGGTGTGGGTGCGGTCACCGAGTCGGACATCAACCTGGCGACCGGCTCCGACGCCATCGTCATCGGCTTCAACGTCCGCGCTGCGGGCCGCGCGGCGCAGATGGCGGAGCGCGAGGGCGTCGACGTCCGGTACTACTCGGTGATCTACCAGGCCATCGAGGAGATCGAGGCGGCCCTCAAGGGCATGCTCAAGCCGGAGTACGAGGAGGTCGAGCTCGGCACGGCGGAGATCCGCGAGGTCTTCAAGTCGTCCAAGCTCGGCAACATCGCCGGTGTCCTGGTCCGCTCGGGCGAGGTCAAGCGCAACACCAAGGCGCGCCTCATCCGCGACGGCAAGGTCATCGCGGAGAGCCTCAACATCTCCGGGCTGCGTCGCTTCAAGGACGACGTCACCGAGATCCGCGAAGGCTACGAGGGTGGTATCAACCTCGGAAACTTCAACGACATCAAGGTCGACGACGTCATCGCGACGTACGAGATGCGCGAGAAGCCGCGCGCGTAACGCTGCGCTGCGCGTCGGCCGATGGGACCTCCGGGTTCCGTCGGCCGGCGCCGTCACCTGGGGGCTCCGCCCCCGGACCCTCCTTCAGCCGGGGGTCCGGGGGCGGGGCCCCCAGGCGGGACCGCAGCTCACGGTGCCGTAAACCCTGTCGAGCCATCGGCGGGTAAGCGGTACCGTTCTTGGTGTCCCCGGCCATACGGACGAGGGGCCACCGATCCCGTACCGGCGGGTTAACCGGTTGCACATGTACGTGGGGACTCTGTCCTTCGACCTCCTCCTCGGCGACGTCCACTCGCTGAAGGAGAAGCGCTCCGTCGTCCGCCCGATCGTCGCCGAACTCCAGCGGAAGTACTCCGTGAGCGCGGCCGAGGTGGACCATATGGACCTGCACCGGCGAGCGCTCATCGGCCTCGCCACGGTGTCCGGCGACGCGGCGCACCTCACCGACGTACTGGACCAGTGCGAACGGCTGGTCGCCGCCCGCCCCGAAGTGGAGCTGCTGTCCGTGCGACGGCGCTTCCACGGCGACGACGACTGACCACGAAAACGCGAGAAGAAGAAAGAACGGGAGACGGACCAGTGGCCGACAACGCTCGGGCGAAAAGGCTGGCGGACCTCATCCGCGAGGTGGTGGCCCAGAAGCTGCAGCGGGGGATCAAGGACCCGCGGCTCGGCTCGCACGTCACCATCACGGACACGCGGGTCACGGGTGACCTGCGGGAGGCGACCGTCTTCTACACGGTCTACGGCGACGACGAGGAGCGGGCGGCCGCCGCCGCGGGCCTGGAGAGCGCCAAGGGCATCCTGCGCTCCGAGGTCGGCCGCGCGGCCGGAATCAAGTTCACGCCGACCCTGGCCTTCGTCGCGGACGCCCTGCCGGACACGGCCCGCAACATCGAGGACCTCCTCGACCGGGCACGGCAGTCCGACGCCCAGGTGCGCGAGGCGTCCGCGGGCGCCCCGTACGCCGGTGGCGCGGACCCGTACCGCAAGCCGGAGTCCGACGACGAGACGGACGACACCGCCGAATGACAGCCAAGCCCACCCCGCCCGACGGCCTTGTCATCGTCGACAAGCCGTCGGGCTTCACCTCGCACGACGTGGTCGCCAAGATGCGCGGGATCGCCCGGACCCGCCGCGTGGGCCACGCCGGCACCCTCGACCCCATGGCCACCGGTGTCCTCGTCCTCGGTCTGGAGCGCGCCACCAAGCTCCTCGGGCACCTCGCCCTGACCGAGAAGGAGTACCTGGGCACCGTCCGGCTCGGCCAGAACACCCTCACCGACGACGCCGAGGGGGAGATCAGCTCCTCCGCCGACGCCTCCAAGGTGACCCGCGCGGCGATCGACGCCGGTGTCGCCAAGCTGAGCGGCGACATCATGCAGGTGCCGTCCAAGGTCAGCGCCATCAAGATCGACGGCGTGCGCTCCTACAAGCGGGCCCGTGAGGGCGAGGACTTCGAGATCCCGGCCCGCCCGGTGACCGTCTCCTCCTTCACGGTGTACGACGTCCGGGACGCCGTCGCCGAGGACGGCACCCCCGTGCTCGACCTGGTCGTCTCCGTGGTGTGCTCCTCCGGCACCTACATCCGCGCCCTCGCCCGCGACCTGGGCGCCGACCTGGGCGTCGGCGGCCACCTCACGGCGCTGCGCCGGACGCGGGTCGGCCCGTACAAGCTGGACTCCGCCCGGACCCTGGACCAGCTCCAGGAGGAGCTGACCGTGATGCCGGTCGCCGAGGCCGCCTCCGCCGCGTTCCCCCGCTGGGACGTGGACGCGGGGCGCGGCCGGCTGCTGCTGAACGGCGTCCGGCTGGAGATGCCCGAGGTGTACGCGGGCGTGGGTTCGGTCGCGGTCTTCGACCCCGAGGGCCGGTTCCTCGCGCTCGTCGAGGAGCAGAAGGGCAAGGCCAAGAGCCTCGCCGTCTTCGGCTGACCGGGCCTCCTCCGGAACGCCACGGGTGTGCCCGTGGAGCGGCGGTCACGGGGTACGTGCCACACCCGCCGCTCCACGGTCCCCCCTCGGTTCCCCCACCCCTGACGTCTATCCACTTCACCCCGCCGATTCACCCGTCCGGACGGGCGCTCGGAGTGAACCGGGGGAGCGGAAGGGGGCGCTTTCGTCCCACGCCCTGTTCCCGTGATCATCACGCGCCTACCGTCGAGATGAAACGCGAGTGCAGGCGGGTGCATGGGTGGGGAGGCAGGCGATGGCGGAAGAGGGGCCGCGAACGGGGAGCGGTGACGGGACGGCGGCCGTGGTGCTTACCCGGGCCGAGCCGTCCGACCGGTCCGAGCGTTCCGGCGACTGCGCGGACGCCCTGGTGCAGATCCGCGACCTCTCCGGGCGCCCGCGCGGCACCGGCTTCCTCGCCGACCACCACGGCACCCTGCTCACCAGCCACGAGGCCGTCGAGGGCCTGACCCAGCTGGTGCTGCGCGCGGCGGACGGGCGCACTCGCGTGGTCGACGCCGAGGCCGTCGTCCCGCTGCCGCGACACGGGCTCGCGCTCGTCCGCACCGAGAACCTGGGCGTGGCCCCGCTGCCGCTGACCGTGCGCGAGC
This sequence comes from Streptomyces sp. NPDC085596, assembly GCF_044541565.1. NCBI lineage: Bacteria > Bacillati > Actinomycetota > Actinomycetes > Kitasatosporales > Streptomycetaceae > Streptomyces > Streptomyces sp. NPDC085596. Next base: position 42,175 of record NZ_JBITTC010000009.1, on the reverse strand, counting down.
GGATCGAGGCGGGCACCTACGTACGGATCGCGGCAGGAGGCTGGCGCGAGGTACGGGTGCTCACCGCCGTACCGGCGGCCTACCCCGCCGAAGGCCGCAGCCAGGTCATCGCCGACGCGCTGGAACTCGCGCTCGGCACCGCCGCCCGCGACGCGCTCCGCCCCGGCGGCGGTACGACCGGCGGCCCCGTCCTGGACGCCCGCACCGGCGCGGTCCTCGGCGTCCTCGGCGCCACCCTGCGCTCCGCCGTACGGGACTCCGGCTTCGCCGCCCCCGTACGCCCGCCCGGCGAGGCGGACCCCGCGCTCACCGCGCTGCTCGCCCGCAACGCGACCACCGTCCCGGCCTACGGCGCCGACCTCAACCTCGCCGGAGTCCTCCAGCTGTGCGCCGCCTCCGTCAGCCAGGACGGCCCGCCCGGCACCCTCACCGGACTGGCCGGCGTTGTCGAACGGGCATCGGTGGAGCGGGAGTTGGCCGACTTCATGGAAGGGTCGCACGCCGTGCTCGCCCTCACCGGCGACCCCGGCAGCGGCCGTACGACCGAGCTGGCGGCGCTCGCTGCCCGGCGTCGGCGGAGCGACGCCCCGGCTCCCACGCTGTGGCTGCGCGGAGCCGACCTCCAGGACACCGACGACTCCGTGGCCGACGCGGTCCGACGGGCGCTGGAGCGGGCCGCGCCCGTCGCCGCCGCCTCCGGTCCCGGCCGCCCGGCCGGCCTCGGCGAGATCGACCCCGAGCGGCCCGCCGCGCTGGCCGCGCGGGAGGGGCGCCCGCTCCTGCTGTGCCTCGACGCCCCCGAGGAGATGCCGGCCGCCCTGCTGCCCGAGTGGGCCGGGGGCACCGCCGACTGGCTGCGCGCCACCGGAGCCCGGCTGGTGCTGGCCTGCCGGGACGAGTTCTGGGAGAGCGCCGCCGGAATGTCCCCCGCGCGCCTGCGTCTGACGGGGCTCACCCGGCAGGAGGCCCGCGCGGCCCGCTCCCGGCACGGCATCCCCGACGGCGCCCTCACCGACGCCGACGCCCGGCATCCGCTCGCCCTGCGCCTGCTGTCCGAGGTGCGCGCCGCGCTCCCGGCCGACGCGCCCATCGGGCCCCTGGACCGGCACGACGTCTTCGCCGCCCACCTCGACCTGATGTGCCTGCGCGTCGCCGAGCGGCTCGCGGCCGCCAACGGCCTCGCCGACACCGCCGTACGACGCCTCGCCACCAGAGTCGCCGGTCAGGTGCACGAGGCCGCCCGGCGCGCCCTCGGGCATGGGCAGGGCGCGCTGGACCGGGAGACCTTCGAGGCCGTCTTCCCGCACGGGCGCGCCCCGGCCCGGCTCGGCGGGGCCACCGGGTGGGCGTCCGCAGTCCTCGCCGAGGGGCTGCTGATCCGCTCCGGGAGCGGCTACCGCTTCGCGCACGAAGAGTTCGCCGACTGGGTCCAGGGCACGCATCTCGACCTGGACGAGGCGCTGCACGTACTGGTCCACCGCCCGCACGCCGAGCGCCCGCCCGGGGTGCTGCCGGTGCCGCACCACCGGATCGGGCCCGTCGTCCAGGCCCTGCTGCTCCTCGGCCGCCGCCGCGGACCCCGCCAACTCGCCTTCCGGCTGCGGGAGCTGGCCGACGCCCTCGATCTGGACCCGGCCTCCTGGTGGGCCGCCCGGCTGCTCACCCGGACCCTGCTGCGCACCCCGGACGCCCTGCCGTACCGCGAGGTGCTGCGCTTCCTCGCCGACCGCATCGTGGCCTGGCGGCGCGCGGGCCAGACCGTGCCCGCCGAGTTCGGGCCCGCCTTCTGGACCGCCCTCGCCCTGCCCGACGCCGAGCGGTTCGCCCTGCTGCGGCGGCTGGTACTGGCGGACCCGGCCGTGCCCGAGGGCGTGGGGGAGCGGTACCTGGACGCGGTGGCCCGGCTGCTCGCCGCCGACCCGGCCGCGGGCCAGCCCCACCTCACCCGCTGGTTCGAGGACGAGTGCCCGCTGCCCGCCACCCCGCACGCCACCGTGGCCACCGCCGCCCAGGCCCTGCTGCACACCCATCGCCACGGCGCGCTCGACCACCTCACCGAGGCCCTGATCGACAGCGGCCACCGCAGAGCCGTGGAACTGCTCGCCGTCCTCGCCGAGGACGAGCCCTCCGCCGCCTGCCGTGCCGTCGACCGCTGGGCCCACTACGAGGACCCCGACCACCGGGCCACCGCCCTGGTCCTCGCCCGCCGCACCGCACCCCACGCCGGCACCCCCGCCGACCACACCCTGCTGCGCCGCGCCGCCCAGGCCCTGCTGGCCCGCCCTGCCGACCGCGCCCTGCACGGCGGTGCCCTGGCCCTGCTGGCCGTCGACCCGGTCAGCCGCGACCAGCACCTGCCACGGGCGCTGCGCCACTTCACGGCCGGCGACAGCGGGCTGCCGCCCACCGCCCTCCTCCCGGCCCTGGCCACCCACCCCGACACGGTGCTCGACGCCTTCCGGGCCCGGCTGCGGCGCGGCCCGGACCCCGCCCGCGCCCTGCGCGCGCTGGCCGACGTCACCGATCCGGCGCTCGCCCGCCGCGTCGCCGTCCTGGTCCGGGAGACGGTCGCGCCCCGCCCGGAGACCGCGCCCCTCGTCGCCGAGTACGTCGACCGCCGCATCGGTCACGGCCCCACCGCGCGCGCCGAACTGCTGCCCCTGCTCACCGGGCTGCTCGGCAAGGGCTTCGAACCGGTCCGCGCCGCCCTCGCCGCCGTCCTCGTCGCCCCCGGCACCCCGGCCACGACCCCGCTGCGCCGCGAACTGCTGGACCTGCTGCTCGCCCATGAACGGGACCCGGACGTCCTGGTCGCGGTGCTGCGCGCGGCCGCCGCCCTCCTGGACAGCGACGGCGACGGCGCGGACCCGTCGGCGGAGGAAGCCCGGGGGCTCGTCCACCGCACCGCCCGCCTCCTCGGCCGTACCCCCGAGGGCGGCGACCACCGTCTGACGGGCCTCGTCCGTGAGCTGCCCGGCTTCGCCGCCCGGCTCGCCCGCTGGCTGACGGAGGCGCCGGACGACTGGGCCGCCGTCGTCGGCCCCGGCGTCCGGCGTGCGATCGAGGAGCGGGCCGGGACACCCGTACCCGCGTGAGCAGGGGTTTTCGGCGTGCGCCCGGTCACAGGGGGCGTACCGATGCGGAGCCCGGTGACCCGGCATGGCACTCTTGGACCTGCACAAGAGTCAGACACGGACACGGGTTCGAGGAGCGGTCACAGTGCAGCGCTGGCGTGGCTTGGAGGACATCCCTCAGGACTGGGGGCGCAGCGTCGTCACCATCGGGTCCTACGACGGTGTCCACCGCGGCCACCAGTTGATCATCGAGCACGCCGTCGACCGCGCCCGCAAGCTGGGCGTCCCGGCCGTCGTGGTCACCTTCGACCCGCACCCCAGCGAGGTCGTGCGGCCCGGCAGCCACCCCCCGCTGCTCGCCCCGCACCCGCGCCGGTGCGAACTGATGGCGGACCTCGGGGTGGACGCGGTGCTCGTACTGCCCTTCACCCCCGAGTTCTCGCAGCTGTCCCCGGCCGACTTCGTCGTCAAGGTCCTGGTCGACAAGCTGCACGCCAAGGCCGTCGTGGAGGGCCCGAACTTCCGCTTCGGGCACCGCGCGGCCGGCACCGTGGACTTCCTCGCCGAACAGGGCCGGGTCTACGACTTCGAGGTGGAGATCGTCGACCTGTACGTCACCGGCGAGGCGGGCGGCGGCAAGCCGTTCTCGTCCACGCTGACCCGCACCCTGATCGCCGCGGGCGATGTCGCCGGGGCCCGCGAGATCCTGGGCCGCCCGCACCGGGTGGAGGGCGTGGTCGTCCGGGGCGCCCAGCGCGGCCGCGAACTCGGCTTCCCCACCGCCAACGTGGAGACCCTGCCGCACACCGCCATCCCCGCCGACGGCGTCTACGCCGGATATCTGCGCGCCCAGGGCGAGACGATGCCCGCCGCGATCTCGGTCGGCACCAACCCGCAGTTCGACGGCACCGAGCGCACCGTGGAGGCGTACGCCATCGACCGCGTCGGCCTCGACCTGTACGGGCTGCACGTCGCCGTCGAGTTCCTCGCCTATGTGCGCGGCCAGGCGAAGTTCGACTCGCTGGAGGGCCTGCTGGAGCAGATGGGCGCGGATGTGGAGCGGTGCCGGGAGATCGTGGCCGCGGACGCGTAGTTCTTTCGCAAGTCCCGCAAGGGAAAGGGCGGCCGGTGCGCTGAGCACCGGCCGCCCTTCGCCGTCTTTGGCTACTGCTGCGGGGGCGCCTGCGGGGGCTGCGCCTGGGGCGGGCCCGGGTACGGCGGGTACTGCGGGTGGCCGGGGGCGGCCTGCGGGTGGCCGGGCTGCGGCGGGTACGGCTGGCCCTGCGGCTGCTGCGGATACGGCTGGGGCGGGTACGACTGCTGGCCCGGTACGAACGGCTGGCCGGGCTGCTGCGGATACGGCTGGGGCGGGTACGACTGCTGGCCCGGTACGAACGGCTGGCCGGGCTGCTGCGGGTACGACTGGGGCGGGTACGGCTGGCCCGCACCCTGCTGCCCCGGCATCGGCGGAGCCGCGACCGGAGGCGGGTTGCCGTCCCTGGTCCACAGCCCGTGCGCCTGCTGATGCCGTACGAAGTCCTCGGCGACCATGGCCGCGAGCGTGAAGTACGCCTCCCGCACCTTCGGCCGCATCATGTCGAGGTTCACCTCGGCACCGGCCGACAGATGCTCGTCGAACGGCACCACGACCACACCCCGGCACCGCTGCTCGAAGTGCGACACGATGTCATCGACCTTGATCATCTTGCCGGTCTCGCGGACCCCGGAGATCACCGTGATCGACCGGGAGACCAGGTCGGCGTAGCCGTGCGCGGACAGCCAGTCCAGCGTGGTGCTGGCGCTGCTCGCGCCGTCCACCGAGGGGGTGGAGATGATGATCAGCTGGTCGGCGAGGTCCAGCACCCCGCGCATCGCGCTGTACAGCAGACCGGTGCCCGAGTCGGTCAGGATGACCGGGTACTGCTTGCCGAGCACGTCGATCGCGCGCCGGTAGTCCTCGTCGTTGAACGTGGTCGAGACGGCCGGGTCGACGTCGTTGGCGATGATCTCCAGACCCGAGGGCGCCTGCGAGGTGAACCGCCGGATGTCCATGTACGAGTTCAGATGCGGGATCGCCTGCACCAGGTCACGGATGGTCGCGCCGGTCTCCCGGCGCACCCGGCGGCCGAGCGTGCCCGCGTCCGGGTTGGCGTCGATGGCGAGGATCTTGTCCTGCCGCTCGGAGGCCAGGGTGGAACCCAGCGCGGTGGTCGTGGTCGTCTTGCCGACCCCGCCCTTGAGGCTGATCACCGCTATCCGGTAGCAGGACAGCACCGGGGTGCGGATCAGCTCCAGCTTGCGCTGCCGCTCCGCCTCCTCCTTCTTGCCGCCCAGCTTGAACCGGGACGCGGCCGTCGCCGGGCGTCCACTGCGCGTCTTCTGCCGCTTGTTGTTCACCAGCCGGTCGGAGGACAGCTCCACGGCCGCGGTGTAACCAAGCGGCGCGGCACCCGGATGCGTCGGCTGCCGCTGGTCGTGCTGCACGGGCTGCGGCCACGCGGCACCGGCACGCGGGTCGGGTGCCTGCCCCTCCGGCCCCTGCGGGAAGCCGTAACCGGCGGGCGGGGCAGGGGGGTTGGGAGGCTGCGGGGAGCTGGTCTGCTGCTGGGGGAAGCCGTAGCCGGGGGGTGGGGTGGGGCCGGCCGGGGGCTGCTGGGGCACGCCCTGCTGCTGCGGGAAACCGTACGAGGGCGGCTGAGCGGGGTCCGCCGGGGGCTGCGGGGAGCTGGTCTGCTGTTGCGGGAAGCTGTAGCCGGGGGGCGGGGTGGGTCCCGTCGGGGGCTGCTGGGGCACGCCCTGGTGCGGCGGGAAGCCGTAACCGGGCTGCTGGGCGGGCGGGTTGGGCTGGGCGGTGTTCGGGAAGCCGTAGCCCGGCGCGGGGTTGGGAGCGGCCGGGGGCGGCTGCGGGGCGCCCTGCTGGGGCGGGAAGCCGTAACCGGGCGCGGGAGCGGGCGGGTTGGGGCCCGTGGGCTGCGCGGGGGCGCCGGACTGGTCCCAGGCGGCGGGTGCGGGCTGCGGCGGGAACGGCGGCTGCTGCGGGGGCACCGGCGCCTGGTCCTGCGCGGGCGCGTGCGGCGGCTGACCCGGCATGGGGCCGGCCTGCGCGGGCCACTGCGCCGCCGGGGCGGGCGCGGCGGGCTGGTACGACGGGGGCAGCGGGGGGACGCCCTGCTGCGGGACGGGCGGGGGAGTCCAGGCGGGGGCCTCGGGAGCCGGGGCCTCGGCGGCCGGTGCCTCCGGGGCGTCCTCGCTCCCGGTCTCGGCTTCCGGGGCTTCGGCCTCCTGCGCGGAGTCCTCGGTGGTGTCCTGCTCCGCGTCGTCCTCGGCGGGGTCGTCCTGAGGGGACTCCGCCTCGCCGGTGGCCGCGCCGTCCTCGTCCTCGGTCTCAGCGGCGGCGCTCGGCCGGTCGTCGGCGTCCTCGGCCGCGTCGGCGCCCGGCGCGCCCTCGGCATCCTCGCCGTCCTCGCCGTCCTCGGCATCCTCGTCGTCGGAGTCCGGCGCCCCGGCCTCCGCCGCCTCGCGCTCCGCGATCTCCCGCTTCAGCGCCGCGGCGGAGAAGCGCATGGTCGCGCCGCTCTCCAGGTCCCCGTTCTCCGGCTCGGGCTCCGGGGCGGCGGGCGCCGGAGCATCATCGGACCGCGGCGCTTCGACCCCCGTGGGCAGCGGCGGCGCCGGAACGGGGCTGCCGACCGGCGGCGCGGGCGGGCCCGACGGGGCGGGCTGCGCGTACGGCGCACCGGGACCGCTCGCCGGGGCAGGCGGCGTGAACGGCGCACCGGGCGCGGGCGGCGTCGCGGGGAACGGCGGCACCAGCGCCGGAGCGGGCTCACCGGAACCGTTCGTACCGTCGCCGGCCGGGGCACCCGACGCACCCGAGCCGACCGGAGTCGCAGGAGAGCCACCGGACGACGACGCGTTCTGCGTGTACCAGGCGGGCGGCGCGTAGTCGATGGTGAACTCGCCCGTGTTCTCGACGGCCGACTCCGCGTCGGGCTGGTCGTCGTCGGGTGTGGCCCAGCCCCCGCGCATACCGTCCCGATCGCTGCTCACAGTTCCTCCTGGTGTGGTCGAGCACTTTCATCGCGTGCCGGGGCGACCGGGTCGAGTGACAGCCCGGTCCACCGGCCCTCCCCCCAGGGACGGCGCCCGTCCACAGGTTTCGGCAACGCGCCCGCTCCCAGCCTAATCACCACGAGTCTCACCCCGGCAGGCCCGGTTCACCCTCGGAACGCTCAAAACGCGAACAAAGCGGGCGGGAAAGGTCCGTTCAGTCCATCCGGCGCGGGTTGCCCAGCAATCCGATCTCGGCGTCGGTGGGCTGGGTCAGCACATACTGCCGGTCCCGGTCGGTGCACCACAGGGTGACCCCGTCGGGCAGCCCCGGCAGCGACTCCACCTCGGCCCGCGACAGCCCCATCGTGCGCCCCAGCTCGGCCGCCTCGTCCGGCGAGACCCGCTGGATGCCGGTGAGCCGCGCCTGCCGCAGCAACCGGGGCGCGACCGGGCTGAGATACGGCAGCAGCGTCACCACCGACTGCCAGGGCCCCGCCGCCACCCGCCCGCGCGGCGGCCGCATCCCGCAGTCCCGCACCACCAGCACCGGCGTGCCCGCGGACGCGCCCTGCGGCGGCACCCGGCCCACGTCGTACACCGAGAGCCCGTTCTGCCCGCCGCCCATGGCATGCACCATCTGCATCCACGACTGCGGCCTGCCGGTCTCCACCGCGACCCGCGCGCCCGTCGCCGCCGTGCGCAGCGCCAGCACCTGGGCCGTCCACAGGCCGCCGATCAGCACCACGTCGTACGGAGTGGGCCGGTTGACGCCCAGCACCGCCGGACGCCCCTCGGTGTCCACCCCGGCCACGACCCCGTCGTCCCCGATGGGCAGCGCCAGCGCGTCCAGTTCGGCGGCGGGCAGGAGGTGCCGGCCGTGCCGGGGGCCGATCAGCCCGAACCCCTGCCGCAGCCGCTCCCCGGCCCGGCGCAGCCCGGACCCCGCCCGCGTCGCCTCCGCGTCCGGAGCGTCGGTCGCCTGTGTGCTCGTCATCGCGCGCCTCCCAGCGGCAACGTGGCCAGCATGCCCGGCAGTTGCTCACGGTCCAGCCGGGCGAGACCCGCACCGGCATGCCGGGCCGCACCTTCCAGCGAACGGCGCGCGGCCACGAGTTCCTCGTCACTGCGCCCCGTCACCCGCAGATGACCGGTCAGCGACACCTCCTGGCGCTCAGCCCGCGAGAGCGTGAGGCTGAAGGTGGTGGCCAGCGCCGGAGTCGCCGTGACCAGCGCGACGAACTGCGGCAGCGTCTCGCCCCGTTCACCGCCCAGCCGGGGCCAGCGCCTTATCCAGTACGTGGTGTGCCGACGGTTGTCACAGCGCCAGCCCCGCCCCGACTCCTCGGTGCGCCGCTCGCGCCGCTCACCGCGCCCGGCCTCGGCCGTGACCAGCGGGTTGGCGCAGGCGGAGGTGGCGAGCGCGCCGATCAGCTCCTCCTCGTCGAGGATGGTCGCCCGCATGCCCGCGCCCGTCAGCCGGCTCGCCAGATGGTCCGCGACCCGCGCGAGGCACTTCTGCGCCCCCGCGAGCCCGCCCCCGCGCGCGGCCACCGCCTCCGCGCACAGCTCGGGATCGAGCTTCAGCGCGATCCAGGTGATCCGCACCGCCGGAGCGCCCGTCTGCTCCTGGAGCGGAAGGTAGTTGGCGACGGCCACCGACTGCTGGGGCAGATGCAGCGCGGGCGCGGGCTGGGTGTGCAGCACGACCTGGGCCGACTCCAGCCGGATGCCGTCGACCTCCAGCGCGTCCCGCACCAGGGCCAGCGGCAGCGGCTGGCGGTTGCGGTCCGCGCGCAGCGCCGTCGCGTCGGCCTCCACCTGGAGCACGGCGGTGAGGAACGTGCCGTCACCGGCCATCCCGACCGGCCGCCGGTCCCGTACCCCGTACGAGTAGGTCCGCAGCGCGGGCTCGCATTCGAGCGCGGGCACCAGCGCGGGCTCCGTACCCGGCGGAACGGGTGTGTTCCTGGCGCGCTGTTGACGCGCCCTCAACGCACGCGCGGTGACCAGCCATTCGGGCAGCGTGCGCCCCCGGCGGCGCACCACGGCCAGCAGTACCAGCGCCACCGCGACCAGCGCGGCGGGCACCAGCGCGAAGGGCGAGATCACCCAGCCGACGACCAGGACGGCGACGGCCAGCTCCAGCAGTACGAGCCGTTGCAGGCGAAACGATCCGACCTGCCCTCCCGTCGTCCGGAAGTGGGCCCCGCCGGGCGCCGTCGGAGCCTGCGGCCCCGCCGGACCGCCACCCGGCTCCGGCTCGGGCGCGCGCGGTTCCTCGGCCCGCGCCCGGCCCCGCAAGCGCGACCGCGTACCGGAAGCCATCACCGAATCCCCCCGTATCACTCACAACTCACAGGTCCCGGCATCCCATTCGGGCCCCTCGAAGGCCCCGGTACCCTACCCGCTCCACCAGCACCGGCGGCCACCATGCATAGTAGAGGGCCGGTCTGACATCGCGGCGCGGGACCGGTGCCCGCCACTGCGACAACGGGGAGAAGCAGGCACTTATGGCATCACGGCGGGATGAACTCAACGCCTACACGTTTGCGAAGAGGCGCACCCTCGCGGCCTTCCTCCAGCCCTCGCCGTCCGGGTCCGAGGAAGGCGCCCCCAAGCCGCTGCGCGCCGTCGTACCGACCATGGTCGCGGGCGCGCTGACCCTGGCCGTCTTCGGCGCCTGGGGCATGTTCCAGCCCACCGCCCCCTCCGGCTGGGACGAGCCCGGCACCCGTGTCATCGTCGGCAAGCAGTCCACCACCCGGTACGTCGTCCTCAGGACCGGCAAGACGAACCGGCTGCACCCGGTGCTCAACCTCGCCTCCGCCCGCCTGCTGATGAACGACGCCGGTTACCAGGTCATCCAGGTCAGCGACAAGATCCTCGACTCCGGCAAGCTGTCGCGCGGCCCCATCCTCGGCATCCCCTACGCCCCCGACCGGCTCCCCGCCGCCGACGACGCGGGCACCGCCAAGCGCTGGGCCGTGTGCGACCAGCCCGGCGGCAAGGGCGAGACCGTCCAGCAGGCCACCTTCGTCCTCGCCCACCGCGACGCCCCCAGGACGGACGGCGCGGGCCGCCTCGACGGCGGCGACGTGCTCTACGTCAAGACCCGCACCGGCGCCCGCTACCTCGTCGACGCCCACGGCACCGCCTACGCCCTCACCGGCACCGAGGCCGACCCGCTGACCAACGCGCTCGTCGGCAGCCGCCGGCCCCAGCTCGTCACCAAGGAATGGCTCGCCACCCTCCACCAGGGCGCCCCCATCCGCTTCCCCCAACTCCCCGCGGGCGTCGGCACCCCGGCCCAGGTGCCCGGCCAGCTCGCCCCCGAGGAGAACAAGGTCGGCATGGTCCTGCGGACCGAGACCGGCGAGGGCACCAAGTACTACGTCGTGCTGCCCGGCAAGGTGCAGCCCGTCAGCGACTTCACCGCCTGGCTGCTCATCACCTCGCCCCAGACAGCCAAGCTGGACATGAACGGCGAGGCCCGCACCGTCGGCCTCCAGGACTTCACCGCCGACCCCGCCCCCTTCGCCGGGCAGCCCGCCGACTGGCCCCAGCAGCGCGCGAACCAGGTCAACGCCGCCGACTCCAGCTCCGGCCGCGACACCGTGTGCAGCGTGCTCCGCGAGGTCTCCGGCGACAACACCACCACCCTGAGCACCTGGGCCGGCAAGGACTACCCGGCCGAGATCACCGCCGACGGCACCAGCACCTACGTCACCCCCGGCACCGGAGAGCTCTACACCCAGAGCCAGGGCACCGCGACCACCGCGGGCGGGCTCTTCCTGGTCACCGACACCGGTCTGCGCTACGCCGTCCAGAACAACGGCGACAGCGACAGCCGCACCTCCGACATCGGCGCCCAGGACAAGAAGTCCTCCGACGGCACCCCCGAGCCCAGCGAGGCCCAGGTCAAGCTCGGCTACGAGAACGTCCGGCCCGCCAAGGTGCCCGCCGACTGGTCCGAACTGCTCGCCAAGGGACCCCGCCTCGACACCAACGGCGCCCGCCAGCCACAGGGTTCGTAACAGCACGTTCCACGCGACGACAACACGATGAGGAGCGCCGTAGGAGTGCTGCCCGCGAAGGCAACCCTGCTGACCGCCGCCGTACTGCTGACCACCCTCGGCACCGCCCCGCCCGCGCCCGCCCTCCACCTGGACGGCAGCGGCGAGTGCACCTTCCCCGCCAAGACCGTCAAGGGCACCCCCTGGTCGCTCCAGCGCGTCCTGCTGGACGAGCTGTGGCGCGGTACCGACAAGGGCAAGGGCGTCCGGGTGGCCGTCATCGACACCGGCGTCGACACCAAGAACCCCCAGCTCGCCCCGGCCGTCGACAAGGCGCTCGGCCGCGACTTCCTGACCAAGGGCAAGGGCGCCGACCCCACCGACGACCAGGTCGGACACGGCACCAAGGTCGCCGGCATCATCGCGGCCCGCCCCCGCGCGGGCACCGGCTTCGTCGGCCTCGCCCCCAACGCCACCATCATCCCGATCCGGCAGAACGACGCCCAGAACACCGGCGACTCCGACTCGATGGCCCAGGCGATCGACCACGCCGTGGCCAGGGGCGCCGGCGTCATCAACATCTCCCAGGACACCACCAAGCCGCTCTCCGGCACCTCCGCCCTCGCCGGGGCCGTACGCCGGGCCATCGCGCGCGGGGCCGTGGTCGTCGCCTCCGCCGGCAACGACGGCCTCGACGGACAGGTCAAGAACACCTACCCGGCCGCCTTCCCCGGCGTCCTCGCCGTCGCCTCCTCGGACCGCAACAACGAACGCGCCGCCTTCTCCCAGGCCGGCTCCTTCGTCGGCGTCGCCGCCCCCGGCGTGGACATCCTGTCCACCGTCCCCGGCGGCGGCCAGTGCACCGACAACGGCACCAGCTTCTCGGCCCCCTTCGTCGCGGGCGTCGCCGCCCTCCTCAAGGAGAAGCACCGCGACTGGAGCCCCGCCCAGATCGTCACCCGCATCGAGCAGACCGCCGAACGCTCGGTCAACGGCCACGACAACTTCGTCGGCTGGGGCGTCGTCGACCCCGTACGCGCCGTCCAGGACTCTGACCTCGCCGCCGCGCCCGCCAGCCCCACGCCCGACCCCGGCCTGTCCAAGGCCCCCGTGCCCGATGTGGCCCCCTTCTCGCTGGCCGAGTCCCCCGAGGAACGCGACCGGCGCTACGCCACCTACGTGCTCGGCATCGCCGTCGTCCTCGTCGCCGTCATCGCGGGCACGGCCATCGTCACGCGCGACCTGCGCCGCCGTCACCGAAAGGACCCCACAGCGTGAGCTTCGGCCCGCCCGCGTCCATCTACACCGAGTCCGCCCAGTCCGCGGACAAGATCCGGACCAGACGCCGCAGACGCCTGCTGGGCGGAGCCGCGGCGGTCGTGGCGGCCGCCGCTCTCGTCATCGGAGCGGTGGCCCTCTGGCCCGCTTCCGGCGACGACCCGAAGAACGCGGCGGCAGAGGTGAAGCAGGCGTCTGACGAGGTGCGCGAGACGCACGAGAGGACGCCGAGTTCCCCCGAGGGCGAGCTGAGCGTCCAGCACAACGAGGAGAAGCTCACCTCGGACACCCGCTACGGCCCCGGCCTGTGGGCCACCGAGAAACTCGCCGTACGCGGTGTGGCCACCCGCCTGGAGGGCTACAAGATCGCACCCGGTTACGACGAGACGGCCTGGTCCCTCGAACTCGACGGCCACATCTGCGCCACCAGCCGGGACATGACGGCGGACCATCGCACCGCCGTCGTCATCCAGCCACCCCACAGCGGTGCCTCGGCCGGCAAGGGCGTCTGCGACGAGGTCGTCCTCGTCGACCTGGACACCGGCAAAAAGCTGTGGCAGCGGAAGATGCCCGCCGCCGACTTCGCCTACGTCACCAACACCAACCTGGCGCTCACCAAGGGCGTCGTCGCCATCGCGTGGGGCCACGGCTCGGTCGCCTACGACATGGCGAGCGGCAGGAAGCTGTGGAACACCTCCACCGGCGCCGAGTGCCAGGACCAGGGGTACGCGGGCGGCCGCGCGCTGCTCGCCCTGGTCAAGTGCGGACAGTCCGGCGACGCCACCTACCGGGTGCAGAAGCTGGACGCCCGCACCGGAAAGCCCCGCTGGACCTACCAGGTCTCCAAGGGCGTCCAGGGGGTCTACCTGCCCTCCGCGGACCCGCCCGTACTGGCCGTGGAGGCCGGGGACATCGACGTCACCGACCTGATCACCCTCGACGGGGCCAACGGCCACCGGGCCGCCACCATCTCCATGAGCGGCTACGAGCCCCTGTGCGGCAGCGTCGGCCTCGCCGGCCCGTACTTCGGCGTGCTCGACAAGTGCCCCGGCCTGGTCGTCGGGCAGGACCGGCTCTACGTCATGTCCAAGGAGAGCACCGAGATCGACCAGCCCGCCGACCGCATCGTCGCCTTCGATGTCGAAAAGGGCACCACGGCGGGCAAGTTCGAGGGGCGGCCCTTCCAGAACGTCGTCCCGCTGCGCGCCGACGGCGACGACCTGGTCCTCTACCGCCGCAGCATCGACACCGTCCAGCCCGCCGCCGTGGTCGCGTGGAACTCCCGTACGGACAAGGAGACCCCGTACCTCCTCTTCCACCTCCCGGAGGACGACGAGGGCGCCCTCAGCGACCCGGAGCGGACCCAGATCGCGTACGAGCACGGGCATGTCTTCTTCGCCCGGCGCGAGATGGAACGCGACGACAAGGAGGCGAAGAGCCCTGTGCTTTCGGTCCTGGGCGTGGGGCCGGCGGGGTTGAAGCACTGAGGTGACGCGAGAAGGCGGGAGGACCCCAGGGGCCCTCCCGCCTACTTCTGAGCTGTGCGCGCCTCTACTCGGAGGCAGCCTTACGCTCTCGCTCGGCCTCCTCGATGGCCGCGAGCCCCCCGTTGTGCTCCGTGGGCTTCAGGTCGAACTCCCCGTCGCGCGCGCCGAGTACGAAGGCACGCCACTCGGCCTCGGTGTAGCGCAGCACGGTCTCGGGTTCGAGCGAGGACCGCATGGCCACGGCGCCGTCGGGGAGATAGGCGATCTCCACCCGCTCCTCGTGCTCCTCGGCGCCGGGCGCGCAGTGCCATTCGACGCCGGAGATGTCGAGGGCGTACAGCTCGTCGCGCTCACGATCCTTGCGCGCCTTCATCTCCTCAGCCGTCTCCGTCATGACGCGGCGACCCCTTTCCGACGTTTCAACGCTCTGTGGTGACAGTAGCCGTCACGGTACCGGTAGCCGGAACTCCCGTATCTGGACTTTGCAGTTGGAAGGGCCAGACGAAATGACTAGAGTGGCTGCGGGTGCCACGACTGTGGTACCGCACGGGGGCGGTGCGACGCTGCGGCCACGCGGCGCGTGAACACGCAGCAGGTCTTGCCCGCCAGGACCGCCGGAACTTCGGTTCCGGCGGACCCGTCGCGGTGGTGAAGGTCACCGTCGCAGCAAGAGGAGGGCAAGAACGTATGGCTTCGGGCGTTGACCTCAGCGCACACGCGCTCACCGGACTGGCTAACGACATCCGGGACTTCCACCACCAGGTGAGCGAGCGCGTGACGTCCCTCAACCGGGTCGTCGACATGATCCAGGCCGGCTGGAAGGGTGCGGCGGGCAAGGAGTTCGACACCGTCCAGCAGGGCGTGAACAAGAACCTCAAGAAGCTCCAGGACGACCTCGTCGACCTGGAGGAGGCGATGCGGGCGAGCGTCGGCGGGTTCACCGACCAGGAGCAGGAGCGGATCTCCGACATCCGCAAGGTCGACAACTCCTACCAGGTCACCAGCCGCATCACGGACCTCGCCTGATCCTCAGGCCCGCATCCACGAGGGAGAGACGCATGAGCTACGCAGGAGACCGCACCGCGGTCAATTACGACACCGTCACCCAGGCCGCCAGCGACGTCCGCAACACGGCCAAGAACCTGTCCGAGCAGCTGGAGACCCTCATGCGCCGGGTCAAGGCCGTCGCCGAGACCTGGGAGGGCGAGGCGAAGACCGCCTACGCCGACATCCAGCGCGACAGCAACGAGCAGATGGACCAGATGACCCACAAGCTCGCCCGCATCGCCAAGCTCCTCGACGACTCGGTCGTCGGCTACCAGGACACGGACCAGGGCAACGCGGCCCGGTTCCGGATGCTGATGGGCTGAGTCCGGCTGGGACTCGTTGAAGGGGCGCCACGCATCTCGCGTGGCGCCCCTTCGGCTCTCACCCGAAAGAGGCGGGCTCAGTGTGGACCGTAGACCCCGGAGATCGCCTCCGGCGCCCCCTGCGAGAGGCCGGTCCCCTGACAACCGAGCTGCTGGGCAACGCTCTTGGCGGCGGCGTTGGCGACGATCATCTGGTTGTCGGCTGCTTCCTTGCCCGAGAGCTTGACCTTGCTTTCGCGTTCCAGCCTGGCGTTGACGATGATGTCCTTCTTCGGACTCGTCATCTGGCAATGGAAGTAGATGGAGGACACCCGCTCTTCGGACGCCGCGGAGGCCCCGGTCCGGTAGTACGTAGAAGTCTTCTCGGACTCAGAGTTCGCCTTCAAAATGATCACAGCCTCCCGGAAGTAGACGGTGACGAGTTGCCCTCCTCCGGCGGCCGGCCGCAGAAGGCAGTTCGGTACCCCCATCGTTTCGAATGCGCCCACCTCTCCGTCCGACGCACGGAGCGTTGCAAGCGCCTCCTTCGGTTCCGACCCTTGGTCACTGAAACGTTCCATTCCCGTGATCTTGGTCAGGGCGGACTCCACTGAAGGATCGTGGGCAAACTTCCCGCAAGCTTCCCCAGCCCGGATTCCGGAATCAGCCGTGGTGTCGGCGCTGCATGCCGTAACAAGACATAGCAGAGCGATGCCCACCGTTGCGAAGTTGAACCTGTGCAGCATCAGTCATCCTTTTTGTACGGGTCGGGCAGGTCTGAATCGCCGAAGCGGAGGCGACCGTTGTAGACCACGGACTCAAGGTCCTCGCGGATGGCATTCCGGTTCTCGGTGCTCCACCCAGGGGCATCCGCGTAGGCTTCGGCGGGCATGAGGGAACGCTCCTGCCCCTGCTTCAGCGCGTTCGCAGCAAGGTCGTCATAGTTCTTCTTGAGTTCCTTGTCCATGCTGTTGGCGTGCGATTCGGAAGCCTCGTCCGTGTACATGCCCAGGCCGCTGACCACGGCGCTTCCCACAGTATCGGCGATCACTGGAATGAAGGGACCAGCTGCTCCCTCGGTGGCAATGGCGATTCCCCCACCCACCACCGCCTCCGTGCCGAACTTGATCCATTCAGTGGATTGGGCAATCGCCTTCTTCTTCTCTTCCGAGTCTTTTTCATAGTCCTGATCGATCTGCCCCATGCGAGAGTGATCCAGGATCCCGTGGGTCTCGGCTCCGATACGCAAAGTAGTGTGAGCGTCGGCCAGGTCGGTCATCTTGAGCTCCGCCGATCCGGGTTCGGGGCCAACGACACCCAAGGTGTGCGCGGTGTACACGGACTGCGCAGCGGACAGTAGGGCATGTCCTTCCTTGCCCTGGGACACGATGCTCAGGTAGTTGACGGCGTCGCTGTTGTTGAAGAGCAGCTTGTCGTTGAAATCTGCCCCGAACCGGGAATCGCCATTAGGTAGCTTGGCTCCGAACGGTGAATTCTCAACCGCACGTGTGGAGTCCCAGCTCCCCTGCTCCAGCGAGCGATTGAACTCATCGATGTACGCACTGCCGATCTTGCCCAGGCTGTCCGAGATCCCCTGCTCGTGCGAGAACTTGGGATCGCTGCCGTAGAAGCCCACGATCTTCTGGACGACCTTGGCGTTGTCCAGAGTCCGTGTGTCCTTGAGGCCCTCGGCCGGCGCGTCGTAAGCGTGCCCGGTCGCCGCGGATTCCAGGGCGTGACCGAGGCTGTCGTAGCCGTACTTGGTGCCGTAGCCGTCCTTGTACGTGTCCTCGACCCACGCCCGGTCCTTCGTGAAGTACTTGAAGGCGTCGACGGGCTTGTGGTCTCCGTGACCGTCGGAGGGAACGTCGATCTTGCTGTTGAAGAAGTCGGTGGACGCCTTGGAGTTGTGCCCCAGCGCCTCCATGAAGCCGGCCATGGGATCACGGCCGAGATCCTTGCCGTCCCAGTTCAGGTGAGGCGGCATTCCCAGGCCGGCGTTCCAGACCTGGCCCGGCCGCAGCGCGCCGTCGTGCGTCATCTTGCGCTCCGCGACCGTGACAGCGCTGCCGTAGTCCTTCAGGAACTTGGTGTCGAAGGAGCCGTGGCGCATCAGGTTGCTCATCACCTGGAAGCCGTAGGCCGACGTACCGCGACTCTGCACCACATCGGTCCCGGAACTGATGACGTCCGACTTCCAGCGCTCCATCGCAGGGCTGTGCGAGTGGCTCGCCTCGGCCAGCGTCATGCTCCAGTTCTGCTGGAGCTCCTTGATCTGCTTCGGATGGTCGAGCGCGAGACGTGAGCCGTCGGACGGGTCTCCCATGTCGACCCAGTAGTCGAGATTTCCCTTCACCCCGACCTCGAGAGCGAACCGCTCGGCGAAGTACGCGTCACCCTTGTTGTCCGTGAAGTACTTGTTCAGGCGCGCGATCTCCTCCGAGGAGGCTCCGTCCCCCTTGGCGACGAGCTTTGCCGCGGCTTTGGCGTCCTCGGCGTCCTGGACGTGGGCCGCCTGTTTCAGGGAGCGGTACTCCGTGCCGGAGAAGTTGTTCTCGTCCTTGCCGGTAAGGGTGCGCAGGGCACGGGACGCGGTCTCGTCCGCCTCGGTGGCGGCGGACACGGCCTCCTTGATGCCGGCGCGAACGCGGTCGAACTCACCCTCCTCCGGCTTCGGGCCGGCGTAGCCCTTCGGCCGGCGATCGGGGTGGACGAGGTAACTCACCGTCCCGTCCGGGTCGATACGGATGCCCTGCCCGGGAGCGTCGTCGACGATCTTCTTGAGTTTGTCCTTGGCGGACTTGAACTCGTGATGCGCGTCCCGAAGGATGTTCCGGATGCTCTCGGCTTCCTTGGCCGCGTCGCCGAACTCCTTGGCGGTCTTCTTGATGAAGGGGCGGGTGACGCCGGCGTTCTGGCCCTTCCAGTCCGCTTTCTCCGCCTTGCGCTGCATGCCGTTCTCGGCCTTCTCCTGCAGCGTCTTCAGCTTCTTGACGGTCTCCGACCAGTCGTCCACGGCGTCCTGCATGCTGCCCAGGCGGGCATGGAGGAGATCGTCGAACGCGACCATGCTCAGGTCCTTACTTGAAGTGCTTGTCGATTTTCTCGACGGAAAGGTTGGTCACGAGGGTTTCTTCATGGTTCTTGTGCGTCCACACCGTGTCCTCGAGGTGGTTGTGGATATGCGCACAGGCACTGAGCAGCGCCTCGGCCTGCGAACACCACGTGAACCACGCCGAGGACAGCGCGAGGCCGGTCTTGAAGCCGTCGTCGGATAGTTGATCCGAGGCGGTGCCGGTCGTCGCACCGGCGTGGAACGCGTCAGTCTCAAGGTGGTGGAACAGCTCCTGCGCGTCGTTCCCGACGGCCTTCAGGTCCGGGGAAGTGACGGTGTAGTCGGAGGCGCCACCGGTCGTGATACCGGGATAGGGGTCCGCATGATTGAGCTGCATACTGCTCTGCTGCCGGGCCGCAGCGGTACTCCGCGCCTGACCCCACATCGCGTCGAATGACATGGTTGGCTTTCTAGTTCTTCTTGAGCGGCAGGTACTTCATCTTCGCGGGGTCCGGGAACTTGATCTCGTTCTCGCATTTGAGCAGCTTGACCATTTTGCGGGAGGATTGGAACAAGGTGCGGAACTTCGCCTGGTTGCTCAGGTCCAGATCGCTTTGAAAAGTACCCGTGACGAAGAGCGGCCGAAATCGATCTGACGAGTCGCACGGGAAGTAGACATCAGCGCCCCCCGATTCGGTCGTAGCCTGCATGCCATTCCCCAGCTTGTACGCCTTGTACGTGCTGTAGCTTCGAGTTTCGTCCTCCGGGAACAACCCCCCTTGTCCCGGACTGAATTTGATCGACAGTGCACCGGACTCGTATTTGGAAGAGTCCTTGTCATCGAGTAGGCACACATAAGCGGCATGGCGCTTCCCCGTCAGGCTTTTCACGGCAGCGGCATGCGAGCGCGGCCCACTTGCGACGTGAAGGCTGTCGAATTCCTCACTCTTCCGGGCCTCGTTTATCGTTCCGGAGTCGAATACCCCTTCGCACGCCCCTTTCAGAGCTGCTTCTCCATGAAGCTTCGTGTCCCCGCCGCATCCTGTGCAGGCAAGTGCGACCAGTGCCATGCTGGCCATGACCAGACTGTATCGAGTCATCGGCGACCTCCGTCCGTGCGGTCTTGCACATTCGCCCCGCGGTCGTATGCGTTCAAAACGTCTTCAGTGAAGTCTTCCCCGTTGCGCTGCTGCATGTAGAGCAACGCCGGTTTGATCGCCCGCGTCGTCCCGAGTTCACTGAAACGGTCGGCCGTCATTCTGTTCTTGTCGGAGAGGTCAGCCTCCTTTTCCTTTGTTTCTCTGTCGATCTCGATGCCCCACTGGGTTTCCGCTGCTCCGGCTGCCCCCTCCACCAGAGTGGGAACCGCGAACGCTGCGGCCGCTGACACGGCCGGCCCTCCCACTGGAAGCAGGATCAGGCCCGTTGCCAGCCCCGCACCTTGGCTGATGCCGAATTTCTTCCATTCCGCTGATTCACCGAGCTTGTCGTTGATTTTGTCGGTGTCGTCCCCGTACTGTTTGTCGACGGCCGAGATGCGCCCCTCGTCCAGGACGCCGTGCACGTATCCCCCGTTCATGATGACCTTCTGCGCATCTTCAGGCGCATCTCGGTAGGTTTCCAGAGCGCCCAATGTGAATGCCTGCTGGGCGGACGAAAGAATCTTGTATCCATCTTCGTCCTGAGCAACGTTGTAAAGAAAATGGCTCGCAGTCGGGTTGCCGAGATCCAGGTGACCGGGGCCATCGTGATGATAGAGGCGGGTGTTTCCGAGAACTGACCCGCGTCCGCCTTCGTCCATGGTGGACCAGTTGAGGTCGTCCATGTAGCCGGCCCCCATCCGAGCCAAACTGTCACTAATTCCAGGTTTCTGGTCAATGAGGTCGATCTTCTCGGAAACGGTGCGTGCTACCTGCTCCATGATGTTCGCTGTTCTGTCATCCCGGTGCAGCATTCCGTCTGGGGCGTCGTACGGGGTTCCCAGGGTTGCCGCTTCCAAGGCGTGACCGAGTTCGTCGTAGCCGTAACCCCCGTGATCCTTGGCGAACGGGTTTCCGTCCACCCACTCGCGCTTTTCGAGCAGATACGTCAGATCGGGGTCAACCTTCGAGTTGTCATCCCAGTTCTTTGAAAAGAAGAGATCCTTCGCAGCGTCCGGGTTATGCCCCAGCGCCTCCATATACCCCGCCATCGGATCGACCCCCTGATCATTTTTGGAGTCGAAGTTCAGGTAAGGAGAAGGATCCCCCTCGGCCCGCCAGAGTTCGTTCGGCTTGTCGTCCTTGTGGGACTTCTCGAAGCCGATGAGCTTCTGGCCGTAGTCGTTCAGGAACTCGCGGTCGTAGTTGCCGTACCGCATCAGGCTGCTCATCACCTGGAAGCCGAAGGGACCCTTCTGGGTCGTGCCCCTGGCCATGTCCAGGTAGTCGATCTGGTTGCCGCCCTGGGCGAGGACGTCGCGCTTCCAGTGGTCCATTCCGGGGCTGTCGACGTGCGAGGCGGTGGCCAGGGTGAAGCTCAGGGACTTCTGGATGGCGGCGGACGCCTTGGTCTGGGCGTCGCCCGTCTGGACCCGGTCCGCGATCCGCGTCCAGAGTTCGAGCGTGCCCTTGCCGCCCAGATTCGTGGCGAACTTCTCCGCGAAGTACGGGTCGCCCTCGTGCCTGCTGAGGAGGGAGTTGATACGCCGGAGCTCGGCGGGGTCGAGGGAATCCAGCGCCGAAGCCTGCCCCAGCTTGCTGCTCCTGCCGGTCAGCTTCTCCAGTTCCTTCAGATCCCGGTCCGCCTGCTCACGGCCCTTCCTGGCCGCGGCGATACTGTCGGACGTGTTCGGGTTGAAGCCCTTGGAGCGGCCGTTCTGGTCTTGGGTCAAGGCCCAGTGCAGCGCCTCATCGGCCTCGTTGGCGGTGTCGAGCGCGGAACGAATGCCGCTGCGATACGCCTGCAGCGACTCCTGGTACCCCTTGTTCAGAGCCGCGAGGTGCTCGGTCGGCGTGTCCTTCGGAGGGTCGAAGTACACCTCTCCGGACGGCTTGATCGAGAGGTACTTGTCGCTCTCGATGTCATGCGTCAGGTTCTTCAGCTTCTTCTGCGCGCCGGCGAAGATCTCGTGAGCGTCGTCCAGCAGCTTGTAGACGTCCTGCGCCTCGTCGGCCGCGGCCGTGATCTGCCTGCCGACGTACTGCACCTTGCCGAGTGCCGCGGTGGCGCCCGCGCCCTTCCAGTCCGAGCCCTCCAGGTCCTTCTCCACCGTGTTGGAGTACTGGGTGTGGACCTTCTTGAAGCCCTCGGGCAGCTTGCGCCACTTGTTCACCGCCTCGGACAGTTCGGTGAAGTCGGCATGGAGCAGCGTCTGGTAGTCCAACATGTCGTCCCCGTTCGGTCCCGCTACTTGAGTCGTTCGCTGCTGTGGCGGGCCTTTTCCTGCTGCTCGCGGGCCGCGTACTCGTTGGCGCTGGTGCGCAGGGCACCGGCCACGTCGTTCTTGAGCAGGCTCTCCACGTAGTCGACCTGGCCGCGCCACCTCGTCATGAACGTGGTGAACGCGGGGCCGGACTTGAAGCCCTTCAGGCTGCCGGCCACCTGACCGGTCTCCTTGCTCGCCGCGTCGTCCGTCTTCACGAAGTCGGTGCGCGCGGTGTCGGCGCTCTTCGCCCGGTGGCGGAGAAAGCCCGCGTCCGCGACGAGCTTCTTGCCGGACACGTCCCCGCCCGGATCGGCGGGGACGTGGTTCAACCGCATGCTGCTGTGCTGTCGGGCGGCCGCAGTTGTCCGCGCCTGGCCCCACATCTCATCGAACGACATCTGCGTCTTCTCTTTCCGCGGACGAGACGAGCGAGCGAGCCGTCGGTACTCGATCACTCACGGGTTCTGCTCTGTGTGCTGGTGCGAGTCCGCCGGGGGGTGGTACGGGCCCTGGGCGGGGAGGTACGGAGGGTAGGCGGGAGGCGGCGGTGGGGCTGCTGCCGTGCGGCGGCGGGTGCGGAGTACGGCGAGGGTGATCCCTGTGCCGATCAGCAGCGCGGCTGCTATCCCTACGCCGGTCCAGAGGAAGGTGTTTCCACTGTCACTGGGCTTCGGCGCCGCCTTCTCGTGCTTCGCGGGTGCGGTGGGCTTCGGCGCCTTGGGGGAGGGGGACTTGGCGGCCGCCGCGGCCAGGTCGGGGAGCGGGTACACGTTCGCGGGGCCAGGGTTCACGGTCTGCGTGAACGCGAGCCGGGGGCGGACGACCCCGTAGCCGAGAGCATCGTCCCTGTTCGCGCCGTCCGTGGACTTCCCCAGCGTGTCCAGCATGACCCGCAGAACCTGGTTGTTGGTCCAGTCGGGGTGCGCGGACCATATGAGTGCGGCGGAGGCCGAAGCGATCGCGGTGGCATCGCTGGTGCCCTTCGACTCGCAGTACCCGGTCTCCAAGGTACAGGCGTGCACCATGCCCACTCCGGGGGCGGTGATGTCGACCTCAGGTCCCTTCTGGGAGAAGTCAGCCACCGTGGCCTCCTTGTCCACTGCTCCCACCCCGACCACGCCGGGGGTCGAGGCCGGGTAGGACGGCAGATTCTCCTTGTCGCCCCTGTTGCCGACCCCGGCGAACAGTAGTTTCCCCTTGGACAGGGCGTATTTGACGGCAGCCGCCAGTTCGGGAGTGCCGACGTCGTGGCGATCACGTGAGTCGCTCAGCGCCAGCGACATGTTGATGATCTGGGCCTTGGAGTCGGCGGCGTAGCGGATCGCCTGTGTCAACTTGTCCGAGTACTCGGTGTTGGCCTCGATCCTGCCGGCGACCTCTTGGCTGTCCAGCATGCGGATGGGCAGGATCTTCGCTCCCGGTGCGAGACCGTACGAAGCGTTCGGCCCGCCATGTGCTCCCGTCGCCGCGATGATCGCGGCCATCGACGTGCCGTGGCCGATGACGTCGGTGTGTTCGTCGCCGCGCAACGAGGAGAAGTCCGTCCCGTCCAGGATCTGGCCCTTGAGATCTGGGAGTGAGCCGTCGACGCCGGAGTCGATGAGGGCCACTGTCATCCCGCGACCCGTGCTGGACTTCCAGATCTCCGGCGCGTGCATGGCATCGAGGTACCACTGCCGCTCCCGGATGGACTCCGCCTGCGCCGGGCCGGCTGAGAGTCCGACGAGGAGCAGGCCGAGAGTGGCCGACGCCATGGAGGTGACTCGATGGCGCTTCATGCCTCTGGTACGCATGTGCCTTCCTGGGGTTGGTGGGCGCGGACTCAGTCGACCACGGGAGGCAGAGGCCGACGCCCGTCTCTAGCCCAGGTCTCCTCGTCCTCCACGAGGTAGTCCGGCCGCTTGTCGCGCTGCTGCGGCTTGCTCGAGTCGGCGGCCCTGCCCGGGGCACTGGTGCGACCGGCCTGGGAGGTCTGCGTCTGGTCGGCGCCCTTGGCCGTCGGGCGAACAAGTCCGGAGCCCCCCGAGGTGAAAGGGCGACCGCCTGAGCGACCCGGCTGGCCGGAACGGCCGCCGAGGACACTGCCGGTCCCGGACGCGAGCCGACGACCGGAGTTCATACCTCCTGCGGAGCGAGCCCCCTCGACAGAGCCGGGGGAGAGGGCGCGGCCGAGCGGAGTGCGCCCCTGTCCATTCTCGCTTCCGATGACGGTTCCCCGCGGAATCCCGTTCGCGGGGCGACCGTTCGCGTTGACCTGCCGGCCTCCGACGATCCCCGTGTCCCGAGGCATGCGCGGCACACCTTCGATCGGCTTCGTCAGACCGGGCAGCTGCGGAAGCCGACCGGCGCCGGGCCCACGTGACAGCGACTCCGCACCAGGAATACGGCCACCTCCGGCGAATGTGGGCGGCAGGCCGACCGGCAGCCCCGGTGTCGACAGCTCACGCGGGGGCTGGACCGGACCCACCGGCGGCGCGGTGAGTGGCGGCGTCGACGTGTGTGGAAGTGTGTCGGCGCTGTCGATGTTCAGGGACACGGGTTCGGGACGAACCGAGGTGTGGCCACTTGAACGTGTCGGGCCTTCGAGTGCAGAGCCCGCCGAGGCATGGTGTACGCCGACAGGCCGCGCGTCCATCCTGGTGTGGGCCGTAGTACCGGCCCCCCCGACAGGACCGTGCCCGGCGTAGTCGGTGGGCCCGACAGGGACCAGGCGCTCCTCAGCGACCCACCAGTCGGGGTTCCCCGTCCGCCCCGCCGCCGGCGCGAACGTAGGTGGCGTGACGCTGTTTATCTGCGTGGCTGAATGCTCGTACGTCTCCGCCAGCTTGCGCATCTGCTGGATGGCGTCCTGGCGGGCGGCGTCGATATGGACCTGAGCGGCGGTCGCATCGGAATGGGCGGTCGCGGCTGCCTTACGGGCATCGGGGTCGTTCCGGGCCCCCGGCTGCTTCGCCGCGTCGATCGTCTTGCGGGCGTCGGCCAGCACGGCCTTCGCGTTCGCCGTCTCCGACGTGTCCGGCATGGACGACTTCGCATCGGCGATGGCGTCGGAGACCCTGCTCATCCACTGGGACGCCTCTCCCGCGTAGTCGCCCAGCCGGAGTGTGGAGCTCGCGGTGTGGCCGCCCCATTCGCGGAAGGAATCGCCGGCCTTGCCCTGCCACTCCAGGTCCTTGACGTGCTTCATCAAGTCCTCGCCGATCTTGGTGATCGTCGACGCGGCCTTGGACAGTTTGGACGCGATATGGGCCGCGGATTCCCGGTCGGCGGAGTCCAGCATGGCCGCCAGCTGCTCGTGCGTCATGGACTCGAAGTCCGTACGGCTGAGCTTCGGCTCGGACTGTTTCGGCTGCTCGCTCATCAAAGGACCCCCTTGGCCTTCGGCGCGTCAGGATTCCGCTTGTGCCGTGCGTACGGGTCCCGCTCCGCGTCGTAGTACTTCTCCGTCTCCGCGTTCACCGCCCGCATCCGCGCCTTGATGTCCTCGTCCAGGTTCGCGTAACCCACGCGCGACGCGTGTACCGCGAGGCTCATGCTCTCGATCTGGGCGCTCAGCGCCTTCGAGAGGTTCTCCAACTCGTCGTGGACGATGGTGTACGAGTCGTGGAGGAACTGCGCCTCCTTGAAGGCGGACGCCCCGAGCTGGGCGCGCGGCAGGCGGTCCTCGCCGACCTTGCCCGGTGCCGCCTCCGACTTGTCCAGCTCGACGAGCAGGGCGTCGACCCGCTTCTTGAAGCTCTTCATGGCGTTGTGCTGGATGTCCAGCGCCATGGCCGGATTGACCCCCGCCAGGGTGTCGAAGCTCGTCCCCGTGTCGGGCACCTGCCGGCCGCCCGAACCGTCGCCGCCCGAACCCGCGGCCACGCCGCCCCCGTCCGAACTCACCTCAGCCGCCTCCCCGTTCTCCCCGTGTCATCCCCGTTCCTTCGCTCGTTCGAACGGAGGAACGGGTGTGTTTTCCATCGGTCACTCTAATGCCGTTGCGGAAGCAACCCCAGCTGAATAAGGGACGTTCCGCGCTTGCGGGAAACGAACACGCCACGGCCCGGCGGCATGGGACGCGCCCGTACCGTGCCGAGGATGTCGCCCTCGCTGGGGTCGCCCGAAAGGACCACGCCCTGTGCGCCCAGCTCCTTCACCCGCTGCATGAACGACTCGTACATGGCGCGCGAGGCGCCGGCCTGGCTGCGGGCGATGATGAACTTCACGCCGACGTCGCGCGCGAAGGGCAGGTGCTCGACCAACTGGGCAAGGGGATTGCCGGAGTTGGTCGCCACCAGCTCGTAGTCGTCGATGATGACGAAGAGTTGCGGACCGCTCCACCAGCTGCGGTCGCGCAACTGCTGCGGGGTGATGTCCGGCTTCGGCGCCCGCATCTCCATGAACTGCCGGATCGCGTCCATGTGGACCTGCATCGCCGAGGCCATCGGCGCGTACTCGAGGAGGTGCTCCTCCGGGACCGCCTCCAGCATGGTGCGCCGGTAGTCACCGACGACGATGCGGGCCTCGGCCGGGGTGTACCGCTCGGCGATCTGCTTGGCGATCAGCCGCAGCAGGTTCGTCTTGCCGGACTCGCTCTCACCGAAGACCAGGAAGAACGGGTCGGTGTCCAGGTCGACGAAGACCGGCTCCAGGTTGGCCTCGTCGATGCCGATGGCGATGCCCGCCTGCGGGAACTCGAAGCCCTTGGGCAGCTGGTCGGCCGGCAGTTTGCGCGGCAGCAGACGCACCGTGGGAGCGGCGGGCCCCTGCCAGTCGGCCTTGACCCGCTGGACCAGCGCGGCCGTCGCCTCGGACAGGTCGCCCGCCGACGAGGAGCCGTCGATACGGGGCAGCGCCGTCATGAAGTGCAGCTTCTCCGAGACCTGGCCGCGGCCGGGCACGCCCGCCGGGACGTTCACCGCGACCTTGCGGTCGAACTCGGAGTCCATCGGGTCACCGAGCCGCAGTTCGAGCCGGCTCAGGATCTGGTCCTTCAGGGCCGCCCGGACCTCCATGTAGCGCGACGCGGAGACGACGACATGGATGCCGTAGCCGAGACCCCGGCCCGCGATGTCGTTGACGACACCCTCCAGGCCCTCGTACTCGGTCTTGAAATTGCCCCAGCCGTCGATGACCAGGAACACGTCCCCCCACGCCTCGCCCGGCAGCTCGCCCGCCGCGCGGCGCCTGCGGTAGGTGGCGACGGAGTCGATGCCGTTGGTACGGAAGAACTGCTCACGGCGGTTGAGGATGCCCGCGACCTCCGCGACCGTACGGCGCACCCGCTCCGGGTCCAGCCGGGACGCCACCCCGCCCACATGCGGGAGATCCGCCAGCGAGACCAGGCCCCCGCCGCCGAAGTCCAGGCAGTAGAACTGCGTCTCCAGCGGGGTGTGGGTCAGCGCGAACGACGCGACCAGCGAGCGCAGCAGCGTCGACTTGCCCGACTGCGGGCCGCCCACGACCATCATGTGGCCGGCCGCGCCGGAGAAGTCCCGGTACAGCACCTCGCGCTTCTGCTCGAAGGGCTTGTCGATCAGGCCCAGCGGCACGGCGAGCGCGCCCGCGCGCGGGTACTCCGGCGCGTGCAGACCCCGCTCCGGCGACACCGACAGCACGGGCAGCAGCTGGTCCAGCGCGGGCGCCTCCTCCAGCGGGGGCAGCCACACCTGGTGCGCGGGCACGCCCTGGCCGTCGAGCCGCTGCACGACCACGTCCAGCACCGTGTCCGCCAGCGCGTCGTCCTCCGCGCGGGCGGCCCGCTCCCGCTCCTCGGCCGGATCGGGCGCCGCGTACGCCATCGGCACCGGCAGCGCTGTGAACCGCGCAGGGCGGCGCTCGACGGGCGCGCTGCCCTGCGTGACCTCGGCCCCGCCCGCGCGGTACGCGCCCGAGACGTACGCCGCCTTGAAGCGCACCATTTCGTCCGTGCCGAACTTCAGATACCCGGAGCCGGGCACGGAGGGCAGGTGGTAGGCGTCCGGCACGCCGAGCGCCGCCCGCGACTCGGCCGCGGAGAACGTCCGCAGACCCACCCGGTACGACAGATACGTGTCGAGGCCGCGCAGCCGGCCCTCCTCAAGCCGCTGCGAGGCGAGCAGCAGATGCACGCCCAGGGAGCGGCCGATCCGGCCGATCTGGATGAACATGTCGATGAAATCGGGCTTGGCGGTCAGGAGTTCGCTGAACTCGTCGATCACCAGGACGAGCGAGGCCAGCGGCTCCAGCGGGGCACCCGCCGCGCGCGCCTTCTCGTAGTCGTGGATGTTGGCGTAGTTGCCCGCCGACCGCAGCAGCTCCTGGCGGCGCTGGAGTTCGCCCCGGATCGCGTCGCCCATGCGGTCGACCAGGGTGAGGTCGTCGGAGAGGTTGGTGATCACGGCCGCGACGTGCGGCATCTGGGACATGCCCGCGAAGGTCGCGCCGCCCTTGAAGTCCGCGAGGACGAAGTTCAGCGTCTCCGAGGAGTGCGTGACCGCGAGCCCCAGCACCAGGGTGCGCAGCAGCTCCGACTTGCCGGAGCCGGTCGCGCCCACGCACAGGCCGTGCGGGCCCATGCCGTCCTGCGCGGCCTCCTTCAGGTCCAGCATCACGGGCTGGCCGTCCTCGCCGACGCCGATCGGCACCCGCAGCCGCTCCGACATGGAGCGCGGCCGCCAGGTGCGCCGTACGTCCACCGAGGCGGCGTCCCCGAGGCCGAGCAGGTCGGTGAAGTCGAGGTTGGAGAGCAGCGGTTCGTCGTCGTCCCCGCCGCCCATCCGCAGCGGGGCGAGCTGGCGGGCCAGCGCCTCGGCGCCGGGCAGCGACAGCCCGTCGGGCGTGCCCTCGAAGGCCACGTCGCCACCGGAGTCCAGCCGCAGCCGCTCCGGGCGCACCACGATGGAGAGGTCACCGCGCGGGGTGTCCAGCTCGCCGGGGACGACCTCCACGATCGTCACGCCCTGCAGGCCCTCCGCCGCAGCGAACACCGACGACGGGGGCACCATGCCGCCGTCCAGCACCACCAGGATGTGCGGCTGGTCCAGCAGCGGCTGGCCGCCCCGGCTGAACCGGGGCCGCTCCGCCAGCCGGCCGGCCAGCAACTGCTCCAGCTCACCGAGGTCGTCGCTGAACAGCCTGCGGGTGCCCGCACCGTCGAACTGGCCCGGCAACTGGCAGTGCGGCAGCCACTTCGTCCAGTCCCAGCGCTCCGCCGCGCCCCGCGAGGCCACCACGGCCACGACCAGGTCGTCGGGGGAGTGCAGGGTCGCCGCCTGTGCCACCAGGGCGCGCGCGGCGGACGGGGCGCGCTCCTGATCGCCGGAGACCGTCACGTGGTAGAAGGCGCGCAGCGACAGCGCCACCGGCAGCCCGTCCAACTGGCCGTGCACCGACAGGAAACGCTGCATGGCGCCGGCGCACAGCGGCTCCAGCTCGTCCACGGGCGCGGTCTGGGGCGCCAGCAGGGGAGTGGCCAGCTGCTGCGGGCCCAGGCCGATCCGCACCTGCCCGAAGTCCTCGTCCGCCACCCGCCGTTCCCACACCCGGCTGCCCTCGGCGACCAGCGACCACAACTGCTCCGGAGCGGGGTGCAGATAGAGCTGCGCGTCCCGCTGACGAAGAGCGGTCTTGCGCACCGTGCGCCGGGTCTGGGCCAGATAACGGAGGTAGTCACGGCGAACGTCGGCCATTTGCCCTTGCGTACCGCGACGGTGCCGGACGATCTGCGAGACCACCATCGCGGCCGTGGACACGAGCATGACCACACCCATGATCCGCATGAACGGATGGGCGTTCGGGGATGCGAAGTAGAACACCACGGAGGAGCCCATGCCGAGGGTCGGCAGGACCTGCATCAGCATGCCCTCCTGCTGCCCGCGCGGCAGCTCGGGAGGAGCCTCCAATTGCACCTCGTCCGCGGACACTTCGGGCGGCAGCGCGCGAGGCGGGCGCTTGATGACGAGCTGGCTCACCGGAGCGTCAGTCCTCCTGCACGGACGATCGGTTGATCACCGGCACCCCCGTGGCGACGGTCGTCCTCCGCTTGCCGGCGATCCTACTGGTCACCACTGACGGCGGGTCCCGGTAGGGTGACGCCCGCAGCGTGCGCATCCGCGAACAGGGGGTCTGTGAAGGTGAGTACGACAGCGGCTACGGGATTCAGCAGGGTCACGGTCGTGGCACCCGACAGCCGTATCGACGTGGCACTCCCGGTCGACATCGCCGTGGCCGACATCTATCCCGAGATACTGCGCCTGACCGGCCAGACCCAGGAGGTCGGCACCCCGGCCGGCTACCACCTGGTCCGTCGCGACGGCCGCGTGCTCGACAGCGCCCGCACCCTCGCCGACGAAGGTGTCCTGGACGGCGAGGTGCTGAGCCTGCGCCCCTTCGCCGACTCCCTGCCGCCCGCCGTCTACGACGACGTCTCCGACGCCGTCGCCTCCGCCGTCGTCCGCGACCGGCACCTGTGGAGCGAGGACCTGCTGCGCGTCGCGGGCCTCGCGGGCGGCGCCCTGCTCGTCCTGCTGACCGGCTTCGTCCTCTGGTACGCCGACCCCGTACGCCACGACATGCACGGTCTGCCCGGCGTCATCGCCGGCGGCCTCGGCGTCCTGCTCACCGCCTTCGCCGGGGTCCGCGCCCGGGTGTACGGCGACCGGGGCGCCGCCGTCGCCGTGGGCCTCGGCGCGCTGCCGCTGCTGATGATCGCGGGCTCCGGGGTCATCGGGGCGCCGGCGGCACAGGGCCCGGGCAAGCTCCAGTTCATGCTCGGCTGCGTGGCCGTACTGATCGCCTCGGTCGCCCTGGTGGCACTCACGCCGGGCGGGGACGCCCCGTTCGTCGCCGCGTCCTTCCTGGCGACCGTCGGCACCCTCGCCACCTTCGTGGCCCTCCTCACCAACGCCTCCGCCACCGCGACCGCCGCCGTGTGCGCCCCCGTCGCCATCGGCCTGGTCGCCTTCCTGCCCGGCCTTTCCGCCCGCTTCGCCCGGCTGCCCATCGGCTACGCCTCGCCGCACTCCGCCACCGACGACGCCTTCGACCCGGACACCGCGCAGGGCGCCGACGCCGCACCGCTCGACGCCGACCTCGTCGCCGCCCAGGCCCGGCGCGGGCACGAGATGCTGCTCGGCCTCGTCGGCGGCACGGCGGCCCTGGTCGTCGCCTCCGCCGCCGTCCTCGGCTTCTGCGACAACGTCTGGGGCCAGCTCCTCGCGCTCACCACCGGCCTCGCCATGCTGATCCGCGCGCGCCTGTTCCGCTACACCGCCCAGGTGTCCTGCGTCCTGGTCGCCGGCCTCGCCGCCATCGCGCTGCTGCTGCTCGGCCTCGCCCTGAACCCGCCCCACGACGCCCTCACCGACTTCGTGCTCCACCACGACCGCGGCGCCCTCGACCTGCGCACCGCCTGGCTGACGGCGGCCGTCGCCGTGGGTGCCGTACTGGTCACCGCGATCGGCCTGATCGTCCCGAGCAAGGGTCTGTCACCCTTCTGGGGCCGCTTCCTCGACCTCGCCGAGGGTGCCGTCCTGCTGGCCCTGGCCCCCCTCTGCCTGGCCACGCTGGGTGTCCTCGCTGACGTACGCTCGATGGTCGGCTAGGCACCGTGAAGAGGGCCCGGACGGCCCTGGTACCCTGAGTGACGGCCGTTCGTGTACGCACCCCCGGAGCTTCCGCTCCGGAGGCCGCGCTCAGCGAGTCCCCGCCTCCCGAGTAACGGAAGCTCCCCCGAGATTCAGACCGGGGGCACTCGGTGGCCACCATCATGAGGAGTACGAGTGTCTCTCGACGCCGCTACGAAGAAGCAGCTCATCGCCGAGTTCGGCCAGAAGGAGGGCGACACCGGCTCCCCCGAGGTCCAGGTCGCCATGCTGTCGCGCCGGATCTCCGACCTGACCGAGCACCTCAAGGCCCACAAGCACGACCACCACTCCCGCCGTGGTCTGCTCATCCTGGTCGGTCAGCGCCGCCGTCTGCTGCAGTACCTGGCCAAGAAGGACATCCAGCGCTTCCGCGCCCTGGTCGACCGCCTCGGCATCCGCCGCGGTGCGGCCGGCGCCAAGTAAGTCGCCATGAGGGAGCGGTTCCCGACGGATCGGGAGCCGCTCCCTTTGCCGTACGTGCCCGCCGGCCGTGCTCGCCGCGAGGGCGGAAACATGCGGACTGTCACTCCCCCTTTGTAGGGTGTTAGCACAACGCATCACGTACGACACAGAACGAGGAGAGGCGCACCGCACCGCCGCCGGTCCTCGGTAGTGGCCCCCAGGGGGGAAGTGATCCCCTGGGTGCTTCGATCGAAGACCGGTCCGCACCAGACGGAGCGCTTCTCCCACCACCGTCCCCCCGCCACACGGGCGAGCGGGACGAAGACGAGGAGAAAACGCTAGTGGAGAACGAGACCCACTACGCCGAGGCCGTTATCGACAACGGTTCCTTCGGCACCCGCACCATCCGCTTCGAGACGGGCCGCCTGGCCAGGCAGGCCGCCGGCTCCGCCGTGGCGTACCTGGACGACGACACCATGGTGCTGTCGGCCACCACCGCCTCCAAGGCCCCCAAGGACCAGCTCGACTTCTTCCCCCTCACGGTGGACGTCGAGGAGCGGATGTACGCCGCCGGCAAGATCCCCGGCAGCTTCTTCCGCCGCGAGGGCCGCCCCTCCGAGGACGCGATCCTCACCTGCCGCCTGATCGACCGCCCGCTGCGCCCGTCCTTCAAGAAGGGCCTGCGCAACGAGATCCAGGTCGTCGCCACGATCATGGCGCTCAACCCCGACCACCTGTACGACGTCGTGGCGATCAACGCCGCGTCCGCGTCGACGCAGCTGGCCGGCCTGCCCTTCTCCGGCCCGATCGGCGGCGTCCGCGTCGCGCTGATCCGCGGCCAGTGGGTCGCGTTCCCGACGCACACCGAGCTCGAGGACGCCGTCTTCGACATGGTGGTCGCCGGCCGCGTCCTGGAGGACGGCGACGTGGCGATCATGATGGTCGAGGCCGAGGCCACCGACCAGACGATCAAGCTGGTCGAGGGCGGTGCCGAGGCGCCGACCGAGGAGGTCGTCGCCGCCGGTCTCGAGGCCGCCAAGCCCTTCATCAAGGTGCTGTGCCGCGCCCAGGCCGACCTCGCCTCCAAGGCCGCGAAGCCCGAGGGCGAGTTCCCGGTCTTCCTGGACTACCAGGACGACGTGTACGAGGCGCTGAAGAAGGCCGTCCAGCCGGAGCTGGCCCAGGCCCTCACCATCGCGGGCAAGCAGGAGCGCGAGGCCGAGCTGGACCGCGTCAAGGCGCTCGCCGCCGAGAAGCTCCTGCCGAAGTTCGAGGGCCGCGAGAAGGAGATCTCCGCCGCTTACCGCTCGCTGACCAAGCAGCTGGTCCGCGAGCGCGTGATCAAGGAGAAGAAGCGCATCGACGGCCGCGGCGTCACGGACATCCGTACGCTCGCCGCCGAGGTCGAGGCCATCCCGCGCGTGCACGGCTCGGCGCTGTTCGAGCGTGGCGAGACCCAGATCCTGGGCATCACCACCCTGAACATGCTCCGCATGGAGCAGCAGCTGGACACCCTCTCCCCGGTGACCCGCAAGCGCTACATGCACAACTACAACTTCCCGCCGTACTCCGTCGGCGAGACCGGCCGCGTCGGTTCGCCGAAGCGCCGCGAGATCGGCCACGGCGCCCTCGCCGAGCGCGCGCTCGTGCCGGTGCTGCCGACGCGCGAGGAGTTCCCGTACGCGATCCGTCAGGTGTCCGAGGCCCTCGGCTCCAACGGTTCGACGTCCATGGGCTCGGTCTGCGCCTCCACCATGTCGATGCTGAACGCCGGTGTGCCGCTCAAGGCCCCCGTCGCCGGTATCGCCATGGGCCTGATCTCCGAGCAGGCCGACGGCGAGACGCACTACGTCACCCTCACCGACATCCTCGGTGCGGAGGACGCCTTCGGTGACATGGACTTCAAGGTCGCCGGCACGAAGGACTTCGTGACCGCCCTCCAGCTCGACACCAAGCTGGACGGCATCCCGGCCTCCGTCCTGGCCGCGGCCCTCAAGCAGGCCCGCGACGCCCGTCTCCACATCCTCGACGTGATGATGGAGGCCATCGACCGGCCCGACGAGATGTCCCCGAACGCCCCGCGGATCATCACGGTCAAGATCCCGGTCGACAAGATCGGTGAGGTCATCGGCCCCAAGGGCAAGATGATCAACCAGATCCAGGAGGACACGGGCGCCGACATCACGATCGAGGACGACGGCACGATCTACATCGGCGCGGTGGACGGACCGTCCGCCGAGGCCGCCCGTGCCACGATCAACGGCATCGCCAACCCGACGATGCCCGAGGTCGGCGAACGCTACCTGGGTACGGTCGTGAAGACCACCACCTTCGGCGCGTTCGTCTCCCTGCTCCCCGGCAAGGACGGTCTGCTGCACATCTCGCAGATCCGCAAGCTCGCCGGCGGCAAGCGCGTGGAGAACGTCGAGGACGTCCTCGGTGTGGGCCAGAAGGTCCAGGTCGAGATCGCCGAGATCGACTCCCGCGGCAAGCTCTCCCTGATCCCCGTGGTCGAGGGCGAGGACGGTTCGGACGAGACGAAGAAGGACGACGCCGACCAGTGACGTCCCGTAGCTTCCAGGCGACGGCCCGCACCTCCTCGGAGGCGCGGGCCGTCGCCCGTACCCAAACCCTCATCAAGGGCAGAGACGGCATCGGCACCGTCCGCAGGACCACCCTCCCCGGCGGCCTGCGCATCGTCACCGAGACGCTGCCCTCCGTGCGCTCGGCCACCTTCGGCATCTGGGCGCACGTCGGCTCCCGTGACGAGACGCCGGCGCTGAACGGCGCCACCCACTACCTGGAGCACCTGCTCTTCAAGGGCACCGACAAGCGCTCCGCCCTGGACATCTCCGCCGCGATCGACGCGGTCGGCGGCGAGATGAACGCGTTCACGGCCAAGGAGTACACGTGCTACTACGCACGCGTGCTCGACACCGATCTGCCGCTCGCCATCGACGTGGTGTGCGACATGCTGACCGGCTCGCTGATCCGCGAGGAGGACGTCGACGTCGAACGCGGCGCGATCCTCGAAGAGATCGCCATGACCGAGGACGACGCCGGCGACTGTGTGCACGACCTGTTCGCGCACACCATGTTCGGCGACAACGCCCTGGGCCGCCCGGTCCTCGGCACGGTCGACACCGTCAACGCCCTCACCGCCGACCGCATCCGCCGCTTCTACAAGAAGCACTACGACCCGACCCACCTCGTGGTCGCGGCCGCCGGCAACATCGACCACGCCAAGGTCGTCCGCCAGGTCCGCGCGGCCTTCGAGAACTCGGGCGCCCTGCGCGACACCGGCGCCCTGCCCATCGCCCCGCGCGAGGGCAGCCGCACCATCCGCACCGCGGGCCGCGTCGAGCTGGTCGGCCGCAAGACCGAGCAGGCGCACGTCATCCTCGGCATGCCCGGCCTCGCCCGCACCGACGACCGCCGCTGGGCCATGAGCGTGCTCAACACCGCCCTCGGCGGCGGCATGTCCTCCCGGCTCTTCCAGGAGGTCCGGGAGAAGCGCGGCCTGGCCTACAGCGTGTACTCCTACACCTCCGGCTTCGCCGACTGCGGCCTGTTCGGGGTGTACGCGGGCTGCCGCCCGAGCCAGGTCACCGACGTACTGAAGCTCTGCCGGGACGAACTCGACCAGGTCGCCGAGCACGGCCTCACCGACGACGAGATCAACCGCGCCATCGGCCAGCTCCGGGGCTCCACCGTGCTCGGGCTGGAGGACACCGGCGCGCTGATGAACCGTATCGGCAAGAGC
This sequence comes from Streptomyces sp. NPDC085596, assembly GCF_044541565.1. Taxonomy (NCBI): domain Bacteria; kingdom Bacillati; phylum Actinomycetota; class Actinomycetes; order Kitasatosporales; family Streptomycetaceae; genus Streptomyces; species Streptomyces sp. NPDC085596. Next base: position 6,687 of record NZ_JBITTC010000009.1, on the reverse strand, counting down.
GAGCTGTGCTGGGGCGAGCAGATGTCCGTGGACGAGATGCTGACCCGGATCGCCGCGGTGACCCCGGACGAGGTCCGTTCGGTCGCCCGCGACATCCTGGGACAGCGCCCGTCGCTGTCGGTCATAGGCCCGCTGAAGGACAAGCAGGCCGCCCGGCTGCACGACGCGGTCGCCTGACCCACCCGGCACCTCAACTGCGGTAAGGAAACGAAGAGATGAGCAAGCTGCGCGTGGCGGTCCTCGGCGGAGGCGGCCGCATCGGGTCCGAGGCGGTACGGGCCGTCGAGGCCGCCGAGGACATGGAGCTGGTGGCCTCCCTCGGCCGGGGCGACAAGCTGGAGACCCTGGTGGACGCCGGTGCCCAGGTCGCCGTCGACCTCACCACCCCCGCCTCGGTCATGGGCAACCTCGACTTCTGCGTGCGCCACGGCATCCACGCGGTCGTCGGCACCACCGGCTGGACCGACGAGCGCCTCGCGCAGCTGAGGGGCTGGCTCGACCGGTCCCCGGAGACGGGCGTGCTCATCGCCCCGAACTTCTCCATCGGCGCCGTCCTCACCATGAAGTTCGCGCAGATCGCCGCGCCGTACTTCGAGTCCGTCGAGGTCGTCGAGCTGCACCACCCCAACAAGGTGGACGCCCCCTCCGGCACCGCCACCCGCACCGCCCAGCTCATCGCCGAGGCCCGCCGTCAGGCCGGCCTCGCCCCGGCGCCGGACGCCACGGTCACCGCGCTGGACGGGGCGCGAGGCGCCGACGTGGACGGCGTGCCCGTGCACGCGGTCCGGCTGCGCGGCCTCCTGGCCCACCAGGAGGTCCTGCTCGGCGGCGAGGGCGAGACCCTCACCCTCCGCCACGACTCGCTGCACCACAGCAGCTTCATGCCGGGCATCCTGCTCGGTGTGCGCCGCGTGGGGTCCGCTCCGGGCCTCACCTTCGGCCTCGAACACTTCCTCGACCTGGGCTGAGTACCCCTACCTCATGCGCGCGAAGATCACCTACCTCGTCACGGCCGCCGTCCTGGTCTTCTACTTCGTCCTGGTCGGCAGCCGGGGCGTGATGCTCATCCAGTCCGGCACGCTCCTCACCGTCACCTTCGGTGTGGCCGTGCTGATCCTGCCGGTCATCGGCGTCTGGTTCCTCTGGAAGAACACCCAGTTCGTCCGCCGGGCCAACCAGCTCGCCGCCGAGCTGGAGGCCGAGGGCGGCCTGCCCGTCGACGAACTGCGCCGCACCCCGGAGGGCCGGATCGACCGCGACTCGGCCGACGAGGTGTTCGCCCGGCGCAAGGCCGAGACCGAGGCCGCCCCGGATGACTGGCGCAGCTGGTTCCGGCTCGCCGTCGCCTACCACGACGCCCGCGACACCCCGCGAGCCCGCAGGACGATGCAGCGCGCCATCGCCCTGCACGACGGCCGGCACATCCCCGCCTGACCCCGCATACGCCGAAGGGGCCGCCCGCGCTGTCGCGGAGCGGCCCCTTCGGCGTATGCGTACGGTCTCAGCCGCGCCGGTACTCCGCGGCCCACGCCTCGATCGTGTCGGAGGCCAGGTCGAACCCGGCCGGGCGGTTCAGAAAGTCCAGGGTGTGCGTGGTCAGCAGCGGGGCAGTGTCGTCGGGGGCGAGGTCGTCGCGGACCAGTGTCAGCGCCTGACCCTGCACGGTGCGGGGCAGCCCCAGCCAGCGCACCGGCTGCTGCGCCGTCCGCAGCGAGACGACCCGCGGCCAGGGCACCGTACGCGTCACGAGGAAGCCGACCTGGCGCAGGCCGTGCGGGCTCACCCAGACGCCCATGCGCAGCACCCGCAGCGCGCTGAGGATGATCGCCAGCGAGGCCACGAAGGTGAGCCCGGCGGAGGCCGTGGTACCGGTCAGGGCGGTGAGCACGGCCCCGAACAGCACGAACGAGGAGAACAGCAGCCCCAGCGCCGCCCCGCCCACCCGCCACGGGCCGGGGCGGTACGGGCGCCGCCAGCGGTCCCGGTCGTCGTACGGCAGCGAGCTCTCGTCGGCCGCCTCGAAAGTGCGGTCGGCCGTCAGGAAGGGCAGGGGCACGGCTGTTCCTCGCAAGGTCCTCGCACGGGCTTGTGCCCGGTGAGGCTATCCGCCTGTGGTCAGGCTCACCAGCCGTGGGCGTCCGGAAGGGTCAGTGCCCCGGTGCCGCCTGCGACTGCCCGGCCGGCGGCCCCGACGGAGTGGACAGCGCGGGCATGCCGACGACGAGCGCGCCGACTATCCCGGCGACGAGGGTCAGCACGAGCAGCCCGCGCCCGGCCATCTCACCGCGGGACGCCCGCTGCCGGGGTGGGGGAGTGACATTGCCGCGGAACCTGTCGGCCTCGGCGATGAAGGCGAAGGGTACGGGCTCACGACGACGGAACATCGGGGGTGGATCTCCTTCCGGGGTGTACGGGCAGCTCGCGGGAGACGGCAGATGCCTCACCGGAGCGACCTCACCCCTTCAGACGACCGAGTGACAGAAAAGGTGCCCATGTCCGGAAAACCGCTGGATGCGATCTTTGAGGTGAGGTGTTGCTCTGACCGGTGCGCGTGCCCCGTATGGTGGGCGCAAACCGCAGAAGTGATGGAAGGACCTTTGTGACCACCCCCGAGCCGCTCACGCTCCGTAGCGATGTCACCGTCGAGCTGGTGAAATCCAGCGCGTCGGACAGCGATGTCCTCTTCGCCGCCCGAGTCTCCACCCTGGGCGAGCAGTCCCTGGACGAGCTGCAGAAGGACCCCGAGCGCTCCAAGGGCCTGATCAACTACCTGGTGCGGGACCGGCACGGCAGCCCGTTCGAGCACAACTCGATGACCTTCCTCATCAGCGCCCCGATCTTCGTCTTCCGCGAGTTCATGCGACACCGCGTGGGCTGGTCGTACAACGAGGAATCGGGCCGTTACCGGGAGCTCCAGCCGGTCTTCTACGTCCCCGACACCTCCCGCAAGCTCGTACAGGAGGGTCGCCCGGGCAAGTACGTCTTCGTCGAGGGCAGCCCCGCCCAGTACGACGCGGTGCGCGACACCCTGACGGAGTCCTACGAGCAGGCGTACGCCGCCTACCAGAAGCTGCTCGCCGAGGGCGTCGCCCGCGAGGTCGCCCGCGCGGCCCTCCCGGTCGGCCTGTACTCCTCGATGTACGCCACCTGCAACGCCCGCTCCCTGATGCACTTCCTGGGCCTGCGCACCCAGCACGAGCTGGCCAAGGTGCCGTCCTTCCCGCAGCGGGAGATCGAGATGGTGGGCGAGAAGATGGAGGCCGAATGGGCCCGTCTGATGCCGCTCACCCACGCCGCCTTCAACGCCAACGGCCGGGTGGCCCCGTAACGAAGCCCTGTTCCCCGCGCGGAACGGATGTACGGATCTACCTCCCGAAGTGTCCGTATTGCGGCATTTAGAGAAGTTCATCTAGCCTGATCAAACGGACCCGGCACTGCTTGAACCCCCGAGCAGGCAGTGCCGGGCTCCTTGTTCGTCGCGAGTTTGTCCTGACTTTCCCGCCACCCCACGGGCAGACCATGGATCGAGTACCGAGTAGCGTGTCACCCATGGCTCCGACCTCGACTCCGCAGACCCCCTTCGGGCGGGTCCTCACCGCCATGGTCACGCCCTTCACGGCGGACGGCGCACTCGACCTCGACGGCGCGCAGCGGCTCGCCGCCCACCTGGTGGACGCAGGCAACGACGGCCTGATCGTCAACGGCACCACCGGCGAGTCACCCACCACCAGCGACGCGGAGAAATCGGACCTCGTACGAGCCGTCGTGGAAGCGGTCGGAGACCGCGCCCGCATCGTGGCCGGAGTCGGCACCAACGACACCCACCACACCCTCGAACTGGCCCGCCAGGCCGAACGCGACGGCGCCCACGGGCTCCTGGTCGTCACGCCGTACTACAACAAGCCCCCGCAAGAGGGCCTGTACCGCCACTTCACGGCCGTCGCCGACACCACCGGCCTCCCGGTGATGCTCTACGACATCCCCGGCCGCAGCGGCGTCCCGATCAGCACCGAGACCCTGGTCCGCCTCGCGGAGCACCCCCGGATCGTCGCCAACAAGGACGCCAAGGGCGACCTCGGCCGCGCCAGCTGGGCCATCGCCCGCTCCGGCCTCGCCTGGTACTCCGGCGACGACATGCTGAACCTCCCCCTGCTCTCCGTCGGCGCCGTCGGCTTCGTCTCGGTCGTGGGCCACCTCGTCGCCCCCGACCTGCGCGCCCTCGTGGACGCCTACACCTCGGGCGACGTCGTCAAGGCCGCCGAGATCCACCAGAAGCTGCTCCCGGTCTACACCGGTGTCTTCCGCACCCAGGGCGTCATGACCACCAAGGCCGCGCTCGCCCTCCAGGGCCTGCCCGCAGGACCCCTGCGCGCCCCCATGGTCGAGTGCTCCCCGGAGGAGATCGCCCAGCTCAAGATCGATCTTGCCGCCGGCGGGGTACAGCTCTGACAACAGACTTCAGCACCATCCGAGCCATACAACTGCAGTACACAACCGCATAGCGGGCCACCGGTGCCCGCAACCCCCTTACGACAACCGCACGCACTGAACGTCATGCGCGCCATGTGCCCCAGGTATGTGGCGCGTGTGGTCAGGAGAGTCTTTTGAGTCATCCGCACCCTGAACTGGCCCCCCCGCCGCCACTCGCCAAGGAAGCCCTGCGGGTCACCCCGCTCGGCGGTCTCGGCGAGATCGGCCGGAACATGACGGTCTTCGAGTACGACGGCCGTCTCCTGATCGTCGACTGCGGCGTGCTCTTCCCCGAGGAGGAGCAGCCCGGAGTCGACCTGATCCTGCCGGACTTCTCGTCCATCCGGGACCGCCTCGACGACATCGACGGCATCGTCCTCACGCACGGCCACGAGGACCACATCGGCGCGGTCCCGTACCTGCTGCGCGAGAAGCCGGACATCCCGCTGATCGGCTCCAAGCTGACCCTCGCGCTGATCGAGGCCAAGCTCCAGGAGCACCGCATCCGCCCGTACACCCTGGAGGTGGAGGCGGGCGACCGCGAGCGGATCGGCCCCTTCGACCTCGAGTTCGTCGCGGTCAACCACTCCATCCCGGACGCCCTCGCGGTCGCCATCCGTACCCCGGCCGGCATGGTCGTGCACACCGGTGACTTCAAGATGGACCAGCTCCCGCTGGACGGCCGTCTCACCGACCTGCACGCCTTCGCGCGGCTGAGCGAGGAGGGCATCGACCTCCTCCTCTCGGACTCCACGAACGCCGAGGTACCCGGCTTCGTCCCGCCCGAGCGCGACATCTCCAACGTGCTGGACAACGTCTTCGCCGGTGCGCACAGCCGCATCATCGTGGCGAGCTTCGCCAGCCATGTGCACCGCATCCAGCAGATCCTGGACACCGCCCAGAAGTACGGCCGCAAGGTCGCCTTCGTCGGCCGCTCCATGGTCCGCAACATGGGCATCGCGCGGGACCTCGGCTACCTGAAGGTCCCGGCGGGCCTGGTCGTCGACGTCAAGCAGCTGGACGACCTCCCGGCCGACAAGGTCGTCCTGGTCTGCACGGGTTCCCAGGGCGAGCCGATGGCGGCGCTGTCCCGCATGGCCAACCGGGACCACCAGATCCGTATCGTCGAGGGCGACACGGTCATCCTGGCCTCGTCCCTCATCCCCGGCAACGAGAACGCGGTCTACCGCGTGATCAACGGCCTGACCCGCTGGGGCGCCAACGTCGTGCACAAGGGCAACGCCAAGGTGCACGTCTCGGGCCACGCGTCCGCGGGCGAGCTGCTGTACTTCTACAACATCTGCCGCCCGAAGAACCTCATGCCGGTCCACGGCGAATGGCGCCACCTGCGCGCCAACGCCGAGCTGGGTGCCGCGACCGGTGTCCCGCACGACCGGATCGTCATCGCCGAGGACGGCGTCGTCGTCGACCTGGTCGAGGGCAAGGCGAAGATCGCGGGCAAGGTCCAGGCCGGCTACGTCTACGTCGACGGCCTTTCCGTCGGTGATGTGCGCGAGCCCGCGCTGAAGGACCGCAAGATCCTCGGGGACGAGGGCATCATCTCGGTCTTCGTCGTGATGGACGCGTCCACCGGCAAGATCACGGGCGGCCCGCACATCCAGGCCCGCGGTTCCGGTATCGAGGACGCGGCCTTCGCGGAGGTCCTCCCGAAGATCACGGAATCGCTGGAGCGGTCGGCCCAGGACGGCGTCGTGGAGCCCCACCAGATGCAGCAGCTGATCCGGCGGACGCTCGGTAAATGGGTCTCGGACACCTACCGCCGGCGCCCGATGATCCTCCCGGTCGTCGTCGAGGTCTGATCCACGACGCTCTGACCTGCAGTGGGGCCCCTCGACACCGGTCGAGGGGCCCCACTGCGTCCGCCCGGCCGTCGCCCGGCGGAAAAAATCTTGACAGCACGGGTTGACACCCACATGGCCGATCCGTAGAGTCCTTGGTCTGCCCCGGAGCCGTAACGGTTCTGTGGTGGCACCTCCGCCGCGACAGCGGCACTCCAACCACCAGCTCGACTCTCCCGTTCGGGATTGCTTTCGGTACGTCCGAATTCAATTCGAATGGGCTCGGCAGCCCGATTAGGAACTGCCGGGGTTGATCGGCTAAGGTTTGAGACGTCGGAACGGCCCAGCGGGCCGGGAAGACAACCCCCTCTGACTGGGAATCAGACGCCGAAAGGATCTGATAGAGTCGGAACCGCCG